>NZ_JBITJI010000001.1:0-704879 GCF_044459885.1 Nocardia sp. NPDC050175
TCGTCAACCGGGGGGTATGAGAGGCCGGAACCAATTAAATAATTGGCACTGACATTCATCGACACACTATTGAGTTCTCAAAGAACACACGCACAAACCACCTAGCGGGCTTGGCCCGGTCGGTCGGTGAGGCAACTTTTCAAGCTTAGCGCAACCATGAACCCGAAGTGAAATCGGGGTGCCGGTCTTGCCAGTGTGAGCGTCAGGCGCTCCTCGTCCTACCTCGTTTCCCAGGCTCTCCACTCAGCGTCTCCGCTGGGCTTCTTCGGCTCCGGGTCGGTGTCCGTGTCGCTCTGACCTGGAATAAGTTACGCGGCGGCGAACGCCACGTCAAATCGCCTGCGCAGCGCGAAAATTCGCAGGTCAAGGCCCCTGACATCGGGCGAGGACCGGTCCGGGGCACCCGAATGTGACTCAGGCCACCCGAACTTCATCCGAACGCGCCCGCACAACCCCCGTGCGGACCCCGTCAGTTGGCCAGCGCGTGCTCTGCCCCGCGATGCAGCGGGACCGGATTCGTCTCCCGCGCGGTGTCGCGCACGATCCCCTTGGCCGCGGCGTTCGCCTGTTCCAGCTGAGGCTTGCGATCGAAGAGGGCCTTGGTGAGGACACAGGCGACGTCGGCATCCAGGTTGTCGCGGACCAACAGCACGTTGGGCACGACGATGGACGGCACGTCTTCGGACAGTCCATAGGTAGCGGCCGGGATCGTGCCCAACTCGTACACCGGGCTCAGGATCCGCATGCCCGCCAGCTGTTCGGAAGTGTCGAGGAAGCGGTACCTGTCCTTGGCCGAGGCGAACAGCTCGGCGATGCCCGGCGTCGGCAGGCCGCCCGCGAAGAACAGTGCGTCGAGCGAGCCGTCCTTCATACCGGCGACAGCTTTGGTGAGATCCAGCCGGTTGACCGCGATATCGCTGTCCGGATTCAGACCGCCTGACCGCAGGATGCGCCGCGCCAACATCTCCGTGCCGGATTTCGGGGAGCCGGTCGAGACCCGCTTACCGCGCAGCTCGGCGATGGACCTGATGCCGGAGTCGGCCCGCACGACCACCTGGGTGTAGTTCGGGTAGAGCCGCGAAAGTGCCTGCACCGGTTGCTTATCGCCGTCGAAGGTGCCGATGCCGAGCACCGCGTCGGCGGCGGTATCGGTCTGCGCGAACGCCACCTGATACTTACCCGCCACCAACTGCTGGATGTTCTGCACCGAGGCCATGGTCTCCGCGGCGGTCGCCGAGACCTTGCCGTCGGTGGCCAGCGAGAGCTGGTCGGCGTAGGCACTACCGAGCGTGGCGAACACACCGGTCGCATTGCCGGTGGCGATGCCGAGCTTGGTCGCGTGGGTCACCTCGCAGGTGACCGGCGCGCCCGAGTCGGTGAGCGACTCGTCTCGACTCTTTCCACACCCCGCGACAAATCCTGCCGACACCGCGACCACGGTGACCACGATCGCCACTCTTCTCATCTCGTCCTCCCTGGCGCGAGCCGGTCGACCACAACGGTCGCGACCAACCCGCTCGCCCACCAACCCGACGCCCATGCGGGCAGCTCCACGTCATCGACCACCGACGCCCGATCCGGCGGCGGTGTCCGACAAGGCGTGACGATAGCAACGCGACACCCTCAGCTACTGAAAAACGTTGGCATCTGGTCGATTTTCAGCTCTGCAGCAAAGGTGCAGCGGGCACGTCTATTTGGTCAGGGCGTGGTCGGCGCCGCGGTGCAGCGGGACCGGCTCGGTCTTGCGGGCGTCGTCGCGGGAGATGTCCTTGGCGGCGGAGTTCGCTTGTTCCAGTTGGGGTTTGCGGTCGAACAGGGCCTTGGTGAGGACGCAGGCCAGGTCGGCGTCGAGGTCGTCGCGGACCAGCAGGACGTTGGGCACGACGATGGTTTTCGCGTCGGCGGGCAGGCCGTAGGTGGCGGCGGGGATGGTGCCCGCCTCGTAGACGGGGCTCAGCTTGCGCATGGCGGGGAGCTGGTCGGTGAGGTCGAGGAAGCGGACCTTGCCCTTGGCCGAGGTGAACAGGTCGGTGAGGCCGGGGGTTGGCAGGCCGCCGGAGAAGAACATGGCGTCGATGGAGCCGTCTTTCATACCGTCGACCGTTTTGGTGAGATCGAGGCGCTGGGCGGAGATGTCGCTTTCCGGGTTCAGGCCCGCAGCCTGCAGTACGCGCTGGGCGATCACCTCGGTGCCGGACTTCGGTGAGCCGGTGGATACGCGCTTGCCGCGCAGGTCGGCGACGGAATTGATGCCAGATCCGGTGCGGGCGACCACCTGGGTGTAGTTCGGGTAGAGCCGCGAAAGCGCCTGCACCGGTTGCTTTTTGCCGTCGAAGCTGCCCACGCCGAGGACGGCGTCCGAGGCGGTGTCGGCGAGCGAGAACGCCACTTGATAGGTGCCCGCGACCAACTGCTGGATGTTCTGCACGGACGCACCGGTTTCCGCAGCGGTTGCCTTCACCTTGCCGTTCGTGGCCTGGGAGACCTGGTCGGCGTAGGAGTTGCCCAGCGCGAAGTACACGCCGGTCGCGTTGCCGGTGGCGATGCCGACCCTGGTCTCCTGTTTCACCTCGCAGGTGACCGCGCCGCCCGCGTCGTGCTGCGGTGCGTCCCGGCGCCCGCCGCAGCCGGTCAGCAGCCCGGCCGAGACCGCGGTAATGGCGAAAACTATGGCGACTCTTCTCATGTCGTCCTCCTTCGAGAGAGCAGAGTGATCCCGACGGCCGCGGCGAGCGCGACCACGCCGGCGATGAGCGCGCCGGTTTCCAGGTACAGCAGCAACAGACCGCCGAGCCCGGCCAGTGCCCTGGCCAGCGGTTTCACCGGGCCGATCCCGAGGATCCAGCCGCCGGTGGCCACCGCGAGGGCCGCGACGCCGAGGCAGGCGACGGCCGTGGTCCACAGGATGCCGATCACCGGGCCGCGGCCGAGGAGATATTCGCCGGGTTCGGTGAGCACGAAAACGACCGGAACCAGGAACGCGGGCAGCGCGTATTTCAGTGCCTGCCACATGGTGGGCACCGTGCGAGCGCCGGTGACCGCGGCGGCACCCACCGCTGCCAGCGCCGTCGGCGGCGTCACCTCCGACAGCACCGAGTAGTAGAAGACGAACATGGCGGCCGCCGGAGGTGGCACGTCGAGCGCGAGTAGCGCGGGGCCGATGATCGCCCAGCCGATGATGAACGACGCGGTGACCGGCACCGCGAGGCCGAGCAGTGCCAGCGCGATCGCCGCGAGCACGACGGTGCAGGCCAGCACCACGGTGTGGTTGTCCGACACCGACTTTGCCGCCCGCACCAGCAGCGAGGCCAGCTGTGCGCCGAGCCCGGTCTTGGTGGTCATCGCGGTGATCACGCCCGCCGAGGCACACACCGCGACGACCGGCAGCGCCGCGCGCACTCCGCTACCGATCGCGTGGAACACTCGCCGCGGCGAGAGCGCGGTCTCACGGGTGCGCGGGTCGAAGAAGGCGAGGATGAATGCCAAGGCGGTCGCGTATACGACGGCCTTGGTGGCGCTGACGTCGAGCAGCAGCAATACGACGATCGCGATCAGCGACAGGAAGTGGTAGCCGAAGCGCAGCAGCAGCCGCCACGCCGAGACACCGTCGGTCTCTACTGGTTTGGTGCCCAACCGGCGCGCATCGATCTCCACGGCCAGCAGGATCCCGAGGTAGTAGAGCAATGTCGGGATCAAGGCCCAGCCGAGCACCGTCACATACGACACCTCGAGGTATTCGGCGACGATGAACGCCGCGACGCCCAAGGTTGGTGGCGAGAGAATCGCGCCGACGCCGGCGGCCGCGAGCATGCCGCCCGCCTGCTCGGGTGGATAACCGGCCCGCTTCAGGATCGGCCAGGTGACCGCACCGATGGTCACGGCGGTCGCGGTGCCCGACCCCGACACCGTGCCGAGCAGGAAACCCGAAGCGACGGCGGTCCTTCCGGCGGCGCCGCGGGAGCGCCGGAAGGCCGCTACCGACAGGTCCACGAAAAACTGTGCCGCACCGGAGAATTCGAGCACCGCGCCGTACAGTGTGAACAGCACGATGTAGGTGGCCGCGACATCCAAAGGCGTGCCGTAGAACCCGCTGCCCGAGTTGTACAGGGCGTCGACGATCTGTCCGAAGTCCAAGCCCGCGTGCGCGATCGTCCAGTCCTGCGGCAGGAACCCGCCGTAATACCCGTACGCCACGAACACCAGGCAGACCGCGACGAGCACCCAGCCCGTGGTCCGCCGGCACGCCTCCAGCACGAGGATCAGCAGTACCGCGCCCATGGCGACGTCGACGGGATCCAGCAGGCCCTGCCGATCCAGGAAGGCGTTGTATCCGCCGCCGCCCGAGCCGATCGCGAACGGCAGCACCGGATACAGGCAGACCAGCACGGCGACGACGGCCAGCAACCAATCGAAAACGCCTGGCCCATCGGCCCGGTCGAGGAACCGAACGCCGGATCGGTACGCCAGGAACACCATCGGCAAGGTGGCCGCCAGGAACACCACCAGGTAGTACTGGCTCCCCTGCGGCAATGGCCGAAATACCTGCCACACCACCAGAATCGCGGTCAGGAACGACGTCACCGCGACAACCCGCTCGGGCCAGCCGGTCAGTACCCGGGCGGGCCGCTCCTCGTCATCGACCTCGAGCAGTGTCGGCCGATCTTCTACGGGCGCCTCGGATTCCAAACGATCGCCCGCCGTGTTCGACATGGCGGAACGATAGCAACGCACGACCGGTCGTATACCGGTATTGAAAACAGACGAATCGGTCAGCCTTCGGTTTCGTCTCGCCTGCGTCGATCAGTGCACGTCAGCCCGGGCTTATCTCCTGCGGATTCCCTGCCGCGCGAAGCAGTTTGGCGCCGACGTCGTGCAGCATGCGCCGCATCTCGGGCGGTTCCTTGACCTCGAACTCCACGTCGAGGTGCGCGATGCGAACGGCGGTCCATTCGAGTGAGTCGGCGCTGGTGCGGATCAGGCAGCTGTGCTCGTCGATCGGCTCGACCTCTTCCGGTCGGACCCGGAAGGTTTCGGCCAACTGTTCGGCCGAGGTGTGCACGAGGAACACCACGCTGCGCGTCGGCCGGGAGTGGGCCAGCTGGCTGGTGACGAACGCCGCTGCGTCGTCACCGGGCAATTCCCTTGGTGCGCAACGTACTCCGGTCGGGAACGGGGCGTCGATCCGGTCGAGACGGAAGGTCCGCCAATCGGCTCGGTCGATGTCCCACGCGACCAGGTACCAGCGGCGGCCCGCGGACACGAGGCTGTGCGGCTCGGCGACTCGCTTGCTCTCCGCGTCGGTCTTGTCTCGATAGCGGAAGCGGATTCGCTCGCCGTCGCGGGCCGCGGCAGCCAGCACGACCAGGGTTTCCGGGTCGACGCGCGGTCCGGCGGCCGGGCCGCCCAGCGAGACGGTCGCCGAATCGATCGCGTCCACCCGCCCGCGCAGTCGCGACGGCAGCACCTGCTGGAGTTTGACCAGTGCACGGGCGGCCGACTCCTCGATACCCGCCACCGAACCCTGGGCGGCGCTGCGTAAGCCGAGGGTGATCGCGACCGCCTCCTCGTCGTTCAGCAGCAGCGGCGGGAGGTCGGTGCCCGCTTCCAGCCGGTAGCCGCCGACCGAGCCGAGGCTGGCGTGCACGGGATATTCCAGCTCGCGCAGCCGTTCGATATCGCGGCGCACGGTCCGCACGGTGACGCCGAGACGATCGGCCAGCTCGGGGCCGGTCCATTCGCGGCGGGTCTGCAGGAGCGACAGCAATTGGAGTAGTCGGGCGGCGGTCTCGGTCACTGTTTCAGTATGGCGCGGAATGAGGACGGATCCTGACCTCATTGCCGCATAGCGTGGTTGTTGTGAACGCAGAGCGAGACACCATTCAGATCGTCGGAGCCCGCGAGAACAACCTGCGCAACATCTCCCTGGAGATCCCGAAGGGCAAGATCGTGGTCTTCACCGGGGTGTCCGGCTCGGGCAAGTCATCGATCGTTTTCGGCACCGTCGCGGTCGAGTCGCAGCGCCAGCTCAACGAGACCTACACGTGGTTCATTCGCAACCGGCTACCGAAGTACGAGCGCCCCGAGGCCGACGCGATCGAGAACCTGGCCCCAGCGGTGGTCGTCGACCAGCGCCCGATCGGCGGCAACTCCCGGTCGACCGTCGGCACCATGACCGACATCCAATCGATCATCCGGGTGCTGTTCTCCCGGCACAGCGAGCCGAGTGCCGGTGAGGCGACCAGTTATTCGTTCAACGACCCGCTCGGCATGTGCCCGGAATGCGGCGGGCTCGGCCACGTGGTCCGGCCCAACCTGGACAAGCTGCTCGACACCGGCAAGTCGCTCAACGAGGGCGCGATCACGTTCGCGCCGTTCGCCATCGGCACCTTTCAGTGGCAGTTGTACGCCCAGTCCGGGCTTTTCGATCCGGACAAGCCGTTACGCGACTTCAGCGCCGACGACTGGCAGCTGTTCCTGCGCGGCAACGGCTTTCGGGTGCCGCGGCCGAGCAAGACCGGGGGCGTTGGCAGCAATGCCTATGAGGGCTTGCTCGAACGGCTCGATCGCCTCTACATCAAACGCGACCTCGACTCGCTGTCGGAAAAGAACCGGGCGGCCGCGCGGGAGGTGGTCACCGAGGAGATCTGCCCGGCCTGCGGCGGTGCGCGGCTGAGCGCGGCCGCGCTGGCCAGCCGGATCGACGGGCTCGGCATCGCCGACTACGGCAGGCTCGAGGTATCGGATCTGATCGAGGTGCTCGGCGCGATCGACGATCCGATGGCCGAGGTGATCGCCCGAGCCGCGATCGCGCGACTGCGCCGGATCGAGGAGGTCGGTCTCGGCTACCTCTCGCTGGATCGGGAGACCTCGTCGTTGTCCGGTGGTGAGGCGCAGCGGCTCAAAGTCGTTCGGCACCTTGGGTCGAGCCTCACCGGCATGACCTACATCTTCGACGAACCGAGCGTGGGCATGCACCCGCGTGACGTCGGCCGACTGAACAGCCTGCTGATCCAGTTGCGCGACAAGGGAAATACGGTGCTGGTGGTCGAGCACTCCCCCGATGTCATCGCGATCGCCGATCAGGTGGTGGACATGGGCCCCGGTGCGGGTGGGCACGGCGGGCAGGTCGAGTTCCAGGGTTCGGTCGAGAAGCTCCGTGCCTCGGGCACTTTGACCGGCGAGCTGCTGCGTCGAGTGCAACCGGTCAAACACGAGACGCGCACGCCGACCGGATGGCTGACCGTCACCGATGTCGAGCTGCACAACTTGAAGAACGTCACCGCGCGGTTCCCGACCGGTGTGCTCACGGCGATCACCGGTGTGGCCGGTTCGGGCAAGAGCACGCTCGTCTCCGGCGGGTTTCTGGCCGCACACCCGGACGCGATCGCGGTGAGCCAGGCGGCGATCCACGCGTCGCGGCGCTCCAGCCCCGCCACCTACCTCGGCATCATGGATCCGCTGCGGCAGTTGTTCGCCAAGGAACACGGCGTGAAGCCGGGCCTGTTCAGCTTCAACTCCGAGGGCGCCTGCCTCGAATGCGGTGGCGCGGGAGTCATTTTCACCGATCTCGCGTACATGGATCCGATCACCACCGTGTGCCAGACCTGCCACGGCAGGCGATTCCGGCCGGAGGTGCTCCCCTACACGGTGCGTGGCGTGTCCATCGCCGACGTGCTGGACATGACCGCCGAGCAGGCCCTCGACTTCTGGGACAGCCACGCCGACAACAAGATTCGTACGCCACTGCGCTCGTTGAACGAGGTCGGCCTCGGCTATCTCACCCTGGGCCGTTCGCTCAGCTCGCTGTCCGGCGGTGAACGTCAGCGCATCAAACTGGCCGACGACCTACATCGCAGCGGCGGCATCTACGTCCTCGACGAGCCGACCACCGGCCTGCACATGGCCGACGTCGACACACTGATGGCGCTGCTGGATCGCCTGGTCGACGCGGGCAACACCGTGATCGTCATCGAGCACGACCTGGACGTGGTCAAACGCGCGGATTGGGTCATCGACCTCGGCCCCGACGGCGGCAAGCACGGCGGCGAGATCGTGTTCACCGGAACGCCCGCCGCACTGCTGGCGGACGAGCATTCGATCACCGCCGACTACCTGCGCCGCAGCATGGTCGACGCCGCCTAGCAGGTCCCGTCAGGACGGCGCGGGACCACCGGTTCCCGCGCCGCAGTCCGTCCTGCCCCGTTGAGCCCACAACGAGCTCGGCCGCGGCAGTAGCGGCGTTGCTGGGCTCTCGCTCCCGTGCGGTCCGGCTACGGTGCGATACCCGAACCGCATCAGTGCGGGTGATCGGCGGCGGTGCAGGGGGTGTGGCGAGGATGATGGGGGTATGGCGATGCGCGATGTGGTGTGTGCCGGCGCCTTTGTCCTGATCTACGACCCGGGGGTCGGCGAGCCCGAGCCGTGGTACATCAACGATCACACGATCGTCCGGGACACGGACGGGCGGTGGCATCTGTTCGGGATCACGCATCCGGAGCCTGCGAATCCGTTCGAAGAGGTCGAGTTCGCGCATGCGACGGCGGACGAGTTGCTCGGGCCGTGGACCAAGCAGCCGCCGGCGCTCGAGGTGGACCCGGATTACGGGGAGACGCATCTGTGGGCGCCGTTCGTGATCACGGCGCATGGGCGTTACTACATGTTCTATGCGGGTGGCGGCGAGGATCGGACTGCGGTCGCGATCAACCTGGCCACCTCGACCGATATGTTCACTTGGGAGCGTAGGCGTTCCGGGTCGCTGTTCACCGACGGCTACGACGCGCGTGACCCGATGGTGGCGCGGGTCGGCGACCAGTGGGTGATGTATTACTGCGCGACAAGCGATCCCGCGGGCGGCAATCATGTGGTCGCCTACCGGACCAGCACCGATCTCGTGCATTGGGGCGACCGGCACATCGCGTACACCGACCCGACCGTGGGCACCGATGCGGGAAATACCGAGTCGCCGTTCGTCGTTCAGCAGGACGGCTGGTGGTATCTGTTCATCGGTCCGCGTCCGGACTACGTCGGTACCGACGTGTTCCGTAGCGACAACCCGTTCTGCTTCCGCATCGGCGACAAGGTCGGCCACATCGCCTCGCACGCGGCCGAATTGGTGTACGACGATGTGCGCTGGTGGATCAGCAGTGCCGGCTGGGGGCAGGGCGGGGTGTACCTCGCCTCGCTCACCTTCCCGCCGGCCCGCGATCCCAATTCCGCGAAAGCTGTGCCGCGGTAGCCGGTTCAGGCCGCTCGGTGGGCCTGCGACCGACCGGCGGCCTGGATGGCGGCGATGATGTCGGCGGCCCAATCAGCCGGATTGTCGTGCTCGAGCAGTTCACTGAGGCAGAACAGTCGCTCCCGGCGTTGTCCGGCAGGGAGATTCAGCGCTCGATACAGTGTTTCGACCAGGTCGGTGGGTGAATTCGGCTCGGTCAGCAAAGCTCCGGCCGCCATGCGTTCCGCGGCACCGGCATGCCGCGACAGGACAAGCACCCCGCAGCGGCCCACTGCGGCCTGGGCGGCGACGAATTCCTTCGCGGTCAGATTCATCCCGTCCTGCAGTGAGGTCACCCAGAACACGTCGGCGTCGAGGTAGTGGTCGATGACCTCGGGGAAGCTCAGGGACTCCGGAAAGTACTCGATGGGTCGCCACGCACCGAATCCCCAAGCGCGATTGACCTCTTCGATACGACGCTCGAGCAACTTCCGAGTCTCGTCGTAGACGGTGATGCCGGGCTCCGGTGGCGGGCAGACGAGCCGGAATCGCAGCGCGCCGCGCAGCTCGGGATGGCGGACGAGCAGTTCCGCGATGGCGTCGACCTTTTGCACGGGCGCTTTGATGTAGTCCAGACGCTCTACCGAAAGGACAACGGGCCCAACAACTTTTCGTCGGTCAAGCGGACGGGTGCGAGCCAGCTCTTCGATGGCGGCGCGGTCGATTCCCAGCGGATGAACGCCGACCCGGGGCGGCCGAGCCAGGCCGGTGAGCGACCCGAGGAAGCGCTCGGCGAAGACCTCGGTGTGGAAACCCACCCAGTCCAGTCCGCTGAGCGAGGCGCGGATCTCGGCGGCGGGCGGCAGGGCGGCGAAGACCTCCGGCTCGGGAAACGGCGTGTGATGGAACAGGCCGATCCGCAGGTCGGGTCGCGTCTCACGCAGTCGGCCGGGCACGAGCCACAGGTTGTAGTCGTGCAGCCACACCGTCGCGCCGGGCGCGGCCCGGACGCTGATGTGATCGGCGAAGCGCGTGTTCACCGCGCGATACGCGGCCCAGGCAGCGGGATCGAAGCGTAGCCGGTGCGGTTGCGACATCAGGACCGGCCATAGCGCCTCTTTGCAGGCCCGGTGGAAGTATCCGCTCCACTCGGCCGAGGTCAGCGGGAGAAAGGCGAGTGGCAGGCCGGTGTCGTGATCGTCGAGGTGTGCGGCCGATTCGTCGGGCTCGATGACGACGCCTGCCGCCCATACCGCCCGCAGATCTCCGGCGAACACGCTGTTCAGGGTCGGCAGAATGCCATTCGGGCTCGACGGAGTGCGCCAGCCGTCCGGAGTCCAGGTGATCGGGGCGCGGTGGTATCCGACCACGAGTGGATAGTCGGGTTCGATCCAGCCGAGATCCCGCAGGGCCGCGAGAATGCCTGCGGCGCCAGGCAGATCAGGCCGATGCGCGGCCTGCGCCACGGGAACCGCCGCCAGCAGGCCACGTTCGGCATTGCCGACGATCACGCCGTGCGCGCCGCGACCGAACATCGACCGGTCGTTGCCGGAGTCGCCCGCGACCAGTACCGCATCCATCGACCAGCCCTGCTCTTCGGCGAGCAGCACCAGCGCGTTCCCCTTGTTCGCGTGCGCGGGCAGCACATCGAAGTAGGTGTTCGCCGAGTACTGCCACGAGCAGCCCAGCCGCCCAACGGCATCGATCAGTTCCGGTGTCAGGCCCGCGGGCGGCAGCAGGAACGAGCAGCGCCCGTCCTGAGCTACCTCGTCTTGATAGGTCAGCGCTGGAAAATACCGCAAGGCGGCGCGCACGCGCTCGGTACCGGGCCAGCCCGCGCGCAGACCCGCTTGCGGCACGGTGACGGGCGTCAGATCGGCACCGTCGATGATGCTGGCGCCGACATCCGCGATAATCCAACGTGGCTGTGGCACAAGCGGATCGCGCAGCACCTCGCGGATCGACTCGATCCCGCGACCGGTCGCGAACACCACCGTCACCTCGGGATGCCGAATCAGCGTGTCCCGCAGCCGCCGCCGATCGGCGGCGGTGCCGCCCAGCAGGGTGCCGTCCAGGTCGGTGACCAGGATCTTGTCTGGACCGACGTCGCCGGCAGCCACGCCGCAACATCGATTGCCGGATGAACAGGCTTCCGGCTCAACGGATTTGGAACCCTCGCCGGTTGCCATCTGCGCAACGATAGCAGGAACACATCATGGATTCGGGCGGAACTTTCAGACCTGACGTGCGGCAGGCACCCTGGCCAGCCACTGTGGCAGCTCCGTCAAGTCCGGTGCGGCACTGGATCCGAGGGCCGAGGTCGCGGCCGCGCCGCAGGCCACCGCGGTGGCCAGACAGTCGGGCAGCGGCTGTCCGGCAAGGTGCGCGTGTAAGTAGCCCGCGTTGAAGCAGTCGCCCGCGGCGGTGGTGTCGACGACATCGACAGCCACGGCGTCGATCTCGCATCGCCGACCGTCCCGGACCGCGATCGCTCCCCAGCCACCCCGCTTGACGAGCAGCGTATCCACCAGCGCCGCAAGGGTATCGATGGCCGAGTCGAGCGTCGGCGCGCGAGTCAGCCGCAGCGCTTCCTCGGCATTGGGCGCGAAAATATCCACCTGGGCCAGGATTTCGCGCACCGTCGGCGTATCGAGGGTGCACGGGACGTCCTGGCAATCCATGAACACTTTGGTCCCGACCTCATGCGCGACCTGCAAGGCAGCGTGCACGGCCGCGCCATAGTGCAGTTGCGGCAGGATCAGCACCTCGGCCTGGTGCTCGCGCAGCAGCATTGCGAGCGGATACGGCACGACCGGATCCTGATAGCTCACCATCGCGCGGTCCGCGCGCGACGACAGCGACGCCGTGATGCTGCGGACCGGCACCGCGTGCAGACGAAAGGCGGTGTCGTCGAGTCCCTCCGCGCGGGTCGCCGCCAGCACCTGCTCGCTGAACAGGTCGGTGCCGAAGTCGGTCGACCACACCACGTCGTGCCCGAGCCTGCGCATCGCCATCGCCGGGGTGTACGCGCCGCCGGGCAGTATCTCGAAGCCACGGGCAAATACCTCGGTACCTGGCAGCACGGGCCGCGACAGGCCGTGAAAGACCAGATCGGCGTAATAGGCGCCGACGACCAGCACCTCCGCACGGCGTTGCCGACCGTTCGATGAGGCCGCCGCATCGACCCGCCCCGCCGGGTCCGTTTCCATCCCGCGACAGTAGCAAATCGCAAGCCACCGACCGGGGTGGTCGCTCGATTTGCCGAATCCGCCCAAACGTTCTGTTCTGCCTGGTATTTCTTGAGTTGAATCGTGTATCCGACCACCCACCCGCGCGGAGGGACCGGCATGGCCCGTATCGGTGTAATCAGCATGTCCGACGGTCGCGACTATGTGCACGCGGGCATCTCGGACTTCATCCGAACGACGGAAGATCACTTGGTCGCGGCGCTGACCCAGGCCGGGCACGAGGTGGTCCGTGGCGCGGCACCGATCAGCGACAACGCCCTGGCGAGTTCGGTGGCACGGGCGGTGGCCGCCGCCGAGGTCGATCTGACCGTATTCCATTACGCGGTCTGGGCTTTCCCACATTTCACCATGCTGGCCGCGGGCGCCACGCCCGGTCCGCTACTGCTGCTGTCGAACATCGATCCGGTACAGCCCGGCATGGTCGGCATGCTGGCGGCCGGCGGCGCGCTCGATCAGATCGGGCGCGATCACGCCCGATTGTGGGGTGATCCGGCCGATTCCGCGCTCATCGAGGCGATCGGCGTGCGGGCCGGTGCGGCCGCGGCGGTGGCGAGCCTGCGCGGCAGCACCTTCGGGCGGTTCGGCGGACGACCGATGGGAATGAACACGGCGGTCGCCAATACCGATCAGTGGCAACGGATCTTCGGCATCGATGTCGAGGAGATCGATCAGTGGGAGATCGTGCGGCGGGCCGAACTGGCCGACGCGAGCGAGGCGAAGGCGGCCCGCGAATGGCTGGAACGCCATGCCGCGGGCGTGCATTACGACGGCGCGAAGCTGACGCCGGAGATCCTGGAGCGCCAGATCCGTTCGTACCTCGCGGTGCGGGAGCTGATTGCCGAATGGCGGCTTGATTTTTCGGGCATCAAGGGCCAACCGGAACTCACCCAGTACTTCGCCACGATGGACATCACCGAGGCGTTCCTCAACGATCCCTACGACTGGAACGGGCCGAAGGATACCCACGTGTGCGCCACCGAGGCGGACATGGACGGCGCGCTCACCATGCAGCTGCTCAAGCAGATCGCGGGCACCCCGGTGCTTTTCGCCGATGTGCGGCACTACCACGCCGACCGCGACATCTGGGACCTGTGCAATTCCGGCCAGCACGCGACGTGGTTCGCCGCCCGCAGCGCGGACCCGGCCGAGAACCTCGCCAAGGTGCATCTGTATCCGGAGGTGTTCTTCTTCCCGGCCGGTGGCGCCTCGGTGCACCATCTGGCCGCGCCCGGCGGCATGACGCTGGCCCGCCTCACCCGCAAGGACGGCGACTACCGAATGCAATTGATGCTCGGCGACTTCGAGACCTACGACGAGCAGACCAACGAAGCGCTGATGAAACAGTCGACTTGGGAGTGGCCGCACGCCTTCGCCCGGCTGGATGCGCGCGCCGAGGACTTCCTGTCCCGCTTCGGCGCCAACCACATTCACGCGGTGCCGGGTGACCATCGGGCAGCCGTGCGGGCGGCGTGTGACCTGCTCGGGGTCACCCTGGACGAGTTCGTCCGGTGACGAGGTTCCTCGGCGTCGACATCGGTACCTCGAGTTCGAAGGGTGTGCTGACCGACGAGCACGGCACCATCCTCGCTAGATCCGAACGCGCGCACGGTGTTTCGACGCCCCACCCCGGCTGGTTCGAGCACGATGCGGAGCAGGTGTGGTGGGCCGACTTCGTCGCGATCATCCGCGACCTCGTCGACGCGGCGGACGGCACCGCCCTCGACGGACTCGCCGTCTCCGGCATCGGCCCGTGCCTGCTCCCCGCCGACGCGACCGGCCGGCCGCTGCGGCCTGCGATCCTCTACGGCGTAGATACCAGGGCAACCGCTGAAATCGCCGAACTCAACGCGGAACTCGGCGAGCAGGCCGTGCTCGAGCGCGCCGGATCCCCGCTCACCAGTCAAGCCGTCGGACCGAAGCTGCGCTGGCTGGCCCGCCACGAGCCACAGGTCGCCGCCGAGACCAGCATGCTGCTGATGGCGAGTTCCTTTCTGGTGCACCGACTCACCGGCCGGTATGTGCTCGATCATCAATCGGCCAGCCAGTGCGTGCCGATGTACGACCTGTTGAACCGCGAATGGGCCACGGACTGGGCAGGACTCGTGGCGCCCGGCCTGCGGCTGCCGGAACTCGCGTGGCCGACCGAGGTGATCGGCCAGGTCTGCGCCGACGCAGCGGCCAGTACCGGTCTGCCCGTTGGTCTTCCGGTCACCACCGGCACCATCGACGCGTGGGCCGAGGCCGCCAGCGTCGGCGTTCGCGCGCCCGGCGACGCGATGGTCATGTACGGCACCACCATGTTTCTGGTCCAGGTACTGACCGACCCACGCCCACATCGCGGACTGTGGGGCACCTGCGGAACTTGGCCCGGCACATACACTCTCGCGGCAGGCATGGCTACCTCCGGCGCGGTGACCGACTGGCTGCGCAACCTCGTCGGCGGCGAGTTCGCCGACCTCGTCACCGAGGCCGCGCAGGTGCCCGCAGGCAGCCGCGGACTGCTGGTGCTGCCCTACTTCGCCGGCGAACGCACGCCGCTGTTCGATCCGGACGCCCGGGGCATCGTCGCGGGCCTGACCCTCGGACACGGCCGCGCCGAACTCTATCGGGCGGTACTGGAAGGCATCGCCTACGGCGTGCGGCACAATCTCGCGGCGATGACCGAGGCCGGTGGTCAGGCCGGGCGGCTGGTCGCCGTCGGCGGCGGCACCAAGGGCAGGCTGTGGACGCAGATCGTCTCCGATGTGACCGGCCTGCCCCAGCAATTGCCCGCCGAAACGATCGGCGCGTGCCTCGGCGACGCGCTGCTCGCGGCCGAGGCCGCGGGGTTCCAGACCACGGAATGGAATCCGGTGGTCGCCACCGTCGAGCCGTATCCTGAACGCACCGGAGAATACGATGCGTACTACCAGCGATACCGCGAACTCTATGAATGCAGTGCTGCTATTACCCATTTCCTCGCGAGCGAACAACACCGCAAGGGGGTGTTTTCCTGAACCTCGCCCGCCATGCGAGGATGCAGGGTTGCTCTGTCGGACTCAATACGAGGATCTCATGCCCACTCTCGCCCTGACCCCGCAAAATTTCGAGTCGGTTATCACCCGCAATCCCATCGTGCTCGTCGACTGGTGGGCCGACTGGTGCGGCTGGTGCACTCGGTTCGCACCGATCTTCGAGTCGTCGGCAGAACGGCACCGCGACGTCGTGCACGGCACCGTCGACGCCGTGGCGGAAGAAGAGATGAAGAACGCGGCGGAGGTCACCGCGTACCCGACGATCATGGCCTATCGCGAAGGCCTGCTGGTCTACAACGAGGCGGGCTATCTCGACGCCGAATCGCTCGAAGAACTCGTCCAGAACATCAAATGGCTGGACATGGAAAAGATCCGCCGCGAATTCGCCGAGCAGTACGGCACGCCGGCCGACCCGTACGGCGCGGCCACCCCTGCGGTACCGGGCGGGACTTCGCGCATGGCGGGACTCGCCCCGACCCCTAGTAGATATGGCTGGCCCGGCCTGTAACCAACCCTGGAGGCGCCCGATGGAACTATGGCAGCTCGACAACACGCGCACGCGGTCGATCAGCGCCGAGAACCCGACGGGCGCCCCCGGCCAGGGCGGTCGCGCGACCACCGGCACCGGCGCGCACGCGGCCCGGTTCCTCGGTGTCGGGTGGAAGGTGTCGCCGTCGATCCTGCTGGACGACGGTGAAACCGCCACGCTGGCAGACATTTCCGGCCCCGGCGTGGTGCGCCACATCTGGCTGACCACCGATCGTGGTGCGCTGCACGACATCTTCCTGCGGATGTCCTGGGACAACGCGGCCGAGCCCGCGATCGAGCTACCGGTCGGGTACTTCTTCTGCAACGGCTGGGGCGAACTGGCCCTGGTCAGTTCGGAAATGGTCGTCGTGGGCCCGGCCGGTGGCTTGAACAGCTACTGGCCCATGCCGTTTCGCGAACACGCCACAATCACCCTGGAAAACCGCTCCGGCCGTACGGTTCCGGTGTATTACCAGGTCACCTACACCGAAGAGGACGTGCCGGCGACCGCCGGCTACCTGCACACCCAATGGTCACGCCGGAATCCGCTGGGCCACCCCGCCATCCACACGGTGCTGGACACCGTGCCCGGCCCTGGCCGTTATGTCGGTACCTTCCTGGCGATGCAGCCCAACGCCCCCGGCTGGTGGGGTGAGGGCGAGTTCAAGTTCTATCTCGACGGCGACACCGACTTCCCCACGATCTGCGGCACCGGCACCGAGGACTACTTCGGCGGCGCTTGGAATTTCGACATCGACGGCACCTACCGCATGTACTCGGCGCCGTACGTCGGACTCGTCCAGGTACTGCCGCCGGACGAGATCTACCAGCAGGACCAGCAATTCGGCATGTACCGCTGGCATGCGCGCGACCCGATCTGCTTCGACTGCGACTTGCGCGTCACCGTGCAGGCGCTCGGCTGGCAGGGGGATGCCTATCTGCCGCTGGAGAATGCGGACATCGCCAGCACCGCGTGGTGGTATCAGACGTCACGGTGATTCGTCGGGCTCCGCGGACAGCTCATCGATGTCCATCGCCAGCAGCTCGTCGGCGCGGGCCATCGCGTCGTCCATGGTGGCTTGGATGTCGTCCAGCACCGACACGCCGCCGAGCAGATCCTCGAAATCGCGGAGCACGGACTGCACCTCCGCGACCGCCGGATCGACGCGGTACCAGGCGACGGCGTCGTGCCACCACGGGTCTTCGTCCACCCACGCCCACATGACGTCACGGACCAGGCGGGCGTCGGAGGTGTACATCTGGAACTGCTCGTCCGACCCGTCGGCGCGATGCTCGATCTCGTAGACGCCGTCGGGAAGCAACCGGGTCTGGATGTACTCCTGGTCGCCGCGATTGATCACGATGAACGGGCATTCCGGGTCGGGTGGCTCGTCGAGCAACTCGGTGAGCAAGTCGTCGGTCAACTCCGGCACCGGTGTTCCGTCACCGGTCCGGACGTGCACGTCGGCAGGTCGGTCCGGATCGTCAGTCACCGGGCCAGTGTGCCCGATCCGGTCTTCGAATACCCGAAATGCGTCGTGCGGGGACGCTTCGGGTGCAAGGTGGAGGGATGTGTGCGGCGACGGTGGCCGGGGTGGACAGTTCCACCCAGTCCTGCAAAGTGGTGGTGTGCGATGCGGACACCGGCGAGATCCTGCACCAGGCGAACGCGCCGCATCCGAACGGCACCGAGGTGTCGCCGGAGGCTTGGTGGGATGCGTTGAGCACGGCGGGGGCAGGTGTGCTCGAGCAGGTCGACGCGATCGCGGTGGCCGGTCAGCAGCACGGCTTGGTCGCGCTCGACGCCGAAGGGCGGCCGGTGCGCGATGCGCTGCTGTGGAACGACGTCCGGTCCGCGGCGGCGGCCGATGAGCTGATCCTCGAACTGGGTGGCCCGCAGGCGTGGGCCGATGCCGTCGGCAGCGTGCCGCTCGCTGCCTTCACCGTGACCAAGCTGCGTTGGCTGGCCGATCACGAACCGGAACTCGCCGACCGCACTGCGCGGATCATGCTGCCGCACGACTATCTGACCTGGCGGTTGCGCGGGGGCGGAGCGGCCGAACCGACCACCGACCGCGGCGATGCCTCGGGCACCGGCTACTGGTCACCGGCCGACTGCGAGTATCGCAAAGACCTGCTCGCCCTTGGCTTTCGCGGCCGGACGCCCGAATTGCCCAGGGTGCTCGGTCCTGCCGAGGCCGCCGGGCGCACTCCGGGCGGTGTGCTCGTCGCGGCGGGAACCGGCGACAATGCCGGTGCCGCACTGGGTCTCGGGCTCGGCGACGGTGACGTGGTGGTTTCGCTCGGCACCAGCGGCACCGTCTTCGCTCGCTCCGCGGTGCCGAGTGCCGATGCCAGCGGTGCGGTCGCCGGATTCGCCGATGCGACAGGGGCATTCCTGCCGCTGGTGTGCACCCTCAATGCCGCGCGCGTCCTCGAATACGCCGCCGAACTGCTCGGCGTCGACCTGACCACGCTCGAATCGCTTGCCGCGCAGGCACCTCCTGGCGCTGACGGCCTGGTCCTGCTCCCCTATCTGTCCGGCGAACGTACGCCGAACCTGCCGCATGCCACCGGCAGTCTGCACGGTTTGCGTCCGGAGACCATGCGCCCCAGCCACATTGCCCGGGCCGCCTTCGAGGGCATGCTGTGCAATATGGCCGAGGCGCTCGATCATCTCCGGTCGCGGGGCACGGGTGTGCGCCGAATTCTGTTGATCGGCGGGGCTGCTCGCTCCGCGTTGGTCGCGGAGATCGCCGCGCAGATCTTCGGCGTGCCTGTCACGGTTCCGCAGCCGATCGAGTACGTCGCGGTCGGTGCGGCTCGCCAGGCTGCCTGGACGCTCAGCGGTGCGGCGGAACCGCCGAGTTGGCCCGCACGCACGGTTGCCGAGATCCCCGCACCGGATGCCGCATCGATCGGCAACCGCATCCGGGCGGAATATCAGCGGGCGCACGGGGATCTCTACGGCAGGTCCAGTGCGCCGCCGCCCGCTCCGGCGCCGCGGCGACGTCGGCGGTGGCGAAGTCACGAGTGAACGACATCGCTCCGCGCCGGCTGAGTTATCCAACTGCAGCGTCGACACTCAATGCACAGTCGTGGCAAATTTCTCCAGCGCGGCCTCGTCCCCGTTGAACCTGTCCGCTCCCTTGTTGGGTCCGGCGACTTTGTACTGCGCGATAGTGCCGACCGACCAGGCTGTCGGCAGCTCGTCGGCCGAACTGGCGGAGTGCAGTAGCCACAAATAGTTCGTCGAACCGAATTCGCCGGAGTCACCGGTGCAGGTTTTCCACCAGTCGGCGGTAGTCGCGATCACCGGGCGCCAGCCTTTCGACCTCGTGTTATACGTGTTGCTGAACTCCTTCAGCCATTCGACCATCTGCTGGGGGCTGAGCCCGTAGCACTTGTTCGTCTTGGCGCCGTCACGCAGGAGGATGGCTCCCGGTAGCGTCTTTACATCGTTGGCATCGTTCTCACTACCGACTACCCGGATACCGGCATGGTCGACAAAGAAATTGGCTTGGTCCCTGCCTGCGCTCGCATCGGGCGCGGCGACGTGATATCCGCCGTGGAACAGACCGGCTGCAGTCGCGCCGTTGTTCAGCTCGGAGAATGCCGGATTGGCACTGTCTCTGCCCTGGGTCGCCTTCATATAGGTGAAGGCGACGCCTTTGTTCTTCACGTCGGCCCAGACGACACCGGATGTCGCGACGTCGAGGCCTTCGACGACGCTGTCCGCCCGGGCCGTACTCGGCGGCAGCAGGCCGACCAGAGCCACGACACAAAAGGCGGCCAGCGTACTGATCCGCGCGGACCTGACGCGCATGCACGATCCCCGTTCTCTGTGTGTACCGCTGCCGCGACAGCGAGTGGACCGAGCGACCCACCGTTCTCGTATTCGTTTCTGCGAACGTCCTGGATGGATCGGCGTATCCGCGCCCAACAGATGACCCCGGGTGACCGCCCGTGCAACGATGTACTCAATACCGGCGGTACCAGATACCGGAAGCCTTGGAGGCGCAGATGACGCTCTACGACGTGGTGATTCGCGGCGGGTCGGTGTTCGACGGCGCGGGGTCGCCGCCGCGTTCAGCGGACGTCGGTATCAAGGACGGCAAGGTGGTCGCGGTCAGCGCCGAGCCGCTGCCCGATGGTGCGCGGACCATCGACGCGACGGGCAAGTGGGTCATTCCGGGCATGCTCGACGTGCACACCCACTACGACGCGGAGGTGCTCGGCAATCCCGGGCTGGGTGAGTCGGTGCGGCACGGGGTCACGTCCGTGGTGATCGGGAATTGCTCACTGTCCACGGTGTATTCCGATGCCGACGACTGCGCGGACATGTTCGCCAGGGTGGAGGCGTTGCCGTGGGACGCGGTGCACGGTGCGGTCAAGGAACACCAGAACTGGGACGGTCCGCGCGCCTACGCCGAGTCGCTCGCCTCTCGCCCGCTCGGCGCGAATGTGGCTGCCTTGCTGGGACATTCGGATATTCGGGTCGCCGTCATGGGCCTCGGTCGCGCGGTGGACCCGCAGGCGCGGCCGACCGGCGATGAGCTGAATCGCATGCGGCAGATGCTGACCGACGCGCTCGATGCCGGATTCCTCGGGCTGTCCACCATCCGTAGCTCGTTCTCGAAGCTGGAGGGTGTGCGCTTCCCGACCAGGCAGCTGCCGTCGACGTACGCGAGCTGGCGCGAATACGCGGCGCTGAACAAGATTCTGCGGCAACGGAATCGGATTCATCAGAGCACGCCGAACCTCACCTCGCGGCTGGAGATCGCGCGCTACTTCGCGCAGAGTGCCGGGCGATTCCGTAAGCCGCTCAAGACAACCCTGATCGCGGGCATGGACGTGAAGGCCGATCGCACCACGGCGCGGGCCGCGACCGCGGCGGCCTGGATCGCGAACAGGCTGGGCGGGGCGGCCTTTCGGTGGCAGCACCTGCCGGTGCCATTCGAGGTCTATGCCGACGGCGTCGATCTGGTGGTCTTCGAGGAGTTCGGTTCCGGCGTCGCGGCGCTGAATATCCGCGACGTGATGAAGCGCGGGGAGTTGCTGGCCGACGAGTCCTACCGCAGGCAGTTCCGCAAGGACCTCGCCAAGAAGTACGGTCCGCGGGTGTGGCATCGGGACCTGTATGACGCGCAGATCGTGGCCTGCCCCGAGGCCGAGGTGGTCGGGAAGTCGTTCGGTGAGGTGGCCGACAAGCGCGGCATCCACCCGGCCGACGCGCTGCTCGACCTGGCCGTCGCGCACGGTTCGAAGCTGCGCTGGCGCACCGTGATCGCCAACGATCGCGACGAGGTGCTCGACAAGCTGCAGCGCTCGCCCAATGTTCAGGTCGGGTTCGCTGATTCCGGGGCGCATCTGCGCAATATGGCCTTCTACAACTTCGGCATCCGCATGCTGGAGCGGACTTATCAGCGCAAGTTCATGCCGATCGAGGCGGCGGTGCACCGGCTGACCGGTGAGCTTGCCGAATGGTACGGCTTGGACACCGGCCGCTTGAGCGAGGGCGCCCGCGCCGATATCGCCGTTATCGACCCGGCCGGTTTCGACGGTTCCAGCGCCGAATACGCCGAAACGCCGTTTCCCGGCATCGCCGGGCTGGATCGGATGGTAAATCGCAATGATCGGGCGGTGGCAGCGACCATTGTCGGCGGGCACGTCGTTTACGAATACGGCACCTTTGCCCCTGGGTTCGGCACCACGCTGCACGCGGGAACATTCCTCACGCCGACCTGATCCGCACACGCGACACGCCGTTCTGAAACGCCGAAAAATCACTCCGCGACATTTCGTCCAGTTTTAGGAATAACATCACCGAACGGGAATTTCCCGACAAATCCTAAGTAATTCCGCGACGGTGCCCGCTCGGCCGGGCAAATGTCGCGGTGTCACGGTAAGGAGATACGGTGACCGATGTGCGCACGGCGATCACGGCGGAACGGACCGAACTCGCCGAGCTCTTGACGTGGCTCGATGACGAGAGCTGGGACGCACCGACGTTGTGCCGCGGCTGGCGGGTGCGCGAGGTCGTCGCGCACATCACCCTGCCGTATCGCCTCTCCGAAACCCGCTTCGCGCTCGAAATGCTCCGCTCGGCAGGCCGTTTCAACCGAATGTCCGATCACGCCGCCCGCTACGATGCGGAACGCTTCACCCCCGAGGATCTACTGAAGTCCCTGTGGGACAACGTCGGTCACCCCTGGAAGCCACCGGGCGGCGGATTCGAGGGCGCGCTGGGTCACGACGTCATCCACGGCTTGGACATCACCGTCCCCCTCGGCCTGGACCGAAAAGTGCCCGAGGACCGACTACGCCACGTCCTGGACGCCATCAACCCCAAGATCGTCAAATTCTTCGGCGTCGACCTCGAAGGAATCGAACTACGCGCCGAAGACCTCGACTGGCACTACGGCTCCGGCGAAATCCTCTCCGGCGCCGCCCAAGACCTCCTGCTCGTGCTGTGCGGGCGCACGGTACCCGACGAGAAACTGCACGGCCGCAACGCCATTCGCTTCACCCGTTCCGGCCAGCACGGCCGCCACCGCAAGCACCTCCCCGTCTAGGTACCGAGGACCAGAGGCAGGGCCGCTAAGCCGTGTTCGCGGAACGAGGACCGCCAGCGGATCTCATCACGCGGAACGGCCAGTTCGATACGCGGGAACCGATGTAGAAGACTTCCGATGGCGATGCGCGCCTCGAGGCGAGCTAATGGAGCACCGAGGCAATAGTGGATGCCGTAACCGAACGCGAGATGTGGGTTGTCTACTCTCGTCAGGTCGAGCCTGTCCGGGTCAGGCACGAACGACGGGTCCCGATTGGCGGAGGCGATACCGAGCAGCACCATATCGCCCGCCGGGATGTGAACGCCGCCGATAGTGATGTCCTCGGTCGGGAACCGACGAACGGCGAATTGGCTCGGATGGGAGTACCGCAGCAACTCCTCGAGCGCCGCGCCACTCACCTCGGGTGCGCTGATACGCAGCGCCGCAAGCTGCTCCGGGTTATCGAGCAGCGCCAACACGGCTTTCCCGATGAACTCGACGCCATTCTGGTAGCCGCCCCAGAAAATCAGGAATGCCAGGGAAACGAGTTCGTCCTCGGTGAGCTCGTCGCCCGCATCGCGCACAGCGATCAGATCGGACAGAAAATCGTCGGCGGTCGTAGCGCGCTTTGTGGCGACCAGGTCGACTATGAATCGCTCCATATCGACGACTGCCTGCTTCGCTTGCTGCGGCTCGTTCGGATCGGGTGCGAGCAGGGTATTCGTCCAGCTGCGGAACTGTTCTCGATCCTCGCTGACGATGCCGAGCAGGTCGTTGATCACCGTCAGCGGCAACGGCGCGGCGAAGTCGGCGATGAGCTCGGGCTGCGTCCGGTCCGCGAGGCGGTCGAGCAGGACATCGGTTTCGGCCTGGACCTTGTCCTGGAGGCTCGCGACACGCTGGCGGGTGAAGGCGTGGGAAACCAACCGGCGCAGGCGAGTGTGGTCGGGTGCGTCGATATTGAGCAGGTTCGCTTCCAGCACCGGCGGAAATCTGAAGCCCTTGTAGCCGTCGCGAGATGAGCCCTTGTCGATCGAAAAGCGAGAGTCGCTGAGTGCGTTTCGGACATCCGTCGCACGGGTGACCAACCACGCTTGGGCGCCACCGGGAAGCACGACCCGATGGACCGGCGCGCTCTCGCGCAGCTTGCGGTGCACGACATGCGGGTCGAGCAGGTACTCCGCATCGAAAGGTGCGATGGGTGCGGTCAAAGCTCTACTCCCGGTTAGCTCTTGCGGTCGTGTCGGCAGGGTGCTGATGTCCAGCCCATCATGCAGATCGCGGCCTGTCCCCAGCAAACCCCGATGAATTTCCGCGTTGTGTGGCGTGTCGGCTCGTCGCGGGGAATGATCGCGGGCGAGGAGAGACTATGACCGATACCGAGGTGCGCAGGGCGATCACGGGTGAGCGGACCGACCTTGCCGAGTTGTTGACCGGGCTCGATGCTGAGCGGTGGGATGCGCCGACGCTATGTGAGGGGTGGCGGGTGCGGGAGGTGGTCGCGCATATGACCATGCCGTTCCGGCTGTCGAGGCCGCGGTTCGCGCTGGAGATGGTGCGGGCGGTGGGGAGTTTTCATCGGATGTCGGATCGTACCGCGCGGCATGATGCCGCGGAGCTCACTGCGGAGGATCTGTTGAAGTCGTTGTGGGACAACGTTGCTCACCCGTGGAAGCCGCCGGGTGGCGGGTTCGAGGGGGCGTTGAGTCACGACGTCATCCACGGGCTGGACATCACTGTCGCGCTCGGACTGGACCGCAAGGTGCCCGAGGACCGGCTACGGCTCGTGCTCGATGCCATCAATCCGAAGAGCGTCAAGTTCTTCGGGGTCGATCTCGAGGGGATCGAGTTGCGCGCCGATGATCTCGACTGGAGCTACGGCTCCGGCGAGGTCGTGACCGGTGACGCCCAGGACCTACTGCTGGTGTTGTGCGGACGCACACTGCCCGCCGAGAAGCTGCACGGGGACAACGCGAAGCGGTTCACCGGTAGCTGACCCACGATAATCACGAGCAACGGACTACCCTGTCCAGTTACAGTCGCCACGTGACCTGGACTGCGCCCGACCTCTCCCGAGCCGAAACGCCGCTGATCGCCGACGAGCGACCGATGCTGCAGAGCTGGCTCCACTTTCACCGTGCCACTCTGCTGATGAAATGCGCAGGGCTCGATGAGAAGCAGCTCAAGCTGCGTTCGGTCGAGCCATCGACGCTGTCGCTGCACGGCTTGGTCCGGCACATGACAGAGGTGGAGCGCGGCTGGTTTCGCCGCGCCGCCACGGGCGAGGACATCGAGTACCTCTACTGCAGTACGGACAACATGGACGGCGACTTCGACGACACCGAACAAGCTGACCCCGCAACCGATTTCGCGACATACCGGCGTGAATTCGAGTTGGCCGACGCCGCGGTCGCCGACCTATCGCTCGAGCACACCTTCCCGCACCCCCACCGCCCGGAAGAGGTGTACACCCTCCGCTGGGCCTACGTGCACATGATCGAGGAGTACGCCCGGCACAACGGGCATGCCGACCTCCTGCGCGAGCGTATCGACGGCGCGACTGGCGACTGACCTGGTCAGAGCGCGTGCCTACTGACCCAGGCCGCGACTTGGGCGCGTGACTCGAAGCCGAGCTTGGTGAGGATGTGGTCGACGTGGCTCTCCGCGGTCCGGATCGAGATGACCAGTTCGGCGGCGATGCGTTTATTGCTATAGCCGGCGGCGACCAAGCGAGCAACATCCTTCTCGCGGCGCGTGAGTTGGTCGTCGGCAGCGGTTTTCGGCGTCGGTAGCGGGTCGGCCTGTTCGACGCCGAGGGCATAGTTCACCGCCTCGTCGAGGGTGAGGGCGGCGCCACTGTCGAACTCCGCGCCGAAGTCGGTGTCCCCCATGGCGTCATGCACCTGGAGGCGGACCTTCTCCCCGACCACGTCGGTCATGGCGTGCGCGAGCCGCTGCGTGCTGCCGCGCCGCACCGTCGTCGCGGCCCCCATCAGCCGAGCGGCGCGGCGCTGGTCACCACCGGCGGCCGCGGCCCAGGCCAGCCCGTCGAACACCGACGCCGTCCACACGCAACGATCGAACAACCGCAACAGCTCGACCGCGCGGCGCAGATCCTCGATCGCCTTGTCCTCGTTACCGTTTCGCCACTGGTTCGTCCCGACCGCCCACCACGCGAGTCCGCCGAGCAGATGCGAACCGTGCTCGGCGGACTTGGCCAGGAACTGCTCGGCCAGCGTCCCGGCGCGTCCGTCCTCCAGCACCATCGCGCACACATACCCGAACGCCAAGCACTCCATCTCCGTGCCGTGATGCCCGCACGCGCGGGCCCGCACGGCGGCGCCCTCGGCGATTTCGAGCGCCCGCATCGGGTCGGCCTCGGCGAACGCCAGCACCGCCGACAGCAGCGCCGCCTCGACCAGTACCTCCTCGGCGTCCAATTCCGTTGCTATCGCGACGCATTCGCTCAGATACTGGTGCGCCGACACGGTATCCGACAGCATCGCGGCGATGACCGACGCGGCGGCCAACGCCCGCGCCCGGTCGGTGGTGCGCGCGAGATCCTTGCTCAGCGCGTCCATCAGCCAGCGGTAGCCCTCCAGGAAGAACCGATAGTGCTCCCAGAACGGGCGCAGCTCACTGGCGATCTGCAACCCCCGGTGCGCACCATCCGGGTCGGCGAGCGCGAACTGCAGCGCCGCACGCATATTCGCGTGTTCGCGGGTGACATCGCGGAACCAGATGACGTCCGCATCGCCCCAGTATTCGACGCGCCCGCGCTGCGCGACCCGATAGTAGTGGTCACGGTGCCGAATCCGCAGCGCGTACTCATCGCCATGCGCCGCCAACCGCGCCAGCGCGAATTGCCGCAGCGGCTCGAGCATCGAGTAGCGGCCGGTGCCATCGCTCTCGTGCCGATGGCTCAGCACGGATTTGTCGACCAAACCGGTGAGCGCGTCCACCAGCGCACCGGGATCGAGCCCGCACACCGCCTCAGCGGCGGCCAGATCGAAGCCGCCCGCGAACACAGCGAGCTGCTCCCACAGATTCTGTTCGTCCGGGGTGCACAGGTCGTAGCTCCAGCGGATCGCGGCTTCCAGGGTCTGCTGTCGTTCCGGTGCGGTCCGCAAGCCGGTGGTGAGCAGGCGCATGGTGTCATCGAGACGTTCCAGCACCTGATCGGGCGTGAAAGCGCGCAGCCGCAACGCCGCGAGTTCGAGGGCCAGCGGGATGCCCTCCAGCCGAAGGCAAATCGCCGCGAGCGCGCCGAGATTGGCCGCACCGACCCGAAATTCGGGGTTCGCGGCCGTGGCCCGGTCGATCAGCAGCCGTAGCGCCGCATTGTCCGCCGCGTCGACTTCGCCGGAGTCCTCGTCGATTTCGGGCACCGGCAGCGGCGCGATCGGCAGCACCTGCTCCCCCACCACGCCGAGCGGTTCCCGGCTGGTCGCCAACACCCGGATGTCGGGGGTGCTGGCGATCAGCCGGTCGACGAGTTCGGCACACGCGCCGATGAGGTGCTCGCAATTATCGAGAATCAGGAGCAGGTGCTTGCCGCCGAGGTAATCAGTGAGGCCTGCCAGCGGCGCACTGGTGTCATCGTGCAGGCCGAGCGCTTGCGCGACGCTGAGCGCCACCAGTTCCCCGTCGTTGACGTGGGCCACCTCGACCAGCCACACGCCGTCGGGAAAGGCCCGCCGCACCGCCTCGCCCACCCGCCTGGCCAGCCGGGTCTTACCGACGCCACCCGGCCCGGTGAGGGTGAGCAAACGCGTGCTGGACAGCAGTTTCCTGGCGGTGGCGACTTCGCTGCCCCGCCCGACGAAGCTGGTCACTTCGGCGGGGAGGTTTCCTGTCACGTACCGCGCCACGCCGATTACCTTCGCACGGACGCGCCGCGCCCCCGGGCGTTTTGCCGGAACACGCCGCGCGGGTCAGGGCGTCTGAGCCGTCGGATAGACCGCCTCGAACAGGTCGCGCAGCTCGGCCGCGGTGATCTCCCGACCGGTCGCGTCGGTGTGCGCCTGCACGTGCCTGGCGAAATCGATCTGCCGAGGCCTTGGCAGGTCGATCCCGAATTCCGTCTTCAGCAGATAGGCGATGCCGCCCTTGCCCGACTGCGAATTGACCCGGATCACGGCGTCGTAGCTGCGGCCGAGATCGGCCGGATCGATCGGCAGGTACGGCACCTGCCAATCCAGTTGACGCTCCGGGATTCCCGCCTGCGCGGCCCGTGCCCGGTGCGCCGCTATGCCCTTGTTGATCGCGTCCTGGTGGGTGCCGGAGAACGCGGTGTGCACGAGTTCGCCTACGTACGGGTGCCGTTCGTGGACCGGCATGCGGGTGCAGTATTCGACCGTCCGGCGGATCTCGTCGATATCGGCGAAGTCGATCATCGGATCCACGCCCTGCGCATGCAGATTCAACGCCAGGGTGACGAGATCGACGTTGCCGGTACGTTCACCGTTGCCGAACAGGCAGCCCTCGACGCGTTGCGCGCCGGCCAGTACCGCGAGTTCGGCAGACGCGATGCCGGTGCCGCGGTCGTTGTGCGGGTGCACGGACAGGATGACGCTGTCGCGGTGGGCCAGGTTGCGGTGCATGTATTCGATCTGGTCGGCGTAGACGTTGGGGGTCGCGACCTCCACCGTGGCAGGTAGATTCAGGATCACCGGGCGCTGCGGGGTGGCGTCCCACAGTGTTGTCATCCGGTCGCACAGGTCGAGCACGTAGTCGGGCTCGGTCAGGTTGAACACCTCGGGCGAGAACTCGAAGCGCACGTTCGGCAGGTCGGCGCTGAATTCCAGGACGTCGCGGCCGCCGGCGAGGATCAGCTCGCGCAGCGCGGCACGGTCCTTGCCCAGCACAGTGTTTCGCCAGGTGGGTGCGGTCGCGGCGTACATGTGGATGACGACATTGCGGAGGCCGAGTACTGATTCGACAGTGCGTTCGATGAGATCCCTTCTGGCGGGCATGAATACGACGATGGTGACGTCGTCGGGCGCGAGGTCGGTGTCGGCGATCAGCCGGACGAAGTCGAAGTCGGTCTGCGAGGCGGACGGGTAGCCGACCTCGATCTCCTTGTAGCCCATGGCCACCATGAGTTCGAAGAAGCGCCGCTTGCGTGCGGGGTCCATGGGTTCGGCGAGCGCCTGATTGCCGTCGCGCAGGTCGACCGGCACCCACAGTGGCGCCGCGGCGATCCGCGCGTTCGGCCAATCACGCTGGGTGAGTGGCACTTCCACCCGGTCGTAGACGGATCGGTAGCGGTGCGACGGCATCTGGGAGTGCCGTTGCGGATTCCAGGCCGGTGCGTTGCCTGGAATCTTGCCCGCGGGAGTGTTGATCGTCGAAAAAGACATGTTCTGCTTTCTGGCAGTCACGAAACAGAGGTGACCGGCCACGACAAAGCCCCACGGCGGGGGGCCGGTCGTTCAGGCCCCGCCGTGGCGGCTAAGCAGAAGCAGGTTGCGCATGATGGCTAGACTATACACAACTCCTCAGACAAGTAGAGAGGTTGGGATGGTTTCGCAGGTACGGCGTCATCCGCTCGCCGCACAAGCGGCGGAGCTGATCATGACGCGCATCAAAGCGGGCGAATGGCCACTCGGACACCGTCTTCCGGGTGAGACAACACTCGCCGCGCAGCTCGGGGTCGGGCGCTCGACGCTGCGTGAGGCGATCCGCGAGCTGGCGGGTAAGGGTGTGTTGGACACCCGTCAGGGTGCGGGTGTGTTCGTGACGGCACTGGACGCGAAGGACGACTGGGATGTGGTGCTGCGCCGCGCCACCATCGCCTCGGTGATCGAGGCCCGCATCGCCATCGAGGCCGAGGCGGCGGCGCTGGCCGCGCACCGCCGCACCCGCGCCGACCTGCGCATCCTCCGGTCCACCCTGGCGGCACGCGAGGCACACGGCGAGCCGGTGGCCGAGCATGTCGACGCGGACATGGCATTCCATCGCGCGGTGCTGGTCGCGGCACACAACGAGGTCCTGGTCCAGCTGTTCGACACCTTCCTCCCTCGGCTGCGCCTGGCGATGATCGACATGCTGACGATCCACCCGGTCCCGTCCGAGCGCGCCGACCATGCCGCGCACGAGCTGCTGGTCGAGGCGATCGTCGCCCGAAATGCCACGGCCGCAGCCGAATACAGCCGTTCCCATCTGACGACACTGAAGGAGGCCTTCACGTGACCGGCGATCCGGTGCTCGAACTGACGGACGTGACGTTCCGCCGCGAGGGCAAGAAGATCATCAACGGCATCTCGCTCACCGTGCACGCGGGCGAACACTGGGCGCTGCTCGGACCGAACGGGGCGGGCAAGAGCACGCTGCTCGGTTTCTGTGGCGCAGTCACCTTCCCCACCACCGGCACGGTTCGGGTGCTGGGCGAACAGCTGGGCCGGGTCGAACTGGCACGACTGCGCCACTCCATCGGTCACGTGAATCCGCGGCACCCGCTGCACTATCCGCTGACCATCCGCGAGGTCGTGCTGACCGGTCTCACCGCCACCATCGACACGCCGATGCGCTGGACGCCGACCGCGGATCAGCTCGGCCAGGCCGACGCGATGATCGACACCGTCGGCCTCACCGGCAAGGCCGACAACACCTGGACCACGCTCTCCCAGGGCGAGCGCGGCCGCACGTTGATCGCCCGCGCGCTCATCGCCGAGCCGCGGCTACTGCTGTTCGACGAACCGTCCACCGGCCTGGATCTCGCTGCGCGCGAACAACTCCTGGAAACCATCGACACTCTCGGCGATACCCATCCGGAGGTCGCGTCGGTGCTGGTGACCCACCACCTCGAGGAACTCCCGAGCACGACCACCCACGCCCTGCTCATCGCCGACGGCCACACCGTCGCCGCAGGACCCGCCCGGGAGACCCTGACCACCGACAACGTCACCGCCGCCTTCGCCCACCCTGTCGAGGTCCGCTACGACGGCCGCTGGACCGCCCGCGCGGCACACACCACCCCGGCCTGGCCCGGCTGAACCCGGCACCCACACTCGGCGAGGGTGGGTGCCGCACCGGCTCAGAGCAGACCGAGCAACTTCAGGTTGGTGATGTACTTGACGATGATCGGCGCGGTGACGTGCGGAATGTCTTTATCCTGACCGACTTTCGCCTCCTGCACCGCCGCCCGGAATCGATCGGTGGGCGCGAACGACCCACGAATCGGCTGCTCGGGCCGCTGATAGTTGTGCAGCAACGGCAGTAGCGAATGCTGCCGCTGTTGTTCGGGCAGCGCACGCAGCGCGGTCTCGAACCGCTGCAACCACGCGTCGTACTCGGCGATCCGCTGAATCGAGTAGCCCGCCTCGATCAGCCAATCGACGTATTCATCGAGGCCGATGCCGTCGTCGTACGGGTTCATCACGTGATAGGTCCGGAACCCGTCCGTCACCTGTGTACCGAGGGTCGAGATCGCCTCGGCGATGAAATCGACCGGCAGCCCGTCGTAGTGCGCCCGCTGCCGGGTACCGTCGGCGTCGGTCTCGTAGAACGAGAACGGCGCGACACCGCTGGCCACCAGGCTCAGCATCATCCGGGTGAACATGTCCGGCAGGTTGAGCTGCCCGACGTACCGGCCGCTCACCAGAATCATGTCGCAGCGGAAGACAGCCACCGGCAGGCCACACAGGTCGTTGGCCTCGCGCAGCAGCACCTCCCCCGCCCACTTGCTGTTCGAATAGCCGTTGGCGTAGCTGTCGTCGACCTTGCGCACCGGGCTGATCACCCGGACATCCGCGTCCTCGGTGAACGACGCCGGTTCGATCTGCGCGCCGACGCCGATCGTCGAAACATAGGTGAACGGCTTCAGTTTCGTGGTGAGCGCCAGGCGGATCAGCTCCGCGGTGCCCACCGCGTTCGGGCCGAACAGCTGGCTGTACGGCAGCACGTGGTTGACCAGCGCCGCGGGATCGACGATCACGTCGACCGTGTCGGCCAACCGCTGCCAAGTCTGCTGATCCAGGCCGAGATTCACCTCACCCTTGTCCGCGGCGATAACCTCCAGATGATCCGCGGCCAGAGTTCGGTAGTGCCGCAACAGTTCCGGATCGCCGCTGTCGAAGATTTTGTCCAGCCGCGCGCGGGCCGCGGCGTCGTCCTTCGCCCGGACCAGGCAGATCAGTGTGCCGCCGACCAGGGCGAGCCGCTCGAGCCATTCCAGTGCCAGGTAGCGGCCGAGGAAACCGCTCGAGCCAGTCAGCAGGACCGTCCGCACCCTGGTGCTCGACCGCGGCAATGTCGGTGCGGCGGCCAGCGTTTCGGCATCGATGAACTTGTCCAGGGTGAGATCGGCGGCGCGCGCCTCGGTGGCGTCGCGGCCGTGCACCGTCGCGAAGCTGGGCCGCTTCGCGCCGGAGGACCGTTCCGCCTCGATGTAGTCGGCGATGGCCTGCAGATCGATGGCCGGGCTGACGATCACGCCGACCGGCACGTCGAGGTCGAAGATCTCGTGCAGCAGATTGGCGAACGTCAACGCGGACAACGAATCTCCGCCGAGATCGGTGAAGTGCGCGTCCGGCCGCCGATCAGCGGCCGAAGCACCCAGCAGCGCACCGGCGGCCCGGCTGACCGCCTCCAGCACCGGGAGGTCGGCACCGCCGCGGCGCAGCGCGCTCAGCTCGCTGGCCTGCCCATCGGCCAATTCGGTGTAGAGCTGTTCGAGTTGTTCGCCGTAGTGCTCCTTGAGTTTCGGCCGCGCCAGCTTGCGGATGCCGGTGAGCAGGCCGTTCTCCAGCGTGAAAGGCGTTGTCGCGATGATGAGTCCGCGCGGGATCTCGTAACCCTGCAGTTCGGCCGTGCGCGCGACCTCCTGCAGCGAGTCACCGATACTCGACTTCAGGGCCTCGATATCGCCGCCGCTGCGCGCCACTGCGTCCTCGGTGGGCACGACAACCGCCAGCAGATAGGCGCGCGCACTGTTGCCGTAAACGTAGATCTGCTCGATCAACGGACTGTTGTCGAACGCCGCCTCCAGCTTGGAGACGGTGACGAACTCGCCTTGCGACAGCTTCTGCACGTTGTTGCGCCGATCGAGATAGACCAGCTCATCGGGGGCGATCTCGGCCACCACATCGCCGGTCCGGTAGTAGCCGTCCGCGTCGAATACCTCCGCGGTGACCTCGGGTCGTTTGTAGTACCCCGGGAACAGGTCGTTCGATCGGACGAGCAGCTCGCCTCGGGGATGCGGCCGGTCGGTGTGGAAGTAGCCCAGATCGGGCACGTCGGCCAGCTTGTAATCGATGACCGGTGGACGCCGGATGTGCCCGTCGATGAGCACGGCCCCGGACTCGGTCGAACCGTAGCCTTCCAAAAGGTGCAGGTCGAGGTAGGACTCGACGAACGCGCGCAGTTCGTCCGAGATCGGCGCGGAGCCGGTCAGCGCCGTGACGAACCGGCCACCGAGCACCGACTGCCGCTGCTCCGCCATCACCTCGGCCTCGAGCGCCGCCCGATCCACACCGTCGACGGACCGCCGGTCCAGCTCGTTGTGGAACTCCTGGAACAGCATGTCCCAGATCCGTGGCACGAAGTTCAACTGCGTCGGCCGCACCAGCGCGAGATCGTCCAGGAAGGTCGAAAGATCGCTCTTGGCAGCGAAATACGCGGTGCCGCCGTTGGCGAGCGTCCAGTACAGGATGCCGCGCCCCATCAGGTGGCTCAACGGCATGAAGTTGAGCGTGATCGTCGGTTCGGGACTGGCCTGTCCCCACGACGCCCGGGTCGACTTGCGCCAGAAGTTGGTGACCAGTCTCTCGGGGTACATCGCACCCTTGGGCGCGCCGGTGCTGCCGGAGGTGTAGATCAACAGCGTCAATGGATCGTCCGCAACAGGCACGAAATCTGTTGCAGGCAGCGCCTTCCCGCGCTCGATTGCCGCGGCCAAAGTTTCGACCTGCACCAGGCTCCCCGCCGCGGTCAACCGCGCCCGCGCGGCCTCGAACGCCTCGCGCTGCTCGTCGACCTGCGGGAGGTAGTCGAACACGACAAGCCGCTCGGGTGCCGAGCCGGTCAGCGCCAGTTCGACGGCGTCATCGAGATAGTCGACGCTAGAAGCGATTACGCGCGGCTCGGTCTCCGCGACGATCGGCCGCAGTTGCGCGACCGGCGCGCTGGTCTGTAGCGGCACCGACACCGCACCTACCTGGACCAGCGCCGTATCGATCGTCGTGTAGTCGACGCTGGAGAAGCCGACGATGCAGACGCGATCGCCGGGCCGCACCCCGCTCTCGGTGAACGCGCTCGCGATCGCGGCGACGCGCTCCGACAGTTCGCCATACGTGATGGTGTCGAAACTGGGCAGCAGTTCAGTAGTCACGCGCCCGGTCTTCGGGTCTTCGTCGAAACGCACCGCGCGCTGCCCGAGCGCGGGCCGATCCGCGTAACCCGCCAGCACCGTGCGTACGAGCTCGGGCAATCGCAGGCCGGGTGCATCGACCGCCGCGGTCACCTCGTCTCGGGGGGCAGCAGCGGCGAACTGCGGATCATTGGCATACAAATCAGCGATGCGGCGTGCGAGCCGCTCTTCACGAGAATCAATCGACATAACAGGTCCACCTCCACGACCAGTAGAAACTTGACGGGAACAGGTTGGAACTCGACGGCGCAGCACGCGCCAGACTTCATTAGCTTAGCAAAGCTAAAGGATTATGTGACTGACAATTCGCTGTGAATCGCCTGGGCGAGTCTGCGCACCCGAGCCCCGAAGCCGTTGCCACCCAGAGGGAAACACTTACGTTCCAGAGCTCGGCCGGGGCGGCTCGCCCGCGCGTTGTGGCGCGGCCACGTGCGCTCGAGAAATATCCGGGGAGAATCTTCGAGGAGATGTCGATTCGGGGGGTCGCCGTTCGATGCAGTGAGGTGAGGATCGGACGATCTTGACGACAACGAGCAAAGGACACGACATGCGCCACATGATGCTGATCCACGTCGACCCGACCACCGCGCCGGAGCCGGACGAGGCGATGTTCGAGCAGGTCGGCAAGGTGATCGAGGAGATGACCAAGGCGGGCGTGCTGCTGGACACCAACGGCCTGCGCCCGATCACCGAGGCCACCAAGATCAACCAGAGCGGCGGCAAGCAGACCGTGCTGGACGGCCCGTTCACCGAATCCAAGGAGGTCGTCGGCGGATACTGCATCCTGCAGACCAAGTCCAAGGAGGAGGCGATCGAGTGGACGTCGCGCTTCCTCGGCGTGCACGGGCCGGAGTGGGATATCGAGATCGAGATCCGGCAGATCGACGAACCGGCCTGATCCGGCACCGCGGATGAGCCCGGACCGGTCGCCCGAGCAGACCCACCGCGCCGCGGAAACGGTCTGGCGGATGGAATGGCCGCGACTGGTCGCGGGGCTCACCCGCGTCGTCGGCGATATCGACGCCGCCGAGGAGCTCGCACAGGACGCGCTCGTCGCGGCGCTGGAGCAGTGGCCGCGCGACGGGGTGCCGCCGAACCCGGGCGGCTGGCTGATGCTCACCGCGAAGCATCGGGCGATCGACCGGGTTCGGCGCAAGCAGACCTTCACGCGCAAGCTGGCGCTGCTCGGCCACGAATTGGTGACCGCGCCGCCGGCGGAGCCGGAACCGGACGGTGTGGTCGAGGACGATCTGCTTCGAATGATGTTCACCGCGTGCCATCCGGTGCTGTCGGAGCAGGCCAGGGTGGCGTTGACGCTGCGGCTGCTCGGCGGGTTGACCACCGAGGAGATCGCCCGCGCTTTTGTTGTCGCGGAATCGACTGTGGCGCAACGCATTGTCCGGGCCAAGCGGACCATCGCCGCGAAACGGGTGCCGTATGAGGTGCCCGGCGACGATGAGCTGACCGAGCGGCTGGCCTCGGTGCTCGCGGTCGTCTATTTGATCTTCAACGAGGGGTATTCGGCGACCGCGGGCGAGGATTGGATTCGGGTCGAGCTGTGCCAGGACGCGCTGCGGCTGGCCCGTATTCTGGCCGAGTTGCTACCTACCGAACCCGAGGTGCATGGGCTGGTAGCGCTGCTCGAACTGCAGGGCTCGCGGCTGCCCGCGCGCACCGGTCCGGCGAAAGATGTTGTGCTGCTTGCCGATCAGAATCGGTCGCGATGGGATCGCTTGCTGATCCGGCGCGGGTTCGCGGCACTGGCTCGCGCCAATGCGGTCGCCCGGGACCGCGGTCTACCGCCGGGCAGCTATGCACTGCAGGGCGCGATCGCCGCTGTGCATGCCATGGCCGCGACACCGGAGGACACCGATTGGCGGCGTATCGCCGGACTGTATGCGGTTCTCGCCGAGCGCTTTCCGTCACCGATCGTGGATTTGAATCGCGCGGTCGCGGTGGGCAAGGTGCACGGGCCTGCGGCCGGTCTCGAGTTGGTCGACTCGATCGCGCCGGGCGCATTGGACGGATACCACCTCTACAACGCCGTGCGCGGCGATCTGCTCGCCCAGCTCGGTCGGCATGCGGAGGCGCGGGCCGAGTTCCTGCGCGCCGCCGAGCTGACCGGCAACAAGGCCGAGCAGGTGCTGCTGCTCGATCGCGCGGCGGACTGTCGCTAGTTCGGTTGTAACGCCGTGGTAATCGCCGCACCGCAATCGCGTGTGAGCATGCTACGAAATCGCTTACCTCCGAAAGGAATCCGGCCACGTGCGGCAGTTCTATCGAGCAGTGCTCCTGGACGACGACCATCGGCTCATCGGCTATGTGGAACCTGGTACGCAGCTCGACGAACACGCGTGGATCGGGAATCACACCGTTCAGGGCGTCGAACGGTTGCTGTGCGTACCCGCCCGGGTGGTGTGGGCGCCACGACAATCCGGTGAGCTGTACGACGCCGCCGCATCCGTTGCGCCGCTAGTTCTACCGGAGCACGGATGCACCGGCCGGTACATCCTCAATCACGATCAACTCGGGTACGTGGACAAGGCGACCGTGCGGGAGAACGCGGGTCGTCACCGCGTCCATCCGCTGCCGATCCTCACCGCCGAGGGCGGCTTCGCACCGCACGCCTTGGCAGGTACGTGGGCGTGGGACCGAATCTCGGTGGGCGACAACGTGCCGGCCGGGTTCGAGCTATGGAAGTTCGATGTAGCCGAACTTAACCAGTTTCAGTAAATAGTGGGCAACCCGCCGACGACACGCGGCATCTCGATGGTGTCGTCCATAGCCTGCGCGCGGACGTCCGCGAGCTTGTCGAGGAAAGCCTCTGCGGAGCCGAACCGGGCCGCAACCTGCGCTAACAGTTGTTCAGCTGGTTTCATGAAGTCCATGCTGTTCAGCATGACCGGTCAGTTGACCAACAGCGTTGCCGTTAGCGCATAATTTGCCGAAATGTCTTGCGGGCGCAAGCGCGGCCCGGTTTCTGCTACCGGATGGAAACGTTCGATTCAGGTCGCTCAGGCGCGGCGGATCGGCTGCCAGGTCGGGGTCGCGTCGGTGGTGAGAAAGAGGCCGACGAGACGGTAGACCTCTGTCGGCTTTTCGACGACCGACAGGTGCGAAGTGCCCGGGATGATGGCGAGCTCGGAGTTGGGGATCGCGCGGTAGAGGGCGATCGTGTGTTCCAAGCTCATTGCGTCGTCGTCGGCCGCGATGACGAGGGTCCGGCTGGCGATGCCGCCGAGTTCCTCGACGGTCATCGTCGGCTCTTCCCGCGACATCCGCAGGACCTTGTCGGCGACGACACGGAAGTGCTCCTCGCCGTCCGGCGACACCTCGCCGTAGCGAGCGGCCAAGCGCTGCATCGGTTCCTCGTGGCCGAAGCCGTCGAGTACGCCGGGCAGCAGGCCGTCGCGGTGGAAGTTGCCGCTGATCGAGATGAGCTTGCGGACCAGATCCGGCCGGCGGATGGCGACCAGCAGCGCGACGATGGCGCCGTCGCTGTAGCCGACCAGGTGCGCGGCGCCGCCGACCACCGTGTCGAGGAACGCGATGGTGTCCTGCACCATCAGGTCAAAGGTGATGGGCCCCTCGACGTCCGGGGTGCGGCCGTGGCCGCGACGATCCATCCGGAAAACACGGAAGTCCTCGGCCAATCCGGCGACAGCCGGTTCGAACGACCGCGAGTCCACAAAACCGCCGTGCAACAGCAATACCGGCTCGCCGTCGCCCGTTTCGTCATACCAAGTCCGGACATCGCCGAGCTGAACATCATTTGCCATACCGTGATCATGCTCGATGCAAGATCATCAGTGCGAATCGCCCGGTGCACTCAACACGCCGACAGGGCTTGACTTATCGCCGCGGTGCCAACCGGGCTCGCAGCTCCGCGTGGTTCTCGGCTTCGGCCAGCCCCTGCAACGTCAGCAGTTGCTTGCGCATCATGACGAGGTCTCCGACGGCCAGCAGGCGTCCGATCATCCGCGGGCCGCCCATGCGCACCCGGGCGACCAGACGCGTACCCGTCCCCTTGGGGTGCACCGCATAGGTGACGGCGATCTTCCCGGCGACCAGGGTGATGTGCTGATTCGGCACAAAGGAGGCGAGCTCGAAGTGGGCCATGAAGGGTTGCCCCACTTCGAGTTCGACGAGTCGCGGGTCGCGATGCCGCGGACTGCGGCGGCCCCAGTGGTCGAGGAGGTCGTAACTGTAAGGGGCGACCCGCAATTGGCATAGCCACGGATAGACCAGTTCATGCGGGGCGTCGATGGTGATGGCTCGGTCCGCCTGCAGCCCACCGGGTCTCAGGTCGTCACACGGCAGCGGAACGTCGCACTCGGCCTTGGTGGCGCCCCAGACCATCCCGATCATGCCGCGGCCGCGATCTGCCGGAGCATCCTGCGCACCACGATCTTGTGGCCGCCGCTGCCGATGACCAGCGCGCGATAGATCTTGCCGTGCGGCCCAGGGAAATTCGCCAAGGTCTTCGCGCGGATGCGGGTTCGGTTCGCGCCTTCGTCCTCGAGTTCGAAGATCAGGGCGTACTTCGAAAACCAGTGCCGCCCTTTCATCGCCAGCCGGGCGGGCGGCGCCGCGGCATCCAGCACGAAGCCGATCGGCACGGTGGACGGATCCGCCGGGTCCTTGCACATGACTTTCAGTAGTGCGGTCCAGACCCGGTCGCGATTCGCGTCGACAGATCTGGCATGCTCATCAATATAGGACAATCGCTCCATATAGAAGGAACGTACTAGTACATGGCCCCGCCCCGCAAGCACGACACCGACGTGATCCTCGACGCAGCCCGCGCCCTGGTGCTCACCGATGGCCCTCGCGCGGCCAGTGTCGCCGCGATCGCCGAGGCCAGCGGCGCCCCCGTCGGCACGCTGTACCACCGCTTCGGCAACCGCAACGGCGTGCTCACCGCCGTCTGGTTGCGCGCACTCGAACGCTTCCAGCGCGGCGTCCTGGCCGCCGCCGACCACCCCGATCCCGTCGAAGCGGGCGTCGCCATGGTCAGTGCCGCCCTCGTCTTCGGCCGCGAATTACCCGACGACGCAAGACTTCTGCTCAACCTGCGCGTCAGCGATCTCTTGGACGGCGGCCCCGACGACGACTTCCGCGCCCGCCTCACCACCATGAACGCCCCCTTGATCAACCACCTCCGCCGCCTGGCCACCGCCCTGCTCGGCCGCGCGGGCGACCGCGAAATCGACGCCATCAGCCGAGCCGTAGTCGACCTGCCCTACGCCGCCCTCCGCCGCCACGCCCACGCCCCCACCCTTCCTGCCTGGCTGGACACCGACCTCCCCGCCGCAGCCCGCACTCTCCTCACCTCCTACCGCCCAGACAACCCGCCGAACGGGACCTGACGGCGGCAAGAACGCGACCATGTCCCACTCGGCGAGCGCTGGTGGGTCAGGCGGGTTCGGTGACAAGGGTGGGCGTCAGTTCGGCGAGATCGTTGATTACGTGGGTGGCCAGCGCCAAAGCGTCTGGGGCCGGTGGGTATTCGGGTCGGGGGGCGGCTATCACGCGCATGCCTGCGGCGTGGGCGGAGCGCATGCCGTTGCTCGAATCTTCCACTGCGGCACAGTCGGCGGGGCGTTGGCGGAGGAAGGCGGCGACGGCGACATAAACGTCGGGGGCCGGTTTGCCGCGGTCTACCTCTTCGGTGGAGAAGGTGACGTTGAAGAATTCGATCAGGCCGGTGCGGCCGAGGACGACGTCGATCAGTGCGCGCGGGGAGGAGCTGGCGACGCCGAGGGGCCACTTCTCGCTCATCCGCTGGACCGCGTCGATCGCGCCGGGGAGCAGCGGGACTTCACGGTCGTAATGCGCGGCCATGCGCTCGATCACGTCGCGCGCCACGGTTTCCGGCGGTGCGTCGACGCCGAGATCGGTACTCAGATATTCCGACCATTCCTTGGTGCTCATGCCCATCAGCCGTTGCTGAGCATCGGGTAGCCATTGCCCGCCCCGCTCTGCCACGTAGTCCCGGCGAACCTGTTCCCACACCGGCTCGGAATCGATCAGTACGCCGTCCATGTCGAAGACAACTGCCGTAATACCCATCTGCCCAAAGCCTTTCGCCGCCGGACCTGCCATTACGCTCGGTGGTCGACGTTCATCGAGACCGCGCCGCCAACCTTGTGGTTCCTCCTGAGTAACCGCGATTGATGATCGCGAACCAGCCTAAGCCACACCGGACGATTCGGACCGGCCCTCGAATCCGCCAAGTCGGCCCGAAATGCGAGCATTCGATGGGCAACCTATAACGTGTTCTGCATGAACGAACAACAGGCCGGTGAATCGCTGCCGAGCGAGGAGCACCACGAGGGCGCGTTCCGGCCGATGAGCGAGCTGATCAACGCGCACGAGCAGAACATCGACATCACCCGCGGCGGACCGCACTACGGGGAGTTCATCGAGCAGGTGCGCGGGCTGATGGACCGCGTGCGCCTCGCCTCCCCCTCGGACGAGTTGGCCGTGGAGACGATCGGCCTGCTCAAGCAGCTGAACGACAAGCTCGATGCCGCGATCGTCGACGAGTGGTCCACGCCCAACTGGACCAGGCACGACCTGCCCGGCCGCGGCAACATCACGCTGCCGCCGTTCGTCTTCGACCACGTCGGCCGCGACGGTGTCGACGCCCGCATCACCTTCCGCACCTACCACCTCGGCGGCAACAACGCCGCGCACGGCGGCCACATCGCGATCGCCTTCGACGACCTGCTCGGCATGGCCGCGGCGGTCTACGGCGGGCAGGTGACCAGGACCGCGTCCCTCACCGTCGACTACCGCTCCATCACTCCCCTGCGCACCGAACTCAAGGTCCGCGCCTGGGCCGAACGCCAAGAGGGCCGCAAGGTCTACGTCCGCGCCACCCTGCACGACGGCGACCGCCTCTGCGCCGAAGCCCACGGCCTGTTCATCACCCTGAAGCCCGGCCAGCCGTAAATCGAGGTCGCCCCGCGCCGCGCACAGTGCCGCTCGCCGCGCACGATTCAGCTAGCGATTTCGTGCGCGGCTGGACGGAACATGCGCGGCGGGCGAGAACGGGGGCCTGGCGGCGGTTCTAGGCGGGTCCTGGTTCATGATCTGTCCCGATTTGCGTGGTCTGCATTCATGCATGGGATGTCTTGCAGGTTAGGGCATTACAGGTTCGGGCTCACGGACCGGACGAAGCCGGCCGTGAGCCCGATTACTGCATGCGATGCAATTGTGCACGAATTGCCTTGCACGACAACGCTGTCGATCAGTGTCCTGGGAAGTGTTCCGCTCGATACGCCCCGAACCGTTCATCGACTTGGTCGGCGGTGAGGCCGAATTCCTCGAGGGTGTAGCGGTGGGCGGGACGTGCTGCGCCGGAGGTGCTTTCCGCGTGCAGGGCCGACATTGCTGAGGTCGCGTCCTCGGTCAGTGGGAGGTCGAAGTGGCGGTAGATGGATTCGACCGTGCCGATCGGATCGGCGACGAAGTCGTCGTAGTCCACGTCGCAGAATTGGGCGGCGTTGTGGCGCTTGCGGTCCGCCAGGAAGCGATCGGCGCCGCGGGCCCACAGATCCAGTTGCGCGGCACCGACCACCGGGCCGCGGAACTTGTCGGACCATCCGGCCGAGGCCTGCTCGTTGAGACTGCAGACCGAGGCGATGATGGTGCGCGGATCGCGATGCATCTGGATGACGAGCGCGTCCGGATAGACCTCGAAAATGGCGTCCAGTGCAAATAAATGACTGGGGTTCTTCAACACCCAGCGCCGCCCGGCGTCGGGCAGACCGATCAACTGCAGGTTGCGCCGATGCCTGCGATAGGCACCGGTCCAGTCCTGCTCCCGCAGCCACTCGGAGTAGCTCGGCAGATACCCGAGGCACTCGTACGACACCGACATGGCCGACTGCCGCAGCAACTGCCAGCACTCCTCCACCTGGTCAGCGGAAATATGGTGCACGCCCATGAATTCGGGATGCTCCACGTGATGCTTCTCGAACGCCGCCTCGATCCGCTGATACACCGGATTGCTCGCCCAGGTCTCGCGCGGCGGCCGCGGCTGCGGCATCTCGGTGAGCCACATCTCCAAGCCCTGATGCGCCGGATCCGCGTTGAGCAGCCGGTGCACCGCCGTCGTCCCCGAGCGCGGCAGTCCGGTCACGAAGATCGGCCGCTCGATCGTCACCTCGGCATGCTCGGGAAAGCGTTGCCACGCGGCCTCGCTGAGCAGCCTGGCGATCAGCGCCCCGCGCAGGAAGGCACGATTCACCTTGTTGCCGAACGGCGTCAGCTCCGCATCTTTGGCATAGGACTCGAGCAGCACCTCGAGCCCGGCGCGGTAGTCGTCGGCACCGAAATCGTCCAGCCCGACGACCTTCGTCGCCGACGCGTGCAGATCATCGATGGTCCCGACATCGTCCCTACCGATCAACGTCATCTCCTCAGTAGTGGTGCGCGACAGGCGCACCCGATCAGTGGTGGTATTCGCCGCCGTTGACATCCAGGCACGCCCCCGTGATCGCGCGCGCCATGGGCGAGGCGAAGAACACGACCGCGTCGGCGATCTCGTCGGGCTCGGGCAGCTTGCGCAGATCGATGGTCTTCGCTGTTTCGGCGTAGACCTCGTCGGCGGTGATGCCGCGCTGTTCGGCGAGGTAGTTGAAGTACCACTTCAGGTTGTCGGCCCAGATGTAGCCGGGGGCAATGGTATTCACCCGGATGCCGCGCGGCCCGAGCTCGGTGGCCAGGCTCTGCGCCAGTGCGAGCAAGCTGGCCTTGGCCATCTTGTAGGGACCGAAGGTGCGCCGCGAGTGCCGCAGCACGGCGGAGTTGATCATTACGACCGAGCCGTTGGACTCGGTGAGCGCGGGAATGAACAGCCGCGTCAACCGCAGCGCCGCAAGCACATTGGTCTCGAAGCCGGCCCGCACCTGATCGAGGTCGACGTCGGCGAGGTCGGTGATCGGCGGGATCGCGAACGCGTTGTTCACCAGCGTGTCCACCCGGCCGAACGCGCTCTGCGCGGCCTCGACCAGATGCGCGGCGGCGGCCTCGTCGTTGATGTCGGTCGGCACCACCACCGCGCGCCGGCCGAGCTCGGTGATTTCCTTGGCCACCTCGGTGAGCCGCGATTCGGTGCGCGACGCGAGCACCACGTCGGCGCCCGCCTTGGCGCTCTGCACCGCGATGGCGCGTCCGAGCCCGGGGCCGACCCCGGAGACGACAACTACTTTGTCCTGCAACAACATCAGCCGAGCATCCTTTCCGCGACGGCCGCCTGCCGTACCGCGATTCGTGCGCGCCATGCTTCCGGCGTGACGCGCGCCTGGTCGTAGAACGGCAGTCGCTGCGCCAGTTCGTCGACCGGCACCACCTCGACCGTCGGCCCGTCCTCGGGCTTCATGTCGCGCGACAGCCGCTGCCAGCGGAACTGGAGATACCCGCGCTCATGCCCGGTGCGTTCGATCCAGTTCGCCAGCCCGGGATTTCGCTCGCTGACCACCAGCCGGATCATCCCGTCGGGGTCGACGTGCGCCTGGTCGGCGGTGAGGCTGGTCTGGTGGTTGATGTAGTCCAGCGACAGGTACCACATGCTGCCGAGCTGGAAACCCTGGTACGGCGCATCGGATTTCGGCACCGTGATGATCATCGCCTGATCGTCGTCGAGCTCGTAGTGGCCCGCCGAGGAGAACTGCGTGGTGAGACCACCCGGCGTGGAACGAGGTTCGGTCATGGTGTTCACCGGCAGGTTCAGATAGAACCACTCCGGGAAGGCCAGGAAGGTCTTCAGCCGGGAGATCAGCATCTTCCCCGCGACGCCGTACCGCTTGGTCAGCACGTCCTTGGTGAGCGGCGGCGGCGCGTCGCCCATGCCGTCGACCCGCGCGATCCGGATCGTGCCCGGCTTTTCGTTGGGCCAATCGCTGTAAACCTCACGGACCACCAGCATTGCCGAGTCCGCGGCGAGGTGCACATATCCCGGGCGCGCTTCGCCGGGACCGAGCCTGAGTTCGTAAGAACCATCCGGACCGACTTCCAGCGAACGATCGTCGAAGGCGGTGAGACTGTCCGGCACATCCACCGGCGAGTAGTTGCCGTTCAGCACCTGGAAGCTCAGATCCCGTGTGGTGCCACGCTTTCCGGTGACCACGTATTCGGCGTCCGGCCGCAGGTAGGAGTGGAAGTAGAGCGTGTCCGGGTTGTCGAGGCCCATTTTCGTGTACGGCCCGGTGGACTGGACGAAGAACGGGAAGTCCCGCTCGTAGGCCCACGCCATCTGCAGGGCCGCGCGGATGCTGCCCGCCAGGTAGTCGTAGCCCTCGACGAGGTCCTGCTCGGTGCGGATGTGCGCGGCCTCGGTGATGATCTGCTCGGCGGCGGCGATGGCTTCCGCGAACGGCTGTGTCAGCAAAAGGTCTCCATTGAATCGCGGTGTTCCAAATATGTACCACTCTGGTACATTTCGTTTGAGGCAAGATTAGAACGTGTTCTAGGAGTGGTCAATGGTCGGCCGTAGATCCGCACCCACCGTGCGGGTGGTGCAGGTATTGGATTTCCTCGTCGAGCAGCGGGGCAAGCGCTTCGGCCTGTCCGAGCTCGCGCGGACGCTCGACCTGGCGAAACCCACCTGCCTGGGCATCCTGACCGAACTCACCGCGGGCGGTTACCTGGTCCGCGACGCCGACACGCTGACCTACGGACTCGGGCCCGCGCTGATCGCCGCGGGCCGGGTGGCCCAGGACAGCTTCGCGATTTCCGCGCTCGCCCGCACCGAGTTGGAGAAGCTCACCGCGCGCTACCGCACCACCTGCACCGCATCAGCCGTGGTCGGCGAGCAGATCATGGTCCTGGAGAGCACCGGGCCGGGGCTGGTCAAGGTCGGCGCGGCCTACCATTTCGCGCCACCGGTCGGCCTGATGTACGTGCTGTGGGATACCGACGCGGCGTTCAACGCCTGGCTGGCGAAACCGGCGACCGTGCCGTTGCAGCAGGACGAGGCGCGCTTGCGGCAGATCGTCGCCGAGTGCCGTGCGCGCGGGTATCTGGTCGAGAGCCTGACCACCGCGGGCGGCAGGCTGTACTCGATGCTGGCCGGGTTCGCCGCCCGTGAACTGCCCGATGAGCTGCGCGAACTGGTCGGCGAGCTGGTGACGAGTCTCGGTGAGCGCGTGTACGTCGGCGCGGATCTGCGGCCGCGCAAGGAGCACCCGGTCAGCCTGCTCGCCGCGCCGACCTACGGCGGCGACGGCAGGCAGAACATGGTGTTGACCATGTACGTCGGCGCGTCCATCACCGGTGCCGAAATCGACCGGCGCGGAACGGCTCTCGTCGCGGCGGCGGATGCCGTGACCACCGCTTCGGGTGGCCGCCGACCTACCCAGACGCCACCGCGCCCTTGATCCGCAAACCTCACGCCACGGCGGCCGGCTCGGCCAATCCGACCGAAGGCGCCCTTCAGGTGGTGTGACCGGCCGATGGGCACCTTCGGGCGGGTCAGGTTGCCAGGGGGGACCGACCGAAGGGGGCCTTCGGTCCGTCTGGGCGAGTGAAGGGCGCATTCGGTCGTTGACGAGGGTGTACGGGCAAAACGAGGCCCGCGGGTCTGGCCTGCCGAACCGCACGTGCCGATTCCGGCAATCGCCGGAATGTGAAATGGATTTCGCCGAGAATGACAGCACGCTGTATCGGATAAGCCGCGAGCTGTTGCCAACAATCGAAACGTGTTCTAGTTTTGCGGTGTGAGCCAGTACGCGAAGTCGACGGCGAGCACCTACGAGCTGCCTCATCTGGACGCGCTCGAGGCCGAGTCGGCACATATTTTCCGTGAAGTAGCGGCGACATTCGAACGTCCGGTGTTGCTGTTCTCCGGCGGCAAGGACTCGGTGGTGATGCTGCACCTGGCGGCCAAGGCCTTCTGGCCGGCGCCGCTGCCGTTCCCGGTGCTGCACATCGACACCGGACACAACTTCGACGAGGTGATCGCCTTCCGCGACGAGACGGTCGCGCGGTTCGGGCTGCGGCTGGTGGTCGGCAGCGTGCAGGACGATATCGACGCGGGCCGGGTGGTCGAGGAGACCGGACCGCGCACCTCGCGTAATCGGTTGCAGACCACCACGCTGCTGCGGTCGATCCAGGAGGGCGGTTACGACGCCGTCTTCGGCGGCGCCCGGCGCGACGAGGAGAAGGCGCGCGCCAAGGAGCGCGTCTTCAGCTTCCGCGACCAGTACGGCCAGTGGGATCCGCGCAGCCAGCGGCCGGAGCTCTGGAACCTGTACAACGGCAGACACCGTGCGGGCGAACACATTCGGGTGTTCCCGCTGTCGAACTGGACCGAGCTCGACATCTGGACCTACATCGCCGCCGAGGGCATCGACCTGCCGCCGCTCTACTACGCGCACCGCCGCCCGGTGGTGCAGCGGGACGGAATGTTGTTGGCGCACACTCGCTTTCTGGAACTCCTGGACGGCGAGGAACCGGTGGAGACGACGGTGCGGTTCCGCACGGTCGGCGATGCCACCTGCACCGGCTGCGTGGAGTCGACCGCGGCCACCCCCGCCGAGGTGGTCACCGAGGTGGCCGCCGCCCGGGTCACCGAGCGTGGCGCCACCCGCGCCGACGATCGAATCTCCGAGGCGGGCATGGAAGATCGCAAACGAGAGGGTTACTTCTGATGACCGCAACACTGCTGCGCCTCGCCACCGCGGGCAGCGTCGACGACGGCAAATCGACCCTCATCGGCCGCCTGCTCTTCGATTCAAAGACGATCTTCACCGACCAGCTCGCCGCCGTGGAGCGCACCAGCCGCGACCGAGGCGACGACTATCCGAACCTGGCCCTGCTCACCGACGGACTGCGCGCCGAACGCGAACAGGGCATCACCATCGACGTGGCGCACCGCTATTTCGCCACGCCCCGACGGAAATTCATCATCGCCGACACCCCCGGCCACATCCAGTACACCCGCAACATGGTCACCGGCGCGTCCACCGCCGACCTCGCGCTGATCCTGGTCGACGCCCGCAAGGGCGTGGTCGAGCAGACCCGCAGGCACGCGTTCCTCGCCAGCCTGCTCGGTATCCCGCACCTGGTGCTGTGCGTGAACAAGATGGACCTGGTCGACTGGTCGCAGGCCAGGTTCGAGGAGATCCGGACCGAATTCGCCCAGTTCGCTTCGAAACTCGACATCTTCGACCTGACCTTCGTGCCGATGTCCGCGCTGGACGGCGAGAACATCGTGCACCGCGGCGCGAGCATGCCCTGGTACGAGGGCACTCCCCTGCTGCACCATCTCGAAGAGGTGCACATCGCCTCGGACCGTAACCTCATCGACGCGCGGTTCCCGGTGCAGTACGTAACCCGCAGCCATGCACAGGATTTCCGTGGTTACGCGGGCACGGTGGTCGGCGGGGTATTCAAGCCCGGTGACGAGGTCGCGGTGCTGCCTTCGGGATTCACCACCACCGTCGAGGCCATCTGGGGCCCGGGCGGCAAGGCGGTGGCGGAAGCCTTTCCGCCGCAGGCAGTCACCATGCAGCTCGCCGACCATCTCGACGTGTCTCGCGGCGACATGATCTGCCGACCGAACAATCGGCCCACCGCAGGGCGTGATCTCGACGCGATGGTCTGCTGGTTCGCCGACGAAGCACAGCTCACGCCAGGCTCGACCTACACGATTCGGCACACCACTCGCACCGCAACCGTCGAGGTGCGGACACTGGACTACCGGCTCGACGTCAACACCCTGCATCGGGACGAGAACGCGGAATCGTTGTCGCTCAACGAGATAGGTCGCGTCCAGCTGCGCACCCGCCAACCGCTGCTGTTCGATCCGTATCGCCGCAATCGGTTCACCGGCAGTTTCATCCTGGTTGACGACACCACCAACAACACGGTCGGCGCAGGCATGATCACCGGCCCGAGCCTGCCGTCGTCGCGCGTGGTCTGGCACTCCACCGCGGTCGGCCGGGAGGAGCGCGCGACCCGTGGTCTCACCGTCTGGCTGACCGGGCTTTCCGGCTCCGGAAAGTCCACCGTGGCTGTAGAACTCGAACGCCGACTAGTCGCGGCGGGCCGCCCCGCCTTCCTACTCGACGGTGACAACCTACGGCACGGACTGAACGCCGACCTCGGCTTCAGCGCCGCCGATCGCGTCGAGAACGTCCGCCGCGTCGGCGAAGTCGCCCGCCTGTTCGCCGAAGCCGGTGTGGTAGCCGTAGTTTCACTGATCAGTCCCTACCGCGCCGACCGCGACCGAGTTCGTGCGGCGCACCTGGAGGCAGGCATTCCCTTCGTGGAGATTTTCGTCGACACCCCACTGGACATTTGCGAATCTCGCGATCCAAAAGGCATGTACGCCAAGGCTCGCGCCGGTGAGATCCGCGGCTTCACCGGCATCGACGACCCCTACGAGGCCCCCACCGAGGCCGAACTCGTCCTCCGCCCCGACGACGGCGATCCGGCGGCCATGGCGGCCACCATCCTCGCCCGCCTGTCCGGGCTGGACTAGATCGCCCCGTCGAGTGGCACATGACATTTCGCGAAGGGCCCTGTGCCACTCGACAACGGCGGTCAGCCTGGGTTGGCTGATCGCCCAACAAGCTGCGGTTATGAGCGCTACGGTCACCCCCTATCGAGCGCGACGGTCATTGGCGACACCCCCGAGCGGGCCTACCCTCGGGAACACCGATCCGGACGGGTGGGGTTCGGCTGACGCCGCATGCCCTCGTCGAGGACGACAGAGAGCGGAGACATGGGACCACTGCACGGAGTGAAAGTCATCGAGATCGCCAGTCTCGCGCCCGGCCCGTTCGGCGCGATGATCCTGGCCGATCTCGGCGCGGAGGTGCTGCGGGTGGACCGCGGCGGTGCGCCCGGCGCGGGCATCGTCTCGCCGGAGGGTCCGCTGGACCGTGGAAAGCACAGCATCACACTGGATCTCAAGCAGCCCGCCGACCGCGAGTCGCTGCTCGCGCTCACCGATCACGCGGACGTGCTCATCGAAGGGTTCCGGCCCGGCGTCGCCGAACGCCTCGGCTTCGGTCCCGCCGACCTGGCCGCCCGTAATCCGCGCCTGATCTACGGCCGGATGACCGGCTGGGGTCAGGAAGGCCCGCTGGCCCGCACCGCGGGGCACGACATCGACTACATCGCGATCTCCGGCGCGCTCGGGCTCGTCGGCCGCGCCGGGGAACCGCCGGTGCCGCCCGCGAACATGCTCGGCGACTTCGCGGGCGGTGGCCTGCTGCTGGCGCTCGGCGTGCTCGGCGCACTCTACGAGCGCGAACGTTCCGGCAAGGGCCAGGTGGTCGACGCGGCGATGGTGGACGGTTCCGCCCTGTTCACCGCGTCCATGCACGGCCTGCACCACCTCGGCCTGTGGAACTTCCCCCGCGGCGAGAACATGCTCGACGGCGGCGCACCGTTCTACGACACCTACGAATGCGCCGACGGTGAGTACATGGCGGTCGGCTGCGTCGAGATCCCGTTCTACAACCAGATGCTCGCCATCCTCGGCATCGACGACCCCGACCTGCCGTTCCAGCTCGACAAGAACGGCTGGCCGCAGCTCAAAGAGGTACTCGGCGCCAAGTTCAAGGAGCGCACCCGCGACGAGTGGGCCGAGGTTTTCGCGGGTACCGACGCCTGCGTGGCCCCGGTGCTGAGCCCGTGGGAGGCCCACGAGCATCCGCACAACAAGGCTCGCAATGCCTTCATCGAGGTCAACGGCGTGCTCCAGCCCGCACCGGCGCCGCGTTTCGACCGTACCCCGATCGATACTCCGGCCCCGCTGTCCGCGGAACCGGAACAGGTTCGAAAGCTGCTGTCCGGCTGGGGTGTTCAGGCCGAGCAGATCGATCGCGTGACCAGCTGAGCCGACTTCGACTCGAAGCCGCTTCCCGTGCTCTACCTTTGATAGATGCGCGGGGAGTGGCTGCTGATCGAGTGCATTCGCGATGCGCCGACCGTGCTGGCCGTCGGCCGCGAGCCGGTGGGCCTCGAACCGCTCGATAAAGTGTTGCGGGGCCAAGCACTTCGCACTGCGGACCATGCCATCACCCAGGTCCGCGAGACCGGGCAGCGCTACGAGGAATTCTCCCGAACCCGCGACGAGCATGTCATCGCCGAGCCGGTCGCGAACGTCCTGCACATGGTGCACGGCGTGCGATTGTGGATCGGCAGGCTGGGCGACGCCGTGCCGGCGCGCACCCGCTCCGGCGCGTGGGACTGGAACCTCGACAAAATGACCGCGCTCGCGACCGAGGAGATGCACGACATCTACGCGGTGCCGCCCGAGCGACGCAGGGACGAGATCTCCCGGGTGTCCTCACTGCGGCACGTGACGGCCGCCGACGATCAGGCCGAGGCGCTGGCCGCCGCGCTGTCGGCGGACGAGAGTCTGGTGTATCAGACCACCTGGCAGATCACCCGCGACGACCAGGTGCGCCGGGATATCAACTGGGTCGCGCGCGGCGGCATGGTCGACGGACAGCGGTTTCTGCACGGCCTCACGCACGACATCACCGAGGGCGACGACGCGGACGCGCCGCTGCCGCCGCGCACCTTCGCCCAGGCCCTGGTCGAGGCCGAGTTGGGGGCCGAGCCCGGCGTCTACCACGCGCTCGTCGACCTGAAGACGCTCACCGCGTACCGCTGGCTCACCGGCGAAATGCCCGGCGTCGCTTGGGAACTCACCGGCGACCCGGCCCGTGATCCGGCGCTGCATCCCGACGATCTGCCGATCGCCCGGCAGATCGCCCTGGCGTTGCCCGCCGGTCCGGTGACGGGCACCGTGCGGCTGCGCGACACCGACGGCCAGTGGATGACGGTCGCCGTCGAGGCCAAGCGGGTACTGCTGAGCCGAGCACCCGAGGTGGCAACCGCCCTGGTCAGGCTGTCTCGCGTCGAGGCGTCGAGTTAGCCCGTCGCACCCGCTCGACCGTAAGATACAGTGGTTGTCACATGTCTCGAAAGGACGGCTGATGCGTTCCACGCTGCTTTCCCGGCGCGATCTCGACTTCCTGCTCTACGAGTGGTTGAACGTCGAGGAGCTCACCAAACGTGGGCGCTACGCCGATCATTCGCGCGAGACCTTCGATGCCGTGCTCGAGCTCAGCGAGCAGCTGGCCACCAAATACTTTGCGCCGCACAACAAGCTGAACGACGCGAAAGAGCCGACCTTCGACGGCGAACGGGTCACCATCATTCCCGAGGTCGCCACCGCGCTGGCCGCCTTCGCCAAGGCCGGATTGCCCGCCGCGGCAATGGATTACGACCTCGGCGGAGCGCAGCTGCCGGTCACCGTCACTCAGGCGAGCTACGCGTGGTTCCAAGCCGCCAACCCCGGCACCTCGGGCTACTCGTTCCTCACCGTGGCGAACGCGAATCTGCTGCTCACCCACACCGGTCCGGAGTTCACCGAGCGGTTCGTCCGCCCGATGCTCGAGGGGCGGTTCTTCGGCACCATGTGCCTGTCCGAGCCGCAGGCGGGTTCGTCGCTGGCCGATATCGTCACCCGCGCGGAACCACAGGACGACGGCACCTACCGGTTGTTCGGCACGAAGATGTGGATCTCCGGCGGCGACCACGAGCTCGGCGAGAACATCGTGCACCTGGTGCTGGCGAAGATCCCCGGCGGTCCGGCGGGCACCAAGGGCATCTCGCTGTTCGTCGTGCCGCGGTTCCTGGTCGACGACGACGGCGCGGTCGGCGAACGCAACGATGTCGCGCTGGCCGGGCTCAATCACAAGATGGGCTTTCGCGGCACGGTCAATACCGTGCTCAACTTCGGCGAAGGCCGCTGGACGCCGAACGGCGCGGCGGGCGCAGTCGGTTACCTGGTCGGCGAGCCGCACCGCGGGCTCAGCTACATGTTCCACATGATGAACGAGGCCCGGATCGGCGTCGGCATGGTCGCGTCGGCGCTCGGCTACACCGGCTACCTCGAGTCCCTCGACTACGCCCGCACCCGCGAGCAGGGCCGGGCGAAGCTGCCCGCCGATCCGTCCGCGCCGCAGCGGCCGATCATCGAGCACGCGGACGTCAAGCGAATGCTGTTGGCGCAGAAGTCATATACCGAGGGTGCGCTGGCGCTGGTGCTCTATTGCGCCCGGCTGGTCGACGAACAGCAAACCGCCGATTCGGACGATGAGAAGCGCGCGCTCACGCTGCTGCTCGACATCCTGACGCCGATCGCCAAGAGCTGGCCGTCGCAGTGGTGCCTGGAGGCGAACAATCTCGCCATCCAGGTGCTCGGCGGCTACGGCTACACCCGCGAGTACAACGTCGAACAGCACTACCGCGACAACCGGCTCAACCCGATCCACGAGGGTACGCACGGCATCCAGGGATTGGATCTGTTGGGACGCAAGGTAACCCAGCAGGGTGGTGCGAGTCTGCTCGCCCTCAACGAACGGGTGCAGGGCACCGTGGCAGCCGCCCGCGCGGCGGGTGGCGAGGCGGCCGAGCTTGCCGCGCAACTGGATTCGTCATGGCAGCGCCTGGTCGAGGTGACCGCGGGACTGTTCGCCACCGGCGACTTCGAGGCCGCGCTGGCCAATAGCTCGGTCTACCTGGAGGCCTTCGGTCACATCGTGCTGGCCTGGATCTGGCTGGAGCAGTGGCTGGCCGCCGCCGCGCACACCGGCGACTTCTACGACGGCAAGCGGCACGCGGCCCGGTACTTCTACCGCTTCGAGTTGCCCAAGACGGCACCGGCATTGGACCTGCTCGCCCGGCTCGACGTCACCACGCTGGAAATGCGCGACGCCTGGTTCTGATTCGGTACACGCATCGAAGGATGTACCATTTTTCGATGACCACCCCGAGCCAGCGAACCACCCGCCCGCCAGGACGACCGGCGTCGGCGACCCGGGAAGAGGTCATCGACCTGGCGCGACAGGCGTTCCTGGCCGGCGAGCGGGTGGACATCCAGGCGATCGCCGCGCAGCTCGGGCTCAGTCGCGCCTCGGTCTACCGCTGGTTCGGCTCGCGGGAGGGCGTGCTCGGTACGGTGCTGGCCGGTGAGTTCGCGGCGCTGCTCACCCGCGCCGATGCCCGGCGGCGTTCCACCGGGGCGCGACGCATCCTCGACGTGCTGTACCGGGTCAATCGATGGATGACCGACAACGAGCCGTTCCGGCGGTACTTCGAGAACGAGCCCCTGGCCGGGCTGCGGATTCTCACCGCGGGCGACGGGCCGGTGCAGCCGCTGGTGGTCACCACTGTGCGCGAGCTGATCGCGCGCGCCGAACGAGAAGACGGCTACCGGCCCCCGGTGGAGCCGGACCTGTTGGCCTACACGCTGGTCCGCCTGGGCGAGGCGTTCCTGTACAACGATAATGTCGCAGGCATCCGAGGGGATGTCGACCGGCTGCACGAGGTGCAAGCCGCGCTGCTGGGCATCCCCGAGGCGATCACCAGACCTCCCACCGGAAGCTGACATGTCGGACTCATTGCTGCACAAGCGTTTTCCTGCTCTCGCCGACACGTTGCCGTATGTGCGACTAGGTACCGCGCCGACGCCGATCCGGCCGCTCGAGGTCGGGACCGGAGTTGCGCTGTGGTGCAAGGACGACAGCGCCTACGGTGACGGTGGGTGGGGCGGCAACAAGGTTCGCAAGTTGGAATGGTTGCTGCCGGAGGCGCGTAGGCGCGGGGCACGGACCATCTTCACTGTCGGTGGTACGGGCACCAATTGGGGGCTCGCCACCGCGTTGTACGGGCGGGATCAGGGGATCGAGACGGTACTCGCGCTGGTCGATCAGCCGATGGACGACCACGTTCGCGAGCAGCTGCGGCGGTTGGAGAAGTCCGGCGCGACAATACATTTCACGCACACCAAGCGGCGGACCATGCTGACCGCGCCGTGGTTGTACCTGCGGCACATGCAAGGTCGGATCCGGCCGTACTTCCTGCCGGTGGGTGGATCGTCGCCGATCGGTGCGCTCGGTTACGTCGAAGGTGCGCTCGAATTGGCCGATCAGGTCGCCGCGGGGGTGATGCCCGAGCCGAGCCATATTGTGACGGCCGTCGGATCCGGTGGCACCGCCGCAGGTTTGGCGCTCGGGCTGCGGTTGGCCGGATTGAAGACGCGCGTCGTCGGAGTGGTGGTCAATGATTCGCTCCCCCTCGATGCCCCGCATATCGCCCGGCTGGCAGGGCGTGCGGAACGGCTTTTGCGTTCGCGCGGTGCGCAATTCGACCCGACCGGCTTGGGCCCGGACGATCTGACCATCACTACGGACTGGCTCGGCCCCGGCTATGGCCATCCGACTCCGGCCGCTCATGAGGCGCAAAGCCTTGCGGCGCAGGACGGATTGCGGCTCGAAACCGTATACACCGCCAAGGCCTTGGCGGCGGTGCTGCACCTCGATAACGCGGCCGGGTTCGGCACGGGACCTGTGTTGTTCCTCAACACGTACGGACCGCGATAGCTCGCCGCATTACCGCAGACCACAGCCTAAATCGGACAATCTCGCCCTGTCGGTGTCGATCAGTACATTGGAGGCGTGACCCTGCCGAATTGGCTCGACCTCGTTGCACTTTCGGTGACCGTGCTGGCGGTGTTCGTCGGCTGGCGCCGGGGTGCGATCACCGCGGTGCTCGGCCTGCTCGGCGTCCTCGCGGGTGCTGGGCTCGGAGTTGTCATCGCGACGGTGGCACTCTCCCATCTGGAGCCAGGTCGCACGCGGTTGCTGATTGTCGTGCTGCTCATTGTCGCGTTGGTGGCGGTTGGTGAAACCGCCGGTCACCGACTCGGGCACGTCGCGCGCCGGGCGGTGCGCGGGCACGCCGCGCAGCGGGCTGACGCGGTCGGCGGTTCGTTCGTGCACGCCCTCGCGGTGCCGCTCGCAGTGTGGCTGTTCGCGGTGCCGCTGACCATGGCGCCCAGCCTGGCCTCGGCCGTGCACGATTCGAGGGTTGTCCGGACTGTCGACGATGTCGCGCCGTACTGGCTGGCGAGCCTGTCGAGCATGCTCACCGCTCCCCTGGTCGACGCCGGACTGGTCCTCCCGATGGCCCCGCCGGACCCGAGCATCATCCACACCAGCGTTCCCGCCGATCTCCAGAAGAGCGTATTGCGCATCTCCGGTCCGGCACCCGCCTGTGCACGCAAACAGTTCGGTTCCGGCTTCGTCATCGCCCCGGAGCGAGTGCTGTCCAACGCACACGTTGTCGCAGGCACCACCAACGTTTCGGTCGACACGCCCAGCGGCCCCTTGCCCGCCACCGTCGTGCAATTCGACCCGGTCCTCGACCTGGCAGTACTCGCGGTACCCGGACTAACCGCACCACCAGTCACCGTCGCACCCGAGCCGGCCAAATCCGGCGCAGACGCCATCGTGCTCGGCTACCCCGCCGGCGGCCTCTACACCGCGGCCGCAGCCCGCATCACCCAACGAACTGTGAACCGAGTCCCCGACATCTACCGCAGCACCACCAGCGAACGCTCGGCCTACACGCTGAACGGCGCGGTACACGAGGGCGACTCAGGCGGCCCCCTCGTCGACACCCAAGGCCGCGTCCTCGGCATGGTCTTCGGCGTCGACGCCAACAACGTCAGCATCGGCCTAGCCTCAACCCTGCCCGAACTACTCCAGCACCTCGGTCAATCCGCTACTCCCGTCAGCACCGGCACCTGCATCGCCTAGACCGGACATGGGTTTTCGGCGGCAGCTGACACCACCGATTCTCAGTTGACACGCAGGGCACAGTGGATCCTTGTGGGGCACAACGACGATACGGACTCGATCCGTCGCTTGGCTGGGCTGGCTACGCCGATGGCGAACACGCCCACCGCATCCTGAGCCGTTGCGTCGAGGCCGCCCAACCCGCCGGGCGCGTGTTGGTCATCGAACCGGTCGGCGGGATGCGGGCCGCGAGCGAATTCAATCTGGCCATGCTCGTGATGTACGGCGGGCGCGAGCGTCGGATCGACGAGTTCCGTACGCTCGCTTCGCCGCACGGCCTGGTTTTGGACACGGTGATGGACCTGGCCGAGCAACGCTGTCTGCTCGAATTCCGGCTCATCGACCGATGAGGGTCAGGCGGTGTCGGCGATGATCACCACGCCGCTTGCTGCGTCCAGCAGTGGAATCGTTTGCGCCGCGGCGTCGTCCACGTGGATGCGCGGGTGTGGTGGGAGTTCGCCTTCGTAATACGTTCCGGGGCCGTAGAACTGGCCGTACTTCACGACTACACCGTCGATGGCGAGAACGGCGGATTCGTGCTCCTGGAGGATCGCGGCACCGCCCGCCGGTTCCCATGCGATGCTCTGGGCGAGGAATCGCTTTGCGCCTGCCGCTCGGGCGGCGGCGATCAGGTTGTGGGTGCCCTCGGTGCGGATGCGCGAGTTCGCGTCGGCCGACTCGGCGAGGCGGGCGACGTTGTCGGGGAGGTCGGTCAGCTGGTGCATCACCATGTCGGGACGGAAGTCCACGACGGCGGCGGTCAGTGCGTCCAGGTCGTAGACATCGCAGATCACCGGGACCGCTCCGGCGTCGCGCACCTGGTCGGCTTTGGTGGTCGATCGGGTCATGCCCGCGACCTCATGGCCCGCCGCGACCAGCAGCGGGACCAACCGTGTTCCGATCACGCCGGTCGCACCGGCCAGAAAGATCCGCATCATTCCACCCTAGTGATCTGCTCGGGTGTGAGACGTTCAAGGTGTCATCGGCGATTTGTGAGGAACTTGCATGCACACGTCAGTAGTGGCCCTGTCCCAAGGCAAGGTGCGCGGCAGCGTCACCGGATCAGTGCACGAATTTCTTGGTATCCCTTACGCGGCAGCACCATTGGGTGCCGCCCTGTTCCAAGCCCCCGGCCCCGCGCCCAGCTGGGATGATGAGCGCGACGCCACTCATTTCGGCCCCACCGCACCACAATTGGGCTATCAGGAACCGTTGCGCTCGATCCTGCACAATCCCGCGGTCGAGGGCGCTGAATTCCTCAACCTCAACGTATGGACCCCCGATCCGGCCGCCTCGGGCCTCCCGGTGATGGTCTGGATCCACGGCGGCGCCTACCGCCTGGGCTCCAGCGCGGTCTCGGTCTACAACGGCCACGCCTTCGCCCGCGACGGCGTCGTCCTGGTCAGCCTCAACTACCGCCTCGGCGCCATCGGCTTCGCCGCCCTCGAGGGCACTCCCGCCAACCGCGGCCTCCTGGACCAGATCGCCGCCCTGCAGTGGGTCCGCGACAACATCGCCTCCTTCGGCGGCGACCCCGGCCAAGTCACCCTCTTCGGCGAGTCCGCAGGCGGCATGAGCGTCGCCACCTTGCTCGCCTCCCCCTTGACCGAGGGCCTGTTCCACCGCGCGATCATCCAGAGCGCCAACGGAACCATCGCCTCCACCCTCGAAGACGCGCGACTGGTCGCCGCCGATTTCGCCGGACGCCTCGACACCACCCCCGAAACCACCCCGATCCCCGCCCTGCTCGAGGCCGAACAAAACCTCGTCCTCGACTTCACCCTCAACCAAAACCCAAGCCGCTGGGGCCAATCCACCATCACCGCGAGCTTGGGCCTGATGGCGTTCCACCCCACCATCGACGGCCACACCCTCACCCAACTCCCCGTCGAGGCCATCGCCGCAACCACCAACGTCCCCCTCATCATCGGAACCACCGCCGACGAATTCCGTCTCTACTCCGCGCCCACGGGCCTTACCACCGCCCTGACCCCGGAGACCCTCACCAACGTCCTCACCGCCCGCGGCCTCGACCCAGCCATCGCCGACACCTATTCCGCCAACCGCCCCGACGCAACTCCCGGCGACGTCCTGGCCGCCATCCTCACCGACTTCGCCTTCCGCATCCCCACCATCCACCTGGCCGAAGCTGCCACCACCGCCTATGCCTACGAATTCGCCTGGCCCACAACCCATCTAGACCTCCGCGCTTGCCACGCCATCGAAATAGCCTTCGTCTTCGACACGTTGGCCGCCGAAGGAACAAAGATGTTGCTCGGTCCCGACACTCCACCCCAAACTCTCGCCGCCGAAATCCATCGAGCTTGGATAGATTTCGCCCATGGCCGCACCCCGTGGGACGCCTACAACCCCGACACTCGCCCGGTCATGACCTTCAACACCCCTCGATCCCAGCTCGTCTCCAACCCTCGCGCGGACGAACGCGAGCTCTGGAGCAACATGAGCCGACCCGAGTTCTAACCTCTTGCCAAAACGACGTTTCCCGAGTGGCATAGTCGACATGTTCACCTACGTAGTGACCGCGGAATTCGCCAACGATGAAGTGCGACAGGAGTATCTGGCCTGGATGCAGGACGGGCACGTGGCGAAGGTGGTCGAGCTCGGCGCGGCCGTCTCGGGCCAGGTCGCGCTGCTCGACGACGGGCGGGTGGAGGGACGCTACCTGTTCCCGGATCGAGAAACGTTCGCCGCGTACGAATCCGGCCCGGCGGTCGCACTGCGCGCCGACGGTGCGCGGTTCACCGAGTCCGGAAAGGTCGTGTTCTCCCGGTACACCGGCGAGATCCTCTTCGGCACAGGAGAACTGACGGGATGACGAACCGCTGGGTCGGTGTGACGATCGACTGCGTCGACGTGGAACGGGTCGCGGGCTTCTGGAGCGCACTGCTGGACCGGCCACCGGGACCGGCCCGGCCCGGCTGGATCTACCTCGGCCATCGCGACGACCCGCTGCCGCGCCTCGTCTTCCAACCCGTGCGCAGCCCGAAGCACGGCAAGGTGCGCCTGCACCTCGACATCGCCGTCGACGACATCGATCAGGGCATCGCTCAGGTCATCACCCTCGGCGGCAGCCACACCGGGGAGCGGCACGACTATGACCAGGGCGTGGTCGTCGTGATGGCCGATCCCGAAGACCACGAATTCTGCTTGGTCCAGTACTACTGACTGATCGGGTCTCGGGTCGAGATGCGCTGGCCGAGGAACAGGGCCGCACGATCCAGCGCCTCGTCGGCTTCATCGAGCATGCCGGCGAAAGACTGGAACACATGCGGTAGGTCGGCGGTGATGTCCAGGATGACGTCCACACCGGCTGCTCGCGCGCGGGCGGCCAGGCGGGTGGCGTCGTCGAGGATCATTTCGTTGGTGCCTGCCTGCAGGAGCATCGGCGGGAAGCCGGTGAGGTCGGCGAGGATTGCCGGGCTGAGCAGGGGCTGATTTGGGTCCTGTCCGGCCAGGTACATGGCACCGTTGTGTTCCAGGCTCTCTCGGGTGAACAGCGGGTCGACGCCCGCTTTGGTGTCCATGCTTTCGCCGGTGCGAGTCTGGTCGAGGCCGGGTGAGAACGCCACGATCGCGGCGGGCATGGGCAGACCTGCGTCGCGGGCGGCGAGGCAGGTGGTGACGGCCAGGCCGCCGCCCGCGGAATCGCCGGCGAAGGCGATGGTCGAGGGGTGTTCGCCGCTGTCGAGCAGGGCGCGGTAAGCGCTCAGTGTGTCGTCGATCGCGGCGGGGAACGGGTGTTCTGGCGCGAGTCGATAGTCGACCGAGTAGGCGCGGAATCCGGTGCGGGTCACCAGGTTTGCCGTCAGCGGCATCGCCGTCTCGGGTGAACCGTAGACGAAACCGCCGCCGTGGAAGTACAGGATCGTCCCGGCTCGCGCAGCACTCACCGGTTCGACGAGCACGGCGAGCCGGTCGCCGAGCGTCGTGGTTCGAGTGCGGATCTCGGTCGGCACGTTCATCTGGGCCATCAGCGCCCGGAATCCCGCGCGTATCTCCTCGACCGAGCCGATCCCCGCAGGTCGCGGCTGCCGTAGCAGTGCGTCGATCTTTGTGCGTTGTTCCCTGCTCATATGCACCTTCCTAGGAACTATCTTCCAGTACAGTATATGCCATGGAATATACATCGGATGGCGATGCTGTCGACCTGCCGGGATTGTTCGCCGACCTCGTCCGGTGTGAGACGCGGCTGTACAACGCGCTCAACGAACGCCTCCGCGAGCGGCACGGGATCGTCACGTCGCAGTTCGAATCCCTGCGCTTCCTGCGCGACCACCCCGCGGCCCGGGTAGCGGACCTCGCTAGCGAGTTCGCCGCGGGCGTCGGGGCGATGAGCAAGGGTGTCGACCGCTTGGAGAAGCAGGGATGGATTGTGCGGCAACCGAATCCGTCGGATCGCCGGTCGTCGCTCTTGGCACTGACCGATGCCGGTGCGCGCCTGGTCGAGGCAGCGGAACAAACCTTCACCGAGCAGCTGACCCACTTGCTCGGCACCGCTGTCGCCAGTTCCTCGTTGTCGGCTGTCGCGCAGACTCTTTCGCAACTGCGTGGCGCGCTCGAGCGCGACCAGGTCGGCCTGCCCGCAGGTTGATCCAGCTGCCTGACAAGACCGCGCATCGGAGGTCAGCCCGAAAACGCGGATTCCGCAACATCTTCCGCTGGTAGCGAAACCAGTTCCCGCCACGCAACCCATAGCCCTACCGTGACCCCATGCAAACACCGATCACGGGCACCGCCGCCGGCGTGCCGTTCACCGCGTTGCCGCCGGTCAGCGACGCCACCGCCGCGCCCCTGATCGTCACCTGGCACATGCTCGACGCACCCCGCTCCGACGCCGCGTTCGCCGCTGCATTGCCGATGAACGGCCTCCCCGCATGGCGCGTCCACCTCGGCATGCCGATGTGCGGAGCACGCATGGTCAACGGCACCATGGACGCCGGCGCGGAACTGATGCGCAAGGACGTCCTGATGTCCTTCCTCTACCCCTTCGTCCTCCAGGCGACCGAGGAGTTCCCTGCCGCCTTGGCATCGATCCGAGAGCAACTGCCGGTCGATGACGGCCCGATCGGCATACTCGGCGGCTCCCTCGGCGGAGCCGTCGCCCTGCGAGTCCTCGCCGACACCGAAACCCCAATCTTCGCCGCCGCCATAGTGAACGCCGCCATCCGAATGCGCTCCGTCGTAAACCTGTTCCCCGGCGAATACCCCTACGACGCTGAGTCCGAAAAAGCCGTCGACAGCATGGATTTCGTCACCAAGGCCCCCACCATCGGCCGCGCCCCCTTACTTGTCATCAGCGGCGAACTCGACCACCCAGCCCTACGCACCGACGCACTCGACCTCGTCCACGCAATAGGCCAAAATGCCGAACTACACCCGATCCCCGGCTTGGCCCATCCGCTCGCCGACGAACCCGGAATCGACCCCGCCCCACAACTCCCCCACACCCGCGACGTAGACACCGCCCTGATCAACTGGTTCCACCGCCACCTCGCGAATACCGGCTAAGTATTTGCACTCGAAACCCGAAGAGCCTCCAGCACACTTCTTACTCTGGAGGCTCCCGAGCTAGCCCTTTGCGAGGTGTAGTTGGTTGCTCAGTCTCCGGATTCGTTCTGCTGCTGCCGTTTCCGTTCCCGCTCGGCCCAGAGTTCGCGAACCCACGGCTCGTACTCGGTGCCGATCATGTCATCGTGAAACCGCTCGGGCAGCGGCTCGGCGGGGGTCGTGTCGGGTGGTGCGGCGGCGCGCTGCCGGTCGATTTCCTCGAATGCGGCCAGCGCGCGGGCGACCAGCTCCGGGGAGGGCATCTTGTCCGGCGGTGTGGTGCTCACGATCTTTCCGCCGATGTGCAGGTCTTCGTTCTCGCTCATGGCTTTTCCCCTTCTTCTAGCTGGCCTCTACCAGAGTGATGATCGTACGATCGCGTCAGAAGTCGGGTTCGAGTCGCTTGACGACGTTGAACCGCGTTCCGGACGGGAACAGGATTTCCGGGTTGCCCGGTGCCGAGTACGGTGTGATGTCTTTGCCGGTCTGCGACAGGTAGCGCAGCTCGACCGCGCCTCCCCTTTCCGCCGCCACACCGGCGGGGGTGGTGCTGGTGAACCCTTTCTCGGTGATGGTTGCCCCCTCGCGATAGGTCGCCAGCACATCGGGCGGCAGGTCGGTCACGCGGGTGACCGGCCCGTGGTAGTCGGGCAGCTTGTCCAGTGCCCGACCCCCGGCTTGGCCCATCCGCTCGCCGACGAACCCGGAATCGACCCCGCCCCACAACTCCCCAAACCCGCGACGTAGACACCGCCCTGATCAACTGGTTCCACCGCCACCTCGCGAATACCGCCTAGGTATTGCCCTCGAAACCCGAAGAGCCTCCAGCACACTTCTTACTCTGAAGGCTCCCGAGCTAGCCCTTTGCGAGGTGTAGTTGGTTGCTCAGTCTCCGGATTCGTTCTGCTGCTGCCGTTTCCGTTCCCGCTCGGCCCAGAGTTCGCGAACCCACGGCTCGTACTCGGTGCCGACCATGTCATCGTGAAACCGCTCGGGCAGCGGCTCGGCGGGAGTCGTGTCGGGTGGTGCGGCGGCGCGCTGCCGGTCGATTTCCTCGAATGCGGCCAGGGCACGTGCGACCAGCGCTGGGTCCAGCTGATCGTCTGGGTCCGGGGTGCTGAAGGTCTTGCCTGCGATCCGCTTGCCTTCGTTGTTGCTCATAGCTTTACCCTTCTCCTAGCTGGTCTTCTCGACCAGCGTGATAATCGTGCGATCGCGACCGAAATCAGGGTCGAGGCGCTCGACCACCCTGAACTGCGTGCCGGATTTGAACAAGATTTCCGGGTTGCCCGGTGCCGAGTACGGTGTGATGTCCTTGCCGGTCTGCGAGAAGTAGCGGAACTCGACTGCGCCTTCCCTTTCCGCCCTTACACCCGCAGGAGTTGTGCTGGTGAACGCGTGCTCTGTGACGTCTTCGCCTTTGCGGTAGGTCGCCAGAACATCGGGCGGCACGTCGGTCACGCGGGTAACGGGACCCTCATAGTTCGGCAGCTTGTCCAGTGCCCGATCCAACTCGACGACGCGGTCTTGAACTTCCTTGGGCATGTAGTCCTTGCCGTTGCGCAGCCACCCGTTGATCGGCTGGTGGGCCGATCCGGTGTAGTCGGCGATCGCGTCGGCGTCGGTCTTGGTCAGTGCTTGCGGGACTCGTTCGGCGGCTCGGAACTCGGTCGGTATCTCCTTGATGCGCCGCATTTCCTGGGCGTGCTTTTCAAGGGTGGTTCCGGTCTTGACCGACTTCGCGAGCTTGCGCGCCTTCCACAAACTGATGATCGAGCGCAGGGGTGCGGCGAACTTCGCCGCGAGCTGCGCGGCGCGCGCGGTCCCTAGTGCGGCGCCAGCGCCGAAGGTGACCAGGCTCGCGACGATCGTGATACCGGCGGTGATCGCGAGCTCTTTGATGAGCTCGTCGCGCAACTCCTCCAGGGTGTCGCGCAGATCCGAGCGCAGCTCATCGAGGCTGGCGCGATGCTCGGTGCACGAGCTCGACATCTCCCCGCACGCGGCGATCACATCGGTAGCCGACGCGGCGAGAATCTCCAGATCGTGGGAGATGAACGCCACCTCCGGCGCGGTGACCTGGCCGTCGAATGTCGCTGCGACACGGCGCAATAGGTCCGGGAACCCGGCAAAGTCGGGCGCGGCGGCCACGGCAGCCCATGCGTTGGCGGCGTTCTGCAACTTGGTGGTGTCCCCATCGGGCACGGTCAGCCCGATCTTCTCCACCAGGCCGAGCCCATCGGCCACCAGGCCTTGTCCGGGGCCACCGGCCGAAGGCAGCGGGAATGGGCAGGAGCCTGGCGACTCCGGAACCGCAGGGGGTTTGTCCGGGCCGGATCCGGTAGCCCCGTGGGTGGCGTCGTGCTCGGCAACGGCGTAGTTGTAGCCGCACGCCCTGATGACCCGCGCGTAGTTCAGCGCGGCCGAGGCGGTGTCGTCGGCAAGTTTCAACAGCGCCTGCGAACGCTGGTCGTACGAACTGGCCCACTGGCGCGCTTCCTCGTAACTGCCGCACATGCTCCCGCAGTCCCACAGCGAGGATTTCCATTCCTTCTCGAAAGCGCCGAAGAACGTACCTGCACCGACTATCAGCGTGGTCGCCGCGTTGTAGTAGACGTTGGTGTCGATTTTCAGTTGGGTCATGCCTGTTCGCCGAACATGCGTAGGTTTGCCGCAATGCCGGCGCTGTAGGCGGTGTGCGCGGTCACCGCGGCGGCCCGCATCGCGGCGATACCGTCGCGCACGTCTTGGGCCCCGGCCTGCCAGTGCTGGTGTGCGGTCGCGTGTGCGGTCGCGGCGGCGCCGGTCCACTCCCGATGCACGGCGGCGACGCGCTGATCTACGCCGGTGAGGGAGTCCTCGACGAATCCCTGTAGCGCCGCGATGCGCGCGGTGACCGTTTCCAAGTGAACCAGGTCGACGGTATATTCCTGCCCGCCACTCATGGCAGATCCAGCGAACTGGTTTGCGCGGTGAGGTTTTCGGCGCGTGCGGTGTCGACCGTGTCGATCTGGGCGACGTACACCCCCAGTAACTCCCCGACGTCGTGGAGCGCCCCGAGCACCTGAAGCGCTCCCATGCGGGTCTCCGCCCACCCCGCGTGATACGCCTCGGCCGCTGTACCTGACCAACTCGACATGAGTCCGGCGACTTCGGTGTCGGCCGAGCGGACGGCATCGATCAACGATTGCGCCGTCTGCTGAACATACTGACCGGCGTCCGATACTTCGGCCGGGATCAGGCCTAGTTGTTGTCCCGCGTCGACGCGGCTTTGATCAGTCATCTGCGTCGTCTCCCACGGGATGGCTCCTCAGTGTCGATCGAGCTGCTGGTCAGGATGGTCTGGTACCCGTTTCCTGCGGGTAGTGTCACGGAAACAGCATCTCGACGAGCTCGTCGCTATCGCTGAGTCCCGCACCGCCACAACGGGAACGGTAGATCAATGGGCCGCGAGTCACCAGCAGACTCCCCTGCAGTGCGCGTCCGGGACGACCGAACCCGGCAACGCAGAGGGGAGGTCCACCCTCACGGTCGCGAATTGAGGTCGCCACAAACAGAGTTGACGCAGACCTATCAGCGGCAGATAGCCCAGGGCTTACCGGAAAACACCGATTAGGCCGCCCAAATCTCGAGAGAAGATATCGACTTCTTCGATATTCCAGGCAAACTGGACGGTAGGAGCGCGAAAGTCTTTGGACAGCAATGGTTTTTGGATCGGCGAATTGATGGGACCGGCGATCGTCAACTGCGAGAGATCGCGTTGCACGCATGGCATTTCGTGAAATGCGCAAAGCGGACTTCTATCGGTAATGCGGGGAGGCCATTGATCCTGTGGCGTTGCGTGAATGTGAAATGAGGGTAGCGCCGGGGTGGGGTCGGGTCGTATCGTGACCCGGCCCGACCGTGTGTGTCTATCGTGGGCGCGGCAGATGCCGCGCTCGCTCATTCTCAGGATCACAAAGGAGTATGCCCGTGAACGTAGACCTGTCCGGCGCGAAGTGGTTCAAGAGCCGTCGCAGTGGTGCCTCCAAGGATTGTGTGGAGGTGGCCTTCGTCGAGGGCGGTGCGGTCGGTGTCCGGGACTCGAAGAACCCGACAGGACCGGCTTTGGTTTTCGCCCCCGAGGTGTGGGATACGTTCACCGCGCGGGTGACTGACGGCGCGTTCACCAGCGCATAGTCGCCCGTCGTAGATAGCTGACGAGCCCGGCTCGCACGTTCGAGTCGGGCTCGACACGTGTGCAGTCCCGGCCGGGCGCTGCTTGCAGAAATGAGTGTTATGAGTGCCTCAGGGAGCGGATGGACTCCTCCGGCCGTGTGCGATCAGTGCCCACATCCGATCGCAGAGCACGTGCTGTGGGAACCGGACGAGAAGTGCGCGGGTTGGATGCATTGCGGTGCGGCCGGTTGCTCCGACTGCTGGCACAGCTGGCCGGTGCTGGCCGCCGAGGTGGAGTGACGTTACCGGCGCACAACATCGCGCCGGGTAGTTGGCTCGAATGGTCTCTGCCGCAATGTTTCAGGTGTCACGCAGTGTCGACGTAGCGATCTCGAGGAAGTCGCGCAGCAGACTCTCGCGTCGGTCGGCGGCGACGGCCAGGCATCTCTCGATGGGCGGGGCGTCGGTCACGGGGAGGTGGATGAGGTCGGGGCGGGCGTAGGCTCGCGCGACGCTGAGCGGGATGAGGGCGATGCCGTGTCCGGCGGCGATGAGCTCGAACTTTTCTTCCAGCGAGGCCGTTCGCCTGGTCGGTGTGTCGAGCGTTCGCTCGCCCTCGACGTCGGCGCGGGTGAGGTCGAGGCGGTGCGCCAGCGGATGGGTCGCGGGCATGCAGGCGACCCTGGGTTCGTTGCCGATCAGGATGGTCCGCAAACCCGACTCGTCGAACGGCCGCCGCAGGTACGCGATCTGGGCCCGGCCGTCTCGGAGTGGCGCGTCCTGCTCCCACCAGCGGGCGGGGACGAGGTCGGTTTCGACGTCCGGGTAGCGCGAGGCGAACGCCCGGATCGCCTCGGACACATGCAGTCCCGGGGAGAAGGCGACGACGAGTCGCCGCACCTCCTGATCGACGTCGTGCACGCGCCGCACCGCCGCGTCGACCGACGCGAGGATGCCCTTCGCCTCCTCGTAGAGCTGCTGTCCCGCGGCGGTCAGCTCGACGCTGCGGGTGGTTCGCACGAGCAGGGTGCAGTCCAGCTCCTGCTCGAAGGCCCTGATCTGACGGCTGAGCACCGGCTGAGCGATGTAGAGCTTTTCCGCCGCGCGGCCGAAGTGCCGATGCTCGGCCACCTCGACGAAGTAGCGGAGCTTGCGCAGATCGAGATCCATACCCCGAGGGTATCAATCGCTGGAAAGGGTATTGGACGGCGCAGGTTGCCGACCCGAGACTCGAAGCATGATCGTCATCACCGCACCGACCAGCACTATCGGCAGCAGGCTGCTGAACCTCCTGCTCGACGAAAGCCCAACGCGCACTGAAGAACTGCGCGTCATCGCACGTGACCCCGGCAAGCTTCCCGAGACGGTCCGCGCCCGCGTCGACGTCGTCACCGGCTCGCACGGCGACGCCGAGGTCGTCGACCGGGCCTTCGCGGGCGCGGACGCCGTCTTCTGGCTGGTCCCGCCGAACCCGCAGGCACCGAGCCTCGACGCCGTGTTCGCCGAATTCACCCGCTCCGCCGCGAAGGCGTTCACGGCCAACGGGATCGGGCACGTCGTCGGCGTCTCGGCACTCGGCCGCGGCACTCCCGTCGCAGGGCGCGCCGGGCACGTGACCGCGTCGCTCGCCATGGACGACCTCATCGCCGGTACAGGCGTGGCCTACCGGGCGCTCGCCAACCCGACATTCATGGACAACCTACTGCGGCAGGTAGTTTCGATCCGCGACAACGGTGTGTTCACCGATATCGTCACCGCCGACCGCAAAACACCGGCGGTCGCGACTCGAGACATCGCCGCGGCCGCCGCTGGCCTGCTACTCGACCGCTCGTGGACGGGAACGGGAGAAGTCCCGGTGCTCGGCCCCGAAGACCTTTCGCAGAACGAGATGGCCGACATCATGACCGACGTGCTCGGTCGCCCGGTGCGCTACGAACGCCAGTCGGTCGATGATTTCCGCGCTGCGCTCGCCCGATATGGCGTCGGCGACGCACACGCACAGGGCCTCATCGACATGATGCTCGCCAAGGACGACGGACTCGATTCAGGCGTGCCGCGCACTCCCCGAACCGCGAGCCCGACGACGTTCCGCCAGTGGTGCGCAGAGGTCCTGAAGCCGGCTGTCGAGGCATAAGGCCTCATCGTCGGGCCCTGGCCACCGAAGTACGCCCGTCGGAACGGTCCGTGGAAATCACCGCATCCGCTGAGCCAGCGACGGATCAAACTCCCTGCGCGGGTTCAGGTCCGGCCAGCCCGGCAGCGGTCAGGGTGAGGTGCCGAATCAACGTCTCGGCCGCGGCATCGGCGTCGCGGGCCAGCGCAGTCTCCTCCAGTCTGCGATGTTCCTCGACGCCGTCCCGCCCGGGCGTGCGCTGCGCCGACCAGCGGCGGGCCAGCTCGCTCGCGATCCACATCCGGTCAAAAGTCTCCAGCAGAACCGGGTTTCCGCAACCCTCCAACAGGGTGCGATGGAAGAGCCGGTGCGCTTCGGACCAGGCTTCGCTGTAATGCTCCCCCTCCTCCGGCACGAACGCCGGAGTGCGGACCAGCCGATGATGGGCGGCCCGGACGCTGGCCTCCCAGTCGATGTCGCCGCGCTCGATCGACATGCGCAACATCGCCGGTTCGATGGTCCGGCGCGCCTCCGCGATCTCCTGCCAGCGACGATCGGAGAACGCCGGGACAGCGAAGCCGCGATTGTGCAGCCGGTCGGCGAGACCTTCGCCGACCACCCGCACCAGCGCCTCACGGACGACGGCCAGGCTCACGCCCTGTTCTTTGGCGAGGTCCTGCGGTTTGAGCGCGTCGCCGGGGGCGTAGTCGCCGCGCATGATCGCGTCCCGCAGGTGGGTGTAGATCTGCTCGCTGAGCATCTGCTTCCCCGACGAGGTCGAGGCGGAAGCCATCCGGGTCATGCTTCCCAGTATAGAACAATCTGTCAGATAATCGATTATCTATGCTACTGTCGATCTAGTGGCGATGGCGTCGCCCCCATGGGACGCTGCGGGCCTCCGTCCGCCGCATCACCGCCACTCTCCCAGCATGGCTTGAAAGGAACGACGCGATGAGCGCCAACGACCCCTTCGCTCGCCTCCCCGAGGCGGCCACCTTCACGGTTACCAGCGCCACCGTCACCGACGGCGCCGCCTGGTCGCCCGAGCAGTTCTCCGCCGGTGTCCCCGGCGGAAAAGATGTTTCCCCGCAACTGTCTTGGAGCGGCGCACCCTTGGGCACCAAGAGCTACGCCGTCACCGTCTATGACCCCGATGCCCCCACCGGGTCCGGGTTCTGGCACTGGGCTGTCGCCGATATCCCCGCCAGCGTCACCGAATTGCCCGAGGGCGCGGGCGATGACACCGGTTCGAGCCTGCCCGAGGGCGCCTTCCAATTACCCAACGACGCGCGCCTCGCACGTTTCATCGGCGCCGCCCCGCCCGCCGGACACGGCCCGCACCGCTACTTCATCGTGGTGCACGCCCTCGATGTCGAGTCCATCGGCGTCCCGACCGACGCCACCCCGGCCGTCCTCGGTTTCACCATGTCCGGCCACATCCTCGGCCGCGCGGTCCTGACCGCCACCGCGGAAACGCCCGGCCCCCAGCGGGTCGAGGTCTCCCGACTCATCCCGGCCTCCGCCGACACCATCTTCGCGGTCCTGACCGACCCGAAGGGCCACGTGGACATCGACGCGTCGGGCATGCTCCTCGATGCCGAAGGCGAACCCGTCAAGCAGATCGGCGACCGGTTCCTGGTCCATATGGACCGAGAAGCCCTGGGAGACTTCCCCCTTGGCAAGTACGACGTCGAGGTTGTCATCACCGCGTTCACCCCGGACGAGGAGATCGCCTGGACCGTCGAAGGGCAGATACGCCCGCCCGTCCGCCACATCTACGGCTACCGGCTCGCGCCTGCCGAGGGCGGAACTCTCGTCACGTCGTTCTACGACTGGTCGGAGATCGACGAGAAGTGGCAGCGGCGCCTCGTCTTCCCGGTGGTCCCCGAGTCGGCCCTCAAAGCCACCCTGGGTATTCTCGAGCGCACCGTCCGCCGGCGGACCGCCTGATCCAGCTGTGCGGCTTCCAGGTCGCGGCCCGCACGCCGGGCCGCGACCGGAAACTCTCGACTCATGGATTCGGCTCTGCGAGTGCTGATTACGATGCCCGAGGAAACCAACGCGAGGAGCGGCTTGATGGAAGCAACGTTCGATGTGGCCGCCCTGGTCGGGCATCACTACCGGGTCGACGACTATTACGAGGTCGGCCGGGAGAAGATCCGCGAGTATGCCCGTGCGGTACAGGATTTTCACCCCGTGCACTGGAGCGAGGACGCGGCCGACGAACTCGGCTACGCCGGACTGGTCGCGCCGACCACGTTCATCTCGATCCCCGCGATGCTGGCCAATCGCAAGCTCTTCGAGAGCGTCATCACCGGGTATGACGTGTATGTGCAGACGGATCAGGTCTTCGAGATGCACAAGCCGGTGGTCACCGGGGACCGGTTGGTCAGCGACGTGGAACTCGCCTCGGTCCGCCGGGTAGCGGGCAATGACCTGCTCACCATCAAGAACACCTTCTCCGACCAGAGCGGCGAGGTCGTGCAGATCATGCACACGACCGTCGCGGGCATCACCGGCGAGAGTGTCGCCGAAGGAATCAGCGACGCGATCGAGCGCGTGGTCATGCACGGCATCGAAATCCCCTCCCGGGCAACAGGAGTCACGGCAGACCAGTCGAACGAAACGACCCAGGCGCCCGCTCCGATCCTGTCCGAGGTCACCCGAACGCGCCTCCCGCACACCGCGATCCGCTTCGAGGACCTCACCGTCGGCGACGAACTCCCCCCTCGGACAACCCAACTCACCCGCGGCGACCTGGTGAACTACGCCGGTGTAGCCGGAGACGCGAACCCGATCCACTGGCACGACTCCGTAGCAACCCTCACCGGCCTCCCCGACGTGATCGCCCACGGCATGCTCACCATGGGCCTCGGCGCCGGATTCGTCACCGGCTGGCTCGGCGACCCAGGCGCCCTCACCCGCTACGGCGTACGCCTGTCGAGCTACACCGTCATCGACGCCCGCTCCGTCGGCAACGTCGAATTCACCGGCCGCATAAAGTCACTGGACCCCGAGACCAAAACCGCCGTCATCGTCATCGTCGCAAAATCCGCAGGCCGCAAGGTCTTCGGCCTCGCCACCGCAACCGTCCGCCTCGCGTAGGTCACCCGAAATACCTTACTGGACAAGCGATCACGGGGAACTGGTGCTGTTGGCCGCTCGGGCAATACCAGCACCAGTTCCCAATGATCAGTCGACCAACTACTTGCGCGACCGCGCGGGCTTCTTGGGGGCGCCGACATAGTCGGCGAGGTGTTCGGCGGTGAGGGTGGAGCGGGCGGCTACCAGGTCCGCGGGGGTGCCTTCGAAGACGATTTTGCCGCCGTCGTGGCCAGCGCCGGGGCCGAGGTCGATGATCCAGTCGGCGTGGGCCATGACGGCCTGGTGGTGTTCGATGACGATGACGGATTTGCCGGACTCGACGAGGCGGTCGAGCAGGGCGAGCAGGTTTTCCACGTCGGCGAGGTGCAGGCCGGTGGTCGGTTCGTCGAGGACGTAGACGCCGCCCTTGTCGCCCATGTGGGTGGCCAGTTTCAGGCGCTGGCGCTCGCCGCCGGACAGGGTGGTGAGGGGCTGGCCGATGGTGAGGTAGCCGAGGCCGACGTCGGCGAGTCGCTCGAGGATGGCGTGTGCGGCGGGGAGGCTTGCGTCGCCCGTGCCGAAGAACTCTTCGGCCTCGGTGACCGACATCGCGAGTACTTCGCTGATGTCGCGGCCGCCGAGGTGGTAGTCGAGCACCGATGCGTCGAACCGCTTGCCCTCGCACACCTCGCAGGTGCTGGCGGTGCCCGCCATCATGCCCAGATCGGTGTAGATGACGCCCGCGCCGTTGCAGTTGGGGCAGGCGCCCTCAGAGTTGGAACTGAACAGCGCGGGTTTCACGTCGTTGGCTTTCGCGAACGCCTTGCGGATCGGCTCGAGCAGTCCGGTGTAGGTCGCCGGATTGCTACGTCGCGAGCCGCGGATCGGCGTCTGATCGACCGCGATCACCCCCTCCGAGGCGGGCACCGACCGATGCACGAGCGAACTCTTGCCAGAGCCGGCGACGCCGGTGATCACGCATAACACCCCGAGCGGAATATCGACATCGACATTCTGCAGGTTGTTCGCCGATGCGCCCCGGATCTTCAACGCACCCTTGGGCTTTCGCACCGATTCCTTCAACGCCGCCCGGTCGTCGAAATGCCGCCCGGTGATGGTGCCGCTGCCTCGTAGCCCGTCCACCGTGCCCTCGAAACAGACGGTCCCACCGCCCGAACCAGCACCGGGACCCAGGTCGACGACATGGTCGGCGATGACGATCGTCTCCGGCTTGTGCTCGACGACGAGCACCGTATTTCCCTTGTCCCGCAACTGCAGCAACAGATCGTTCATCCGCTGAATATCATGCGGATGCAGCCCGATGGTCGGCTCGTCGAACACGTACGTGACATCGGTGAGCGCCGACCCGAGATGCCGAATCATCTTGACGCGCTGCGCTTCTCCACCCGACAGCGTGCCCGACGGCCGCTCCAGCGAGAGATAACCCAGCCCGATCTCCACGAACGAATCGAGCGTGTGCACCAGCGAATCGAGCAACGGCTTGACCGACGGTTCATCAAGCGCGCGAACCCATTCCACGAGATCGCGGATCTCCATCGAGCAGAGCTCGGCGATGTTCTTCCGCTTGATCTTCGACGACCGCGCCTCTTCGCTGAGCCGGGTGCCACCGCACTCGGGACACGTGGTGAAGGTGACCGCCCGATCGACGAACGCCCGGATATGCGGCTGCAGAGACTCTCGGTCCTTGGACAGGAACGACTTCTGAATCTTCGGAATCAGCCCCTCATAGGTCAGATTGACGCCGTCGACCTTGACCTTGACCGGCTCCTTGTACAGAAAGTCGTTGAGTTCCTTCTTGGTGTACTTGCTGATCGGCTTGTTCGGATCGACGAAGCCCGACTCGGCGTAGACCCGCACGGTCCAGAAACTGTCCGACTTCCAGCCCGGAATGGTGAAGGCGCCATCGGCGAGCGATTTGGACGCGTCGTAGAGCTGGGTGAGGTCGATATCGGACACCGAGCCGCGCCCTTCGCAACGCGAGCACATGCCGCCGATGATCTGAAAACTGCGGCGCTCCTTCACAGTCCGGCCCGCGCGCTCGATACTGACCGCACCCGCGCCGCTGATCGAGGCGACATTGAACGAAAACGCCTGCGGTGAACCAATATGCGGCTTACCGAGCCGACTGAACAGAATTCGCAGCATCGCGTTCGCGTCGGTGGCGGTGCCGACCGTGGAACGCGGATCCGACCCCATCCGCTGCTGGTCGACGGTGATCACCGTCGTCAACCCGTCGAGCACATCGACCTCGGGCCGCGCCAACGTCGGCATGAAGCCCTGCACGAAGGAGCTGTAGGTCTCGTTGATCAACCGCTGCGACTCCGCCGCGATCGTGCTGAACACCAGCGAGCTCTTGCCCGACCCGGAGACACCGGTGAACACCGTCAGCCTGCGCTTCGGGATCTCGATGCTGACGTCGCGCAGGTTGTTCACGCGCGCACCGTGCACCCGGATCAGATCGTGGCTGTCGGCAACGGGCGAACCCGTGCTCTTTTTCTTCGCGGCGGTCGTCATGATGTCTCCATTCAACCTGATCAGTACTGCGCCGACGGCGTTCGACGAGCTAGCTCTGCTGCTGAATTCGCACCATGTTGCCCGCGGGATCGCGGAACGCGCAGTCGCGAACACCGTAGGGCTGATCGGTCGGTTCCTGGACGACCTCCGCGTCGCTCGCCTGCAGCCGCTCGAACGACCCGTCCAGATCCTTGGTTGCCAGCAGGATGCTGCCGAAGGTGCCCTTGGCCATCATCTCGTCGATGACGCGACGCTCGTCGTCGGTGAGGCCGGGGCTGGCGGCGGGCGGGTACAGCACGATGGACGTGCCGGGCTGGTCGGCCGGGCCGACGGTGATCCAGCGCATCCCGTTGTATCCGACGTCGTTGCGGACCTCGAAGCCGAGAACGTCGCGGTAGAAGGCGATGGCGGCCTCCGGGTCGTTCTGCGGGAGGAAGCTCGCTTGAATGGTGATGTTCATGGTGATCAGGCTAGTTCCGGCGCGGCTACCTGCGCTTCTCGATTCCTGATCGGTCTGGTGATTTGTTTGGCCACGCAAGACGGCAGGCCGGCCGTCGCCTCGGCCTCGTCGCGCCGGTAGGTGCTCGGCGGCACCCCGACCAGTTCGGTGAAGCGGGTGCTGAAGGTGCCCAGCGACGAGCAGCCGACCGCGAAACACACCTCGGTGACACTGAGATCGCCGCGCCGCAGCAAAGCCATCGCGCGCTCGATCCGCCGCGTCATCAGATAGCTGTACGGTGCTTCGCCGTACGCGAGCTTGAACTGACGGCTGAGGTGCCCGGCCGACATGTGCACGTCCCGGGCCAGCGCCTCGACGTCGAGCGGTTGCGCGTACTCCCGGTCGATCCGGTCGCGCACCCGACGCAGCCGCGCGAGGTCGCGCAGGTGCGGCGAATCGGCGGAGCTGCTGGTCACCTCTACGATCGTGCCACGTCGCACCGGATGTTGCCCAGCACCGCCCCGAATACGGATTGATTCGGCTAATTCGCGATTTACCCGATCCGTCCGAACTCAATGGACCTTATTTCTATGGGGATGCACGCCGCCCAGCAGTAGGACAGGATCGTGGATCGTGACCGCTTATCTCCACGATGAATCACCAACGCTCGAACAGTTACTCGACGATGCCGCGTTAATGTCTTTTGAACATCAAGAGCACTGTCTCGAGGTCCTTGGTGCGCATCGCTGGCAGGTGAGCTATGAACCACCGCGGTTCGAGTTTTTCGGCGATCACCCGTTGGCGTGCAGCCGGTTTCACGTGCTGGGGACGGCGGCGCCAGGGCCGCAGAGCTGGCTGTGGAGTTGGGCGAACAATGATTGGTATCCGCCGGAGGTCACCGAATTGGCCCGCTCCGTTCGCGATTATGGACTGCGGCACGGGATTTCGGCATTGCGCAGCGCCGAGGTTCCGTTCGCAGAGCTGCCGGGAGCGCCGACCGAGCCGAATCGGGCCGCCTGGTTGATGGGCGAACTCGCCAAGGCGGTGTCGGGCAGTTGGACCTGGTACAGCTGCGATGTCGGCGCCGGCACGCGCCTCGCGGTGTTGATCGAACACCCCGATCTCACCTTGCCCGCACCCGAGCCGTTGCGGACCATGCGTGTTCTCAACGGCATCTTCGAACTCGAGCTCCCCGATCACCGGCGCGCGCTGCACAGCTACGCGATGCAACGCGGCATGCTGGCCGCGTTCAACCACGATGCCTCGAAGCTGCGCCTAGCAGGCACGGGTGTCGAAGTAGCCATCGCGTTCAACGAGAAAGGGCTCGTCACGGCGATGTCCTCGTCCAGCGGCCACCCGTCGTAGCCGTCGGGTATTAATGACTGGCGCAATCGATTCGGCCAGCTAAGATCGGAGACGCGGCGCTGACGAGCGTGACGAACTCCGAGCCGCGTCGGCCGGTCACCGACTGCGAAATCGACCAGCAGAGGCAGCGAGCATCGCGCTGCGAAGGTGTGGTGGCACCGCGACGGACCCGATCGCCCACACCTCCCGGGGAAAGCAACCAGGAGGTGAAACTGATGCCACGCACACTCTGTTCGGCCCTGCACGCCGGTAGCGGATCGGTGACCGTCGAAGGATGGATACACCGGCGCAGGCAACTCGCGACCGTCACGTTCGTCGTGCTCCGCGACCGCTCCGGCCTCGCGCAGGCCGTGGTGACCGATCCGCAAGTCCGCGAACAGGTTTCGGGTCTGCCGGAGGAAACCGTCGTCCGGGTGACCGGGACGGCGATCGAGAACTCGAAGGCACCCGGAGGCGTCGAGATCGTCGACCCGACAGTGCACCCGCTGGGCGCTCCGGCCGAACCGCCGCCGGTCGAGCTGTGGCGGCCCAGCCTCGGCGTCACCCTGCCCACCGCGCTCGACCACGCCGCGATCACCTGGCGCCATCCGATCCGGCGGGCGGTCTGGCAGATCGCCGCCGCTTCGATGACCGGCTTCCGTCGTCACCTCGACGGTGCCGGATTCACCGAAGTCAGCACGCCGAAGATCGTCGGCCAGTCCACCGAATCCGGCGCGAATGTGTTCACGCTGGACTACTTCGGGTCGACCGCGTATCTCGCCCAGTCACCGCAGCTGTACAAGCAGATGCTCACCGGGGTGTTCGAGCGGGTGTACGAAGTCGGACCGGTCTTCCGCGCCGAACCCCACGACACCGCGCGGCACCTCGCCGAATACGTTTCCCTCGACGTCGAATTCGGCTTCATCCGCGACCATCGCGACGTACTCGCCCAGCTGCGTGCCACACTCGCCGCGATGGTCGACACGATCAGCGAGAAGGCCGGGGCCGCAGTGAAAACCGTCGGCGCCGAGCTGCCGTTCGTGCCCGAGCAGATCCCGATCATCCACTTCCGGGAAGCCCTCGAACTCGTCGGCGCGGCACCGACCGAACCCGACCTCGCGCCCGAACACGAACGCTTCCTCGGGAAGTGGGCGAAGGCGCAGTTCGACTCGGATTTCCTTGCGGTAGAGGGATATCCGGCGGTCAAACGCCCCTTCTACACCCACCCGCAACCGAGCGACCCGCAATGGACGAACTCCTTCGACCTGCTGTTCCGCGGCCTCGAACTGGTCACCGGCGGTCAGCGCCTGCACAACCACGCCGACTACCTCGCGGCACTGGCGGCCCGCGGCGAAAACCCCGCCGACTACGCCCCTTACCTCGAAGCGATGCGCCATGGGATGCCACCGCACGGCGGCTTCGCCATCGGCTTGGAAAGGTGGGTCACCCGCCTGATCGAAGCCGACAACATCCGCCACGCCACCCTGTTTCCCCGCGACATCCACCGCCTCCGGCCCTGAGCCCATCGAACGGGACATGACAGCGGCGTTACTCATGTCCCGTTCGGAAGTTCCCGCCGACCCGCTGGCGGTACGGTGGTTGGCCAGTGGGTGATTGCGGCGAGAGTTGGGGAAGATGACCATCATCGGTAGGTCCGTGCGACGAATCGAGCCGGGCCCTAAAGGCGTGCAAGTCTTCGGCGAACCGTACGAGACTGCCGATGGTTCCACTGTCATCACCGTCGCCAGGGCCGGCGGCGGACCGTTCCGGGCGGCACCGCTGGGGATCTTCGTCATCCACGACGGCACCGTGAAATGGGAGTCGGCTATCGACACCACTCGCGTCGCGCTGCTGGCCGAGTTCATCGGGCTGGCGGCGACGGTGATCGCGACACTCGCGGTGTTCCGCCGCCCGCCGTGGCCCGACCTGTCCGCCGCGGGGATGAGCGCAATGCGGAGCCTCAAATCCGCCTGGAAGTAAGACCTAGCGCATTTCGTATACGTAGCAACCGAATCCGTCGACCCGCGTCGGCAGCGACGCCTCACCAAAGGCATCCTTGGCTTCGCCCTCGCAGACGGCGATCATCTCGGGTTTCGGTTGCACGCCGCGCTGGTGCAGCCTGAATTTCTGTTTGATCGGGCCGGATTGCGGCGCGCCGTTGTCGGCCTGACAGTTCCCGGATCCTTTCGCGCCGACCTCCCCCGGCTCCTCGATCTCGTCACAGACGTAAGTCCACTGCTCGTCCGCGATGGCGGCCGAGGCGAGGGCGGTCAGGCCGGCGGCCGCCGCGATGAACAAGACTGCGAGGGCTGCGATCCGGGCCGGACGAAAGCGCATGACAATCCCCATTCTGTACGGTGTCGGTCCATTGGCCGCAGTACGCGCAGGCATCTGTCATCGTGCGCTTCGACGCAGCCAAGAGGGTTCGAGGTAACACGCGATAGCGCGAACCGTAGCGGAATCCGGCGACGCTTTGTCCTATTTGAAACCGGGTGTCGCGGTGGAATCGGGACCCGTTGAAAAGCCGGATAGAAATTCCCACAAAACGCGTCGGCAAATGCCGCAGCAATGTTTATCGACGCAGTGCGCCGGGTATGGGTGCACGTTTATTCGCGAACCAGCCAGGTAATCAGCAGGTTTCGCGCCAAGCGTCGAGCTCGCGTTTCTTCCTGATGGAAGAAAAACCGAGGCGAGCCGAGTCGGCGCAGTAGTCGGCGGGCTTCAGGTTGTACTCCGCATAGAACACCGGCTTGCCCCCGCCGATGAAGGGCTGGAGCTTCGCACAGGTCGCTCGCTCTTCAAAGCACTGCTCGTTGACCGCGAAGTCGAACAGCCCGGCCAGCGTGGCGACCTTCAGATCACCTTGCGCCCCTGGTCGTGCAGGTTCTTACGGTCGAGGCGGGGTTTTCGAACAGGTCGAGGTCGTAGACCTGGGCGTTGATCGAGGTATCGACAGGCTCGTTGTGCAGCTGCCACTGCCAGGTGAGCCCCTTCTCCGGATGCCACCACGGGCCCGGGGCGGACGCTGCTGAGCCGAAGGAGCATGCGGCGACGGCCGTGACGATCGCGGCGAAGACTGTCGTACGTAGCCATCGGCGCGAGGTTCGAGCGAAAGTCATAGTGGCACAGTAAATCCTGGCCTTCGCCACCGTCCATGGAGTTCTTACTGTTCAGCGGTACCCGAGCGGCATATCCGGCCCGAAATCGAGATTTTCGGCCACAAGGTGGATCTTGACACAGTGCTGTGTCAGGATTCGTTCATGTCCACAGTTGTCCGCCCGTTCCGCGGGGTCAGCGCCGAACAACGGCTGGCCCAGCGGCGAGCCGACCTGCTCGAGGCCGGCCTCGACGAGATCGCGGCGGTCGGCGTCGCGCAGCTGCGGATGAGTTCGGTCTGCGAACGGGCCGGTTTGACCCAGCGGTACTTCTACGAACACTTTCGCAACCGTGATCACCTCCTTGACGCCCTGCACGAGACGATGATCAGCAACCTGATCACCCGGACCGTCGCCGCCGTCGAGGCGGAGCCACTCGACCTGCTCGTGCGCGCGCGGGTAGCGGTGGCGACCTTCTTGGACTTCTTCGCCGAGGAACCCCGGCGCGCTCGCCTCTACACCGAGGCGGCGACCCTGCCCACCCTCGCCGCACGCAAAGCCGAGGGCATCAAGCGCTACGCCGAACAGGCCGCCCGCCAGGTCTGCGCGGTCTACGGCGAGACCGACCCGAAAACCCACGCCAGGATCGCGCTCGCCGCATTGGTGGTGGTGCACGGCAACTCCGCCGTCACCCTCGCCTGGCACAACGGCGAAATCGACATCGCGCGAGACGAATACGTCGAGCTGCTCGCCCAGATATTTGTCGACGCTCTCGTCGGCGTTCATCAGCACTGACCACTTGCCGCCGGAACACCGGCCACCAACGAGCCAGGAGATCGTATGCCCACCTTCGCGTCCGCCTCGTCCACGCTATGCGAGGCGTTCCAAGCCACCATCGCCCGCGACCCGGACAAGGTCGCCGTGCGCACGCTCGGCGACCAGCGCACCCTCACCTATCGCGAGTGGGGCGAGCAAGTCCGTTCGCTGGCAGCGGGATTCGCGGCGCTCGGGGTGCGGCACGGCGATCGGGTCGCGCTGCTGATGACCAACCGGCCGGAGTTCTATCCGATCGACGTCGCCTTGCAACACCTTGGCGCCACGCCGTTCTCGGTCTACAACACCTCCTCCCCCGAACAGCTGAACTACCTGCTCACCGACTCGGGGGCGACCGTCGTCGTCTGCGAAACCCAATACGCCGCAACCGTGTTCGCGAGCCGGGAAGGCGCCCGGGTCGAGCATGTCGTGTGCATCGACGGCTCCCCGGCGGGCACCATCACCCTGGACGAGGTCAAGGCGAGCGGCCTCCCGGGCTTCGACTTCGACACCGCTTGGCGCGCAGTACAACCCGACGACGCGCTGACCCTCATCTACACCTCCGGCACCACCGGCAGCCCGAAGGGCGTGCAGCTCACCCACGCCAACATGCTGGCCATGGTCGACGGCACCGAGGAACTCGCCAACACCACCCCGGCCGAGCGCATGGTGTCCTTCCTGCCCTCCGCACACGTCGCTGACCGCTGGTCCGGGCTCTACATCCTGCAGGTGCTCGGCAACCAGCTGACCACCGTCGCTGACCGCGCCGACTTCGCCGCGACCCTGGCCGACGCCCGCCCGACGGTGTTCGGCGCGGTCCCGCAGGTGTGGCAGAAGCTCAAGGCGGGCATCGAGGCCAAGGTGACCGAGGCGACCGGAGTCAAAGCGGCCCTGGCGAATTGGGCGCTGAAGGTAGGCCGCACCGCGTCCGACGCCCGACTCGACGGCAAGCCCGTCTCGGCGATCCTCGCGCTGCAGGAACGCGTGGCCGACGCGCTGGTGCTGTCGAAGCTGCGCGCCGCGGTCGGTCTCGGCGACGTGCGCCTCGCCCTCTCGGGTGCCGCCCCCATCGCCTCGGATGTGCTGCGCTTCTTCAACGGCGTCGGCATCACGGCCTCCGACGCGTGGGGCATGTCGGAGCTGTCCGGCATGGCCACCATGAGCCCGCCGGGACAGGTCCGGCTCGGTACCGTCGGTAAAATCGTGCCCGGCAACGAGATTCGGATCGCCGAGGACGGCGAGGTGCTCGTGCGCGGCCCAATCGTGATGAAGGGCTACCTGAACAAGCCCGAGCAGACCGCCGAGGCGATCGACGCCGACGGCTGGGTGCACAGCGGCGACATCGGCGCGCTCGACGACGACGGTTTCCTCCAGATCGTCGACCGCAAGAAGGAACTCATCATCAATGCGAGCGGAAAGAACATGTCGCCCAGCAACATCGAGAACTGGATCAAGGCGTTCGCGCCGCTGATCGGGCAGGCCGTGGCGATCGGCGACAACCGCAAGTACAACGTCGCGCTCATCGCCCTCGACCCGGACGCGGCCGCGGTGTACGCCGACAAGGCGGGCGTCGCCCTCGACGCCGCCGTGCTCGCCAAGGACTCCGGCGTTCATCAGATCGTGGCCGACGCTGTCGCGCAAGCGAATTCGAAACTATCCCGGGTCGAGCAGATCAAGAAGTTCACCATCGTGCCTGACTTCTGGCAGCCGGGCAGCGAGGTGCTGACCCCGACGATGAAGCTGCGGCGCAAGCCGATCAACGACCGTTACGCCGCCGACATCGACGACCTCTACACCTGAACAACGCCGCTGAGTGGACCGTGAAGCCGGCCACATCGTGGCAACTCGTATGCTCTGTGCGCAGTCGCGACGAGGGAGATGGAGGATCCATGGCGGATCGGGAAGTGCTGACCTGGGAGTTGTTCGGATCGGCGAGTCGGGAGTTGGCGACCACGATCGCGGACGACGGGTTCGAGCCCGATCTGATCCTGTCGATCGCCCGCGGCGGGTTGTTCGTCGCGGGCGCGCTCGGTTACGCGCTGGACGTGAAGAACCTGCACGTGATGAACGTCGAGTTCTACACCGGCATCGACCAGCGCCTCGACCTGCCGGTGATGTTGCCGCCGGTGCCGCAGGCGGTCGACCTCGCCGGCGCCACCGTGCTGGTCGCCGACGACGTGGCCGACACCGGCGCCACCCTCAAACTGGTGCGCGACTTCTGTGAGAAGCACGTCGCCGAGGTCCGGTGCGCGGTGGTCTATGAGAAGCCGCGCTCGGAGGTCAAGTGCGAATACGTCTGGAAGCACACCGACCGCTGGATCAACTTCCCGTGGTCGACCGAGCCGCCCGTGGTGCAGCGCCAAGTCAAGGTGCTCGACGCGTAACGCTCAGCGTTCCTTGCGCTCCTCGGTGATCGCGTCGAGGCGTTCGCCGAGCGCGTTGACCTGATCGCGCAGGGCGATGAGGGTGTCGAGCGGGTAGCCGACCGACGCCATCACCGACTCGATCATCTCCCTGGCTTGGCGTTGCAGCGCGAGGCCCGCGTCCGTCGCGCGGAGTTCCACCGAGCGGCGATCGTGGGCGCTGCGCACGCTTTCCACGAAGCCGTGCGACTGTAGTCGCTGGATCAGCGGCGAGACGGTGCCATAGTCCAGGCGCAGCTGTTCGCCCAGCTCCTTCATCGTCATCCCCGGCCGCTCCCACAGCGCGAGCAGGGCGAGGTACTGGGGATAGGTGATTTCCATCGTCTCGAGGAACGGCCGGTACGCCGCGGTCATCGAGCGCGAGGTCGAGTAGAGGGCGAAACACAGCTGGTTCGCCAACGACAGCAGGTCGTGGTCGGAGTCCCCAGCGGTTGCGGTGCTGCCCGGCGTTGCGGCCGGTTCGACACGCACCGCGGAACTGGGATGCGCTACTTCGGGCATCCAATCACCTTACGCCAGCGAGTTCGGCGCTGCTCATGGGCTTTTGCGGTGACTGCGCGACGGGGCCGAGGACAGTCGTCCTGATGGTTGTCACCCCGTACCGGACGGCTCCTGCGAAGGGTCGGAACGACCCACGAGCGCGGTATCGGACGGACGCACGGTCGCCGCGGTGCGGTGCGGCGTGTGCGGTAGGCGAACCCGATGCCCCCGACCAGGATCGCCACCATGACTGCGGCGATCAACGCGCGGTGCTGGTCGCCGCGATCACCGTCCAGTACAGCGCGGGATGCAATCGGTTGGCCCGCAACTGCGTTGCCAAACTGACCACAAACAGCGCCAGGAACAACAGCGACGCCTGAGCGTAGCCGAGCCCCAGTGTCTGTGCGAGCAGGTCCCCGCCGGTCTCACCCAACGTGGTCGCGGCGATCTCGAGTAGCCAGAACATCGCCGTGATCTGCGGCAGCTTGTAGTCCACGAGCAACGTCCGAGCCGAACTCCGCACCATCCACGCACTCCATTCCTTGTACCGGGACCAACCGGTGCAGTGTGCAGTAGCTCCGCTGAGAGCACGCTGAAAGCGAGCCAGCGCATGCTCAGACCATGTCGAGCACGAGATTTCGATGCCGCGGTACTAAGACCCCTGCTCCGGCCGTAGCTCGGTGGGGAGGACCTTCCCGTCGTGGCGGATCGAGCGTTCGCCGATGCTCCCATCGTGATAGTCGCGGCGGATGTATCGGCAGCCACAAGAGTATCGGTCGACCCGAACGATCATCCCGAATCCGTCGGAATCCTCGACATGATCGTCGTCGACCAGCCTGCCGCACGGTGCGCGACACTGTGCGCGATGCGTTGACTCGATGGTCATTTCCGGCACTCCTCTCGCGAGTTGGTTATCGTCGCCCGGCCACGATCACAGCTTGCGCAGCCTGCGGAGGATGCGCAGGAACGGAATTGACGCGGCGAGCCCTCGTGTGATGTCGGGATGGAAGGTACTGAGGTCGACCAGCACGGCATACCGAAGACCGTTGTCGCGCAATTCGGCGATGCGTTCCTCGACTTCGGCCGGAGTCCCGGTTACGCAATAGTCCCGGACCAACGAACCCGGGACCTTCTCCGCATACGAGAGGACGGTGTCCTCGTCCAGCAGTTGTGGCAGCAGGTCCTGGATACCGGTGAAACGGGAACCCAACGGATGTTCGACACCGTGCCGCGCCCACATATCGGCGGAAATACATAAGCCGAATGCCCGCGCACCCACCGATCCGACCGTCTCCTCGATATGCACACGAGTCGATCCGGTGATCACGAAGATCATCGCCGCCGGCGTCACCGACATCGGATCGCGGCCCGCGTCGGACGCCGCAGTCCGCATCCGTTCCAAGCTGTTCCGATATTCCGGCACGGGTTGCGGATAAGCGGGGAACCAGGCGTCGGCATACCGGCCCGCCAGTCGCAGCATGCGCGGGCTGTGCGCGCCGATCCACATTTCCGGTCTGGTGCCACGGTAGGGCGGGATCTCGAAGATCGCATCGCGCAGCGGAAAGTATTCGGAATCCCGGGTAACCGGACGGCCGTTGGATTCCCACAGCAGCCGAATCGTGGCGAGGGCCTCCTCGAATCTGGCCACCGGCGCGTGCCACGGAACCCCGTACGGCTCATTGTTTTCGCGTTCGCCCGGTCCGATGCCGAGGATCGCCCGCCCCCGGCTCAGGAGGTGCAGGGTGGCGGCGGCCTGCGCGGTGACCGCGGGATTCCGCCGCCCGGCGTCGGTGACGCCGACGCCGAGACGTAGGCGCTTGAGACTGTTCTGCGCCGCGATATACCCGAGCGTGGTCCATGGATCGTAATGTGCGTTCGCTCTGGGGATGAGCCGTGCGGCGCCGATGTGCCGTGGCTGCCAGATCGAGCCGGGCAGTAAACCGGTCAGGTGGTCCGGTACGAAGAGCGAATCCGCCTTACCCGCCGCGGCGAGCCACCTATTGGTGCGCAACGTCAGATCGGGTGCGAATCGGGGCTGCAAGCTGAGGTCGAGTATGCCGGTACGGAATCCGTCTACCTTCCGCATGAAATCTCCTGGGTTGCCGTCGGGTCCAACGAACATAGGACGCCCCTCCGGCGGACGATCCAACAAAAGTTGGAGGTATAGACCGATGACAGAAGTTGGTGACCACGTCGCGGCGGAAATTGGGCGGCGGAACAACGACGGCGGCCGGTGCCACAGATTCGACAGCGTTGGCTCCATCCTGGGTAGGGCAGGCGGCCCGTGGCCGGTAGTACGTTCCAGAGATCGTTTTCCCGAAATGGAAAGTAAGTGATAACGATGGCGGACGACAATCTCGGATACCTCGATCGGATCTCGAAACACCACGGAAATTTCGGTAGCGGAAACGTTGCCATCGGAGTTCTCGGCGCCGGCGGCTTTGTGCCGCAGCGAGTGCGCACCAATGCGGAAGTCGCCGAACCCGCGGCCGTTACGCCGGAATGGATTGTCGAACGCACCGGAATACATGAACGCCATGTTTGCGGTCTCGGTCAGTCCGCGTCCGACCTCGCCGCCCAGGCGGTGCGCAACGCGCTCGACGCGGCCGGGCTCGACGCGGGCGATCTGGACCTGATCATCGTGACGACCTCCACCCCTGATGAACTCGGCCCGTCCACCGCCTGCCGGGTACAGGCCCTGCTGCGAGCGCATCAGGCGGTGGCCTTCGATGTGTCCGCCGCGTGCACCGGCTGGCTGTTCGGCACCCGGGTCGCCGTCGACTACCTGCGCGGCGACGCCGGCGGCCGGTGCGCGGTCGTGGTCGGCGTCGAGGCGTATTCGCGCTTCCTCGACCCCACCGACCGCGCCACCGCGGTGCTGTTCGGCGACGGCGCGGGCGCGACGATTCTCGGTCCGGTCGCCCGGGGCCGGGGCTTCGGCCAGATCGAGCTCGGTTCCGACGGCGACCACGCGGGCGACGTGCTCATCCCGGCCGGTGGCAGCAGGCGCCCGGCCAGCACGGACACCCTGACACGCGGACAGCATCGTATCCATATGGACGGCAAGGCAGTCCGCGACTTCATTCTCGAGATCTTCCCCAAAGCCGCCGCGAGCGCGTTGCGCCGATCGGGTCTGACCGCGGATCAGATCGACGTGATCGTTACCCACCAACCCAATCCCGTGTTGTTGCGTAAGGCCTGTGCGGACGCCGGATTCGACGTGGAGCGCCTGATCATCGTCGGCGACCTGGTCGGCAATATCGGCGCGGGGTCGATGCCGTACGCGCTGGCCAAGGCGCACGCCGACGGACGGCTCCAGACCGGTGACCGAATACTCATCGTAGGTTTCGGCGCCGGTGTCACCTGGGGCAGCACCGTGCTCACCTGGGGCATCGACGACGCGGAGGTCGACCGATGAGCGGGCAGGCCGCACCACCGGCACCGCGCACAGTTTTCCTGGTCCCTGGACAGGGCGGCGATCCACGATGCGCGCTGCACGACCTCTATCGCGCGGACAGCACGTCCCGCGCGACCATCGACGACATCCTCGGCGAGATCGAACGCGCGTCCGGCGATGCGGGACAAGGACTTCGCGAGGTGTTGCTCAGCGAGGTCAAGCTCCGAGTGATGGCGCCGGGAATCCCGCAGCTCGCGAGCTACGCCATCTCGGTGGTCCTCGATCGACTGCTGACCGCGGCGGGCCTGCACCCCGACGTGATCGTCGGCCAGAGCTTCGGCGAGATCGCCGCCCTGGTGTGCGCGGGCGTCTTCGATGTGCCGGACGGCACCCGCGCGGTCGGCGCGCTCAATGCCGCGTTCCGCGGCTTCGAGGGCCGCGGCGCCATGGTGCTCGTGCTCGCCTCCGCGTCCGAGACTCGCGCTCTGCTGGCCGAGGCCGGCCCGTCGGATCTCGTGGTCGCCTGCGTCAACAGCCCGAAGCAGACCATCGTCAGCGGTCCGACGGAGGCGATCGCGACGCTGTTCGAGCGGCAGGGGGACGGCCCGCGGCTGGTACGCCTGGCGGTGCCCTATGCCTCGCACCATCCGGGGCTCGTCGTCGTTGCGGACCGATTCCGCGCGAATCTGTGCCAGACCCGGCAGCGCCCCTTGCGCGTGCCGGTGTATTCGCCGGTCGGGCGACGGACCTATGCCGACACCGACGACCTGCACGAGGCCCTGGTCGATTGCGTCACCAAACCCGTCGATCTGGTGGAAGCGCTGCAGCACAACGGTTCTCAGCACACGCAGTTCATCGAACTAGGGGTCGGCGACGGTCTGTGCCGGTGCGTGCGGGCCACCCTGCCCTCGGCACGCACCCTGGCACCGTTGACCGGTGACCTGTCCTGGTTGACCGGCACAACGTCGAAATCCCCTGTCTCCGTTCGACAGCGGTGAAGAAGGGAACGACGATGTCCATCGACCACGATCTCGCCACGACCACCGCGACCCCGTCGCGGTCCGACCTGCGGCGCTCGCTCGCCGATCCCGAATCGGTGGCGGCACCGGGCCGGACGCGCGCGCTACTGCACGCAGCGATCCCCGATGCGTTCTTCATTTGGCCCGATGGAGTTTCCCGGCAGGAGCGGTTGAGCCTGGTGTATGCCAGAGCGCAACACGCGGGCCGGACCGCGCCGCCAGCCGCCGAACTGCTCGACTCGCCGCACACGTTGTCGGCATTGCTGGCCAGGGCCGCGCTCGCGGACCCCGACCTGTTCCATATCCTGCTGGTGCACTACACGCTGGTGCTCGCGCCGATCCTGCGGTCCGTGCCCGCTGATTCCAGTGCGGGACTTGCCGATACGCGGGCCGCGCTGGAGTCGATGGACGCCTTCGGCTCGGCCCTGCTGACCGAGGGCGCCCGCAGCAACAGCCACCTGCACCCGCGCACGCAGGCGACGTTCGACCCGGATTCCGGCGGCTTCATCCTGCATACCCCCGACGCCGACGCACGGAAGTTTCCCAACAGCACCGGCCATCCCGGCGTCGCGAAGACCGGCGCGGTCTACGCGCAGTTGATTGTCGGCGGGCGGGAACGGGGCGTGTTCGTGTTCGTCGTTGCGCTGCGCGGTCCCGACGGCACCGTCCGGCCCGGAGTGCAGATCACCCCGGCACCCGATACCTTCGCGCTGCCTTGCGATTTCGCCTATGTGCGGTTCGACCGGATGCGTATTCCGTTGCATGCCTGGCTGAGTGATGGCGCCGCCATCGACGCCGACGGCCGGTTCCATGATGACGCGGGCGCTGCCGCGGACCGCCTCGCGCGCACTATGCGCATCGGGGCGCCGCACGTGTGGCGCGGCGTCATCGCGGCGTGCGCCGCCGTCACCCAGGACTCGGCACGAATCCTGGAGTCGCACACCGCGACCCGCCTGACCATGGGCCGACTGGCTCCCGAGCAAGGGCTCATCCGCTATCGCAATCAGCAAGAAGCGGTGCTCGGGGCGCTCGCGGCGGCGTACACCCTGACCATCGTCAGCAGGCACGCCGTCCGCGAAAGCGCCGCAACGCCGGTCGCACCGGTCGGCGAGGCGACCTGGGCACCCTGGTCCTCGGTCGACACCGAACTCCCCCTACTGAAGGTATTCGCCACCCGACTCGCGTTGGACGTTACCGCGAGCTGCCGCACGCACTGCGGCGCGACCGGTTTCGTCGCGCACAACCGCCTCAACGCTTTTCACGGCTTCGTCAACTCGTACTTCTGCGCGGGCGGCGACAACGACCTGATCCTGATGGACACCGCGCATGCCATGGCAGACCCCCAGCGGTACCGGCCGCCAGGTCCGGAGACCAGACCAGCCGATGCCGCGGATCTGACCTCGCCGCACGCCTGGGTTTCGTTGGCGCGCACCGCCGAACGCTACTACCACCACCGCCTGGTCAGCTGCCTGGATGCGGCTCACCGCGCCGGGCACGATCAGTTCACCGCCTGGAACGACAATCTCGCCCTGGCACAGACGGCCGCTACAGCCCAGGCCGATCGTCTTGTCCTCGAGCTCTTGCAGACCGCCTACCGCAGCGCACCCGCGCCGGTCGGTGGGCTGCTACAGCTGTACGCGCTGTCCTGGATTCAGCGCAACGCCGGATTCCTGGCCGATCAACGACTCACCCCGACGCCGCTGCTCGACCGCATCTGGGACGACCGTCGTGCGCTGTGCGACGAATTATTCCCGCACATAACGGATCTCGCGGCCGCCTTCGACCTGCCCGAACTGTAAACACCCCAAAGGAAGTCACCGATGAGCGCTCGTACCGCCTTCATGTTCCCCGGGCAAGGATCCTACATCCCGGGCGTCCTGGCCCATGTGATCAACGAATTCCCCTCGGCGCGAAAGACATTGGAGCAGATAGCCGAGGTGTGTGACGAGCACGGGCGAGCAGCGGCGCCCCGGCTGCTACTCGACCCTGACGCCGCATCGCTGGACGACCTGGTGGCCGAGCAATCGCCGGACCTGGATGTGGCCTTGTTCTCGAGCGGTATCGTCACCTACCGGATCCTGGTCGAGGCAGGACTGCACGCGGACGTCGTCGTCGGACACAGCCTCGGCGAGGTGTCCGCGTTCACCGCGGCAGGCGCCCTCACCGTGCGCGACGCGACCCGGCTGGTCCTCGCCAGAACCACAGCCCTGCGCGATATTTCGAGCCCCGACGGTGGCATGGTCGCCCTGGCGGTCGGCAGCCCCCGCGCCAGAAACCTGACCGGCTTCATCGACGAGCCGAGCGCTGTCGTCGCGGTCGACAACGGTCCGGATCAATGCGTCGTCTCCGGGCTGACCACGGCCCTTGCCATGGTCGAGCAGGTCGCCGCGGCCGCGGGCATTCGAGCGACTCGGCTGCGCGCTGCCCAGCCCTTTCACAATCGACTGCTGCGCGATGCCGCGGAAGCGTTCGCCCGAGCCGTCAACGACATCCCGGTCGCCGAGCCGAGGATCCCGGTCTATTCCCCGGTGCTCGGCCGTTACGTACGGTCCGCCGAGGACATCCACTCCTGGATGGCACGACACCTGACCCAGCCGGTGCTGTTCTACGACGGACTGCTGCGGTTGTACCGCGAGGGCGTGCGCCACTACGTCGAGTCAGGCGGCCGGGACACCCTCACCTCGATGGTTGCGGCCTGCCTGCCCGCTGCGGCCGATACGGTCGCGCCACTGCGGCAACGTTGTTCGGCCGCGGAGTTCCGACAGGCAGTCAGCTCGGGCGACGCCGTCCCGGCACCGGCTGCCGAGCACGTCGCCGAGCCGGTCGCCGAAGCCACGAACGGCAGCGCACCGACCTCGACCGACGCACCTGCCGCGCTGCCCGCGCCGGACGAACTCTTCGCGCAGATCCGCGAGATCTACGCGGACGCCCTCGGCTATCCCGTCGACCTGTTGGAGGCCGACGTCGACCTCGAGGCAGATCTGGGGATCGACTCGATCAAGCAGATCGAAGCCTTCCGGTTGGCCAGGCAACGGTTCGGGTTGCCGGAACCTCCTGCCGCAGTGCGTGTTACGTCGTTCTCCACGCTGACCGAGCTGGCCGAGCTGTTGCGCCGGCTCGCCGACGGATCCGCACACACTCCGATCACGACGGTGACGCGATGAGCGGCGAGTTCACCGGAAAGACCGCGCTGGTCACCGGCGGCGGCAAGGGCATCGGACGCTCGATATGCCTGCGGCTGGCCGAGCAGGGCGCGCATGTCCTGGTCAACTACTTTCATTCGAAAGGCGACGCCGAAGCGACGCTCGCCGAGATACGCCGCAGCGGCGGTTCCGCCGAGCTCGCCCACGGCTCGGTGGCCGACGAGGAGTCCGTACGAGCGATGTTCGCCGGGATCGCCGATCGCCACGACGGGCTCGATATCCTGATCAACAACGCCGCCCGCGGGACGCTCGCGCCGCTGCCCACCCTGCGCAACAGCGACTGGTCCAAAGCCCTTGCGGTCAACCTCGATGGCAGCAGGCGATGCGCGCAGGCGGCCGCAGCGCTGATGACCGGGCGGCGCGGTTCGATCGTCAATCTGTCCTCCATCGGCGCCGGACTGGTCATCGGCAACTATGCGACGGTCGGGGTGAGCAAGGCCGCCGTCGAGGCGTTGACTCGTTATCTGGCAGTGGAATTCGCCGCCGCGGGCATCCGGGTGAACACCGCGTCCGCCGGCCTGATCGACAACGCCACCAGCCATCTCTTCCCCGACAGCGATGTCTTCCGGCAGACGGTGCTCGCGGCGACGCCGATGCGCAGGCTGGCGACCGAGGCCGACCTCGCCGAGCTCGTGCTGTTCCTGGCGTCGGATCGGGCGTCGTTCATCACCGGTCAGGTGCTGCTCGCCGACGGCGGACTTTCCCTCGGCTCAACGAGTTTGGCGCCACCCGCCGGGCAGGTGGGTGCCCCGGCCGAAGCCACGGTCGCCGACCTCGGCGCGCCGGACGCGGATCCGCCCACCCCACCACCGGAAGCCACCGAGGACGCCGACCAGCTCGTCGCGGTGGTCGGCACCGGCATGGCCATCGCGGGCGCCAACAGCCCACAAGAGTTCTGGCGTCTGCTGGCACAGCCGACGCCGGTATTCACCGAGCCAGGCGAGCGATTCGCCCTCGAGAACTTCTACGCGCCCGACCGCGCCGCCGCCGATCGCACCTACTGTCGGGTCGGCGGCCACCTGCACGATTTTCAGCCGCACCCGACCCTCCTGGCCGAGGAGGCGGCCGGCGGGCCCCTCCGCGACGAAGCGACTCGCTGGCTCCGGCACAGCTTGCTGCAGGCCAGGGACGGCGTGCGGCTGGCATCGACGGATCGCTGCGCCGTCTATGTCGGCGCCTGGCCGGGCGGTAGCCAAGCCCTGGCCGAACATCTGGTCACCGAAACGTTCGGCAGCGCGGCCGACGAGGCCGCGGGCCCGGCGGCCGGGAATCGGTTGCGCGAACTGCTGAGTCGGCGCTACCCCAGAGCGGGCGCCGACCAGCCGGTGCTGCCCATGATGGTGGTGAACGCCGCCATCGCCGGCATCCTCGACCGGGTCACCGAGGCCACGGTCATCGATACCGCTTGCGCGTCATCGCTGTACGCGGTCGACTTCGGCACCAAGGCGCTGTTGGCCGGGGACTGCGATATCGCCTACTGCGGCGGGGTCGAGGTCTTGAATCCGACGGTGGCGGTGATGTTCGCCAAACTCGGTGGCCTGTCTCGCGGGGGCGCGGTCCGGTCCTTCGACGCGGCTGCCGACGGCACCCTCTTCAGCGACGGCGCCGCCGTCGTCACGCTCAAGCTGCTCTCGCGGGCCCGCGCGGACGGTGACCGAATCCTCGCCGTGCTGACCGGATTCGGCGCCGCCGCCGACGGTCGCGGCAAGGCCATCGCAGCCCCGAACCCGGCGGGCCAGCGGCTGGCGATCGAACGTGCCCGCGCGCTCAACGAAACCTCGCCAGCACAGGTCGACTGGATCGTCGCGCATGCCACCGGCACCACCGCTGGAGACCGCACCGAGCTGCAGACGCTGGCCGCCGTGGCGCCCCACGACGGCTACCCGTGTAGTTCCAACAAGGCGGTGGTCGGGCATACCGGCTGGGCCGCGGGCGCGGTGTCGCTGATCCATGCCACCGAGGCGCTGCGGGCCGGGCGGATACCGGGACAGTACGGTTTCACCGCGGCGCCTGCGGACGTACAGCCGGATCGGACGCGCGTCAGCGACCGCGACCTCGCCTTCCCCGCCGACGCACAGCGGCCTCGGCTGGTGGGAGTATCCGCATTCGGATTCGGCGGCACCAACGGTCACCTGCTGGTGACCGATCGCGCGAACGGCCACCCGATCCGGTCCGGGCGTCGCACCGGCCGCGGCGATCTGGCCGTGGTCGCGTGGAGCGCCCACCTGCCCGGCAACCCCGATCACGAGCGGATCACCGCCTGGCTGCGCGGCGACGGCGACGCACCCGATCGGCGGTTCGCGGTCCCCTATCCGGCCCCCACTCCGGCCGAAGTGCGACTGACTCCCCGAACGATCGCGACGATCGATCCCTGCCATCTCATGGCCATTCAGGTCGCGGACACCTTCCTTCGCGAGCACGGCGAACTGTGGGCCGAGGTGCGCGAGTCGACCGGCGTCATCACCGCGCACACCGGCGTCCCGGTCGCCCTCGCCGGCGCGTTCACCCGCACCTATGGCGACGACGTACTCAGCGCCGTCACCGAATCCGCTGCGGCGCAGGACCTTGCCCCGCTCGTCGAGTCGATTCTCGCGACGGTGCGCGACCGGGTACCCGAGTGCAACGAGGACACCTATGCGGGCGTGATGACGAATGTCATCGCGTCGCGGATCACCAGCAGGCACAACCTGCGGGGGATGAGCGTAGCCGTCGACGCAGGCGACGACTCCGCGCTGGCCGCCCTCAGCACCGCTCGACGGTATCTGCAGACCGGGGATCTGAATCTTGCGCTGCTGCTCGCGCTGAACGGCAACTCCAGCGGCGAGCTCGCCGATATGCTCGGCCGTCCCGCGAAACAGTTGGCCGAAGGCGCTTTTCTGATCGCGATAGCCACCGCCGAGGAAGCCGCCCGACGTGGCTGGCCGATCCTGGCGCGGGTGGGTTTCGCTTGCGGGGAGCACGATACTGCTGCCGGCGCGTCCACTGACGTTGGCACACTGAAGGATTCGGTAGAGACCCGAGACTATCTCGGCGCTACGGGAGCGGTAGAACTGCTTCGCGCGGTCACCGGCACGGCCGGGACATCGGAGCTGTCGCTACCGAACGGGGACCGGGTCAGGGTGACCGCAGCGGGGCCGGGCCACCTCACCAAACGCTACGTGTCCGCCTTGGTTGCCGCGCCGAACACGCGACAAGTGTTGTCGCACAGCGCGATCCCGGCGGGCAGCGTCGTCCTCGTCGGCTCCGTCGAGTCGGCACAGCAACTGCGCGCCGAACTGGAAAAGGCCCAGGCAACGGTCCTGTGCGCAGGTGTCGACGATCCGAGCGACACGCGCGTGCAGGCGCTGATCGACGCGGCGACACCCGCGTTGACGGTGATCTGCTCCGTCGATGAATCGCCGCGGACCCCGACCGGCCGCGACATTGCCGCCCAGCTGCGTCTGCACGATCTCACTTTTGCCGCCGCTCAACGACTCTGGCCCCGCTGGACGGCGGACAGCTCACTCATGGTGCTGTTGCCCGGTCAGCCGAGCACGGGCCGGCCGCATCCGTACGCCGCGCTGTTCACCGGCTTCGTCAAGAGTCTGACTTGGGAACGCCCCGGCGCATCGATCGCAGCGATACTCACCGATGCGTCACCCGCCGAGGCCCTGCGGTTGCTTGCCCACGAAAGATCAGCAGCCGCAACGGAATCGGTGGTGTGGTACCGCAACGGCAGCCGATATCGCGACGTTCTCACGCCGGCCGCACTGCCAACGGCCCACCGTGGTGCACCGATCGACGACGACTCGGCGATCCTGGTGACCGGCGGAACCGGCGGGCTGCCGATCGCGATGCTGCGCGCGCTGAGTGAACAGGCCAAGCCCTCGGTATGGCTGCTCGCCCGCACAGATCCGACCGGCATAGCCGAGCATTCCAACGGCGCCGCTCCGGCGGACGTTCGCGCGGAGCTGATCCGGCGGCTGCGCGAAGAAGACCCGGCCAGACCCATCCGGTCCATCATCGAGCATGCCGACGCCCGCATGAAAGCCATTGCCCGTCAACGTGATTGCCAAGACCTCGCCGAACGGCTCGGCCCGGGCCGACTGCACTGCCTCCCCTGTGACGTACTGGACCCCGATGCGGTGCGGGCCGCCGTCGCCACCGTCCTGTCGACCGCGGGCCGACTCGACTTGGTGATCCACGCGGCGGGGCTGTCCGAACCGGCATTGCTGGAGAACAAGTCGTTCGAGAGCTTCCGCAGGGTTCGAGATACCAAGGTCCTCGGCTATCAGCACCTCAAAGCGGCGCTGGCCGAGCATTCGCCGATCCGCTGGTGCAACGTCGGATCGGTGGCGGGCGCGATCGGCCTGCCCGGGGACGTCGACTACGCCGCCGCCAACGATTTCCTGGCCGCGTGCGCCCGGAACTCCGACGATGACGAATTCACCGTCGCATTCCCGCTGTGGGGACAGACCGGACTTCGTTCGGACCACTTGAACCGCGCATATCTGCAACGGCAGGGACAGCTCAGCTCGATCACCACTGGCGAGGGGACCGCCCTGTTCCTCGCCGAACTCGCCGCAGGCGCGGGCTGCGCGATCTTCCTCGGCGACAACGAGCTCCGCATGGTGCGCGGTGCGCGACCGCACGGCGTTGTCGAGGACGCGCGAGCCGACGACAACCCCGGATGCTGGCACTACACGTTCGATCCCGTTCGCGACGGCTACCTGTCCGACCATATGGTCGACGGAAAGCCGACCGCGCCGGGGACCATGATGCTGGAGATGGCGGCGCGGGCAGCCCTGGCGTTGCTGCCGGGCGCCACCGTCCTCGGGTATCGCGACACCCGGTTCGAGGCCTTCCTCAAACCGTTCGCCGGCCGTCGGCCGGTCGAGCTGCGGATCACCGCCGCGCTGGTCGCCGGCCCGGAACAGGCCGCCCAGTCGGTAACGGTCGAATTGACCTCCGACGTCACCGCCGGCAACGGCGCGGCGACCCGGCGACGCTTCTTCCGCACCGAAGTCGTTGTGTCCTCGGCCGATTCGACAGTCGAACCCCGCAGACCCGAGGTGCCCGACGTGGTCGGCCGGTCCGTGCCCGACCCGTATTGCCTGGCCGGTTCGCCAGTGCGCATCGGCGGGATGTTCGCCAACCTCATCCACATCCGGACGGCCGACCGACGGTCACTCGGCACGTGGTCGCTCCCGGCCGATACGACAGGCTTGCTCGACACCATGCGAATCCCGTGGCTGCTGCTCGACGCGATGCTGCGTACGTTCGCCTTGGCCGCCGGGACCGATACCGATCAGCCGATTTTCGTACCCCGCGATATCGCCCGAATCGACCTGGCCACCGGATCCACGAACGATATCGGCCTGGCCGAGCGATACGGCGCGGACATCCGGCTGCTCGGCGATCTGACCGGAACGCACACAGTCCGTGCGATCGCACCGGACGGCACCCTCCTGCTGGAGATGACCGGCTTGACGATGGAGCGACTCGGCTCCGTCAGGCCGACCCCCGCCCGCCGGGCCGAAGACTGCCGCCGGTAGGTCACGGCCGGGTAACGTCTGAACGGACGACCCGGCCGCGCCAGCCGCCGCAGCCCCCTCCTCCCCCCGAATCCCCGAGCGCGACCAGGGCTTTCGCGTGTCCGGCGGACGTGCGGCAATTCGTCAGCACATCCCCCGGTGCCCTGGCGGACGCAAGTACACCTGCACGCGCACAGCCATATCGGAAAACATTTCCCCGCAACATTCTTCGGTTAAACTACAGTCTTCAGCAGGCACGACCCGCGAAAGCGAGGGGCGACACCCGATCACGAGCCACCGGGGAAGAGGGTTCAGATGGTCGTGAATCACAGAGCGCTCAGTGCGGGAGAGCGAATCGAGTTACGCCGCAGACGGTTAGGGCTATCCCGTCGAGTGGTCGCCGAACTGACCGGACGCAGCGAGGAGTGGCTGCGCCAGATAGAACGAGGCCGGCGCCGCCTCGACAGTATCGAGATGATGTACCGACTCGCCGAAGTCCTGCGTTTCGACGATCCCGTCGAGCTGATCGGCCTGCCCTCGTCGAGCCGCTCGGGCGCACGTGACATGGACGAAATGGGTCTGCAGCTCAGCGCGCTCAACCGTGCCATCATGGACCACCCGTCGGCGCACGTCTTCGCCACACCGGTCGCGACCCTCGAGTCGGTGCGCGCCGACCTCGACCAATGCTGGTCCAGCTGGCTCGGTTCGGGTCACCGCTACACCGAACTCGCCGCCCGGCTACCCGGGGTGCTGACCGCGGCGCGGTCGATCCGCGCCGCGGCCCAGGCAACCTCGGACTGCCAGTTGGCGGAGACGGGCAAGGTCCTGGTCGAGGCCTATCACCTGGCCCGATTCGTGTTGACCCGGGTGGGCGACTATCACCTGGCCTGGCTCGTCGCCGACCGCCCGATCGGCATCCTCACCCAACCCGCACAGTCGGACCTGGTCGCGGTGAGTTCTTGGCACGTGGCGAGCGCACTGCTATCGATGGGTTATCACACGGAAAGCCGGGACTACGCCCTGGCCGCCGCGCAACGCCTGGCCGCGGCCACCCGATCCGCGGAAACCGAGGGCCCGGCGTACGGCGCGCTGCAGCTGCTGGCCGCCGAAGCCGCCGCGGGCGCGACCGACCTCGAGCAGTCCAAGCAGCTCATCGCCGAAGCCGCCCGCATCGCCGAGCGACTCGACCCCGCGGTCGACCTGCGCACCATTTGGTTCGGCGTCCCCGAAGTCACCATCACCGGGATGGACATCGCGCTGCGGCTCGGCCAGGTCGACGAAGCGATCAGGCTCGCGGCCGAGGTCCAGCTACCGGACGACGCCGCTGTCGATCTGCGCGCCCGCTACTACCTGACCACCGCCTACGCCTATGGCCGCAAAGGCGAGGATTTCGCCGCGACCCTGGCGCTGCAGCAGGCCGAGCTGGCCGCCCCGGAGGACCTCCGCTACGACTGGATGGCACATCGCACACTGCAACGACTCTCCCGCCACGACCATCACCTGACCAGACGTGACCTCGCCAAGCTACTCACCGCCGCCGGCCTGGCGTGACCGGGCCGCCGGAACCGAGAAAGTTTCACCGATTATTCCGCTGCCGGGTGGGTAAGACTGGAGGGTACAACGGCCACCGCGAATTCCCGACAGCCCTCCGGTGGGTTTCCGGACGGGAGCGAAACGGCCACGACAACCGCAGGGATTCTTTCGACCGCCGAACGGGGAGAATTCGTGAGCAGCACCTCCGGTCTCAAAACAGGCCTGCTGACAATAGGCGAGCGGCTCGAATTGCTACGGCGCCGGCGCGACCTGTCCCGCCGAGCCCTCGCCGAACTGGTCGGTCGGAGTGAAGAATGGCTGCGCCTGATCGAGTCCGGCAATAAGCCACTGGACAGCGTAGCGATAATCGTCCGGCTCGCCGACGCGTTACACATCAAAGATATCCGCGAATTGATAGCGCTGCCGCCACAGCTGGCGCCCGCAGGCGTCGAAGCCGGGAATCAGCTCGCCGAATCCTTGAAACGCAGCATTATCGACTATCCGGCCGTCGAGACGCACCGGCACACCACAATGAATACCGGATCCCTTTCCGATCTGGCGGATCAATTGCACCGATGCCAGAATATCTGGGAACACTCACCGAATCGGTACACGGAATTGGCCGAATACCTTCCCCCGGTGCTGACCGCGGCTCGCGTTCAGTACTTGCTGTCGCATGACGACGAAGCCGGGAAGATATTGTTGCGTAGCTATCATCTATCCCGTCGATTTCTGACGAGGGTCGGCGCCCACCAGTTGGCCTTCACCGCCGCGGATCGGGCGACGATGGTAGCCGAACAGACGCGGGACCCATGGCAGATGGCGGCTTGTGCGTGGCATACCGGCAACGGAATGCTGGGACTCGCGCAGGCACCGGAGTGCCACGATTACGCGGTGGCTGCCGCCAAGCACCTTGCGGACGCCGCCGACTCCGTCGACAAGACCGTGTTGATCGGCGCGCTGCAGTTACTCGCGGCGAAAGGCGCTGCCGCAGCGGGGAATACCGCCGAGGCCGACAGACTGACGACCGCCGCGACGCGCGCGGCCAACCGGTTCGACCGCGAGCACGCGGCTTACGATGTCCCGCTCGGTCCCACCGAATCGCTCATTGCCCGCCTCGAGGTCATGCTGTGGGGCGGCGATTGTGAACGGGCCGCCGAACTCGCGGCACAGCAGCACGTCCCGGATGCCCACCCGGTCGGTGGACGAATGCGATTCCACCTGGCCGGCGCGTATGCCTGTGCTCGCCGAAACGACTATGCCGGCGCCTCCTGCGCCCTCGGCAAAGCCGCTGACATCTGTCCCGAGGACTTTCGCTACGGCTCGGACACTCAGTCGACGCTGCACTATCTCGTCGAGCAGGACAACCGCCTGGTCCGCCCGCAGGTTCACGAACTCGCCCGGGTAGCCGGACTCCGGTGAACCTCCACTCGCAGAGTTGCCCCACCGCCGATTGCCGATTGATAACTGAACGGTGAAGCCTTACCCACTTCCGCCACTTCCATATAGAACTATTCGATAGCCTCGCGGCATGACCGCGATAACCGACATGATCGTCAGCGAACTGATCGAGCCCGGTAGTCTGTCGGACCCCATAGCTCTCTATCGAGATGTCTTCGCTTTACGACCCGAAGACCCCGCACCCAGCCCGAGACTACTGACCGCGTTGGCCCACAATGGAAGTATCGCGCTCGGTGCGCGCATCAACGGGGAACTGGTCGGCTTCAGCTATGGATTCCCCGGCTTCGACCTGGACGGTGGCGGACGCATTTCTTCGATATACCATTACATGGAATTATTGGTCGTACGGGCCGACCGGCAGAGCACTGGCATAGGTCGATCATTGATGCATTTCTTGCGTGGCATCTCGCTCACCCGCGGATTACATGCCATCCAGTGGGCCTTCGACCCGTTGCGTGCCGCCAACGCCTACTTCTACCTCGACGTCCTCGGCGCGCGCGGCTGCGGATTCGCCCCCAACCTCTACGGCATCGAGGACTCCGGGCGCGACCGCGGCAACCCCACCGACCGGATCATCGCCCGCTGGGAACTCACCACGCCCGCCGAGCACTGGCCGCAGCCACCGTCCGGACTGGTCCCCGGCAACCCCGAACTCGATCCGCGGGGCGACACCGAGACCATGCTCGTGGCCGTTCCGACCGTGTACGAAGATCAGTGCGGACGCGAGTGCGCGGCGCTGCGACGGCGGATTTGCGTCGTCCTCAGCGACTTGATCGCCGGCGGTTTCCAGGCGGTGTCCTGCCGGAAGGCCGGCGACGGCACGTCCGTATACCGGCTCGTGGCCGGCGCACCGGCGTAATCCCCGCTGCGCCGATGTCGCGCGCCGATTCCGCATCCGTTCGCTCATCGGTGTCGCGATCAGTTGTAGCCGTTGGTATTTCCCGCGTCCATCGCGTCCATTCGGTCGGCGGCGCTGCGTTGGCCGTCGGCGTAGCCACCGAACGTGGTCGCCATCTGATCGATCGCGGCGAGCAGGTTTTCGCGGGCCGCGAGGTAACCCTTGTCGCCGTCGGCGAACTTCTTGCCGAAGCTGTCCGAGCCCCAGGGGGTACGGCCGCCGCTCACCACACCGCGCAGTGTGCTGAGCGTGTGGGTGATGCTGTCGTGGATTCCATCGCACTCGCCCGCTGCGTGTCGTAGCTGGTTCGTGTCGACCTCGACGGTGCCGGTCATTCGTCTGCTTTCTGCTCGTCTAACGCTTCAGCGTGAAAGGCACATCCACGCCGTCTTCGGAGTCCGGATCGGTTCCCTCGTCCACTCCCTCGCCGGTTCCCTCGCGCGGGCCGTCTGCCGCCGAATCGCCGTACACCCACGCGGAGGCGTCCGGTGCGTGCGGCGAGTTGAAGACTCCGGGCAGCGGGGCCCAGTACGGAAGCCGTTTCGGACGGGTCTTGGCCTTCATGTCCTTGCTGGCGCCCAGGAAGGGATCTGGTTGGCCGGCCGGGTGATGAGGTTGCGGGACAGGGGGGTTCGTATTCCGGGTGGAGCCGGTACCGGTCGGCGGTGCCGACGACGGCGGATGCGAGACCGAGGAGCCGTGGCCCGACGCGCCGGACGCCGTGCTCGGCCGATCGCCGCCTGATCCGGTGTGCGTCGAAGATCCTGGGATCGGGCTCACCGAACGCGCCTCGCCGCCACTGGACGAGCTGTTTATCGGAGAAACCGGCGGCGTGCCCCCATCCACCGATCCCCCGCGACCAGCTGGCGGCTGCCAGCCGCCGTCGACCGAGGCCTGCCACGAGGTGGGCGGGACGAACCCGTTACGGCCCGACCGCGTCGAGCCCTCGCCACCGGACGACTCGTGCACCGAGGGCTGACCGCTCGACTCACGCACCGACGACTGACCACTGCCGAGCGACTCCTGCGCCGTGCGGTACGACTCGCGCGCGGTGTGGAACGACTGTCCCTGGCTGTCGACCGTTCCCCGGCCGGTGTGGAACGACCGACCGTCACTGTCGAGCGTCCCTCGGCTGCCGGTGTCGCCTCGACCTGAGCCCGTGCTGCCGCCCGAGTTCACCGACGGCGAACCCTGATGCGAGCCCGAGCCGTTCGTCACGACCGGGGCCGAATTCTGTGATCCCCCACCACTTGTGTGCACGGAAGACTCGGGTCCGGTGCGATACGACGAACCACCATCGCTTGTGTGCACCGAAGACGCGGGCCCTGTGCCATGCGAAGACCCACCACCTGTGTGCACCGAAGATGCGGGCCCCGTGCCATGCGAAGACCCACCGCCCGTGTGCACCGAAGACGCAGGCCCATTGGAAGACCCGCTACCACTCGTGTGCACCGAAGGTGCGGGACCCGTCGCATGCGACGAACCGCCGCTTGTGTGGACTGAAGGCGCGGGCCCAGTGCCATGCGACGAACCACCGCCATTCGTATGCACGGAAGGCGCAGGACCCGTGCGATGCGAAGAGCCATTTGTTTGCACTGAGGGCGCGGGCCCGGTGCCATGCGAAGATCCGCCACCGCTTGTGCGCTCAGAAGGCGCGGGCCCAGTGCCATGCGACGAACCACCACCGTTCGTACGCACAGAAGGCGCAGGCCCGGTGCGATGTGAACCACTGTGCACGCTTTGCCCGCCCGAGCCCACCGACCTGCCACTGCCCGACCCGACCCGGCTGCCGTCGCCGTTCAGCGACTCCAGCCGAATGGACGATCCGGGTGATCGAGTCGAACCGTCGTGCACCGAACTACCGCGACTCGCCGCGTTGGATGGCGGTGTCCGCGGCGCGCCCGGCTTGTGCATCCACAGCGGATACCGCACATCGGATCTCGAGATCGGGCTCGACTTCGCGAAGGCGCCGCGCGCACCACCGACCATCGCGCCGCGCGCGGCGCCGCCGACCCAGCCCTGGGGTGTGCTGAACGACGACCAGTCCCCGGTCGCCACACCGACGGCGATGTTGCCCGCTGCCGAGCCGACCACGCCCGCCCCCGCGCCGATGAACGCGCCGCGCCCGGTGCGCCCCCACACATTGTTCAGCTGCCGGCCGGCCAGCTTGTCGATCCCGTTGCCCAGATACCGCGCGAACTCCCGCGACGGCAGCGCCGAGGCGACCGACGCGAACACGGACACACCGAATTCTTTGGCGTCGAAATGCCGCCGCTTGCCGTCGGCCATCTGGCCGAGCTGCACCGCCGCGTTCAATCCCCCTGACGTGACGGCCGTTTCGGCGAACTTCACGCCGTAGACGCCCCAGCCCTTCGCGGTCGGCAGCACGAACCGCCCGCTCGCCACCGTCTTCCAGAAGTACCGCTTCTCCGCCGAGGCCCCCAGCTTGCGCGCCAGGTTCTGGATTACCTTCTGCACCATGTCCTCGAACACCCGCAGGAACGAGCGGGTGGTGGTGATGGCGGCGGCCTCCACGACGGGCGCGGTCGGCGGAAACATCCACGCCCACAGGATCTCCATCGCCAGCCAGGCCAGCGAGATGACGATCGTGAGTTTGGTCGCCTGCAGCTGGGTGCCCATGTCGAAGGTCGAGTCCGAGATCTGCTGCATGTACTTGGCCAGCGAGTCCAGCGACTGGTCGCCGCTGCGCAGCCCGTCGAACAGTTTGCCCATCTCCTCGGCTGCGTGGCCCTGCGGATAGGCCCGCGACGTGCTCTGCTTGGCCGTGTCGATGTGTGCGAGCTGCGCCTGCAGTTGCTCGCTCGCGGCCTTCCAGGCCTCGGCAATGGCCCACATCTGGTCTTCGTCGCCGTCCGGCCAGGTCGATCCCGCGATCCAGCCGAGCCAGCGGAGCTCCTCGGGGAGGTACATGCTCATACGGCTCCCCCTGCGGCTCATCCCTGGCGATCGGCGACGCCCCTCGCCCGAAGCGGAGGGGGTGGTCTCCACGATGACGCACGAGTAACCGTCTCCGCCAGGCGAATCGGCCCTGGTCGCGACGAGTTCACCTACCAGTCATCAGCGCATTGCTCAATGGACCGACAATGGTTGCAGCAGTTCGTGTTTCAATACTTGCGAGTTGCCTGCCTCACCGTGCCGCAGTGACGACCGCCGCGGTTGCCGCGGTGTCGCCGACGGTGATCCGGATACCGGTGGCGCAATGCTTCACCTGAATGCCGTCGCGGGCGAAACCCGCGCGCACTCGGTCGAGTTCGGCGGGGCAGCCGGACAGGTAGACGAAGTTCGCGGCGCTGGTCGGCACGCGGTAGCCGAGCTCGCGCAGGCCAGCGGTGAGCCTGCCGCATTCCCGGGTGATCGTTTCAGTGCGCAGCGCGAGTTCGTCTTCCGCGGCGTAGCAGGCGCGGACACCGGCCTCGGCCAGCGCGGTCATCCCGAAAGGCAGCTGCCAGCGGCGAATTCGCGCGATGACCGGTGCCGAGCCGAAGGCGTAGCCGACGCGCAGCGCGGCGAGACCGTAGGCCTTGGAGAAGGTGCGCATCACCACCAGGTTGGGGTGCCGATCGACCAGCGCGACGGTGTCGGCGCGGTCGCAGGGCGGGACGAAATCGATGTACGCCTCATCGAAGACGACGGTCACCGACGGGTCGGTGCGTTCGAGAAACTCGGCGAGTGCGCCGTGCCGGATGCAGGTGCCGGTGGGGTTGTGCGGGCTGCACAGCACGACGACCGCCGTGTGATGGTCGACGGCGGCCGACATCGCCTGGAGATCCTGATGGCCGTCGTGCGTAAGCGGCACTGCTACCACCCGTCCGCCCACGGTATCGGTCAGCAGCGGGTAGCCGTCGAAGGTCGGTGTCGCCATCACCACGGCCGCGCCCGGCGTGACGAACTCCTGCAGGATATGCATGATCACGCCGGTCGCGCCCGCGCCGACCACGACGCGGTCCGGTGCGTGCCCGAGCCGCGCCGCGATCAGCCCGGGCAGCCTGCGCGGCAGAAATTCCGGATACCGGTTGGCTTCGACCAGCGCGCCCGTCAGCGCCGCCCGCACCGAAGGCAGTGGGCCGTACGGGTTCTCGTTGAGCGAAAGCTGGTGGCCGAATTGCGCGGGGTGCACAATCATCGACGCCTCAGCGCCCGCCCCAGCGCACCGCGGCGGCCGCGGCGAAGTCGCCGGCGTGGGCGAAGCCGGCGAACATCACCAGCGATCCGGGGGGCACCCGGCCCGCCTGCACCGCCTGGTCGAAGGTGACGGGAATGCCTGCGGCGAACAGGTTTCCGCAGTCGTCGAAGGTGTCGGGGTGCCGTTCGATCGGCAGTTGCAGGGCGTCGCGCCAGTTGCGCAGGAACGCCCGGTTCGGCTGGTTGGTCACCAGCACGTCCAGCTCGTCCGACCGCACGCCGATGCGGCCGCAGACCGCCTCCGCCGCCTCCGGGACGATGCGATTACCGCGCGCAAGAACTTTCGCGATCTTCGACTCGGTGAAGCCGACGTGCATCTGGCCCGTGCCCGCCTCCCAGTACTTGCGCGGCGGATCGGCGACCGCCGTCATCTGCCCGGCGTATTCGGGGAGGTGCCTGGTCTCGATGTCGAGAATCGGTGAGTCACCGGACTTTACGAGCAGCCCGACGCCCGCGCCGTCGCCGGGGATGGCCGCTTGCGGTTTGCCGCGCACCTGCTCCTGTGTGAAGACCTGGCCCGCGACGTTCTGCACGGTCACGATCAGCGCGGCGCGGGCCTCGCTGCTCACCAGGATCTGCCTGGCGATCTTCATGCCGTAGACGAAGGCGGCGCAGCCGCCGTTGTGCAGATCGATCAACCATTCCGGATTGATGCCGAGCCGCGCGGCCACCTCGCCGCCGCTGCCGACGATGCCGATCTCGGGCAGCTGCGTGTGCACGATGAGAATGTCGACCTCGCTGAGGAATTCGCTGCCGCGGCGTTCGAGCATCGGCGCGATCGCCTGTTCGACCATGTCGGCGGGTGTCTCGCCCGGTGCGATGTGGTGCCGGAACGGCGGCGACTTGAACATCGCGTTCGAGATGGTGTCCTCGGGGTCCGCGTAGCGGGTGAAATAGTCGGCGGAGACACGATTCTTGGGCAGGTAGCTGGAAACGTCGACGAGGCTGATGGTGTCGGCCGAGGTGCTCATCAGTTCATCCACTCCGGCTTGATCGGCTCACCCTTGGCGTGGCGGTGTTCGCAGATCGCCTTCAGATTGCGCAGTTCCAGCAGGTGGCCCGCGTAGAAGAGATTCCAGAAGTCGCCGACCCAGACCGGTCGATCCGGCGGCGCGGTGTCCGGGTAGCCGTTCTCGTCGTAGAACGGGTGGTGGCAATTGGTCCACAGGACAACCGATCCCGGCTTGTTCAAGACCTGCTGCGCGTCCAGGACCCGCATCAGGTAGATCATCCAGAGGTGGTCGGGCTGATCCCAGGCGCAGTGGTAATCGACGGTGCGAGCGGCGGCGTTCGCGACGGTGCGGGTGTAGATGCGGGTGTGCTCGCCGATGCGATCGTCGGACACCCAGAGGTCCGGCTCGGCGGTGCGCTCGAAACCGCGCATGCTGTAGGTCCATTCGCACAGGCTGCGGGTGTCGGCGAGGTAGTCGAACACCTCGTCCGGCGGCGCGTCGACGAACTCGTTGACCGTGCAGAACTCGCCGTAGACCTGGTCGTGCGGGTACACGGCGCGGGTCATGTCGAGCACCATCGGCATGCCCTCTTTGACGCTGATGTTCTCCACCCGGTACACGCCTGGCACGTCGAGTTCGGGGACTTCGATGGGTTCGGCGGCGATCGCGGCTGGCTCGGTCATGCGGAGAGCTCCTTCAAGAACGGGGCGAACGGTGGTATTTCGTCTGGGTCGCAAAGGATTTCGATGAATACAGGTCCTGTCGCTTCGTGGGTCTCGTCGAGCGCGGCTTCGAATTCCGCGCGAGTGTCGGTGGAGTAGGCCGGAATACGCGGGAACATCGCGGCGACCGCGGCGCCGATGCGCGCGGGGCCGAATTTGTTGTAGGTGTAATCGCCGGAGTAGTAGAGCTGTTCGCGGGTCACGCACATCGCGTGCGCGTTGTTGTTGAAGATCACGAAGGTCACCGGCACGTGGTGCTCGACGGCGGTGTGCACCTCGTGGCCGTGCATGAAATACGCGCCGTCTCCGGCGATTACGAACGTTCTGCGGCGACGCCCCAGCGCGCTGCCGATGCCCGCGCCGAACGCGTAGCCCATGCCGCCCATGCCGAGGGCGATGACGAAGCGGCTATCGGCAGGCACCGGCAGGTGATGCACCGCCGCCGCGCCTGTATTGCCCGCATCGACCACCACATCCGTGCCCGGCGCCAGCCTGGCGTTGATCGCTTCGATCGCATCGCGGTAGCGCACACCCGGCCCCGATGCCGCCGGAACGCTCAGTGCGGGAGACGGTATCGGCGCATATTCAGGGCCTGAAGGCGTGGCCGCCGAGGCCACCTCCACCAGCAGCGCCCGTAGCGGTCCGCGCAGCCAGGCATCTGTGCGCACGAACGCCGGGTCAGTGCCGACATGCAGCACCCTCGGGCAATTCGCCAGGGCCGCTTCGAGACCGGCGCGCGCCATCACCGGCATCGGGGTGCCTGCCAACACGCACAGCGCGGCGTCGCCGATCAACTCGGCGAGCCGAGGATGACCCATGCTGCCCGCGATCCCTACGAACAGCGGATCGTCATTCGGGAAGGCGTCCTTGGCATCCGGCGTCACCGCCACCGCGGCACGCAGTGCCCGCGCCATGATGAGGAGCTCGGCCCTGGCGTCGGCACGAGCCACCTCGGGGCCCGCGATCATCACCGTCCGACCGATGCAGGCGGCGACGAGGGCGAGCGCCTCGTCATGCGCGTCCGGTTCATCGCGAACAAAGCCCTGGCCGAACAGCAGCCCATCTCGGGCGGCCGTTCCCATATCCGGCACCGGCTGAGTCTGAATATCCTTGGGCAGCAACAGGACTGCTGGTCCGCCTGCCATCGCGGCGCTGATCGCCTGCTCAACGGCAGCGGTGACATCCTCGGCCCGGGTGAGCTTGACACAGAACCGCGCCACCGATCCGAACAGCCGCTCCGCATCGATCCGCCCCGCGCCACCACTGGTGTCCTGGAACGCTCCGCGGCCTTCGAGCGCGAGCGGCGGCTGTCCGACCAAGGCCAGCACCGGAACTCGCGAATCGAACGACTCCCCCAGTGCGGCAATCAGATTCAGCGCACCGCCGCCGGAGGTCGCGGCAACGACGCCGAGCCGGTTCGTGGTGCGCGCATAGCCGTCGGCCATTGTCGCGGCGCCGAATTCGTGCTTGGCGACGATGCCGGTGATCGAGGCCGTGCTGCGATGCAGCGCGTCGTAGAGGTCTTCGATATTCGCGCCGCCGACACCGAAGACGTGGTCGCTGTGTTCGGCGATCAGGTCGACTATGCGGTCGGCGACGGACTTTCGGCACTTGACGGCAGTTTCACTCGCCGCTTCCAACACAGATCGCGTGCGATTCATCGCCCACAATGTATCTGAGACAGTCGTCACATCACAATGTGACCTGCGTCATAGCTGTCCGGAAATGGCTTGCTGCACAACAACTTTGAACAAGCGACCAATAGTTGGTCCGGCGCCCAAATGCACCAGGCACTGATACAGCTCTGGCACAACCGAACCCGGCTCAACGAGATCGCCCCCGCCGAGCCGGTGACACCGAAGTCGTGCTGGATCAGCCGATCACGGAGTTCATGATCGTGCCCGCGCTGGTCGCGACCGCGCCGCCCGCCATCGCGCTGGCGATCATCTTCGGCGATTGCAAACCGCCGCCGTTCCACTTCTCCCAGGCGAATCGTCCGCCGCCGTAAGTAATGGCGGTGATACCCGACAGTTGCACCAACCAGGTGAAGTAGCGGCCCATTTGCATCAATTTATCGGCCAGGGGTGGCGCCTCCGGTGTCGGATTGCCGACCTCCGCAAGAACGGTGTCGTGTAGCGCGGCGAGAATCATGCTCACGTTCGTGCTCCTTTTCGCAGGCTGAGGTGGGTCCGGACACGAGCAATCGCGGTGTGGTCGCCACTAACTCGGATATCGAAGAAATCGCGCCGCCGAAGAATTCGACGACACCACCGGTACGGCGGCGCTAGCTGTCGCTGCGGACTCGTACCATGTCGTCTCCTGCTTTCCGCTCGTCGCCGGAAAAACTCGTGACCTGGGCAATTCAACCCCATCAAGATCACGTATGCCCGCCGACACACCGGACAAACGACCCACCGTCGGCCAGGGCGACCGACCGGTTTGTTGTTGAGTCGGCGGCAATCACGGCATGCCGCGCGGAAAAGTTCGCCGAAACCGGATGGCCGCCCGAAAACCCTCCCCCATCCGGCCGAATCGGCGCATGCCGAACGTTCGCTGGAATATCCTTGGCGAGCAAGATTCGCAGTAGTAGTCGCCAGCCGTGGGCGACTCGGCGGCCACCGGAACCGACTCTCCGTAGCCGCCCCAGAAGGGAATCACCATGCCGGACAGCCATTCTCCGACCACCGCCGCATTACCGACCAAGATCGATACCAGCGTCGCGCACGAAGCGCGCGTTTACGATTATTGGCTAGGTGGCCGGGACAACTATCCGGCCGATCGGACCCTAGGCGACGCCATCGCCACCCACATCCCCGCCATCCGCACCATGGCCCGCGCCAATCGCGCGTTCCTCGGCCGCGCGGTCGACTATCTGACCAGCGAGGCGGGCATCACCCAGTTCCTCGACATCGGCACCGGTATTCCCACCGCGGGCAACACGCACGAAGTGGCCCAGCGGCTCAATCCCGCGGCCCGCGTGGTCTATGTGGACAACGATCCGATCGTGCTCGCCCACGCCCGCGCCCTGATGTCGAGCAAGCCGGAGGGCAAGACCGCGTTCATCCACGCCGACCTGCACGACCCCGCAGGCATTCTGCACAACGAGACGCTCGCCGCCACCCTCGATCTCGAACAGCCGGTCGCCATCATGCTCGTCGCGATCATGATGTACTTCCGCGACGAGGACGACCCGCACGGCATCATCAAGAATCTCCTGGACGTAGTGCCCTCCGGCAGCTACCTGGTGATCACCCACCCCACGGCAGATTTCGACGAACACGCCATGTCCCGCGTCGTCGACTCCGCCGAGAACGCGGGCATCACCTTCTATCCCCGCAGCCGCGCCGAAACCGAGGTCCTCTTCGCGGGCACCGACCTCATCGACCCGGGCGTCGTCCCCGTGGTCACCTGGCACCCCAACCTCGACGAAGACCCGGCCGACCCCGAATCCGCCTGGTACTGGGCAGGCATCGGCCGCAAACCCTGACGGATACCCGCCGCTGACCACCCCCTCCCGCCCCCGCGAGACCACACCGCCAGTCCCACAGAGCCCCCATACCGTTCCCAAGGCGTTGTGTCCTTGTGAACGGTATGCACGCTCTGTGAACCCCTCCCCACCAACAGGTTTCACCACACCGGAGCCCTCGAGGCGCAACCACAGCCCGATCGCCCCGCGAGGCCCATCCGTGCACCCACTGTGTCAGCCCCACACCCCCTGTACCAGGTGTGCAGCCCACACAACGGGTGTACGCAGGTAACTTCTCCACCCCCGGAACCCGAGATTCGCTGACTATCGAACTCCCCCAACGCAACCACAGCCAGATGACCACCCGAAACCCATCCTCACACCCACTGCGTCAGCCCCACCCCCTCTGTACTGGGTGTGCAGCCCGCACAGCGGGTGTACGCAGGTAGGTTCCCCACCCCGGAACCCGAGATTCCCTGATTATCGGACTCCCCCAACGTCACCAAGCCAAATGACCACGCGAGAACCCATCCGTACACCCCCTGTATCAGCCCGACACCCCCTGTACCGGGTGTGCAGCCCACACAGCGGGTGCACACAGGTAACTTCACCACCCCCGGAAGCCGAGATTCGCTGCTTATCGAGCTCCCGCAACGCAACCACAGCCAGATGACCATCCGAAAACCCATCCGTACACCCGCTGTGTCAGCCCCACACCCCCTGTATCGGGTGTGCAGCCCGCACAGCGGGTGTACGCAGGTAGGTTCCCCACCCCGAAACCCGACATTCGCTGATTATCGAACTCCCACAACGGAACCACAGCCAGATGACCACCGGAGACCCCATCCGTGCACCCACTGTGTCAGCCCCACACCCCCTGTACCAGGTGTGCAGCCCACACAGCGGGTGCACGGCGGTAGCTCCGCCCCGGAACCCGAGATTCGGCGACTATCGAACTCCCGCAACGCCACTGCGGCCAGATCGCCACCCGAGAACCCATCCGTACACCCGTTGTGTCAGCCGAACACCCCCTTTACCGGGTGTGAGGCTGACACAACGGGTGTACACAGGCAGCTTCACCACCCCGGAACCCGACATTCGCTGGCTATCGAGCTCTCGAAACGCCACCACAGCCAGATGACCACCTCGGGAACGCGACACCGCACACCTGACGCACACCTAAAGCCGGGTACCCCACCTGACGCGCCCAGCACTACTCACAGGAAAACATGGATAGGTCTTCAGCTCTATGGGCTGCTCACCGCATGGAGTCCTAAGCAGCACTTGCCCGGAAAAGTGCACATTTCCGAGGGTCTTTGCGTGTACTGGCCCGAGATCGTGCGCGCAGAGACACCCTGGGTGTGCGGTCCCCGAGGTTTTCGACGGCCCGTGGGATGCCCGAGGTATTGCTGGGCGCGTGAGGGGGGTACCCGACTTTCTCTGCCGCAGCCTGTGATGGGCAGCGGGTGAGTTCCAGCGTGAGGACTGGCTGTGGTCCGGTTCAGAGATGCTGGGGAAATCGAGTCGAGTCGAATGGTCGTTGGGCGTCATCGAGTCGAGTCAAATGGTTGCTGTTGAAGATCTTTTGGCGACCATATGACTCGACTCGATGCTGGGTGGGTTGCAGGATATGGTGGCGGTGCGTGCGGGTGCGGCTGCTGCCGTGTCCCGTGATCATGAAACCCGTTGCTAGTCCGCGACTTTCACTACGGCCTTGCCGAAGTTGCGGCCCTCGAGTAGGCCGATGAAAGCTTCGGGGGCGTTGTCGAGGCCTTCGGTGATGTCTTCGAGGTAGTGCACGCGGCCGTCGGCGATCCATTCGGACATGTCGCGCAGGAAGTCCGGGAAGAGTTCGGCGACGAACTCGGACTGGATGAAGCCGCGGATGGTGAGGCTCTTGACGAGGATGCGGCCGTAGAAGGCGGGGAGCTGGTCGGGGCCTTCGGGGAGACCGGCCGCGTTGTAGTTGGCGATGAGGCCGCACACGGGGACGCGGGCGTAGAGATTGAGCAGCGGGTACACCGCTTCGGCGACCGCGCCCGCGACGTTTTCGAAGTAGACGTCGATGCCGTCGGGCACTGCGGCTTTCAGCTGCTCGGCGAAGTCGGGCGCGCGGTGATCGAGGGCGACGTCGAAGCCGAATTCGTCGAGCAGGGCCGCGCACTTCTTCGGCCCGCCCGCGATGCCGACCGCGCGGGCCCCCTTGATCTTGGCGATCTGTCCGACCGCCGAGCCGACCGGGCCGGTGGCGGCGGCGACCACGACGGTCTCCCCTGCCTTCGGCTGGCCGATCTTCAGCAGACCGGAGTATGCGGTGAATCCGGGCATACCGAGTACGCCCAGCGCCGTCGAGACCGGCACCTTGTCGGGATCGAGCTTGCGCAGGCTCGACGCGGGCGCGACATCATGCGACTGCCAGCCCGAATAGGACAGCACCACATCGCCTTTCGCGAATCCGGCGGCGCGCGAATCGACCACCTCGGCGACCGTGGCGCCGACCATCACCGCGCCGACCTCGACCGGCTTCGCATACGACTTCGCCGCGCTCATCCGCCCGCGCATATAGGGATCGAGGGACAGATACAGCGTCCGCAGCTGCACCTGCCCCTCTTCTAGGGGCGGCAACTCGGCCGTTTCGGTACGGAAGTTCGCCGCTGTAGGCGCACCTTCCGGGCGGGCAGCAAGCACGATTCTCGTCGTCTCGACCATGGATCCGAGCTTAGCCCCGAAGATCATCCCCGCCTGTCGCGCTATGCGGTCGAACCGACCTCGCGTGCCCACAGCCACTCGGTGAGATGGGCGACCGCCCGGTCCCGGTGCCGCCGATAGGTGTTGAACGACAGGTGCAGTGTCTGGGCGACACGTTCCTGGGTGGTAGTCGGCTGCAGGAACGTGCGGTCCACCAGCTCACTCAGATCGGGCCGCAACATACTCGCGCCCGTGGTCAGCATGTCTCGGAGGGTGTCGACGGCGGGCAGGCCGCCTTCGTGCTGCCGCACCATCCGCGAGCGCAGCAGCGGGTTGTCCCGTATGCGCTCCGGCGTGTGCAGGTCGCGCAGTGCCTCCCGGACAGCGCGCGCGAACTCGGGCTCGGAGAGCACCACGTTGCCGCCGCCGGGTTCGGCCGGATAGATCGGCGCACCGGCTTGCCGAGCGTGGACGGCGCGCATCCACTCCGTGACATTCGTGCGGCGCCAGTCGTGCGCGAAAACGGGAAAACGCTTGTCGCCGACCGCGTATTCGGCTCCCGGTGCGGGCTGGAAACCGAGGTCCGCCATGGTATGGCCCCACCGGGTCGCGTCGGCGTACGCGCCGACCAACGTCCACGCCGCGTTGTCGCCGCGGCTCAGGATGTCGAGGGTTTGGCAGGCTGCGAACAGGGTCACCGACGGCGAGGTGAACTGACCGTGCTCGCGGTCGAGGAAGAACCGCCAGGCCCGGACCCGCTCGCCCGGTCGAGGCGCGCCGTTCTCGTGCACGTAGCGCCACATCGCGTCTGCCCCCGGATCCACGCCGAGCTCGGCCCCGGTCAGCTCCAGGCACACGGCATACCCGCGAGGCTCGCCCGACAGCGCACGGAACACCCAGAACGCCGCGGGCTGCCGCGCCAACCAGTAGTCCGCCAGCGCGGCCTGTTGTTCGCCCTGCCAGGCCGCGGTCATCGCGATGATCGGGTCCCGATCCCCGTCCCGCAGCCGGTCGGCGTAGGCCTGCATCGTGGGCGGCGGGGTGGTGCACGTTTCGATCTTCGAGCGAGCACCGGCCAAGACGATCGAGTCGACGATCAGCTGGACCTGTTCCCGCTCGTCCACCGACGCGCGGATCCGGGCGCGCATCGCGGCCGAAACCCGTTCCCGCAGATCGGCATAGCGGCCGGGGGCGCGCCAGCGCGAGTCCGCGTCGAGGGCGTCGCGGGCGATGTCGTGCGGATACAACCCGCGCGGACCCTCATCGATAAACGGCAGTCGGCGCAGCCAGGCGAACAACTCACCGGCGTCCGCGCCGATCACCTCATGCAGCAGTTCTTCGGTGGTGACGGGTGCGTGTGCGCAGATTTCCAGAGCGGCGCGGTGGCGTGCGCTCGGTGCCGCGTCGATCGTCTGCGCCAGCAGCGTGCTCACCACGTCAGGGAGATCGGCGAGTGTGCGTGGGATCGCGCCGCGGCGTACCGCGTCGACCAACATCGACAAGGTCAGTGGATGGCCGTGGCTGATGGTCAGCAGCCGGTCGTGCCACTCGGAGGGGACTTGCTGAGCCGTCAGGTACCGCCGCCCGTCGCCGGGCGGCAGGTTGTCCAGCGCGACAACGCGCACCAGATCTCGCCATGCCGGGTCCGCCCGCCATTGCGGCCCGGGTGCCTGACGCCCGGCGATCACCACGAGCACGTCGGCGGGTAGCGAAGGCAGGTATTCCTCGCGGACCCAGTCGTCGCTGTCGGCCAGCAGTTCATAGGTGTCGATCAGCAGGACCGGCCGGTCGCCGCCGGTCATCGTGTCCGGTGCGAGCCGCAGATGCCGAGCGTCGATCCGGACCACGGACCGTCCGGCGGCTGCCGCGACCTCCGCGAACACCTCGAGCAGCGCGCTCTTCCCGACACCGCCCACGCCGTGCACGAAGATCAGGCCCGGTTCGGCCAGTGCGGCTCGAAACAGCGACACCTCGTCCGCGCGTCCGACGAACGAATGTCTGCGCAGCTCCCGCAGCCGCTCACCCAACACCGTCACGAAACCACGTTAGCTCAACCAGAACGTCGTCGCCCCCGGGTCGTTCCCGGCTGATCTGCCAGGCGAATTGGGCAGTAGATGGGCAGTGCGTGATCTGGCGAAGGGCGATCGGCCGATCGATGCTCAGAGGCGTCGCAGTCGTCGTGGTGAAGGAATGTCGTGGTGAAGCAACCTGCAGTGCCGCTCGATGACCTCGTCCCGCGCGAGGTAGGCAGCCCCGTGTTCCGAGCGGTGGCGCATATGCGGGATCAGTTGGCGCGGCCGGTGACCGTCGCGGAGTTGGCCGGTGTCGCGCAGTACAGTCCGTACCACTTCCTGCGAATGTTCAAGCGCGCCACCGGTTATACGCCGCACCGCTATCTCACTCTGCTGCGCATCGTCGAGGCCAAACGACTGCTGGAACGTGGTGTCACGGTCACACAGGCGGCGCGATGGTGTGGGTTTTCCAGCACGGCACACCTGTCCGCGGTCTTCCTCCGCGAGACCGGTGTGCGCCCGTCACGCTGGCCACCGACCAACGACCGGTCTACCGAATGCGGGCCTGGCGGAAGGCGTTTCGCAGCTCGCTGACCAGCAAGCCGGGTTGTTCCCAGCCCGCGTAGTGCCCGCCGTACGTCATCTCGTTCCAGCTGATCAGATTCTGATAGCGGCGTTCGGCCCAGCGCTTGGCGACCGGGAACGGTTCGCCAGGAAACAGCGTGAACGCGGTGGGCACGGTGACCGCCTGCGCGTTCTGCGCCTCCGCGCTGCGCGGCGTCCACCGTACTGCCTCCCAGTACCAGCGGGCGGCGGAGGCTCCGGTGCCGGTAAACCAGTACAGCGCAATGTCATCCACCTGCTGCGCCACACTGACACCACCGCCTGCCTCGGGTCGGGTGTCCGAGAACGCGACCAGCGCCTCGCTCAGCCATGCGGCGAGCCCGGCCGGCGAATCGAGCAGGGAATAGCCGAGCGTCTGCGGCAGCATGCCCTGGACAATCACATGGGTCGGACCGGTCATCATGAACATGTCACGTTTGGCGATCATGGCCTGCTCCGCGGCGTCGGCCGTCGCCACGTCCTCGGGTAGGGGCGAGGCGATCGGCATCGTCAGATGCAGTGCCGCGACCCGCTCCGGTGCCAGCCGAGCCAGCTCGGTACTGACGAACGCGCCCCAGTCGCCGCCGTGCGCACCGAAGCGTTCGTACCCGAGCCGGGTCATCAGATCTGCCCAAGCCTGTGCGGTACGGCCAGGGGTCCAGCCGACTTCCGCGGGCCGCTCGCTGAACCCGAAACCGGGCAGCGCGGGCACGACCACGTCGAAGGCGTCCGCAGCGGAACCGCCGTGCGCGACCGGGTCGGTCAGCGGCCCGATAACGCTCTCGAACTCCAGCACCGAGCCGGGCCAGCCGTGCGTCAGCACCAGGGGAAAGGCGTCGGGCTCGGGCGAACGCACATGCCAGAACGCGATGTCCAGGCCGTCGAGCCGGGTGCGGTAGTGCGGTATCGCGTTCCAGCGCTGCTCCAGTGACCGCCAGTCGTGCTGTCGCCAGGCGGCCAGCAGGTTCTGCAGGCGTGCCAAGCCGATGCCCTGGGTACCGTCCGGAACCGTCTCTGCTTCCGGCAGTCGAACGTGGTCGAGACGCGCCCGCAGGTCCGCCAGGTCGTGTTCGGGAATGCTCACCGGAAATGGTTCGATCTCAGTCACGATCGCGACGCTAGGCCACGGGCAGCGATCTGCTCGATGCGCAAAATTGCGCAGTGTGCCGCGGCCCGAACTGAGGTCCAGGATTTGCCGTTGGCAGAACTACTCCGACGCACCGTGACCAGCAACAACTAACGGTGATTGCGATGTGCCCGATAGGCCGAGTGTCGGATGCCACGACAGTAGCTCTTGCGCGTCGAACGAAAGGATCGTGAAATCAGCAATCAAGTGGGCGGTGCGCAGTACCGCTGCTGCGAGCTTGCTCACTCTGGCACCCACTGACCTCGCTGCCGATCGGCATTGGCCGCACCCTGATAGGGCTCCGCTCTGTCTCGTATACGACCACCTGCATAGGGAGTTTCTCTTGGCACGCCTACGTCGCACCCGCGTCGCACTGACGATGACCACCGCCGCGCTGGCGGTTCTGTTGACCGCGGGCACCGCGGCCGGACGGCCGATCGGGCCGTTCGATGTGGGCGGGGCGATCGAGGTCGAATACGACCAGGCCGGCGGGGGCGGCGTCTTCGGCGATCCGGTGAACCCCGAATCGGATGCGGGTCGCGGCGGCAAATACCAAGCCTTCGAACGCAACGCCTCCATCTACTGGCATCCGGCCACCGGAGCCCACCAGATCGGTGGCGCGATTCGCGACAAATGGGGCAACCTCGGCTTCGAGAACGGACTGCTCGGCTACCCCGTGACGCGGGAAGAGTCGACCCCGTCGAAACCCGGTCGCTACAACCACTTCCAGGGCGGCTCGATCTACTGGTCGCTCGGCACCGCCGCGCATCAGATCGGCGGCGCCATCCGCGACAAGTGGGGCTCCTACGGTTGGGAGAACAGCGCCCTCGGCTTCCCGATCACCGACGAGGCCACCGCCAAGAACAACGGCCGCTACAACCTCTTCGACGACGGTGCCATCTACTGGTCCAGCGCCACCGGCGCGCACGTCATCTGGGGCGCGATCCGCACCACCTGGGAAGCCAGGGCAGGCGTCAACGGCGGCTACGGCTACCCGACCAGCGACGAGTACGACTACCAGAACGGCAAAGCCCAGGATTTCCAAGGCGGCCGCATCACCTGGCAGCCCTGACCCGCCTCGGCACCCATTCATCCGACCGGGCCGCGCGCGCGATGGTTGAGCCTTCATGCCATCATCGCCTACCAACGCTCCGCCCTGTCTCGTCACCGAGTAACGCCTGACTGAGGAGTTCTATTGGTCCGCCTTCGTACCCACCGCTCGTCCACCAGCGCGACGCTGGCCACCGTCGCGCTGGCGATGCTGCTGACCGCGGGCACCGCGCAAGCCCGCCCGATCGGCCCGTTCGAGGTCGGCGGCGCGATCGAGGTCGAATACGACGCGGCGGGCGGTGGCGGCGTCCTCGGCGACCCGACCTCCCCCGAGTCCGACGCCGCCAACGGCGGCAAGTTCCAGACCTTCGACCGCAATGCCGCGATCTACTGGCATCCCGACACCGGTGCGCACGAGGTCGGTGGGCCGATCCTGGACAAGTGGCGCGGGCTCGGCGCGGAGACCGGCGGCCTGCGCTACCCCGTGACCAGTGAGCAGTCGACCCCGTCGAAGCCCGGTCGCTTCAACCACTTTCAGGGCGGCTCGATCTACTGGTCCGTCGGCACCGCGGCTCACCAGGTGAGCGGCGTCATCCGCGACAAGTGGTACGCCCTCGGCGCGGAGAACAGTCCCCTCGGCTTCCCGATCACCGACGAAGCCCCCGCCAAGAACAGCGGCCGCTACAACCTCTTCAACGACGGCGCGATCTACTGGTCCAAAGCCACTGGCGCGCATGCCGTTTGGGGCTCGATCCGGACCAGCTGGGAAGCCCGGGCCGGGGCCGATGGCATCTACGGGTACCCGACCAGCGACGAGTACGACTTCGAGAAGGGCAAAGCCCAGGACTTCCAAGGTGGCCGAATCACCTGGAAGCCCTGAGGGATTCGACCATTACGGCCCGCGCCGTCGTCCGGCGCGGGCCGTTCCGCATGAACCTCACGACCACCAGGTGCGAACGAGGTTGCCGTCCTCGGTTCGGACGAGCAGTTCTAGTTGACGTTGGACTCGATGGACCAGGGTCGGGCTGTGTGGTCCGGCCTTGAATCCCTGCTCGCCCTGGACAACTGGAGCCCAGGGAGACCAGGCTGCGGATTTGGTCCAGGTTGCGGCGTAGACGGTGCCGCCGCTAGCGACCGCGACTACGTCCAGTCGATCCGGATATGGTGTCGCACAGGCGATTCCGACACCATCTGGCACCGGAGTGCCGCCCGGCAAGCCCAGTGATGTCCACTGCGGCGGGTTCGTTCCGTCGAAGGTTCCGTCCCACACTTGGCCATCCGTCGTGGTGGCCAGCACGCGGGTCGGCGAACCGGGATCGACGGTGAAAGTTCGCAACGATTGCCCGTCGGTGACTTTCGTCCACGGCGTTATCTGCGGGAAGGTCGTCGAACGGATGATCGTTTTGGCCCACAGCGCTCCGTCAGTGCCGAGCACGAGCAGCCGGTCCTGGGCCATCAGGATGTCGCCGTCCTTGCGTAGGGCGAATCCTTCGACCGGGATCTCTATCCATCCTCGGTACTCACCTGAAAGCGGGAAGCCGAAGTAAGGCTCAGCGTGCCAATCGAATTGGATGTACAGGTGTCCGTCGGTACCGGGAACTACCAGTTCGACACCATCGACCGAGGCAGCCGAAGGTCCCGCGTAGAGGGTTCCTGGCGCGGCCAGTGGCACCGCTGTGCCGAAGGAAGGCTCCTCCTGGGTCCACGGCCCCCACGTCCCCGCCTTGTCCACGACAGAGCTGAAGAACAGCCTGCCCTCATCGAGTACTGCCGCGACGAGATGGCCCGGGAAGCGGGAGACGCCGCGCACCGAGCAAGTCGGTGTAAACACCGGCCCACCTTGACGCTTCGCGATCTCGGCCCAACGCGGTGCTGCCGCGAGGCAGGCGTCGAGATGTCGGTGCCGTAGCGGCTGGTTCGGCGTCGCGACGAGCAGGTCGCAGTGGTCGTAGTACTGCTGGTCGAACGACGGGCGGACCGCTTGGGTCAGGTTCCCCTCGATTCGACTGTCCGGTACCGCTTCCCACGGCCGCCACTTGTCGGTGCGCACCGCGAACGGCAGCGGACCGGTGTTGCGCACGTCCTCGTCGAAATCGGACGAGTCGAACGTCAGCGTGCAGTCGCGCAGCGAATGGTCGCCCATCAGCGCCTGCATCGTGAAACCCATGTTCCAGTCGGCCTCGTCGTCGCCGTCACTGAAGGCCCGGTGGCCCACGTCGATGGTCATGTCCGGCGCGGCCCGCACGGGCCCGGTGTCGAAGAAAATCCACTCGGTGTCGTGGGTGGTGTCGTCGTCGACCGGTCCGACGGCAATGATCTGCTCCTTGGTCACCTCGGTGCACCCGATCCGCACCGTGGCGATGCCGAGTGTCTTCTCGTCCATGTCCTCGTCCTTGGTGCGGACGAAGATCACCAGGCCGAGCACCTGGTCCGGGTCGGCAACCGAAACCTCCTCGGTGCGTATCGGTTTCCGGAAATCGTGCACGTTGTGCAGCAGCGACTTGCCGCGGTATTCGAGCACATAGGACCGCTGCCCCCACTCCACTCGGCCGCCGCGCACGAAGGGATTCTCGAACCGCGGGTACAGGTCGGTCGGCAAAGGCGCGTTGCCGTAATGGAATTCGCCGCCGTCCCCGTATTTCAGCACCAGCGCCTGACTTCCGCCCTCCGGCATCGGCATGTGATAGGTGCACTCCATGTCGCCGGTGTCGTCGAGATGCACCCGCGCGCTGCTGACCCGCTGCTTGAATTGCTCGAAGTCACCGAACTCGGCTTTGCTGCCGACCTGAATGATCCAGATGTTCTTGCCGTCGTGCTGCCAGTCGCGATCGGCGAAGTAGTCCTTCGGCAGCGGCTCGGCCCAGATCCGCTCCAGGTCGCGCAGCTGCCGTTTCAGGTCGATGCTCTTGTCGATGTTCTTCTCGTTCTCGATCTGTTCCTTCAGCTTTTCGATCGGCTCCTTACCCGCCGACTCCACCGCCTTGTTATAGACGTCGACCTCGTCCTCCTGGCGGCTCAGCCAGGTGGGGTGCTGATTGGAGAACACCCCGATGTAGGACTCGCGCCGGTCCGCGGCCACGTCGCCGGGTTCGATGTGGGTGTACTTGCCGAACACCCAGAAACCCTTGGGGCCGTAGTGGAATACGTCGAACGCCTCGAACAGCGACGAGTTGGCGTCGTCGTAGGCCGAGCAGCGCAGCTCGTCGACCTGATCGAAACCGCTCTTCGGGAAGAACACGTGCGAGCCCGCGTCGGCGAGATCGTCCTGAATGTCATGGAAGTCGTAGGCGATGATCGCCGCAGGCCCGTACTGGGCCACCATCGGCAATGCGTAATACCCGGTCCACCAATGCAATCCGTCGACGCCGTCACCGCTACTGGCGAACGGGTTGACATGGCCTGCGGCTTCGTTGGCGATCACCGCCCCGACGCCGCCCACCACCGCCAAGGTCGGCGCGAGCCCACCGACGCCGAGCACGGCGTCGCCGACCGCGCCGGCCAGCCCACCGGCGAGTGCGCCACCCGCTCCGGCGACCAATGGGGAAACATCCAGGTTCACCAGGCCAGATGTGGTGAATACGTTGAGCGTGCCGTTCACCGTGGCCTGGTTGACGTTGGACTGGAAGTTCAGCTGCCCGGCGCGGAAGTTCTGAATGCTGGACAGCATGATGTCGGGATTGCGGTAGGTGAGGATATTCGCGCGCGTCCGGGTCGAGCCTTCCAGGAAGATCGACAGATCATCGGCGATATCCTCGGCGTCCGAGGTGTTGAACAGGGCGCCGAGTACCACGCCCGCGACGGCGCCGTACACGCCGCCGACCAATCCGCCGATCAGTCCGAAGAAGCCACCACTCTTGACCTTCGGCAGCAGCGAACCGACTATACCGGCGAGCTGTTTGAAGATGCCGCTCTCACCGAGACCGAACTTGTCGACCGCGGCCAGCGCGCCCTTGACCACCTGCTTGTTGAGGAAAGCCGATGCGCCCCACCAGAAGACGACACTGTCGTCGCCCGCGGTGTACTTCCCGTTGTGCGCGCCTTCGATCTCCTCGTTCGACTCCCGGATGAAGCGCGAGTATTTCTCCAGCTTCGGCGCGTAACCCTCACGGTAGGAATCGATCTCGTCTCGCTGATCGGAGAACCCGAGGCCGAATCGGTGCGCCTCGTCGAAGGTGATCGAGACCCGGGACCGGTCGATGAAGGCGGTGTCCGGTGGGCGCGCCGCGATCTCGAGCAGCACTTCCGGCACCTGATACGTCGAGGTGGCCAGTGCCGCACCGATTTCGGAGTCGCCGTCGTTGAACAGGCCGCGGGTGCCGAACAGGATCTCGACGGCATCGCCGAACGCGTTGTCCCTGCCGCTGGCGTGGGAATTGAACTGGGCGCGCCCGCCCGGCGCGCCCATCGCGCCCTTGTGCGAGAACCGCGCGATATCGAACAGCAGCAGGTCGGCGACCATGGCGGCCTTGTCGCGGACCTCGTCGTCGAGGGCGAAGTCGACCAGGTTCAGCACCGACCACAGGTGCTCGCGGTAGTACCCGGAGGAGTTGAATTCGGTCCAGCCCATCTGTATCCGGTGATTGAGCCACCGCAGTACGCGCGCTTTGCCACGTGCCCTGCGCTCCTTACCGGTCAGGATGCCGTCCTTGCTCCCGCTGAGAAAGAAACTGCCCGGCTGGAATTCGTCGTCCGGCCACAGCTGCCCGGCCAGGTACTCCGAGGACGCGAACATGATGTAGTGGTTCTCCGACCAGTACTCCATTTCGTTCTCGGCGTCGTAGCCGAGGTCGGTGCGGATCTTCTGGAATGTTTTGTTCTGCGTCGCGCGCAACGGCTCGTCGAGCCAGAACTTGTAGTGGTGGATGGCCTTTCGCACCGCCTCCTGCGCGATCGGCGAGAAGGTGACGGCCGCGCTGCCCGGCACGGCGGCACTCTCTTCCAGGATGATGCGGAGCTTCTCCTGCGCGGCAAGCAGCCGGGCTGTCGCCTCCGCGTTGCCGGTGATGCCTTCCGCCGCAGCGCGATTGACGAAGAACTCGGTGAACGTCGCCGGGTCGAACGCGGGCCGCTGCCGCCACCGCAGCTTGTCCGCGCTCGCCACCTTCGCCGGAATGGCGCCGAACAGGTACAGCGTCCTGATGAGATGGCACAGCCCCATGTCGGAGTTTTCCTTGTTGGCGTACACCTCCCGCACCGGGTGGTCCATCACCCGCAGCCAGTACTTCGTCATCTCGGAGTGCGGAAACTTCTCCACGTCTTCGAGCTCGAAGCCCACCGTCCCGATCCGAATTCCGAACCGGTAGGTCGATCGTGGCACGCGCTTGTCGTCCAGAATCTCGACCGTCGACAGGAACTGTGCCTGCACCTCGGCCGCCGCGTCGCCGGTCGTGGTCAGCCGCAGCGCCTCGTTGATCGCCCCGCGATAGTCCCGCTTACCGGAGTCGCTGTCCGCGAACGGGAATCGTTGATCGACAGCCCCGCCCACCACGATCCGCAGTTCCGTTTCGAAGTCCGCGATGAACTTCTCCAGATCGTCGAGCCACGGCACCGTCGGAGCGAGCGGGGCGAACACCGGGGTACCCGGGAGCGGCTTGGGCTGGCGATGCGCCGGGTGATACAGCTCCGGAATCAGCCACGGCTTGTCCCTGGCGACGAAGGCCCGGCTGATCGCCCGCCCACTGTTGTCGGTTTCGAAGTCATCCCCGTCGAACGGCGCCTCGTTCTTCAACGGGTCGAACAGCTGACCCGGCACCCAGTTCTTCGGTACCGGATTCGCCGTCGCCCGCTTGCGCCGATACAGATAGAGTGGCGACTTCTCCAACGCTGAGCCGAACCGCTCCTGCTCGAAATCCTTGGCCAGCTCCGCGATTCGCGCGCGCAGCAGCTGCGGATCGCGGAACTCCAGCCAATCGCCGAGCCGCCCGATATACGCGCCGGCGAACGCGTTGCGCCGGGTGTGCTCGTCGGCGTCCCACACCGCCTGGTGGCTGTCCAGATACACCCGGCGGTCGGTAATTTGCTGCCCGGGGCGGGAACCGGGCAGCCCGACGGGCACCGGCGACGGCGTGCTGAACAGTTCCAGCAGCTGGATCTCGTCCAGATCCTTCGTCTCACCGACGATGTCGTGGAAGGTCTGCAGGTTGAACCCGCGCAACTGGGTTTCGAAGAACCAGCTGCGCCGCTTCGCCAATTCGGCACGCAGATCGGTGTTTTCGTCAGGCATGACCGGTCCCCCGCCTCAGTTGCCGTCGGCCGCAGGCAACGCGGCCGGTGCCGGGCTTTCGATCGCGGTCAGCGCCGCGGCGGTAAAGGTCGGCAGCTGCGCGTCGTCGCGCAACATGACCAGCGTCGTCGGCAGGCGCACCTCCCACTCGTCGACGATCACCTCTTCGGCCGCGGTGGCGTTGCGCGCCTTGATCTCCGCGATGATCGACACGTACCGGTCGCTGAACATGTCCGGGATCTCCTCGCCCATCCACACGTCGCCGGTCTCGTGGAAGTGGGCCAGCGCGGCCTCGAAACCGGGCCGCACCGGAATGACGACGCGCGCCGCGCCGGCCTTGAGGAACGCCTCGAACTGCGGGTCGATGTCCTGGATCAGCACCAGCTCGCCCCACTTGGTCTGCCTGCCCCAGAAGTACGGGTAGAACAGGTACATCAGGTGTTCCCATTCGAAGGCGCGCTCGAAGAACGCCACCACCGCGCCCCACTGCTTGATATAGCGCGGGTCCCCGGGGAACTGCTGCGGATCCTTGGGCGCCGGGTAACCCACCTGGTCGAAGTGCTCGCTCATCAGCAGGTGGATGAACGCCTTCTTCAGCTCCTCGCGCTCGGTCGTCGAATCGTGCGAGAACGCGGTGGCCAGGCTCATCTGGGTGCGCACCGCGGTCTGGTAGCGGCCGAGCTGATCCAGGAATTCGGTGCGCTGACGTTCATAGCCCGCGACGATCTTGGCGTGCGTATCCAGCTGCCACTTCGCCAGCGCCGCGTCGGTGCGGCGGCAGGTGATCCCGACGGTGTAGTTGAATTGCAGCGTTTTCGCGAAAGTCCGCATGGTGACCGGTATTTCGCCGGTCTCCCCGTTCAGCGTGAACGACAGGTTGAGCGCGGCGTTCTTGATGAACTTGATGAACGTCGTTTCCCCGATGAAGAATTCGAACTCCCGCTCCTCCGGGTCGTCGGGCTGGGCGAAGCTACGATTCGTGCGCTGCACGTAGCCGCCGATCGCCGCGTACCCGTCCGGTATCGCGATCTTGAAGGCGTTGAAGTACTGGCTGTAGAACGGGCTGCCGCTGGTGCTGCCATAGTTGCCCTCCATCGCCTTGCCCGCCTCGCCCTTCTCGACGGTGGCGAGCGTCTTGGCGAGTTCCTCGGGTGGCGGCGTCACCGCGCCGGTGACGCCGTACAGGGCGGCCCAGAACATGTAGTTCGACGCATCGAGTTGCCCAGGGGTGACGGTCGGCTTGACGGGCCGGACCAGGTTGAAGTTCTCCTCCTGCGCGCCCTTTTTCAGCGAGTCGATCAGGAAGGACGCGGGCTCGGGGACGACCACGTCATACAGCAGCCGCTTGCCGTAGTTGACGACGCGGGTCCGGTACTTCTTGTCGACCCACTGGTAGATGCCGCGAATTGCCCTGAGCCCGTTGCCGTTGTCGAGCTGGTGCACCGTCTCCTCGGTGTACACCTTCTTTTCCCGTTGCGTCCGTTCCTGTTTCACCGATTGGGTGAGCTTGTTGACGGCGCGGTCGGTGACGCTGCGGGCATAGTTGGTCTTGCTGTTCTCGACCAGCCTGCCGTAGTTGCTCGTCGAGGTCTGGTCCTGGGTGGCGGAGCTCTGCTCGCCCGCCTCCTTGGACGCCTCGCTGGCGAGTTCGTTGCGCTCGGTGGTCTGGGTGTCGCGCTCGCTGCTCTGCGCGGACTCGGTCGACTCGGTGACGATCAGCTCGGAGGTCTCCTCGCGCCTGGTCGTCTTCTTCAGCAGCTCGCCCGGCAGCACGTTCTCGATGTGCGAGACGTCGGCGGGCACGTAGCCGATGAGCTCCTGCCGGACCACCTGCAGGTCGCCGACGCCGACCGGGCGGGTGATCGCGTGGCTGAAATCGGGCACCGGCGGGTCGGTTTCGGCCGGCTCGGCGACCGTCGGCTGCACCGCGAACAGATTGGTGCCGAGGCGATAGATGTGCGCGGGTCGCGGCAGCCGACTCGGCTCGACATCCTGCGCCAACGCCAGCCGCCTGCGCTTGACCACGCCGAGGATGTCTTGCAGGGAGGCGGCCGTGATGTCCGGCAACTCGGACTGAAGGTATTCGCGGACAACAGGATCCATTGCCGCCAGCGTCTCCGGCGCGAGCCCCACCACGCTGGGCACGCCGGTCGCGTGCTCCTGCTCGTTTCGCTCCGGCGTGGCCGAGTGGACCGCGAGCTGGTCCGGGCGCGCGGACATCAGGAGCTGGTAGGCCTGCTGGAAGGCCGCCTCCTCGGTGGTCAGCGTGGCGAGGCGGACCGCGGCGGCATCCGGTTCGGGCTGGGCCGCCGCGAGCTGCGGATCGCCGCCGGGGCGTGCGAAGAACTCCTCGGGGATGCGCACCGGGCGATCCAGCAGGGTGTGGATGCGGTCGATCGTCAACGGATCGGTGCGCCCAGCCGCGAAATCGGCGACGAATGCGATCACCTGGCGCATCGAGGTGATCGCGGGTGCGTCGACCCGGTCGAATCGGGTGGTGATCTTCACGGCTACCAGTACGTCACCGGACACCGCCGATTCGTCCTTGAATTGTTGCGACGCAACGAGATCGGCGGCCTCTACCCCGAACACGTCCTTGATCGCCTTGTTCACCTTGGCGGGCAACGGTGTCGGCGGCGGTGTCGTCGCGAACGACGTCGCCGACAGCGCAAGCAATTTCGCGCGCAGGTCGGCATACTTCGTCAACCGCGCGAGCCCGCCGTCGGTCAGCGTGGCGGCAGGTGCGCCGGTCACCCCGTCGATGTACTTCTCCGCCTCCGCCCTGACCAGGGCGTAAGGCCCGGACATCAACTCGCGCAACCGTTTCTGGAACGCGGACTGCGACGTCAGATCGATCGAATTCCCACTGTCGGAAACAACGAACGCCTGCTGAATGAAACGAAACATCTCGATCATGAGATCTCCCTCGATTTCGGCTACCGAAACTCCCCCGAGCTCCGTCACTCGGCGAGGGGACCCAGCCCGCACCGCAGTGACCGGCCAATGGTGACCCGATCCGCATGCCGCCGGAAGACATCGGTCGGCTCAGCGGACCTTCGGGAATCGGCGGATCGACCTAGCGGGGCCGATATCGGGACGTCGGCAACGCACAACCGAGGAATGCCCGCCGCTCAGCCCGACACGGCGAGTTTCGGCCAACAGACCCCGAGCACCGCGTGTGCTCGGGGTTCCGCATTCAAGCGGGCTGATCGATTTCGCTGGGGAACTCTGGGCGGCCGTCGTTGGCGGGGAGGGTGGGATAGGCGGCGCGGAGGCGCTCGTGCGCCGCCGGGGTTGCGTCGAGGTGATCCAGGCCCAGTAGGGCGGCGCCGAGAACCGGTGGGGCGATGACTATTCGGGGCTCGGCGAGCGGAGCCGCGGTGGCCAGTCGGGTCTTCACGTTGTCGATCAGCAGGGGTTGGCGGGCCGCTAGGACGCCACCGCCGAGGATGACCGGAGTGGGTTGGTCGAGTAGGTCCAGCTTGCGCAGCACGACGAAGGCGAGGCGGGTGATCTCGTCGGCTTGCCGATCGATCAAACGCAGGGCGGTCGGGTCGCCTGCCTCCGCGGTGGTGAACAGAACTCGGACCAGTTCGTGTAATCGGTGCTCGGCCAACTGGCCCAGGTGGATCGCCTCGGCCACCGCGTTGGCCCCGGCCAGCCCGAAGTAGTCACCGATGGCAGCGGATAGCGCGGTCGGCTCGCCTCGTCCGTCCTCGGCGCGCGAGGCGTGCCACATGGCCTCGGCCGCCATACCGCCACCGCCACCCCAGTCACCGGTCAAGACACCGAGGGCGGGGAAACGAGCGGTGCGACCGTCCGGCAGCAGGCCGACACAGTTGATCCCGGCGCCGCAGACCACCGCGACACCGCGCGGGCCGTCGGTCCCCGCGCGGAGCAAACCGAAGGTGTCGTTGACGACTCCCACGGTCAAACCCCACGGCCGCGCCGCCATGGCGGCATGGATCCGCTGTTCCTCGATGGGCAGATCGACATTCGCCATACACGCGCTGACCCGGGTGGTGAGCACCCCGCCGCGGGTGAGCCCGGCCTGCCGGGCGACCGCCTCGACGAGCGGACTGAGCCCCTCGATCGCCTTGCGCGCACCGGTCTTGTGCGGCTGGTAACCGGCGCCTCGCGCGGCGCCGAGGATGGATCCGTCGCGCGCGACCAGGGCAACATCGGTCTTGCTGTTGCCCGCATCGATGGCCAGGACGCCCGGAACCTGTTCATTCTGTGGGAGTTTCATCAGACGCTTCCCCCGCCAACAGTTAACGGTGTTTGTCGACATGATCACGCCCAATCCAGGTAGGCGCGGTTATGGGCGAGCAGCCGGTCGGTCAGCCGCTCGGCCAGTTCGTGCTGACCGACCAGTGGGTGTGCCAGTAGTGCGTCGAGGACCGGCCCGCGGCCGCCGACGAGCGCGGCCCGCAATGCGAGCTGCTCGTAGGCGGTGGTGTGGGCGATCAGGCCCGCGTAGAGGGGTTCGATCGGTCGTTGTGGTAGGGGGCGCACCCCGTCGGCATCGACCTCCGCGGGCACTTCGATCACGGCGTCGTCGGGCAGGAACGGCAGGGTGCCGTCGTTGCGGGTGTTGACCACTTGAACGCTGGCGGCGGTGCCGAGCAGCGCGGCGAGCAGATGCACCGCGGCCTCGGAATAGAAAGCGCCGCCGCGTGTTCCGAGCAGGTCGGGCTTGGTGTCCAGGGCGGGGTCGGCGTACAGGTCGAGCAGCTGCCGCTCGATAACCGCGACCTCGGCTGCGCGTGAGCCCTTGGTAGCGAGCTCCTGAACCACCGTGTCGTGCTGATAGAAGTAGCGCAGGTAGTACGACGGGACGACGCCGAGCCGCAGGATCAGCGAAAGTGGTAGCCGCACATCGGCGGCGATCTCCTCACCGAAGTCGGCGAGGAGCTTGGGTAACGCCTCGTGCCCGGTGCCGGCACCCGGGTAGTCGAGCACGGTCACCCCACGCTCCCAGGTGAGGTGATTGAGGCCGACGTGGTCGAGCCGGATCAGTTCCGGGTCGACGCCCAAGTGCGCGGCGAACTTTCGCTGGAACCCGATGGCGACGTTGCACAGGCCGACCGCCTTGTGTCCGGCGGATTGCAGTGCGCGGGTGACGATGCCGACCGGGTTGGTGAAGTCGATGATCCAGGCGTCTGGGTTGGCTCGCCGCACCTGCTCGGCGATATCGAGCACCACCGGAACCGTGCGCAACGCCTTGGCCAGACCACCCGCCCCGGTCGTTTCCTGTCCGACACAACCACATTCGAGCGGCCAGGTCTCGTCCTCGTTCCGCGCGGCCTGCCCGCCGATCCGCAATTGGAGCAGCACCGCGTCGACGCCGTCGGCCCCCTCCGCGACCGAGGCGGCGGTGGTGACCCGCGCCCCGTGCCCCTGCTTCGCGAAGATCCGGCGAGCCAACCCCGCGATCAGCTCCAGCCGGTCCGCGGCCGGATCGATCAGTACCACTTCATCGATCGCCAAAGTTTCACGGAGACGGGCGAACCCGTCGATCAACTCCGGCGTATACGTGGATCCACCACCGACTATGGCTATTTTGAGTGCGCGCATCAGCCCTTGACCCCTGTCAGTGTCACGCCTTCGATGAAGGCTTTCTGTGCGAAGAAGAACAGGATGATCACCGGCGCCATCACCAGCAGGGTGGCGGCCATGGTGAGATTCCAGTTGGTGTGGTGGGCGCTCTTGAACGACTCCAACCCGTAGCTGAGCGTCCAGGCGCCCGGATTCTCGCTGGCATAGATCTGCGGCCCGAAATAGTCGTTCCAGCAATAGAAGAACTGGAACAGCGCGACCGCCGCGATGGCGGGCTTGGCCATCGGCAGCACGATCCGCAGCAGGATGCGCAGCTCGCCGCAGCCGTCGATGCGGGCCGCCTCGAGGTAGTCGTCGGGGATGGTCAGCAGGAACTGCCGGAGCAGGAAGATGGAGAAGGCGTCGCCGAAGGCCAGCGGAATGATCAACGGCCACAGCGAGCCAGTGAGATGAAACTGCTTGGCCCAGATGAGATACATCGGGATGACGGTCACCTGCGGCGGCAGCATCATCATCGACACCACGGCCATCAGCGCCAGATTGCGGCCGCGGAAGCGGAACTTGGCCAGCGCGTAGGCGACCGGGATGCTGGACAGCAGCGTCAGCGCGGTACCGGCCACCGCGTACACCAAGGTGTTACGCCACCAGGTGAGGAATCCTGGTGTATCCCACACCTTTACGTAGTTGCCCCAGTGCCACTCGGTGGGCCAGAGATCAGAGGTGAGCGCCTGCCGATCCGACATCACCGAGGTGAAGAACAGGAACACGAACGGCATCAGGAACAACAGCGCGGCCGCGATGGCGAGCGCGTGCACGGCAACCCAATTCAGTACGTTCTTCCGGCGCGCGCCCTTCGCCGCCACCGTTGGCACGGTGACCGGTACCGGACGCGTGGTAGTCATGGTCATCGCTCAGTCCTCCTGCAGGAAGCCGGATTTGCGCCGCAGCAGCAGCGCGGTGAACGCCATCGAGATGGCGAACAGGATCACGGCGACCACACACGCGGACCCGATATCGAAGCGCTGGAAGCCGAGGTTGTAGACCATCTGCGGCAGTGTCCAGGTGGAGCCGTGCGGATAGCCCGGCTCGAACGGCTCGCCGGAGCTACCCGCCTTGCCGCTGGCGACCTTTCCGGCGACGATCGCCTGGGTGTAGTACTGCATCGTCTGGATCACGCCGGTCACCACGGCGAACAGCACGATGGGCATGATGTTCGGCAGCGTGACGTACCGGAACCGCTGCCAGGAGCCCGCGCCGTCCAGCTCGGCCGCCTCGTACTGCTCCCTCGACACGTCCAGCAGGGCCGCCGTGAAGATCACCATCAGGTCTCCGATGCCCCACAGCGCCAGCATGGTCAGCGCGGGCTTCGACCAGTTCGGGTCGGTGAACCAACCCGGTTGCGGCAGACCGAGATTGCCGAGCAGGTGATTGACCGGACCGGTCCCCGGATTCAGCAGGAACGCGAACGCGATGGTGGCCGCGACCGGCGGCGCGAGGAACGGCAGATAGAACACCGTCCGGAAGAACCCGACGCCGGTCTTGATCTTGGTGACCAGCAGCCCGATGCCGAGCCCGAACACCACCCGCAGCGACACCATCACCAGCACCAACCACAGGGTGTTGCCCAGGCCCGGCCAGAAGAACGGGTACTTGTCGAGCACGTAGTCCCAGTTCTTCAGGCCGGAGAAGGTCGGTGTCGCGAACCCGTCGTACTTCATGAAGGAGAAGTAGAGGGTGGACAGCAGCGGGTAGGCGAAGAAGAACCCGAACCCGATCAGCCACGGCGCGAGGAACGCCAAGGTGCGCAGTGCTTCTCGGCGGCGCTTGCGTTTGAGTGCCGCGGGGACGGTGGTGCTCGACAGTGCCATCGCTACATCACTTCGCCTGGACGATCGCCTCGTCGATTTCCCTCGCGGTCGCGGCCAGGCCCGCCGCGAGGTCGGTCTTGCCCGCCTCGTAGTCGTAGCCGAAGTTGCGCAGCGAAAGCTGGTACGCGCCACCGTTGATGCTGGACGGTGTGGTGGCGGAGTTCGGGTTCTTCGCGATGTCGATGAAGGTCTTGAAGTTCGGATCGGCCGTCAGCTTCGGCGACGTCAAGGCCTCGTTGGTGCTCGGCACGTTGTGGATGGCGTTGGCGAAGCTGACCACCGCGTCCGTGTTCGTGCTCAGGTACTTCACCAATTCCCAAGCCGCGGTCTGCTTTTGGCTGGAACTGGCGACGCCGATGATGGTGCCGGTCTGGTAGCCGCGGCCGTAGGTGGCGGCCTGATCGTCCGGCACCGGGAAAGGTGCGGTGGCCCAGTCGAAGCTCACCGGGTCCTCGGCGAGCGAGGCGGTGCGCCACTCGCCGTCCAAGGACATGGCCACCTGGCCGGTGTGGAACGGATTCTTGGCGCTGAACTCCTCGCCGAAGGTGGTGCGGTACTTCTCCAGCTTGTCGTACCCGCCGAGCTTGGCGATCAGGTCCTTCTGCCACGCGAACATCGCGGCGACCTTGGGATCGGTGCCGATGTTCGACTTACCGTCCGCGCCGAAGTAGTCGGCGCCGTACTGGGCCAGATAGCGCGTGGCGGCGGTCTCGTAGCCGTGGTAGTTCGGCATGAAGCCGAGCTGCTTGAAGCCGTCCCCCTCGGCGATGGTCAGCTTGAGCGCCGCGGCCTCGAACTCGCTGAATGTCTTTGGTGGAGAAGTAATTCCGGCTGCCGCGAATGCGGTCTTGTTGTAATACAAGCCGTACGAGTCGCCGAGCAGCGGCAGCGAACACTGGTTTCCCTCGAACTGGCTGTATTCGAGCATCCCGGCCGGGAACGTCTTGGCGGGGTCGATGCCGTCCTTCTTCAGGAAGGGCGTGAGGTCGGCCCAGACCTTCGAGGCGCAGAACTTGCCGACGTTGTCGGTGGTGAAGGAGGACACCACATCCGGGGCGTCGCGGCCACCGCCGCGCAAGGCCTGTTCGAGCTTGTCGTCGGCGATATTGGCGACCGGCTTCACGTGGATGTTCGGGTGCAGCTGCTCGAACGCGGCGATGTTGTCGTCGATCGCCTTGACCTCGCTGTCCTGACTCCAGCCATGCCAGAAGGTGATGGTGACGTCTTTGCCTTCGGCGGATCCGTCGTCGCCACCGCTGGAGCTCTGCCCGGTGCAGGCGGTGACGACGAGCGCGGCGGTCGCGCATGCGGTGAGGGCGGCGAGAGTGCGGCGGGTGGTTCTGCGCATGTGCGGGTCCTCCTGGGTACTGCTGGGTGTGCGGTGGATCAATGGGTCGAGAACACGGTGTCCCTCGTGGTGGCCAAGGCGCGTTCCAGCGCTCCGTGCAGTACCGGCGAGCCCGGGAGGGTGCTCGAGCGCACCTCGGGTCGCGAGAAGGTGAGCTCCGTCAGCGCTTCCTCGACGAGTGCGCGCAGCCGCTCGCCACCGGCAGTCGGCACGTCACCGGCGAGGATCAGCAGCTCCGGGTCGACCACCGAGACGATCGAGGCCAGCCCGAGGGCCAGACGACCCGCGAACTCGGTCAGGAAGGCGTCGCCCGCGCCCGGCGTCTCCAGCGCGGCGGCCACTACCCGGGCCGCGGTCGGCGCGGACAGTCCGTGCTGCTTCGCCAGCGCCACAACCGCTGGCGCACCGGCCAATTGCTGGAAACCACCGGAGTTCTTGCGACGCACGTCGTGCACGATCGGCGCACCGGGCAGCGGCATGTAGCCGACTTCGCCTGCGCCGCTGTGGAACCCGCGATGCAACCGGCCCGCGATGACAATGGCCGCGCCGACACCGACGCCGGTCCAGAGCAGCACGAAGTCCTCGCAGCCCTGCGCCGCGCCGTGCGCCTGCTCGGCGATGGCGGCGAGGTTGACGTCGTTCTCGATCGACACCGAGCAGCCGATGGCCGACTCCAGTTCGTCGATCAGCCGCGGCGAGTGCCAGCCGGGCAGGTGCGTGGCGTACCGCAGCTTGCCGGTAGCTGGGTCGAGCGCGCCGCCGATGCCGATGACCACCTCGCAGCAGACACCGTTGGCGAGTCCGGCCAGTTCGACCGCCTCGCCGACCGCGTCGCCCACCCTGGCGGTGGTCTCGGCGGCGGGCCAGCCCTTGGTGGAGACCTCGTGCTCGGCCATGACGCGGCCGGTGATGTCGGCGACCGCGATCCGAATCCGGCCTGCGGTGACATCGAGTCCGGCCACATATCCGGCGGCCGGATTGACTTGGTACAGCTGCGCATTCGGACCGGGGCCGCCCGCCATCGTGCCGACCGGAACGACCAGCCCGGCCGTCTCCAAGCGGGACAGCAGCTGGGAGGCCGTCGGCTTGGAAAGACCGGTGAGCGTGCCGATCTGGGTTCGGGACAGCGGACCGTTGGCGAGCAGCAGTTCCAGCGCGGCACGATCGTTGATGGCGCGCAGCAGGCTCGGTGTGCCCGCGAGGGTCTGTCGCGTGGTCAACGGGGACACCCCTCTCCCCACCCCGCGTCGGGTGAACTATTAGGAAAGTTTCCAATTACTTTGAGGAGGGACTGTATGTCCGGTTTGACGGCCTGTCAATCGCTGTCCGCATAGCGGATACCCAAACGTCATGCGGCACAAAGGCGCGGTTGATCTCAACTAATGTTGATGATCCGGCGTCGCTGCGGACCGAGCGGAATCACCTTTGCTGCCATGCGGATTCGCGAAGTAGCCATCAGCACAACGGATCTCGACGTGGCGGCCGACTACTGCCGGACCACGCTACCGACTCCGGTCGCGGTCGAGCCCGATCTTGTGACGTGGAAATCGGCCTCAGCAAGTCGGTCTCGACCCGTGGCACACCCTTCGCGGGCGGGCATCATCTGGCGCTCGATATTTCCCCAGACGATTTCGATCTTGCTGCCGACGAGGATGATCAGCTGGACGCGCGCCGCCGCTTGTCGTATACCGCACGAAGATTCGCGCTGAACTTCTTGGCAGTGTCCTGCGCTTGCTGCCCGCGTTCGGAATTGAGCAGCTGCCTGGCCGCCTCGCCGGTGTGCCGACCCGCGTCCTGCCCCAGCCGACGCAGCTGTGCCGCCTGGGCCGATTCGCGCAATTGCCGGAGTCGTTCGTCCTCAGCGAGGTGTTGCGCCTGTTGTTTCATGGCGTTGCTGACGGCTTGCATTCGTTCGAGGCCGACCTGGGTGCCGCGTTCGAGGATCGCCGCATCCCGTGCGGCCTGCCATGACTTCTGGTACAGCCCCGCGCGGACAACCGTTGTCCCCGCGATGCGATCGATCATTGTTCGACCACCCGCCAAGGGGACGGCGTTGAGCACCAGCGCCACAACGGCGACCACCCAAAGAACCAGGGACAGCACGAATTTGCCCGCAAGTAGCGCGATACAGGCGCCAGCGTAGAAGCCGACATCGACCAAGGTGCTGGCGAAGGCTCTACGGGCGGACTGCCACTTGCCCAGGGCGCCTTGCGAATCCGCGAGTGAATGAACTCGGATGTCCAGCAAGAACTTTCCGAGCGTGCGGCCCTTCCAGGCCAGCGCCGCGAACTGGTAGGCGAACACCAGCAGCACCAGCGCGACGAACGCCTCGCCGATCAGCAGCAGGATTTCACCGAAGACGTCCCACCCGAACGTTTTCCCCGCGCCGCCCCAGTCCCCGTTCGCGCGGAACAGGTCCCAGCCGCCCGATTCCGCGAGCCCGGGCCAGCCGGACAGATAGTCGGCGATTCGATAGTGCGTGATCGAGCCGAGCAATACCGCGGCAGCCACGATCAGCGCGAAGTCGATCGCCCATGCGGCGATTCGGCTACCGGCCGGCGCCATATCGGGTGGCGGGATGTGCTCGGCCATCGTGTGCACCTCTTCGCAGTACCGGACGAGCCTCGGCTATCCGGCGGTCTGTTCTTGCCTCTCACAGATTCCTCGCCGCGACGAGGTCACACCATCGGCTGAACAGCCGACACGGGACTTGCGGCTCGAATCGTGGCGACTAACCCGATCCAGAGTCCGCAGTGCGGGTGCGATAGTAGCAAAGTACCGACGTGATGCCGAAGATACAGGCGGAGAAGAAGTTTCGGAGCGTTTGCGCTAAGCGGAGACGCGCGGGGAGGTCGCGGGCCGGACGTCGACGGCAACCGGCCGGCGACGAGGTGCGGGCCGTCGCTGCGCCAAATGCGCCGCTACCACCACACCGTGCGTCGCGATCACAACGGCTGACGCAGTACCGATTCCCACCAGTAGCAAACCCACGACAGATACCGATCCTTCCAATACACGGTTCCGAGGGCGCCCTGTGCGCCGTCGGGCAGTATGCCCCGCCGTCAGCAACCCAAACGGCCTGTGATCTAGAACACACATCGGTGGTGATCATTAGGCTGACATCGTGATCACCTGTGTTGCGGAGTACGTGATCGATCCGGCGAAGATCGACGCGTTCGAGCGATTCGGCCGCCGCTGGATGGAACTGGTAGATCGCCACGGCGGCACCCACCACGGCTATTTCCTGCCCTCGGAAGGGGCAAGCGACAAGGCCATGGCACTGTTCAGCTTCGCCAGCCTCAGCGCCTACGAACAGTACCGAGCGCTGTTCGGCGTCGATCCCGACTTCATCGCGGCCGACCGCATCAGGGACGAGAGCGGCTGCGTGCTGCGATACGAGCGCACCTTCATGCGCCCGCTACTGCCGGACCACGCCGAACGAGAGTAGTTCAGGCAGGCGCGTTATCGCGGACGTGCACGGGCACGTCGTCGGCCCACGGCTGGCGGGTCACCATATCCGCCACATATACGACACCGCGCTCGAATTCGCCCGTGGCGGCGTCGACCAGGCGATAGGCCTGGATGCCCTTGTGGATCGGCTGGGCGTCGAGCAGTACGACGCGGACTTCGCCGGGCTCGAAGTGGCAGCGCTCCTGCATCGCGGCGATGAGCTGTTCGTTGTGCAGGTGGCCGTCGCCGAAGTTCCAGCCGACGGCTGTGCTGCAGATGCGTTCGCCGTCGGTGAGGGTGTATTCGTCCTCGTGGCCGGGCGGCATGGCTCGATGGACCAGGGTGAACAGTGCGCGGCCGTGGGTGTTCATGGCGCGGAAGGCGTAGCCCATGTACATCGGGATCTGCGCGCGGTCCTTGCCGTAGAACCGCTCGAGTTGGGCCTGCGGCATGCTGGCGATCGCGACGATCCCGCGGCCGATCTTCTCCGCCGCCGACGGTTTGACGCACCACATGGTGGTGTCCCAGTTGCCCGCGTAGTAGCGCATGCCGGGCAGGAACGAGATCTTGCGCGGGAACAGGTTTCCGGCGAGCACGATGCCCGCGATCACGACGAACAGCACCGCCACCGGTACGGGGTTGTGCAGGTCACCGAGCCCGAGGTCGGCGTGCGCGACGAACAAGACCAGCACGCCGAAGATCATGAAGACGTTCCACTCCAGCGGCACGCCCATCGGCACGGCGGTCAGGATGCCCAGGTGGAAGCCGACCATCACGACCGCGGCGATCGTCGTTACGAGGCCGCCGTGTGAGAAGAACAGCACCAGTGGGACCAACAGCTCGACGGCGGTAGCGCCGTGGGCGAAGAGGCGGGACAGGCGGCCCGGCCGCAGGTCGTCGGGGAAATTCTCGAAGAACTTGCGCTTCAGCGACTTTCGCCGGAAGACCGGACTGTTGGACATCATGGTGGAGATCACGAACGGGAAGTGCTTGTTCAGCTTCGAGATCGCCGCGCCCATCCAGATCACCACGAAAACCACCTTGGCGGCGACGATCACGTCGACGCCGGTGCACAGGAAGGTGACCGTCAGCGTGGCGTAGACCTCGCCGCGCGCCGCCAGGAAGATCACCTTGTCGCGTAATCCGATCACTGCGAGCAGGGCGAGGACCGCGACGATCTGCCACACCGGAAGCAGCCCTACCGTCGTATCCAACTCCGGTACCGGACCGGTCCCGTTGGACAGCAACGCGATCACTGTCATCACCAACAATGCTGCATACAGCACGACGTCCACCACCGACCGAGTTGTGCCCTCGGTCAAGGGAATACGCCACGGCGGCAGCCGAATGGTCTTGGGCCGCAACCAATACAGGATCGAGCCGAACGGCGGGAAGAACCTGTTGTTCAGCGGCCCGAACCCACACCCGAGCCCGACCACCTCGAACAGCAACGTGTACAGCACGACCTTCTGGAAGACGATCGGCTCCGACCACCAGTCGCCGACATTCGTGAATCCGTCGATGCCCTTGGTGCACAACACGATCAGCCAGCCGCCGAGCACATAGAGGCCGACCTTGCCGACATAGAACAGATGCAACGCGACCGGCGTCCCGAAACCCACCTCGGCCCAGTGCCGGGCCATCGGCCGTATTCGTTCGCTGCGAGTACCTTTGCTCCACTCCGCCAGATCGACCACGGGCAGTTCGGGCTCGAGAAACCCCATAGAGCACTCTCCGATTCGACGACACCGAGGTGCCCAGCCGAATCAGGGACCTTCCGGTCCTTCGATACGTTGACAGGAACTGCAACGTGTGTCAATTCTGTAGTCTCGAAACGATCGCGCCGAGGCGGTCGCCGTGGCCCATCGGGCCGGTGGGCGACGGTGCGCGCCGAGGAATCACCGGACGCGAACGAGGGTCGTCGGGATAATCGGTGGGGTGCCCGCTGCGGCACACCGGTCGAGAGGAGACCTTCGTGTCCGAATCGCACAAGCCCCGATCGTTTGCCGTAGGCACGATGGCCGGTGTCAATCCGCCGCTGGGCGCCGCGCGCTTCCTGGTCCGGATGGCTCGGCTCGGCCGGTTGGATTCGATTCTGGCGCCGGATCATTTGATCAGCGTGTTTCCGCAGGCCATCTGGGATACCGATTTCACCCCGCAGGCGAAGGCGCTGCGCAGCCCGGACGCGCAGTTCGATTACGCCCCGCTGCTCGCGCACCTGGCCGCCGGGGCCGGGCGGGTGCAGTTGGGGGTCGGGGTGACCGATCCGCACCGCAGGCATCCGGTGATGCTCGCGCAGACGTTTCTCACGCTGGCGCATATGACGAAGGTGCCGCCGATCCTCGGCCTCGGGTCCGGCGAGACCGAGAACCTCGATCCGTACGGGTTCACCTGGAATCGGCCGGTCGATCGCCTGGAGGAGGCGCTGCAGGTGATTCGCGCGGCACTGACCGAGGCGGAATCCATCGACTTCGCCGGAAAGTACTACCGAATCGACAAGGCGCCCATGGATTTGACCGCCCCGGCCGACCGGATGCCGCAGATCTGGCTCGGCGCGCACGGGCCCCGAATGCTCGAACTGACCGGGCGCTACGCCGACGGCTGGTATCCGTGGGAGACGCTCTCGCCGGACGAGTACGAGCGCCGACTGAAGCTGGTGCACACCTCCGCCCGCACCGCCGGTCGCGACCCGGACGCGATCGTCCCCGCGCAGATGATCCAAATGCTCACCGCGCGAACCCAAGCCGGGATCAGGCGACTGCTGCGCGCCCCGTCGGTGCGCTATCTCGGCTTGCTCGCACCCGACACGGTCTGGGCGCGCTACGGTGTGAAACACCCTCTCGGCGAAGGCTTCCGCGGCCTGATCGATCTGCTGCCGCACCAGCTGACCAAAGCCGAGGTGCAGGCGGCCATCGCGGAGGTCCCCGACGAGGTGCTACACGACTGGCTCATGATCGGCACTCCCCCGGAGATTCTGGCCCGCGTCCGGACACTAGCCGACGCGGGACTGCGGCACGCCATCATCTTCCCCACCGCCGCCCTGGTATCCAACGCCGACATGGCATTCGGCTACGGCGTCCTGCTCTGGTTAGCGCGGCAGCTGCGGCGACAGCCGGTTTAGGGGGATCGATGCGCATCCTTGTTTCCGGGGCCAGCATCGCCGGCCCCGTGCTCGCCTACTGGCTCAACCGGTACGGGTTCGACGTCACGGTCGTCGAACGCACTGCGGCACCACGCAAGACCGGCGGCGGGCATGCGGTGGATCTGTTCCGGCCCGCGATGCAGATCGTGGAGCGGATGGGCGTGGTCGACGAAATTCGGGCCAAAGCCACCGGGACCGATGCCCTCGTGATTCGCCGCCCCTCCGGCAAGACCGTGACACTGGATCTACGCAAGCTTTTCACTGCCGTATCCGACAGTCACGTCGAGATCATGCGTGACGACCTGAGCGAGATCCTCTACAACACAACATCTTCCGATGTCACCTACCTCTTCGACGACTCGATCGCCACCATCGGTGACGACGGCGAGGTCACCTTCGAACACAGCCCGCCACAGCGCTTCGACGTGATCGTCGGGGCCGACGGGCTGCACTCGAACGTCCGCAGATTGGTCTTCGGCCCGGAATCCGGGTTCACCACGTGGCTCGGCGCGTATCTGGCGATATTTTCCGTGCCCAATTACCTGGAGTTGAACGGCGTCATGGAGATGACCGTCGACGTCGGCCGGGTCGCGGGCATCTACAGCGCGGCCCATATGGACGACGCGCGGGCAGGGTTCTTCCTTCGCACACCGCAACCGCTGGAGTACCACTCTCGCGACACCGAGCAGCAGAAAGAGTTGCTGCGCAGCCACTTCCACGATATGGCGTGGGAGGTTCCACGGCTACTGGCCGAGCTGGACCACACCCCGTCTTTCTACTTCGATTCCATCACCCAACTTCAATTGGATACCTGGTCCCGCGGCCGGGTCACCTTGGTCGGCGACGCCGCGTATTGCCCCGGCCCCGCCGTCGGCGGCAGCACCAGCATGGCCGTAGTGGGCTCCTACATCCTCGCGAGCGAACTCGCCGCACACGCCGGCGACTATTCCGCCGCTTTCGCCGCATACGAACACGAGATCGGCGATTACGTCCACCGCAGCCGCAGCTTCGCCCGCACCGCCGCGAAAACCCTCGTCCCCGCCCGCCGCTTCGACGTATGGGCAATGGTCAACGCCATCCGCCTGATCAACGCACTACCCGCCCCCGTGAGCCGCGCCGCCGCCAAGCTCAACACCAAAGGCGTCCGCCTACACGACTCGATCCCGGTGAAGGACTACGCGGCATTCGACAGGATGCGCGAGTAGCGCTGTTGGTCAAGCGCTCCGAGGTCGGCTGCTGGAGGAAGTACGGGGACACGGGTGGGGTGGGTCGGTAATGATGTTGTCTTATGGTGGATTACGCGATGACATTCGACCGGGTTCGGGGATCCCTGGTGGGCGGGGCGATTGGGGACGCGCTGGGGTGGCCCATCGAGTTCTTGAAGTTGGATCAGATTCGTGGGAGGTATGGCGAGGAGGGGGTGACGGGGTATTTGCCGCAGCACAATGCTGGGGCACCGCAGGAGATCACCGACGACACGCAGATGACGTTGTTCACGGCCGAGGGGTTGTTGCGGTCGGCGGCGGCCGATCCGGTGCCCGCATTGCGGCGGGCTTATCTGCGGTGGTTGCAGACTCAGCAGGGCGGTCGGCCCGCCGCACACAGTGATGGCTGGTTGGCGAGTTTGCCGTTTCTGTATGCGTCTCGGGCCCCGGGGAATGCGTGCATGTCCGGGCTCAGTCGGCAGTCGCGGGGATATATCGCGCCGGAGCCGCTCGGGGAGAACGGGCCGGTGAATCCGCACTCGAAAGGGTGCGGGACGGTGATGCGGTCCGCGCCGTTCGGACTGGCCGGGATGGGGCCCGATCAGGCCTTCGGCACGGCGGCGCGGGCCGCGCAGTTGACGCACGGGCATCCGACGGGATACCTCGCGGCGGGCGCGTTCGCGGCGATTCTCGATCGGGTGGTGAGCGGGCTCGAGTTGCCGATCGCGGTGCAGCAAACGATCGCTCAGCTCGAGGGCATCCCCTCGACCGAGGAGACGGTGGCCGCGTTGAACAGGGCGGTCACGTTGGCCGAGGAACCGCCGACCGCCGACCAGGTCGAGCACGTCGGCGCGGGCTGGATCGCTGAGGAATGCCTGGCCATCGCGGTGTATTGCGCGCTGCAGGCAGCCAAGACCGGCGACGTACGCGCGGCACTGTTGCTGTCGGTGAACCACTCCGGTGACTCCGATTCGACCGGCGCGGTGGCGGGCAACCTGATCGGCGCGGTGCACGGCATCTCCGCGCTGCCGATGGATTGGGCAGCGACGGTCGAGGGACGCGACGTGCTGGTCCAGGTCGCCGACGACCTCGTCATGAACTTCGGCCTCGGCGACCGATCCGGGCTCGACGCTCGATACCCCCTGGACGCGGGTCTGTGACGGGGTAACGGACCGGTCGGCCCGATCGATGAATATCAAGATCGTTGGGGCGGAATCGACTTGGGAGACGACATGAGGGCAATTGTTTTGGCGATCGCGGCTGTTGCCGCGATAGGTGCACTAGCGGGGTGTTCGAACGACGGGAAGAACTCTGTCGCGAGCGCCCCGTCCGGTCCGGGCGTTCCGGTTTCCGCTGGCGCGGCGACGGAAGCGTCACCGCCGCAGCGTAATTCGGCTGCGGCACCGGAGACGGCGGGCAGCGCAGCCACCACCAAGCTCCCGTCTCGGGACGACGCGACCGTCGATGCGCGCGACTATCAAAGCGACGGCAAGTACTACTTCCAGTCGCCGAGCGGGAACATCCTGTGCGGGTTCATCGAGTCCGACGGCATCGGCACGGGTTGCCAATTGGCACACGCGTCGGTGGTCCCCGCGGAGCTGCCCGATTGCGGCACCCGCGCGAACCGCGAGGTGGCAGCGCAGGTAATCGGTGGCAAAGGGCAGTTCAGGTGCCTGAGCCAGGGCATTTTCGTCGGACCACCGCTCGACGGAGGCAACCGGGGCGGGGGCAAGGTGCTCGGATACGGCCAGACGATCATTGTCCGCGGCATCGCGTGCACCTCGATGGCCGCAGGCGTCAGGTGCGATCAGGGTGGTCACGGCTTCTTCATCGCCGCCGACGCGCAGTCACTGTTCTGACACGTCGTTGAGATTGCCCGGCCGCACGAAGGGCCGGGCAATCCCAAAAGTATTCAGCAGCCTAGTTTTTCGGCGAGTTCGGTAAAGCTGGTGACGGTCAGATCGCTCTGAGTATCTTCAGCGCGGTCGGCCTTGCCGTCCGGGCCCTTCTCCAGTGGACGCTCGAGGAAGGCAGTGCGCATGCCAACAGCATTTGCACCGTATATATCCCAGGTGTGCGCCGCGACCATGAGCACCTGGGCAGGCTCGACGTCGAGCAGCCCGGCCGCAGTGCGATACACCTGAGGCTCGGGCTTGTAGGCCTGCGCCAGTTCGGCGGACAGGATGCAGTCGAAGGGCAGGCCCGCCGCCTTGACCAGCCGGGTGAGCAGCGCGAAACCACCGTTGGACAGCGCGGCCAAGGTGTATCGATCACTCAGGCGGGCAAGACCTTCCACGGAATCAGGCCAGGCGGGCAGCAGATGCCAGGCACGAACCAGGCGCTTGCGGGCTGTCTCGTCGAGCTCTGCGCCGTGGCGGTCCAGCAGTTGATCGAGCGATTCCCGATGCAGTGTGTCGAGGTAGACCCACGCTCGCTCGCCGTTCGTAACCCGTTGCATGGCAGGCACATACATGTCGCGCCACTCGTTGGTGAAGACCGCCGCATCGAGATCGACACCGGCCGTGCGGAATACGTCGGCGGCCTGCTCTGAGACCCCGGTGAACCAGTCAACAGTGGTGCCGAAGATATCGCAGGCCACCACCTGGATGGCTGTCGGATCGAACTCTGACATCTGCTCTCCCTTCCGATTTCAACATCGCACAGATCGAAACGAGGCGCGGCGTTTCCTACCAGTCGACGATCCCGAGCTCGTGCAGCTTGCGGAACACCAGCATCGAGCCTGGCGCGACGTGGTCCATCGCGGCGTACTCGCGCACCGTGAAGTAACGCAGTTCGGCGATCTCACTGGTCGGCTTGGGTTCGCCGTCCAGTTCGGCGGTGAAGCACGTCATGTGCAGCCGGGTGCCAGCGGCGTGGCCGACGGCCTCCGCCTCGAAAACACCGAGCTCGTCGAAGGACACGACGCCGACGCCGAGTTCCTCGCGCACCTCGCGATGTAGTGCGCCCTCGGGCGTCTCGCCGGGATCGATCTTCCCGCCCGCCATGTAGAAGATGTCCTTGCCGATCGATCGCGTCTGCAGCAGACGACGATCCCTGATGTGGGCCAACGCGGCTGTGCGAATCACCCGACCACCCTACTTTTCCGGCTCGGGTGGCGGGCAAGCGAATATCCGTCACAGTGTCGGCGCCGGGTACTGGACACGTACTCGACCCGGTCAGCGCCACCAAACCGGTCCGGCAACCACTATCGTGACGGAGCGAAACTGTTCAATTGGCGAGAGGCACGGGGGATTACACGGTGAACACCACTCGAGGTGGCTGGTCGACCCTCCCATCGGAGTCGGAGCGCGCCCAGCACAACCGCAAGGTTCTGGTCGGCCTGGTGGCGGGCGGCGTGCTCTTCGCGCTCGTCGCGGCGGTCTGCGTCGGCGTGGTGGCGCGCGACCTCACCAAGGACTTCATCGGCACGCCGCGACCGGTCCAGGACGCCGGCCAGGTTCCGGTGGCCAACCAGCTGCCCGCCGCGCCCGCGGGCGTCACCGACAACGGTGCGGTCCGGATCGGCGATCCCGGTGCGAAGGTCACCGTCCGGGTGGTCGCCGACCTGCAGTGTCCCGCGTGCCAGATGTTCGAGAAGGCCAACGCCAAGGTGCTCGAGGAGGCCGTGACCAGCGGTTCGGCCGTCGTCGAATACAACGTGATCTCGTTCCTGGACCGGGCGTCGACCAGCCAGTACTCCTCGCGCGCGGGCAACGCCTCGTACTGCGTCGCCGAGGCGGACCCGTCGAAGTACCAGGCCTGGTTCGCCACGATGTTCGAGCAGCAGCCCGCCGAAGGCGGTGACGGCCTGCCCGACGACCGGTTGATCGAGCTCGCCCGCGATGCCGGATACACCGATTCCGCAGTGGCCCAGTGCATTACCGACCGCAAGTACGACCCGTACCTGCGGGCCAAGACCAAGGAACTCCTCGCGAGCGGCATCAAGTCCACCCCGTCGGTGTTCATCAACGGCCAGCAGGTGACCGAGGCCCAGCCGCTCTTCGCCCCGGACGGACTCGGCTCGCTGATCACCGCCGCCCGCTAATTACCTGTCCGGATTGCGGCTTTGCCGAACGTGTTTCGGTGGCATCGGCTAGTTTGCTGGCTATGAATCCTCGCTGGGGCGCCGCGTTCGCCATCACCGTCCTCTCGTTGTCCGGGCTGGTCGCGGGCACCGCGCCGGCCTCGGCCGGTCCGCCCGTGGTGTCGTGCGCCTTCACGCCGACCGCGCCGGACAACGCTGCGACCCGGCCGGTCGTGTCGCCGCCGCCGGTCGCGCTGGCGGTCGGCACCATGGACGTGACGTTCCAGTTCAACTACGGCCCGGTGACCATCCGGCTCAACCGCGCCGGGGCCGCGCCGTGTGGCGTGCAGAACATGGCAAGCCTGGTGCTGCAACGCTTTTACGACCAGAGCCAGTGCTGGCGGCTGACCGACAGCGCCCGGCTGGGTGTGCTGCAGTGCGGCGACATCTACGAGGTGGAGAAGGGTGGTCCCGGCTACCAGTTCCCCGATGAGGTCGACGGCACCGAGACCTATGAGCGCGGCACGGTCGCCATGGGCAATCAGGGGCCGGGCACCAACGGCAGCGAATTCTTCATCGTGCACTCGTTCGCGCATATTCCGGCGAACTATTCGGTGCTCGGGCAGGTCGTGAGCGGCATGGATGTGCTGGACCGGATGGTCGCCGCGGGGATCACGCCGACCGAGCGCGGGCCACTCGACGGGCTGCCTGCCGAGCCGGTGGTGATCAACGCCGCCCGCCTGGGATAGTGCGAGCCCCCAGAGTTGGGGGGTGCTGCGGGGCAAACGGTTTCACGTTGCGGTGCGGTAGCTTCGTACGGATGAGTACATCGAAAAGCAGTGTGAAGCGTGGCATCGGCAGTGTGGTGCTGGCCGGTGGGGTGGTTGTCGGTGTCTTGGCAGGATCGGGGACGGCAGCCGCGGAGAGCGGTCCGTCTGTTGGTACCTCAGCGGTAGCGGACGACGGGTGCACGTTCTCGTCGGTCGGTGGTTCGTGCAGCGATCCGGGGCCGGTGGGCAACGCATTGATCGGCTTCAAGAATTGGCTGAAGAGCATGGGGTACGGGACCGGCAGTTCGTCGGGGACCGCGTACTTCTTCTGACGGAATCGTGCCCCCGCTTCGGCGGGGGCATTTCCATCGGCTGGTAATCGGGGAGGGAATGGGGATGCCGACGATTCCTGAGTGGTCCAAGCAACTTCCGTGGGGAGTGCGCGTCGACTGGGGTTTGGCGGGCGCGCGGGCTTTGGGGCCCGATAGTGCGGCGATTGTCGTTATCGATGTGCTGTCGTTCACGACATCGGTCTCGGTTGCTGTCGACGCGGGGACGCGGGTCTTTCCGTATCCGTCGCGAGACGCGACAGCGGCGGAATTCGCGGTCAGCCGTGACGCGCAACTAGCTGTCGGGCGAAAAGCCGCGTCCGAGCAGCAACCGTGGTCGCTGTCCCCTGCGGCACTTCGACGGGCGCCCGCCCCGGCACGCCTGGTATTGCCGTCGCCGAATGGATCGGCGATCTCGGCCGCGGTCGGTGGAGTGCCGGTAATCGCCGCGTGCCTGCGGAACGCATCGGCGGTGGCTCGTTGGATCGTCGAGCAAGGCTGGGGTACCGCGGACCAGCCGATCTCGGTGATCGCCGCGGGTGAGCATTGGCCGGGTCAGGACGTACTGCGGCCCGCGATCGAGGACTGGTTCGGCGCGGCCGCGATCATCTCAGCCCTCGCCGAGAACGGTGCCGGACCACTGTCGCCCGAGGCATCAGCGGCCAAGACCACCTATGACGCGACAGGCGATGTTCCTTCGCTGATCACCGAGTGCGCGTCCGGCCGCGAACTCGCGAGTATCGGATTCGCCGACGATGTCGCCGTCGCGATCGAAATCGACGCGAGCAAGGTCGTTCCGGTGCTGGTAGACGGAGCCTTTAGTGACGCGGCAGACTGAGGTGGCGGACAATGATGACCGAAGTGTGACGTCGCCGCGACCGGGGACTTTCCCACCCGGAGCTCGGGTTATACGTGGGGCCGATATGAGGAGGTCATGTGGCACAGGAATACAACAGGAATCCCGCGGCCGTCGCCGCCCTGTCACCTGAGCAGTACCACGTCACCCAGGAGAACGGGACCGAGCGGGCGTTCACGGGCGAGTACTGGGATAATCACGAACCGGGCATCTACGTCGATGTGGTGTCGGGTGAGCCGTTGTTCGCTTCGGTCGACAAGTTCGACAGCGGATCGGGCTGGCCGAGTTTCACCAAGCCGATCGACGCCGGGAATGTGGTCGAGAAGCGAGACTTCAGCCATCTGATGATTCGCACCGAGGCGCGTTCGGCGCACGGTGGCAGCCATCTCGGGCATGTGTTCACCGACGGGCCGCGCGCCGAAGGTGGCCTGCGGTATTGCATCAATTCGGCGGCGCTGCGCTTCATTCACCTCGATGATCTCGAGGCCGAAGGTTATGGGCAGTTCCGGACTCTGTTCACGAAGGAGGACGCGTGACGGACACGCGAAAGGCGATTTTGGCCGGCGGTTGTTTCTGGGGTATGGAGGACTTGATTCGTAGGCAGCCCGGGGTGGTGTCGACGCGGGTCGGCTACACCGGCGGGCGCAACGATCACCCCACCTACCGCAACCACCCCGGTCACGCGGAGGCCGTGGAGATCACCTACGACCCGGCGCAGACCGACTACCGGGCGCTGCTGGAGTTCCTGTTCCAGATCCACGATCCGACGACCAAGGACCGGCAGGGCAACGACATCGGCAGCAGCTACCGGTCAGCGATCTTCTACCTCGACGAGGATCAGAAGCGGGTCGCGCTGGACACCATCGCCGACGTGGACGCGTCGGGGCTGTGGCCAGGACCGGTCGTCACCGAGGTGACGCCGGCGAGTGAGTTCTGGCAGGCCGAGGCCGAGCACCAGGACTACCTGCTGAAGTACCCGGACGGGTACACCTGCCACTTCCCGCGGCCGGGCTGGAAGCTCCCGAAGCGGGAGAACGCCGCGAAGTAAACGGTCGTGCCCGACGCCGGTCAAAGGTGTTCGGGCACACTGTGATCGAGTAAAACTGAAAAAGTACACGACCGACTGCGCCACCTGCTTCAGGTGGCGCAGTCGTCGTTCAACCCGAGCCCATTGAACCGATGCCCGGTGTAACCCCGTTCCGTACTTAGTAGGGAGCGTGGTTACACCGCACTCAGAAGGTGGGCATGGTGGGACGAACGGGCGCCGGGCCGTCTCCGACGGAACCGGGATCGGGCCGGGAGTTGCGGTTGGTCTCCGGTGCCGGCTATTCCGACTGGGAGGCCGTGTATCGGGATAACGTCTCCTGGGTGTTCGCGCTGATGTTCTCGAAGGTCGGGAATCGGCCGGACGCCGAGGATCTGACGGCCGAGGTGTTCATGGCCGCGCTGAAGCCGCTGCGGGTTTCGGCGAGCGTGGCCGAGGTGCGGGCCTACCTGCGGGCCACCGCGCGCACCGTGCTCGCGGGATACTGGCGGACGCGCATGGGTCGGGAGATCACCACGATCGAGGACGATATCGTCGATGATCGGCCCGATCCCGAGCCACCGGACCCGACCTCGGCGGCTCGGGCGCGGGCGGTGCTGGATCGGCTGCCGGATCGCTACCGGCGGATCCTGGAACTACGGTTCCTGCAAGGGCTGTCTGTGCGCGACGCGGCGCATACGTTGGGTGTCAGCGTCGCGAATGCGAAAGTGTTGCAGCATCGTGCATTACAGATGGCGGCGCGGACGAGTGCGGGAGGTGTCGAGTGAGCGGGCGAGACGTGCGGCGGTACGTCGAGCAGTTGCTGGCCGGGCGTCGGCCCCGATCGTTCCGGCCGGACGCCGACGAAGCCGAGCAGATGCGTACGGCCATCGATCTGCGGGCCGCGCGTCTCGGCAGTCAGGCGCCCAGTGAGGAATTTCTGGCCGATCTGCATCGGCGGCTCGCTACCGAAATCGACGGCGCGGCAACCGAACCCACCGCCTCAGGGGCGACGCCGCGCCGCCGCGTGGTGATCGGGACCTCGGCGGCCGCGATGGCGGCGGCCGCCGGTGCGGCGATCGATCATGCGGTTGTCGGTAGTGAGCAGTCGAACGATCCTGCGGCACAGGAGACTTTGACGCCGAACAATGGTGCCTGGCGGGCGGTCGCGGCCAGTTCCGAGTTCCCCGAGGGGAGCATCATTCATTTCGATGTCGGCACCCTGAGCGGGTTCGTGCGCCGCGTCAACGGGGTTGTGACGGCGGTGTCCGGTGTGTGCACTCATCAGGGCTGCAAGTTGTGGCTCGACTCCCCCGCCGCCCAGCTTCGTTGCCCATGCCACTCGACCTCGTTCGCCGCCGACGGCCGGGTGCTCGCCCATCAGTTGCCGATCGCGCCCGCACCGCTGCCGCACCTGCAGGTGCGGGAAAACAACGGCGCGATAGAGGTATTCGCGCCGACCGAACCTGCCTGAGTCGTTGTAACCCCGGTCGCTATCTATCGGTGAGGACCCGCACCAGCGGGCAGACCCACCCCGGATGGAGGACCGGATCGATGAGACGTATTCCACGGCGAGCGATAGTCATCGGCGCGGCAGCGGTAATGCTGGCGATCGTGACCGCCTGCGGTAGCCAGGGCGCGACCAACTCCGCGCCGACGCCCGTATTCGCTTCCGGCACAGAGACTCCTGGTTTGCAGCCGGGTGGCAGCATGCCCGGCTCTATGCCTGGAATGTCGATGGCTCCGCCCACGCAGGCGGCGGCTCCGGCCGGGCCGAACGCGGTGAACATCGACAACTTCGCCTTCGCGCCGGCGGCGCTCACGGTCAAGGCGGGCACGACGGTCACCTGGGTGAACCATGACGAGGAGCCGCACACCGTCGCGGCTACCGACGGTAGTTTCCATTCGCCGGGGATGGGAGCGGGGGCGACGTACACGTTCACCTTCGCCAAGGCGGGCACTTTCGCCTACATCTGCTCGATCCATCCGTTCATGAAGGCGACGGTGTTGGTCACCCCATGAGCGAGCACACCGATCCGCGCGACCCGCACGCGATGACGCGACGGCAGCTCATGCGGCACAGTGCCTGGTTCGGGGCCGCGGTCGGGTTGACCGTGATCGGCGGCGAGGTGATCTCGCATGTCGCCGGTGCCGCACCGCCCGTCGCGGATGGCCGCCCGACGCTGCGCTTCGCCCAGCTCAGCGACAGCCACATCGGCTTCCAGGGCACCGCCAATGCGAATGTCACCGATACCTTCACCGAGGCGATCGGTCAGGTGAATTCGCTTGGCTACCAGCCTGATTTCGTCATCCACACCGGTGATCTCACGCACCTGGCCACCCCGGAGCAGTTCGATCAGGTCGCGCAGATGATGCAGGGGCTGAACACGCCGCACGTGTTCACCGTTCCGGGAGAACATGATTCGACCGATGACGCGGGACAGAAGTATCGATCCGTGTTCGGCAAGGGCACCCGAGGTGATGGCTGGTACAGCCTCGACATCGCGGGCGTCCACCTGATCGCCCTGGTGAATACGCTGAATCTGCAGACGCTCGGACATCTGGGGCAGGATCAACTGGACTTCGTGCGCAAGGACGTCGCCGGACTGTCCAGCGACACACCGATCATCGTGTTCAGTCACATCCCGCTGTTCGCGATGTATCCCCAATGGGGTTGGGGCACCGACGATGCCACCGAGGCGCTGAGCTATCTGCGACGGTTCTCCTCCGTCACCTGCCTCAACGGCCATGTGCACCAACTGTTCACAAAAACCGAAGGAAACATCACCTTCTACAGCGGCACCACCACCGCCTATCCCCTACCGAAACCCGGCGACGGGCCCGCACCGAAGCCGGTGACACTGCCTGCGGGAAAGCTGCACGACGCCTTGGGAATCCGCGAGGTGACCTATCAAAAGGGTCAGCAGATGTTGGCGATCAAGGAGCAGACGCTCAAATGACCGGACGTCTCTTATCGCCGGATCTGTTTGTACGCGCGGGAATCAGCGCGAGCCTGGTAGTCAGCGGTTACATCCACGCGGACCTCTATGGCAACGGCTACCGCTACATCCACATCATCGGCCCGTCATTCCTGCTGCAAGCCGCCGCCTCGTTCGCGCTCGCCCTGCTAGTGCTCGCCGGTCCGTGGTCATTGCGGGTCGCGGCGGCCGGGCTAGCAGTCGGAGCGTTGGGCGCGTTCGTATTGTCGCGCACCACCGGGCTTTTCGGATTCAGCGAGATCGGTTGGGAACCCGCGCCGCAGGCCGCGCTGAGCGTGGGCGCGGAGGTCCTCACCGTTGTCCTGTGTGTGGCTTCACTGCTGGTATATCGGAGGCAGCCGTTGCGACACACACCCGGTGCCGCGTCGAGACGGACCGCCTGACCTCGACATCGGCGACCGGGGCGGGGCCGGTCGCCGATGCCATATCAGGCCGGTACGGTGCCGAGATGCCGGGCGAAGAATCTCGCTGAGTTGTCGACCTCGAATCCGGGTACTTGGTTGTGCCTGCCCGGGTTGGCGTGCAGTGTCTTTTCCTTCGAAGCGAAGGCGTCGAACAGTGCGAGACCGGAGCGGCGGTCGATTTCCTCGTCATCCCAGGCGAGGAAGAACTCGATCGGGATGGTGATCCGGCGGGCCGCGGCGGTCAGTGCGTCGTAGACGAACACTGTGCCGAAATTGGCTGCGGCGATTCTTGATTCGGCTGACGCCAGCATCACGCCGGTCGCGGTGCCCAATGTGCTGCCGCCGTAACCGATCAGGGCTTGTTTGCCGATCTCGGGCAGTGCTTGCAGGGCGTCCAGGGTGGCCTGCCATTCCGGCACGGCGCGCTCGGCCAGGGAGGTGTTGTAGTCGATGATGATCGGGCCGATCGGCTCGCCCGCCGCCCGGGCTTGCAGCATGGCGGCGACCCACTGTTGGTCCCGGGCGTTTCGTGGTCGGTCGCCGTGGCCGGGTGCATCGATCGCGGCGACGGTGAACCCATAGGCGCTCACGTAATGCTGTGCGCGGATGCAGATTCCGGGCGCCTTCTTGTGTAGGCCGCCGGTGTGACCCAGCAAGATCAGGGGCGCACCATTCGAGCCGGATGCGGGCGACCACAGCACGCCGGTGATCTCGCCCACCGTGAAATTACGTTCAACTACACCGTTCAACGATGTCTCTGTAGTGAAATGCATTGGTATCCCCTTTCGGGATGGCCTTGACGTACAGGCGCTCCCGGCGACACCTACATCAATCGCCAACCGTGAAGCGGACGGGGAGCACCCACCTGGATACAGCCTTCATGGGGTCTCACCTCCTCACGCATTCTCACGGTCCTCCGCACGCTACCAACCCACCCCGCGTTCCGCGAGCGACTTTTCAGACAGGCCGCCGTGCGCCGCACACAACACCCGCAGATGCTGCGGCTGCGGCCGCAGGTGCTCGCCGCTCAGAGCAATTCGACCTCGTCGTATCCGACGGTCAGGGTGTGCCGACGCTCCCGCAGCACGTTGCCTTCGCGATGGACAGTGCCCTCGGCGAAGTCGACGCGCAGCTTCCCACGGCGCGCGTAGACCTCTCGCACGACCCCGCAGATCCCGTTGAACGGGCCCTCCGGAAAATGGACGACGTCGCCTGGCGCGTATTCGGTGAACCCCACGCCGCCACAGTAATCCAAGTCGGCGCCGGCGATGGCGGGCGATCTCGCCGGGTGCTCATGATGCGCCGGACAGCCAGCGGCGAAGAGCGCTCTTGCGCGGACGGGGTCGGCGGTCCGGATCGAACCAGTCGGGCAACGGTTCCCGTGCGGCAAGCCAGTTCGGTGGGACCCCGATGATGGGGCCTGCGCTTGGGGCGGTGCCGGTGTAGGCGGCGACAATGCCACCGGCGATGGCGCTGGTGGTGTCGATATCGCCGTCTGCCGCAATACAGGTGGTGATCGCGGACGGGTAGTCGGCGAGATGGGTTGCCGCGACCCATATCGTGAACGGCACCGTGTTCTGCGCGGTCACCCGAGATCCGTTGCCGAGTTCAGCCGCGGCCTGTTCGGCGGAGGCCCCGAGCAGCGTGCGGGCGTGCCGAATCAGTCGGCTCGTCTCACCGTCGTCGAGGTGGTCCAGCACAGTCGTGATGAATTCCGTTGGTGTGGGCCGAATTCCACTCAGCCGGGCATACGCGGCTCGACCGGCCGCGAGCGCCACCGCCACCGCCCCGGCGACCCCTTCCGGATGCATATGCGTCACCTGCGCGGACCGGATCGCCTCGGCGACAAGCTTTTTCGGATCCTCGGCGTAATAGGCACCCAACGGCGCGGCCCGCATGGCAGCACCATTGCCACACGAACCCTGACCGTCGTACGCGGCGCCCGCCACTTCCCGCCACTGCGCGCCGTCCTGAATTCGACGCAACGTGCTGACCGCAATGAACCCATAGTCACGGCCCGGGTCGAATCGCCGCGCGAAGGCAGCGGCAAGCCGATCCCGATCGATCCCACCATGAGCACAAAGCTCAGCAACCACGCTGCAGGCCATCTCGGTGTCGTCGGTCCACCCCCATGGCCCCGCCGGAAGATTGCCCACCCGAATATCCTGAATCGACCGCCGCATAATGGGGAACTGCTGACCCAACGAGTCCCCCACCGACAGCCCATCCAGCGAATCAAGCATCAAGTCGATATGCATCGCAGCTGATCCTAACCATCGCCCCTTGACCGTTCCGCGACGACAACGACGCGGCGCACCGTCGAACTATCAGCGCGTGGGGCACGCAACCGGCCGGATCACCGGGCTGCGATCCCGTCGCGGAATAGATCGAAGGCATGGTTGGTGGCTTGGACGGCTGCCGGGTAGCGGGCTGCGGCGGATTCGCCTTTGACGAGGTGGGCGTGGTTCATGACGGCGAGTTCGCGTTGGACGACGGTCACCTGGGCGGCCAGGAGGCGGGCGGTGAGTGGGTTGAAACCGTTCTCGTGCAATGCATCTGCCAGCGTGGCTACGCCGCGGGAGCCGTAGCGGCTCAGTCTGGCCGCCAAACTTTCGGTGCCGCTGATCAATTGGATGAACGCCATGATCTCCGGAGTGTCGTTCAGGCCGGTGTTCGGGTCGCGTTGACGTAGCGCTGCCAGGTGGGCTTCGCGGAGCGCGTCCAGCGGCGGTTGGTCGGGTTGCCGGGCGCGGACGATTCGGGCCGCTTCGTCTTCGTGGTCGGCGAAACGTTGCAGGACAAGGTCTTCCTTGGTCGGGAAGTACGCGAACAGGGTTCGGCGGGAGACCTCGGCCGCGCGCGCGATGTCGGTGATCGAGATCTGGTCGAAGCCGGATTCGAGGAACATGCGGATTGCCGTGGCCGCGATCTGCTCGCGGATACGGATCTTCTTGCGTTCGCGCAGTCCCGTCGGTTCGGTCATGTCTCCACTCTAGCGCATTAGTAGATCGAGTGTATTATTGCACTAAGTCTACTTTTGGAGGATGACGTGCAGACTGAAGTGATCGTGGTCGGGGCAGGGCCGACGGGGTTGATGCTGGCCAATGAGCTCACGCTGGCCGGAATTCCGGTGGTAGTGCTGGAAAAACAGCGCACGCGGAGTGCGCAGTCCCGGGCCGGCGGGCTGCAACCGCGCACCGCGGAGGTACTCGACCTGCGCGGATTACTGGATCCGCTGCTCGACCGCGCGATCCCCCGCGGCGAGTTCGGTGGGCATTTCGCGGGCCTTCCGGTCGAGCTGGACTGCAGGCCGTGGCAGACCCGTCATCCGTATCCGGTCGCGATTCCACAGACTCGGTTGGAGGCCTTCCTCGAACAGCGACTGGTCGACCAGGGCGTGCCGGTGCTGCGCGAGTTCGAGGTGTCGGCGATCGAACAGGATTCCGGCGGCGTCACGGTCGGGGATATTCGGGGCGGCTATCTCGTCGCGTGCGATGGTGGGCACAGCACGGTTCGTAAGCTGCTGGGCGTCCCGTTCCCAGGCACCGCGGGCACGATGGCCTCGGCCGTCGCGGACCTGACCCTCGCGTCTCGATCCGATACTGTCCCAAGCATTTCCGAACATTTCAGTCAGTACTTCAAGTCCGGCAACGGGTTCTTCACTGTCCTGCACCCCATCGAAGGTGGTGTGTACCGGTTCATCTTCGGCAAGCTCGGCGCCGAACGAACCGATCGCCAAACACCCGTCACGGCAGCGGAAGTCGAGGAGGCACTGCAGGCGGTGTACGGACCCGAGACGCGGCTGGGCGAGTTGCGCGAGGCCTCCCGGTTCAGTGACGCGGCACGGCAGGTCGAGCGCTATCGCGAAGGCAGGGTGTTCTTCGCCGGGGACGCGGCCCACATTCACCTGCCGATCGGCGGCCAGGGCGTCAATCTCGGCGTCCAGGACGCCGTCAATCTGGGCTGGAAACTCGCTGCGGCAGTGCATGGTTGGGCACCCGAGGGGTTGCTCGACAGCTATCACACCGAGCGCTACCCCGTTGCCGCGCGGGTCCTGCGCACCACCCGCGCACAGGGCGTGATCCTGAACTCCGACCAGAACGAGAATGTCGCCGCGGTCCGCGACATGTTCACCGACCTGCTGCGGTTGCCCGAAGCCAATTACTTTGTCTCGGGCCTGATGTCGGGCCTCGACACCCAGTACGCCGGGCTCGGCCCGCGCATGATCGACCTCGACCTCACCACACCGGACGGTCCGACCCGCATGAGCCACCTGATGCACTCCGGCCGCGGGCTGCTGCTCTCGCTCGACGACACACCCCGGTCGATCGAGCGCTGGTCCGATCGAGTCGACCACGTCACCGCCAAGGCCGACGGCAACACCACCAGCGTCCTGATCCGGCCCGACGGCTACATCGCCTGGTCGGCCGCCGACGAACAACCGCTCGAAACCGCCCTGACCCGCTGGTTCGGCTGAGCTCCGCGGCGATGTCGGACTGCCGAATCATCAACCGCCGGTCGATGATTCAGTCTAGAATTCCGGTCGGCACCGAACACATGATGGTGCCGGCCGGAGGTAGAGCGCGGCTAAGGTAGTGGGAACGTGTCGATTACCGCCGCCTCTCGCTTCAGGCAGCCCGACAGTGATGCGAGGTCAGCCATGGGTCGTGGCCGAGTCAAGGCAAAGAAGGTCAAACGCGGGCCCGGGGAATCCGGTGGCGGCGCGGCAGGTGTTCGCGAGCCGCGCACGCCGTTGCCCCCGGACGATCAGCTGAGTGCGACCCATCCGTTCGATCCGGACCCCACGACGATTAGTTTTCCCGACCCGCGCAGCTGACGCCGGGTGCGATGGCCGCTACAGGGTGGGTGGGCCCTGGTTGATGCGGCGCATGACCGGGGCGAGGCGGTGTAGGGCGTCGGTGGTCATGAGTTGGCGTTCGTCCCACCAGGTGGCGCCCGCTTCGGCGAAGGGGGCGATGAGGTCACGCGCCTTGGTGGGGTCGCCGGGGCTGATGCCGCCGACCACGACCTCGAAGTGGTTGTGCTGTTGGTCTTTTCGGTGTTCGTTCGCGTAGGTGATGAGGTCGCGGAGTTCGTCGACGGGTGGCGGGTTGCCGTGTCCGTTGCTGAACAGGGGGACGACGCCGTCCCAGCGGGCGGCTCGGCGGATCGGCCGGCGGTGCGGCCAGAAGCCTGCGATCCAGACGGGTGGGCGGGGGCGTTGGGTGGCGGCGGGCAGCAGGGTGACGTCGTTGACCTGGTAGTGCTTGCCGTCGTGGTCGACCCGCTCGCCAGACCAGTAGCGCTGCAACAGATCCAAGCCTTCGTCGAGGCGCTCGGCCAGCAGGACGGGGTCGGTCGGCTCGCCGAAGCTGCCGAATTCGTCGGCGATCGGGCCGCCGAGGCCCGCGCTGAAGATGACCCGGCCACCGCTCAGCGCGTCCAAGGTCGCCACCTGGCGGGCGAGTTGTTCCGGCCGTCGCCGGGCCACCGGGGTGACCAGGGTGCCCAGCTTCAGGCGGGAGGTTGCCAACGCCGCGGCGGTCAGCAGCATCCACGGATCACCGAACGGCTGACCCTGACGTTCTTTCTTGTCGAGGACCATGTGGTCCCAGATGAACAGTGCGTCCCAGCCTGCTTCTTCCGCCGCCGAGGCCGCCATCGCCACCGTCCTGGCGTCGGCGAAGTCGCCGAAGTTCGGAATGTTGATCGAGAATCGCATACCGGAATAGTGCTGTGCCAGGCCGCGGCTGGCAAGCGGATTGGATTCTGCGGCAACGATAGTCGCCTGGCTGTCGCGGAGTGTTCAGCCGTATGCCGTCGATCGGGTGGCGGCTGATCGCGATTTCTGGTGGTGGTAGCTCATGCCACGCACTCGATGCGTGTACCTATCCGGGCAAGTGCACCTAAAGACTTCCCAAGGTAACCAACTCAATGAGCTTAAGACCTGTCCACGTTTTCCTGTGAGTAGTGTGGGCGCGTCGTGTGCCGTACCCGGCTTTAGGTAAGCGTCAGGTGCGCGGTGTCGCGTTCCCGACGTGGTCATCGTGTTGTGGTTGCGTTGAGAGAGTTTTCAAGATCAACTGAGTCGAATGGTTGCTGTTGAAGATCGTTTAGCGACCATTCGACTCGCCTCGATGCTCGCGTCGTGTGCCGTACCAGGCTTCAGGCGCACGCCAGGTGCGCGATGTCAGGTTCCCGAGGTGGTCGTCGGGTTGTGGTTGCGTTGCAAGCGCTTTGGACGAGAGCGGGGCGGGCGGCGGCGGTTTCGGTGGTCGATCAAGCCCGTGGAGCGATCCCCGAGTCGGTATCCTCAAGATCTGCACTCCCACTCGGGATCTGCACTCGGAATAGGGCCCTAAAGGCAGTGCCGATCCCGAGTTAAGGTGCGGATTCTGTCGGTGGCTCGTGCCAGGGTGAACGGGTGACTAGCGGCCAGTACTCGACAGACCTCCGGGCCGTTATGCCGTGGTCGGTGGTCAACGGCGACTTGCGCGCCGCCAAGGCGCTCGTCTACGACCTTTGCGGGTTCGTCTGCTCGTCCCCGGTTCCCGAAAGCGAGGGTGCCGCGTACGCCGCCCACTCGTTCACCCTCGACGGCCGATCGGTCCGATTCCGGGCGGCCAAGTCGACGCCGACCAAGGTCGGGCAGTTCGTCACGGTGTGGAAGCGGTCTGCGGACGGGCCCATCCAGCCCTTCGATGCCGCCGATCCGATCGATCTCTTCGTCATCAGCACCAGCGATCGAGACTGGTTGGGGCAGTTCATCTTTCCCATTGAAGTGCTCCAGGAACGCGGGGTGGTATCGGTGGATGGTGTTGGTGGCAAGCGGGCGTTCCGTGTGTATCCGCCGTGGGTGAACACCACCAACCGTCAGGCCGCGAATTCGCAAGCCTGGCAGCTGGATCACTTTTTACACCTGTCACGCGACGGGCCGATCGACACCGCTCGTGCGCGAATGCTCTACCGCCGGTAGATGGTCGGACTACCAGGGCAGGGCGCCGTTGGCGTCGAAGTAGCCGCCGGTTGGGCCGTCGGGGTTCAGCTGGGCCATCCGGACGATGATCTCCGCGCCCTCCTCGACGGTCTGCGTTCCCGCGTGGCCGTTCAGGTCGGTCGCCGTGTAGCCGGGCTCTACCGCGTTGATTCGCATGTCCGGGAGGGCTTTTGCGTACTGCACGGTGATCATGTTGACTGCGGCTTTCGACGCGGGATAGGCGACTCCCGGGTAGAGGTACGCCGGTGTGTCGGGGGTGGTGACGTGCGTCAGTGAGGCCAGGCCGCTGCTGACGTTGACCACGACGGGTGCGGCGGATCGGCGCAGTAGTGGGAGGAAGGCGTGGGTCACGCGGACTATGCCGAAAACGTTGGTGTCGAAGATCGGCCGCATGATGTCGACAGTCACGGCCGGGGCGCCGATCTCGTCGATGTCGCGGGTCTGTCCTTCGCGGCCGGAGATGCCCGCGTTGTTGATCAGGACGTCCAGGCCGCCGTCGGCCTCGATGGTTTTCACGGCTGCCGCGACGGATGCGTCGTCGGTGACGTCGAGGACGACCGCGCGGGCACCCAACTGTTCGGCGGCCCGCCTGCCGCGTTCGGCGTCCCTGCTGCCGAGATAGACGGTGTGGCCTGCCTCGATGAGTCGGCGGGCGGTCTCGAAGCCGAGGCCCTTGTTGGCTCCGGTGATCAGTGTCGTTGTCATGGCTTCAGCTTCGCCGTGGTCAGGGGAGGCAACCAGTCGTCTGCCCTTCCTGGGACTGCTGATACCAGGCACGTCGACCGGTGTGCGGGCAGACTTGGAACTATGGCAACAGCGGAATTCGGGAAGGCGGTGCGCCGGTGGCGCGATCGGGTCGCGCCCGAGGCAGCCGGGCTGCCGGCCGGTGGTCATCGACGCGCACCAGGGCTGCGCCGAGAGGAATTGGCGCTGTTGGCCGGAATTTCCGTCGACTACATCACCCGCCTCGAACAAGGACGCGCGTCCAACCCATCGACTCAGGTCGTCGAGGCCCTGGCCAGAGGCCTCCGATTGTCCGCGACCGAACGCGCGCACTTGTTCCGGCTGGCCGGGTTGGCGCTGCCGGACCCGGACACCGTGCCCACCTACATCACCTCGAGCGTGCAACGCGTACTGGACAGACTGACCGGGACTCCCGTCGCCGTCTACGACGCAACTTGGACGCTGCTGCAATTCAACCAGCCGTACGCAGCGTTGATGGGCGAACCACCCGGCCCGCACGACAACAACCGCAACGGCGTGTGGCGACACTTCGTCGGCCCCGGAATCCCCTCTCGTCGCACGCCGGAAGCCACCCGCGCACACGAAACATCCCTGGTCTCCGACCTACGCGCAGCCGCCGCCCAATATCCGGCCGACCTGCGCCTGCGCAAGCTCATCGCCGACCTGCGCGCCAACAGCACCCGATTCGCCGAACTTTGGAACTCCGGCGCAGTCGGCCGCCGCGAGGCCGCCCAGAAAACAATCGATCATCCGCGAGTAGGCCCGGTGACGATGGACTGCGACATACTCACGGTCGCAGGCAGCGATCTGCGCATCATGATCTACACGGCCGAGCCGGGCACCGAGGACGCCGAACGCCTCGCGCTACTCACCGTGCTCGGCACCCAATCCCTGACCGGATAGCGAATCCTCCTGCCACAGTGGCGAACTGACGCGGCCATGGGCGGAACCACCCCCAACCGATCCTCAGTCGCATCGGATCAGCACACCGATGAAAGTATCGTCGGCGGTATGAGCCACCCAGTTCCGGGCATGCCCGACGTTCTGGAGCAGAGTCGGCAACGGACGCGGCAAGCGCACGAGATCCTCACCCGGCTACAGCTTTTCGAACGCTGGCAAGCCTTCGGAACGCCGATCCTCGTCGGCGCGGTGGCCTACGAGTTGGCGATGGCACCCGATATCGACATTGAGATCTATTGCGACGCACCGCGTATCGAGGACGGTTTCACCGTACTACAGGACTGCGCGGCGCTCGACAACGTCCGCAAGGCACGGTTCGGCAACCACTCGAGCGATCCGGACGAGGGTCTGTACTGGCGACTCGACTACCGCACGGCCGATGGCACCCCGCGTGACCAGCTCACCTTCTGGAAGCCGCGCTAGCTGTTGGCCCGGAAAACTGTCGGTGGGGTCTGGCAGGGTGAGATTTCCAAAAACGTGAGGGAAGTTCGAGGTGGACGATGACCCGCACAACAGAAGCAACGGACGACGCGGACATCCGAGGCGTGATCGATAGATGGGTGGAGGCGTTTCGGAATCGCGATGTGGACGCGGCCATGGCGATTCATGCTGCGGATACGGTGTCGTTCGATATCGCGCCGCCGCTGCGATACGTCGGGACGGACGAGTATCGCAGGCCATGGGAGGCGACGTTCGCCAACTTCACCGGCCCCATCGAGTTCGAGATCCGCGAGCTGGCCATCACCATCGGCACCGACGTCGCCTTCAGCCGCAGCCTCAATCGCATGATGGGAACAATGCGCGACGGCCAGGAAGCCGACCTGTGGCTGCGTTGGACCGCCTGCTTCCAGAAACGCGACGGGCAGTGGCTCATCGTGCACGACCACAGCTCGGTCCCGACGGACTTCGCGAACGGCACCGCACTGCTGGACCTGACGCCGTAGCGAGCTCAGGTGCGAGGCTGGGCAGCGCGCAAACGGATGCCGCTGAAACCCAGTGAGGTGGTGTCGGCGGTGACCCAGGCCATCGCGCGCGGGCAGGCGCGAGGGAACCAGTAGTCGGGAGCTCGGTCCCGGTCCACGGCCCAGACATAAGGCTCGGTTTGCCGGGCGGTCGACGCGATATGCGGCACGAAACGGTCGATGGTCGGGTCCTCGGAGAAGTGCAGAACTTCCCCCGGCTCGGGGTACATAACCCTTCGCTACCACACAAGCGACCGACCGGTGCGGAAAACGAACTCGTCCAACGCGTTACGGGTGGCGGATCGGATCGGCGTGGCGGAACGAAACACTCGGGCGGCGTGGCGCGATGGGCTGGTTATGCGTACCGACCTCACTTGCGGTGAGCGGCGGCAAGCCGTACGACGGCTGGTTGCCGTGTGTCATTCCATGAATCAGCTCGTCGACCTGGCCGAAGACGGCTCGTCGGAGCTGATGATCGCGCAGGCCCACACGACTCGTCGACTACTCCAGGATCTCGTCCTCGACATGATCGCGACGACCTACCCCAACCCCTGATCGTCCGCGCTCCGGCTAGGTCGCCGATATTCGTTCGGCGTGCCGACAATCCAGAGGGGGGGACCAGTCCGAACTTAGATGTGTGGGCATCAACGTTTCGGAATGGAATCACCGTGGGCGCACCGGCCAGCGTGTTCGCTGGACCGTCCGGCGCGGCATCGGTGACACTGGGCATTCCGGGCGCAACTCTGCCCGGACCGCACGAACAGCGGGGGTGATGGTTTCGTGTTCAACGAGGTAGGCGCGGCGAGATCGGTTGCGCAGCAATCCATGACCGCGCATGTCAGCGTGGGATTCGCGTGGCGTTTGCGGTGTCACGATGACACCGTGCGGCTATCATTTAGTTAATCGTTCGGGGTACCGGGGGTCGGGTGGTAGCCGAGAGCGGCTCGGCGAGTCATGACAAGGCAGGGGTTGAGTGGCCACGATCGCGCAACTGAGGGCAATTCTCGCGGTGCTGCATATCGACCCAGGCGACACCGATGCCCCCGCGCACAACGACACCGCGGTCGAACGCGCCAAGCTGGCGGCGCTGCTGCAACGCGTGTTCAGCAGTGAACTGCGCAGCGCGGTCACCAACGCGCCGGATCAGAACGAGCTGGCCCGCCGCTGGACCGCGGCGAGCACCCAACCAGCGCTGGACGGCGAAAACGCCACCGAACAGGCCCATTTCGACGCGCACTGGCTACACAACCGGATCGACGCGCTGGCCCCACGCGACACCTCGGACCAGGCACCGGTGCTGCTCGACGCCGCCGCCCGCGCCGCCGAAGCCGCCCAGGTGCTGCTCTCACTCAGCAGCGGCAACCCGCACGGCGACGGCACCGAATCACTCTGGCAGACCGCACTCGACGACCTGGCGTCCGCGTTTCACCTGATCAACGACGAACACAACGCGATCACCCAGCCCATCGAGTAGCCCGAGCCCTGCGCTGAATAACCCCGAGCCCCGGCTCCGAACAACCGAGCTCAGCTCCGGCCGATCTTGCTGTGATTGAGCCGGAATTTGAACAGCGCGACCAGTCCGCCCGCCACACCGACAGCAAGCAGAATCAGACACGGCTTGATGATGTCGCCGAACCCGGCACCGTGCAGGATGACGTCCTGATATCCCTTCAACGCCCAGTACTGCGGCGTATACGGCGACAACGCGCGCGCCCAGGCGGGCAGCGTGTCACGCGGGGTGATGGTGCCGGCGAGCCCGCCGATGGCCAGCGACCCCACCTGCGCCATGATCGCCAGCTGATCGATGCTGCGGCACAACGAGACAAGGGCGATGCCGAATCCCCAGGTCGCGACGGCGAGCGACGCGGTGAGCGGCACGAGCAACCAGGTCGATCCCTTGCTGTGCAGATCCCACAGGGTGAATGCGACCAACCACAGGAACGTGAGCTGGAAGACCGAGAACAGCACCGACGGGAACGATTTCCCGATGATGATCTCCACGGCCCGCACCGGCGCGGCGCGCAGCCGATCCCAAGTCCCCCACTCGTGTTCGCGGAAGAACGAGGCACCGAGCAGGGTGGTGATGAAGAACGCGAACAGCACGATCGTGCCCGGCCCGGACTGTTCGATGCCGGTGGCATTGAAGTAGCCGGTCAGCCGCAACTGCGCCCGGTTGGCCGGCGTCAGGAACGCCATCATGCCGATCGGCAGCACCATCATCACGATGAGCTGAGCCGGATCGGAACGAATGCGGCGCAGGTCCGCCCAGGACAACGCGCGTACTCGATCGACGGCAGAATCATGCAACAGCATCTCGGATCCCTTCCACGGGCTGGTCATCCGCGTCCTGCGCCGCGCGCATGATCGCCAAGTACGCGTTCTCCAGGTTGGGGTGATGGATCTCCGCGGCCAGCAGCTGGTCGGTATCGGTGTCCAAGGTGGCGAACAGTTGCGCGAGCAGCTGTCCCGGCGAGTTGGTGGGAATGTTCAAGCGCTTCGACTCCAGCACCACCGCGCCCGGTGCGGCGAGGAATCCGCCGAGGCTGGTGGGGATGGCCGCCGAGAACTCCAGGCTCACCGCGGACTGCGCGTACTGCTCGACCAGATCCGCGGCACTGCCCTGTGCCAGGATCCGGCCTTGATGCAGCACGACCACGCGCGCGTCGAGGACCTCGAGTTCAGGCAGATAGTGCGTCGCGTAGACGACGGCAGCGCCTTGATCGGCCAGGTTGCGGACCTCGACGAGCAGGTCCTGCCGCGCCGAAACATCGGCACCGACGGTCGGTTCGTCGAGCCAGAGCACATCCGGCTCGTGCAGCAACGCCATCGCGGTGTGCAGCCGACGCTGCTGACCACCGGAGAGCTGGTGCGCCCGGGTCTTCAGGAAGGGCGTGACACCGAGCCGCTCGCCTACCTCGGCGATGCGCGCGGTCAAGTCTTTGCGCCCGACGCCCATCAACCTGCCGAAGAAGATCAGGTTCTCTTCCGCGGTCAGCGTCGGATACACGCCCAGTTCCTGCGGCGCGAGGCCCAGCTTGCGCCGGGCCTGCCGCGGCTCGGTCCGGATGTCGATGCCGTCGATGCGCACCGTGCCGGAATCGGGCGGTGTCAGACCCGCGACGATCGACGCCGTCGTGGTCTTACCCGCGCCGTTGGGACCGAGCAACCCGACGATCTCGCCCGGCTGCACGGTCAGATCGATCCCGGTGAGGACCTGTTTCTTACCGTACGACTTGTTCAGGTCGGCGATCTCCAGCATCCCGCACCTCCTCACTCAGAATTGGCCATGGTGCGCCCCAACCAGCGGCGCCGAGTACCGAAACTTCCCCGGGGACAGCTGCTTCCGAGGAAAACGCGTTGACGATGTCCGCGGCGACGGGCGCGATGGGGTTGCTCACGGCACGTCCGCCCGGCGTGTTCGTCAGGTCGGTCCAGAGCCGCGGTGGACGCACCACCACGACGTTCCAGGGATGATGTCGCGCAACGTATTCCGCGAGACCCTCGACGGCCGCCTTGGCCGCCGCGTAGTGCGGCCACCAGCGGGGCGGCGCGAGTACCGCCTCCGACGAGATCATCACTACCGTCGCGCCTTTGCGCAGGCGCGGCACGCACACCGACAGCGGCGCGAAGACCAGACGGGTGCTCGCCGCCATGAACTGCGCGGCGGTCTCGACCGCGTCCGGTGCCAGCGGCAGCGTCGGAATCGCCGGTGCGGCAAGCAGAACCACGCCGTCCAGCTGACCTTCCGGCAGCGCCGCGCCCAACGCCCAACCGTCGCTGGCGTCGGCTAGCACCGGCCACAAGCGATCTCGATAGGCGTGCGAGGCGGCCGCGAGCACCTCGGGTGCGCGGGTGCAGCTCACCAGCACGCGCGCGCCCTGACTCGCCAAACCCAGTGATACCGCGGCACCTAAGCCTCGGCTGCCGCCGACGACCAGGATGGTGCGTCCGGCCAGCTTCTCCGACGGCGGCAAAACCGCGGCCAGTTCCGCCGAATCCGGGCCGGGCACCGATTCCCTGATCAAACTCTGCACGGTGACATCGGCACTCGCACCGCAGCGCATGCCCGCGCGCAAGGTGACGAGGCCGGATCGCCGGTCTACTTCGGGCTCATTGGTCTCGAATTCCACTGCACCGGAACCGGATCCGTGCAGCACGACGGTGCATGCGACGAGCAGGGCGTCCCGGCCGGGTGTGCACATCCCGGTCCAGTAGCTCGCCCAACCCAGCACCGCCGCAACATGTTCGGGCACACGTCCGCCGATGACCCGCGACACCAGACCCGCGATCAGCGGATAGTCCACCGAATAGGACCCACTCTCTTGACCCGGCGCCTGCGCGGAATCTCCGGCCAGATCGGCCAATCCGAGCACCCGAGGGGCGTCCCGACGCGGCTCGTCCTCGGCGGCGGGACCGCACCACGGCAGCACCGAGCCGAGCTTGCACCGAATGCCGACCACCTCGATACCGCCGAAGCTGACCCGGCCTCGCGCCTCACTCTCCGACACGGTCCAGTCGACCTCGTAGCGTCGGCCCGGAATCGTGGGCTGCCGGAACGTTGCCCGAATATCGCGCACAGCCATCGGATCGGTCGTCTCCGCCAGAGCGGCCAACGCGAGGGTGACTACCAGTGCACCGTGCGCAACAGGCCTGCCATACGGCGATCGATGCCCAAAGTCGTTGTCCACGTGCAGTGGATTGCGATCGCCGACTGCAGCGGCATAGGTCGCAACATCCGTATCGGTAACCCGGAAGACCCGCGAGTTCATGACACCCGCTCCTGCCGTGCGGCCGCCACGGAGTCGGCGATCTCGGCGAGCGACGGTTCCGAGGTGAGCGTGCTCTCCGGAAGTTCCACCGCGAAAGCGCGTTCCACCGCGTAGACGAGGCGCACCTGGGCGAGCGAGTCCCAGGTGTCCATGTCGCCGCGGACGGTGTCGGGGCCGTGTGCGGCCGGCTCCCCGACCACCTCGGCGAACAGCTCGAGCAGCTGCTCCATCACATCAGTAGCCATGTTGCATCTGCGCCTCTCGCACATGCGGGCTGCGCGCGAGTGCGCCGCCCGAAAGGTCGTATCCGTATACCGACCCCTGTTCGGACTCCGCTTCGAATGCGAAGCCGTGTCCGGGGTACAGGTCGCGCACCAGCGCGTTGCGGGCGGTCGGGATGTACCGGCCCACCAATCGCGAACTGCCCTGTGCCAGCGCCCATTCCGCGGCGGCGGCCAGGAGATTGTTTTCCGCGTTCCGGCCGATCACCCGGCAGCTGAGCAGCAGGGTGTCGAGCTCGACGGTGCCGCCGAGGTCTTCGGCGAGCAGCACGCCGACGATGCCATGGTCGGCGAAGCGGTCCCGCAGGCGCAGGGTGGCGGCGAACCACTGCGGGTCCTCGGCCATCTTCCGGACCTGGGTCTGGGTGTGCCTGCGGGTGGTCAGGTTGAACTGGTTGGTCTTGGCGATCAGCTGCGCGGCCCGGTCGAGGGTGGTGCTGTTGATCGGTTCGAGGGTGGCCACCATCTCCAGGCCCGCGAGGAACTCGTCGAGGTTGTCCGTCGCGGTCCGCTCGGCGGCGGCGAGCGCCTGGTAGGAGCGTTGCCTGGTGAAGTCCTCGGTGGACAGCGAGCCCGGATGCAGCCAGGGCAGGGCCGCCAGTTCGGTGGCGAACTTGGCGGGCGAGGCGGGCAGGCACAGCGCGCGCACCTCGGGATGGGCGGCGACGACCTGCGCGCATTCGGCGGGGTTGTCGTCGACGAAGGCGAAGCTGTTCAGGCCGAGCCGGATCTTGTCCGAAATCTCCTGGAGCTGTTCGGATTTGGGTCGCCAGTCGGCGACGATGTGGGTGAAGTCCTCGACCCGCAGCACCATGCCGGGCGCCTCGGCGATGGCGCGCAGGGCCAGGTCGCGGTCGTTCTTGCTGGCCACCGCGAGCAGCACGCCGCGCTCGGTCAGTGCGCGCAGGTAACGCTGGAAGTCGGCGAACGCCTCACCGTCCGGACCGGTGCCGACGCGAATGCCTTCGATGCCATCGTCGCCGAGGATGCCACCCCACAGGGTGCCGTCGAGGTCGACGACCACGCAGCGCGCGGAGCGGCCACGGTCGGCGGCGATCGTGTCGGCGATGGCGGCGGCGAGCCACGGCAGGCTGTCGGGCGCGTATGGCTGACGCACCCGGTACCAGCTGCGCGGGTCCTCCCACTGACGCAGGCCGACCTGAGCGGCGAGCTGTTCGACGTCGACGAAAAGCACTCGGCCCGCGGCTTGTTCGGCGAGTCGAGCATTTATCTCGCGCACCCGATACGACAGAGACTGCGGTGCACGCCAAGCCGCCGGTCCATAGGCATCCACCGCGGGCGGCGCGAAACCGAGCTGGACGACCCGCACTCCGGAGCGCGCGGCCGCGTCCCAGAGCCCGACCCAACGGTTGACGGTCTCGTCGACCGTGCCGGTGACGTCGTGGTGCGTACCGGCCAGCACCACGTAATCGCCCTCACGGAACGGTGTTTGGGGCGCGAGCAACACCTGCTCGACCTGACCGAACGGGAACTCCAGGAGTTCCGGCGTCAGACCGGCGCGTGCGCCCGCCAGCGGCAGCAGTTCGGCGAGGAAGTCGGTGGTGTAGGTGGCCAGCAGCGCCATCCGCACCGCGACACCGGGCACGCCGGGTTCGCGCGCGAGCGATTTCGCGCGCTGGGTCCACGCCACGTAGCCGTCGGCGGGGGAAAGTTCTACTGCCACATCGGTTGTCATGACTACTCCCGCTCCGTGCGAGGGTTATGCGCGAAAGCCAGGTGCTTGCCCTCGTATTCGGCAAGCGACAGCAGCGTCTCGGCAATGTGCGCGGTCTGTACGGTGCCGCCCGCGGCGGCCCGCATCCTGGCGTGCATCAGCAGCGGCGGCAGCTTGCGCCACTGCGTCACCGCACGTTCCCAGTGGTCACGTCCGGCCGCGTCGAGCAGCTCGTCGTCGAGGTCGGACGCCCACAGCAGCAGCTCACGCTGGCGCAGTGCCTGCCAGAGATCGTCGAGCTGGGTGAAATCGTCCGGCGTCGAGGCGAACTGGTAGCGGCTGGCCAGCGCGATGAGCGCGTCGGCGCCCACTAGGCGATCCTCGCGCGGCGACAGTGGCGCGACCGGATGGGATTCGAGCCACCGATAGGTCTTGCCGACGTGAATCGCGTCCGAACCGGCCATCGCCCGCTCGCGCAGCAGCGCGACCGTGTCGTCCGGCCCGAGCCCGACCGACCACTCGCGCAGCTCGGCCGCCGAGAGCACCGGAATCCGTTGCCCGGTCTGCTTGCCGAGCTCGGTGGTCATCGTCAGCGGATCCTCCACCACCCAGCCGTCGATGGTCTCGACGATGGCCAGCCAGTGCGGGGCGTGCCAGCGCTGGTGCCCGTGCTGCCACGGCAGGTGGAAGATGTCGGCGAGCAGCACCACCGAACCATGTTCGGCCACTTGCTCTTCGAGCGCGTGATAGGTGCTCGCCCAGTCGTCGTCGCCGTTCACCCGCAGGCCCAACGCGGGCAGCGGCGGGGTCGCGTCGTGCTCGAACAGCAGCAGGTCGTCCTCGGCGGGACTCACCGCCAGGGTCGGCCCACCCGCGAGTAGCGGTCGCCACCACCGGGTTTCGCCGCGAGCCACCAGTGCGCTCGCCAACGCCGCGGTGAAGCAGGTCAGCTTGTCGCCGTGCGTGGCCAGGGCCGTGGTCATTTCGCGCCTCGGAGGGTGCCGTCGAGGTAGGCGGTGCGCGAGGCCGAGCGCTGGATCTTGCCGCTGGAGGTGCGCGGAATCGCGCCGGGGCCGAGCAGCACCACCTCGTGCACACCCACGTCGTGGATGCTGAAGATGGCCTGGCGCACCGCGTTCCGCAGTTCCTGCGCGGTCGTCTCGTCGTCGGCCGGGATCCTGGCCTCGATCAGCACCACGATCTTTTCCTGCACGCCGACCTCTACGGAGAAGGCCGAGCAGCGGCCGGGCAGCACCAGCGAATGCGCCTGCTCGGCGGCGTCCTCGAGGTCCGGCGGATAGTAGTTGCGGCCGTCGATGATGATCAGGTCCTTGAGCCGGGTGGTCGGATAGACCTCGCCGTCGTGCAGGAACCCGATGTCGCCGGTGCGCAGGTAGTACTTGCCGTCGCGCGGCGAGAGTTCGCCGCGGAAGGTGTATTCGGTCTCTTCGGGCCGGTTGTAGTAGCCGGTGCAGACGGCCGGGCCGGACACCCAGATCTCGCCGAGCCGGTCCTCGGGCAGCGCCAGCTTGGTCTCCGGATCCACGATCTGGATGGTGGTCCCCGGTGCCGCGGCGCCGCCGCTGACGATGTCCGCGCCGTCCTTGACGACGACCACCTCACCGGTGGCGAGCGCGTCCCGGTCCACCGTGAGGGTCTGCACGCCGGACAGGGTGCGCCAGTTCACCGACACGATCAGGGTCGACTCCGCGAGCCCGTACCCGGCGATCAGCGTCGACCGGGCCAAGCCGTTGTCGGCGAACTTCGCGTGGAACTTGTCGATGGTGCTCACCCGCACCGGCTCCGCGCCGGAAAGGGCGTAGCGCCACCGGCTGAGGTCGATGCCTTCGAGTTCCTTCAGGCCGATCCGCTCGGCACACAGCTCGTAGCCGACGTTCGGGGAGGCCGCGAAGACCTGCGCGGGGTTGTCGCTGATCGCCTGCAGCCAGCGTTCCGGCCTGCGCAGGAACGACGTCGGCGACATCTGCACCACGCCGTGGCCGCTGATGATCGGCATGATGACGCCGACCATCAGACCCATGTCGTGGAACAGCGGCAGCCAGCTGACGAAACCGACCTCGTCCTCGGCGGAAATGCCGACGTGGTACATCATTTCGTAGACCTGCCTGGCGTTGTCCAGCAGTCCGCGATGCGGCACCATGACGCCGGCGGGCGTGCGGGTGGAGCCAGAGGTGTACTGCAGCAAGGCGATCTGTTCGCGGTCGACGAGGACCGGCTCCCAGTCGATCGCGAGCTTCTCGTCGACCTCGCCGGTGGTCACGATGAGCCGGGTCGTGTCGGTCGGCGAATTGTCCAGCCACGCGGTCACATTCGGCAGCGCGCCGTCGGTGGTCACGAGGCAGGCCGGGTCGGCGTCGACACAGACCGCGTCGATGCGGCCGTTGGAGTTGTGCGCGCTCGGCGGATACAGCGGCACCGCGATGATGCCGGCGTAGAGGCAACCGAAGAACGCCTTCACGTACTCCAGGCCCGGCGGCAGGAGCAGCACAGCCCGGTCGCCGGGGTGCGCGACCTGGAGCAGCGTGGCCGCGTATGCCCGTGCCGCACGGTCGATCTCGGCGTAGGTCAGCGACTCGGTCTCGCCGTGCTTGGAGGACGAGTCCGGGTAGCTGAGGAAGCTGTACGCGACCTTGTTCGGCCGCTGCGCGGCCTGATTCGTCAGTGCGCGCACCAAAGTGTCGTACTCGAGCGCGCCCCCGGTAAGCAGTGTTGTGGTCATACTCCGACCTCCTGTGGTGACGGCGCGGCGAGGAAGCCGACCTTCCGGAAGTAATCCAGGTAGCGGATGAACAGGTCGCGGGATACCGGCGGGCAGTGCACGCCGACCCCCTCCAGTGCGGTGACGGCCTTGTCGACGTCGAACTGGATCAGCGGGGTGAGCCCGTCGTTGGCGCTCAACAGGCTCAGCACGCTGAAGGACGCCGATCCGGGGCCCGCGCTGGCGGCGTGGGCGGCGATCGCGTCGCGCCACTGGTCGAGGGCGACCAGTCGCACCGGCCAGCCGCTCTCCCGCAGCCAGCCGATGGCGTCGGTGAAGCTGCACGGCTGTGGGTTACGCAGGTGGTAGATGTGGGTGCCCGGTTGCGGGTCGCGGGCCAGTTCGACCATGGCCGAGCCGGTGAAGTCGGCCGGGGCCAGGTCCACCGCGAAGTCGACCTCCGGTGCGAGACCGACCTCCTGGCTGGCCTTGACCAGCAGCCAGAAGAAGTCGCTGGTCTGGCAGGCGCCGGTACGGCTGTCGCCGCCGATGCGGCCGAGCCGGAACACGCTCACCGGCAGGCCGCGCTCCCCCGCCTCGGTGACCAGTCGCTCGGAAACCCACTTGCTGCGCAGATATCCGAGGGACAGCTGCGAGGGGTCCTGCGCCGGTAGCGGTTCGGCGACCCGGCCGTCGATTGCGTCGCCGGGGCCGAGGACGTAGAGCGAGGACACGAAATGCAGTGGCGCGCCGCTGGTTCGGGCCAGGGTGATGAGCTCCTGGGTGCCCTGGACGTTGGCCGCTTCCAGCACTCGGTACGGCAGTGCGAAGTTCACGTGCGCGCCGTTGTGATAGATCGCGTCGATGGTGTGACCGAGCAGCAGGAACTGCTTCTCGGACAGGCCGAGTCGCGGCTCGGCCAGGTCGCCGAGCACCGGGATCACCCGGTCGAACGCGTCGCGCGGCAGCTCGTAGCTGTCGAAGGTGGCGGCCAGACGCGCCAGGCCCTCCTCTCGACTGTCGGCCCGCACCAGGCAGTGCACGCGGGAGTCGGTGCGCGCCAGCAGTTCATGGAGCAGGAAGGCGCCGACGAAGCCGGTCGCGCCGGTGAGCAGCACCTCGCCGGTGGTGGGCGGGGTGACCGTCCACGGTGCGGCGGGCCACGATTCGATCGCGGCGGCCACCTCGGCTTCGAGGTCGATCACTTCCTCGGCCGCGGTCTCGCCGGCCAGCAGCGCGACCACGCCCGCGACCGTGGGGCGGGCGAACAGCGAGCCGAGCGGAATGTCCTCGCCGAAGGTCTGTTTCAGCCGCAGGATCAGCTGGGCCGCCAGCAGCGAGTGGCCGCCGAGGTCGAAGAAGTTGTCTTCGCGGCCCACCCGTGGGATGCCGAGGACGTGCGCGAAGACGCCAGCGACGCGCTGCTCGAGCGGGGTTCGCGGCGGCTCGTACTCCAGGGTGTTGCGGCGCAGGACCGGGGCGGGCAGTGCCCGTCGATCCAGTTTTCCGTTGGTGGTCAACGGGAATTCGTCGAGCACGAGGACGGCGGCGGGCACCATGTGCTGCGGCAGGCGGCGCGCCAGGTGGGCGCGCACGTCGACGACCAGATCGTCGCGGGCCTTGACCCGCAACGGATCCGAGATGACGAGGTCGTCCGGCCATTCGGCGTCGCGTGCGCCGGGAATGGACGGCAATGCGACATCCCAGCTGGTCACCACGACGTCGTAGCGACCGCCCGGGCGACGCAGTGCCTCGATCCGGTACGGCACCCGATCGGCAAGGGCGAGATAGTCTTCCGGGCTGACGCCACCGGAATCGGCGAGCGCGGCCCGGATCTGGGCGGCACTGGCTCGGCCGCGCTGCAACTCGGCGACGACGGCGAGTGGTCCGGCTACTCGGGCGTCCAGGACATCGGCGATCAACACCGCCGCGGGACGATCTCGTTCGAGGAACTCGGCCAGCAGCTGCGGCGTGGTCGTCGCGTCGAGCAGCTTCGGCCGCACCGGCAGGCCACGCTGACCCGCGAACAGCACGGCGTCGTAGCGGAAGCGGGACATCTCGTTGAGGTATTCGCCGCGCTTGAGCCGGATCCTGGACCCGGCCAGTGTCGGGTGGGTGGCCACGAAGTCTTCGAAATACCGTGGCGCGATCACCAATTCGGCATCCCGATCGAGGGCGGCGCGCACGGCGGGCGCGAGCTCGGCGGCACCGGCGGACGGTGCGTTGGTCGCCTCGACGGTGGCGTGGAACGACTCGCTGAGGGTCAGGTCACGGACGTCGCCGACGAACAGGACACCTTCGGGAGCGAGCAGGCCGACGACCGAATCCAGCACGCGGGTCAGGTAATCGGCGCTCGGGAAGTACTGCACCACCGAGTTGATCAAGATGACGTCGTACGGTCCGGCGACGTCGTAGGGCAGCTCGTCGGCGGCGCACATGTCCAGCCGGACGTGCTGGAGGTCCGGATTGCCCTCGACGATCTTCGTCCGCACGTTCTCGATGGCCGAGGCGGAGACGTCGGTGGCGTCGTAGACCGCGCACTGCGGTGCGAGCCGGGACAGCAACAGACCGGTGCCACAGCCGATTTCGAGAACACGCTGCGGTGCCAGGGTCCGCACCGCGGCGACGGTCGCGTCGACCCATTCCCGCATGTGCTCTTCGGGGATGGCGGCGTTGGTGTAGGAGTCGTTCCAGCCGGAGATGTCGAAATCGGCGTCGCCGTCGTGGCCTTGGCGGTAGGTGCTGTTGAACACGATCTGCCAGTTGGCGACCTGGTCCTGCTCCGCTTCGGCCGCGTCGGCGGTGGCGTCGCCCGGCGTGAAATAGGCGACCAGGGAAAGGCTTCCGCCGGTGTCCTTGCGGGCCAGCACCACCGACTGGTCGACGCCGGGGTGCGCGGTGATGGCGGCCTCGATCTCGCCGAGTTCGATGCGGAAGCCACGCACCTTGACCTGCTGATCGATGCGGCCCAGGTACTCGAGATCGCCGTCGGCGCGGCGGCGGGCGAGGTCACCGGTCCGATAGACGCGACGGCCGAGCACCGAGCTTTCCGCGAACCGTTCGGCGGTGAGATCGTCGCGGTTCAGGTACCCGCGACCGACGCCGGGCCCGGACACCAGCATCTCCCCTGCCACACCGTCCGGCACCGGACGGCCCGCCGGATCGACGATCAGCACGCCGAGATCGGGCAGCGGGACGCCGATCAGGCTGCCCGCCGCCGACACCACATCGGCGCGGGTGAGTTCGCGATAGGTGACGTGCACGGTCGTCTCGGTGATGCCGTACATGTTGACCAGCCGCGCCGACTCGCCGAACCGATCGAACCACGGTGTGAGCGTGGACAAATCGAGCGCCTCGCCGCCGAAGACGACCCAGCGCACCGCGAGTTCGGTGCCGGGTGCGTTCTCCAGCGCGCGCAGCAGCTGGGTGAAAGCCGACGGGGTCTGGTTGAGCACCGTGACCTGTTCGCGCGCAAGCAGTTCCGCGAACTCGGCGGTGGACCGGCTGACCGAGCCGGGTACCACGACGAGCCGTCCGCCGTAGAGCAATGCGCCCCACATCTCCCAAACGGCGAAGTCGAAGGAGTACGAGTGGAACATGGTCCACACGTCCTGCGGGCCGAAGTCGTACCAGTGAGTGGTGGTCGAGAACAGGCGAACCACGTTGGCGTGCTCGATGACAACGCCCTTCGGGACACCCGTGGAGCCCGAGGTGTAGATGACGTAGCACGGGTCGTGCGGCTCGGCCTTCTCCAGCGGGAGGTCGGGCACGGTCTCGTCGGCTTGCTCGTCGATGAGCAGCAGTTCGGGGCCCGACTCCGTGGTCGAGACGAGCGAGCTGTGGCTGATCACCAGTCGCGCACCCGAGTCGGCGATCATGAATTCGATCCGGTCGGCCGGGTACATCGGGTCCAGCGGGACATAAGCGGCACCGGCGCGCAGCACCGCGAGGATCGCCACGACCACGTCGGCGGAACGGTCCAGGTGGATGCCGACGAACGAACCACGGCCGACGCCGCGTCCGCGCAGGCGCTGGGCCAGCTCGTCGGCGGCCGCCGCGAGTTCGCCATAGCTCAGGGCGCTGTCGCCGAAGGTGAGGGCCACCGCGTCGGGCGTTTGGATCGCCTGCGCCGCGAAGAGTTCATGCAGCGTCAGGGCGGGCTCAGCGGAGGGCGCGGTGGGGAGTGCCGCGGCGATCGCGCGTTCCCGTTCGTCGGCCTCGAGGAAGTCGAGTTCCGGCAGCGCGGTGTCGGGGTTGGCGACCACGGCGGTCAGCAGGGCGACGAAGTGCCGGGCGATGGCGGCGACGGTCGGCTCGTCGTAGAGGTCGACGTCGTACTCGAAGGCGCCGAACAATTCCGCGCCGACCTGACGCAGGGTCACCAGTACGTCGAATTTGGTAGTGCCCGAATGCACTTCGACGTACTCGGCACTGAGTCCGGGGATGGCGAGTTCAGGCAGCGAGGTGTTCTGGAACACGACGGCGGTGCGGAACAGTGGCGAATGGCTCAGTTCCCGATCGGGGCGCACGTGCTCGACGACGAGGTCGAACGGCGCTTCCTGGTGGTCGAACGCGTCGAAGACGACGCGCTGCTCCCTGGCCAGCAGTTCGCGGAAGGTCGGTGCGCCGGACAGATCCGTGCGCAGAGCGAGCGCGTTCACGAAGAACCCGATCAGCGGCTCGATCTCGGGCCGGGTGCGGCCGGCGATCGGCGTACCGACCGTGATGTCCTCCGCGCCGGTGTAATAGCGAAGCAGCGCTTTGAATCCCGCCATCAACCCGATGAACAGGGTGGCGGGCCGGTCGTTCACCCTGACTTCGTCGACGAGGTGCCGCAGGCCGGACAGCACCGGTGCCGGAATGGTGAACAGCACTCGGGCACCACGGTTTTCCGGCTCCAGCGCGCGCGGCCGGTCGGGGTGGAAGGTCACCAGCGGCGGCTCGTCACCGAGCACGCCGCGCCAGTAGTCGAGGTCGGCACCGAACTTGTCCTGCTGCGCGAGATCCTGCAGCCAGGTCGCGTAGTCGGGGTACTGCAACGGCAGTTCGGGGAGTTCGGGGAGGTGCTTGCCCGCGGTGAGATCAGCGTAGGCGGACATCAATTCGGTGGCGAACACGCCGAGCGACCAGCCGTCGGAAATGATGTGATGCATGGCGACGGCGAAGATCGCATCGTCCTCGCTCAACCGCACCAGCAGCACCTCGACCAGCTGACCGGACAAGTCGAACACGGTCCGGCTGAACTGCTCGACCTGCGCGGTCGCGTCCGCGAGGGGCCGCTCCGCATCCAGCTGCGACGAGGCCACCATGGTCATCGGCAGCGGCGCCACCGGTCCGACCACCTGGACCGGAACACCGTCGCGCACTTCGATGCTGGTGCGCAGCGACTCGTGCCGGGCGACGACCAGCGACAGCGCGCCCTGCAGGGCCGCGATGTCGAGGTGGCCGCGCAGGCGCAGTGCCAGCGGCATCGTATAGGTGGCCCGGTCCGGGAACAGCTGCTCCAGGAACCAGATTCGCTGCTGCGCGGCTGAAAGCGGCGCGGCGGCAGTGGGATCGGTGCGGCGCGGGATACCGGCCCGTGCGGTGCCACCCGCGGCCCAGCGCCGCAGCAACGCGCGGCGCGATGCGCCCGTATCGACGACTTCAGGCATTGTTGCTCCGTTCTTCGGCCGCCCCCGGCTGGTTGAGCAGCAGCTCGACCTCGCTGTCGGACAGTTCGTCCAATCGCTGCATCAGGTGCGCGGCGATGGCGTCGGCCATCCCCGCGGCTGTCGGGCTGGCGAACAGCTCTCCGAGTGCGAGATCCAACGGGAAGATGGACCGCAGCTGCGTGGCGACGTGCACGGCGAGCAGCGAATCGCCGCCCAGTTCGAAGAAGTTGGCGTCGTTGCCGACCTGTTCGATGCCGAGCGCCGCACACCACACCGCGACGACCTGGTTGCGCACCGAGACGACGAAATCGTCCTCGTCAGAGGCTGCGGCGGGCTCGCTGTCGACCGGCGCCGGTGCGGCGGGCTGGATGGGATCGATGCGCCGCGTGTGCGTCGTTGTGACCTCGGGCGGGTCGACCCAATAGCGTTTCAGCGCAAAGGGATACGTCGGCAGACTGACCGAGGCCGGTGTCTCGCCGCCGTAGATGGCGGCGAAATCGACTGCTACACCGGACAACCAGAGCCGTCCCGCCGCATCGACGATCGCCGTCTCCGGTGCGCCCGCGCCGAGACCGATGCCGAGGGTGCCGACCGTTGCCGAGGCGCGGTCGGCGGTGCGCAGGAACGAGACGAGGGACTTGCCGGGACCGACCTCCAGCGCGACTGTCCCCTGGTTCCGGCCGACCAGACCGATCGCGGCCTCGCGGAAACGGACGGTGCTGGTCATCTGACGGGACCAGTAGGCGGGATCCACCGCCTGCTCGGCGGTGATCGGCGCGCCGGTGACGTTCGACCAGAACGGCACCTGTGGCGCCTGGCGCGGCACCTTCCGCACCAACTCGGCGAAGCGCGCAGCGGCCTCGTCCATGAGCGGGGTGTGGAATGCGTGCCCGACGGGCAGCAGCGAGCTCGGCACGCCCTCCTCCGAGAGCTCACCGGCCAGCCGGAACAGGGCGGCGGGTGAACCCGCGACGACGCAGCGGCTGGCGGAGTTGTCGGCGGCGAGCCAGACGTCGTCCGGCAGGCGCGCCGCGATGATGTCCGCGCCCTTGGAGATCGCGAGCATGCCGCCGGGCGGTGACGCCGCCATGATCCGGCCGCGCTCGACCACCAGTTCCAACGCGTCGCACAGCTCGAAGACGCCCGCGATGGTGGCGCAGACGAGCTCGCCGAGACTGTGCCCCAACAGTTCCCGGGGTTCGGCGCCGAACTCGCGCCACATTCCGGCCAGCGCGTACTCGACCGCGAACAGCGCGACCTGGGACTGCTCGGTGCCCTCGGCGTTGCGGACCGCGGCGTCCAGGTCGAAACCGGTGCGCTCGCGTAGGATGTCGGCGCAGGCGCGGTAGCGGTCGCCGAACGAGCCGACCTTGTCGGCGAGTTCGAGGACGGCGGCACCGAGCGCGACGCCCTGGCCGGGGAACAACCAGGCGAGCGCTGGGGCAGGCAGTGCCTCCCCCGCCGCTGGCTTACGCAGTGCGGCCGCGGCTTCTGCCGTTGTGCTTGCCACCACCATGCGACGGTGCGGGAAACGACGGCGGCCGTGCGCCAAAGTCTGTGCGACAGAAGCCAGTTCCGCGTCAGTGTTGTCCAAGTGCTCGGCGAGCCGAGCCGCGATCCGGCCGGCGTCCTGTGCGGTGCGGCCCGAGATCAGCAGTGCGCGCGGACCGGTCGATGCCGGGGCGGCTGCCTGCGTCGGCGGCTGTTCGACGATCACGTGGGCATTGGTCCCGCCGATGCCGAAGGCGCTTACTGCCGCCCGCCGCACGTCATCCGACCAGGTCCGCAGTTCGGTGTTGACGAAGAACGGCGTTGCCGCGAAATCGATTTCGGGGTTCGGCCGGGTGTAGTTCAGGCTGGCCGGGATACGACCCTCACGTACCGCGAGCACCGCCTTGATGAACCCGGCGACACCACCCGCGGAGTTGAGATGGCCGACATTGGATTTCACCGAGCCGAGCGCGCAGTACTGTGCGGCCTCGGTGTGCTCGCGGTAGGCGGCACTCAGCGCGGCGACCTCGATCGGGTCACCCAGTTTCGTTCCGGTGCCGTGCGCCTCGACGTAGCCGATGGTGTCCGCGCCGATTCCGGCCGCCGACAACGCTTCCCGGATGACGGCCCGCTGCCCGGCGATGCCGGGCGCGGTGAAGCCGATCTTGTTGCCGCCGTCGTTGTTCACCGCGGAACCGAGGATCACGGCGTGGATGTGGTCTCGGTCCGCGATGGCATCCGCGAGTCGCTTGAGCACGACAACGCCGACACCCGAACCGAACACGGTGCCACCGGCGTCGGCGTCGAACGCGCGGCAGTGACCATCCGGCGAGAGGATCGACCCCTCCTCGTAGATGTACCCGGCTTCCTGCGGCACCTGCACGCTCGCACCGCCGGCCAGCGCCACGTCGCACTGGAAGTCGAGCAGCGCCTGCGCGGCCTGGTGCACGGCGACCAGCGAGGTGGAGCACGCCGTCTGCACCGCGACGCTCGGCCCGGTCAGGTTCAGCTTGTAGGAGACCCGGGTGGCCATGTAGTCGGAGGCGTTGCCGTGCAGCGCGTGCAGCTGCGAGCTGGGTGTCTGGAACAGGCTCGCGTGCGCGACCAGATTCCGCAGCAGGTAGGTGCTGATGCCAGCCCCCGCGAAAACACCGACCGGGGTGGGGTTTTCGGCCGCGATGTGACCGGCGTCCTCCAGCGCCTCCCACGCGCACATCGTGAACAGGCGATGCTGCGGGTCGGTGAGTTGTGCTTCGCGCGGGGGCATTTCGAAGAACTCGGCGTCGAACTTGTCCGCGTCCGCCAGCAGCGCGCCCGCGTGCACGTACCCGGCGGGCGGGTCGGCGGGCATGGACTCCGGGGTGAGCGGGCGCACCGATTCGCGTCCGGCGCACAGGTTGTTCCAGTAGTCGGTGACGGTGTCCGCGTCGGGGAAGCGGCAGGCCATGCCGATTACCGCGACCCGGAACTCGTTGTCGTCGTGTGTCATCGCTGGCTCCCAACGCTGTCGGGCAGGGTCTCGGTGGCTTGACGGTGTGCGCGGCGGCGGGCGGCGGCCGCGCGCCGGTCCTGGCCGCGGTCCGCGTCGTCCTGCTGCGCGGTCCGCCCGGCCAGGGACTTGGCCAGCCCGTCGACGGTCGGCGCCGCGAACAGGTCGGTCATCGCCAAGTCGACGCCGAGGCGACGCTCGAGCAGCCCACGGACCCTGGCCAGCGCGAGCGAATGACCGCCGAGGTCGAAGAAGTTCTGCCCGAGACCGATCTCGCGGTCGAGCACCTCAGCCCAGACTTCAGCGACGACTCGTTCGAGTTCGGTGCCCGGCGGCGTGTACACCGGTGCCGCGGCCGGGGCGATCTTCGGCAGCTTCGCGCGGTCGAGCTTGCCGGTGAGGCCGCGCGGCAGGCTGTCCAGGACCATGTAGGCCGACGGAATCATGTAGTCCGGCAACCGAGTACGCAGGTACGCCGACAACTCGAGGTAGTCGGGCTCCAGCGGGCCGTCCTGGGTGAGGTAAGCGACCAGCCTGGGCACGTCGGACTCGGCGTCGAGCACCACGGCGGCCTCGGCGACCGTCGGGTGCGAGCGCAGGAACGTCTCGGCCTCGCCGGGCTCGACCCGGTGACCGCGGATCTTGACCTGACGGTCCTTGCGGCCGACGAAGACCAGCCTGCCGTCGGGCAGCCGCCGGGCGAGATCTCCGGTCCGGTAGTACGGGACGCCGTTGGGGCCGGTGCCGAATACCTTCTCGGTGAGTTCCGGCCGATGCCAGTAGCCGAGCGCGACGTACGGGCTGCGCAGTGCGATCTCACCGTAAACCTCGGTGGAACGGCCACTTCCGTCGACCAGGTCGACCTCGACGCCCTCGACCGGATGACCGATCGGCACACCGGCGCGGTCCGCGTCCTCTGGAGTGATGATGTGCTGCAAGGCGACCGAGCATTCGGACGGGCCGTACAGGCTCAGCAGGCGGCAGGTCGGGGCGAAGTGCTTGCCGAAGTCGACGACGTCGCCGCGGACCACTTCCTCGCCGCCGAGCGCGACCAGGCGCAGCGCGTCCGGCGCCCAGGGTCCGTCGGTGTCGCCGAGCAGGTAGCGGAAAAGCGTTGGGGTGCAGTGCAGCACGGTGACACCCGCGCGTTCGATCTCCTCGCGCAGGCCCGCAGGACTGAACAGGTGCGGGTCGATCACGTACAGCTCGGCTCCGGCCACCGCCGCGCCGAAGGAGTTCAGCACACCGGCGTCGAAGGTGTAGCGGGCGGGCGCGGCCACCACATCGTCGGGGCCGATGCGCAGTCGTCGCGCGTAAGTGACCGCGTGGGACAACGCGTTGCCGCGGCTCTGGGCCACTCCCTTGGGGCGGCCGGTCGAGCCGGACGTGTGCAGGATGTAGGCGAAATCGTCGGCGCTGATATGGGATTTCGCCCAGGTCGACAGGTCGTTGGTCGGCACCGTGCTCAGCGCGAGCTCCGGTCGATCGGTGCGCCCGGACACGGTGAAGACATGCGCCCCACCGGCGACCGAGCGAGCCAGGTCGGCGAGCGACGGATCGCACAGCAGCGCCGAGACGTCGGCCTCCTCCATGATCTCGATCAGCCTGGCCTGCGGCGCGCGCGGGTCGAGCGGGACGTACGCGACGCCCGCGCGCAGGGCCGCCCAGACCGCCACGAAACTCTCCGGCGTGTGGTCGTAGAGCAGCGCCACGCGGCTGCCATCGAGGCCGGCACCGATGAGTTCCTTGGCGATGCCCGCGGTGATCATGTCGAGTTCGGCGAAGCTCGTCGTGCGGTCGCCCGCACGCAAAGCCGGTGCGCTGCCGCGTAAGTCGATCACGGCGTCGAGCCGATCGATCAGCCGCTCGTCCGGCTCGGCCTCGGGGACCATCGGGGAACCCGGCAGCGTCCAGATCGCCTCGGCCACAGCCTGATCCGCGTTCGCCAGACCGACCTCACCGACGAGCTGCTCGGGGTTCGCGACAACGCTGGCGAGCGCGGTCGCGTAATGCCGCAGTGCCCGAACGGCGGTCGGCGCGTCGTAGAGGTCGACGCTGTATTCCAGGGTGAGCTTCGTCGGGCCGTCGGTCTCGTCGACGGTGAGGTCGAAGTCCATCTTGGCCGTCGCGCGGGGCGCGTCGACCAGTTCGACGTCGAGGCCGGCCATGTCGAGAGCCGGTGCGGGCGTGTTCAAGTAGTTGAACATGACCTGGGCGAGCGGGGTGCGGCTCATGTCCCTGGTCGGCACCATGGCCTCGATGACCTTCTCGAACGGCAGGTCCTGGTTGGCGTGCGCGGAAAGCACGGTCTTACCGACGCGCGCCACCAGCGCGGTGAAGGTCTCGTCGGGGTCGACCTCGGTGCGCAGCGCCAGGGTGTTCAGGAAGCAGCCGACCAGCGGCTCGACGGCCGAGCGGGTGCGCCCGGCGATCGGCGAGGCGACGATCAGATCCTGTTGGCGGGTATACCGATTCAGCATCGTGTAGAACGCGGCGAGCAGCACCGCGAAGGTGGTGACGCCGCTGCGGGCCGCGAGCGCCCGCACTTCGGCCATCACCTGCGGGTCGACGGCGAGTCGCTCGACCGCGCCGCGGGAGGTGCGGCGCGCGGGACGTGGCCGGTCGCCGGGAATTTCGGTGACCGTCGGGTCGGCCAGCTCGGTGCGCCAGAAGTCCAGCTGTCCGTCGAGCCGGTCGGCGTTGCCGCGCTGCCAGCCCGCGTAGTCCGCGTACTGCACGACCAGCGGCGGCAGCGGCGAGTCGACGCCCGCGACCTGCGCCCGGTAGTGGGCCGAAACCTCTTGACTCAGTACGGCAACGGACCAGCCGTCACAGACGATGTGATGGAGTGCGATGGCCAGGAGGTACTCCTCCGGCCCCGACTTGATGAGGTGGTATCGCCAGACCGGGCCTTCGGCCAGATCGAACGGCGCGCGGTAGACGCTCGCCGCGAGGTCGGCCTCGGCGGTGGCGCGCTGCTCGGGCGCGAGGCTGCTGAAGTCGGTGAACTCCAGCGGTCGTGGCGAATACGGGCGGATCACCTGGCGCAGCTGCCCGTCCTCGGTGGTCCGGTAGACGCTGCGCAGCACCTCGTGCCGCTGTTCGACCAGGGCGAGGGCCTTTTCCACCGCGGCGACGTCGAGGTCGCCGCGCAGCCGCAGGCCGCCGGGCATGATGTAGGTCGCGTTGCCGGGATCCAGTGTCTCCAGGAACCAGAGGCGTTCCTGGGCGTAGGACACCGCGAGCAGCTCACCGTCCGTGCGCGGCCCGGCCTGCAGCGGCGGCAGCGAATCCTGTTCCGCGGATGCCGCTTCGATGAGTCGCGCGGCCGTCACGATCGTCGGGCTCTCGAAGAGCTCGCGCAGCGAGACGCTGACCCCGAACTCGTCGAGGATCTGCGAGATCACCCGGGTGGCCGCCAAAGACGTGCCGCCGAGGAGGAAGAAGTCGTCGTGGCGACCGATTTCGGTCCGCTCGAGGGCCTGCGACCAGAGGGCGGCGAGGCGGGTCTCCCGCTCGCCGATCGGGGCCTCGAACGCGGTGTCTTCGGCGTCGTCCGAATCCGGTTCGGCCGCTTCGTCGTTCACCACGTACTCACGCACTGGCAGCGCGGCGAGCAGGGCGTCCACCGGTGTCGTCGGGGCGTCGGCGGCCGCTGCGGCGATCGTGAGGAAGTCCTGTGCCAGGTCCGCGGCGGCGGTCGCGTCGAGCAGCTTCTCGTTGTAGGTCAGGTGGCAGACCAGCTCCGAGCCCGTCTCGGCGACGTGCATGACCAGGTCGTAGAGCGTCGCGCCGGTGTCGATGGTGTGCCACTCGACGGTGAGTCCCCACTCGCTCAGATCGGGGCGCTCCAGCATCTGCTGCACGAACAAGGTCTGGAAGACCGGGCTGAAGGCCGGATCCCACGGCCCGCCAATCGCTTCGACGACCTGCTCGAACGGGACGGTCTCGTCGTCGTAGGCGGCCATCGCGCTGTCGCGGGTGCGGTGCAGCAGGTCGAGGAAGGTCTGTCCGTCGGCGAGATCGGCGCGGACCGGGACCGTATTGACGAAGTGCCCGATGGTTTTCGCGAGCTCGGCGTATGGCCGGGCCGCCATCGGGATGCCGATGTTGAAGTCACGCTGGCCGGTGCGGTGCGCCAAAGTCAGTTCGTAGCAGGCCAAGAGGAAGACGAACGGCGGAACTCCGTTGTCCGCCGCGCGGGTGCGGATCGCGTCGGCCACCTCGCGAGGGAACGAATTCTCCACGCGCGCACCATTGTTGCCCACGCGGCGCGGGCGGCGGCCGATGGACAGGTCCAGTGGCGGGGCATCGCGCAGCAGCGCGGCCCGCCGCTCGACGGCCACCGTTTGCGAGGCGGGCGTGCCGTGCTCGGCACTCCACACCGCGTAGTCGGCGTATTGCCGCGGCGGCACCACGAGAATGATCTCCGCGCCGCGCCGGACGGCACCATAGGCCGCCCACAGCTGATCGATGAGCAACGCGATCGACAGGCCGTCCAGCACCAGGTGATGCGCGACGACCGCGAGGATCCACTCCTGCTCGGCCAGCCGGATCAGCGCCCAGCGCACCGGCGGCCGGTCCGCCAGATCGAACGGCGCGGACGCGAGCGACTCGAGCAGCTGATCGACCGCCGCCGCCCGGGCCTTCGCGGGTACCAGCCGCAGATCCGGTGTCTGCCAATCCGCGCCGGCGACCTCGACGACCTCGGCCCGCAAACCCTCCGGCGATTCCTTGAACACGGTGCGGAAGGCATGCTGCTGCTGGGTCACCGCGTCGGCGGCCGTGCGCAGCGCCGCCACGTCGAGCGGACCGGTGATCCGAATGCCCAGCGGCACATGGTAGATCGCGGCGTGGCCGGCCAGCTGCTCGTGCAGCCAGATGCCCCGCTGCGCCGGTGTCGTCGGGAACGGCCCCGCGCCCTCGCGCAGTGGCACGGTGGTGGTGGAAATGCCTGCGGCGCGGCGTTCCCGCAGGCGCGCCAGGGCCAGGCTGCTAGCCGGTGAGTTCATGATCGCTCTCCAAAAGGGCTGCATCGGCCTGCTCGACCATGAGCTCCTCCAGCGCCGCCGCCACCTGAGCCACGGTCGGCTCCTGCAGCATGCGCCGGAGCGCGAACTCGATCTCGAAGAGTTCGCGCAGCCTGCGGACGAACTGGGTGGCGGCCAGCGAGTGCCCGCCGATGCGGAAGAAGTTCTCGAAGACGCCGACCTGCTCCAGCCCGAGCAGCTCGGCCCACATCTCGGCGACGACCTGCTCGTATTCGGTGCGCGGCGCGACATAGTCGGCGTCGGCGGTGAACAGATCGGTGCTCGCGCGCGACACCGGGGCGGCCTGGACGTTCGGCACGCCGCCGACGATCCGGTACGACTTGCGGTCGAACGGATACAGCGGCAACTGGGCCTGCGGACGCGTCGCCGCGTCCACGCCGGACCAGCGCACCTCGTGCCCGCGGACATGCAGTTCGCCAAGGGCCGCCAGCATCACCGACAGGTCGTCGACGTCGCGGACCAGCGACGGCACCGCGACCCCGGCCCGATCATGATGGCGGAGCAGGCTTTTCAGCATGCCGTTGAGCGCGGGATGCGGGCCGATCTCGATGAAGGTGCCGATATTGGCGTCGATCATCGCGCCGACCGCCTCGGCGAACTGCACCGGACGCACCACCTGATCGGTCCAGTAGAGGCCGTTCAGTTGCGCGCCGTCGATCCGGCCGCCGGTGACGGTCGAGAAGAACGGAATGCTGCCCTCGCGAGGCTGGATGCACGGCATGTCGGTCGCGAATTCCGGCAGGCAGTCGCGCATCAGCGGCGAGTGGAAGGCGTAGCGGCCGGGCAGGCGGCGGGTCATGATCTGCTCGCCGTCGAGCCGGTTGAGGAAGCTGTCGACCGCGCCCGTGTTGCCCGAGATCAGCGTCCACTGCGGGCCGTTCGTGCCCGCGAGGTAAACCCGTTGTGGCAGTTCGAGTTCCGCTGCGGGCCGGTTGACCACGGCCATGCAGCCGTTGTCGCGCAGGCGCGCAGTGGCTTTGGCCCGTGCGGCGATGATCTGCGCGGCGGTGCGCAGGTCGATCGCGCCGCAGACGTGCGCGGCGGCGACTTCACCGACGCTGTGGCCGACCACGGCGGACGGGGTGATCCCCCACGACTGCCACAGCTCGGCCAGCGCGACCTGCAGGGCGAACAGCACCGGCTGTGCGGTGGCGGTGTCGGCGAGGGCTTCCTCGTCGCGGCCCCGGTCGAGGACAGCGAAGGTGGACCAGCCGAGCTCGATGCGCAACTCGCGATCGATCTTGAGCAGGGCGTCACGGAAGACCGGCTGATGACGAATCAGCTTGCGTCCCATGCCGATCCATTGATTGCCCTGCCCGGTGAAGACGAAGCCCACCTTGCCTGGACCATTGCGCGGCACTCGACCGGCGGCGGCACCCAGCGGCAGCGAGCCGCCGGAGATCGAGGTGAGCTGTTCCGCCAGATCCGCATGACCGCGGGCGGTGACCGCGACGCGGAACGGATGCTGGGCGCGCCGCGCGGTCGAGGTCTGCGCGAGTTCGGCGATCGGCGCGGCCGAGCCGTCGCGCAGCGCGTCGATCCAGCTGTCGACCAAGTCGAGCGTCGACTGCTCACTCCGGCCGGAAATGCTGACCAGATACGGCTTTTCGGGCGCGGCCGCGACCTGGGTGTGCGGCGCCTGCTTGGCTGCGCCGGTCAGCACGGCGTGCGCGTTGGTACCGCCGAAGCCGAACGAGCTCACGCCCGCCAGCGCGCGGCCACGACGCTGCGGCCAGACCTGGTTCTGCGCAGGCACATCGAACGGCAACTCGTCGAAAGCGATGTGCTTGCTCGGCGATTCGAAGTTCAGGTTGGCGGGCACCTGCCCGTGGTGCAACGCGAGGGCGGTCTTCACCAACCCGGTGATGCCCGCGGCGGCCTCGAGGTGACCGACCACCGTCTTGGCGGAGCCAACGAGGAACTTGTCCTCGCGCTGCTCGGCGAAAACGGTGCCGAGCGCCCGCGCCTCGATGGCGTCGCCGAGGATGGTCCCCGTGCCGTGCGCCTCGATGTACTGCACGTCGCCCGGGTTCACGTTGGCTCGCCGATAGGCGCGGCGTAGCACGTCGACCTGCGACTGATAGCTGGGCGCGGTCAGCCCGTTGGTACGGCCGTCCTGGTTTATCGCCGAACCGAGCAGCACCGCGTAGACCCGGTCGCCGTCCTGTTCGGCCTGCGCCAGCGGCTTCAGCACGACCGCGGCGCTGCCCTCGCCGCGGACATACCCGTCGGCACGGTCGTCGAACGTCTTGCATCGACCGTCGGCGGCCATCATGCCCGCGCCCGCCAGCGACTCGGTGACCCGCGGGTCCAGGGTCATGTTGACCCCGCCGACCACGGCGACATCGCAGTCCCCGTCATGCAGGCTGCGCAGCGCCATGTGCAGCGCGACCAGCGACGACGAGCAGGCGGTGTCCACGCTGACGCTCGGTCCGCGCAGATCGTAGAGATAGGACAACCGGTTTGCGGCAATGCTGCTCGCATTGCCGGTGACGGCCGCGATCGGCATCCCGGACTCGGCCGCATCGCCCATGCCGCGCGCGTAGTCGCCCGCGGTGATGCCGACGAAGGTGCCCGTCGAGGTCCCGGCCAGCCGCTCGACCGGCACGCCCGCGTCCTCGAAGGCGTCCGCGACGGTCTCGGCGAGCAGCCGGTGCTGCGGATCCATGGCCGCGGCCTCGGCGTCACCGATGCCGAAGTAGTTGGCGTCGAAGGCGTACGGGTCATCGAGGAACGAACCGAACCACGAGCCGCGCTGCTCATCGCCGCGCGCGCTGCCCGTCGGCGGCCAGTCATGCCTGGCGTCCGGTGCTTGACCGACCAATTCGCGGCCCTGCCACAGGGTTTCCCACAGCTGCTCGGGTCCGCGCAGTCCGGGGAACGAGCAGCCGATGCCGATGATGGCCACCGGTTCCTGCGCGACGTCGGTGCGTACCGAGCGCCCCCCGACTTCGGGCTCCCGATCCGCGGCGTCCTGCGGCGCGAGTTCGATGCGGTCCTGTGCCGCGGCCAGCCCCTCGGCCAGCGCGTGCACGGTCGGATACTCCCAGGGGAGATCCGGTGGTAGTGGTTTATCCATCCAGGTGGAAATCTTGCCGACGAATACCAGGGCCACCGCCGAGGTGAGCCCGAAACTCGAGAACGGCTCACTCAGTGCGACATCATCCGTGGCAATGTCCAGTAGATCTCCGAGCGTTTCGGTGAGGAACAAACTGATCTCGTCGGCCGTCCGACGGGCCATTTCTGCAGACATCTAGCACTATCCCTACTACGTAGAAACAGAAGAACGTGGCTCGACTGAATTTTCAGTATTGTCCGCGACGGCGGGGACATTCTGTTCGGTGATGGTTTTTCCGGGAATCTCGGACAATCCGCGCTCGGCCAGGTTGCGCCGGGCCTGCGCCAGCGGGAACGCCAGCACGCGCAGATCGTGGAAGAGCTTGATCGCGATGGTCGGCCAGATCGCACCGGTCAATTTGTAGGTGAGCGCGAGCGCGACACCACCGAATATCACCTGGGCGGAGACGGCGGGACGGAATCCGTGCCGCAGACCATCGATGACGCCACCGGCAACGATGATCAGGATCCAGAACGGCATGTCCGGCCACAGCAGCGCGACCGCGTAGATGGTGAAGCCGCGGTAGACGACCTCCTCGGCCGGGGTGCTGAACGAGTTGGCCAGCCACCAGAACCGCTCGATCGAGCTCTCCGGCGTGATGAAGACGACGTACTCGATCTTGTGCGCGATCCAGTCCTTGCCGCGACGACCGCCGACCAGCGGAATCAGCACGGGTCCAAGCAGATACGACACGTAGACGGCGACGATGGCCAGGCTGATGATCTTCTCCGCGAGCGAGAAACCGCGGAAGATGGAGAAGTCGAAGTGGGTCAGGCCCAGCTCGTGCACCGAGGTGCCGCTGACGGCGAAGGCGACGAGGATGACCGCCAGGGTCGCCCAGGTCCGGAAGACGCCACCCTGATACAGGCGGACGCGCGCGTCGGACCGTTCACCGAATTCCTTCGTGAAAACGCGCACCGAGAATATCTCGAAGAATGGCTCGGCAAACACGAGATAGACAAGCAGAATTATGCAGAAGATTTCCATCGGGAGGCCCCGTTCACTATCCGGTCGGGTCGGTCTTTACATTTCAGTGGAGTGGGGTCGTCCGCGCCCTCATGCTTGGGACAACTAATTACACGCAGGTTGAGGAAAACATCAGTGACTTTGCTCTACTGCCCGAGCTCTAACATCACCTACCTACGGCGTCGTCCTGAACACATCGGCAGACAGTACAACCGTCCTGAGATAACTGTCTACAGCTTCCACCTGGAAGCTCCTGTGAGCTGAGACACCGGTTTTATACGGAGTAAGGGCCTCCGCATGCACCGGGCGCCATACGTCCCATTCGCGTAGTTTTTCCGGCCGATTTCACCTGGTCGGGCAAACGACGTTAACCATTACCCCCATCTCATTCAACTGTTGGAAACATTCCGCACCGCTCGACGAAACATCTCGTCACCTCAGTCTGATAGCTAATTGTTTGCCGGAGATGTGCAGACGTCCAACGTCGTATGTACGGCCGTCCAACACCGGGCCACAGCACCCCTACGCGGCCCCGCCTCGATCGGTGCCGACACCGGGCGATCGCGGGCCCGCCGCGGGCCTCGTCGACACCCGAGTGCCGAGAAAATTCCGAGCGGGAATAGCTGGGGCCGGACTACGTTCGTTGATGGTGGTTAGTCGAACAAACGAAAGGGGCCGCGCGCGTGGCAACCGAGACAGTGGCATCGTCCGTCGGATTTCGATCGGAGCGTGGCGCCGTACTCGGTGCGCTGATGCTGTCGACGGGATTGGTGGCGTTGGATTCCACCATCATCGCCACCGCGGTACTGACCATCACCAGCACGCTCGGCGGCTTCGCGCAGTTTCCGTGGCTGTTCTCCATATACCTACTCGCCCAGGCGGTGACCGTCCCGATCTACGGCAAGCTCGCCGACACGGTCGGGCGTAAGCCGGTCCTCATGTTCGGCATCGCGGTGTTCGCGCTCGGCTCGCTGCTGTGCGGGCTGGCGACGAGCATGCTCGGGCTGATCATCTTCCGCGCGGTGCAGGGCATCGGCGCCGGTGCGATCCAGCCGATGACGATGACCATCGCCAGCGACCTCTACACACTCACCGAACGCGCGAAGGTGCAGGGTTATCTGGCCAGCGTGTGGGCGATGTCCTCGGTGGCGGGACCGCTGCTGGGCGGCGTCTTCGCCGATTACCTCAGCTGGCGCTGGATCTTCCTGATCAACCTGCCGCTCTCGGCCGTGGCCGCCTGGATGCTGTTGCGCAAGTTCTCCGAAACCGCACCGCGGCGCAAGCAGAAGGTGGACTACCTTGGCGCTGCCCTCTTAACTGTGGGCGCGGGTGCGCTGATCCTCGGCCTGCTCGAAGGTGGGCAGGCCTGGGCGTGGGGCTCCCCCGCGAGCATCGGTATCTTCGTCGGCGGTGCGGCGCTGCTGGTGCTGTTCGGCCTGGTCGAGCGGCGGGCGGCGAATCCGATCCTGCCGCTGTGGGTGTTCACCCGACGGGTGATCATCGCGAGCAGCGTCGTTTCGGTGCTCGTCGGCACCATCCTGATCGGCTTGACCTCCTACGTCCCGACGTTCACCCAAGGTGTGCTCGGCACCAGCGCTTTGATCGCCGGACTGACCGTCGGCGTGCTCACCCTCGGCTGGCCGATCGCCGCGTCCCAGGCCGGAAAGCTGTACCTGCGCATCGGGTTTCGATCGACCGCGCTGATCGGCAGCGGGCTGGCGACCGTGGGTGCCGCGACCACGTTGCTGATCAACGAGGATTCGACGCTGTGGCAGGTCGCCGGATCGTGTTTCGTGATCGGTATCGGCATGGGTCTGGTCGCGACGCCGACCCTCATCGCGGCGCAGACCAGTGCGGACTGGTCCGAGCGTGGCGTGGTGACCTCGGCGAATATGTTCGGCCGCTCGATCGGTAGCGCGGTGGGCGTCGCGATCTTCGGCGCGATCGTGAACGCACGGGTCGGGCACACCGATCATCCAGTGCCGTCGACCCTGTCGTCGGCGGTGCATCTGGTCTTCATCACGGTCCTGGTGATGGCGGCCGTGATGGTGCTGGCCTCGGCGTGCATGCCGGGACGCAAGGCCATGGTCGCCTAGGGGCCGGCGAACTCGAAGGTCGCGACGACCGGCGCGTGATCGGATTCAGGGAACTTCTTGTCGGTGGCGAAATCGGCGGACTCGTCGTGCAGCAGTTCGTTGTGGATCTCGGTGCCGCGGTAGTTGGCGAGCAGGTTCCGGGTGACCAGCAGGTGATCGAGCATCTGGCCCTTGCCGTGATGGAACAGTGAGTAGCGGGCGGATTCGGGGACGCTGGTCTCCAGTGGCACCAGTACTCGGCCGGCCAGCGCGCCGTTGCCGGTGTCCTCGACGTCGCCGCGGATGGCGAGCAGTGGCACTTCGTCAGCGGTGGAGTTGAAATCGCCTGCGACCACGAGGCGGGCGGCCGGGTCGTTGTCCAAGATCTGATCGACCAGGCGGCGGACCTCGACGGCCTGACTCATCCTCTTCATCGAGGACAGGAACGAACCCTCGGCGGCCGCGCCCGCGTCGCGCCAGGTGAAGCGGTCGAGCTTCTGGCCGGGGATGTCGGTGGGCAGCTTCGACTTCAGGTGCACGACGATCACGTGCAGCGGGGAGCCGAGCAGGTCGAGTTCGACGTGCAGGATCGGGCGTTCGATGGCGATCGACTGTGGTTGCGCGGCAGGCGGATTCGCGGTCAGCACCTGGTAGATCGGGGCCGCGACAAGATCGTTGAGCAGTTGGGCGTGCGCGGTGACCGGGAGGGAGGTGACCACCGCGATATTGCGTTCGTCGAAGACCTCGCCGTTGGCTTTTTCCGTCGAGACGATGTTCCAGCCGGCCAGGGCGGTGCCTTGCAGCAGGTCGGTCAGCGCGATCAGCGATCGAGGCCGGCCGGGCCGCTCCTGGCCGTTCACCTCCTGCAGGCACAGGATGTCCGCGCGCAGGCGGTTGATCTGGGGGCGCATCACGGCGATGCGGTCGGCCAGGGTCGGCTCGAAGGGGGTGGGATTCGGCGTCTCATCGAAGTTTTCGAGGTTGAACGTCGCGATTCGCAGGGTGACCATTGCACACATCCTCATGAGGCCCCGACGGTTCGTACGTCTCAATTGTCGACCTGCGTGGACGTTTCGGGGTGCGTAGTCGACTACCCGAAAATCGGCGTTCACGTGGACTTCGTGTGCGGTGCGGCCATGGTTCGCCGAGGACCCGCAGCCGTACCGATCGGCGGTTGCGCCGCGCATGAGTTGTTCAGGCGCGCGCTGAATCGCTGGCAATCTCGTGCGCGGCTAGCAATCTCGCGCGCGGCTAACGAAAGAGCGCGGCAGATGGCTGCCGCTGGTCTGCGCGATCGCTACGGGGCGGGGCTGGCCGGCGGCGATCTCGGCGACGGCGCGGTCGTGGTAGTCGGGCAGTAGATCGGCGGTTGCGCCGCGCATGAGTTGTTCAGGCGCGCGCTGAATTGCAGGCAATCTCGTGCGCGGCCGACTATCTCGTGCGCGGCCAGCATCGTGCCCGCGGCCAGCTATCTCGCGCAGGGCCGACTATCTCGCGCGCAGCTGGCAACTGCGCGCAGCTGGCGAAAAGGTGCGCGACAGTTGGCCGCCGCTGGTCGGCGCGATCGCTACGAGGCGGGGCGGTCGGCGGCGATTTCGGCGAGTGCGCGGTCGCGGTGGTCGGGCGGGAGTTGGTCGACGGCGGCTCGGACCGCCGCGAGTGCGGAGTCCGAGAGGCCGTCGAGGGTGCTGCGGTATTCGTCCCACAGGTCGTGTTCGGCTGCGGCGCGGAGCATTTCGGCCAGTTTTGCCTCGGGGACGAGCGCGACCATTCGTTCCAGGTGCTCGGCGTCGTCGACGAGGAAAGCCGCGCGGATCAGGGCGGTTCCGTCGAGGGCGGCTTGCGCGGCGCGGGCGGCAGCGTCGGAGATCGCGGCCATCAGGTCGCCGAGGGTGATCCAATCTTCTTGCTTGGCAAGTAGTTTGGCAACGGCGACGATGGTGTCGGTCGGCACGCCGGCGATGATGTAGGCCGAGCGGCGCGCGTCGAGCAGCGGGGCGACCTCGGCGAGGAAGTCGACCGGCAGGCGCTTGGCGACGTCGACCGCGTGGGATGGTTCGAGTACGCCCGCCATGCGTGCGGCCAGGAGCGCGTTGCGGTTGCGCGCCACCAGTTTTGCGATGACGGGGGCGGGGATCACCTTGGCCGCCGCCGCGGTTTTGCGCAGGCCACCGGATTGGCTTTCGAACAGTAGGTCGGCGACCTGGAAGCGGAAGTCTCGGACGTCGGTGGCGGGGACGTCGGCCAGGTAGGCGAGTCGGTCGACGGGGACGCCGAGGGCGCGGGCGAGCTTGGTGACCTGGGCGGTAGCCGCGTCGGTCACAGCCCGGCCGCCTTCTTGACCGCGCCGCGCAGGAAGCGAGGGACGAAATCCAGCAGCGAGTATGCGGCGGTTTCGAGATCCTTCGCCTGTTTGCGCCTGGCTTCGGCCACCACCGTGGCGAGTTCGGCCTGTACCTCGGGGCTCAGTGCGGCGATCCCGGCGGGCAGGTCGCCCGGTACCAGTTCGGCCAACGTCTTCGTCGTCATGTCACTACCTCCGGCTCGACTCACTACCGAATCGCCCCAACCCACGCTTCGCTGACGCCCGGCTTCGTTGCGCAACGCTACTGTGCCATCGGCCTGCCCGCTCCGCGGGTGGACATGATCACAACGGCACCGGTAGGCGGTTTGTGTCGGCTGCGTACCCGACTGCGGCAGGCAGCCAACTCGACGCCAGCGAGTCGCCCACTGATGGGCCGAGGCGGCAGCAGTGCCAGGGGATGCACGCCACAGAAGGACTCCCCCAATCGACCGGAACCGAGCAGTGCCGCGACGACTTGACGTAGGTTGCGTGCTCTTGACGTAGGTTGCAGCTTGCGTCAAGAGCACGCAACCTACGTCAAGTTCGGGTCGGGGCAGATCCCGAGAGCCGCCCGGGATCGTCAGATCCTGCGAGTTGGGGCGGATCTTCCGGCACAGCGGCGGGGTCCGAGGAGGCGGCTCCGCGGACCGGTGCGGATCTTCGGGCACCGTGCCGGGTTGTCGATGCGGGGGTGCGGGTGAGGTTAGAGATCGAGGGTGAGGTGAGTGAGGGGGCCGGGGGCGGTTGTACAGAGGCGGAGGGGGCGAGGGTAGTGGTCGGTAGGGTGCGGGCCGGTGGCGGCGAGGGCTACCGTTTCGCAGGTTCCGCAGATGCCTGCTCGGCACATCGAGTCTATGGCGATGCCCTCGTCTTCTAGGGCCTCGAGCACGGTGAAGGCGGGTGGGACGAGCACGGTGCGGCCGGATTTGCGTAGTTCGACCACGAGGGGCGGGATCATCGGACCGGGCAGCGGGCTAGGCCGGTGGCTGATTCGTCGTGTTGGTCGTAGGGGGTGCCGTAGATGCCGACGCGGGCGGCGAGCAGTTTGGCGACCTTGGTGTTGCGGCGCCAGACCGGGTCGTCGGCGGCGGCTCGGTGGGCCATCCGGGCGCGGGCGCCCGGTAGTGCGTCGTCGAGTGCGCGTAGGCGGACGTCGAGTGCGGCCGCGACACCGGTCAGTGTCGACCATGGCTGGACCGGCACATCACGTAATGGTGTGCTGCGGACCAACTCTCGTACGAGGCCTTCGCTACTGAAGTAGGTCAGCAGGCCTAGCAGCGGTGCCGTCGCTCGGACTTTCAGTCGATCGATGACGCTGGATGCGCCCGCCAGGCGATGCGTTGCCGCGCCGGCCATGTTCGCGGTCCATTCCGGCGCGACACCGGCGGTGGCGACCATGTAGTCCGACATCTCCATGCCCTCGATGGCGGAGCGTGGGATCAGTTCGTCCGCGACGCCGAAGACGTAGGCGATGTAAGCCCAGTAGTGCATAACCGCATTCAGTTGCCGCTCAGTGCATTTGCGGCCGTGGGTGTGGTCGAAGCACATCGGTGACAGGCCGAAGGTCACCGCGGCGCCCATCATCGTGCTGTTGGAGATGGGGTTGCCGTGGGTGGCGAAATGGTCGGCGCCCCAGGTGCGGCGCAAGCCGGCGCGGACCTGGGCGTGCATGAGTCGCACGCGCACAGTGTCTTTGAAGACCGGCGACCAGCGGTCCATGCCGCCGCGGACCGTCACGTTGCGAAACCAGGTGGAGGTCTCCAGGTTTCGCCGGTAGGGATCGTTGACGAAACGGCCGGTGGCGCCGGTCGCGGAGGCAACCTCCGCGCCGACGAAGGTGCCCATGAAGTCCTGCACGCCCATGGCGAGTTTGCCGGAGGTGGAGACGTTGATCCAGAGTTGGCGGCCGTGTTCCCAGAGGTCGGGGTCGTACCAGTCCGGTGGGTTGTCGAGGGTGGCGAACAGCGCGACCAATTCCGGTGGCGGATCGTCGAGTGTGTCGATGCCGTGGTCGAGGGCCTGGTCGAGGAGGCGTCGGCCCTCGGCGGTGCCGATCCGGCGGAACGCGGCGACCAGCTGGTCCATCGGTTCGTCGCCCTGCCAGAGGTGGTCGGCCATCAGTCGGGTGCGGGGCGTCTCGGTGGGGATCGGCCGTACGTCGATCCACGGTGACAGGATCGATTTCCTTGGCTCGAACCATAATTCGGAGGCGACGGCGCGCGGCGGTGGCGGGCGCAGCGGCATGCCGTCGCGGTAGTAGTAGTCGTTGGGGTGCGCGGCGGTGTTCACGTCCAGCATCGGTCAAAATCCTGTCAGTTGCCGGAATTTCGTGGCGGGGGTGGACCCTTGGTCGGCGTGGACCGGGCAGTAGTGCTTGGGATCGTCGCGGTGTTCGGTGGCGGGCCAGAGCAATTCGGGCGCTTCCGGCGGCGCCAGCGTCGCGGGGCGGCGGCCGCGTTCACGGCGGCGACCGGCTCGGATGCGGGGGAAGAAGTAGCGGATCTCGTCCGGTGTCACCCGGTTCATCGCCGTGAAGAGCTCACACCAGCGGTCGAACAGGAACTGATCCCTGCGAGTCCAGGTGAAACCCATCGTGCGCCGGATCGACGGATCGCACAGGCCGATGGTGACAAACTGATAAAACTTGGCACCATACGGTCGGAATAGCCTCTCCCACAGCGGTTTCGGCAACAGGTCGAGTACCGGGAACGGTGGCACCGGCGCGTTCTCGGCCAGCCGGTACACCTCCCATGCGGCCTGGGTCGACTCCAAGACGTTCTCGCACATGTCATTCCAGTAGTCCTGGAACTCCGGCCAGCTCTTCGGGACGACTCGCATGCTCATCCCGTACATCTCGTACCACTGGTATTGTTCGCGCCACAGTTGTTCGCGTTGCGCGGGCGTGAGGCCGCCCATGAACAACTCGCCGGCGCGCAACGTCTGCACGAAGAACACCGCGTGTGCCCAATAGAAGGTGCCGGGGTCCAGTGCGTGATACCGCCGGCCCTGCGCGTCGGTGCCCTTGATCGTGCGGTGGTAGTTCACGATCTCGCGGGCGGTCTGCTCGGCCCGCGGGCCGTCGAAGACCACGCCGACAATCGGATACGCCGAGCGCAGCACCCGCTGATAGAACTCGTCCTTGATCTCGGAGTGATACTCGACGCCCGCGCCGAGGCCGGGATGCATGTTCTGCACCACGCCGAGGAACAGGCCGGTCGGCGCGAAGTAGAGGGAGCCGAAGATCTGCCAGGTCAACGAGTCCGGACCGAGTGGCACGGGTGCGCGGGGGCTCTCGTGCAGCACGTCATTGTGTGCAACCATGACTTGATGCTGACACGAATAAATACTCGCGTTCAATTCGTCTTCTGATGCCACCGAGGACGCGGAAAACGCCGCAGCAGGAGCGCTCTCGCGCGATGGTGCAGCGCATCGTCGACGCGGGACAGGCGGTGCTCATCGAGCACGGTTATGACGGTGCGTCCACCAATCGGATCGCCGAGGCGGCGGGGATCAGTCCCGGCTCGCTGTACCAATACTTTCCGGGCAAGGACGCGATCGTCACCGCGGTGATCGACCGCTACAACAGCGAGGTCGCGTCGCGGGTGCACAGCAGCGTGCTGGCCCAACTTCATCAGCCGCCCGAAACTGCCGTTCCGGCAACGATTTCCGCGCTGCTCGATGCCCTGGGCAGCCATCCGGCACTGTTGCGCGCCGTCATCGAGCAGACGCCACGGCTCAGCGGCGACAACACGGTGTTCGCCTTCGAACAACAAATCGGCGAGCTGGCGCGGGTGGCGTTGACGATGCATCGGGCCTCTTTGCCCGACGATGTGGACTTCGAGGCGGCCTCGTGGATGCTGGTCCGCGCGGTCGAACACCTGGCCATTCGCTACATACTGGACCAGCCTGCGGTCTCCCGCGAGCGCTTCCTAGCCGACATCACACGGCTGGTGCTGAACTACTTTCGGCCTGCGCCGGGGTCCTCACCTGCGAAAACCCCGACACAGCAACGATCACGAGCAGAACGCGAGTAAGAGCAGCCGCACGCCTACTGATCTCCCGCACCTGGAATTGCATGCGATTCCAGGTGCCGAAAATCAAGAGACGTGCGGCTGTCGTGCTCTAGCGCCCGGCGGTGTCGCGGGCGGGATCCGTTGTGCTGCTGGACTTTCCGAGGCGGGTCAGGGCGAGGTAGCCGGCGGACACCAGCACCGTCCAGACGACGCCCACGACCACTGCGGTGCGACCGCTCTCGGTGAAGAAGAGCAACACGACCACCAACGCGAGGAACGCCAGCGCGAGCACGGTGCTGTAGGGCGCGCCGGGGAGGCGGTAGTCGGTCGCCGGGAGCTCACCGCGCGCGACCCGAGCACGGTAGATCAGGTGGCAGACCAGGATCATGCCCCAGACGAAGATGATGCCGATGGTGCTCACCGAGGTGATGTAGGCGAACGCCTTGTCCGGGGAGATGATGTTGACGATCACGCCGATCACCATCGCCGCGGCCGACGCCGAGATGCCGACGTAGGGCACGTGGCGCGAGCTCAGCTTGTTGAGTGCGGCCGGTGCCTCGCCGTGCAGCGACAGGGTGCGCAGCATGCGGCCGGTCGAGTAGATGCCGGAGTTGCAGGACGAGAGCGCGGCGGTGAGCAGCACGAAGTTGATGATGCCCGCGGCGCCGGGGATGCCGATCTGCTGGAACACCTCGACGAACGGGCTCTTGCCCGCATGGAAGTTGCGCCAGCTGGACACCGACATGATCACCAGGAGCGCGCCGACATAGAACAGGCCGATCCGGAACGGCAGCGTGTTGATCGCCTTGCGCAGGGTCTTGCGCGGCTCGCGGGCCTCACCGGCGGTGACGCCGACCAGTTCGACACCCACGTACGCGAACAGCACGATCTGCAGCACCAGCAGCGACTGGCCGAAGCCGTTCGGGAACACGCCGCCGTCGGCCCACAGGTTGGTCACCGTCGGGTTGGCGGCATGGCCGAAGCCGATCGTCAGCACGCCGATGCCGAGCAGGATCATGCCGATGATCGCGGTGACCTTGATGGTGGAGAACCAGAACTCGCCCTCGCCGAACAGGCGCACCGAGATCAGGTTCGCCGCGAACATCACCGCGAGCACCACCAGGGCGGTGATCCACGGTTGGATGTCGAACCAGTACTGCACGTACTTACCTGCCACGGTGATCTCGGCCATGCAGGTGGCCACCCACACCGCCCAGTACGACCAGCCGGTGACGAAACCCGCGTAGCGGCCAATGAATTCGTGCGCGTACTCGGCGAAGCTGCCGGAGACCGGTCGGTAGGTGAGCAACTCCCCCAGCGCACGCATGATCACGAAGATCGCCACGCCCGCCGCGAGGTAGGCCAGGATCAGGGCGGGGCCGGCCTGCTCGATCGCGCCGCCCGCGCCGTAGAACAGGCCGGTGCCGATCGCGCCGCCGATGGCGATCATCTGGATGGTTCGCGGGCTCAGGCCGCGCGAGTAGCCCTCCGAGTCGCCGGTCGAATCCTGCGTTCCAGCGTCCGATAGATGACTGTCGGCGGCTGTCATAGTGCGGTCCTTCTCTCTTGCGGCAACGACGCGACGACCGGGATCGTGGGTCGGTGACCCCGGACACATGACATGGGATCATCGCATGTTCCGGAATCGATCAGCACGTCACGCTACCGGTCGGTCGCGCTCCGCGAGACCAGGCGGACCGGAGATCGCAGGTCAGCGCCCTGACAGTGGCGCGGGGTACCGCCGACAATTCATCTGGAGAGATGGGTTGGGTCGTGGCGTCGACCGTGCGGCGTAACCGTCGGGCGCGCCCGCGTGGACCGCGACGGGCCGACCCGCCGCATCGGCCAAGACGGATCACCTTGTGGCGAGGCTCGTGCGGATCGCGTTGCAGCGGGGATAGACCTCTGGGTTACTTCAGGTGGAAGCCGTGGTTCTCCAGTGACGTGCGCAGGCGGTGGCGCCCGTTGAGGCTGGCCGCCGAGGCGAGGCGGGCCAGTACGCGTTCGGTCCACGAGTGCGAGAGTTGTTGTTCGGCATAGAATTCGGCGATGCGGGTCTCGTAGTCGGTCACGTGTTCGCGCTGTGCCGCCAGGTCGTAGGTCTCGTGGTGCAGGACAGCGCCCTGCGGCAGGCGGGGCTTGACCCTGGCGTCCTCGGTCGGGTCGGGGTGGCCGACGAGCAGGCCGAAGACCGCGAACACCTGCGGGGGCAGATTCAGTTCCGCCGCAACGTCTTCCGGATGGTTGCGCAGTGCGCCGAGGTAGACGGTGCCGAGGCCGAGGGATTCCGCGGCGACCACCGCGTTCTGCGCGGCGAGGGCGGCGTCGATGAATCCGACGTAGCTGGATTCGAGGTAGTCGGCACCCTCGAGCGGGGCTTCCTGATCGTCCGCGAGCTGGCGTAGTCGCGCGAAATCCGCTGTCCAGACCAGCAATACGGGCGCCTGCTCGATGTGTGCCTGATTGCCCGCCAGTGCCGCGAGCCGCGCCTTGCGCTCGGGGTCCCGCACCGCGATAACGCTCCACACCTGGAGATTCGACGAGGTCGGAGCCGACTGGGCGGCCGAAATCAGTAGGCGCAGCGTGTCATCCGATACCGGGTCGGCGAGGTAGCGGCGGACCGAGCGATGCTCGTGCAGCACCTGCAATACCGGGTTCCACTGGGTGGGTTCGGTAGGCTTGGGGTCGCGGTAACGCTGTTGCACCAGGTGGGTCGGCGTCGGCACGGTCTGGGTCATGTCCGCCATCCTGGACCGCCGCGGCGCGTTCGTCAGCGGTTGCTCGCAGCGTGAGCCGAAGGCCGCCGATATTTCCTTGGAGATCAACTCGGAGTAGGGTCGGTAAGGTAACCCTAATTATCAGTGGGAGGAACACCTATGGCCCGACCCCGCACCACCCTGACCGTGCAGCACACCGAGTGGCTGAGCCCGCACCTGATCCGGGTCCACCTCGGCGGTCCCGGCTTCGCCGCGTTCCAGGCCAGCGAGTTCACCGATTCCTACGTCAAGTTCATCTTCGAGCGTGACGGCATCGACGTGCTGCGCACCTACACCGTCCGCTCGGTCGACCAGGACGCAGGCCAGCTCGCGGCCGATTTCGTGTACCACGGCGCCGAGGGCATCGCGGGACCGTGGGCGGCGGACGCCAAGCCCGGCGACACCATCGACCTGTTCGGCCCCGGCGGGGCCTACTCGCCCCGCGCCGACGCCGACTGGCACCTGCTGGCCGGTGACGAGGCCGCGCTGCCCGCCATCGCCGCCGCACTCGAGGCGATGGACCCGGCGGCCGTCGGCTACGCGTTCGTCGAGGTCGCCGGCCCTGACGACGAGCTGCCCCTGCGGAAACCCGAGGGCATCGAGCTCACCTGGCTGCACCGCGGCACCCAGGCTCCCGGCGAAGCGCTCGCCGAAAGCGTCCGCAACGCCCCATGGAAAGACGGCCAGGTCCAGGTCTTCATCCACGGCGAAGCGCAGGCCGTCATGCACGACATGCGCCGCTATGTCCGCCGGGAACGCGGCGTAACCGCCGAATGGGCGAACTCGATCTCCGGCTACTGGCGTCGCGGACGCACCGAAGAAGGCTTCCGCGAGTGGAAAGCCGAGCTCAAGGAAAAAGAGACCGCGCCAGCGAGCAGCTGAGCGCAAGCCGCCGTACTGCCGCGCAGGTCCCCTCCGGCCGCGCACTAAATTGCTAGCGAATACGTGCGCGGGCCGACAGAATGCGCGCGGCGGGGGGATCAGCGCGGCTCAGGCCAAACGCGGCGGGTCGCTGGTCGCGGGAACGTAGACGATCACGGCAATGCGGGAGCCCGCACCCTCGAACGGCTGAGTACAAGCCGTCCTGGCTGCTGCATGCCCGGCCTCGAGCGGCGCTGCGCCGCGCACGACTTTGCTTGCCGCGCACGAAATTGCTAGCGAATTCGTGCGCGGGCGGACAAATCGCGCGCGGCAGTGGGATCGGCGCGGTTCAGGGGTAGTGCGGTGGCGCTGATTTACTGAGCACCTCGTCGATCGCTGACCGGGTCGCCGCGACATACTTCGGCGGGTCGGCGAGGAACACGTCGTGGGCCGCGTCGAGTTCGATCACCGTCGCATCGAGCAGGGCGGCCAACGCGCGCTGGTCTTTGGGCGGCACCGCACCGTCACGCGTGGTAACCACAACCGCTGTCGGCAATCCGGCGAGTTCCGGCGCATGCGGCCGGAAATCGAAGACATACTCGGCCAGAATCACGTCGACGATTACCCGCGGATGACAGTGACCGAGTTCCGACCGCAACCATGGCCACAGTCGTGCGACCTCGTCGGACTTGGCCCGAGCCTTCCGGAAATAGGACAGCGGCACCGACCGCCCGATCCCGCCGCTGCGATGCGCGAACGGCCGCAACGCCCGAAAGAACACTCGGCCGATCTTGTCCTCGGCACTATCGAACGCCATCGCGGTGGCTTCGAAAACCAACCCGCGCACCCGATCTCGATGTCGCCGAGCAAATTCCAACCCCACGGGCCCGCCCAGCGAATACCCGCACACCACGACCTGATCGATCCCGAGGGCATCCAGCACCGCAGCCGCGTCATCAGCACACTGCGCGATATCGAACCGCTCATCTGATCTCAACGGCAGCCCTCGCCCATGCCCCCGCATGTCCATCGCAACCAGCCCATAACCGTCAGCAACAGGCTGCATCAGATGACAGAAGTTCACATCAGCCGTCAACGCCCAACCATGCAGCAGCAGAACAGGATTCGCGCCGGGCGCAAATCGGACACCAACGCTCGCCCCGTCGGCCAGCGCGACATCCCGACGCGGCGGAAACGCAACCGGAGCAGCGATCACAGCACCACTTCGTGGAAGGCCCGTCACCTACCCGACGGTAGCCGATAATCGCACCGCCCGTTCGACCGAGCCGCGCGGAGCTTCGTGTCGTCCGTTTTGCGTACAAGATCACGTTTCAGGGTAATATTCAAGACGGGGGGCGGCCGGGCCGCAACCTGTGCTGAATATCGAGATGAGGGGGAATCATCCATGATGACAACACTTTTGAGTAGGCGCCTGCGCCGGTTCGGTCTCGGTGCCGCCGTGGCCACCGCGGTGATGGTGCTCGCCGCGCCCACCGCTTCCGCGGCTGAAGCCCGCATCACGATGTCCTCCGACAACGGTACTTACTCGGTGTGGTCGACCTATACGGTGACGGTCACGGCGGACCCTCCCACGGAAGGGGCGGTCTACCTCTGTTTCTGGGTCGACGGCATCGGGGCGTGTACCAAGCCGATCCCGGCGAAGAACGGTACTACGACCTATCAATGGAGACCGACTAAGCAGGGCAAATACCAGATCGACTCCACGTATGTCTATGCCGGTTCGCAGTGGCCTTCCGGGCCCGGTGATCGTGTGACCGTCATGGTCTACTGCCCGGGCCACCAAGGGCAGTCGTGGGACTGCCGGCGAGAGCCCTGAGCCGAACAACCGACCGATGCGCCGGCCAGGGCTTCCTGGACGGCGCATCGGATTCCGGGTGAGTTACTGCTTGGGCGCGCGCAAGGCCTCCTCGACGAATTTGGTGGTGTAGGTCTTCGAGAGGTCGATGCGGTCCTTCATCGGTGCCACGTTGCGGGAGTACTGACCGAGGATGCTCAGAACATTCTGGGCGCCTTCGGGTTTCATCAGGCCGTCGCCGTTGAACATGCCGATCGAGTCGCGGATGGATTGGATGTAGAGGTCTTTGCCCGCGCTGGCGTATTGCGAGGGCATTTTGGCGGCGATTTCCTCTGGGGTGTGGGTTTTGATCCACTTCAGCGTTTGCACGAAGGCCGCCGCCAGCTTTTGCACGATGTCCGGGTGGGCGTCGATGGTCGCGCAGTTCATGTACAGCGAAGTGGCCGGGTAGAGCCCGCCGAGGGCGGCGCGGGTGCCTGCTTCGGTGCGCATGTCGACCAGGATTTCGGCCTCACCGGAGTTGACCATCTGGGCGACGGTGGGGTCGGTGGTCATGCCCGCGTCGATGCCGTTGTGGTTCATGCCCGCGATGAACGTCTGTCCGGCACCGACTTTCACCCGGGTGTAGTCCTTGGTGGTCATGCCCTGCTGGCCGGTGAGGGCCTGGGTGAGGAAGTCGGTCGAGGAGCCGAGCGAGGTGACGCCCAGGTTCCTGCCGCGCAGGTCGACGGTCGATTTGATGGTTCCCGCGTCCTGCTTGGAGACCAACTCGACCTCGCCGGGCACGTCCGAGAACTGCACCACCGATTGGATGCACTGCTCCTTGGCCTGCAGGTCGATGGTGTGGTCGTAGAACCCGACCACGCCCTGCACGTCGCCGGTGAGCAGCGCGGTTTCCGCGTTGGCGCCGGACTGCTCGCCGAGCAGCTGCACGTCGACGTCGTTGCTGTCGAAGTAGCCGAGTTGCTTGGTGAGCATCGCGGGCAGGTAGATCACCTTCTCCAGCCCGCCGACCATGATGGTGATCTGCGGGCGCCCGTTCGCCATCGGAATGTGCCGGGAATCCCGGCATCCGGTGGCCAGCAGCAGCGCCGCGATGGCAATGACGACGACCGTCACCTGTTTGCGGTATCTCATGCTCAGATCCCGTGGCCCGAAGTCGCCTGCGACGGACGCCATTTCAGCAACTTGCCCTCGGCGACGCCGATCGCCCATTCCGCGAGCAGCGCGATCACGGTGATGATGATCATGCCCGCGTAGATGCCCGCCGAATCGAAGGTGCCCTGGGCGTTGCTGATCAGCAGGCCTAAACCTTTACTGGCACCGGCATATTCACCGACCACCGCGCCGATCAGGGCGAAGCCGAAGGCGGTGTGCAGGCTGGACAGGATCCAGGTGGTCGCGCTGGGCAGCACGATCGCGGTGAGCACCTGCCGCTTGCCCGCGCCGAGGATGCGCGCGTTGTTGATGACGTTGCCGTCCACTTCGCGGGCGCCGGTGAAGGCGTTGAAGAACACCGCGAAGAACACCAGCACGACCACCGTGGCGACCTTCGAGCTGAGCCCGAGACCGAACCAGATGATGAACAGCGCGGCGAGCACGATGCGCGGTACCGCGTTGAGCGCCTTGATGAATGGCGCGAGCACGTCGGCCCAGTAGCGGCTGCGGCCGAGCAGGGTGCCGAGCACGACGCCGGCGACCGCGCCGATCAGGAAGCCGAGCACGGCCTCCTGGACGGTGGTGAATATCTGCAGCCAGATCGAGCCGAACTGCGTTCCCTCGGTGAACCATTCGACCAAGCGGTCCCAGATCAGCGTGGGCTTGGAGTAGAAGAACGGATCGATCCACAGCGAGGCGGTGAGCTCCCACGAGCCGAGCCACAGTGCGACCAAAGCCAATCGGAGACCCCAGGTGCGGATGCGGGCGCGCCGGGCGTTGGTGCGCACTCGGGTGAGAATCTGCTCCTCGCTCTCGTTCTCCGGCACCGCTGCGGCAGAACCCTTTTCGAGGACGTTATGCGACACGGGAGGCTCCCTTGGCTCGAGCCGCATCGACCTCATCGCGCAGCGTTTCCCAAATCTCTTTGTAGATATCGCGGAATTCGGTGGTGAGCCGGATCTCTTCGACATCGCGTGGCCGATCGAGCGCGACGGTGAAGTTGCCGCACACCGTCGCCGGGCTCGCCGTCATGACGACGACCCGGTCGGCGAGCACGATCGCCTCTTCCAGATCGTGGGTGACGAAGATGACCGCAGCACCGGTGCCCGCCCACACGCGCAACAGTTCATCCTGCATGAGCTGGCGGGTCTGCACGTCGAGCGCGCTGAACGGCTCGTCCATCAGCAGGATTTCCGGATCGTTGACCAGTGTCTGCGCCAGCGCGACGCGCTTGCGCATGCCGCCGGACAGCTGATGCGGGTAGTAGGTCTCGAACCCGGCCAGGCCGACCTTGTTCACCCAGACCGCAGCCTTTTCGCGCGCTTCGGCTTTCGACGCGCCGCGCAGGCGCGGGCCGAGGGCGACGTTGTCCAGCACGGACTTCCACGGCAGCACGGCGTCCTGCTGGAACATGTAGCCGATGCCGTCCGGGATGCCGTCGACGTCCTTGCCGCGCACCAGCGTTCGACCCGCCGAGGCTGGTTCCAGGCCGGACACGAGGGACAGGGTGGTCGACTTTCCACAGCCGGTCGGGCCGACCACGGAAACGAATTCGCCGGGGCGGACCTCCAGGTCGAGGTTCTTGACGGCGGTGTGGATGCCGCCCCCGGTGCCGGGGAAACGCTTCGTTGCGCTCCGCAGCTCGATGAGTGGGTGGTTCATGGTGCTAGCTCCTGCGAGATCGAGGTAGAGCGAACGTACGTGGCCCCGGTCACACCGCGGAGCTTGTGCGCACAAGCCGTGCAAATGTCCGATTCGCTAGTTCTGCGCATTCTGCTCACGCCTGGGCAGTGGTCTATGCTGCGGCAATGGCGAATGAGGGCGCGCCTGCCGTGCGATTGAGGACTCAAGTTCTGCTGCTGCAGATCGTGGTGGTCACCCTTACCCTCGGCGTCGCCTTCGCCGTTTTCGGCTATCTCAGTGACCAACGGCTGCGCGACGGGTACGGCCAGCGCGCGCTCGCGATCGCGCGCACGGTCGCCGCCGATCCGGTGGTGCGGGACGAGGTGACCAGATACGCGCCGGGCGCGATCGGCACCGACCCGCAGCTGCGCGAACGGCTCGCCGCCGGGCCGCTGGAGCGGATCGCCGTGGACACAACGCAACGAACCGACGCGTTGTTCGTGGTGATCACCGACGACTCCGGGATTCGGCTGGCGCATCCGGACGCGGCGCGGATTACCGAGCATGTGAGCACCGATCCGTCGGGCGCGCTGGCCGGGCGCGAGGTGATCGCCGAGGAGCGCGGCACGCTCGGCGACTCGGTGCGGGCGAAAGTTCCTGTGCTCGAACCTGGTTCGGATCGGATCGTGGGCGCGGTCAGCGTCGGTATCTCCACTGATGCGGTGCGGGATCAGTTGCTCGATGACCTGGGGACGGCGGGGCTACTGGTCGGTGCCGCGCTGCTGGTCGGGATCGCGGGATCCATGTTGTTGGCTCGGCGGTGGCGCGGGCTGACGCTGGGGTTGGAGCCCGCCGAACTCGCCGAGTTGGTGCGCGGTCAGGCCGCGGTGTTGCACGGCATCGGTCGCGGCGTGCTGGCCGTCGACTCTTCTTGGCGCACAACGTTTGTCAATGACGAGGCGCGGCGGCTGCTCGGGATCGGCGCGGATATCGGGCGACCGGTGGACGAGATCGGGTTGACGCCACGGGTATTGGAAGTGTTCCGCGGGCTCGACGAGCAGCCCGCGTCGGCGACGGTCGGTTCACATATCGTTGTCGTGGCGGCGCGGCCGGTGCATCGGGACCGTCGTGATCTGGGCGCGGTGCTGACGGTGCGCGACCGGACCGATGTGGAGGCGCTGACTCGCCAGCTCGACGCCGTGCAGTCGATGAGCACGGTGTTGCGCGCGCAGCGGCACGAGTTCTCCAACAAGATGCACCTGATCAGCGGGCTGTTGCACGGTGGACGCACCGAAGAGGCTTCGCGTTCGATCGACGAGATGATCGGCGCGGGTCCACTCGGGGCCGCCGCGCCCGGTATCGACGCCATCCACGATGCCTACCTGCAGGCGTTCCTCGCCGCTAAGGCGGCACACGCGCGCGAGAGCGGCGTCGAACTGGTGCTCGGCCCGAACACCTGGGTGGACGGCAGCCTCGTCGATCCGGTCGACGTGACGACCGTGCTCGGCAATCTGCTCGACAACGCGATCGAGGCGGTGCGCGCCTCGGACAACCCGGTCAAACAGGTGGAAGTCGAACTGGTGCAGGAAGATTCGACGCTGCACATCGTGGTGGCCGACAGCGGTGACGGCGTCGCGCCGGAGCTGATCGATGTGCTGTTCACCGAAGGCACCTCCACCCGCGACAGCGGCGATGTGCCCGGTGGCCGCGGCGTCGGCCTCGCCCTGATCCGCCAGATCGCCCGCAATCACGGCGGCGATGTCCGACTAGCCAGTCCGCGCGGTGGCACTCCCCCGCTGACCGGCGCCGAATTCAATGCCCGCATTCCCCAAGTGCTCGTAGACAGCAAGGTGTCATGGCTCCATCAGACTTAACCGTTCTCGTCGTCGACGACGACTTCCGTGTCGCAAACTTGCATGCCGGAATAGTCGACTCCATCGCGGGTTTCACCGTCGCGGGCACCGCCAATACCTTGGCCGCCGCTCGCGACATCCTGGCCGTCGGACCGGTCGACCTGGCCCTCGTCGACGTCTACCTCCCCGACGGCTCCGGCATCGACTTCGTCCGCGAATTACGCTGCGACGCCATGGTTCTCACCGCCTCCACGGACAGCGGAGCCGTCCGCGCCGCCCTGTCCGCGGGCGCACTCGCCTTCCTCGTCAAACCCTTCCCGCACACCGAACTCGCCGCCCGCCTGGCCGCCTACGCCCGCTACCGCCGCATCCTCACCGCCCCGCAGGTGGACAACGCCCGAGTCGACGCCGCCCTGCAAGCCCTCCGCCCGGCCGGTAGCACCACCAACACCCCCACCACCGTCACCTCCCCCACCAAAGACCTTGTCCTGCACTCGATCCTGGAAGCAGGCACGCCCCTCTCGGCCGGCGAGGTAGCCACCGCCATCGGCATCTCCCGCGCCACCGCCCAGCGCTACCTCGCCACCCTCGTAGGCACCGGCACCCTCCGCATGAGCCTGCGTTACGGCAGCACCGGGCGGCCGGAACAGGAATACTCGGCGGCTACCCGGGAGGCCAGAACGGATCGTTGAGATCTGATCAGTCTTGATCGGTGCGCGGGATGCGTTGGGCGGCAATCGATTGCAGGCGGTCTCTGAGTTCGGTGCTGTCCGGGCCGAAGATCTCGGCGTCGGTGTCGACGACTATCTGGATGCCGCGGCGCGCCACGTCCTTGCCTGCCGTCGTTGCTTCGATGCGGAGGATGCGGGCGTCGGTCGTATCCGGACGGCGGGTGAGGAAGCCACGGTCCTCTAGTGCGCGAATGACTCTGGAGCCCATCATGCGATCGGCGCCGGCCATGTCGACGACCTGCTGCTGGGTGGGTAGGTCGCCGTGGCGGGCGAGCCAGCCCGCCGAGGCGAGGAGGTTGAATTGGGTCAAGGTCAACCCCAGCGGGCGGAGGTTTCGCTCGACGGTGGCGCGCCACTCCAAGGCGGCGTGGTGCAGCCAGAAGCCAGGGCTCTGCAGCGGGCCTTTCGGCTCAGCCATGGGCGACATCCGGCGCGAGCCTGCGCTGCGCCTCGCGTTCGAGGGCGGCGAAGCTCAGATGCATGTCGGAGCGAATGGCCTGCTCCCAGATGAGCCGGAAGATCGGGTGGAACGGGCCGTGTACCTCCATTCGTTTGACCACACGCACGGCACCGTCGGCGAGCGGCGCGTAGGTGTAGTGGCCGCGGATCTTGCCGAACGGGATGCGCGCTTCACTGGTCCATGAAACGCCCTCGTCGACCGCAGTGATCGTAAACGGTCCCGCTGGTGCGCCTTTGGGCTTCACCCAGCCCTTGGCGCCTGGCGCGAACGGTCCGTCGATGCGGGATTTCTCCTCGTGTGGATCCCAGTCGGCCCAGTGCGCGACGTCGGTGGCGGCCTGCCAGATCGACGCGATCTCTCCGCTGATGACGGCTTCTTCGGAAATGACGTACATGGCGCTCCCAGTTGTTGTTGCGACAACAGTATCTGTTGTCACAACAACAAGTCAAGGGCGGCCGTTCAGGCCGGGAAGCGGCGGGCCCACGGCTCGTGTTCGATGCGGGCGGTGTTGATTACGGAGCTGAGTAGGCGGTACCAGCCGGTGGTGGTGATCAGTTCGAGGATTTGGTCGTCAGGGTAGGCAGCGTGCAAGTCCGACCAAAGGGTGTCGGAAACTGTTGCGGTGTCGTGGATTTCGTCGACCAGACGGATGAGCATGGCGTCGTTGGGCGACCACGCGGGGTCGTCGGGCTTGCCTATGACGGTGGCCTCGATTTGTTCGGGGGTCAGTCCGACTTCGGGGGCCTGGAGTGCGGCATGGATGCCCCATTCGTATTCGGCGGCGGCGCGGGCGCAGGTGCGGAGGATGACTATCTCGCGGTCGCGGGGTGGGATGCGGCCGTGGCCGAGGATGCCCGCGCCCAGGGGACGCATTCGGCCGAAGAGGTCGTCGTGCAGGGCGAGCGTGCGGAAGAGGGCCAGGGGTTCGATGGCCGAGCCTGGTGGCATCCACTTGCGGAGTTGTGCCTCGATTTCGGGAGCATAGGGCGGGCTCAGGGGTGCGATGCGTGGGCTGGAGACGGTGTCGCTCATGGTCGATCCTCGTGCTGGCAGCAATAGCGGAGTATTCTTGCTTCGAAAATAAGAGCAAGGATGGTGACGATGGTAGCTTCGGAATCCGAAGCGAACAAGACTCCGGTGATCGGCGGGCCGGTGCGTGGGTCGCAGACCGGGCGGCCGATCATGGTGCTGCTGGATCTGCTCGGCAGGCGGTGGGCGCTGCGGGTGCTGTGGGAATTGCGCGACGGGCGCGCGGTGACGTTCCGGGAGTTGCAGGCGCTGTGCGGCGGCGTGTCGGCCAGCGTGCTCAACGATCGGCTGCGTGAACTCCGGGAGGCGCGGGTGATGGCTGCGGAACCGAACGGCTATCAGCTCAGCGCGGACGGCCTGGACCTCGTCGCCGCACTCGCGCCGTTACAAGTCTGGGTACAACGCTGGGCCGACGAAGACGCGGGACAACGGCCCTGACGCACGCCTGTTGATTTCACGCACCGGGTTTCGCATGCGGTACTCGGCACGAACGCACGCGGTTCTCAGTACGAAATCGACAGGCGCGCGCCTACTTCGGCGGCGTACCGATCATCCGGACTCTCTGTCCCTCCCAATGGAATTGGACGCGGGTGACGGTGCCGTCGGGGCAGGCGTTGCAGCTGCCGGGCGTCTTGTAGGCCAACCCGACGGTGTCGTCGGTGGTGCGGTCCACGTCCAGCGACGTGAATCCGTACGCCTCCTGCGTCGCGGTGCCGAGGTAGGCACCCTTGTGGAACAGCAACGCCTGGTTCGGCGAACTCCCTGTCGCCCCTTGCACCGTGATGATCGCGGTCGACAAGGTGGCGCACGGATCGAAATTGCCCTCGAACCCGCGCGGGTCGGTCGACCACGGTGCGTGCGTCACCGGCTCGACGGGCAGCGTTGCGACGGCGGACTGAATCACCTGCGCGGTCAAATCGACACCGCATTCGACGGGCAGGCCCGACGTCGTCGGATCCGCGTTGTGCACGTGGGTCTGCGATGACCCACTGTCGCCGTCGGCGGCACACCCGGCAGCCGCCATGACGAATCCAGCACACAGCACAACTACGGGCCGAGCCATCCGCACCACGAAAGATCCTCTTCAGGTCCGCCGACAGATTCGATCTAGCTCGGCACAGCCTAGGCGGTAGACGCGGTCGAGGGTGCGTTAGCCACGGCGAGATATTCGATCACTTGGTGCAGGTCCGGATACAGCCGGTGCGCGAGCCGCCGGGACTCCTCGGTCGGCTGCACCAGGTCGGGGACGAGGATGCAGCGCAGCCCCGCGGCGCACGCCGCACGCAGGCCGTTGGTCGAATCTTCCAGCGCGAGTGTCGTTTCCGTCTCGCCGCCGAGCGCGGCCATCGCCTTCAGGTACGGCTCGGGATCGGGCTTGCCCTTGGTCACGTCCTGCCGCGTGACCACCACGTCGAACCGGTCGGCGATGCCGGCCAGTTGTAGATGATGGTCGGCGCGGTCTCGCGACGACGAGGTGGCGATCGCCTTCGGCACCCCTTGCGCCTCCAGCGCGTCGAGCAGCGCCAGCGCACCCGGCTTGGTGGTCAGCCTGCCGCTGTCGACGAGCTGACGCAGGTGCACGTCGTGCAGCGCGAAGTACTCCTCCAGCGGGAAGCCCCGGCCGTACGCGGCCGCGGCGAGCGTCCGGCATCGATCGGCGGGCACGCCGATCATGCTGCGGCAGAACTCGATCGGCATCTCGTAGCCGAGCTCGGCGCCCGCGCTGACCAAGGACTCCATGGCCAGACTCTCCGAGTCGATCAGCAGGCCGTCCATATCGAAGACGACCGCCCGAACCGGACTTTCGGCGTTCACCCGTTGCTCCCTTCCGATTGCGGCGCCAACCGGCGCCGGACCGCGGCCTCGACACCGTCGCGGCTGATCTCGGCGAGGGCGTCACCGACCTGCCGCTGCACGTTCTCCAGTTCGGGTAGCGTGCCGAAAATATCGGTGCGCTGCAAGAACGCCTGCGCACAGCGGTGCGGATCGCTGTCGACCAGTACCGCGAGCGAATCTTCTCTCGGGTCGATGAGCTCCATTACCGCGCCGGGGGCGTGGCTCGCGGTGAACCAGCGGATCCACGCGGCGATCAGCAAGGTCGCGCCGGGGGTCGGCCTGCCCGCCTCGATGTTGTCGCGCAGTGCGTCGACGACCCGCGGCATCATCTTGTCCGAGCCGTTGCGGCCGATCCGCGTCATGTCTTGCGCGATAGCGGGATTGCGGAAGCGACGCATCAAATCGTCTACGGTCCGGCGCAATTCGGGCGTGCCGAGAGCCAGCGTCGGCCCCTGCTCGTCCAGCATGAACTGCCGGGCCAGCGCCGCGAGCGCCGGGCTCGCGGTCGCCTCGGCGATGGTGCGGTGACCCGCCACGCCACCGAGGTAGGCGAGCAGCATGTGCGTCCCGTTGAGCAGGCGCAGCTTGGCCAGCTCGTAATCCTTGACGTTGGAGACGAATTGGGCGCCGCCGAGTTCCCACTGCGGGCGCTCGCCCTCGAAATCCTCGATCGTCCAGGTCATGAACGGCTCGGCGGAGACCGGCGCGAGATCCTCGATGCCGCCCAGCCAGTTACGGGCCACCGCGGCGTCGGTGGGCGCGGTCGGCTGCACGATGCGGTCCACCACGCTGTTCGGGAACTGCACGTGCCTGGCGATCCACTCGGCGAGATGATCGTCGCGCATCAGGGCGAAATCGATGACAGCGCGGCGCAGCGTGCTGCCGTTGGCGCACATGTTGTCGCAGCTGATGATCACCGGCGGGGTGCTCCCCCGTCGCCTGACCAGCTCGAGGCCCTGCGCGAGCATGCCGATCGGGGTGATCGGCCTGGTCGGCGACCGCAGGTCGTGGCGGACGCCGGGGCAGTCCACTTCCAACCGCCCGGTGACCGGCGAAACGCAGTAACCGCTGGCCGTGACGGTGAGCGTGACGATCTTGACGCGCGGATCGGCGATTCGCTGCGGCACGCCGATCAGGTCGGTCGGCGCGTGTACGGCCTCGGTGATCGAGCCGACCACTTCCACCCGCGCCTGCCCGTCCTCGTGCAGCAGCGTGGTGTACAGGTGGTCCTGCGCCCGTAGCGCGTCGACCACCGTGGGGCGGTTGATCGCGACGGCGGCGATACCCCAGCGTGGATCGCCGGTCTCGTTCATCGCGTGCTGGGTTGCCAGGGCCTGGTGGGCCCGGTGAAACGAACCGCAGCCGAGGTGCAGGATGCCGGTGGTCAGGCTGCGCGGAGCAAACCCGGGCCTGGCGACCGTGGCGGGCAGCTTGGTGAGCATGTCGGTGGACAGGCGCGGCACCACCTTGCCCGGTATCCGGGATGTCAATTCGGTTCGAGTTTTCTTCGCCGTAATCAGCGGCACACGCATGTGCGGCCTCCGTGGGTCTGCGAGAAGGGGCGATATATAGAACGCCGTATCAGCATTGACTAAGCGACGTTTCACACGGTAGGTCAGCCTCGCCAGTATTTCGACAGCTAACCCCGAATCAGCCAACTGAAGGCAGTTCGCCGCAGGTCATCACCTGTATTGCAAAAATTCCGTAAAGCACCACTTCAGGCCGCGTGAATCGTCGGTAACTATTGGAAATACGTACTGCCAAAATGCACTGTCGTGACCTCTGTCACGCGCAGTCATTTCCGATTTGCCCGAAAGGGAACGCTTTAAGATTGCTCTAAGATTTGCTGAATAATTGCCGATTTTCGAGAGGGGAATACAACGTAAAGGGCGTCCATGTGCGGCAGCACGATGCCGAGAAGTGGTGCGGCAGTCATGTTTCCGTATGGAAGCATCACCGAGGCTGTCACGCCGCCCGGCAACCGCCGGGCACAGATCGTAAGCAAAGCTAAGGTTGCCTCGTGGTTGCGGAAGGGCCCGCTGTGCGAAACGAACGGATTCCACTTGGCAGCACGCCAGCGCACCTGAGACCACCGAGTCGCGCACCCGACGATTGTCGAGGTCGTCGGTGACGGCCAGTCGACCACGACCTGTATTCCTAGGACGATCCGCTAGCGTCGAGACATGAGCTTGGACGTCGCTGTAGTCGGGTACGGGTTGGCCGGATCGGTCTTCCACGCGCCGCTGATCGCCGCCGAACCGCGCATGCGCGTCGCGGTGGTGGTCACCTCGTCGGCCGAGCGGGCCGCGCAGGCCGAGCGGGAACACCCCAGCGTGCGCGTCGTCGCCACCACCGACGAACTGTTCGCGGACCCCACCAGCATCGATCTAGTCGTCATCGCGACGCCCAACCGCACGCATGCCCCGCTGGCGAAGCAGGCGTTGGACGCGGGCCTGCCGGTTGTGGTCGACAAGCCGTTCGCGGTATCGGTCGCCGAGGGCGAGGACCTGATCAAGCGCGCCGAGCAAGCCGGGCTTGCGTTGACGGTGTTCCAGAATCGTCGCTGGGACGGCGACTTCCTCACCGTGCGCGCCCTCACCGAGGCGGGTCGGCTCGGCGAGGTACGGCGCTTCGAGTCCCGATTCGAGCGCTGGCGCCCGGTGCCGAAGGGCGGCTGGCGGGAAGTGGGCAGCGCGGCCGACGGTGCCGGACTGCTCTTCGACCTCGGCAGCCATCTCATCGATCAGGCGCTGACGCTGTTCGGTCCGGTGAAATCGGTGTACTGCGAACTGGATCGGCGACGCGCGGACATACAGACCGACGACGACGCCTTCGTCGCGCTCACCCACACCTCTGGCGTCCGCTCCCATCTATGGATGAGTGCTGTTGCGCCGCAACTGGGTCCACGCTTCCGGGTGCTCGGGTCCCAGGCGGGCTACGTGACATACGGTCTCGATCCGCAAGAGAGTGCGCTGCGCGACGGTCGCCGCCCCGATGACGACAAGCCCTGGGGCACAGTCGAATCCGAGCACTGGGGTGTGTTCGGCGCCGAACCTGCCGTCGAACGTGTCCCCACCATCGCGGGCAATTACCCCGCGTTCTACGCCGAACTGGCTGCCGCCCTGCTGGATGGCGGTCGAGTTCCGGTCGACCCACGCGATGCCGTCGCGACACTGCGCGTGCTGGAAGCCGCGCGCCGATCGGCCGCCGAGGGCGTGGTCGTCGCCGGATAACCCGACTTTCAGCAGGCACACCCCCTCAGTTATTGGGCTGGCGACCAACGCCATACGTCGATAACGTCGACGCTCGGTGTCGGCCGTGGGTAGGTCGAGGGTTCAGGCTGAGAGGAGATCCCCATGGGTTCAACGATTTTCGCGGTGTTCCTGCCGCTGGCGCTGGCCCTGGTGATGTTCGGGCTCGGTTTGACCTTGGCCGTCGACGATTTCGCCAGGGTGCTGCGCTATCCGAAGGCCGCGGTGATCGCGCTGCTCTGCCAGATGGTGTTACTTCCGGCGGTCTGCGTCGGGCTGATCTATTTGTTCCAGCTCGAAGGTGCTCTCGCCGTTGGCATGCTGCTGCTCGCCGCGTCGCCGGGCGGGCCGTCGGCCAACCTGTTCAGCCACATCGCGGGCGGCAACGTCGCGTTGAATATCACGCTCACCGCGATCAATTCGGTGCTCGCCGTGTTCACCATGCCGCTGATCGTCGCGTTCGCGTACAGCCGATTCATGGACGGTGCCGGGTCGTTCGGGCTGCGGCCGGACAAGTTCGCGCAGGTGTTCGCGATCGTGCTGGTTCCCGTCGCGATCGGCATGTTCGTGCACCACCGGTTCACCGGGTGGGCCGAACGGATGCGCGGCAACGTCAAGATCCTCTCGATCGTGGTGCTCGCGCTCGTGGTGCTCGCGGCCGTGGCGAAGAACTTCAGCACGCTCACCGAGAACATCGGCACACTCGCCTCGCTCAGCCTGCTGTTCGCCGTGATCAGTCTGGCCGTCGGCTATTTCGTGCCGCGACTGTTCCAGGTCGAGGCCGATCAGGCGATCGCCTCGGCGATGGAGATCGGCATCCACAACGGCGCGATCGCGATCGCCATCGCGGGATCCGTGCTGCACAGTGACGCGATGGCCGTCCCAGGTGCGGTGTACGGGGTGTTGATGAACATTCCCGCCGCGATCGCGGCGTATCTGCTGGCCAGGTACGTCCGGCAAGATCGTCCAGAGCCGGTGCCCAGCGCGGTTGCCGGCTGAAACCGCACCAGCATTTGAGAAACGCCTGACTGAACCAGACACCGCGTCGAGCGGTAGGTAACCTTTCGATGTTCGACATTCGAAGGGAGCCAGCATCGCGATGCGACCGCTCGGCGCAGATGATCCCACGCGGATCGGCGATTACCGGTTACTCGGCGTGCTCGGTGCGGGCGGCATGGGCCGGGTGTATCTGGGACGCAATGCCGGTGGCCGCACGGTAGCGGTCAAGGTGATCCGGCCGGACCTGGTCGGCGACAACGAATTCCGGGAGCGGTTCCGGCGCGAGGTGACCGCCGCCCGACGGGTCGGCGGGCAGTTCACCGCGCCGGTCCTCGATGCCGACGTCGACGCGGACCCGCCCTGGCTGGCAACGGGTTACGTTGCCGGATTCTCGCTGACCGAAGCCGTCGACGAATACGGGCCGTTCACCGAGAGCTCGCTGATTGTCCTCGCGCACGGGCTGGCCGAGGCGCTGGTCGCCGTGCACGCCGCCGACCTGGTGCACCGCGACCTCAAACCGTCCAATGTGCTGCTGGCCCTCGACGGTCCCAAGGTGATCGACTTCGGCATCGCCCGCGCGATCGACGACAGTCAGTTCACCACCACCGGAAAGGTCATCGGCTCACCGGGATTCATGTGTCCCGAGCAGGTGACCGGCGATCCGGTCGGCCCGGCCAGCGATGTGTTCGCCCTCGGCGGCGTGCTGGTGTTCGCGGCCACCGGACAGGGGCCGTTCGGGATCGGCGAGATGGTGCAGATGCTGTGGCGCGTGGTGTACGAGGAGCCGCGGCTCGATGCGGTGCCAGAACGCCTGCGCCCACTTATCGCGGCCTGCCTCACCAAGGACCCGGCCGCTCGCCCGACCCCCGAGCGCATCATCGCCGATCTGACCGCCCTCGGCCTGCCCGGTCGCGGCGGCTGGCTCCCCGGACCGGCGTTGGAAGAGGTCAGCAGGCGTGCGGTGCAGCTGCTCGACCTGGATTCCGGGCCGTTCGATGTACCCGAGGCACTGAGCAAGCCCGCGAATCCGACCCGTACCGCCGAGACGGTGGTGCGGCCGTTCACGGATCCGAACGTGCGGACCGCCACGAGCCAGCCGGGGTCCGGTCAACCGGACGCCACGCCGCGATCGTGGTGGCAGGGTGCGCCCGATCCCGCGGGTCAGCCGTATTCCTATGGGCCGCAAGGTGGTCCGTACACACCGCCGCACCCACAGGAGTCAGCTGGTCCGCACGGCTACCAGCAATCACCTGGGCCGCAAGACGCCGCATACGGCTACCAGCAACCGGCGGCACACCCCGCACCACCGCCCACCCACCAACGCCCGCGCCGCCGTGCCGCATTGATTGCCGGTGCGCTGGTGCTGTGCCTCGTCATAGCGGTTGCCGCTTTCGTGATAACCAAGCAGTTCACCGGTTCCAACGGCGACACCGATCAATCCGTCGCGACGGCGGGCGGTCCTGCTGCCGAATTGCCGGAAGCGTTTATCGGCGAATGGAAAGGTGTAGCCAAGGACCAGGTCACCGGCTTCGACATCGTCCTGACGCTGAATGCCGGCACCGTCGGCGAGGAACTCGGCAGCTCGTCCAACACCGGGAAAGTCTCCGGCACGACATGCGGCCGAGCCGAGACATTGACGGCCGTCGCTGGCGAAGAACTCACGCTCACCGCACGACTCACCGAAGACGCAGGCGGCTGCAACGACGACGGCAACACAACGCACATCCAGCTACTCCCCGACGGCACGTTGTCCTATCGCACCGGCAGCGTCATCGGGGATATGGCCGGAATTCTGACCAAAACATCGTAACCCGGCTTGTGCTACCCGGTAGCTGAGGAAGTGGCAGACTGCGAATCATGGGCGATGCTTTGGGCAGCATGTCAACACCAACCATTACCTGCGCGGGCCGTGTTCGGTCGCAGGCCGAGGCGCATCAGCGGGCGGGAAGGCTAGCGGCCGCGCTCGCCGAGGCCGGGGTGAGACCCGGCGATCGGGTCGCGATGATGATTCGCAACGATATCGAGTTCGTCGAGGTTTCCCTGGCCGTCGCGGTGTGCGGGGCGAATTCGGTGCCGATCAATACGCGGTGGCAGGTGCCCGAGGTCGCGCATGTGCTCGCAGACAGTGACGCGCGGTTGATCATCGCGCACACCGAGTTCATCGATATCGCCGAACAGGCTGCGCCGCAAGAAGATACGGCAATTCTGGAGGTCGAGATGCCGCGCGAGCTGCTCGCCGCGGCGGGGCTGGACGCGGCACTGGCCGAGCCAACCGGCAGGCACTCGACCCTGGAACAATGGATAGAAACGCATCCCGAGCCGCTCGGCCGCATCGAGGGCTCGCGCGACGACTCGACCGGCCTGATCTACACCTCCGGCACCACCGGAAAACCCAAAGGCGTGCTGCGCGAACGGATGACGCCGCACCAGTGGTTATCGGTGGCCGGCAGCGCGGCCAAACGACTCGGCCTCGCCCCACGCGGGCAGGCGGTGATCCCCGGGCCGCTGTACCACGCCAGCCCGAACGGTATCGCGACGCTCGCGCTGCGGGTCGGCACCAGCATCACGATCATGCCGCGCTGGGATGCCGAACAGTTCCTGCGCATCGTGGACGAGCGCCGCATCACCCAGGCCAAGGTGGTGCCGACCATGCTGTCACGGCTGCTGTCGTTGCCCGCGGACGTGCGCGGCCGCTACGACGTCTCCAGCCTCACCCACCTCATCCACTCGTCGGCGCCCTGCCCGCCCGCGGTGAAGCGGGCCGCGATCGACTGGTTCGGTGACGCGCTGGTCGAGTACTACGGCTGCGCCGAAGCGGGCACCATCACCTGGATCTCCGCGAGCGAATGGCTGGCTCATCCCGGCAGTGTCGGCCGACCGGCGGACGGCGCGGCCGCCGTCATCGTCGATGATGCGGGCGAACCGTTACCCGCGGGCGAGACCGGCCGGGTGTTCGTGCGCGGCGCCGATTACTGGCCGAAGTTCCGCTACCTGCACGACAACGGCGAAGCGGACAGTCCGGTACCCGGATTCCTAGCCATCGGCGACCGCGGCTACCTCGACGACGACGGCTTCCTCTATATCACCGGACGCGCCAACGACCTCATCATCTCCGGCGGCGTGAATATCTACCCCGCCGAGATCGAGAACGCGATCATGGCCCTGGACGGCGTCGAGGATGTCGCGGTGTTCGGCATCGCGCACCACGGCGATCTCGGTGAAGTCGTTGCCGCCCAGGTTGTTCCGCGTCCCGGCGCCGAGCTCACCGAAGAAAGCATCCGCGCCGGGCTGGCCGGGCAGCTCGCCGCGTACAAGGTGCCGAGTGTGTTGCGGATCGTGGCCGAACTCCCCCGCGACGATGCGGGCAAGATCTACAAACGTCAGCTCCGAGCGGAGATGTCCGACGCCGGATAAGGTGCGGCGGTGGACAGAGCCGAATGGGTCGAGCATGGCACCTCCATCGTCGACCGCTTGACGACAACGCAAACCCAGCCGCCGTGGTGGTTGGTGGCCGGTGCCGGCGTGGTGGCGCTCGTGCTGGTGGGATACACGCCCATCTGGCGGTTCACCCGCAATATCGTCACCATCGCGCACGAGGGCGGGCATGCGCTGGTCGCGCTGCTCACCGGGCGCAAGCTGAACAGCATCCGATTACATTCGGACACTTCGGGTCTCACCGTGTCGAGCGGAAAGCCCTACGGCCTCGGCATGATTCTCACGACGATGGCGGGCTATCCGGGGCCGCCGCTGCTCGGGCTGGCCTTCGCCGCGTTGCTCGGCGCGAGCCGGATCACGCTGATGCTGTGGGTGGCCATCGTGCTGCTGGCCGCGGTGCTGATCATGACGCGCAATGTCTACGGCATGCTGACGGTGTTCGCGGTCGGCGCGACCGTATTCGCGGTGTCCTGGTTCGGCGCCGACACGCTGCAGGCGGGTTTCGCCTACCTGGGCGCCTGGTTCCTGCTGCTCGCCGGGGCGCGGCCGGTGATCGAATTGCAGCGCGGGCGGTCTCGGCAGTTGCGTAGCCGATACCAGGAGGATGTCGCCTCTGATGCCGATCAGCTCGCGCGGCTCACGCACCTGCCCGGGCTGCTGTGGGTGATGGTGTTCGGGGTGATTGCGGTGGGGTCGCTGGTCATCGGTGCTGGTTTTCTGATCTCCGATATCTCCGGGATCTGTCTGCAGAGCGTGACCGGCGGGACCTGCCCGACCGGGCAGTAGGGGCAGGTTTCGTCGCAGCGTGCGCAACGAAGGGCGGTCTGGGTCGGCTAATGTTGGGCCACCTCCGGTTTCGCCGGAAATGTCTCGACCCAGCCTCGCCGTCGCCGAACGTCAGCGCATGTTCGCCGACGTACCACGCGGCGCGTGAACATCCCGGAGCAGCACATGATCACCACCATCCGCCTCGCTCTCGTCTCTGCTTTGCTGCTCGGCGGTGCCACGCTGTTGGGCGCGGGCCAGGCCGGGGCTGCCGTCGATTCCGCCTGTGGCACTGCGTTGTCGCCCGCCGAGGTCTCTTCGATCGCTGATCTCTCGGACACCAGCAAGCTCACCGGCTCCTCGCTGGAACAGCTGGAACAAGCCGTCGAACAGCATCGGCAACTCACCCAGATCCTGGTCGAACATCGTGATCTGCGCGGTGTGTTCGCGCTCGGTCTCGACGCCGTCGAGCAGGCCGCGGTGATGCCGTTGCAGCGCGACCCGGCCGCGTTCGCCGATCCCGAGTGGGCGCATCGGATCAGTCTCGAACTGCTGTCCCGGTTCCTGCGCAACGTGCACGCCGAATTCACGGGCGCTCCGACGGATCCGCAGTGGGCCAACTACTTCGACCTCACGCGCCGCTGCGACCTGTCTCCGGCTCGCGTCGCGATGGCCGGATACGACGCTCATCTGTCCGTCGATCTGTCCTACGCGGTGGCCGCGGTCGGCGGCACGCCCGCGAACGCGCCCGACTATTTCAAGATCGTCGACTCGATCGCGCAGCAGGGTTCGTTGATCGTGAGTTCGACCAAGGAGATCTATCACGGCGACCTCGGGCCGCTGTGGCGGTTCTACTTCGTCGGTGAAGGCCTTGATCTGGTCGTCGGCCAAGGTGTGGGCACGCCGCAGCTGCTTCGCCTCGCCGACGCGGGTGCCAACGTGGTGATCTTCGGTAACGGACTCGCGCTGACCGATCCTGCGCTCGCGCCGGCAGCCCGGGTCGAGATCGACGCGCTGTGGCGCAGTGCCGACGTGGCGTTCGAGGTGCTGACCAGGCTCGGCGGACTGTAGAGGTTTAGCTTTCCGGATTCGCGGCACGCCTACTCCTGGGACGAACGATGGAAGGGAGTTGTCGGCATGCCGGAAGACCTGAATGGGACGCGCGTACTGATCATCACTTCGAATACGGGCGTGGAGCGCGATGAGCTGCTGGTTCCGCAGAAGGAGCTGAAGGGGCGGGGTGCGTCCGTCGTGCACGCCGCGCCCAAGAACGAGCAGGTGCAGACGTTCGAGCACGACACCGAGAAGGACGTGACCGTGCAGCCGGATTCGGCGCTCGAAGATGTCTCGGTGGACGACTTCGACGTGCTCGTGGTGCCGGGTGGCACGGTCAACGCCGACAAGCTGCGTGCGGAGGATCGGGCCGTCGAATTGGCCAAGGCGTTCGCCGCCGCGGGTAAGCCGATCGCCGCGATCTGTCACGGGCCGTGGTTGCTCGTCGAGGCGGAACTCACCCCGGACAAGACGCTGACCTCGTACTTCTCACTGCGCACGGACGTGATCAACGCGGGCGGACGGTGGGTCGATCAACCGGTGGTGCGTTCGGCCGAGAACGGCTGGGCACTGATCACCTCCCGCAATCCGGACGACCTTCCCGATTTCTGCCGGGCGATCGGTGACGAGCTGATCAAGAAGGCATAGGCCGAGGGGCTGAACTAGACCAACTGCACGGTGCGGTCCAGAACGGCGGAATGAATACCGACGGACGTGTCCCGCAGGTAGGCCGTCGCAGTTCGTGCGCTTTCCGGTATTCCCCGGTTGCGAGGGCCGCTGTGTGTCGCCGCAGTGGATTCGACGGCGTCACTGGTCGCGCAGTGCCGCCGATGTTTCGCGAGCCAGTTCGGCTGGGTCGCGGGTCGCGTCGACGGTCGTGCCGCGTTCGTCGTCTGCTAGGGGCTCGAGCGCGGCCAGTTGTGAGTCGAGCAGGCTCGATGGCATGAAATGGCCGGTGCGGTCGGTCATTCGGTGCGCGAGTTCTTCGTGTGACGCGGCCAGGTGTAGGAAGTATGCGTCGGGGGCGGCGGCGCGCAGTCGGTCTCGGTAGGCGCGTTTCAGCGCTGAGCAGGTGACTACGCCGCCTTGCTCGGTGTGTTCGGCCAGCCACGCGGCGACCGTGTCGAGCCAGGGCGCGCGGTCGGCGTCGTCCAGTGGGATGCCCGCGGCCATCTTCGCGATGTTGGCCGACGGGTGGAAGTCGTCGCCCTCGGCGTATTCGACCCCGAGTTCGGCGGCGAGTGCCCGGCCGACCGTCGATTTGCCGGACCCCGACACCCCCATCACAACCACGACGGGCAGCGCTCGCTCCGGCACATCGGCTCCTTTGCTCGGTGCGCGCCGCCCCACGGTGGGCGGTGCGACATGTCCGAACAGACATTAGCGCGGCCGCCACGAGGCCTGGTCGAGCACCAGCACCAGCAACGGCAACGGCAACGGCAACGGCAACGGCAACGGCAACGGCAACGGCAACGATCCGCGATGGGCCGCATCACGCGGCACCGGAATCCGGCCGCCCGCGGACGATCACCCTGGCCCGTCACTTACTCGGCCGATCACCCTGGCCCGTCACTCAATCGGCCGATCCACCCCGGCCCGTCACCTACTCGGCGGCACTCGGCATCATCGGCCGACCGCCGCGATCAGTTCAGCGAGCGCGCGACGAGTGTCGTTGTCCACCGGCAGCAGCGGCGGTCGCGGGTCGCCCGCGTCGATGCCGAGTGCACGCAAGCCCGCTTTGACAGTCCTCGGCAGGCCGCCTCGGCTCATCGCGACGAGCAATGGTTCCAACCGCTCGAAAAGCCCTGTCGCTGTGTCGACTTCACCCGCCGTCAGCAGCCGCCACACTGCCACGATCTGCTCCGGCACCAAACACGGTGCGGCCGTGCACCATCCGGCGGCACCGGCGTCGAATGCTCGCAGGGCAAGCCGATTACTTCCATTGAAGAACGGCACGTCCGCACCGAGCTCCGCGATTCGCCGCATCCGCGCGATATCTCCGCTGGATTCCTTGATCATCGTGATGTTGTCCACGCACGCGACGAGATCCACCAGAAACTCCGGTGTCATGTCGATGCCGCTGGTGCCGGGATTGTTGTAAGCCATGATCGGCAGCGCTACCGCGTCGGCGACCGCGGTGAAGTGCCTGCGCAGCTCCACCTCGGTCAATCGCCAGTAAGCCACCGGCAACATCATCAGCGCCGTGGCGCCGAGCCGTTCGGCAAGTCGCGCCCGCGCGATCGTCCCTGCCGTGGTCAACTCCGACACCCCGATCACCGTCGGCACCCGCCCATCGACCTGCTCCACGCAGATCGACGCCACCGCCGCCCATTCCTGATCGTCGAGATACGCGCTCTCCCCGGTACTCCCGAGTGGCGCAACAGCATCCACGCCCGCGTCGACCAGTCGATCCACCAGGCCCCGCAACACCCCTTCGTCGACCTCGCCGCTGTCGGCACTGAACGGCGTCACCGGATACGCCACGATCCCCGTGATCATCGAACCTCCCTTACCTCGTCCCCATCATCACCCGGGTGGCGGAATTCATAGTGAGGGATGGGCCGCATGCCCCGGTCGTACCGTCCGGAAGTGTGCTCGGGCACCATGGTGATCATGGAATTGCGCATCTTCACCGAGCCGCAGCAGGGTGCGAGCTATGACACGCTGTTGACCGTTGCGAAAGCCACCGAGGACCTGGGATTCGACGCGTTCTTCCGGTCCGACCACTACGCGGCGATGGGCGGTGGGGACGGCCTGCCCGGGCCCACCGATGCCTGGATCACGCTGGCCGGACTGGCCAGGGAGACCAAGCGGATCCGCCTCGGCACGCTGGTCACCGCCGCCACCTTCCGGCTGCCAGGACCGCTGGCGATCCAGGTCGCCCAGGTGGACCAGATGTCCGGTGGCCGTGTGGAACTCGGCCTCGGCAGCGGCTGGTTCGCCGACGAGCACGCCGCCTACGGCATCCCGTTCCCCGCGGACAAGTTCGCGCGGCTCGAGGAACAGCTCGCGATCATCACCGGGCTGTGGTCGACCAAGCTGGGTGACACGTTCGACTTCGACGGCAAGCACTACCAGTTGACCAACTCCCCCGCGCTGCCCAAGCCGGTGCAGGATCCGGTGCCGGTGCTGATCGGCGGACACGGCGCCACCCGCACGCCGCGGCTGGCCGCACAGTACGCGACCGAGTTCAACATGCCGTTCGCCTCGATCGAGGACAGCGCCGCCCAGTTCGAGCGGGTCCGCGCGGCAGCCGTGGCACACGGTCGCCGGGCCGACGACCTGGTCTACTCGAACGCCCTCGTCGCCTGTGTCGGTGCCGACGACGCCGAGGTGGCGCGCCGGGCCGCGGCGATCGGTCGCGAGGTCGACGAGCTGAAGGCGAACGGCCTGGCCGGTTCGCCCGCCGAGGTGGTCGACAAGATCGGCCGCTACGCCGAGATCGGCGCGCAACGGATCTACCTGCAGATACTGGACCTCGCTGATCTCGACCACCTCGAGTTGATCGCCGGTCAGGTGCAAGGGAAGCTCTGATATGGAGGTCGGGAAGCCGAGCCGGACGGCGCTCGCCACCGCGCATGCGCGCGCCTATCATCAGATCGCTCCCGAGCCTCGTGTATTCACCGATCCCTTGGCTGCGGCGATCATGGGCTTGACCGCTGCGGAGCTGACCGACCAGACCATTGCCGCGACGGCGGGCGAGGACATCGCCTTTCATCGCGTCCGCCGGTTGCTCATGGCAAGCCGGTCGCGCTTCGCGGAGGAGATGGTCGCCGACGCGGTGGCGGACGGGGTGCGGCAGGTGGTGATCCTCGGCGCGGGATTGGACACCTTCGCCTACCGCAACCCCGATCCGACGCTGCGGGTATTCGAAGTCGACCATCCCGCGACGCAGGCGTGGAAACGTCAGCTGCTCGCCGCGGCCGGAATCGCCATCCCCGATTCGCTGACCTTCGCACCGATCGACTTCGAGACTGAAACGCTGGCAACAGGTTTGGCCTCGGCGGGCTTCGCCAGAGACCGGCCTGCCGCCTTCGTCTGGCTGGGCGTCGTGATGTATCTGACCAGGGACGCCATCCAGTCGACCTTGCGCTACCTGGCCGAGCAGGCGACCCCGGTTCGGTTGGCGCTGGATTACATCCCGCCGGCCTCCGATGCCGCACCGGAACACCGCGCTCAATTACAAGCGAGAGCGGACCGCCTGGCCGCGCTCGGCGAACCATTGTTGAGTCACTTCACCGCCGCCGAACTGGCGGCGGAGTTGCATGCCGCGGGCTTCGACGGCGTCGAAGACCTCAGCGCACCCGACCTTATCGCGGGCTATGTCGGCCAGGACGAACTCGGGCCCGAGCCGGAGCGGCTGCACGCCCGCGTCGCGCGCGCCATCCGCAACTGATCAGCCGAGCGGCCTGCTGGTCGGCAGGTTCACAAAGCTCGGCTCGGCCGGATCCAGTTGCAGGGACTGCGGTTTGAGCTCGGTGTTGTTGAGCAGCGGCCGGAACGGCAGTGCCTTGGGCGAGTTTCCGGCGAAGACATCGACGCGCAGTCGATGTCCGGGCCGCAGCACCGCCTGGATCGGGATGACGGCGATGTCCAGCGCTACCGGCTTACCCGGGACCACGGGCAACATGCTGTCCAGGGTGATCGGGTTGTACGGGGCGGTGTAGTCGCCGTTGGACGAGCGGGTGCTCTTCGCCTCGTCGACCGCGCGCATCGACGCGGTGAGCTGGCCGGTGCTCAACACGGTCGAAGTCCCCTCCGGGGCAACGTCGTTCACGGTGACCGCCCAGTATCCGTCGGTCGCTTCGTGGATCGTGTTGAGGTGCAGGTTGATCGGGCCGGAGATGACCGTGGGTTCGGTGACCGGTGTGCCGGTGAAGGTCAGTGCGTCGTGTTCGGCGATGCGAGAGTCCTTGGCGCACATATCCAATACCGCGGTCATCCCGGCGGCGCCCTGGGCGGTATCACGCGAGCAGGCGTTGGCGAAGCCGGGCGAGACCGTCAGTGTGCGGGGCTCGTCGGGCTTTGTCGCGGACAGTGATCCGTCGTAGCCGCTCTCGGCGGTGCCGCTGGGCGTCGCGGACAGGTAGACCCGGCGATGGGTGGTGTCGGCCTGCGGGAATTGTCCCAGTGTCCGCCAGCCGCCGCCCTGTTCCCACACGGTCACCGGCCCGAATTCGCCGATGCCGTGGTCGATGTCCTTGAGCCACTTGTCGAACCACACTCGCTGCAACACCTCCAGGCGCGCCGGCCCGCCGGGCGCACCCGTGCCGGCACCGGGATTCGCGTGATAGGTGTCGCCGACGAGCAGCTGTTTCTGGTTCGCGGGCAACGGGATCGCGTTGAACAGCGTGGTCGCGCTGTTGGCGAAGATGTCGTGCCAGCCGCCATAGACGAAGGTGGGCACCGTGATTCGCTCCGGATGTCCGAGAATGGCCTGCCGGAAGTCGCTGTCGTGGTCCAGCGCGGCGGCCAGCGTCTGGGGAACCTGGTCGAGCGTCGGTGTGAGCAGCGCCTGGGTCAGCAGATCGTAATTCGTTGCCGGGTCGGCCATCCGGTCGTGGAACCACCGCCAGTCGAAGGTGCCGTTCAGCATCGATCGCACGTCGGGGATCAGCTTCGTCTGGTTCACGTTGCTCAGCCAGAGCGGCAGGAAGGTGGTGCCGATGCCGCCGCCCGGCGCGACGACATCACGCATGAGATCGCTACCCGGTTCGACCGGGAAGATGGCTTTCAAAGGGCCAGGGGCGTTTTCGGCCGCGCGGAGCTGCGTGATGCCCGCGTAGGAGCCGCCGCTCATGCCGACCTTGCCGGTGGACCATCGCTGGGCCGCCGCCCACTCGATCACTTCACGGGTGTCCAACTGCTCGCGGGTGCCGAGGGTGTCCCACGTGCCCTGGGAGAAGCCCGTCCCGCGCACATCCGCGACCACCAGGGTGTATCCGCTGCGGATCAGGCTGCGGTCGATGCCGAGGACGGTCTGCACGGTGCCGCCGTCGAGTGCGTGCAGCAGATCGCCGAAGCCGCTGATCGGCGTGCCGGATAGGTTCATCCGGCTCAGCAGGCCCAGTACCATGGGCTGGAGATCGGGCGTCGCCATTGCCGAATCAACCAGGTTGGACAGCAGTTTGGTGTACGGCGTGAGGTTCACGATGGTCGGCAGCGGCTGCTGTTCCACCGCTCCCGACGCGTCCACCGGCCGGTACACGTTTGCCTTGAGCATGACGCCGTCGCTCATCCGGATCGGGACGTCCCAGTCGATGTGCACGTCGGCGTACGGTTGCGGCCCGTCGTGCAGTGCCGTCCATTGTTCGCTGGGCGCGGCCGTCGCTGTTCCCATCGCAAACCCACCGCCAACCACAACGATCGATAGCACCGTCGCCAATCGAGCCATGCGGACAAACCGTTGTGCCACTTGCTGCCCCGAAAGCATCCTGCTCCTCGACCGATGTGCCGCACGTTGATGGGGTTACGCAGTACCGGAGGCACAACATAGCAATCTGTTCGCAAATAGCCGGGAGGTACGGCCCGGTCGGTTTGTCGCACGGGCAGCCGTGCGACAAACCGATCCGGTTGTGCGGTAGCGCATTTGCGCAAATCGGACACTGTAGATACCGCGCAGTTTCATTTAAGAATCAGGCGGGCAGCAGCGTTCCGGTCAGTCGTTCAGCCTCGTCCCACAGTCGCCGCGCCGTCTCTTTGTCCCGCGCCCGACGCGGCACCGATGCGACGCCGGTCGGGCCGACCAGGCCGAATCGTCCACTGGGCCCGTAGTATTCGCCATTACGGGCCGACGGATCGACCGCGGCGAACAGCAGCGGCTCCGCGCCCTGCTGCACCTGCTGCTTCGGCAGGAAGTCCAGACTGGTGAGCAGCGACCGCTTCGGCTGTTCGCGGCCGAGGGTCGCGCCCGCAGTCTGCAGGTTGGTGACGGTGTAGCCGGGATGCGCGCCGGTGCTGAGCAGATTCCAGCCGCGCTCCTCGGCGATCTCGGCCAACCGCATCGTCAGCATCAGGTCGGCCAGCTTCGACTGCGCGTAGGACATGTTCGGGCTGTAGCGACGCTCCCACTGCAGGTCGTCGAACCGGATCCGCCCGTACATCGCGGTGCCGCTGCTCATCGTGGCGACCCGAGGGTGCTCGGCGCGGCGCAGCTGCGGGAGCAGCAGCATGGTCAGTGCGAACGGGCCGAGGAAGTTACTGCCGAATTGCAGCTCGAATCCGTCTGCGGTGGCGTTCCTGGTGGGCGGCGCCATTACGCCCGCGTTGTTGACCAGCACGTCCAGGGTCCGATCTTCAGCGCCGAGTCCCGCGGCGAATTCGCGGACCGAGGCGAGATCGGCGAGGTCGATGCGGCGAACCTCGAGGGAAGCACCGGGGTGCCGAGTCAGGATTTCCGCCTTGGCCGCTTCTCCCTTGGCCGGCGCACGGACCGCCATGATCACGTGTGCGCCCGCACCCGCCAAACGCGCGGCCGCCTCTTTTCCTGTCCCACTGTTCGCGCCGGTGATGACTACCGTTTTGCCGGTCTGATCAGGTACTTCATACATTGTGAGCTCCTCGCCAAGATTTAAGAGACCGTCGGTCTGTTGCTGAATTCAACGCTAACGGACCGCCGGTCTGTAGTCAATAGACCGCCGGTCTGAAATACTGGAGGCATGGTCGGATTCCAACGCGCACGCAGCGAAGAGCAGCGAGAGGTGCGCAGACGCGCCATCCTCGACACGGCGGCGGCGATGCTGACGCAGATGCCGGTGGCCCAGGTCGGCCTGAACGAGCTGGCCCGCCGAGTCGGGCTGGCCAAGTCGAATGTGTTGCGTTACTTCGACTCTCGCGAGGCCGTACTGCTCGAACTGCTCGACCTCTCGTACCGGGAGTGGGTGGCGGCGCTGGCACCGCAGCTCGCGGACACCACGGGTGATCTGCCGACCCGTCGCGACCGGCTGACCCGCGCCATCGTCACATCGCTCGCGGCAAACCCCGTGCTCTGCGACCTGTTCGGCTCCCAGGCGGCCGTCCTGGAGCGCAATATCTCCCCCGATGTCGCCGCCCAGTTCAAACGCACCTCGATCGCCACGACCGGCGACTTCGCGAACCTGGTTGCCCGGCTGATCCCCGAGTTCGGCCCGGAACGCTCGTGGAAATTCTGCGCCGTCACGCTGCTCACCACCGGCTCGCTATGGACGCACAGCCAGCCCGCCGCAGCAATGCTCGCCGCCTACGAGCAACATCCCGAGCTCGCCGCCGCGCGCATCGACTTCACCGAAACCAGCACGGACCTGTTGAACATTCTCGCCCTGGGCCTGCTCGCCACCGAAGCCTGAGCGCGTTGCCCGGAAAGCCGCGCGGATCGTGGCGGCGGGGCCTACCTTGGTGGGCATGACGCCGCTGCAGCGCTATATCGCGGAAGAAATCGCCGCCGATCATGCCGACGGCCTACTGAATCGCCGCGAGGCGCTACGCCGCCTCGGGCTACTCGGGTTCGGCATTCCGGCGGCCGCGGCCTTGCTCGCCGCCTGCTCCAGCCAGAACAACGATCAACCCGTCACCTCGCAACCACCCTCCGCCGCAACACCATCCACGCCACCCGGGTCGGGCTCCGCGCTGCCGACGACGCCGATTACCTTCGCGGGCCCCGACAATCGTCAGTTGCAGGCCGCCTGGGCCGAGGCCGCGCAGCCTCGGGGCGGCGTGCTCGTCATCCATGAGAACAAGGGCCTCACCGACCACATCCGTTCGGTGACAGGACGATTCGCCGGGGCAGGCTACTCGGCTCTCGCCGTCGATCTGCTCTCCGAGAAGGGCGGCACCGCGACCTTCACCGATCCGGCGCAGGCCACCGCCGAGCTCAGCAACACCCCGCAGGAGCAGTTCATCGCCGACCTGCGTGCGGGTCTCGACGAGCTCGGACGCCGTGTCCCCGGCAAGAAGCTCGGCACGACAGGGTTCTGCTTCGGTGGCGGCCTGGTCTGGTTGTTGCTCGCGTCCGGGCCGTCCGCGCTCGCCGCGGCAACGCCGTTCTACGGACCGTTCCCCGACAACGGCGACCTTTCCGCCTCGAAGGCCGCCGTGCTAGGTATCTACGCGGCGGCGGACACTCGCGTAGACGCCACCCGCCAGGCCGCCGAGGACGCACTCAACCGGGCGGGCACGCCGCACGAGATGTGGGTCGCGCCGAATGCCGATCACGCGTTCTTCAACGACACCGGGCCCCGTTACGCGCCGGCCGCCGCCACCGAGGCCTGGCAGCGAGTACTTGATTGGTACGGAACACATCTGGGCTGATCACCAGGATGTGAGGAAATCCTGGATCGGCGCGGGATCCGTTGCGACGACACCGATGTAGCCGTCGGGTCGGACGAGCACCAGCGTGCCCGGCCCTGACGGGTCGATGTCGTAGTTGCGGAAGGCGGCGCCGACGGTCGACGCTGTCTCGTCTACCGCTCCAGGTTCGAGCACTCGTCCGCGTACCCGATCACCGTGTGCACGAACAACTTCAGCAACAGTCCCGGCGGTAGCGGCACCGAACCCGAGCACCGTGAAATGAGTGCCACGAAACAAGTCGAAGAGGCGAGAGTCGCCACACTGGGCATCCGGTGCACGGTCACCCGCTCGCACCGCGCCCGGCGTCTCACGCGCATCCACGGCCAACGGCCCGCCACGATAGTTGACCTTCAGCTGGAAGATATCCAGGCTCCCCTGCCCCGGCTCCGCGTCCTGAAATTCCTGTCGATGTGAGCGCGTCGTGACATCGAGTACCCGGGCAGCGATCGGAAACCGCTCGGCCTCATAGGTATCCAGCAGCCGATCCGGCGCACCCGACAACACGGCCGCCAACTTCCAGCCGAGGTTGTAGGCATCTTGCACGCTGGTGTTCAGTCCCTGCCCGCCCGACGAGGAGTGCACGTGCGCCGCGTCACCGGCCAGGAATACTCGGTCGACCCGAAAACGGTCCACCATGCGGACATTCACCCGATACACCGAGATCCAGTTCAGGTCGTACAACCGGATATCCGAGCGACCGGAGCGTTCGTCGAGGATCTTCTGCACGGCTTCCAGGGTCAGCTCGGGCACGTCGTCCGCGGTCATGTTGGCGATGAACTGGTAGTAGTCGGTCCCCGGCATGGACCACAGCGAAAAGCGTTCCTGCACATTGCCGGTCGTCAGCATGTGACAGTAGGTGCCGGTCAGGCCCTCGGCCTTGACATCGCCGATCAACGTCCGCTCGGTCGCGAAGGTTTCGCCCTCGAAGCCGACGCCGAGCGTCTTGCGCACGACGCTGCCGCCGCCATCCGTGCCGACCAGATACCGGGCGCGTACCTGCTCGAGCACACCGTTGCGGCGCAGGGTCGCGGTGACACCGGTGTCGTCCTGAACGAAATCGACGAGCTCCGTGTTCAATTCGAGCCGGCCGCCGAGTTCGAGCAGCCGGTCCCTGAGCAGTTCGTCGGTGCGCCACTGCGGCAGGATCCACGCGTTCGGATAGGGCACGCCCTGTTCGCGTTCGAGTGGCGCGATCCCCAGCATCTCGTGCACCGTCCGCGTCCACTTCACCTGTGTGTCGGTGTACATGCGGAACGACGGGAACGGCGCACCGTTGGCGACCACCGCGTCGATCAGGCCGAGGTCGTCGAAGACTTCGAGAGTCCTTGGCTGTAAACCCTTTCCACGCGAACCAACGAAGAGCTCCGCAGCCTTGTCCACCACCAGGCACTCGATCCCGCGCCGAGCCAGGTCGCAACCGAGCGTCAGCCCGGTGGGTCCGGCGCCCACGATCAGCACCGGCAGTTCTGTTGTCGTCATCTATCTGCCTTCGTCGAGAAAGTGCGAGTGAGGATGGGCAGCAGCAGCTCGTCCACCAGGTCGGTGAGGAAGGCCCGGTCGAGCGGCTCGCCGAGAAACATCCGGCGCATGATCTGTCCCTCGGAGACCTGGTGTGCCAGTTCGGTTTCGGTGCCAGCGGGCAATTCACCGCGGGCGATGGCGCGGTCGACGATGGTGCGGAACGGGCCGAGATCCTCGTCCGCGACGTGCTCGCGCAGCGCTTCGGCGAGTTCGGTGTCGACCCGCATGGCGTGCATGACGCCGGTCATCATGGTCACGTAATGGTCGTCGACCTGCGCGGTCAGCGCGAGCAGCGCCGCGATCAGATCGCCGCGCGCGGTGCCGGTGTCGGGCATGTCGGCGACATACTCGGCGTCGTGCGCGTCCATGGCCGCTTTGACCAGTGCGGGCTTGCCTGGCCACCGTCGGTAGATGGTCGCCTTGCTCGCCTGAGCTCGTGCCGCGACGGCATCCATTGTCATTGCCGCGTAACCGATTTCGCCCAAAAGCTGATACGTGGCGACGAGTATCGCCTGCTCGCGTTCGGCGCCCCTGATCACAGCTCCTCCAGGTGAACGGTACGGTTTCGTTCACATCAACAGTAGCCGAAGACCGGCGACAGGCACAAGGCCGATTACAGAATTTGATCGCCGAGCGCGACGTCGCGGCAGGCCTCGAGCAGCGGGTGCAACCGCTCCATGGCATTGGTGCGCACGGCGAGCACCGTGGGCAGCGCGAGCACACCCGGCGTGCACACGGGCAGGAAGGCCACCCGGCTGCTGTGCAGGAGCCGTGCGTGCGGCGCGTAGAGGACAGTCCATCCGGCGGCACCGGCGCCGAGCGCGGCGAGGGTGTCTTGGATCGAGACTTGCTCAGGACCGAGCACCGGTTCGAATCCCGCTTTGCTGCAGGCGGTCAGCACAAGATCATCGAGCAACGCGTTGTTCTGCCGGTTCGTCAGATAGAGCGGCAGCTCGGCGAGCTGAGCGAGATCGACACACCGGTCGGCGGCGGAGGGATGATCGGCGGGCAGCGCGACGACCAGTTCGTCGTACCACACCGGAATCTGCTGCACGCCCTCCGGCGCGGCCACCTCGCCGCGCAGGAACGCCGCGTCCCACTCGTGCTCCGACACCTTCCGCAGCCGCTGCCCGAGCGCCGCCGACGTCAGTTCCACCTTCACCCCGGGCGCGCGGTACTTCAGCGCGACGAGCAGCCGCTCCAGCCGCTCGCCCATCCCCCGGCTGGTGCCGATGCGCAGCACGGTCGGCGTGGTCAGGAAGTCCGCGACGCTGGTCCGCGCGCGTTTCTCGGCCGCGAGGACCTTCTTCGCGGCAGGCAAAAACGCCGCCCCGGCCTCGGTGAGCCGGACGCTGCGAGGCGACCGTTCCAGCAGCACGACGCCGAGCTCGCGTTCGAGCCGGCCGAGCTGCTGGCTGACTGACGATTGCACAATCATCAGCCGTTCCGCCGCCCGACCGAAATGTAGCTCTTCGGCCACCGCGACGAAATACCTCAGTTGACGAAGTTCCATGACCTCAACGTGGTTCGGGGACAAGACTGGGTCAGGCTACCGCCCGGGGTGCGCGGCCAACCGATGTGGCTTCGTCCCGCGCGCCGCGCACACACAAATATCGTCGGAGGTGCCCGCGTGAGTTATCCGGAAGTCAGGTCAGCGCGTCGTCGTATTCTCGGTGTCGCGGCGGCCGTAATACTGACCGTCGGCGTGATGTCGGCGTGTGGAAGCAGCGACAAACCCGCACCCGCACCCGCGACCGTGCAGAGCACCGCACCTAGTAAACCGTCCGGCGCGCCCGACCTCGGCGCGGCAGAGGAGATCGCGCACGGGATCGAGGTGCCGTGGGGGCTGACCTTCCTGCCCGACGGCAATGCGCTGGTGGCGGAACGCAACAGCGGGCGCGTTCTGCGGATCGGGTCCGGGCATGCGCCGGAACAGGTGTACCAGGTGCCCGGTGTTGTCGCGAGCGGTGAAGGCGGTCTGCTCGGTCTGGCGTTGTCGCCGCAGTATGCCGAAAACCATTACGTCTATGCCTACTTCACCGCCGCATCCGATAATCGGATCGCCCGGTTTCGGCTGGATGGACCGCCGGAGGTGCTGTTCGACGGGATTGCCAAGTCGTCCAATCACAATGGCGGCCGCATCGCGTTCGGGCCGGACGGGCTGTTGTACGTCGGGACCGGCGATGCGGGACAGAGCGGTCGGTCGCAGGATCCGGCGAGCCCCAATGGGAAGATTCTGCGGCTGACGCCGGAAGGGCAACCGGCGCAAGGCAATCCGACCGAGGGATCGCCGATGTACAGCCTGGGGCATCGCAATGTGCAGGGCCTGGCCTGGGACCGTGACGGGCGGCTTTTCGCGGCGGAGTTCGGGCAGAACCGGTTCGACGAGATCAATCTGATCGAGCCGGGACACAACTACGGATGGCCGACGGTCGAGGGCGTCGGCGGCGCGGATCGCGGGTTCACCGAACCGTTGGTGACGTGGGCGACGTCGGAGGCTTCGCCGTCGGGGATCGCGATCGCCGGAGATACGTTGTACGCCGCGGCATTACAGGGCGAGCGGCTGTGGACGGTGCCGCTGCGGGACGGCACGGTCGGTCAGCCCCGAGATGTGCTGCGGGGCAGCTACGGTCGGTTGCGCACGGTCGCGGTCGCGCCGGACGGCGCACTGTGGCTCACCACGTCCAACACCGACGGCCGGGGCAACCCCCAGCCGAATGACGATCGCGTGCTTCGTTTCCCGGCGCGGTGAGTCAGTCGAACATCGGCACCCGGACCGGTCGGCCCAGCCGCCACACCGCGTAGGTCAGCGGCACGCCTGGGCGGTAAGCCAGGTGGGTGACCGACGGAGCGTCCAGCACTTGCAGATCCGCGCGGGCACCGACACGGACGACACCGACATCGTCGCGGCGCAACGCTCGCGCACCGCCCGCGGTCGCCGCGCGTACCGCTTCGGCGACCGAAAGTCCCATCTGCAGTACGGCAGTCGCGACACAGAAGGCCATCGAGGTGGTGTAAGAGCTGCCTGGATTGGCGTTGGTGGCCAGCGCGACAGTGGCACCGGCGTCCAGCAATGCGCGGGCCGGTGCGAGGCGCTGCCTGGTGGACAGGTCGCAGGCGGGCAGCACGGTGGCGACGGTGTCGGAGGACGCGAGGGCCTCGATATCGGCGTCGGTCAGGTAGGTGCAGTGATCGACGCTGGCCGCACCGTGGCGCACCGCCAGTTGGACGCCGGGGCCTTCGCCGAGCTGATTGCCGTGCACCCGCAGGCCGAGCCCGCGCGCGTGCGCGGCGCGCAGCACCCGATCCGACCGCTCCTCGTCGAAAGCGCCTGTCTCGCAGAAGACATCGGCCCAGCGCACATAGGGCGCGACGGCGTCGAGCATCTCGCCGCACACCAGATCGACGTACTTGTCGGGGTCCATGTCGACCGGAACCAGATGAGCGCCCAGGAAGGTCACTTCATCGGCGGCCGCTGCGGCGAGCTTGGCCGAGCGGAGTTCGTCGGCGACGTTGAGTCCGTAGCCGGTCTTGGTTTCCAGGCAGGTGGTGCCCTGCCGGCGTGCCTCGGCGATATGCCGGGCCAGGTTGACCGACAGCTCGTCGTCGGACGCGGCCCTGGTGGCGGCGACGGTGGTGGCGATGCCGCCCGCGCGATATGGCCGTCCGGCCATCCTGGCCTCGAACTCCGCGGTGCGGTCGCCCGCGAAGACGAGGTGGGTGTGGCTGTCGACCCAGCCGGGCAGCGCGGCCCGGCCGCCGAGGTCGACCCGGTCGTCGGCCGCGGGAGCGGCGCTCGCCGGGCCGATCCAGGCGAATTGCTCGCCGTCGAGGACCACCGCCGCGTCGCGCAGCGGACCGTCCTCGATGTTGGTGGTGAGTTCGCCGATGCCGGTGATCAGGGTCGACACAATGCCTCGATTTCCTCGCGCAACACGGTTTCCGGATGGGCCACCCGCAGGTGGCGGTGCTCGGACACGACGGGGCGGCCCGCGACGAGCACCGAGCGGACGTCGCTCGCGGTCGCGGCGAACAGGGCGGCAGCAGGAGCCGTGCCCGCAGTACGGATCGAGTCCAGGTCGATGGTGACCAGGTCTGCCGCCGCGTTCGGCGCGATCCGGCCTGCCTCCGGCCAGCCGATGGACGCGTGATCGGTGGCGGCGCGGTAGAGCTCGGCCGGGCTGAATCGGCCGCGGGCCCGGCTGGCCAGCCGCTCGTCGAGTTCCAGGGCGCGCCACTCCTCGAAGGCGTCGATCACCGCGTGGCTGTCGGTGCCGAGGCACAGGCCCACTCCGGCGTCGGACAGCGCACGGGCCGGGCCGATGCCGTCGCCGAGGTCGCGTTCGGTGGTGGGGCAGAAGCACGCGCGAGTGCCGCTGTCGGCGAGCAGGGCGATGTCGGCGGTCGTGAGGTGAGTCGCGTGCACCGCGACGGTCTGCGGCCCGAGCAGGCCCACCTCTGCCAGCAAGGCGGTCGGTGTACACCCGTGTGCGGCAAGGCAATCGGTGTTCTCCGACGGCTGCTCGGACAGGTGGACGTGCACCGGCCGACCCGAGGCCGCCTCGGCGACCACCGGGAGCGCCGCCGCCGGCACCGCACGCACCGAGTGTGCGGCGACGCCGGTCCGAACGAGCTCCGGTTTCGGCGTGAACGCGGCGGCGCGTTCGGCCCACGCGTCGACGCTGCCGTCGCTGAAACGGCGTTGGTGCTCCCCCAGCTCCACGCCGAATCCGCCTGCCAGATAACACGTATCGAGCAGTGTGAGCCGAATGCCCGCATCATCTGCCGCCGCCGCGAGTGCCGCGCTCATCGCGTTCGGATCCGCGTACCGCGCACCGCCCGGAGCGTGATGCAGGTAGTGGAACTCGCCGACACTCGTGTACCCCGCCAACACCATCTCGGCGTACACCCCGCGCGCAAGCCGATAGTAGGAGTCGGGATCCAGTTGGGCGGCAACGGCATACATGCGTTCGCGCCACGTCCAGAACGTGCCTTGATCGTGCTGTGTGCGTCCACGCAGCGCGCGGTGGAAGGCGTGTGAGTGCGCGTTGGCGAAGCCGGGGATCGTCATGCCCGGCAGCACCGTGCCGGTGCGTTCGGTGTCGCGGGTGACCGACTGGATCGTCGCGCCGGTCACCTCGATCGTCACCGCCGCGGCCGGTCCGTCCGGCAGCCAGGCGTATTCGGCCCAGTAGGTGCTCATCCGGCCAGTTCTTCCAGCACCCGCGCGAGACTCTGTGCGCCGCTGTCGATGTCGGCGGGCTCGGCGTACTCCTGAGGTGCGTGGCTGATCCCGGTCGGGTTGCGCACGTACAGCATGCCGGAGGGCACGTGCGCGGCGAGCACGCCCGCGTCGTGCCCGGCGCCGGTGGGCAGTGCGGGCACGCCGCCCAGCACCTTGTCCATCCGGCTCCGCAGCGATTCGTCGAAAACGACGTCGTCCGAATAGGACTCCTCGGTGACGGTGAGCTGACACCCTTCCGCCTCGGCGGCGGCGCGCGCCGCCTCGGTGATGTCCTCGACCAGTGCCGCGGTGCGGCCGTCACCGGCGGCCCGGGCGTCCAGCCACAGATCCACGCTGGACGCAATGACATTCGTGCCGCCCGGATTCGGTACCAGCCTGCCGACCGTGGCGCGTGCGTCCGACATCGCGGCGGCGGCTCGTCGCGCGGCGGCCACCACCGTGGCGGCCGGGAGCATCGGATCGTGTCGATCGACGAGCCGGGTGGCACCCGCGTGATTTCCCTGGCCGGAGAACGAGAACCGGTACCGCCCGTGCGCGATGATGCTGCTGCCGGTGGCGACCGGACTGTCCAGCTCGATCAGCCCGCGCCCCTGCTCGACGTGCAGTTCCACGAAACAGCCGATCTGGGCGAGTGCTTCCGGATCGGCACCGAAACGCTTCGGATCATGTCCGGCCTTCACGGCCGCCTCGGCGAGCGTGATGCCCTCGGCGTCGCGCAGACCGCGCGCCCGATCGGCATCGATGGCGCCGGTGAGCAGCCGGGAACCGAGGCACGGCACACCGAACCGCCCGCCCTCCTCCTCGGCGAACACGAGCACTGCGAGCGGCTTGGCCGGCGCAAAACCCTTGCCCTGCAAGATCTCCACCGCCGCGAGCGCGCTGGCCACACCGAGCGGGCCGTCGTACGCGCCGCCACCGGGCACCGAATCGAGATGGCTCCCGGTGACGACCGCGCCGACCCCTGGGCTTCCCCACCACGCCCAGATGTTGCCGTTGCGGTCGGTGTTCACGTCCAGGCCGCTGTCCAAGGCCTGGTCGATGAACCAGTCCCGCAGCTCGAAGTCGGCGTAGTCGTAGACGTGCCGCGAGTAGCCGCCGCGCCGGGAATCCCGGCCGACGCCGGCGATCTCGGCCATCAACTGGTTCACGCCCACCGCGTCGCTCCTACCGTGCTCTGGGATTTGGTTCACGGCGCCTCGTGCATGGGAATGCGCACACCGCGCTCGGCGGCCACCTCGGCTGCGCGGTCATAGCCCGCGTCCACGTGCCGGATCACGCCGGTGCCAGGGTCATTGGTGAGCACGCGCTCGATCTTCTGCGCCGCCAACGCGGTTCCGTCGGCTACACACACCTGCCCGGCGTGGATAGACCGGCCCATGCCGACACCGCCGCCGTGATGGATGGACACCCACGTCGCACCGGACGCGGTGTTGAGCAGCGCGTTGAGCAACGGCCAGTCCGCGATGGCGTCGGAGCCGTCGGCCATCGACTCGGTCTCCCGGTACGGCGAGGCGACGCTGCCGGAATCGAGATGATCGCGGCCGATCACCACCGGCGCGGACAGTTCGCCGCTGGCCACCATCTCGTTGAAGCGCAGCCCGGCCAGGTGCCGCTCGCCGTAGCCGAGCCAGCAGATGCGCGCCGGAAGTCCTTGGAAGGCAACGCGTTCGCTGGCCAGCCGGATCCAGCGGCGCAGCGATTCGTTCTCCGGGAACAGGTCGAGGATGGCGCGGTCGGTGGCCGCGATGTCCTTCGGGTCGCCCGAGAGCGCCGCCCAGCGGAACGGGCCCTTGCCCTCGCAGAACAGCGGACGGATGTAAGCCGGGACGAAGCCGGGGAAATCGAAGGCCCGGTCGCAGCCGCCGAGTGCGGCCTCGCCGCGCAGCGAGTTGCCGTAGTCGAAGACCTCGGCGCCCTTGTCCAGGAAGCCGAGCATGGCCCCGACATGCTCGGCCATCGATTCGCGGGCCCGATCGGTGAACTCGTCCGGCTTCTTGGCCGCGTAGTCGGCCCAGTCCTCGACGGCGATGCCGCGCGGCAGGTAGGCCAGCGGGTCGTGCGCGGAGGTCTGGTCGGTGACGATCTCCGGGTCGAGCCCTTGCGCGAGCAGCTGCGGCAGCACCTCCGCCGCGTTGCCGATCAGGCCGACGGACAGCGCCTTTCGCTGCCTGCGCGCGTTCGTCACTCGCAGCACCGCGTCGTCGAGGTCGGTCGCGATCTCGTCGAGGTAGCGCTCCTGCACGCGGCGCTGGGCGCGGGCCGGGTCGCACTCGATCACCAGCGCGACGCCACCGTTCATGGTGACCGCCAACGGTTGCGCGCCACCCATCCCGCCGAGACCCGCGGTCAGCGTGAGCGTGCCCGCCAGGGTGCCGCCGAATCGCTTGTCCGCCACCGCCGCGAACGTCTCGTAGGTGCCCTGCAGGATGCCCTGCGTGCCGATGTAGATCCACGAGCCTGCGGTCATCTGGCCGTACATGGTCAGGCCGAGCGACTCCAGCCTGCGAAACTCCGGCCAATTCGCCCAGTCGCCAACGAGATTGGAGTTGGCGATCAGTACTCGCGGCGCCCACTCGTGCGTGCGGAACACCCCGACCGGCTTGCCCGACTGCACCAGCAGCGTCTCGTCGGTTTCCAGCGTGGTCAGCGACCGAGTGATCGCGTCGAAGCTGGCCCAGTTGCGGGCCGCCTTACCTGTTCCGCCGTACACCACCAGATCCTGGGGCCGCTCGGCCACTTCCGGATCAAGGTTGTTGTGCAGCATCCGCATTGCCGCCTCGGTCTGCCAATTCTTGGCAGTGAGCTGCGTGCCCCGCGCCGCCCGAACTATCCGACTCATAGAACCAACCTCCAATGAATTACTACCGCGAGCCAGGCCCGGCTACGGCAAAGTTCGACAAGCCCCGCTGTCACGACCCGTTCGACGAAGCGAAGTGGGGCGCGACCGCGCGGGTGAGCTCGCCGGAGCGGATGAGCGCCTCGGCGGCGGCGATTTCGGGAGCGAGATGACGATCGGAGCCGGGGCCCTCGACCTTGGTGCGCAGCAGAGCCAGGGCCGCACCGGTGGCGGGCGCCGGACGCAACGGCGCGCGGAAGTCCAGTGCCCTTGCCGCCGTAAGGTATTCGACGGCGAGCACGGTGGTCAGACCGTCCACCGCGGTGCGCAGCTTGCGGGCCGCGGACCAGCCCATCGACACGTGATCCTCCTGCATCGCGCTGCTCGGGATCGAGTCCACCGAGGCGGGCACGGCCAGCCGCTTGAGCTCGCTCACCACGGCGGCCTGGGTGTACTGGGCGATCATGTGCCCGGAGTCGACGCCGGGATCGGCGGCCAGGAACGCCGGAAGACCATGCGACCGTGCGACATCGAGCATCCGGTCGGTACGCCGCTCGGCCATGCTCGCCACGTCGGCCACCGGGATGGCGAGGAAGTCGAGCACATAGGCGACGGGCGCGCCGTGGAAGTTGCCGTTGGATTCCAGCCTGCCGTCGGCGAGGACCACGGGATTGTCGACGGCGGAAGCCAATTCGCGACCGGCGACCAGTTCCGCGTGCGTGACGGTATCGCGGGCCGCGCCGTGTACCTGCGGCGCGCAGCGTAGCGAGTAGGCGTCCTGCACCCGATTGCAATCCGGCCCACGGTGACTGGCCACGATCTCCGAGCCGACCAGTGCGGCACTGATCCGCGCCGCCGAGCTGGCCTGGCCGGGATGCGGGCGCAAGGCCTGCAGGTCGGCGGCGAACACCCGGTCGGTGGCCAGCAGCGCCTCCACGCTCATGGCGGCGGTGAGGTCGGCGACGTCGAGCAGCATGTGCAGATCGGCCAGCGCGAGCACCAGCATGCCGAGCATGCCGTCGGTGCCGTTGGTCAGCGCCAGGCCCTCCTTCTCGGCCAGCACGACGGGCTTGATTCCGTTGGCGCTCAAGGCCGTTGCCGCGTCCGTCACGTTGCCTGCGGCGTCGGTCACCTCGCCTTCGCCCATCAGCGCCAGCGCCACCGCGGCCAGCGGCGCGAGATCGCCGGAACAGCCGAGCGAGCCGTATTCGTGCACGATCGGGGTGATGTCGGCGTTGATCAGCGCGGCGAGCGTGGCCGCGGTCTCGGGCCGGATCCCGGTGTGGCCGGTCGCGAGGGTGCGCAGCCGCAGCACCATCAGCGCGCGCACCACCTCCCGCTCGACCGGGCGGCCCGCGCCCGCCGCGTGCGAGCGGATCAGCGAACGCTGCAGCGCGACCCGGCTCTCCTGCGGAATGTGGCGGGTCGCCAGCGCGCCGAAGCCGGTGGACACGCCGTAGGTCGGCACCGTCCCCGCGGCCAGCGCGTCGACGTGCGCGCGGGCCAGCGCCAGCCGGTCCTGCGTCGCCTCGCTCAGATGGACCTTGGCGCCGAGCCGCGCGACAGCGACGACCTGTTCCCCGGTCAACGGTCCGTCGAGTGCCACGGTGGGTAGCTGTGCAGTTTCGGGCATGGGGTCCATTCCACCGTCGCGGCGGGCAGTGGAGAATGAGGGTCGGTCCGATTCTGTCTGATATCCAAGACTTGCCGAGGAGATGGCATGGGAACGAGCAGCGACGTCCCGGCGTTGCGCCGCGGCCTTGCGGTGTTGCAGCTACTCGCGGGGCGAGCCGGGCCCATCTCCGCCTCGACCATCGCGCGCGAGCTCGGCCTGCCCCGGTCTACCACCTATCACCTGCTCGGCGAGCTGGAGGCGGCCCGTTTCGTCACTCGGCTGCCCAGCGAGCGCCGCTACGGGCTCGGCATCGCCGCGTTCGAGCTCGGCTCGGCCTATCTGCGGCACGACCCGCTCGAGCGGCTAGCTGGGCCGTTGCTGCGTGAGTTGGTCGAGGGGGTCGGGCACAACGCGCACCTCGGCGTGCTGCACGGCAACGAGTTGCTGTACCTCATCAAGGAACGCCCGCTGCGCCCGGAAACCCTGGTCACCGGGGTCGGCGTGCGGCTGCCCGCGCACCTGACCGCCTGTGGCCGCGCGATCCTCGCCTATCTCCCGGCCGCGCAGATCCGCGCGCTGTTCCCGTCGGCGGCCTCGTTCGTGCGCCGCACCGAGCGCGGTCCCAACTCGCTCGCGTCGCTGCGCACCATCCTGGCCACCGAGCGTAATCGCGGCTGGGCCTGCGAAGACGGCCACGTGACACCAGGCTTCGCCTCGGTCGCGTATCCCGTCTTCGACCACAACCAACGGCCCATCGCGGCCATCAGCGTCACGTTGCGGCACCACTGCGAGGCCACTCCGTGCCCCGCCGACTGGACGCCACTGGCCGGCCGGGTCCGCACGACCGCCGACAGCCTGACTCAGCGCATCGGCGGCCGCCCGACCTAGGGCTTGCGACCGATGCCGCCCCACGCCGCGGAGGGTTCCTCGCTGGTGGATTCGGAGTCGGCCCGCCACTGGTTGACCGGCACGATGCCGGGCGGCACGAGCTCGAGATTCTTGAAGACCTCGCGGACCTGATCGACGCTGCGCACGTAGTACGGAACGGCACCGGTTTTGGAGTAGTAGTCCGACAAGCGAACCAGCCGAGGGTCTTCGGTGGTTCCTTCGTACATCGCGAAATAACTTCCGGACGGAATGGCTTCCTGTAGCGCGCCGGTGATCCGGAGAACGTCGTCCCACGTGCGCGCGTGACCGAGAACGCCCATGAACATTACGGCGATCGGCTTGTTGAAGTTCAAAATATTGCGCGCTTCGGTGACCACCTGATCGGTATCGTGGAAATCCGCTTCGATTAGTGCGGTCACGCCTTCGTCGGTGGTATTGATCAGCAACGCGCGGGCGTGTGCGAGAACGAGCGGATCGTTGTCCACATAGACGATCTTGGCGTCCGGCGCGACTCCCTGCGCCACCTCATGGGTGTTCTGCATGGTGGGCAAACCGGTCCCGACGTCGAGGAACTGCCGGATGCCCGCCTCCTCGGCGAGGTAGCGCACCACACGTATGAGGAACTTGCGCGATTGCCGGGCCATCGTGCCGATATCGGGATACACCGATATCCCCGACTCGCCGGCTATCCGATCGACTTCGTAAAAGTCCTGACCACCGAGCCAGTAATTCCAGATTCGTGCGGAATGGGGTACATCGGTGCGGATCAGCCGATCGCTTTCGCGGACCATGATGCGGCTCCTCGAGAGGTGGTACGTGCGGCTGACTGTACAAGCGTCCAACGGCCCGTGTCGGTGAATTCAGACATAAACACCGAAGAGTCAGATTGGACACGAGTCGCCTGTTCCGCGAACGCACGGAAGTCGGTTCTCGCCAGCCCGGTGGGCTTGGACACTCTACATCTCGCGACGCCTCGGACTGTGACCGGGAACACCCAGTTGATCGGTTGTGCACAATATAGTTGCGGACTACGTTATTGGACATGACCGACCATCTGACCCTCGATGAGCAGCTGTGCTTTCCGCTGTACGCGGCATCCCGGGCGATGACCGCGGTCTACCGGCCGAAACTCGAACGGCTCGGGCTCACCTACCCGCAGTACCTGGTGATGCTCGCCCTGTGGGAGCGCGACGGGCGTAGCGTCGGCGAGGTGTGCCACGCCCTCGCGTTGGACTCCGGCACGCTGTCTCCGCTGCTCAAGCGGCTGGAGGCGGCGGGTCTCGTGCGGCGGCGACGCGCGGCCGACGACGAACGACGCGTCGATATCCAGCTCACCGAACGCGGACAGGCGCTGCGCGAAGAGGCCCGCGGCATCCCGGCCGAAATGGCCGAGGCCTGCGGCCTTTCCGTCGACGAATTCTTGGCGCTGCGGGCAACCCTGCGGCGATTGACCAGCGCACTCTCGGCACCACCGATCGAAGGAGAACAGTCATGAAGATCCTGTACACCGCGGAGGCCTTGGCGACCGGCGACGGCCGCAACGGGCACGCCCGCACCACCGACGGCAAGGTCGACGTCGATCTGGCCACCCCGCCGGAAATGGGCGGCAGCGGCGCGGGCACCAACCCCGAGCAGCTGTTCGCGGCCGGTTACGCGGCCTGTTTCCATTCAGCGCTGCGCCTGGTCGGCAAGCAGGCCAAGGCCAATGTCGACGATTCCGCGGTCGGCGCGAAGGTCGGCATCGGCCCGAACGACGCAGGCGGCTTCGAGCTCGCGGTCACCCTCGAGGTATCGCTGCCGCACCTGTCCCGCGAGGACGCGCAGGCCCTCGCCGACAAGGCACACCAGGTGTGCCCGTACTCCAACGCCACCCGCGGCAACATCGACGTCAATGTCGTTGTCGCCGAAGACTGAACGAAGGAGCAAAGCATGCGTGCGGTAGTTATCGAAAGCTTCGGCGAACCGAAGGACGTACTGAACACGGCCGAACGGCCGCAGCCCGAACCCGGCGAGGGTGAGGTGCGGGTCGAGCTGATCCTCGCGCCCATCCACAATCACGACCTCGCCATCGTTCGCGGCGTGTACGGGTACAAGCCGCCGCTGCCCGCCATCCCGGGCACCGAGGGTGTTGGCCGGATCGACGCGCTCGGCGCCGGCGTGACCGGACTGACTGTCGGCCAACGGGTTACCGTCTCCGGCGCGCAGAACGTGTGGGCCGACTACTTCGTCGCCAAGGCCGCTCAGGTGGTGCCGGTACCGGATGCGGTGTCCGACGAGACCGCCGCCCAATTGCTGGCCATGCCGCTCAGCGCGCTGATGCTGCTCGAGGATCTCGAGGTGGCCGCCGGCGACTGGATCGCGATCAACGCCGCCAACGGCGCGGTCGGCAGGCTGGTGAATGTGCTTGCGCGGCAGCGTGGTGTCAAGGTGCTGAACCTGGTGCGCGGGCCGAAATCGGTCGAGGCGCTGCAGGCCGCGGGCTTCGAGCCGGTCTTCGACACCGAGGTCGAGGGCTGGCGTGACGCGGCCGTCGCCGCCACGTCGGGTGCGCCGATCGTGCGCGCCGTCGATCAGGTGGGCGGACGCGCGGCCAGCGATGCGATGGCCTTGCTGGCCCCCAAGGGCGAGCTGATTTCGTTCGGTGCGCTGTCCGGCCAGCCGATGACGCTCAGCCCGAGTGACCTCATCTTCAAGCAGACTGTGGTCAAGGGCTTCTGGGGTTCCAAGCGGATCGAGGAGACCTCGCCCGAGGATCGCAGGCGGCTGATCGGCGAGCTGGTGTCCGCCGCGGCGCAGGGCGTGCTGAAGCTCGACGTCGAGGCCGTCTACCCGCTGGATGCGGCGGCCGACGCGGCCGTGGCCACCGAAAGCCCGGGTCGCAGCGCGAAGGTCGTGCTTGCGCCGAAGGTCTGACGCGCTACGGGCGCGGTTCGAGTACGGCCATGGCGGCATTGTGACCTGGAATGCCGCTGACGCCGCCGCCTCGGATCGCGCCCGCGCCGCAGAGCAGGACATTGCGGTGCCCGGTCGCGACACCCCACCGTGCGGCCGGGTCTGTCTCGGAATCGTCCGTTCGATAAGGAAAGGCCAAGTCGCGGTGGAAGATATGGCCGCCCGGTAGGCCTACCTCCTGTTCGAGGTCGAGCGGGGTTTTCGCTTCCAGGCATGGCTCGCCGTTCTCGTCGACGGCGAGGCAATCGGCGATCGACTCGGCCAGGACCGAATCCAGCTGGGCTATGGTCGCTTTCACGAGTTCGGCCTTCACTGCCGCCGGATCCTTGGCGAAAAGCTTTGCCGGTGTGTGTAATCCGAACAGGGTGAGGGTGTGCGCGCCCTGCGCCGCCAGTTCCGGCGACAGGATCGACGGATCGGTCAGCGTGTGGCAGTAGATCTCCGACGGTGGCGCGGACGGAATCCGGCCGATCGCCGCCTCGCCGTAGGCGCGGTCCAGCTGTGTGTACGATTCGCCGATGTGGAAGGTCCCGGCGAACGCTTCGCGCGGGTCGACCGAGGTGTCGCGTAGCCTAGGCAGGCGATTCAGCAACATGTTGACTTTGAGTTGCGCGCCTTCGGGTTTCGCCTCCGACGCCTCGCCGAGTAACCGCGCGAGCTCGTGCGGAGCGGCATTTACCAGCACATGGCCCGCACCCACCACACCGTCCGAATAGGTCACTTCGGCTGCGCGACCATCGGTTTCGATCGCGGTGACCGCGCAATCGGTGACGATCTCCGCGCCCGCAGCGCGCGCGGCCTCGGCGAGTGCGTCCGTGAGCGCGCCCATGCCGCCCACCGGCACGTCCCAGTCCCCCGTGCCGCCGCCGACGACGTGATACAGAAAGCAGCGGTTCTGCCGCAGCGTCGAATCGTGCGCGTGCGTAAACGTTCCGATCAGCGCATCGGTCAGCACGACCCCACGCACCGTGTCGTCGGCGAATTCCGACTCCACGATCTCCCCCAGCGGCCGCTCGAACAACGCCTCCCAAGCAACTTCGTCGTCGACGATGCTCCGCAACTCCGTCCGCGACGGCAGCGGCTGCGTCAATGTCGGAAACACCCGCTCGGCCAGCCGCCCGGTCATCGCATAAAACCGTTGCCACGCAACAAAATCCCGATCGGACCCGGTCAATCGAACGAAACTCTCCCGCGTGCGCTCCGCGGAACCGGTGTCCACCAACAACCCGCCGGCCCCCACCGGCGTATACGACGAAATCCGCCGACGCCGCGTCGCGAACGACAACCCCAACTCGTCGACGATCTGCCGAGGCAGCAAACTCACCAGATACGAGTACCGCGACAACCGCGCATCCACCCCGGCGAACACCCGCGCCGACACCGCCGCTCCGCCGGTACCGGACTGCCGCTCCAGCACCGCCACCGACCGCCCGGCCCGCGCCAGATACGCGGCGGCCACCAATCCGTTGTGACCACCACCCACAACCACCACGTCATACGACGACCGCGTCGGCTTCATCCATCCTCGATAGCACGGATTCCCGCCGATCGACAGCCGAACACGAACAAGACCCCGCCCGGTCGGGTAGACCGGACGGGGCCGAGTGTCCCCCAACGAACGCCGTTGGGATCTTCTCCACTACCTACTTGGCCGGGGGCGCCGGGGGCATAGGCGGCTGGGCGATAGTGGCGAAGTACTGGATAGCCGCACCGATGGCGACCGGCGCGGTCACCAGGATCTGGCCCGCGACGGTGCCCAGGGCGCCGACCGCGATGATGCCGCCGAGGCAGCCGACGGCCGCGGCCGGGATGAACGGACCGAACATGCCGATGATGGTGGCAGCGGCGGCGGTGGCACCGAGGATGCCGCCGAGCACGCAACCGACGGCCGCGCCGCCGAGGCCACCGACGAGGGTGCCGATGGTGGCACCCATCGAGATGGTGCTCGTCATGCGGGTCCAGGCGGCCTGCTCACGGTCGTAGTCGGTCTTCCACGGCGCCTTGTCCTCGAACGGCAGAGCGACCGGCTTGTAGGTCGCCTTGTCCATCTCGAACTGCGGAGTCAGCGTCGCGGTGTGATCCGCGATATCGGCCGCGATCGGGAACTCGAACTCGTCGACCCGGAACTTCAGCGGCGTACCCGTGAGGGTGCTGCCGTTGGCGGCCTTGATCTTGAAGACACCGTCCTCGACGACCATCGAGCCACCGTCGGTCTTGACGACGGTCTGGGTCGCGGTCGCGTTGGCGGTGAAATCGATCGCGTCCTCACCGGCGGGCTGTGCCGCGGCCGTGCCGGCGGCGATGCCGACTGCGGCGGCCACTCCTGCAGCCACCGCAACGATTTTCCTCATCTATACCTTCTTCCTGTGGAGATTCGGCACGCCGAGCGTGCCGCGTGCCGGTCGCGGATCGCGCCGACAAGTCAATGCCCGGCGGCCGGTGGCACACCGTGCGGACCGAGTCACAGATCCAGCACGAGCACATCCGATCTGGACCGCGAAACGCACAGCATCATGGTGTTGCCCCGCGCCTGCTCGTCGGCCGTGAGCAGCGAATCGCGGTGGTCGATATCGCCTGCGAGAACGGCTGTTTCGCAGGTGCCGCAGGCGCCTTCGCGGCAGGAGGTGACGATACCGATACCGGCCCGCTCCAGCACATCGGCGATGGACTGATTCGAGCCGACCCGGAAAGTTCTACCGCTGCCTGCCAATCGGACCTCGAAGGACTCGTTCGGCGCGAATTCCATTGGCCTGGGCACGAATCGCTCCAGGTGTACGGACAGCCCCTGTCGCGCACCCTCTGCCTCGACGGCGGCGAGCAACGGCTCCGGCCCGCAGCAGTAGACCGCGGCATCGCTGTGCTCGGCCAGGATGTCGGCCAGCGGCAGCAGGCCGTGTTCGTCTTGCGGCAACAACGCTGCGGCCGGGTACTTGTTCGCGAGGTCGTCGGCGAAGGCCATGTGCGCGCGCGTGCGACCGCCGTAATACAGCGACCACCGTGCGCCTGCCGCATCGGCAGCGGCCACCATCGGCAGGATCGGCGTGATCCCGATGCCGCCCGCCAGGAAAACATACCGCTCGCAATCAACCAGCTCGAAATTGTTGCGCGGCATCGACACTCGCAGCACAGTACCGGGAAGAGCGGTACTGTGCAGATGATGCGATCCGCCACGGCCGGTGGGCTCGTGTAAGACCGCGATGCGCCAGTGGCTCGACTGCGCCGGATCACCGCACAACGAATACTGACGGACACCCGCGGCACCTACAGCGACATCGATGTGCGCGCCCGGTGTCCAACTCGGCAACTCCCCGCCCGCCTCGGCGGAGAGCTCGAGCGAGAACACGCCCTCGGCCTCGTCACGGCGAGCCGACACCCGTACCGGAATTTCAGTCATCCCTACCTTCTTTCGCGGGGTTGATCGGGCCAGCTCACCGTCGCGGACATCCCCTGGCAACGCACCAAGAAAAAGCCCAGTCGATTCGGGCGATCGACGTTGACTATCGCCCCGACTCAGACGACCCCGCGGCCCCGAAACTGGCGCCATGACGACTGTGGGGCAATTGGTGGACAAAACCACCCAGTTCATTCGTGACCAGGTCGTTCCGGTGGAACGCGAGGTCATCGTCGACGGGCGGGTGATGGACGACGCGCTGCGCCTCGACCTGCAGAAGAAGGCCAAGGAGGCGGGCGTGTTCGGCCCGCTGTCGGACCCGAAGTACGGCGGGCTCGGCCTGGACACCCGCGCCCAGGCCCAGGTGCTGGAGGCGGCCGGTGCCAGCCTGCTCGGCCCGATCGCGGTCAACGCCTGGGCACCCGACGACGGCAATATCCATCTGCTCGCCCACGTAGCCAACGCCGAGCAACAGGAGCGCTACCTCGCGCCGCTGGCCTCCGGTGAGGTGCGCTCGGCGATCGCCATGACCGAACCGGCGCCCGGCGCGGGCTCCGATCCCGGCATGCTGCAGACGGTGGCCGAGGAGACCGACGACGGCTGGATCATCAACGGCGCCAAGCACTTCACCACCGGCGCGCAGGGCGCCGCGTTCACCATCTGCGTGGCCAGGACCGGTGACGGACCGACGATGTTCCTGGTCGACCAGGACAACCCGGGCCTGAAGGTCGGGCGCCGGATGCCGACCCTCGACCACACCAGCGCCCCCGGCGGACACTGCGAGATCACCTTCGCCGACTGCGTCGTCCCCGATTCCGCCGTGCTCGGCGAGGTCGGCCAGGGACTGGCGCTGGCCCAGGTGCGGCTCGCCCCGTCCCGGCTGGTGTTCTGCATGAACTGGCTCGGACTCGCGGTGCGCGCGCATCACCTCGCCATCGAACACATCAGCACCCGAACCTCTTTCGGTGTGCCGATCGCCGAACACGGCCTGGCCCAGGGCATGGTCGCCGACAACGAGATCGACATCGCCGCCGCCCGCGGCGTCATCCGCACCGCGGCCGAGACCATCGACGCACAGGGACCCACGTCATCGCAGGCACGCCACGACGCGTCGATCGCCAAAACCTTCGTCTCCGAGGCGGTGTGGCGGGTGCTCGATCGTGCGGTGCAGCTGCACGGCGGCCTAGGTGTCTGCGAGGACTACCTGGTAGCGCGGTTCTTGGTGGAGGCCAGGGCTTTCCGGATCTATGAGGGACCTTCTGAGGTTTTGCGCTGGTCGATCGCCCGGCGTGCGTTGCGGAATCGCTGAGTCCAGCATGCGTCACCGTGTCATCGCACCGCACCGCACCACCGCACCGCACCAGCGCCTCGCATCTCGCGAGACCACCGCGCCACCGCATTCCGACACAGCAGGGAGTACCGCATGACCACGCGAGAGATCGCCGGCTTCGCCGCCGCCTACCCCGAACTCGACGGTGCCGCCGTCGACTACGAATACCTGCGGGCTGTGTCACAGGACATGGTGCCGTTCGGCCGCCACGTCGGCACCCTGATCACCGAGATCGGCCCGGAGCGGGCCGTTGTCGAGATCCCCGCCGTCGACGGCGTCCGTAACCACATGGGCACCGTGCACGCGGGTGCGCTGTTCACCGCCGCCGATATCGGCGGCGCCGCGGCGTTCGTCGGTGCGGCCGCCCGGCGCCTGTCCACCATCGAGCGCCTGGTGCTGCGGGCGGGCACAGCCTCCTACCGCAAGCCCGCCGTCGGCCGGATCCGCGCGATCGCCACGGTCGACCGGCGCGAGCTCGCCGAGGTGCTGAGCACCAGCGTGTCGAACCGATTCGAGTTGTCCGGCAAGGCTTCCCTGGTCGACGACGGCGATGTGGTGGTCGCCAAGTTCACCTTCGACTACGTGTGCGATGTGACGATCCCGGAGACGGACCGGTGACCACCGCGGCACCCAAGAAGGGCTCGGAATTCACCGGCCTCGAATCGACCACCGTCACGACCTCCGACGAGGTCACCTTCACCGTCCGCTTCCTGCCGGGCAAGAAGGCCGACGCGCCGGTGGTGCTGATCCTGCCCGCCATGGCGATGAAGGCGAAAAACTACCTGTCGCTCGCGAAAGAGCTGAACGCCCAGGGCCTTTCGGTCGCCACCTGCGACCTGCGGGCGCACGGCGAGGCCAAGCCCGAGCTCGGGCTGCACCGCAACTTCGGCTATCGGGAGATGCTGGAGATCGACATGCCCGCGATCGTCGCCGCTGTGCGGCACCGCTTTCCGGACGCGCCGATCCACCTGTTCGGGCACAGCCTCGGCGGGCAGGTGGCGCTGCTGTTCGCCGCCGCCGAGCCGGACAGCGTCGCCGGAGTCACCGTGATCGGCACCGGCACGGTGTTCTGGTGGGCGTTCGGTCCGCGACGCTGGTTCGAGGCGCTGAGCCAGATCCAGTGGATCGGCCTGGTCGCGCGCTGGAAGGGCCACTGGCCCGGCGGCGTGCTGATCCCCGCGCCGATGCCGGGCGGCGTCATGCGGGACTGGGCGATGCACTCGCTCACCAGCTACTACCGCCCCAAAGGCAGTGCGCGCCAGTACAACACGCTGCTGCGCACCATGACAGCGCCGGTGCTGGTCATCTCGCTGTCCGACGACGTGCTCGGCCCGAAGTCCAATGTCGACTTCCTGGTCTCCCGGATGCCGAAGGCGCGCGTCACCCAGTGGCACATCGACGAGGACTCGCCGGTCGAGCATCGCGATCACTTCACCTGGGTCAAGGATTCCCCGGCGATCGCGGCCCGTGTCGCGACCTGGATTGTCGCCGGCGAACTGCCCGGCTGAGGAGAACTGGTGGCAAGACTGCGAATTGACAAGGTGTCGAAGCAATTCGGCGCGACCTACGCGGTGCGCGAGGTGAGCCTGGACATCGCCGACGGCGAGTTCCTGGTGCTGCTCGGGCCCAGCGGGTGTGGCAAGTCCACGCTGCTGCGGATGATCGCGGGCCTGGAGGATCCGACCGGCGGCCTGATCCTGTTGGACGACAACGACATCACGCACCGGGCGCCGCAGCAGCGCGACCTGGCGATGGTGTTCCAGAGCTACGCGCTCTACCCGCATCTGACGGTGGCCAAGAACATCGGCTTCCCGCTGCGGGCCAGGCGCACGCCGCGCACGAAGATCGCCGAGCGGGTGGCCGAGGTGGCGGGCATCCTCGGCCTCGGCGAGCTGCTGCGGCGCAAGCCAGGCGCGCTGTCGGGCGGCCAGCGGCAGCGAGTCGCGTTGGCCCGCGCCATGGTTCGCGATCCCGGCGCCTTCCTGATGGACGAGCCGCTGTCGAACCTGGACGCCAAGCTGCGCAGCGCCACCCGCGCCGAGCTGATCGCGCTGCACCGCAGGCTGGGAGCGACGTTCCTCTACGTCACCCACGACCAGGTCGAGGCGATGACCATGGCGGACCGGATCGCGCTGCTCAACGAGGGGCAGGTGGAGCAGGTCGGCACGCCGACCGAGTTGTACGACCGGCCGCGGTCCACCTTCGTCGCCGGATTCCTCGGCGCTCCCCCGATGAACCTGTTCCCCGGTGTCGTCACCGAACGCAGCGGCAAGCTGTTCCTGGTGGCCGACGGCATCGATGTCGAATTGGCCATCACCGCTGCCGATTTCGGCACCTCGGTCGAGGTCATCGCCGGTATCCGCCCGGAACAGCTTCGGCTCGACGTCACCGCAGCGGACATCCGCGGCGAGGTGACCATGGTCGAGAACCTGGGCAGCGAGGAACTGATCCACTTCACCACCGGCGACCACACGCTCTGTGCCCGCGCACCGCGGCCGGCAGAGGTCCACGCCGACGACAGCATCGGGCTGCGCGTCGATCCCGCCCATATCCACCTCTTCGACCCCGAATCCGGCCTGCGCATGACCTGGCAAGAGCCACAGCCGGATTCGCTACGCGAGGGCGCCGACGCAGTCGTCGCCGTCGCCTGACTCGTGACAACGCTGTCCGACAGCACCGAACAATGAGGAGAACACCGTGAACCGCACCGCGCCCATCTTGGGCATGGTGTTCGCAACCACCGTCGCGCTCAGCGCTTGCGGCGGACTCGGGAGCACCAGCACAGATTCGAACTCCAGCACCGCACAGATCCCGGACTTGAAGCCGGATCAGCACGTGGCCATCGTGTTCGAGTCCTACAACTACGGACTCGCCGGAGCGTGGACCGATACCTTCAACACGCTCATCGGCGACTTCCGCAAGAAGTTCCCGAACATCACGGTGACCGCGCAGAAGCCGCAGGGCAACAGCCCGAACCCGGCCACGGACACCATCTCCAGCATCCAGAACCAGACGGTCGCGGGCACCCCGCCGGACGTCGCGCAGCTCGGCTTCAGCGACCTGGACTACACCGTCCATCAGCTGGGCGCCAAGCCGCTGGACACGCTGGTCTCCAAGCAGGAGGTCCAGCGCAACTTCGACGGCGCCAAGTACCCATTCGCGCCGAAAGCCCGCACCCTCGCCGATTGGGACGGCCACACCTACGGCGTGCCGTTCGTCTTCTCCACGCCGGTGCTGTATTTCAACGCCTCGCTGTTCACCGAGGCCGGGCTCGATCCGGCCAAGCCGCCGACCACCTGGCAGCAGGTCGCCGAGGCGTCGAGCGCGATCACCAGCAAGACCGGTAAGGGCGGCATCTACGTCGACTGCCTGACCAAGACCGCCAAGGACTGGTGCTTCCAGTCGCTGGTCCGGTCCAATGGCGGCCGGGTCATCTCCGAGGACCGCAAGTCGCTGACCTTCGCCGACGCTCCCGTCGTCGAGGTCGCGCGGCAGCAACAGCAGCTCGTCGAGTCGGGCAGCATGCCCAAGCTCAACCAGAAGCAGGGCTACGAGGCGTTCGCCCGCGGCGATATCGGCATGATCCTGGAGACCAGCTCGATCCAGGGCACCTTCACCACCGGTGCCAAGGACAAATGGGACCTGCGGGCCGCGCCCATGCCGAGCTACGCAGGCAAGCCGACGGTGCCGACGAATTCCGGCGCCTCCCTGCATATTCTGTCGAACGACCCGGCCAAGCAGCGGGCGTCCTGGGAGCTGATCAAGTTCCTCACCAGCGAAGACGCCTACACCAAGATCGCGCAGGGCATCGGCTACCTGCCGCTGCGCACCGGTCTGATGGATGACCCTGCCGGACTGAAGGATTGGTCCGCGAAGAACCCGCTGCTACAGCCGAATGTCGCCCAGCTGGCGAACATGGAGCCGTGGATCTCCATGCCGGGCACCAACTACCTGCAGATCCGCGACGGCATGATGGACGCGGTCGAGGCGATCGTGTTCCAGGGCAAGGACCCGCAGGCCACCTTGACCGAAGCGCGTGAGCAGGGCGCCAAACTGCTGCCGGTCTCATGAACGGACACAGCATGAACACGCCGGTTACGATCGTCCAGCTCACCGACACCCACATCCGGCCCGCCGGTGAAAAGGTGCACGGCAAGGTCGATACCTACGAGAACCTCACCCATGTGCTGCAGCAGCTGCGGGCCTCGCAACAGCGAATCGACGCGCTGGTGCTGTCGGGGGACCTGACCGACAACGGGTCGCCCGAGGCGTACCGGCGGCTGCGTGACGCGGTCGAGCCGGTGGCCGCCGAGCTCGGCGCGCAGACGGTGTATGTGATGGGGAATCACGATGAGCGCGCGGCGTTCGGCACCGAGTTGTTCGGAAACGATGCTGCCGCAATTGATCCCGATGTCACGCACGACAGTGTCACCGAGGTGGCCGGGTTGCGGATCATCGCGCTGGACAGCTCCACCCCGGGCCGGCACGACGGACGGCTGGAACCGGAACAGCTCGACTGGCTGGCCGAGGAGCTGCGCCGACCGGCGCAACACGGCACGCTGCTGGTGCTGCACCACCCGCCGATCCCGTCGCCGATCGCGACCACCGAGTACCTGAAACTCGAACAGCCCGAGCTGCTCGACGAGGTGCTCTCCGGATCGGACGTGCGGCTGATCATCTGCGGGCACAACCACCTGACCGGTGCGTCCGCGCTCGGCGGCATCCCGGTCTGGATCGGGCCCGCACTGTCGTATCGGATCGATCCGATCGCGCCGGTCGGACGGCACCGCGGGCTGGTCGGATTCGGGTACAGCCGCATCGATCTGCTCGGATCGTCGCTGGTGGCCACCGCGATCGAGGCGACTCCCGCCGAAACCGTCTACGACAGAACGGAACAGGACGTGCTCGATCAGCTCGCCGCGTTGGCCGCGGCCGAGACCAGGTAGCTCGATGTTCGTCATCGAAACCCCGCGCGTCGCCGAGGACGTGGCCGAGCCGGTCACTTCCCCGGTGCCGCCGCCGCACCGCCTCGCCCGGTTCCGCCGGGCGGGGCGGTGCGTGGTGCCCTATTTGTATCTGGCGCCCGCGCTGTTCCTGCTCGTGGTGTGGACCTACCGGCCGCTGGTGCAGGCGTTCGAATTGTCCACCTACTCCTGGAATCTGCTGCCGACCTCGCCGATGAAGCCGGTCGGTACCGGCAATTACGCACGGCTGATGGATCTTCCGGCGTTCTGGAATTCGATCGGCCGCACGGGTGCGCTGATCCTCGGCATGTTGCCGTTCACCGTGGTGCTTCCGGTGCTCATCGCGTTGGCGAGCAAGCGGGTGCACGGGCGGGCCAGGACGATCTATCAGGCGTTCATCTTCGTGCCGTTCCTGGTGGCTCCCGTTGCGGCGGCGGCGGTTTGGCGGTGGCTGCTGCATCCCGGCGCCGGGTTCGTCGACCAGCTGCTCGGCTCGGATCGCAACTGGGTGTACGACGTGAGCACCGCGCACCTGGTGATCATCGCGATCACCGGCTGGCAGCTGCTCGGGTTCTCGGTGCTGGTGGTGTGGGCCGGATTGGCCGGTATCAGTGGCGATTACAACGAGGCGGCTCAGGTGGACGGCGCGAGTCCGGGGCAGATCCGGCGCTGGATCACGCTGCCGCTGCTGTCGCCCACCGTGATGTTCCTGGTTCTCACCACCGTATTGCTCAGTCCTGTGCTGACTTTCCCGCTCATCGACTCGATGACGCAGGGCGGTCCCTCGCAGGCCACCACGAATATCTATTACCTGCTGTGGGATTACGCCTTCCACAGTTTCGACGCCGGGCTCAGCGCGGCCGCTGGAGTGCTGTTGTTCGCCGGATTCGGTGTGATCGCCGGGATTCTGGTGTGGATCTCGGAAAAGGTTGCCTTCCATGATGATTGATCGATTGCGCGCCGCAGGCAGCCACGCGCTGCTCGCGGTGACCGCCGTGGTGTGTATTTTCCCGATCTACTGGCTGTTCGCCACCTCGCTGCGCAGGCCGGAGGATGTCACCTCGCTGTCGCCGATTCCCTGGCCGATCTCGTTCGCCAACTACACCGACGCGGCCGAGAAGGTCGACGTGGCCGGGCTGATCGGCAATACCTTCTTCATCGCGGCGCTGTCCGCGGTGGGTCAGCTGCTCGTCGCGCTGTTGGCGTCCTACGCGTTCGCGATGTACACGTTCCCGTTCCAGAAGATCCTGTATCTGGCGTTCGTCGGTACCTGGCTGGTGCCGTTCCAGGTGACCATGCTGCCGAACTATGTGCTGCTCACCCAGCTCGGGTTGATCAACTCGCTGATCGGTGTCGTGCTGCCGACGCTGTGCTCGGCGCTGGCTGTACTGCTGTTGCGTCAGCACATGGCGAGCTTTCCCAAGGAGCTGGTCGCGGCCGCCAAGATCGACGGGCGGTCGTCGTGGTCGATCCTGTGGACCGTGGTCGTGCCCAATCTGCGGCCCGCGCTGGCCGCGCTGGGCATCCTGCTGTTCATCAATGCCTGGAACGAGTATTTCTGGCCCGCGGTCGTGCTTCGCCAAGGCAACAGCGTGCTGCAGCTCGGGTTGCGGAGCTTCATGGGCACCGAGGGTGATCAGTGGGGACCGATGATGGCGCTGGCGAGCCTCGCATGCTTGCCCGTTCTCGTGATGTATCTGTTGTTGCAACGCCACATCGTGAACGCCTTCGTCAGGTCCGGACTGAAGTAGTTTCAGGTGGTCGGTTACGAATCGGTGCGCAAACTGAGATTCCGCTCACTCACCGATGCGGAGACGGCGATCACCGGACATCCTGATCTTGCTGGGAACGTCACGAGCCGGCGATTCGACCGGACGCCAAGGTGCGCAGGCGAAACGTTGACGCAGGGGCAGTGACGACGCGGAGATAGCAAACAGTGCGCAGCAGAGTCGAAGGAGCGAATGGATCGTGCGTCCGAAGAGGGCACTGACGTGGGTTTCCCTGGCCGCCGCCGCAGTGCTGATGGCCGCGAGTTGCGGGTCCTCCTCGGACACCGCCGCCGAGACGCCGCAGAAGCCGGGCACGCTCCTCTCGCAGCGGCCGCTGACGAACGGCGGTCCGAAGATCTCGGCGGCAGCCGGTTCGGCGACGTACTTCCGGTACATTTCCACCTCTCCGAACAAATCGCCTATCGAGGTGTCGGGCGCGGTGTACTTGCCGAAAGGCACTGCACCGGAAGGGGGTTGGCCGCTGGTCGCCTACGGGCACGGCACCTCCGGGGTAGCCAACGATTGTGCGCCGACGAGCTCGCCCGAGCTGTTCGGCAACGACGTCACGGTCGCCAACCTGCTCGACGCGCACAAGGCCGTGGTGATGACCAATTACCAAGGTCTCGATGGTCCTGGCTCGGCACCGTATCTGCAAGCAGAGTCCTCGGGATACGACGTGCTCGATTCCGTTCGGGCCGCGCAGCAACTCGATTTGCCGGTGACCAAAGAGGTTGTGCTCGTCGGGCTGTCGCAGGGCGGGCGGGCCACCGAGTCCGCAGCCGAGACAGCCAAGACCTACGCGCCCGAGTTGAAGATCCTCGGCAATGTGCTGCTCTCGCCCGCACTGCGCAGCGAACTCGCCAAGGCTGCGGCAACGAACACGCTGACCGTCGGCCAGTACCTGCTACTGCCCTACCTGGTGGCGGCCGTTCGCTATGACCACCCGGACTACTCCTACGACAAGGTTCTGCACGGCGCGCTGCTCACGGCGGCACCGCGCCTCGAAGGACTCTGCACCGGCCAGACGACACTGCGGGACCTGGCCATCGGCCAGGCCGCGACACCCGCCGCCGCGTCGTTCGTCGACGACGGTGCCCGGCAGGCGCTCGACGACTACGAGTCCGGTGGCAACCTGCCCAAGGTTGCCACCGACATCCCGACCTTCATCTCGCGCGGCGACAGCGACGATCTGGTCAACACCGCATGGGGCAACCAGGCCGTCGCCGACATGTGCGGCCTCGGCATCAACCTCGTCGACCACGTGCTGCCCGGCGGGCACGAGGCCTGGCGCGCCCGCGGCGATCTGGTCACCGCGTGGATCAACGACCGTTTCACGGGTGCCCCCGTCCCGCCGACCACCTGCCGCCGGTGACCGCCCGCCTGAAAACCGGAGCGGCGCTGCTGATCCTGACGATCAGCTACTACATCGCCGAACTGATCGTCGGCAACCGCTGGCAGGACGCGCACCCATACAGCTGGTCCGACAACATGATCAGCGACCTCGGCGTCCCCGAATGCTTCGGTGACATGGCGCAATACGGCGCGTCGACGCCCCGCTACATCTGTTCGCCGTGGCACGCGCTGATGTCGACCGAGTTCGTGCTGCTCGGCGTCCTCGTGCTCGCCGCAGCGCTGCTACTCACCCCACTACTGCCGAAAACCCTTGCCGGACGGGCGATTCCCTACCTCGCCCTGATCAACTGCCTCGGCATTGCCCTGGTCGGCACCTTCCCCGGCAGCGCAGGCGAAGTCCCCGGCGGCAACCACCTGCGCGCCGTCCTACACCCGACCGGCGCCTACCTCGAACTACTCTCCGGCCTTGCGATCATGATCATCATCACCCGCGCCTACCGATCCCACCGCGCTTACACCGCAACAACTCTCGCCTTGATCATCGTGACGATCATCGGCATGATCACCAGCCTCGCCCCGGACCACCTCGGCCTCGGCGCGGGCACCGCCGAACGCCTCGCCATCGACCCGTTCGTCGTCTGGCGAATCGTCACTGGCGTCGTCCTCCTCATCGCCTTGCCCAGAATCCAGCGCCAAGCCGACTGAGGGTCCCGCCCGACGCCGATCAGCCTGCCACGATCGGCGTCAGGCAGCACCGGTCAACGGTTGCTCTAGTCGCAACCGCTCACGGTGTTGCCGCTCTCGCTCTTTCCGATGATGGACGCGAGAGAGCGCTTCGGCGAGTAGTTCGCCGGGGTGGTGGCGGTTATTGATTTGCGGTGTCCCACTGGGATCGATGTGCGGTGGTGCAATCCAGGCGACCCGGCCAGGATGCGCCGACTCCGGTCCCAGCACCACGGTTTTCCAGCCGCCGGGCCCGTCGTGGACCATGGCGTGGCAGCTATCGCAGGCCAGGGTTTCGTTGCCGATGTCAGTGGGCCCGGATTTGCTCCAGTCAGTGACGTGATGGGTGGCGCACATGCTCGCGGGAGCATCACAACCGGGGCGCGAGCAGCCACGTATGGCGGCGATCAACGCCAATCGCTGTGCGGCAGAAGCGAAACGTTTGGCGGTTCCTAAATGCAACGGCTCGCCTTGAGCATCGAACACCATCAAGAACGGCTGTGCCTCTTCAGCCAGTTTCAACGCCTCGCTCATCGGGACCAAGCCTCCGGTCGCGGTAGTCGCGACCCCGGCGGCCTTCTCGACATCCGCGACGCTCATCGTCAAGATCGTCGAGACCGGCAGTCCGCGATGAGATCCCAGCTTCTCCGATGCGACACCGTGCGTCAACAAGGCGACGAAACCATCATGGGTGCGCTGCGCGGCACTGCGGGCATCCCGCCGAGCCGCGGCAACGAGTTCGTCCCGATCGACGTATTCACTGCCCCCGGACGGACTTTCCGGATCATCCGGGTTGTTCATACCGGGTCGGGCGAGTTTGGCCATGACCGCATCCAGCAGTGCGCGCAAGGTCGGGGTGATCTCACCTCTGATCGGCGACATCCCATCGGCACGCTGACGGCCGATAGTGATGCCGCGCATTCGGGCACGGTCGGTGTCGTCTGTGCGCTCCCCGTCTGGGTCCAGATACGCCAGAATCGCCTCGCCCACCTTGGGTATGTCATCGGGCGAGCCGGTCCGCGCGAAATCGGCCAGCAGCTGTTCCGCTGCCTCGAATTCCGTATTCGCCGTCGAACCTGGCACGCGCTTCATCACCGCCGCGATCTGCCGCGCATGATCGACCGAAATCTCACCCTCGACCTGCGCCGCCGCGGTCGCCGGCAGGCGCGCCTCGCGTGTCTCCCCACCCATGTCATGCCACAACCCCAACGACAGCGCTGCCGCGACGCGCGCACCGGCCTCCGGGCTGGACAGCCTCAGGGTATGCATCAAGAATTTCTTCACCGTGCCGGTACCGGTCTGATTCGGCAGGTTTCGGTCCGAGGCTTGCACGATCAACCGATGCCCCACGGCCGCGAGCATCCGAGTGGCCTGTTCGACTCCACGCAACAGCTCGATGATCTTGTCATCGGACATGGGAGTCAACGACCGCTCGAGCAGATCGGACACAGCGCCGAGCAGCGGGTCGGCGACCCGTTCCTGCTGCGCGACGCTGCTCGAACTCATGTGCCAACCCTATCGAGCCACAGCCGTCAATTCCAGTAAAAACCCCATCTGATCTGCAGGTTTTCACTTCAAATGATATGCGAAATCAAGACCTTCGAGCGCACAGCCGTGATCAAGCTTCGATGAACAGTCCGCTGCTCACGTCTCCTCATCGAAGCCGGGCACCGTGGGAATCGGGATATTCGTCGTCTCGACCAAGCTCTTGAACATCGTCACCACCGACGCCGGCGCCACTTTGGTGTTGCGCGCCAACCGAACCCGCGTGCCTACCTCGAATGCCATCCCGTCATGATCACCAGCGGGATCGCGACCGTCTCATGTCCGCGCGCTGGGCGTCAATCAACCCCATAAGGCCGAGCCGATGTCGCAATAGGTTGCCCGCCTTACGGTTCCATGACGCAAGCGGTCAAGCTCGCGAGGAGCTGCCGATCAGCGCAACGTGGTGGTCAGTGCGGCCGAGTCGCGCTTGGTGGCCTGGCGGGCGGCGATGCGGTCGCGGCGTTCCTCGAACTTGAGCATGTCGCGTTCGTACTTCGCGAGGTAGTCGGCGAGTTTTTCACGAGTCTGCTCGCCCGCGGCGGTGAAGTCGTTGCGCTCGAAGATCTTCCAGATGCGCAGGACCGGCATCACCACATCTTCGAGGTGCTGGCGCATGTCGTAGATGCCGTGTTTGGCCATCAGGGTGCCGTAGCGGCGGAAGTTCGGATTCTCCGCGCCGGGCATCTGGAAGTTCATCAGAACGAGCGCGATCGCCTCGATGGCCTGATCGGGCGCCAAATCGAGAGCGGCGCCGCACATGTTGCGGTAGAAGATCATGTGCAGGTTCTCGTCGGCGGCGATGCGCTGCAGCATCTTGTCGGCGATCGCGTCGTTGCAGACCCGGCCGGTATTGCGGTGGCTGAGGCGGGTGGCGAGCTCCTGGAAGGTCACGTAGGCCACACCGAGCAAGAATCCGGTGTCCGGAACGTCGCTGGGATCGATGGTGCCGTACTTGGCGACGGCCAGCGGATCGAAGCCGGTGGTCATCGCGAGCATCCTGGCGTTTTCCAGTTCGACCGGGTCGACGCCGCGGGTGACCACCAGGTAGTCCCGCATCACGATGCCGTGCCGGTTCTCCTCGGCGGTCCAGCGCCCCACCCAGGTGCCCCACGCGCCGTCCTGTGAGAAGTTCTCCGCGATCACCCGATGGTAGGAGGGCAGGTTGTCCTCGGTGAGCAGGTTGGTGATCATCGCGGCCTTCGCGACATCGGACAGCTGCGACTGGCTGGGGTCCCAGTCGACACCGCCCATCGCGGCGAAGTTGCGGCCCTCGTCCCACGGCACATAGTCGTGCGGGTGCCAGGCCTTCGCCATCGACAGATGCCGATTGACGTTCTCCGCCGCGACCGGCTCGAGCTCAGTGAGCAGCTCGAGCTGGGTCAAAAGTCTCCCCATTTGCGTTACCCCTCAGACGTTTTGGCTCACAGTGCGCCGGCCCGAACAACGACCGCCAGCGCGACAACCTCCGCGAGCCTACGGATCCGTAGGTGGCAATTCAACTGGCCAATCTTGTGCCCCCAGAACTGGTGGCTGTGCCGATCAAGGCGGTGTCGTGGGTGGCGGCGCGGAAACGCGGATGGTCGAGGATGTCGTGCAGGAACTCGGCCGTGGTGGCGATGCCCTTGCCGCGGATGCGGGTTTCGGCCAGCGCACGGCGCATACGGGCGATGGCGGCGGGCCGGTCCGGGGCCCACACGATGATCTTGGCGAGCAGCGAATCGTAATGCGGCGGGATGGCGTAGCCGAGGGCCACGTGGGTGTCGATCCGAACGAACGGCCCACCGGGCAGCACACATTCGGTCAGTGTGCCGGGAGCCGGCGCGAAATCGCGGTTCGGGTCCTCGGCATTGATGCGGCATTCGATGGCGACACCGCGCGGGGCGGCGGATTCCGTGGACAGAACGAGCGGCAGTCCCGAGGCGATGCGCAACTGTTCGGCGACGAGATCGATACCGGTGACCATCTCGGTGACCGGATGCTCCACCTGCAGGCGGCAGTTCACCTCCATGAAGTAGAAGCGGCCCTCGGGATCGAGCAAGAACTCGAAGGTGCCCGCACCGACGTAACCCACGGCCTCGGCACCACGGACAGCGGCGGCACCGATGCGCGCGACCAGTTCGTCGGACAGGCCAGGCGCAGGCGATTCCTCGACGAGCTTCTGATGGCGACGTTGCAGCGAGCAGTCCCGCGCGCCGAGGTGGACGACCGTGCCGTGGCTGTCGGCCAGGATCTGCACCTCGATGTGCCGAGCCGAGTCGAGATAGCGCTCGACATAGAGCCTGCCGTCGCCGAAGACGGCGGTGGCATTGGCCCGGGTCTCTTGCCACGCGCCCGCGAAATCGGCCGGATCGCGCACCACCCGCATGCCGCGGCCGCCACCGCCCGCGACCGCCTTGATGATCACCGGGTAACCGATGCTGTCGGCGAGAGTCTGTGCGTCCTCGGCGGTTTCGAGTGGATCGCGACTGCCGGGCAGCAGCGGCAGGCCGGCCGCGTCCATCAAGGCACGCGCGGTCGACTTGTCGCCGAGGTCGGCCATCACGGCAGCGGGCGTGCCGACAAAGACGAAACCCTCTGCCTCACACACCTCCGCGAAATCCGGGTCCTCGGAAAGGAATCCGTATCCGGGGTGGATTGCGTCCGCACCGGTCGCCTTGGCCGCCTCGATGATCGCGGGGATGTAGGAGTAGCTGCGCTTGGCGGGACCGGGTCCGATCCGAACCGCCTGGTCGGCGAGCCGCACCGCCGCCGAATCGGCGTCGGGGACCGAGTACACGGCGACCGTCTCGATGCCGAGTTCGGCGCAGGTGCGGATGACCCGGACGGCGATCTCGCCGCGATTGGCGACCAGCACCTTGCGGATCGTCCGGGTCGTCACCGCACCACCTCCAGCACCAGCAGCGGCGCGCCGTGCTCGACCGCTTCGCCGTTGTCGACGAGGAACTCCGCCACCCGGCCCTCGCGGGTCGCGATCACCGGGATCATCAGCTTCATCGCCTCGACGATGCCGATCTGCTGGCCCGCACGGACCGGGTCCCCCTCGGTGACGAATGGCGCGGCACCGGGCTCCGAGGAGCGGTAGAACACGCCGACGGTCTCGGACACGACAGTGAAAGTATTTACGTCCGAAACTATTTCGACCGGAGCGGCCTCGATAACAGCGACCGGCGCCGCAGCCACGGTTTCCGTCACGGACGACTCCGCATCCCAGCTGATCTGCAACACCAGTGGCCCGTTGGCCACTGTCACCGACGTAGGCGCGGTCTCCGCACGCACAGACAGCGCATGCCGGGACAGCACCGTCAGCGCACGATCGGCATCGGCCGCGGTCAGCGCGCGGCCGACCGGCTCGGTGGTCAGGGTCTCCGTCATCACATCTCCTGATGGTTCGTCGTGCGAGGCAGACCGAAGGCACGGAATCGGTTGTGCCGCTGGCCGAGTAGTTGCCGGACCGGCAGTGCGCCGAGGCCGGAAATAGCGTGCCGGAGCGCCCGGCGCAGGTGTGCCGCAGCGGCGACCGGGTCGCGATGCGCGCCGCCATCCGGCTCCGGTACCACCGCGTCGGCCACGCCGAGTTCGAGCAGGGAGGTCGAGTCGACGCGCAGCGCGGCGGCCGCACGCGGGGCGGCAGCGGCGTCTTTCCACAGGATCGACGCGCACCCCTCCGGACTGATCACCGAGTACACCGCGTTCTCCAGCACGAGCACCTGATCGGCCACCCCGAGCGCGAGCGCTCCCCCGCTGCCGCCCTCACCGGTCACCACGGCAACCACCGGAACGGGCAGTCCAGCAAGCAGTTTCAATGACTCGGCGATCGCGACCGCCTGGCCCTGTTCCTCCGCAGAAATACCGGGGTAGGCACCGGCGGTGTCGATCAAGGTGATGACGGGAATGCCGAGCTTGGCGGCCAACCGCAACACCCGCGCGGACTTCCGATACCCACCCGGTGTCGGCATCCCGAAATTGCGCTTGGACAGCTCAGCGGCGGTGTGGCCCTTCTGCGTTCCGATCACCACCACAGGCGCTCCGTCGAGGCGGGCGAGCGCGGTGATCATCGCCGGGCAGTCGGTGGACAGCCGGTCGCCGTGCAGCTCGACGAACTCGTCGAACGATGCCGCCAGATAGTCCAGCGTCGTCGGACGGCCCAATTCCCTTGCCGCACGCACACTTTGCCACGCATCGCGGACCGGCAGCGTCGCGGGATCCGTCCGCACCGGCGGGGTCGACTCGACGAAGTCGATCCGCCGCGGACTGTCGGCGGCCAGGGCGAGCAGCCGAGCCAACCGGTCGCGCAGTGCGGATCGGTGGCAGATCATGTCCACCACACCGTGTTCGAGCAGGAACTCCGCCGTCTGGAAGCCGGCCGGGAGCGTCTCGCCGATGGTCTGCTGGATCACCCGTGGGCCCGCGAAGCCCAGGCGGGCACCGGGTTCGGCGATGATGATGTCGGTGGAGGTGGCGTAGGAGGCAGCGACGCCACCGTAGGTGGGGTCGGTGATCACCGAGATGGTCAGCACGCCCGCGTCGTCGAGATCGCGGAGTGCCTGGCTGGTCTTGGCCATCTGCATCAGCGCCAGGATGCCCTCCTGCATGCGCGCACCGCCGGAAGCGGTGACCAGGACCAGTGGCACGCGAGCGGACAGCGCGGTCTCCGCTGCGGTCGTCACCGCCTCGCCCACCGCGACACCGAGACTGCCGCCGAGGAACCGGAAATCCATGACCGCCAGCACAACCGGTGCACCGCCGATGGCCGCGCGGACGCAGCTGATGCCGTCGGTCATGCCGGTGCGCCGCTGCGCCTCGGCGTGCCGCTCGACATAGCTGCGGGAGTCACTGAACCCCAACGGATCTCGCACCGTCGCAGCGATTTCGATGCGCTGCGCCGAATCTGGATCGACCAGCGCCTCGATGCGTTGGTCGGCGGTCAGCACGCCGTGGCCGTCGCAGTCCGGGCAGACCCGGCCGCTCCGGTCGTAGCGCTTCGCGTAGATCATGGTGCCGCAGGACGGGCACACCATCCAGGAGGTCTGGATATCGGGACCGGTCTCCAGTGTCGTCATCGGTGCTCCATCGGTCGCGGAACGAATCGGGTGCAGTCGGCGGGCAACCGGGCACCCGCGGTGCGTAGCTGAGCGATTCGGGTGAGATACGCGGCGCCGAGCATCATCTGATCGGCTATGTCGGCGACATGCCGGTTGCTGAGCGCGGCCAGATAGGTCCCCGCGACCCAGTTGTTGAAGCCGCCCATCGCGGGCCCGGTCCACACCTGGTAATCGGCGACGCGGTCGGCTTCGCCGCGAATGCTCCACCCGGACGACAAGCCCAGGTACCACCGGAACACCAGGGCCATCTTGCGTTTCGGATCTTCGGCCGCGCCGACCAGCTGCGCGGGGTCACGTTCGGTGAAGTAGCTGACGCAGTCCTGCCACACGGTGTCGAGTGGCCGCCGGAACAGCGTGGCTTCGAGGTCTCGGCGCAGTTCGGTTGGGATGTCGTCGATTCCGGCGTACGCGCGGTACGTGTCGTACAGCCGTTGCGCGCGGGCGGCGAACATGGTGCCCCGGCGCAGCACCTGCACCTGCACGCCGAGTTCGAACATGTCGGAGGACGGCGCCATCGTGCAGTCGGCGAAATCCGCTTGGGCCAGAAGCTGTTTGGTGGTGTCGCACTGCGCGGCCTCGCGGGTGGCCTGGTTGATCGAGCCAGTCACCACGTAGGCGGCGCCCAGCGCGAACGCCGCAGCGGCGGCAGCGGGTGTACCGATACCGCCCGCCGCGCCGATCCGTACCGCCGCGGCGGCGGGCAGGGTGCTCCGATCGCGCGCGGCGATCAGTTCCGGCAGCAGCACCAGCAGCGGCCTGCGGTCGGTGTGGCCGCCGGAATCCGCCTCCGCGGTGATGTCGTCGGCCATCGGCACCTGCTCGGCCAGCCGCGCCTGCTCGGCCGTCACGTCGCCCGACGCAACCAGCTGACGCAGCAGATCAGCCGGTGCCGGGCGCAGGAACGGCTCGGCGACCTCGACGCGGGAGACCTTGGCGATCAGCCGATTCCGCACCTCGAGCTGCCCGTGCCGATCGACGCCGAGTCCGGCGACCCGGTAGCGGACAACCTCGGCGGTGAGGCCCATGAACGCCGAGGCCTCCACGCAGCGCACCTGGTGGCGCAGGCAGGAATCAACAATCGCCCGTTCCAGCGCCGGTTCGGACGGGCTATGGATCAGGTTGCAGGCGAAGGGCTTTCCCGGCAAGGTGGCACTGAGTTCGGCCAGCGCCGCATCCACCGCCGCGGGCGTAACGCCCGCGGCACCGTACGAGGCGAGGTAACCCGCCCGTGCCATCGCCGAAACCAGTGCCGGAGAGGCGATCCCATTGGCCATCGCCCCCGCCGAGTAAGCGGCCCGCACTCCGTAGGTGGCGTGGAACTGCTTGTCGCCGAGCAGTTCCGGCGGCAGTGGAGCGACCGCGGTGAGGACCTCCGACCGAGCGACGATGCCCGCGTCGGAGGTCGCGCCCACCTGGCCGTCATGGCGCACGAGCCACACCGGCTGCCGGACATCGAGCAACAGCGCGCTGATGTCGTCGGCCGTCTGCGCGACAACACTCATCCGGGACGTGGTCATCGGCCGTCCTCTCGCTCGACGAGTTCGACCGCGAGGTCGATGAGTTCGTAGATGCGCAGCCCCGGCTTCCACAGCGAGCCGTCCACGATGACGGTGACGCCGTTCGGTCCACGCCGGACCTCCTTGATGTGCGCGTCCAGCTCCACCGTGCCGTCGGTGGGCAGGAACTGGCCGCGGTAGCGCCAGCTGAACGGCAGGTCCGCGGGGATGCGGAAGACCGGATCGCGCAGCGAGTCCGCGAATCCGGCGTCGAGCATCCACTCCTGCACCGCGTGGATCACCGATTCGACGCCCAGCGAACCGGGAATCACCGGGTCGAGATGGAAGTGGCGGTCGAAGTACCAGTCCGACGGGTCGATCGCGCGCAGCGAATGCAGGTAGCCCGCTTGGTATTTGCCGCCGTTGTCGACCACGTCGATGTGGTCGATCAGGGCCAGTGTCCGGCGGGCGCACAGCTCGGCGTTCGGGTCGGCGCGCCGGGCGGCGACGTCGATGGTCCGAGTCGGTGCGTTCGCGTGTTCGTCCAGCCAGGTCGGCGCGGCCCGTCCCGCGTCGAGGCCGGTCTGGTTGGCCAGCGCTTCGTCGCTGAAGTAGCCGAACATGGTCTCGCCGGTATAGAACGGTTCGCCGTCGACGCTCAGGGTGTAGTCGAACGTCTGCAGTGACGAGCCGGGCAGGATCGTGGTCGACAGCAACCGCGACGACTGCTCGATCGTCTTGTCCCGCAGGTCGACTTGCCGCAACACCGTCGCGGTGCCGCCGAGATTGCGCAAGCTCAGCGTGACGCCGGGCTGGGTGAGGGTCGGCCCGGCGTAGTAGCCCATCAACAGCGCGGCCTGCAGCGAGGTTTCCATGTAGACGAAGTGCGGCATGGACTCGTTGGCGGTATCGCCGTAGTACCAGGAGTCGGCGGGCGAGTCGTACTCGGTGGTATACGCCGCGCCATCCAATCGGCCACGCGCACCATCGAATTCGATGACGCGGTCGACGAGCAGCAAGCCGCCGGTGGGCAGGCGGGTTGCACGTACGCCGGTGTATTCGGCGAATTCCGGTCCCATGGCGATGCTTTGATCGCCGCGCGCCAGGTGGGTCATGTGGAATTCATTGAGCAGCAGGCTCGGTGCGGCTTCGCCCGGTCCCACGCCCGCGCCGACCGCTTCCACGGCCGAGACGGTGACCTGCAACTCCCCTTGCGTACCAGCGATACTCGCCGTCGCAGTGACGTGCGGCCGTGGCACCAGGTCGATGTCGGTGACAACCAGCTCGATGGTTCCGCCAGTGCCGCCCTGGATAGAGCCACTCACCGGTGCTGCCGTCAGCGTGCTCCCCGAGAGGCACAGCTGCATGCCACAGAAGAGCGCGAACACCTCCGCGGCCTGCACCGCTGCCGCACGCGGGTCGCCGTCGAACCGTGCCACCACACGTCCTCGTCCGGTACCACCGCGCAACTCGATCGTCGTGATCTCGGTGAGTACCAGCGGCCCTGATGCGGCGAGACGCGCCACCGATACGACGCCGGAGCGCTGATGCCCGGCCCCGAACACGCTGACGACGTCACCCTCGGTGAGGCGAACCAGGGCAGCGTGATCCAGACTGTCGCGCCGGGTGCGAGCCAGTGCCTTGAACGCCGATTCGGCCGCGGCGGCCACCGGCTCAGCGGCCGTGAAACCAGCGGAACCGGTGCCGTTCGAGAGGCCCTCGCGAACCGCTCGCTCGCCACGAGCGGCAATGGCGCGACCGTCGCCGGAGACACCGTCGCCGACACCGGTCGCGGCCGGATCGTCGCTCACCACTCGGGCGGAAGTCGCCGTGCGCAGCGTCCGCTGCCAGGCTGCCCGCTGTAGCGCCACCTGAGCGGTCAGCGCCGCACGGTGCGCCGCCACGACGCCGGATCGAATCTCACTGAGCGGCTGCGACACTCGTGAATCTTCGTCCGTATCGGTGTCGATCAGCCGCCCGGTCGCCTGGTACTGGTCCCGATCGGCCGCTTGATCCGTCTGCGCCGCCGATGTCACAGCAGCCACCTCCGGCGAACCTGTCACCGGATCGAACGGTATTCCGTCGAACTCTAGGACTGTCATGCCATCCACCGCCTCACCGAGGTCTGGAACTTCTCTGTCAGATCCGGTGTCGTCACCACGGTGACGTCCGAGAACCGTTGCAGCACTGTGCCGTCCGCCGTAGTAGCGGTGGCGTCGATGCGGGCATCGACGCGTCCCGTTCGCGGGTTGTCCACGGTGAGCAGGAAGGTCTCGTCCGTGGGCAGCGGCCGGTAGTAGTCGGCCCGGCCGACCCCGAGGGGCAGGCAGGCGCCGCCCAGCAGGCGGTAGCCGAGCACCGGTGGACCCTGCAGGATCAGGTCGGCGAGGACCGGATCGTGCAGGCGGCCCGCGTAGGCGCCGTTGGCCACTCGTGTTGCCGGGAGCGAGCATTCGAAGACGATGGCGTCGTCGGAGGCGGCCCGCACCAGGTGCAGCCCCTGCAGGGCCGGCGCGTGGAACTGGATGGCATCACGGTAGATGTCGGCGTCGCTGGCCGATCCGCTCGGAATCAACTTGTTCGGCGCTTCGTCCGCTCCGCCGGCCAGCAGCAGCGTGGCCCGGAAGTGCAGCACGTTGCCGCCGCGGATGTTCGCCTCGACCATGGTACGGCCGTCGGCGGACGCGCCGGGGATCAGCTCGAGTTCGAGCTCGTCCACGGGATGGTCGAACACGATGCCCTTGAGTACCTGGAAGTCTCTGACACCGACCACGGTTCGGCCGGTCAGGCCGCGTTCGGCGAGATTGATCATCGCGCCGAGGCCGAAAGTGGCTGGTAGCACAACATGTTCGCCGATGCGGTGAGCCTGGATGACCGGCTCGTCGGTGAGCCCGGTCAAGACCCGCCGCGCGCAGACGGCGCCCGGCACGACTCCACTGTCACCGGACAGTCCGTTCGCGGGACCGATGAGGACGACGGTGTCCTCGCGGTGATCCGCCGTGAACTGCTCGGTGAAGGCCGCCGCGCCGACCTCTGGATCTAGCAGCGCGATACCGCGGGCCAGGAAGTGACCCCGCAACGCAGGAGTCACCATGCCGCCGTCCCAGGCGCCCCAGTCGATCGCGGTGACGTGACAGTCGGGATGATGCCGCCGCCAGCTCACCGCGAACCGGGACAGCGCCTCGTTCGCGGCGGCGTAGTCGGCCTGACCCGCGTTGCCGAACAGGCCCGCCACCGACGTGAACAGCACCAGGTGCCGCAGTTCGCCGAGCGCGGCGAGCACCGTAGCCAGTCCGGCGATCTTGGGCTCGAGGACGCGTCCGATGGATTCGGCGGTCTTGTCCGTGATCATCGAGTCGGCCAGCACGCCGGCCCCGTGCACGACACCGGTAATGCTGTCGCGCCAGGGCTCGAGCGCGGTCCGCACCGCGGCCGCGTCGGTGGCGTCCACCGCGAGATACTCGGCCCGCGAGCCCAATTCGGCCAGCGTGGCACGGATCTCCCGGGCGGCAAGCACTCCCGAGCACGCGCGCTCGATCTCCCGAGGCTTGACTCCCGTACTCGCCAAAGCGCGAACCGCCGCGGGCTTGAGCTCCGCATCGGAAACGCCTGCCGCCCAGTCGGGTTCAGGAGTCAGCTCGGAGCGACCGAGCAGGACGAACCGCGCTTCGCTGCGCTGAGCCAGTGCCTTCACACACGTCGCCGTGACCCCGCGCGCGCCGCCAGTAACCAGCAGCACATCCTCCGCCGTCAGCAGACTCGGCTGCTGCTCGGCACCGGGACGCACGATGGTGACAGAACTGGTGGCCGCGTACGCGCTGGGCACCAGCGTCCGCCGCTCCCCCACTGCGTCGATCCCGACTTCGAGGGTGTCCCGTGCCGCATCGAACAATTCGGCCGTCACGAGATCGGCCAGCTTTTCCGGCTCGACGCTCGGGTCGATATCCAATGCCCGGCAGAATAGCGACGACTGTTCGGCAGCAAGCGTTTTCACAACCCCGCCGACGCCGCCGAGCAGAGCACTCACTGGATCAGCGGTACCCACGAAGCCGAGGTGGCCGTCGAGGCGGGTGACCGTGACGAAACTTGCCCTGTCGTCGGCCTTCTGCAGCAGCGGCACCGCCTGACCGGCGGCCAGAATGGTCTCCCCGAGCCACCGCTGTGCCGAATCCCATTCGGCCGAACCGCTGCCCACGATCACGAGGCATACCTCGATGGGGCCGAGCCCCGACAGCTCGGCAGGCCCGTTGACGCGGTGGACCACCCACCCGAGCCCGGCGAGCGCGGATTCGAGTGCTGCGCAGTCCGGTTCCGACTCTCCGGTGAGATCCAGGAGCGCGACCCCCGCGCCCGCGTGGTAGGGCGCGACGGCCCGGTCCAGCGCGGGCAGGGTGATCAGTTCGACGGCGTGCCGCGGCGTTTCGGCCGCGGCCTCAGCTTTTGGGTGGACATCACCGCCCACCGACGTGGCGAGCTCGTCGACGATCTGATCCAGGGTGCGTAGCGTGCCGAGTTGCTCCGGGCCGAGGCTCGGTAAGTCCGGAAACCGTTCCTGCAGTGCGCCGATGACCTGCACTCGCTTGATCGAGTCGACGCCGAGATCGGCCTCCAGATCCATCGAGGGATCCACCATCTCGACCGGGTAACCGGTCTTCTCGGCAACGACCTCTTGCAGCGCGCGTCGCAGGATGTCACCGGTGGGTGCGCCCGCGTCGGCCAGTTCGGAGACGTCAGACGGAGACGTTCCGCTCGGAGCCGCATCTACTCCGTTCTGAACTGTCGAAGTTCCATTCGGCGCAGCGCCGCCCAGCAGGTCAGCGATCTGATCGAGCGTGCGCAGCGTGCCGAGCTGTTCCGGGCCGAGGTTCGGCAGGTATGGGAAACGCTCCTGCAGTGCACCGATCACCTGCACTCGCTTGATGGAGTCGACGCCGAGATCGGCCTCGAGATCCATCGACGGATCCACCATCTCGACCGGGTAACCGGTCTTCTCCGCCACGACTTCCTGCAGCGCCCGGCGCAGCGCGTCGGCCGACACCTGGTCGTCCGCTTCGGCGACCGGCGTGTGAGATCCGTTGCCGTTCGTCTGTGTCTCCGCAATCACCGGTGCCGCAACAGTTTCCACGGGCGCTACCTGCTGACGCTGCTCAACAACCGGAGCCGTCGTCAGCGGCCGACGCTCCGGCGCCGACTCGATCGCCGGCTGCCGCGCCGACTCCACCCGACGGGTGACCGGAGCCGCAGGCCGGGCCGCCGGCGCGAATCCGCTTTCCAGCTCGGCCAATTGCGCGAGCACATCACTGGCCCGCGAATGACTCTCGCTGATCGCGACACCGTGATCCTTGACGGCCTCGATCGCCCGCACCATCGCCTCGTCGAGCGACCCGCCGCTGAGCACACCGGCCAGCCCGCGGGCCATATCCAGCTGTCCGTCGAGGAATTGGCGGTGCGTCTGCAGATGCTGCACGAGCGCGCTGTCCAGCGCGTCCGCTCCCGGGTCGTAGGACTGCGGTGGTTGATACACGGTGGTCTCCGTTGTTTCGGTGAAAGGTGGGGCCACGGCCGGTATTTCGGGCTGGCGATCGACCACGGTGTCGACAGGGGTAGTAGTGGCGGCAACCGGCGCCGCCAGGCCCACCTGGTATCCGTCGTCCAGCACGGCGGCATACGCCGCGCGGCGACTCTCGGGCACATATTCGGGTGCCGACATCGTCACCGTCATCGCGCGACTCGGCTGGTGCCGCACGGCGGACGGGGCCGCGTGCCGGTTGAGCTCGTGCAAACCGAAGCCGAGCACGGCCAGCCGGACAGCGGCCCGCGCCAATGCGAGATCGCTGTTGCCGATCGGCCCCGAATCGGTGGGGATGGCGACCACATCGTCGCCGAGGGTCCGCCGCACCAGCGAGGTCAGCACCTGCTTGGGACCGAACTCCACGAACACCGTGCAACCCGCCGCACGCATCGCCGTCAATGCCGACGCGAATTCCACTGGCTTGCTCAGCTGTTCGGTGAGCAGGTCCCGATTGGCCGCGACGTCACTGCCGTAGTGCGCGTCGGGTGTGTTCGCGTAGACCGGAGCGTCCGGAACGCCGATCGACACCGTGGCAGTCGCTTTCGCGAACGCCGCCACCGCATGCGCTACGTACGGCGTGTGAAACGCGCCGGACACCGGCAACGCCCGAGTCGCCACGCCACGCTCGGCACTGCGCGCGACCACGGCGGCAACTCCCTCGGTGCCGCCGCCGATCACGACCTGATCGGGTGCGTTGTGGTTGCAGATCCACACATCGTCGACACCATCGACCAGTTCCTCGGCCGTCTCCCTGGAGGCACCGAGCGATACCATCGTGCCCGCCTCGACGCCCTCCTCCGGCGTCATCGCCACGCCACGCGCCCTGGCCAGCTCGAAGTACTCCTCGGTGCCAAGCGCACCCGAAGCCCACAGCGCGGTAAGTTCACCGAAGCTGTGCCCGAGGTAACCGTCGGCCCGGAACCCGTACCCGCGCAACACCTCGAACTGTCCCGCCGACAGCGCACCGATCGCGGGCTGCGCGAATTCGGTACGGCGCAAGGCGGTTTCCTGCTGCTGCGCGGTCTCCTCGTCGAAGGCAGGCGGCGGGAAGACCACCGACGACACCCGCACCGGCGCACCGGCGAACGCCGTGTTGGCCGCGTCGAACGCCGCGCCCACCGCCGGGTTGTTCAGTGCCGCATCCAGTCCCATATCGACGTACTGGCTGCCCTGTCCGGCGAACAGTGCGCCGACCTTCCGGTCCGGCAGCGCGGCAGCCCGGAAGTACACGCCCTCCGGATGATCCCACGCCGCAGCGTCGGGCCGACGAACCAGCTCATCGACGGCGAGGGTGCGCAGATGCTCGGCGCTCTCATCGTCCACCGACACGAAGCCGATGCGCGCGTGGTCTTCCGGAATGTCGCCGCCGTCGACCGGGTCGACACTGCGCACCGCGTCCACCAGCCCTGCGACATCGGGCGCGTGCCAGAGGTGCGCCCGCGCGGTCCGATGCAGCACCGGCTCATCACGAGAAGAATCAGCTTCTTCCAGCACGACGTGAAAGTTGGTGCCGCCGAAGCCGAATGCCGAGGCGGCGGCCCGGCGCACCGGTCGCTGCGGATCGCGGATCCACGGACGGGTACGCGTATTCACGTAATACGGCGCGTCATCCGAAGCGATCTCCGCATTGGGCGCCGACACATTGATGGTGCCGGGCAACACCTTCTGGTGCAGCGCGAACGCCAGCTTCATCAAACTCGCCGTACCCGCGGCACCCTTGGTGTGCCCGATCTGCGACTTCACACTGCCCAGTGCCGCGAACCGCGGCTCCGAAGTCGCGTCGGACAGCAGCCCTTTCAGCGCGGTCAGCTCGGTCTTGTCGCCGACCGGCGTGCCGGTGGCGTGCGCCTCGATCAGCGCGACATCGGCGGGCGAGCACTCGGCATCGGCGTAAGCCCGATCGAGCGCGACCCGCTGCCCACTGGCCCGCGGCGCGTAGATGCTCTTGGCCCGTCCGTCACTGGACGAACCGAGCCCGCGGATCACCGCGTAGATCCGATTGCCGTCGCGCCGTGCGTCTTCCAGCCTGCGCAGCGCGAGCATCGTGATGCCCTCGCCCAGCAGCGTGCCGTTGGCGTCCGAGGCGAACGGGCTGATCTGCCCGCTCGACGACAGCGCGCCCACCTTGCTGAAGCACATGTAGATGAAGATGGTGTTTTCGGTGTCCACACCGCCGGTGATCATCATGTCGGCCCGGCCGTCCTGCAGTTCGGCGATCGCCGTCCGCAGTGCGGCCAGCGAGGCCGCGCAGGCCGCGTCGACGGTGCAGTTGATGCCGCCGAGGCCCAACCGGTTCGCGACCCGGCCCGCGGTGATGTTGGCCAGCAGGCCGGGGAACGAATTCGCCTCCCACGGTGCGAACGCCGCGACGAACTTGTCCGCGATCGCGTCGGCGTCGGTATCGGACAGCCCGACCGAGCGCGCCGCTTCTTTCAGCACCGGCGTGGACAGCCGCGCGGCCAGCGGGTGCATCAACGGCACCGGCCCGGTCGTACCGAGCACCACTCCGGTCCGGCCTGGGTCGTACCAGCTCGAATCCACCGCACCGGCGTCGATGAGCAGATCTCGGGCCACGCCGAGGCTCAGCGTCTGCATAGTGCTGGTCACCTCGAGCTGGTTCGGCGGCAGCCCGAATTCCAGCGGGTCGAACTCGATATCGGGCAGGAAGGCGCCGCGACGCGAGTACGTCTTGTCCGGGGCGTCCTGATCGGCGTCGAAGTAGTCGTCGAGGCTCCAGCGGGACGTGGGCACCTCGGTGGTGCAGTCCACGCCGTCGACGATGTTCTGCCAGTACTCACGATGGTTGTGCGCGTTGGGCAGCAGCCCGGACATCCCGACGATGGCGATCGGGTTGCGCGCCAGGCGTCTGTCGTCTGTCACGAAAGTTCCTCTCGAACCGGATGGAGAAAGATCAGGCGGCGACGGTGGTCGCGGTACGCGACGCGATGAGCTCGGCCGCGCCCGCAGCGAACATGTGGTGACCGAGCGAGCTCGGGTGCAGGCCGTCGGCGGTCCACACCTCGGGCAGCGCCCAGTCCGGCTGGGTCGCGATATCCAGCAGCAGCGTCCCGGTGTCGGCGGTGACCTCGGCGAGCACGGTATTGGCGAAGGCGAACCGCTCGCGCAGCAGGCCACGGAACCCGTCCGGCACCGGCAGCCGCGCCGGAATATCCGGGTAGCTGGCGGTGAAAACCGTTGCCCCACCGGCCCGCAACGCGCCGAAGATGGTGCCGAGGTTGCGTTCGAATCGGCCCTCGTCGAAATCGCTGACCAGATCGTTCACGCCGACCACCACGCCGTAGAGGCCCGCTCGCGCCGACACCGCAAGGCGCAGTTGCTGTTCCACCACGACGGTCGTGGTCGCGCCGTGCACGCCGAAGTTGCGCACCGCGGCGGGCCGCAGGCCGAGCTGCCCGCCGAGCCTGGGTACCCAACCCCGGTACCCGCCCCCGGCCGCGGCATCGCCGCGGCCCTCAACGAAACTGTCCCCCACTGCCGTTAGGCCGGGGATCCTCATGCCGAAACCCCATCCTTGGTGACATGCCGTGCGGCCGCCGGAAAGTCGACCTTCTCGTACAGATCGGCCAGCTCCTGCTCACCGAAGTACTTCTCCGGCGAGTAGATTCCGGCGATCAGCCCGAAGAAGCCCTTGGTGTATTCGGCGTCGTAGCTGGTGGCGCGGAACACCGAGTCGTAGTACGGCGTCAGCGACAGTCCCGAAATGGCTTCCGTCAGTTCGTAAGTGCTCGCGCTCTGCAGGTCACGCTCACGCTCGTACTCGGCAAGCACTTCGGCCATCGGACGGGCGCCGGACAGCCCCTCGTGTACCAGATCCGACAGCAGCTGTGCGTACTTGAAGGCGTCGGTGATGCCCCAGCCGGTGAACGGATCCTTGTGGTAGCCGGCGTCGCCGACCAGCGCCCAGCCGGGACCGAACGAACGGCGACGGTAGTTGTCCGGGTACAGCATCGGCCGGAACTGCTCCACGCGCTTGCCCGAATCCTTCAGGTTCGCACCGAGTTCCGGGTCGATCTGCGACACGATCTCCTGCACACCGGCATCCGGGTCGGTGCGGAAGTCACGGAACCGGTCCCGCTTGCGCATCACCGCGACCAGCGCGAGACCGTCGTTGGTCGGCCAGGATGCGAACTGCTGCTCGCCGAAACCGGTGCGGTGCTGCATGCCCCAGTCGAGGCCGTCGTAGTACGAGTAGTAGATGAAGCAGGCCGCCGGGGACCCCTCGTAGACCTCGGCACCGACCGCCTTCGCCACCGTCGAGTTCGAGCCGTCCGCGCCGATCACCAGCTTGGCCCGGAATTCCTGCTCGGTGTCCTCGCCGACCTGGCCGCGGATGCCGACCACCGTGTCACCGTCGAAAACCAGCTCGTTAACGGTGAATCCGTTGATCACCTCGACGCCGGCGTTGCCCGCCGCGTCGACCAGGATCTTGTCCAGCACGGTGCGGCGCGGGCAGTAGACGGCGTCGATGCCGTCGGCCGGGGTGTCGGCGAAGCCCTTGATCACGATGTCGGTGTAGGAGAAGTTCAGGTGCCGGATCGCCGGGGTACCGGAGGCGACCACCTGGTCCAGCAGGCCCCAGGACTGCAGCAGGCCGAGGCCGGCCTGGTGGATGTAGTGGGTGGACGGGGTGTCACTGGGGAAGGTGGCGCGGTCCACGGCAAGGACCCGGTAGCCCTTCCTGGCGAGCAGCATGGCCAGCGGGGAACCCGCGACCCGAGTTCCGACAACGATGACGTCGTACATGTTCGCATCACTTTCCGGTAGTCGAATTCTGAATTCGAGTCTGTGGCCGCGCCGGGGCGGGAACCACCGGGCGCAGCCGTAATTCATCGGGCGATTGGCACGGCCTATCTACCCAGTCCGGCTTCGGCCTGAGTCGCGCCGCTGCAGGGCTTATAGCGCGGGCTGCCGAGCCCGATAGAGAACGTCGATATCCGCGGCATACGCGGCCGCGATCGCGGCCCTGCGCAATTTCCGTGACGAAGTCAACAATCCGTCCTCGACGGTGAAATCACCGTCTACGATCCGGAATGCTCGAATCGACTCCGGCCGGGAGACAAGCGAATTCGCGTCGTCCACCGCGGACTGGATGGCGGCCGACAGATCCCGCTCGGGGCCGCCGTCGCGCCAGCGCAGCAGCTGGATCGGATCCAGGGTCACCAGGGCGGTGACGAAGTCGCGGCCGTCGCCGACCACCATGCAGTTGCTCACCAGCGGATGCAGCCGCAGCCGGTCCTCCAGCGGCGCGGGCGCGACATTCTTGCCACCCGAGGTCACCAGGATCTCCTTCTTGCGGCCGGTGATGCGCAGGTAACCGTCGGCGTCGAGTTCACCGATATCGCCGGTGCGCAACCAACCTTCGTCGTCCACGACCGACTGATCGGCGGCCGCACCCCAGTAACCGGGCGAGACGTGCGGGCCACCGACCAGCACCTCGCCGTCGCTGTCCGCGATCGCCACCGACGTGCCGGGGATCGGCCTGCCGACCGTGCCGAGGCGGTTGGTCGCCGGCGCGCTGACGGTCACCGCGGTCGCCGCCTCGGTGAGCCCGTAGCAGTTCAGCAGCACCACACCGAAACCCGCGAAGAAGCCGCTGGTCGAATCGTCGAGCGAGGCGCCGCCGGAGATGACGTAGCGCAGCCGCCCGCCCAACGCCGCGGCCACCGGATGCTCAGTGAGCTCCGGAGTGCCTTGCGCACCAAGCACTTCCAGCCCGCGCGCCACCGCCTCCTGCTCCTCGGTGCCGAATAGCATGGTGCGGCAGTATTTGCGAATTTTCTCTAGCCCAAACGGGATCAGCGCCAGGAAGGTCGGGCGCAGCGTCGGCAGCACCGGCACCAGATCCGGGATGCCGGGCAGCAGGTGGGTTTGGCTGCCGCCGACCAGGCAGGCGAACAGGATGGTCTGGCCGAACACGTGCGACAGCGGCAGGGCGAGCACGGTCGTCCCGTCGAACATGGTGCCGGTCTGGCGCACCGTGTTGGCCGAGGAGACGAACATGTTGCGGTGAGTGATCAAGCAGCCCTTGGAAACTCCGGTGGTGCCGCTGGTGTAGACGATCATGGCCAGATCCTCGGGCCGCACCGCCGCGACACGCTCCGCGAGACCGGGGTCGACCTCGCCGCCCGCCCAGGTGGCGAGCTGGGCGAAGGTCCACACCTCTCCGGCGCCCGCCGCCTGCAGCCGTTTGGCGTCGGCGTCGTCCTCGGCGGCGAAATACGCACTGCCGCTGTCGGCCAGGATGTGCTCGATCTGCGACGCCGAGGAGGTCGGGTATACCGGGACCACCACGGCGCCGAGCGCGAGCAAGGCGCAATCCAGCAGCGCCCATTCCAGGCTGGTGCGGCCGAGGATCGCGACCCGATCCCCTGCCGCCACCCCGCGCGCCGCCAGCGCCGAGGCCAGCGCGCGGGCCTGCCGATCGACGTCGGCACAGGTGAGTTGCGTTCCGTCCGCGCCACACAGCGAAAGCCGTTGCGGGTGTTCGGCGGCCGCTCCGGAAATCACCGAGTACAAACTCGCGTCGTCCGGAAGGTCGATTCCATTCTCGGTGCTGGACACCGCGGTGACAGACACTTTGTTCACAGTGTCGAATTCTGGTCGCCGACACCGAATTACAGCCCGGTCGATATCGCGGTTCCTACCGCGCGAATGTCACAGCCTATCGAAGAGACTAGGCAGACACCGCACGGGCAATATCGATGCGTGCCGACTCAGGTGATTCCACGCACTCCAGGAAAAGCGATACCGCCGGATTCGACTCGTCCGCACGCCACACCGCGTACAAATCCAAAGTCGGCACCGGATCGAGCAATTTCACTGCCACCGAACTACTCCCCGGCGCACCCATACCCATCGAAATCGCGCGCGGCAGCGAGGCGAACCCCACCAGCGGCCGCACCGAAACCATGTGTGCGGTGGCGCCGGGATCGTCCGCGGTCTGTGCGACCGAGAGGGTGATCCTGGTATCCGCCGCCGCGCGGAAGATCGAGTCGTACATGGCCGGACACTGTTCGCGCGCGAACAGCACACACTCCTGGCCCTCCAATTCGGCGAACGGCACGCCGGGCCGGTCGGCCCACCGGTGCCGCCTGCCGACCACCGCCACCAGCGGAACCCGGTGCAGCAGACGCCGATACCGGAAATCGGTGGTACTCGGGTGGCCGTACACCAACGCCAGATCGAGCGAGCCCTCGGAGAGCGCGGCCAACTGTGGCCCGGTGCGTTTCTCCCACAGCGACACCACGATGTCGGGGTGCTGCTCGGTCATCTTCGTCAAGGCCTCCGGCAGCACATGTCTGCTGGCCGGAAGGTTGTAGCCAATGTTGAGCGTGCCCGCCCGCCCCTCCGCGGTCGCCTTCGCGACCTGGGCGGCTCGGTCCATCTGGGCCACGATGATCCGGGCCTGACTCTCGAACTCCCGTCCCGCCGGGGTCAGTTTGACCTCGTGCGAGTTGCGTGCGACCAGTTGCACGCCAAGCGATTTCTCCAGCTTCTGTAGCTGGGCACTGAGACTGGGCTGCGTGAGATGCAAGCGCTGCGCTGCGCGGCCGAAATGCAGCTCTTCGGCAATCGTGATGAATGAAACCAGATGTCGGAACTCCATGCCGCCGGCTCCTTTTCCGCGTACTCCGAAAGGTAGGCCGCGTCGGGTAACCCCGGATGAACCGCGATCGCACGGATGTTGCCGGGACCGTTGCGGGCGGGTGAACTCGCCCCGGTCCGGCGGTGGCATGTGCTAAGTCGAATCCCGTGACCATCCAGCATCCCCGATCGGGCATCGGAGGGCAAGCCCCCAAGTAGCTGGGAGTGGCCGGAAAACGTTGCGGGCCAGGCACAACACCGTTGGCGAAGCCGTTTCGGCACGCGCGTTTCCCGGCCCCGGGTCGCACCGATCACCGCGTTCGCTCGGTACCGTGTGGGTGGTGTCGTGTCGGGAGGAGGGGCTATGACCGAGGGTCGCGCGCAATTCGGCGTGCTCGGTGCGGTGGAGTTGGTGATCGACGGTGTCGGGCAGGCTCTCGGTGGGCCCAAGCAGCGGGCGGTATTGGCGTATTTGGTGATCAACGCGAATCGGCCGGTGTCGGTGGAGGCGTTGGCGCAGGCGGTGTGGGAGGACAGTCCCCCGCCGGATATCCGGGTCAGCCTGCATACGATCGTCTCTAATCTGCGGAAGCCGTTGCGTGACAACGGTATCGATGCGCGTTCGGTATTGGCGCAGGTCGGTCCCGGCTATCGGGTCACGGTGGCCGAGGGCGCCAGCGATGTGCAGCGATTTCGAGAGCGTAAGGAAGCCGGGTTGCGGGCCCTGAGCGCGGGGCAATTCCGGATGGCCAGCGAGTTGCTGTCGAGTGCGCTTGGCCAGTGGCGCGGGCCGGTGCTCGCCGATCTGCGCGGGCTCGGTTTCGCCGACGGGTACGCCACCGTGCTCGACGATGACCGGCTCACCGCCATCGAGGCGCGCGCCGAGGCCGATATCGCGCAGGGACGCGCCGATGTCGTCGTGTCCGAACTCGGGCTGCTCGTGGGCGAATACCCGCTGCGCGAACCACTCTGGGCACAGTTGATCACCGCCCTGTACGTGGACGGCCGCCAGTCCGACGCGCTCGACGCGACCCGCAGGCTGCGCGCTATCCTCGCCGACCAACTCGGCATCGACCCAAGCCTGCCCATCCGCGAGCTGGAGGCGCGCATCCTGCGCCAAGATCCCCTGGACAGCCGCGCGCAGGCCGCCGCGGCCTCGATCGGCGCGACGACCATCGTCGAGCAGAGTGCCGGCGAGCAAACGGCGTTGCTGCGGGAACGCTCCGGCCAGACCTACACCGTCTCGGGCACCGTCACCCGCGTCGGGCGGCTACCGGACAATGACATCGTGCTCGAGCACGGCAAGGTCAGTCGGCATCACGCGGCGATCATGCACAACGGGATCACCTATCTGATCAAGGATCTGCTGTCCTCGAACGGGGTTTTCGTCGACGGGATGCGGATTGTCGATGCCGCTGTGCTGATCGACGGGGCGGTGATCCGGATCGGTGATTACGAGCTGACGTTCACGCTGGTGCCATTGGATTCGGCGGGCTGAGAGTCGGCCGTTGGTGCGTCGTTAGTGGACCGTTGGTGGGTGGGGCGAGAGTTGGTCTCAGCCGAGACCGGCTGGTCAACACCTGGACCGCAGACACAGTCTGTACCCCGTTCCTCGCCCCCAGCGCGCACTGCCCGCGCGCTGGGAATCCGCGGCGGTGGTCGGTTTCGGCGCTCTCTTTTGTGGGCGGCTGGCTCTCTTTGTGGACGGCTGTTCAGCGCTGTGAGGTAGGGCGCGCGGACGGCGAGGTGGTTTGCGTTGGGCGGGTTGGGGTTGGGGTGGTTCGAGTCGGGGTTGTGGCGGTTGTCGGCGGTGTTGTTGTTCGCTGACTGTAGGGCTGGACCGTTGTCGGGCGGCAGGATACGGAGGGGCGGGGCGGCGATGTCGAGGTGGTTGGGCGGGTGGTTACGGTTGGCTGCTTCGAGGTGGAAACTGTTGTCGGGGTGGGGGTTCGGGGTGTGGTCGTCGGCGAAACCGATACGGTCGGGCGCGGGCTGGTAGTCGGTGTCGGCGTGGTTACGCAGGGGTCTGAAATCGGCGATGGCCAGGGCGACGGCGACGGCGACGGCGACGGCGACGGACAGAAGGTCACGCATGGGACCGGCGTGCGGCCGCCGATATCGATCGTCACCTCGATCGATACCTCGATCTTCGGCGGCGGCGTTGTGTACGAGGAGGTCGGCACGTCCGTCGTATAGGTGGGCGTCGGTACGTCCGTCGTGGTGGTAATCGGCGGGTCGGATGTGATCGGCGGGTCTGTAGTGATGGGCACGTCAGACGTGATCGGCGGGTCAGACGTCAGCGGCGGATCAGCCGTGATCGGCGGGTCCGGAACAGGCGTGGTGTCCAACGGCTCCGTTATAGGCGCCGCGGGGTCCTGTGCGTCCGTCGGCGGCACGGGGTCCAACGGGGCGATCGGCGGATCGAGGGGAGTCGTCTCCGCACCGGGCGTACTCGAACCGGGATCCACGGGAGCAGCATCGCCGGTCGTGGTCGGCACCGCCGGAACAAGGTCGGTTGACTGGTCGCTCGTCGGATCAGGCAGGCTGATCGAGAGCGCCGACGAGTCGCCGGTCGTGTTCGGGTGCGCCGTGGTCTGCGCCGCCGACCCCGAAATCAGCAGCCCGGCCACCACTACCAACGATCCGGTGATCGGACCGGATCTGCGCATGGTTCGGGCCGCCAGCCACCACTTTCCGAGCTCTTCCTGAATTCCGAACACCGTTTGAAGCATGGCACGATGGACGGCGCCCGGCGTTCCCCAGTCGATTGGGGAGCAGACCCGTCACGGCGTGACGATGGCGAAGTTCGGGTCCGGCTTGTCGAACAGGTCCTTGAGTTTCTCGAGCGCCATGATGTCACCGTCGATGGCGATGTCACCCTTCAGCACAGCCGCTTGAAAATCTTGACCGGCCAACAGAGTTCGCGCCAACGCTCCCCTGGTCAGCGTGATCGTCGCGTCGGCGGCGGGCAGGCCGTCGTTCGGGCTGCGGTCGTAGTGGATGAGCACACCGTTGCGGAGTTCGGCGCGGTGCAGGCGGTCGTTGTCGTCGCGGAAGCGCCAGTCGGAGGTGATGGTGGTGTCCCACGCCTGGGGGCCGTTGATGCGCAAGGACATCGCGTCGAATGCTTGGTCGACGGTAAGCGCGGCGAGTAGGCCCGCCGAGGAGCCCGAGGTCGGCGTGCCGAAGGGACCGTTGCGTAGTTCGGTGGCACCGCTGAGGTAGAAGTTGCGCCACGTGGCGTTCTCCGAACCGTAGGCGAGCTGCTCGAAGATGCTGGCCTGCAAGCGCTTCGCGGTATTGTTCTGCGGATCGGCGAAGATCACGTAGTTCGCCAGCTGAGTGGCCCAGCGGTAATCGCCTGCGTCATAAGCTTTCTGCGCCTTGTTGAGCACATCGTTGGCGCCACCCATCGCCTCGACATGCCGCTTGGCGGACTCGACCGGCGGATGCTCCCACAGATGGGCAGGATTGCCGTCGAACCAACCCATGTAGCGCTGATAGATGGCCTTGACGTTGTGGCTCACCGAGCCGTAGTAGCCATGCGTGGACCAAGATTTCGTGATCGCGGGCGGCAACTGGAGCATCTCGGCGATCTCACTGCCGACGTACCCCTGGTTCAGCAGGCGCAGCGTCTGATCGTTCAAGTAGGCGTACATATCTCGCTGCACGGACAGAAACTCGACGACCTTGTCGGTGCCCCAGATCGGCCAATGATGCGAGGAGAACACCAGATCCGCGTTCCGGGCGTACAGGTTGATCGACTCGGTCAGATACCTCGACCACACGTGCGGGTCGCGCACCAGCGCACCGCGCAAGGTGAGCAGGTTATGCATGGTATGCGTGGCGTTCTCGGCCATGCACAAGATCCGGCGATCCGGGAAATAGAAGTTCATCTCCGACGGCGCCTCGGTGCCCGGCGTCAACTGGAACACCATCCGCACGCCATCGATCATCTCTTCCTGCCCCGTGCGGGTGATATCGCGCGTCGGCTCGAGCAACGTGATGGTGCCGACCGAGGTGGTCTGCCCCAATCCCGCCCCGATCTGCCCCTTCGGCCCGCGAGGCAGCGCGGCCCCGTACATGTACGCCGCACGCCGCGCCATCGCCGTCCCCGCGTAAATGTTTTCCGACACAGCATGTTCCAGGAACCCCGACGGTGCCAGCACAGGGCAGCGCCCCGCCGCCACGTCCTCCTTCGTCGTGACCCCGAGCGTGCCACCGAAGTGGTCGACATGAGCATGGCTGTAGATCAGCCCGGTCACCGGCCGATCGCCACGATGCTTCCGATACAGCGCCAACCCCGCGGCCGCCGTCTCCGTCGACACCAGCGGATCGATGACGACGACACCCGTATTGCCTTCGACCAGTGTCATATTCGACAGATCCAGCCCACGGACCTGATAAAAGCCCGGCGCGATCTCATACAGCCCCTGCTTGGCGGTCAGCTGCGACTGCCGCCACAAACTCGGATTCACCGACAGCGGACAGGGTTCCCGCAAGAAACCATAGGAGTCGTTGTCCCACACCACCTTCCCCGTGGCATCCTGGACGACCCCCGGTTCGAGCGACGCGATCCACCCACGGTCAGCATCCGCGAAATCGGTGACATCGAAAAACGGCATCGCCCCCGCGACCCCCTTGTTCGCCTCGGCAATATGCCCACTCGGCTCGACCGGCGTCGCCGACGGATTCAACTCCACCGAATCCCCGCACCCACTCAACCCGACCCCGGTCCCCGCCACCGCCAACGCGGCAGCCCCGACACCGAACACACCACGCCGAGAAACCCGCGCTACCGAGCCTTTCTCCTGCTCACCATCCACGTTGCCGCTCCCATCTCATCTCGCGCCCACGACAGACCGACCGCCAACAGGCGCGACCGACCCTACCCACTATTGCAGTCATACTGCAATAGTGGGAGCATGTGATGGGATGACCCCCATGAGTGAGCGCAGCGAGCGAACAATAGGCACAGCTGAGCACTCGCTCGTGCCGGAGCCGAGCGCTAGCGAGGCGCAGGCATGAGTGAGGCGACCCGACCCCGGCGGCGACGCAACCCCGAACAAACCCGTCGCGCCATCGTCGACGCCCTCCTGTCCCTCGTCATCGACGGCGAAACAGACCCCACAACCAAGAGCATCGCCACCCGCGCCGGCGTCTCCGAACGCAGCATTTTCGTCCACTTCCCCGGCCGCGATGACCTCCGCATCGCCGCCGTAGACCAACAATCCGCAGACGTCGAAGCCCTCATCGAACATCCAGACCCGGCCCTCCCCCTCGCCGACCGCATCGACGCGGCGGTCCGTCAGGGTGCGGCGATCTTCGCGCTCCAACGCAATCCCCGCGTCCTCGGCCTACTGGAATCCCAACGCATCCCAGCCATCGACCAACGAATGCGACTGACAGACAACCGCATCCGCGAGGCCCTAGCCCAAACCTTCGCCCCCGAACTCCCGCCCCACGACCCCCGCCTAGACCTCCTCGAAGCCACCCTCGCCTGGCCCCTCTGCCACCACCTGATCGACCGCCGAGGTCTCTCCCCCGAGGCGGCCTCCACCGCCATCCGCCAAGCCGTCCAAGCCCTCCTCACCCAGCCGCATCAGTCCTGACCAACAGCCCGGATCAGTTGCGTGGACGGGGCTGGTGGGGCCGGGTAGGGTCTTGCCATTCTGATGAGGAGATCGGGCATGAAAATCGTTGGGTTGCTGGCTATTGGGGTTGCATTGGTGCTTTCCGGTTGTAGTTCGTCGGGGGGTTCGGATGCGAAACCGAGTAGTCCTCCGTTGAATGCGGAGGTGCGCGGGAAGTCGTGCCAGAACTATCTGCCGGTGCTCAGCAAGCTGAAGGAAGTCAGTCAGGAGTCGGCGAATAAGACTGCGGAGGAGACGATTACGATGCTGCCGCAGTCAGCGCAATGGCCCGCGCTGAGCGAGGTAGACCGGCAATCGACGATCGCCGGAATTCGGGACGCGGCCACGGGGAAGTGCTAGCGCGGACCGCCCTCGCGGCCGTGCGCGCGCCGGTGCAATGCGAGTTGGATTTCCAATAGCAGGCGATCGGCGGGGTCGGTGAGGTCTATGCGGAGGATCTCTTCGACCCGACGGATGCGGTAGCGCAACGTATTCGGGTGGATCTGCAGGGCGGTGGCGGCATTGCGGACGTCGCCGTGCTCGCGCAGATAGATGTCGACGCTCTCGCGCAGATTCGCCGAATGCTTGCGGTCGTAGTCGGAGAGTGCGCGCAGCCGAGGGTCGTGCAACTCGGGCCGGGTACCGACGAGGTCGAGGATCTCGCCGAGCAGCACGACGGTGCGAGAGTCGGCGAGGGTGGTGACCCGCCCACGCGGATAGGTGGCGACGGTGCTGTCGAGGACGCGATCAACCTCGCGCCGCGCATCGGCGACACTGCCCAGGTCGGGCACCGGACAGGCGATGGCCGCGCGAAGTGCCAGCGCGCGTTTGGATTCGAGCTGCTCGACCAGTTGGCGCGTCCACGCGGTAACGGCATGCGCGGCCTTATAACTGGGCAGCAGGACATAAACACGGTCACCGAGCGTGGCCGTCACCGAGTCGTTGCGAAATGAGCTGGCACGCAAGCGAAGCATGTTGCCCAGCGCCGAAGGTTCGGTGGCAGGCGCGGTTTCGGTGGCGGTGAGCGCGAACCCGACCACGGCGGCCGGACCGGTCAACGGCAGGTTCAGCGCATTGGCTACCGACGCCACATCGACCGAACCGCCCTCACCGAACAGCCGCTGCACCAGCAACGCCTCGGTGGACGGCGCATCGAGACTGCGTGAAATGAGCCGAGCCGCAATGGCCGAGGCCCCGCGCAGGATCTCGGCGGCATCCGGTTTGAACGGCTGATCCCCCTGCTGCAACCAGATCGTGCCGAGCACCCGCGGCGCCCGCGCGGCACCGTCGGCGGGATGCCGGACGCTCACCGCGAGCCTGCGTTTGATGTTCAGCTCTTCGGCCGCAGGCACATCGATCACCTCATCGGTGCGCCGCAACCGGTCGAACACGCCCCACTTGCGCAGCACCGCCAGGTACTCGCGCGGCCCCTCCCGACCCAGGATCGACATCACCCGCATCTGGTCCGCCGCCTCGTCCGAGGCGGAATAGGCCAGCACATGCGACTGCGGGTCCTCGATCGACACCATGCCACCCGCGTTCTGCGCAACGATCTGCGCCAAACCGAACAGGTCGATGTCCGCGGCAACAAGCCCACTATCAACAGCCACGACTACGCCTTTCGGCCAACTCGACAACACACTCATCCCATCTTTGTCCTTTTAGCCCATTTCCCGGGCACTTTTCCGGTGTTGACTTCGGCTGACCTCAGTATTGCCACATCCAGCAGGAGGAACTATGGACGCCATCGTGTCCACACCGCGGCCGGTCAACGAGCCGGTTGGCACGTTCGCCCCCGGTAGTGCGGAACGTACACGGTTGCAGGCGAAACTGGCCGAGCTCGGCGCGACCCCGACCGAGGTGCACCACGTTATAGCGGGCGAGCACCGGCGCAGTTCGGGCAAGACGATCAAGGTCGTGCAGCCGCACAAGCATGCCGCCGTGCTCGGCACCCTCACCACCGCGAAGCCCAGTGACGTGCAGGACGCGATCACCGCGGCCACCGACGCGGCACCCGCGTGGCGTGCGCTGTCGTTCGAGGACCGGGCCGCGGTGTTCCTGCGCGCCGCCGACCTGCTGGCCGGCCCGTGGCGCGAAACCATCGCCGCCGCAACCATGCTCGGCCAGTCGAAGACCGCGTACCAGGCCGAGATCGACAGCCCGTGCGAACTGGTCGACTTCTGGCGCTTCAACGTGCATTTCGCGCGGCAGATCCTGGCCGACCAGCCGATCTCCTCCCCTGGCGTGTGGAACAAGGTCGAATACCGTCCGCTGGACGGCTTCGTCTACGCGATCACCCCGTTCAACTTCACCGCCATCGCGGGCAACCTGCCCACCGCGCCCGCGCTGATGGGCAACACCGTGGTCTGGAAGCCCGCGATGACCCAGTCGGTCGCCGCGTACTGGACGATGAAACTCCTCGAAGCGGCCGGCCTGCCCCCCGGCGTCATCAACCTGGTCAACGGAGCGGGCCCCAAGGTCTCCGACGTCGCGCTCGCGGACCCGCGCCTGGCGGGCATCCACTTCACCGGTTCCACCGCGACGTTCCAGCACCTGTGGCGCTCGGTCGCGGCGAACATCACCGACTACAACTCCTACCCGCGCCTGGTCGGCGAGACCGGCGGCAAGGACTTCGTCGTCGCGCACAGCTCCGCCGATCCCGACGTGCTCACCACCGCGCTGATCCGCGGCGCGTTCGACTACCAGGGCCAGAAGTGCTCGGCCGCGTCGCGCGCGTTCATCCCGAAGTCGGTGTGGGCCAAGATGGGTCGCGAATTCGTCGACAAGGTCGCCACGCTGACCTACGGCGACGTCACCGACTTCAGCAACTACGGCGGCGCGCTGATCGACAAGCGCGCCTTCGACAAGAACGCCGAGGCCATCGCCCGTGCGAAGGCCACGCCGAGCCTGTCGATCGCCGCGGGCGGCCACGCCGACGACTCGGTCGGCTACTTCGTCGACCCGACCGTGCTGCTCGGCGAGGACCCGACCGACGAGGCGTTCAGCACCGAGTACTTCGGCCCGATCCTGTCCGTGCACGTCTACGACGACTCGGCCCGCAGCTCCTTCGAGCAGACCCTCGACCTGGTCGACAAGGGCTCGCCGTACGCGCTGACCGGCGCGATCATCGCCGACGACCGCACCGCGATCGCCAAGGCGACCGAGGGCCTGCGCTTCGCCGCTGGCAACTTCTACATCAACGACAAGCCCACCGGCGCGGTCGTCGGCCAGCAGCCGTTCGGCGGGTCGCGCGCCTCCGGCACCAACGACAAGGCAGGCTCGCCACAGAACCTGCTGCGCTGGACCTCCGCTCGCACCATCAAGGAAACGTTCGTCCCGGCGACCGATCACCGCTACCCGCACCAGGAGCTCTGATGGCCTTCTCCGCGCTGCTGCGCCCCGCCATGCTGGCCGCGTCCCGCTCGCCGCGCATGGAACGCACCATCACCAAGATTCCGGCGACCAAGAAACTGGTCGACCGGTTCGTCGCGGGTGACTCCGCGGATCAGGCGGTGGCCGCGGTCGAGGCCCTGCTCGGCTCCGGCCGGTACGTCACCATCGACTACCTCGGCGAGGACACCACCGAGATCGAGCAGGCCCGCACCACCGTCACGCACTACCTGCACATGCTGTCCGCACTGAGTCAGCTGCATGTCGAGGTGGAGACAGAATCGGTTCGGCCGCTGGAGGTTTCGCTCAAGCTGTCGGCGCTCGGCCAGTCGCTGCCGCAGGACGGGCACGCGATCGCGCTCGAGCACGCGCACCGGATCTGCGCGGCGGCCGCGGAGGCGGGTGTGTGGGTGAACATCGACGCCGAGGACCACACGACCACCGACTCCACCCTGGGCATCGTGCGCGAACTGCGCCGCGACTTCCCCAGCCTCGGCACCGTGTTGCAGGCGTACCTGCGGCGCACCGAGGGCGACTGCCGGGACATGTCGGGCTACGGGTCACGCATCCGGTTGTGCAAGGGCGCCTATAAGGAACCGGCGTCCGTCGCGTTCCAGAGTCGCACCGAGGTCGATTCGTCGTACCTGCGCTGCCTGCGCGTCCTGATGCTCGGCGACGGCTACCCGATGGTCGCGACGCACGATCCGGCGCTCATCGAGGCCGCGCAGCGGTGCGTCGAGACGACCCACCGCAAGCCGGACGAGTTCGAGTTCCAGATGCTGTACGGCATCCGCGACGCCGAGCAGCGCAGGCTGGTCGAGGAGCACAACCATCTGCGGGTCTACGTGCCCTACGGCGACCAGTGGTACGGCTACTTCATGCGCAGGTTGGCGGAGCGTCCGGCCAATGTCGCGTTCTTCCTGCGCTCGCTGAAGCCCGGTAGCCAGCGGTGACGGACGGCGGCTACGTCGCTTAGCGCGAGGCCGCCCGTCCGGTTGGCCAACCACGCTGAACAATATTTGGCCAACTCGCCGATCACAGTCGCGCTGTGGTCGTATTTAGTAACCACAGCTCGAAGTGTGATCTGCGTTACGCATTGTCGCGTGGCGCGGAGGACGAAAGGAACAACATGTCCATCGCGGAGTTGCGCGGCCAAATGCTGCGCCGCAAACCCATGGGGCAGGTCGATGACGATGGCCCTGCCGATGAACAGCTGTCGCGGTCGCTCGGCCTGTGGCAGCTGACGGCGATCGGCGTCGGTGGCATCATCGGCGCGGGCATCTTCACGCTCGCCGGCGCGGTCGCGCACTCCGTCACCGGTCCTTCGGTGCTGATCTCGTTCCTGATCGCCGGTGTCGCCAGCGCGGCGGCGGCGCTCTGCTACGCCGAGTTCGCCGGGATGGTGCCGAAGGCCGGTTCGGCCTACACCTACGGTTACGTCTCGCTCGGTGAGATCGCGGGCTGGTTCATCGGCTGGGATCTGCTGCTGGAGTACATCGCGGTGGCGGCGGTGGTCGCGATCGGCGTGTCCGGCTACTTCCGCTTCCTGCTCGGTCAGGTGGATATCACGCTGCCGGACTGGATGATGGGCGCGCACGGCACCGGAAACGGCCACGTGGTGGACGTTTTCGCGATGCTGTTCTGTCTCGGCACCGCGTGGCTGCTCTCGCGTGGCATCAAGAGCGTCGGCCGGTTCGAGACCATCGCGGTGGGCATCAAGGTGGCCCTGGTGGCGCTGATCGTGGTGCTCGGTGTGTTCCACATCGACAGCGCGAACTACACGCCGTACTTCCCGTTCGGCCAGGGCGCGGTGTGGACCGGCGCGGCCACCGTGTTCTTCGCGGTGTTCGGCTACGACGCGATGAGCACGGCCGCCGAGGAATCGATCGACGGCAAGAAGCATCTGCCGAAGGCCATCCTCTACTCGCTGGCCATCGCGATGGTGCTGTACGTGCTGGCGACGCTGGTGTTGACCGGTATGCAGAAGTACACCGAGATCAGCCCGACCAGCGGCTTCTCCACTGCATTCGAATCCGTTGGCATGCCGGGCATCGCGAACATCATCGCGATCGGCGCGATCGTCGGCATCGTCACCGTGGTGCTCACTTTCATGCTCGGCGTGACGCGCGTCTGGTACGCGATGAGCCGCGACGGGCTGCTGCCGGAGTGGTTCGCCAAGACGCATCCGGTGCGCAAGGTGCCGACCAGGGTGACCTGGATCGTCGGCATCGGTGCCGCGGTAATGGCGGGTCTGCTCGACATCACCGTGGTCGCCGAGCTCACCAATATCGGCATCCTGATGGCCTTCATCGTCGTGTCGGTGGCGGTGATCGTGTTGCGGCGCACCAGGCCCGACGAGCCGCGCGAGTTCAAGCTGCCGTTCATGCCGGTGGTTCCGCTGATCGGCATCGGGTTCTCGCTGTATCTGATCTGGTCGCTGCCGTGGCAGACCTGGGTGCGGTTCCTGGTCTGGCTGGTGGTCGGGTTGGTCGTGTACTTCACCTACTCGCGCACGCATTCCAAGTTGGAGCGCACGGGTTCGGCGGATACCGCCGAGGTCGGCTGAGGGATTCCGAGGGGCACTGACGCCAGTCCCTCGGGCCGGTTGGGTGGGTTGGCCAAATGGCCGATCCACCCAGCCTTGTTTCCGGAGCCAAAGTGATACTCGGCTGGCATCAGTCGATATCGAAAGGGTGTTGGACAGGCATCAGTCCAGCGCCTTAGCCTTCTGACACGTCACACGGAGAGTGATCCACCCCACACTCGCCGCTGGACACAGGAGGACTGATGGTTCGAATTCTGATCACCGGTGCGGGCGGCGGCATCGGCACGCTGATGCGGCCGCGACTACGTCGCCCCGATCGCATCTTGCGCTTGCTGGATCTGACCGAACTCCCCGCTCCCACAACCGATGAGCGGGTCGAGATCGTCACCGGGTCGCTCACCGACTCCGACACCATGGCGGCCGCCTGCCGGGATGTCGATGCGATCATCCATCTCGGCGGGATCAGTCGCGAGGACAGCTGGGAGCGGGTGCTCGCGGTGAATGTCGATGGGACACATACGGTTCTGGAGGCCGCGCGGCAGGCTGGTATCTCGCGGGTCGTGCTGGCGTCGAGCAATCACGCTGTGGGATACCGGGCTGTCGGCGAGGCCGGGCCGGATGGCATTGCGGGAGAAGCACCCTCGCGGCCCGATACCTACTACGGGTTCAGCAAAGCGGCGATCGAATCGCTGGGCAGTCTCTACCACTCCCGGTTCGGCATGGACGTGATCTGCATTCGGATCGGGTCGTGCTTCGAGCGGCCGAATGATGTTCGCGGACTGTCGATGTGGCTGTCGCCCGACGACGGCGCGCGATTGTTCGAGGCGTGCCTGAGCACGGAAAGTCCTGGCTTCCGGGTGATTTGGGGCGTATCGAAGAATACCCGCGCGGTCGTGTCGCTGCGTGAGGCCGAGGCGCTCGGCTACCGCAGTCTGGACGATGCCGAGAAATTCGCGGCGGAGATTCCCGCCGGAACCGGGCCGACATTCATCGGCGGCGCATTTCTCGATACTCCGCTGGGCACACCGAATCCGCTCTGACAGCGGAGCCCTCTTCTGTGGCACCGGTACTCGAAACGCATAGCGCGATACCGAGTTCGCATCACGTTTTCCCGCAATACCGCCCGCTCAGCGTGTGACGCTGAGGGCACTTGCTCGACCGCGAAAGAAGCGCAGCACAATGCCAGATAAATCCACGGTGCAGGCCCGGAAATCCGCCCTCGGCACCAATGTTCATTTCCTCTATTTCTTCGGCGCGCTCGGCGGCATCCTGTTCGGCTACGACCTCGGTGTCATCTCCGGAGTGCTGTTGTTCATCAAGGACGCCTGGGAGCTGACCTCGGTGACCAAGGGCGTGATCGGCGGTTGCCTGGCCGCGGGCGCGATCATCGGCGCGGCCATCGCGGGCCGGATCACCGATCGGCTCGGCAGACGGCGCACCATCATGATCGCCGCAGTGGTGTTCGGTATCGGCGCGCTCGGCTGCGCGGCGGCACCGAATGTGACCGCGCTGGTGATCGCCCGGTTCATCACCGGCATCGCGGTCGGTTGTTCCTCCGCGACGGTGCCCACCTATCTGTCGGAGCTGGCGCCGACCAGGGCACGTGGCGCGTTGTCGACCTTGAACCAATTGATGATCGTCTCCGGCATTCTCATCGCGTATATCGTCGACTGGGCGTTGTCCGGATCGGGGAACTGGCGCTTGATGTTCGGTCTCGCCGCGATTCCCGCCGTGGTGCTGTTCTTCGGCCTGACGGTGCTGCCGGAGACCCCGCGCTGGCTGGTGAAGGCGGGTCGCGAGGACGAGGCGCGGGCCGTGCTGGCGGGCACCCATCGGTCCAACGAGATCGACGCCGAACTCAACAGCATCCGCGCGGTCAACCAGTTGGACGTGCAGCAGAAGGGCCGCCTGCGCGACCTATGGGCACCGTGGGCCAGGCCCGCATTGGTCGTCGCGCTCATTCTGGCTGTCGGCCAGCAGTTCTCCGGCGTGAACGCGGTAAACCTCTACGCGCCAACGATGTTCACCGATCTCGGCTTCGGCAACTCGACCTCGCTACTCGCGGCCATCGTGCTCGGTGTGGTGAAGGTGGCGTTCACCGCGTGGGTGATCTTCGTGGTCGACCGATGGGGTCGTAAACCGTTGTTGCTGCTCGGCAATGTCTGCATGGCGTTGTCGCTGTTCCTGCTCGGCGTCATCGTGCTCACCGTGGACAATCACACGGTCACCGGCCTGACCACGCTGATCTTGCTCAACGTCTATCTGGCCGGTTACGAACTCGGCTGGGGTGCGGTGGTCTGGGTGATGATGGCGGAGGTCTTCCCGCTGCGCGTGCGCGGCGTCGGCATGGGGGTCGGCAGCGTGGTGCTGTGGAGTTCGACGTTCGCCATCACCTTCCTGTTCCCCGTGATGAACGACCATCTCGGCCTTGCCAAGTCAGCCTGGTGCTTCGCCGGTGTCAGCGTGGTGTTGTTCGTGCTGGTGCAGCGGTTCGTGCCGGAGACCAACGGGCGCAGCCTGGAGCAGATCGAGCTCGATCTGCGGGCCAGGGTCGGTGGGCGCGCCACGGAGCAGGCGTGATCCGGGTGCACACAGCCGAGATGTCCAGCGTTGTCTATGTATCCAATGCCGACAGTCGCGAGATCTCGGTGCTGCGGCTCGATGCCACCGGCGTGCTCACGCCGGTGGGGCCGGTCCCGGTGGACGGGACGGTGATGCCGTTGGCGGTCAGCCCGGACCGCCGGTTTCTCTACGCCGGACTGCGCTCGGAACCGTTCTCGGTCAAGGCTTTTGCCATCGACCCGGTTACGGGTTGGCCGACGCTGTTGTCCACCACACCACTACCGGACAACATGGCCTACCTCGCCACCGACCGGGCCGGGCGGTTCCTGTTCAGCGCCTCCTACGGCGGCGACAAGATCGCGGTCAATCCGATCTCGTGGCATGGCACGGTGGAGGTGCCACCGACCGAGGTCATCAGCACTGCGCCGCATGCGCATTCGATCGTCGCCGATCCGTCGAACCGCCATGTGTTCGTTGCGGTTCTCGGCGGGGACCACATCCTGCAATACCGGTTCGACGCCACCTCCGGCAGGCTGATGCCCAACCACCCCGCGGCCGTCGGAACCGAACTCGGTGCGGGACCGCGACATATCGTCTTCCACCCGAGCGGCCGCGTCGCCTTCGCGACGAACGAGCTCGACGGAACGCTCAGCAGCTACCTGTTCGATCCGCCGACCGGCACGCTCACGCCGATGTCCTCGATATCCCTACTGCCAGCAGGCTTTTCCGGCAGTCCATGGACCTCGGACGTGCACGTCACGCCCGACGGCCGCTATGTCTATGTGTCCGAACGAACGTCGGACACCCTCATCGGATTCCGCGTCGACGGCACACCCGGCGCGCTCGAACTCCTCGGGCATACCCTCACCGAGACCCAGCCGCGCGGTTTCGCCATCGATCCACCCGGCCGCTTCCTGGTGGCGGCAGGCCAGAAGTCCAACGCCATCACGAGCTACGCCATCGACCACGACACCGGCGCGCTCACGGCACTGCAGCGTGTCCCGGTCGGCCGCAACCCCACCTGGGTCGAGATCATCGACCTGCCCGCCGCATGACCCGCCACGTCGACGACGCCCGCCCGTGGCTGCGCGATTACCCGCATCATCGCCCCGAGGCAGGCAGGCTGGCAGCCATGGTCTCACTGGAACAGGTGCGCGGGTTCGTCATGGTCGCCGACGAGGGCAGCTTCCGCCGGGCGGCTGAGCGGCTCCGGATGACCCAGCCGCCGCTGAGCAGGCAGATCCAGAAACTCGAGCGCGATATCGGGGTCGAGCTGTTCGACCGCAGTCAGCGGCAGGCACAGCTGACCCCGGCGGGCGAGGTGTTCCTGATCGAGGCACGCAGGCTGCTCGCGCTCGCCGAGGGCGCGCCGGGCACCGCGCGGCTGGTCGCGGCGGGCGGCGCGGGCACGGTGCGGATCGGCTTCACCGCGGCGTCCGGGTTCGGCTTCCTCGGCCGGTTCCTCAACCACATCGAGCAGGGCCTGCCCGGTGTGGAGGTGGTGCTGCGCGAGATGGTGAGCTCGGATCAGTTCGAGAACCTGCGCAGCGGCAAGCTGGACCTGGCGCTGGCCCGGCCGCCCTTCGACCGCACCGAGTTCGACTGCGAGCTGGTGCATTCCGAACGGCTCATGCTCGCACTGCCCGACGGGCATCGGCTCGCCGCCGACGGCCCGATCGCGGTCGAGGCGCTCGGCGGCGAGACGCTGCTGGTGTACGCGCCCGGCCCGGCCCGGTATTTCGCCGATCTGGTCGCGGGAATCCTTGCGGCCGTGCCCTATACGTCGACGCACGAGCTGACCCAGGTGCACACCATGCTGGCGCTGGTCGCCGCGGGCCGTGGCCTGGCGCTGGTGCCGGAGACGGCCAGTCATCTGCACCCCGACGGCGTGCGGTTCCGGCCGCTCGACGGCGTCGACGATCCGGTTGTCCTGTACGCGGTGTGGCGGCGCACCTGCGCGAACCCGGCGTTGCCTCGGGTCGTGCGGTTGCTCGACTCGCTGCCACCCGCTCCTTGAAAGGAACAGAATGTCTCATCTATCCGCTGAAGAACTAGGGCCCGCGCTGGGCCAAGGGCTGTTGTCGTTCCCGGTCACGCATTTCGATGCCGACCTCGCGTTCGACGAGGCCGCGTATCGCAAGCACATCGCCTGGCTCGCACAGTACGACGTCGCCGGCCTGTTCGCCGCGGGCGGCACGGGCGAGGGTTTCTCGCTGACGCCGTCCGAGATAGATCAGGTGGTGCGTGCGGCGGTCTCCGAGACCGGCGGCCGAGTACCTGTCATCGCGCCTGCCACCGCAGGCACTGCGGCGGCCGTCGAGCAGGCCCGAGCGGCGGAAGTCGCTGGGGCCGAGGGCATTCTGTTGTTGCCGCCGTATCTGACCGAAGCAGGCCCGGAGGGTCTGATCGAGCATGTCGCCACGATCTGCGCGGCCACCTCACTCGGCGTCATCTTCTACAGCCGCGCCAACGCCACCTGCAACGACGTGACCTTGGCACGAATGGCCGAACGCTGCCCGAACCTGGTCGGCTTCAAGGACGGTGTCGGCAATATCGAGACGATGACCCGGATCTACGCGCGGCTCGGCGACCGGCTCACCTACATCGGCGGGCTGCCGACCGCCGAGACCTTCGCCCTCCCGTACACCGAAATGGGCGTCACCACTTACTCTTCCGCGATCTTCAACTTCATGCCGGAGTTCGCGCTGGCGTTCTATCGCGCCGTGCGGGCGCGGGACCGGGACACTGTCTACAAGCACCTGCGCGAGTTCGTGATCCCCTACCTCGACATCCGCGACCGACGTCCCGGTTACGCGGTATCCATCATCAAGGCCGGGCTGACCGCGATCGGCCGTCCCGCCGGTCCGGTGCGGCCGCCGCTGACCAACCTCACCGAGGAGGAACGCGCCGAACTCGGCACGCTGATCCGGTCCGTCACCGGAGCGGACGCGGCATGACCGGCGCGGCAACGCTGGACACCATCACCGATGTCACCATCTCGTCGGTCACGCTCCCCCTGCCGACCGGCATCAGCGACGCCAAAGTCCTGACCGGTCGACAGCAGCCGATGACCGAGGTGGCGGTGCTGTTCGCCGAGATCACCACCGCGTCCGGGTTGGTCGGCCTGGGCATCAGCTACTCGAAAAGAGCTGGCGGCCCAGCGCAATTCGCGCACGCCCGTGAGCTCTCCCCCGTGCTGCTCGGCGAGGATCCCAGTGACATCGCCAAGATGTGGGACAAGCTCATGTGGGCGGGCGCGTCGGTCGGTCGCAGCGGGCTCGCGGTGCAGGCGATCGCGGCGTTCGATATCGCGCTGTGGGACCTGAAGGCCAAGCGCGCCGGGCTGCCGTTGGCCAAACTGCTCGGGGCGCATCGCGATTCGGTGCGCTGCTACAACACCTCCGGCGGCTTCCTGCACGCGCCGATCGAGGAGGTGCTCGACCGGGCGACGGAAGCGCTCGCGAACGGGATCGGCGGCATCAAACTCAAAGTGGGCCATCCGGACAGCGCCGTCGACCTGGCGCGGGTGACGGCGGTGCGGGAGAAGCTCGGCGACCGGGTGCCGTTGATGGTCGACGCCAACCAGCAGTGGGATCGGGCGACCGCGCGCCGGATGTGCCGGGCGTTCGAGCCATTCGGGTTGGTATGGATCGAAGAACCCTTGGACGCCTACGATTTCGACGGCCACGCCCGGCTCGCATCGACCTTCGACACCCCGATCGCGACGGGTGAGATGCTGACCAGCGCGGCCGAGCACGCGCAGCTCATCCGGGCGGGCGGGGCCGACATCGTGCAGCCCGACGCGCCACGGATCGGCGGCATCACCCCGTTCCTGCAGGTGCTGGCAATGGCCGACAGCGAAAACCTGCAACTGGCCCCGCATTTCGTGATGGAGGTGCACGTCCACCTCGCCGCGTCGTACGCACGCGAGCCCTGGGTCGAGCATTTCGAATGGTTCGATCCGCTCTTCAACGAGCGCCTGGAGATCGCCGACGGACGGATGCACCTGTCGGCCCGTCCCGGCCTCGGCGTCACGCTCAGCGACCGAGCCCGTGCCTGGACCATCGCCGAATACTCGGCCCGCGCCTGACCTTTCGGAGGAATCATGGACACCGACCCGAACGACCTAGCCCGAATCATCGACGCGGCAGCGGAATCCGCCGCCGCGCTCGCCGACTCCACCCCGGCCGACCGCGCGCGCTGGCTCGCACACACCGCGGACGCGATCGATGCCGCCGCCGACGAGCTGGTCCCGCTCGCCGCCGAGGAAACACATCTCCCGGAAAACCCGCGCCTGCGTGGCGAATTGGCGCGTACCACCTTTCAGCTGCGCCTGTTCGCCGAGGTGCTCGCCGATGGCGAGTTCCTGCGCGCCACCGTCGACCACGCCGACCCGCAGTGGCCGATGGGCCCGCGACCGGATATCCGTCGCAGCGTCGTGCCGATCGGTCCGACATTGGTGTTCGCCGCGAGCAACTTCCCGTTCGCGTTCAGCGTTGCGGGCGGCGACACCGCCTCCGCGCTGGCCGCAGGCTGTCCGGTCGTGCTCAAGGCGCACCCCGGGCATCCGCAGTTGTCCACGCGCACCGGAGCAATCGTCCGCGAAGCTCTGATCGAGGCAGGCGCACCGCACGGAATCTTCGAGCTCATCCACGGCATCGACGCAGGCACCACCGCACTGCGCCACCCTGCCATTGCTGCGGCGGCCTTCACTGGGTCAGTGCCGGGCGGACGGGCGCTGTTCGACATAGCGGCCGCACGGCCTCGGCCGATCCCGTTCTACGGCGAACTCGGCAGCGTCAACCCGGTCGTGGTCCTGCCGGAAGCCATTCGCGCACGCAGCCGCCAGATCGTGGCGGGCTTCCTCGGCTCGTTCACCCTCGGCGCCGGACAGTTCTGCACCAAACCCGGCCTGCTGCTGCTGCCCGCAGGCCATGGTCTCACCGACGCACTCCGCACGGCCGTTCGTGACGCACCCGGGCAACGACTGCTCAATGACCGCATTGCCGACGGCTTCCGAACCCGAGTCACGAGCCTGGGCGAACATCCCTCTGTCACAGCGCTTTCCCTGCCTGACATCGAAGCCGACCTGCTCGCACCGACGCTGTTGAAGGTGTCCGCCGCCGACTTCCTCGCCGGTAGTGAGCTGCTCCACCAGGAATGCTTCGGTCCCGCCGCGCTGATCGTCGAATACGCGAATTCCGCTGAGCTACACGCACTTCTCGTAGCGCTCGAACCAGGTCTGACCGCCACGGTCTTCGCAGAGGACAGCGAGATCGAGGAGGTCCGCCCGCTACTGCCCGCGCTCACGGCGCTCGCCGGACGCCTGATCTGGAACGACTGGCCGACCGGTGTCACCGTCACCTGGGCCCAACAACACGGCGGCCCGTACCCCGCCACCACTGCCCCCACCACGACCTCGGTCGGCACCGCCGCGATCGACCGGTTCCTGCGCCCCGTCGCCTGGCAGGGCTTCCCCGACAGCCTGCTCCCGCCCGCCCTACGCGAGGACAACCCGTGGCGCCTCCCCCGCCGCATCGACGGAAAGCGTGACTGACCATGTCCCCTGTCATCACCGACGTCCGCCTCACCCCGATCCTCATCGCCGACGCACCACTGCTCAATGTCGGTGGCGTACACCAGCCGTACACGCCACGACTGATCGTCGAGATCGAAACCGACAGCGGCACGGTCGGTCTCGGCGAGACCTACGGCGACCACCAATACCTGTCCCGCGCAACAGAACTAGCGCAGCACCTGGTCGGCATGCCGGTGGCCGCCATCAATGCGATCCGCTTGCTCGGCGCGGGCGACACCCGCCTACTCGATGACAACCCGGTCGCAGGCGGCCTGCGCGGCACGCTGACCACCGACAAGGTCCGTCTCAGCGTGATCTCGGCCTTCGAGACTGCGGCACTCGACGCGCACGGCCACGAGCTCGGCTTGCCCGTGCACGCCTTGCTCGGCGGCAAGGTACGCGACCGCGTCGACTACTCCGGCTACCTGTTCTACAAGTGGGCCGACCACCCGATGCCGGACACCCCGACCGACGAGTGGGGCGAGGCGCTCGACCCCGACGGCGTCGTCCGGCTGGCCGAAAAGTTCAGCGCCCACGGCGGATTCCGCTCTTTCAAGCTGAAGGGCGGTGTGTTCCCACCCGAGGAAGAGGTCGCCGCGATCACCGCGCTGGCCAAGGCCTTCCCCGAACACCCACTACGCCTCGACCCCAACGGCGGCTGGTCTCTGGTCACCGCGACAACCGTCGCCGAACAACTCACCGGCATCGTGGAATACCTCGAAGACCCCACCGCCCGCGTCGACGACATGGCCGAACTCCACCGCCGCACCGGAATGCTCTTGGCCACCAACATGATCGTCACCGCCATCGACGAAATCCGCCCCGCCTTCGACGCTAACGCGGTCCAGGTCGTGCTGTCCGACCACCACTTCTGGGGCGGCCTGCACGCCACCTGCGACCTCGCCGCGATCTGCCACGCCTACGGCAAAGGCATCTCGATGCACTCCAACACCCACCTCGGCATCAGCCTCGCCGCGATGACCCAGGTCGCCGCCACCGTCACACACCTCGACTACGCCTGCGACACCCACTACCCGTGGCAGGCCGAGGACGTCATCACCACACCGTTCACCTTCACCGACGGTGCCATCGAGGTCACCGACACCCCAGGCCTCGGCATCGAGCTCGATCGGGACGCGCTGGCGCGACTGCACGAACGCTGGCAGTCCATGCCCGCCTTCCGCGATCGCGACGACGTTGCCGCCATGCGCGCCGCCGATCCCGAATACCGCCCACCCAGTTCGCCGAAATACTGAACTCCTTGTGATCCGCATCCGTATTCATTGCGAAATGGTCATACGGCTATCTACTGTCGGGTCTTCGGCCCGACGGTTCAGTCGTGCTGGTCACGCGGTGCTGTGTGGCCGAGAGGAGCGGTAGATGGATCTCCAGGACGTCGTAGCGGCGGGTGTGCTCGAGCAGCGAGAGCTGCTCGACCAAGGAGTCCTGTCTTCGCAGGAGCTGGTCGCCGCCACGCTGACCGGCATCGACGCGGCCGCTGACCTGAATGCGTTCACTCAGGTGCGCCACGAGCAGGCCAGGGCCGAGGCCATCGAACGGGACCGCGAGCGTGCCGCAGGCAGCGTCGGCCCGCTGCACGGCATCCCGATCGCGATCAAGGACGAGATCGACGTCGCCGGTCTGGTCACCACCTTCGGCACCCGAGCCAACTCGACGCCGGCCAAGGCCGACGCCGAGGTCGTGCGCCGGTTGCGCGCTGCAGGCGCCGTCATCGTCGGCAAGACCACGATGCCCGAATTCGGGCAGTGGCCGTTCACCGAGTCGAGCACCTACGGCGTCACCCGCAATCCCTGGGATCGGAACCGCACGACCGGCGGTTCCAGCGGTGGCTCGGCCGCGGCGGTCGCGGCGGGCTTGGTCCCGGTCGCCATCGGTAGCGACGGCGGCGGCTCGATCCGGATCCCCTCGGCCTGCTGTGGACTGTTCGGCCTCAAGCCGCAGCGCGGCCGGGTGCCGGTCGCGCCGTTCGAGCACCTCTGGTGGTCGCTCGGGGTCACCGGACCGCTGACCCGCGGCGTCCTGGACTCAGCGATCGTGTACGACGTGATCCGCGGCAACACCCCCAACGACCGGTTCACCGCACCGGAGCCGGTGATGTCGTTCGAACAGGCCGCGCGGCAATCCGCCACCTGCCTGCGCATCGGCTACAGCACCAAATCGCCTAACGCACTGGCGAAACCGGATCCCGAGCACGTGCGCGCGGTCCACGACACCGCGAAACTGCTTGCCGACCTTGGCCATTCGGTGTTCGAGGTCGACCCGAACTACCCGGAATCACTGCAGGCCTTCTTCCCTCAGTTCTTCGGCGGCGTGCGCGACGAAGCCGACCATGTCGAGCATCCGGAACGTCTCGAACGCCGCACCCGTCAGACCATCAGAATGGGCGCCTGGGCCCGGCGTCCGGTCGTCGAATGGGCCATCCGGCAGGGTGAAGCCTTGGCGCGCAAGGTCGATCGGATCTTCGTCGACTGCGACCTGCTGCTCACCCCGACCCTCGCGGGCCGACCGCCGCGCATCGGCGCACTCGACGGTGCGAGCACCGTTCGCGCTCAGACCCGGTCCATTCCGCTGGTGGCCTACACGACGCTGTGGAACGTGACCGGTCACCCGGCGGCGTCGCTGCCCGCGGGCATCGGCGCGGACGGCCTGCCGCTCGCGGTGCAGCTGATCGGCCCCAGCAACGGCGAAACGACCATCCTCACCGTGGCCGCGCAACTGGAACAGGCTCGGCCGCACGCTCGACCGGTGGTCTGAGGCCCGGCGCGACGCTACAGTGGCCGATGTGAGCGAATTGGGCGATATCGCACCACGTTTCGTGGAGTTGGCGCACGGCATTGTCTGGTCAACCGTGTCGACGACCGATCCGGCGGGCCGCCCGCGCAGCCGCATCCTGCATCCGATCTGGCAGTGGGACGAGCAGGAGCTGACCGGGTGGATCCTCACCGGCAAGACCCCGCCCAAGGTGGCGCAGCTGGCCCATAGTCCTTATGCGGCATGCAATTACTGGGCGCCGACGCACGACACCTGCCTCGCGGAGTGCGCGGCCGAATGGGTCGACGACCTCGAGACGAAGACGACGGTGTGGGAGCTGTTCCGGAGCACACCGATGCCGCTCGGCTACGACCCCGGCGGCATCGGCATCCCCGGCTGGCACGGGCCGGAGTCGCCCGGTGTCAACCTGCTGCGACTGCGTCCGTGGCGGCTGCGCGTGCTGCCGGGGAAAGACTTCCTCGCGGGATTGCCCGCCACCTCTTGGCGCGCATAACTACAACGAGACCCCAGTTCGGCGAAGATCATTCATAAATAAGGCGGATTTACGAACAAGATTCTGTACGGTCGAGGTATGCGTAAGAGTGATTCACCCGGCGGCTCGACCCCACCCGTGTCGCCGATCCACCCGCCGGCCGGCGTACCGATCGATGATATCGACCGAATCCTGCTCGACCAGCTCGCGCGGGACGGCCGGATGACGAACAACGCGCTCGCCGCCGCGGCGGGGATCGCGCCGTCCACCTGCCTCGGGCGGGTGCGCGCGCTGGTGGAACGCGGCGTGATTCGCGGGTTCCATGCCGATATCGATCCGGCCGCGCTCGGCCGGAGCCTGCAGGCCATGATCGCGGTGCGGTTGCGTGCCAGCGCACGCCAGCACCTGGCCGAATTCGGCGAGCAGATGTCGGAATTCGAGGAGGTGCTCAACGTGTACTTCATCGCGGGCGCCGACGACTACCTGATCCACGTGGCCACCTCGCACACCGACGAGCTGCGCCGGTTCGTGCTGAACAACCTCAGCGAGCATCCGGCGGTCGCCTCGACCGAGACGATCCTCATCTTCGAGCACATGCGCCCGCGAACGAATCCCACTACGTGACAAAGGCGGCCGACCCACCGGGTCGGCCGCCTTTGCGAAACGTGTTACGCAACCAGGCTTTCGGCCACGTAACCGTGCGCGGCCGCGACGGAAGCGGACAGCAGCACACCACCATGCGTACTGAGACCGTCCGCCAGGCCCTGATCCTTGGCCACCGCCTCGCGCCAGCCGTGCTGGGCCAGCGAGACCACGTACGGCAGCGTGGCATTGGTGAGCGCGACGGTCGAGGTGTAAGGCACCGCGCCGGGCATGTTGGCGACGCAGTAGAACACCGACTCGTGCACCCGGTAGGTCGGGTCGGCGTGCGTTGTCGGCCGCGAATCCGCGAAGCAGCCGCCCTGGTCGATGGCGATATCGACCAGCACCGAGCCCGGCTTCATCTGCGCGACAAGGTCATTGGAGACCAGCGTGGGCGCCTTCGCGCCGGGCACCAGCACCGCGCCGATCACCAGATCGGCCTCACGCACCGCCTTTTCGACCTCGAGCCGGTTGGACATGATGGTGCGCACCTGGCCCTTGTACTGCGCGTCGATCTCGCGCAGGCGGGCGATGTTCAGGTCGAGCACGGTCACCTCGGCGCGCATGCCGTGCGCGATGGCGATCGAGTTGCCGCCTGCGACGCCCGCGCCGATCACAACCACGTTGGCGGGCGGGGTGCCGGGCACGCCGCCCATCAGCACGCCGCGGCCGCCGCCGTTGCGCATCAGGTGGTAGGCGCCGGCCTGCGGGGCCAGCCGGCCCGCGACCTCGCTCATCGGGGCCAGCAGCGGCAGCGAGCCGTCGCGGCCGGTGACCGTCTCGTAGGCGATCGAGGTGATGCCGGAGCTCAGCAGCGCGTCCGTGCACTCCTTGGAGGCGGCGAGGTGCAGGTAGGTGAACAGCACCTGGCCTTCGCGCATGCGTGAATACTCTTCGGCGACCGGCTCTTTCACCTTGAGCACCAGTTCGGCGGTGCCCCAGACCTCGTCGGCGGTGTTCAGCACCCGCGCGCCTGCGACGGTGTATGCCTCGTCCTCGAACGCCGAGCCACGACCGGCACCGGACTCGATGTACACCTCGTGCCCGCGCGACACGAGCTCGTGCACACCGGCCGGGGTAATGGCGACCCGGTACTCGTGGTTCTTGACCTCGCGGGGGACCCCGATCTTCACCTGCGCTCCTGAATGTCGATGGATGTCGATAGTCGATCCGCATAATATGGACCGTTACTGCTAAAAGTATGAAGATCATGCAAGATCAGGTCTATATCTTTGAAGATAATTCTCATATCTGGCTCAAAGCCGTCGAATACTCAGATTGAACCCAGCGCGAGCACCCGAGCCCGCATGATCTTCGGTCGGCAGGGCTCCCGGTAACAAACCTCACAGTCGGTTAACCGCCGATCGCCCCTAAGATACAACTTGTGTCTAAGACGTATTCATCGGCTGAGCAGGCCTATCGCAAGGTCAAGGAACGCATCCTGACCGGCACATTGGCCGGTGGCGAGTTGATCAGCGAGGGCGAGATCGCCGCCGACCTCGGCACGTCGCGGACGCCGGTGCGCGAGGCGTTCCTGCGGCTGGAGACCGAAGGATGGATGAAGCTCTACCCGAAGCGGGGCGCGCTGGTGGTGCCGATTCCGCCGGACGAGGCCGAGCACGTCGCCTACGCCCGCTATGTGGTCGAGGCGGCCGCGGTGCGCGCGCTGGCCTCGACCGATCGCACGGCGCTGACGTCACTGTTCCGTTCGTCGCTCGACCGGCAGCGCGAGCTGGCCGCGGCCGGGGATCTCGACCAGTTCGCGCTCGTGGACACCGACTTCCATCGCTCGTACGTGATCGCGGCGGGGAACCCGCTGCTGGCCGCCTTCTACGACTCGCTGCGCGAGCGGCAGCGGCGGATGAACAGCGTCGCGCTGCGCCGCGGCCCGATCGACATCGACCGGATCATCGAGCAGCACGCTCACCTGGCCGGGCTGATCGAAGCGGGCGAGGTGGACCGCTTCACCACCGCCTTGGCCGAGCACCTCTCCGGCGTGCACCAACTAGAACTACGAGGACTGTGATGGCGACGCTCACCACCGCGGTCCGGTCCGCGCCCACCGAGGTCGCGTCGAAGGCGTGGTGGGGTGTCGCCGCCACGATGTTCGCGATCGCCTGGGGCGGAAACGAATTCACGCCGCTGCTGGTGATGTACAAGAATCACGGGCTGGCCGCCACCACGGTGGATCTGCTGCTGTTCTACTACGTCCTCGGTATCGTGCCCGCGCTGCTGATCGGCGGGCCGCTGTCGGATCGGTTCGGGCGTCGCGCGTTGCTGCGGCCCGCGCCGCTGATCAGTGCGGCGGGCTCGCTGTTGCTGGCGTTCGGCTCGGCGTCAGTACCGGTGCTGTCCGCCGGACGAGTGCTGTGCGGAGTGGCGCTCGGGCTGGCGATGGCGGTGGGTAGCAGTTGGTTGAAGGAGCTCGCGCAACCGCCGTTCGGGCCCGCGCTGCCCGGTGGCACCGGGGCGCGACGCTCAGCGATGAGCCTCACCGGCGGTTTCGCGGTCGGCGCGGGATTCGCTGGGATACTTGCCCAGTGGGCGCCTTGGCCGAACACGCTCGCTTATCTGATCAATGTGACGCTATGTCTGGTCGCCGCACTGTGGGTGGCACGAGCGCCGGAAACGGTACTCCCCCAAGAGACTCCGGGCCGCTTGATCGATGACCTGAAGGTGCCCGCGGCCGCGCACCGCCGATTCCGTTGTGTGGCACTGCCGGTCGCGCTGTGGTTGTTCACCTCCGCCGGCACCGCGTACGCGATCATGCCGACGCTGATGGCGCCGCACATCCACGGCGCGCCGATCGCGTTCTCGGCGCTCGTCGGAGTCATCACGCTGAGTTGCGGTTTCGCGATCCAGTCGGTGGCGCGGCGGATCGACAAGCCGGGCACCGCACGCGCGGCCGTCGTCTCGCTCGTCTTCGTGACCTGCGGAATGGTCATGGCGGCTTGGGCTTCCGGTGCGCTGACACTCTGGGCGACGCTGGCGACGGCCGTCGTTCTCGGCGCGGGATACGGCATCGGGCTGGTCGCCGGGCTCCAAGAGATCGAACGGATCGCGCGCCCAGACGATCTGGCCGGACTGACCGCGGTGTTCTACTCGGTCAGCTACCTCGGCTTCGGCGTGCCCGCCCTGCTGTCGTTCCTGCATCAGCAGTTGAACTTCGGCTACCCCGACATGTTCGCGGTCGCCGCACTCGCCGCGGCAGGCAGCCTGGGGCTCGTGATCCGCAACTATCGCGCTTGATCGCCGCCCGCCAAAATCAGTGGCGGCCGCCGCGACGCCGTTGCTACCGTTGCTCCCGCGCTGGTAGAAGCGCCCGAGCGATCGGTTACCGGGCCGACGGCCCAGGAAAGAGTGTCTATGCCCCGGACTGCGCCGAGCGCGCCTCACCGCGTCGAGTCGAACCATGTCGGTTCGTCCGCGCCCGCACAGCCAACCGCCGCTTAAACAAGCTCCGAGGCGCGCTCGGCCTGCTCCTGCTGTTACTGCATTCAGCCCTCAGCAAAGGAGTAATCCGGGTGTCAGACAACACCTCTCACGGTCCGAGCGCAGCACTGCGCACCGACACTTTCACCTGCGTCCGCTGCGGCCTCGTCGTGGCGACGCTCGCGCCGGACAACAGTTGGCGCAACCACTGCCCGAGTTGCTTGAACTCGCGGCACACCCACGACCACGTCGAGGGCGGCCCCTCCGACTGCCGCGCCAGAATGGCGCCGCTGTCGATCGCCGTGCTGCGCACCGGGGAATGGGCCGTGGTGCATCGCTGCACCCGCTGCCACGAGCTGGCGCTGCACCCTGTGTGTGGCGACGACAATCAGCTCATCCTGATGCGCATGGCGGTCCGCCCGCTGGCCGAACCACCGTTCCCGCTCGAAGTCTTCGGCGATCTGTAGGGGGTGCGACATGCCACGCAGGAAACCGGCGGGCCGCCGCCCGCAACGCGCAAAGGACGTATTGCACGGTCGCGCAGGCGAATCCGGCGACGCGTTCCGTTGCATCGGGTGCCGGATGGATGTGCCGATCACCGCGCCGGGCACCGCCCACCGCAACCACTGCCCGCACTGCCTGACCAGTCGTCACGTGGACCGACGCGTCCCCGGCGACCGTGCCGAGCAGTGCCGCGGGCGGATGGACGCGGTGAGCATGTCCGCGCGGGACAACGGCGAATGGCAGCTCGTGCACCAATGCCAGGCCTGCGGTTCCCTCAAGGCGAATCGGATAGCGGGCGACGACAATGCTCTCGCGTTGATGCGAATAGCGTTGCGTCCGTTGGCCGATCCGCGTATCGGGCATCGTGCACTGCTGGCGCTGTGACGGTTGTCCGGTGTCTACCGCGCGATCGGTAGGCACCGGATCTCCACCGGCTCAGGAGGATTCGCTGAGCAGCCCGGCCGGTTGGATGTCGGACTGGAGTGCGCGGCGCACGTGCGCGGCTTCCGCGTCCAGTGCGGCGGCCTGTAGGTAGGCGGCGGTGGTTTCGGCGAGCAGGGTGGTCCAGCGAGTGACGCGTTCGGTGCGGTGGGCGAGTTCTCGTTCGGCCGCGGTGTCGTCGTCGCTCGCGGCCGCCTGTGCCGCGCGGAGCTTCTGCTCGGCGCGGAACTGGAGTTCGCGGCAGTGGTCGGGATCGAAGACTTCCGAGCGGATGTCGGCGGCTTCGGCCTCCAGTTCCGCGATGCGGGCCAGACGGGGATCGGACTGGTCGATCGTTTCGTCCGGAGTCCAGTCCTCCTCGGTGGATTCCCATGGAAGGTCGAAGGTTTCGTCGTTCAGCGCCTTCTGTTCGAGGAACCGACGGTGGTCTTCCTCTGCCCACTCGAGGTAATCGCGATACTCCGCCATGTCCGTGTCGGTGATCGGGCGATGCCGCGGATGCGCGGTCATCGACACCGCGATGCTGGCGTCCGCATAGCGCAAATTCACGGTGACGACGGTGACCGGGTGTGGTTCGGTCCGCTCCTCCACCCGCGCCATCATCACCTCGTAACGATGCTCCTCCACCGCACTGTCGCACGCCTGCTCGAACACCCCGCAGGCGATCTCGTAATGCTGACCCGCGGTACTACCGGTCAGTGGATGCGCCTCACCTAGGCGGGTCTCACCCGACTCGACCGTCACGCCGTCATGAACGACTTCCCAGATGTAGGACTCGCCGAGCTCGTCGGCGGACGTCCCCGGCCGCGCCTCGGTGGTATCGCTGACGTCGTGCACAGTCCGCTCCCATCTCCTGGAACATGGCGGGGCGGCCTGACTTCGCCAATGCCGTCCCGCTGGCGGTTTGCACGCCTATATTTCTCCATCCGAGCCCAGCACGCCAGCGGCAAATCTGGGGATCTTCGCGCGTTACGCCGCGACGGCGACCGCATCGGCCAATGCCGTGGCGATCGACTCGCCGTACGCACTGATCTCGGCCCGGATCGCCTGCTGCGCTTCGGTGCTTTCGCCGCGCAGCAGCGCTTCGAGCATGGTGCCGTTGACCACCTCGCTCGGCGAGACCAGCAGTCCGGTCAGCGCGAAGTAGCTCAGGAAGGTCGGATCGAACGCCGATGTACCGGTGAACTGCTGGGTCATCCGCTCGAGTGCGAGATCGAAGTACTTGTGCAGCAGCGCAACGTTTTTGAAGGGCCGACCGCCGGTGTGCTCGACGCCCGGCCAGCGGAGATCCTCGAGCGAGCTGAGCCACCAGGCCGGGTACGAGGCGCGCTGTATCCGTTCGAGCGCGTCCCGTTCGAAGCCCGGGCCGTCGTATTCACCCAAACAGGCGGCGATGCTCTCGGCCTGAATGGCGGCCACCGTCATGCCCTGTCCATAGATCGGGTCCACGGTGGACAGCGCGTCGCCGAGCGCGAGCAGCCCGGCCGGCCACCGTTCCATCCGCTCGTAATGCCGCCGGACACAGACCGGAATGCGGAACCCGCGCGGCGCGGTCAGCGGTTCGGCGTCACGCAAGGCCTCGGCCAGGCCGGGATCGATGAGTTCGGTCAGGCCTTGATCGAACCCGGTGGCATCGGTCGGCGGATAGTGACCGCCGATCCCGGTCAGACACGTGCTCCACACGTCACCCTCGATCCGCTTCAACACCCCACCGGCCGGATTCCCTGTGGTGCAGTCGTTTTCGATCACCAGCAAGGTGGGCACGTTCGGCCGGGCGGGCACCCGGTAGTAACGGGTGCTGTAGCCGATCCCGGACGTGACGACCTCATCCGGCGGCACGCCGTATCCCAGCGCCGAAAGCCATTGCGGCAGTTTCGAAGACCGCCCACTCGCATCGACCACCAGATCCGCCGACAGGGTGTTCGTATGCTCGGACCGACTGCCGTACCGGCACTGAACGCCCGTGATCCTGGTCCGCTCGTCATCGGCACACAGCTCGACCACCGTCTGCCCATATACGAAGTGCACGTTGATGATCGAGGCCACGCGCGCACGAATAGCCTGCTCCACCAGCCCTCTGCTGTAGACCGCCCCCTGCTCCGGTGCGGGCATCGTCATCGCCCCATAACGATTGATCCAGGTCAACGTCCCCTCCGTCAGCGGAAACGCGCCAAGCCGCAACACATCATCGAGAAACCCCGGAAACAGCTGCTCGAGAATCACCTCCCCACGCGGCAACATCTGGTGCAGATGAAACGACTGGGGAACCCCGGGCCGCCGTACCCCCGCCCCCGGCTCACCATCCCGATCCAGCACCACAACCTCCGCGTAGTGGTCGGAAAGCGCTCGCGCCGTGAGCAATCCGGCGATCCCACCCCCGATGACCACGGCCTTGTCCCGTCGACCCGCCTGCAAGCTATCCATGGCATCAACGTTAGGTGCGCCCATCCCACCCCCACCTCATACCGCAGCATGAAGACCACATAACACGCGAGTATGAGCCGCCGGAACTAGTGCTGGACGGCCAGCCGGACGCCGAGCCCGATGAAAATTCCTCCGGTGGCGACTTCGATCCGCCGACGCGCGGCGTGGCGAGCAGCCCGGCCCGCGGACCACCACGCATCCCGCAACCGAGGACAAAGAGCATGTCCGGGCCCAGCATGATCATCGCGAGGAACGTGGTCGCCACGAAGGCGAGGAGAAGATTCTGGTCGACCGGCATCGACCGATTCTCGCAGCACAGCTCATATCCGGCGACACACTTTCGACCGTGCGGTCGACCGGGACGTCACTGAGCGACAGGCAATATCGCGACGATATAGGTGATATCTCGACCGTTCTGCACGCAGTGATGCTGGTCGCGCTCAACGAATCCGAGCTGGCGGACGAGTTGCCTGCTTCGGAGGTTCCAGGCTTGGATGGCCGCGCGGATCGGCGTCGCTGGGTTGACCCGGCGCAGATGTGCGAGCACAGTGCCGCCGAAGTCCAGGCCGTGACCTCGGCCGACCCATTTCGGATCCATGCCTGCACCGAGGTCGATCACCTCGGGTTCCGCACCGAGGCCGGGAACTCGCGCCTCCGCTCCGGTGCAGAAGAATCCGACGATCCGGCCGGTGTCGCCATCGGCCACGGCCGTGTACCCGTCCGCGGCGTTCGGCGGGTCATCGGCAGCGGCGAGGTTATAGATCCCCCATGGGCCGTCGTACTGCCAGCCGGCCACCTGGTGAGCGTCGCCGCACGTCAGGGCACGCACTATCAGGCGATCGGGCCATCCATCATGCATTTCGCCATCGTCTCGCAATTGTCCGTTGGGGTCGAAGCAGTTTCGTGCTCACTGCGATTGAGGGGCCGCCGTTGGGAACGTCAGGTGAAAGATGGTGCCGCCGTTCGGGGCTGGTTCGGCAGCGGGGATGGCACCGTGCAGGTCGGCGACCTGTTTGACGATGGCCAGGCCCAGGCCGTGGCCGGGTTTGGTGCGGGCGGTGGTGGAGCGGTAGAACCGGTCGAAGATGTGCGGGAGGTCGGCGGGTGGGATGCCGGGGCCGTGGTCGCGGACTGTCAGGTCGTTGTGGTGGAGGGTGACGTGGATGACGCCTTGGGGTGGGCTGAATTTGGCGGCGTTGTCGAGGAGGTTGGTGATGGCGCGGGTGAGGCGGGCCGGTGCGCCGTAGATGGTGGTGGGATCTAGCTCAGACTCGAATGTCATTGTGGGCCAATGTCGCTCGGCGGTGCGTAGGCAGTCGACGACCAGCAGGTCGAGGCGTAGGTCTTCGAGGGATTCTGGGGCTGCGGATGGGTCGTCGGCGCGGGCTAAGTCGATGAGATCGGTTACCAGGCCGGAGAGTTCGTCGGACTGGGTGCGTAGGGCGGATGCGGTGGCGTCCAGTTGTTCGGTGCTCAGGCGAGAGGCTCGGCGGAGTAGGTCGATGTTGGTGCGGAGGGCGGTGAGTGGAGTGCGGAGTTCATGGGAGGCGTCGGCGATCAGGCGGTGTTGGGCGGCGCGGGAGTCGCGTTCGGCGGTGAGGGCCTGATCGAGTTCGTCGAGCATGGCGTTGAAACTGGTTGCCAGACTTTGGAGTTCGTTGGGCCCGGGGATGGTGATGTGGTGGCGGGGATTGCGGGTGTCGGCGATGCGTTCGGCGGCGGCGGTCAGGGTGGTGACAGGGGCGACGGCTCGGAGGGCGACGATGAGACCTGCGGCGATGGCGAGCAGGGTGCCAGTTGCCGCTGCGGCGAGGAGGGCGTAGGCGACGCGGCGGAGGCTGGTGTCGACAGGGTCGGCGCGTTGGGCGATCTGTACTGCGGTGCCGGAACGTAGTGGGGCGGTGTACATCCGGAGTGGGTAGCCGTCGAGGTCGATGTCGGTGAAGAACGCCGACCGGGTTCCAGCCGCGACCGCAGTGGTGGCGGAGTCGACGGGTAACGGCTGATTCGGGTCGTGCTCGGATTCGATGCGCCCGTCGGCGGCGACGACCTGGACGCAACTCGGGGCGATCAGGTATCGGCAGGGCCCGGAGGCGGTGGCGACGTCGGCGTCCGTCGCCATGGTGCGGCTGATGCGGGTCGCCTCCCGGCGCAGGCCGAGGTCGAGGGAGCTGTCGAGTTCGTGGGCGACCACGGCGTAGGCGGCCAGGCCCATGCCCGCGAGCGCGAGTGCGATGGCGGCGACGCAGAAGAGCGCGATGCGGGCGCGCAGCGAGCCCGGCAGCCTCACGGCGGGGCCAGCCGGTAGCCGATGCCGCGCAGGGTGTGGATGAGCCGGGGTTCGTGGTCGGCTTCGAGTTTCCGGCGCAGGTAGCGGATGTAGACCTCGAGCGAGTTCGACGTCGAGCCGAGGCCGGCGCCCCAGACGCGTTCGATGAGTGTCTCGCGCGGCAGTGCCTGGCCCTCGTTGCGCAGCAGCACCTCGAGCAACGCGAACTCGGTGCGGCTGAGTTCGACGAGGCGGGCGCCGCGGCGGACCTCGTGCGCGGTGGTGTCCATCACGAGATCCGCGCAGGACAGGACCGCGCCGTCGTCGGGATAGGTGCGCCGGACCAAGGCGCGGACACGAGCAAGCAGCTCGTCCAGGTCGAACGGTTTGACCAGATAGTCGTCCGCGCCCGCATCGAGGCCGTCGACCCGATCGGCGACAGCGTCCCGCGCGGTGAGCATCAGGATCGGCGTGCGGTCCCCACGCGCCCGCAGCCGTCGGCAGGCCGTCAACCCATCCATGAACGGCATCAGCACATCCAGCAGCACCACCTCCGGCTGCCACCGCTCGATCTCGGCGAGCGCCGCGGCACCGTCGCCCGCCGCGCGCGTCTCATAGCCCTCGCTGTCCATCGCGCGCACCAGGGCCTCGCGGACCGCGTCCTCGTCATCCACTACCAAAACGCGCATCTTTCGGATACTACGGATCGGATCGGCGCAGGCCCGGGACCCGACGTCGTCTCATCGAACTCTCATCCGGCTCCGGAACCGTGCCCGGCATGAGACGTCGGAGCATCGAGCGAGGGATCGCCCTCACCACCGCGGTGCTGATCGCGGGCCTGACCATCACGGCCTGCGACAGCGACACCGCGAGCACGCGACCGGAGCAACGCGGCAACCACGTGCTGGTGCCGATCGACGGCGGCCAGGCGGACGTGGACACGACATCCCTGTCAGTCACCGGCGTCACCGGCGACGGAACGCGCATCGCGATCTCCGACAGCGCGGTGGGTGGCCTCGGCACGGCAGGCCCCATTCGGATCAGCGGCGATCTGGCGACGTGGACGTATCCCGATAAGGGATTGACCGTCTCCGCCGACGCCGCCGACGGCCGGCTCCGGGTCGTCCTGCGCAGCGACCGCGACGAGCGGCTGACCTGGCCGGTGACCGGCACCGACCCCGCCGCAACAGCACTGCAGCTGCCGCGCGGCGAGGGCCTCTCGTTGCCGGTGACCGATCCGTTCTGGAACTCCGCCGACGCCGCACTCGTCGACAGTCCCATGGACCTCAGCTATGCACTCACCATGCCGTTCTGGGGCAACAGCATTGGCCAGCGCGGCGTCAGCTACATCACGCCGACCGACATCGGCACGACCTTGACCGTGACATCGATCGACGGAAAACTGCGGGCACGGGCTGAACACGAATTCGACGCCAGCGCCGACACCCGCACCTACCAGGTGAGTTTCGCTCTCACCGATTCGTCTCCGGTGGCCGCGGCCAAGGATTATCGCGCGTGGCTGATCCAGCACGGCCAGTTCCGATCACTGGAAGACAAGATCCGCCAGAATCCCTCGATCACCAAGCTGCTCGGCGCTTTCCACGCCTACGTGTGGGGCGACGGGCGATCACCGGATGCGGTCCGGCGGATGCGTGAGCTCGGGCTGAGCCGAATGTGGCTGGGCGATGGCTCCGGCGGCGAGCCGATGTCGCGCGCGACCATCGACGCGGCCACGCAGGCGGGATACCTTGCGGGACCCTACGATACGTACTACAACGCCCAAGATCCCGCCACCGCCGATGGTCCCGAGTCGATCTGGCCCGACGGCGTGTGGCCGACCGGCTGCGTCCACGACGCCGCCGGGGCGCCGGAGGCCGGTTTCCACGATCGCGGCTGCTACCTCAGTTCCGAAGCGCTGGCCCGGAATCCGCAACTGCTCGATGACCGGTATACGAGCATGACCGCCAACGGCGCGAACACCTACTTCCTCGACGTCGACGCCTCGGGCGAATTCTTCGACGATTACAGTCCCGGCCATCCGATGAATCAGACGCGCGATCGCGACAACCGGCTCGCGCGGATGCGGCGGCTCGCCGAGGACCGCAAGCAGGTGCTCGGATCGGAGTCCGCGGGCTCCTGGGCCAGCACGGTCGTCGCGTTCAGCCATGGCTCGCAGACTCCCGTCTCCGACCTGCTGTGGAAGTCCGAGCGCGACAAGGAAACCTGGGGCGCCTGGACCCCAGAGCGCGCACCGCGGTTGTTCTTCCAACCCGCCGAACTACCCGCCGCCGCGGCCAAGGCCATGTTCGACCCGGCCTACCGAGTCCCCCTCTACGAAACCGTCCTGCACGACTCGGTGATCAACCTCGACCGCTGGGAACTCCCGTACTACAAACTGCCGCAGCAACAAACGATGCGCGCACTGACCGCGATCCTGAACAACACCCCACTGAACTTCGTACTAGACCAGGAGCAACTCACCACCCATGGCCCCGAAATCGCCCGCCTGCAAGAATATTTCGCACCACTGCACGAGGCAGTAGGCACCGCACCGATGACCGACTTCCAGTGGCTCACCGAAGATCACCTGGTGCAGCGCAGCACCTTCGGCGACGGCAAGCTAACAGTCACCGCCAACTTCGGCACCCAAACCTACCGCGATCTTCTACCAGGCTGTGTCGATGCGAAACTCGCGACCGACAGCACGCCGAGACGACTCTGCCCCGGAAAGTAGCCGCCAACACGAGGGACCCGGCGCCCCTCCGGCTCCGGGTCCCTCGCACCGACCGGGGTCGGTCAGGCAGGCGTGAATCGCGTTGGGAGGGACTCCAGTCCGCGGATCACGACGTTCGGCTTGTAGGGCGGGGTGTCGGTGAGGAGGTCGATGGTCTTGACCTTGCGCAGCAACACTTCCAGGAGGACTTCCATCTCCAGCAGGGCCAGCGGTGCACCCAGGCAGTAGTGGATGCCGAGGCTGAAGCCGAGGTGCTTCTTGGCCGGGTTCTTCGGGTCGGAGTAGCGGGCGACGTCGACTCGGTCGGAGTCGACGTAGGCGGCGTCATCGCGGTTGGCCGAATTGATCAGCACCACAACGCCTTCACCGGTTTCGAAGTCGTGGCCCGCCACGGTGATCGGCCGGGTGGCGGCCCGCGTGGTGATCTGTACCGACGGCTCCAGCCGGAGCAGCTCGTCCGGCGCGGAGGCACACAGTTCCGGACGCGCTCGCAGCGCGGCGATCTGGTCCGGATTACGCATCAGCTGCAGCATGCCGGTGCCGACCAGGTTCGCCGTGGTCTCGTGGCCGGCCACGAAGGTGGTGATGCAGGTGGCCAGCAGTTCCTGCTCGGTGAGCACATCGCCGCGATCCTCGACCTGGGACAGCACGCTGAGCAGGTCGTCCTTCGGGTCCTTGCGCCGCTCGTTGAGCAGTTCCCGGAAGTAGCCCATGAAGCCGCGCGATCCGGCGCTGCGCGCCTTCAAGGCTTCCTCGGGCAACGTGTAGTCGTGGTCGAACCCGCGCGCCAGGTCCTGCGACCACTGGTGCACCTGGCCGTAGGCCTCCTTCGGCACGCCGATCAGCTCGCAGGCGATGATCAACGGCAGCGGGTAGGCGATGAACTCGATGAGATCGAATTCGCCTGCCTCCAAGGCCTTGTCGACGAGTTGCTCGGTGAGCTCCTCGATGCGCGGCCGCAGCCTGGTCACCATGCGCGGGGTGAACCCCTTGGTCACCAGGTTGCGCAGCCGGGTGTGGTCCGGCGGCTCCATCCAGAGGAACGAGGTGGGCAGCTCCTCGGGCGCGTCCTCCGGCGACACCGTGGGATGCATCATCGCGGCCTCTTCCGCGTGACTCCACGCGGTCGTCGACAGCACGGCGACGCAGTCGTCGTAGCGGGTCAGCAGGCGATGACCGAGCGGGGTCTGGTGGACCCGGCCCGCCTCACGCAGGACACGGGCGGGGGTATACGGGTCGGCTCTGCCTTCAGGGCCGAACAAGTGGGCGATCGCGGTCTGTACGGAATCCTGTTCCGCGACAGCCGTGCTCGCGTGCGACGAGTCCATGTCGAGTTGGTCCCTCCTGTGCGGTGCACCGGCGAGCTGCCGGTGCTGCCGGTCGTTCGGAATGCTCAGCGTTCGAAATGCGTAGGGAGGTGCGGGCCCGCGACGCTGCGGGTCGTCACCTCGTCGGCTCGATGGAAATCGGTGTGCGGTCGGCGGACGGTTGTGCACCGAGGTCGACGACGGCTCTGCCGGTGCCGCGCAGCAGGATTCGGCTCGCGACGCGCGGATGCAGCAGTGCGGTCGTCGGTTCGACGAGGTTGGCTACGCGCATGAACGTCCGCGCGACCAAGGGATCTACATGCGCGGCCCGATGGACGCGCGCGACGTAGGCGTTGGTGAGGCGGGTCCGCGGCGTCCGCGGGCCGAGCACGCCGGGATGGCTGAGGTCCGCGCCTGCCGCGAGTTGCCAGGCGACATCCACGACTTTGCCTGCGGCGGAATAGAACCGGGCAGGCAGCTCGGCCTCGGCACCGCCGCTCAAGCAGTCACGCAGTGCGAGGGCCTGCTGTGCGGCCACCGCCATGCCCTGGGCGTACAGCGGGTTGAAGCTGCACAGCGCGTCGCCGAGCACCAGAAAGCCTTGCGGCACAGCGTCGAGCCGCTCGAACCGACGGCGCACCGGCGACCGGAACCGGTGCGGCACAGCATCACCGAGCGGTTCGGAGGTGGTCACGATCTCGTGGATATCCGGCGCCGAGATTGTGCTCGCGAACGCCGCGAAGCCGACGGGATCGGTCGGCGGATGGTCGCCGAGCATCCCGGCCAGGGTGACATGCCAGCGGTCGCCCTCGACCCGAATCGACCCGCCCCCACGGCCGTTCGCACCGGTCGAGATGATCACCGATGAGTGACCGTCCAATTGTCCTGGCGTGCGCCGGAACATCCGGGACGCGTACCCGAGGTCGACCTCGAGCTGGTCCTCCCCCGGTGCCTGCGCGCCGAGTGCGGTGAGCCACACGGGCGCCCGCGAACCACGGCCGGTCGCGTCGACCACTAGATCGGCCGGGTACGCCTGCGTGCCGAACTCACCGGAAACCGACACCGCACGCACCCGTTGGGCGTCGCCGATCAGTCCGCGAGCGGCCCCCTCGCACAGGCGAACCCCCGGCGCGGCCAAGGTCCGTTGCCGCAGAACCGATTCCATCAGCGGACGCGTTGCCATCACCGAGGTGAGTCCCGTCGAGGTGGGCGCCACTCGCAATCCGCCGACATACCAGCGGGTTCCGACCAGCGCCTCAGCAGTGGTCGCGCCACGTTCGGCCATCTCGGAGGTGAACCCCGGATACAGCTGTTCGATGATCGTCCGACCGCGATCGAGCAGCCCGTGCAGATGCCGCGCCTGCGGCACCCCGCGCCGCACATCGGCACCCTCGACGTTGTCCCGCTCGAAGATGGTGACCTGCGCGAAATGATCGGAAAGCACCCGAGCCGCCAGCAATCCGGCGACACCCGCCCCGAGCACGACCGCGTGCTGCGACGCTGTCACAACGTCACCGGCAGGGCCAGAATCCCCCGGTGAATCAGGCTCGGCTGGTACTCGACGGTGTCGGTCGCGAGCGCCAACTTCGGGGCTTCGTCGAGCAGCTGACCGAGCGCCGCTTCGGCCTCGATCCGGGCGAGCGGCGCGCCGACGCAGTAGTGGATGCCGAGACTGAACCCGAGATGCTTTCGGGCGGGCCGGTTTCCGGCGTAGCGGGTGATGTCGAACGTGTCCGCGTCCGGGAAGACCCGATCGTCGCGGCTGGCCGACGCGGTCAGCACGACAACGCCGTCGCCGCGCTGGAACCGATGCTCGCCAACCGTGTTGTCCGCCAGCGCAACCCGAATGGTGAACTGCGTCGGCGCGTCGTAGCGCAGCATCTCCTCCAGCGCCGGGCCCATCAGCTCCCGGTTGTCCCGAAGCAGCGCAAGCTGTTCCGGATTGCGCAGCAGCGCGAGCATGCCGTTGCCGATCAGGTTGATCGACGTCTCCATGCCCGCGACCAGGGTGAGCAGCGCGATGCCGATCACCTCGGGCTCGGTCAGCTGGCCCGCTACGCTCGCGGCGACCAAGGCGCTCAACAGATCCGGCGTCGGGTTCGCCTTCTTCTCCTGGATCAGCCGGGAGAAGTAGCCCATGCACTCCATCGCCGCCATGCCCCGCGCGGCCACATCGGCCTCACCGAGCAGCGAATCCGGATCACTACCCCGGGCGATCGCCAACTGCCACTGCCGGAACAGCGCGCCGTCGGCCGGATCCGCGCCGAGCAGCCGCACCGGCACCATCGCCACCGCCAGCGGCACGGCCAGCCCGTTCAGCACGTCCAGTTCACCACGACGCAGCGCCGCCTCGACCAGATCGCGCACGACCTGCCCGGCCAGGGGCACCATCTCGGCCATCATCTTCGGCGTGAACGCCTTGGCCACCAGCTTGCGGTAGCGGCCGTGCTCGGGCGGGTCCATCCGGACGAACGAGCCGGGGATCGCGGCGGTGGTGTCGCGGAACGGGCTGATGCCCGCGGCGTAACCGTGTCCCCAGTCGGAGCCGGTCAGGATGGCCGCGCACTCCTCGTAGCGAGTGATCAAAGTGACCGGTACGTCACCGAATTCGTAGGGGAACAGCGGCGCGGCGTCGCGCACCCGGCGATAGGCGGGATACGGATCGGCCCGCTCGCTCGGCTCGAAGGCGTCGAAGGTGACGTCGGCGGGAACGGCAGTGCTCATCGTGGCTCCTGGTTCAGTGCGCGGCCGTGCCTCATCTGCTTTCCAGCCGGACGCGAAGTTGCGACATGCCGCGCACGACCACATTCGGCCGGTACGGCGGTTCCTCGAGCAGAGTCATCGCCGCGACCCGTTGCGTGATGGCGCGCAGCACCACCTGCATCTCCAGCCGGGCCAGTGGCGCGCCGAGGCAGTAGTGCAGGCCGAGCCCGAAGGACAAGTGCCGCTCCGACTTTCGGCCACGGGCATAGCGGGCGATGTCGAAGCGATCGGCGTCGGGGAAGGCGAGCGGGTCTCGGTTGGCCGAGGCGAGCAGCACGATCACCGCGTCGCCCGGCGCGAAAGTGCGCCCGGAGAGGGTGATTTCGTCGTGCGCGGTCCTGGTGGTGAGGTGCACGGGCGCGTCGTAGCGCAGCACCTCGTCGACCGCGGGCTCACACAGTTCGGGATAGGCGCGCAGCCGCTCGAACTCGTCCGGGTTGCGGATGAGCGCGAGCACGCCGTTGCCGATCAGATTCACGGTGGTCTCATGCCCGGCCACCACGAGAATCAGCAGCGTGCCGAGCAATTCGGTGGAGGTGAGCCTGGCCCCCGCGTCGTCGGCCAGCACCAGCGCCGTGATCAGGTCTTCGCGCGGGGTTTTGCGCCGTTCCTCCACCAATTCGCCGAAGAAGTCCAGGAAGGCATACACGGCGGCGGTCCGCGCCGCGAGTTCGTCCGGGGACAACAGCACATCGGGATCGAGGCCACGGGCGATAGCCGTGGAAATCTCGCGCACATGGTCATGCGACTCCGCGGGCACACCGAGCAGCTCGCACACCATGGTCAGCGGCAGCGGATAGGCCAGCGCATCCAGCAGATCCACGTCGCGCTCGGCCAGCATCTTCGCCATCAGGTCGTCGACCAGTTGCTCGGCCCGTTCCCGCATGCCGCTGATGGTGCGCGCGGTGAACGCCTTGCTGACCAGCCCGCGCAGCCGGGTGTGGTCCGGCGGCTCCATCCACAGGAACGAGCCGGGCAGCTCGACATCGCTGTCGCCGTGCAGCAGCTGCGGTTCCTCCGCATGGCTCCAGCGCGGGTCCTGCATGATCGTCTGCGCCTCGTGGTGGCGGGTCACCAGGTGCATGTCGTGCGGGCCCGGGACGAACGGCCCGGCGGCGCGCAGCACCTCGTAGCTGCCATACGGGTTGTGCCGCATGTGCGGTGCGACGCTCTCGATGACCGCCAGCTGGACCGGGGTCAATTCCTCGACCGCCGAATGGTCGGAACTCACCGGCAACTCCTGGATAACTGGAAAACGGGATAAATTGCGGTAGCGAAAGCAATTCCGCGGTCCATCGTCGGGCTTCCCGACACCTCGGAGCGGCGGCGATCACCCGTTCCTATCGAGCTATAGCCGAATTCCTTTATCGTGCACTGCGATTGGTTGATCGCCCTTCTTTATCGAACACCGCAATTCACAATCAGTTCAAGGGACCGTCACAATTCGCTGTTGTCGTGGCAGTCATGAATTCTGCAGAATCGGTCGAAACCCTGCACGGCCGGATGGCCGAGATCGCGGCCGGACACCCCGGGGTGCCGGCCACGTTCTGGTCGGTGTCGGAAACCGTGGACTACGCCGAGCTGCACCGGCGGTCCCAGTCGGCCGCGGCCGCCCTGGTGCGGCGCGGCGTCTCGCGCGGCGAGCCGGTGGGCATCCTGTGCCCTAACGCCCCTGAGTTCCTGATCAGCCTGTTCGGGGTCGCGGCGGCGGGTGGCGCGGCCACTCCCCTGCCGTTGCCCGCCGGTGCGCGGCAGATGAGCGGATACCCACAGAAACTCGCGGCCATCGTCGAGGCCGCGGGCATGCGGACCGTGCTGATGTCGCATCGGTTCGCGGAGTTGGCGGCGGTGCTCGGTGCGGCGGTGAACGTCGAATTGGTCGACACTGCAACACTGTTCGCCGAGAACGACGACGATGTGCCGCTGCCCGCCCTCGGCGCGGACGATCTCGCCATCGTGCAGTTCACCTCGGGCAGCACCGCGACACCCAAGGGTGTTCGCCTGACCCACCACAATGTTCTGAGCGGGTTGGCCGCGATCCGCACCGGCATCGCGCTCGACCTGGACGACACCGGCGGCTTCTGGCTGCCGCTGTTCCACGACATGGGCCTGTTCGGCACGCTCTCGGCGATCCTTCGCGGCATCCCCGCGCACGTCTGGTCGCCGCTGGCGTTCGTCAAGGATCCGGCCCGCTGGCTCGCCGAATTCGCCACCAGCGGAACGACGATCACCGCGATGCCGAACTTCGGCTACGAGGCACTGCTCGCCGCGGTACCGCCGGAGCAGGTGACCGACTACGACCTCAGCAAATGGCGAATCGCGTTCAACGGCTCCGAGCCGATTTCGCGGGACGTGGTCACCGCGTTCTGCGAGCGTTTCGCGCCAGCGGGTTTCGCGCCGACGACCATGTTCGGCGTCTACGGCATGGCGGAGGCCACCCTCGCCGTCGCCTTCCCGCCGCTGGGCCGAGAGCCGCTGTTCGAGTTTGTCGATCGCGCAGCCCTCTCCGATGACGCACAGGCACAACAGGTTTTCCCTGACGCATCGGATGCGAAGGCGGTCGCGGCGGTCGGTTCCGCCGTCGACGGCCTGCGACTGCGCATCGTCGATCAGCACGACGACCACGAGCTGCCGGACGGCGCGGTCGGCGAGATCCTCATCCAGGGCCCGTCGGTCACCGACGGCTACCTGACCGCCCAGCCCGAGACCGTGGCAGGCCTGTTCACCGACGGCTGGCTGCGCACCGGCGACCTCGGATACCTGCGCGCCGGTGAGCTTTTCGTCACCGGCCGGTGCAAGGACATGATCACCGTGCGCGGCGTGAACTACTACGCCCAGGACGTCGAGGCCGCCGTGCGCGACCTCGACGGCGTCTACAAGGGCCGCTGCACGGCCGCCACCGACCCCGACGGCGCGGATGTGATCGCGCTGATCGCCGAATCCGAACTGACCGACGCGGCCGCCGAGGCCCTCGGCGAGCGCATCAGAGCGCAGGTCGCGGCCGAACTCGGGCTGGCCGCGGTCGAGGTGTACCTGGTCGCGCCGCGCAGCATTCCACGCACCAGCAGCGGCAAGCTGCAGCGGCTCGCCGCCCGCGATCTCGTCACCGCTCGAAAGCACTGACCACCAAGCCGATTCGCAACAACCGAACTGGAGTCACCTGTGCACAGCTATGAAGTCTTCCGTCATTACGAGCGCCTGCATTGGAAGCTGGCCGACCTGGACCTCGACGCCGTCGACCGCGCGCTGGTCCGCCCCGAATACATCACGCTGGCCAAGAGCGCGACGATGGGCGAGTCCAACGTCATCGCCGCCGTGCACGGCTTCATGAACGAATTCGTCGACGACTACGACTTCTCCACCTTCGCCGTCGTGTGGGGCTACCAGGAGGTGCAGCACCACTACGCGTTCCGCTCCTGGCTCGGCGCGATCGGCGAGAGCGTGGACGACAAGGTGGTCGACTCCATGCGCGAGCCCTACGCGCCGGGCAGTACCCCGTCGGCGACGCTGGCCACCAATATCATCTCTGAGCTCACGGTCAACCACATCTACCGCGCGGTGGCGAGTTGGGTGCAGGAGCCGGTGCTGAAGGGGTTGCTGCTCAGCGCGAGTCGCGACGAGGCCGGGCATGCGCGCGAGTTCATCCACTACGCGACGAAGCGGCTGGAGAAGCGTCCGGAGGAGCTGCCCTCGGTGCTGGAGACGCTGTACGTGTACAGCTCCGAGGCCAAGATCAAGCATCCGGTGAGCACCTTCAAGGCAGGCATCAGCGAGGGGGGCGATCACGAGACCATCGACACCGGGTTCGACCTGTTCCTGGAAGAGGTCGCCGCCGAGGGGGAACTGGATGTGCTGCACGACAAAGTGCGTCGCACTTTCGCCAACATGACGGGGCTGGATCTGTCCAGCAATGCCAAGGTCCGCCGCGCACTCGCCGACACGATCGCGTAGCGCGATGGACCGCGCTGTTGCCGTCGACGGCGCCGTGCAGGTGCCGTGGTCGGTGATCCCCGACTACCACTGCTTCGGCTGCTCGCCACACAACCCGACCGGCCTGCGGTTGGCGTTCACCCCGCACCAGGACGGCCTGCAGGCCCGCTTCCGGCTCGGCCGCGAGTTCGAGTCGTATCCCGGTGTCGTGCACGGCGGTCTCATCGGCGTGATCTGCGACGAGGTGATGGGCAATCTGATCGTGCTCGCGCGCAACTACCCCGCGTTCACGGTCTCCCAGCGCACCCGCTTCCTCACACCGCTGCTCGTGGACCACGAATACCGCTGCGTCGCAACACTGTCCGACCAGGCACCGGATCGGCCGATCCAGGCCTCGGCCGAGATCCTCGACGGCAACGGCGCCGTCTGCGCCACCTCCACCGCCGCCTACCAACGGTTCGCGCTCGACGATGTGCGCCACCAACTCACGCTGGGCGACGACGAGGTCGCACTGCTCTCCGACGCGCTCTCCGCCGCGAATACCTTCTCTACGAATGGAGTTCACTCATGACGAATCCCGCCGACACCCTGCGCACCGTCACCGAGATCGCCGCCACCGAGACCGGCATCGCCGCGGCGGACCTGCTGCCCGACGTCGACCTGCGCGGCATGGCGGGCGTCGACTCGGTGCGGGTGCTGCGCATGGTCGCCAAGATCGAGCGCACCTACGACATCGAGCTGGAGGATGAGGACGTCTTCGGGCTGTCCACCCTCAATGATGTGGTCAAGGTCGTGGATCGGGCGTTGCAGGAGGCGGCGGCGTGACCGTCACCGACCTGCCCGTCACCGCTGATACCAATCAGCACTACGACCTGGACCCGGACATCTTCGGCCAGTTCCTCGACCCGCTGCGCAAGTACAGCTCGGCGCTGTACGCCTCGGAGACCGACACCCTGGAGCAGGCGCAGCGCAACAAGCTGCGCTTCGTCGCCGATCGGCTCGGGCTGCGCGGCGGCGAGCGACTCCTGGATGTCGGCTGTGGCTGGGGTTCGCTGATCCTGTTCATGGCCGAGGAATTCGGTTGTGACGCACTGGGTGTCAGCCCGGCGCCCCGGCAGCACGAGTACATCGCGGAACAGGCGCTCGCGCGCGGTGTCGCCGAACGGGTGCACACCCAGGTCGGGCATTTCGAGCGGCTCGAGCTGCCGCCGCGCAGCTTCGACGCGGTCACCCTGCTCGGTTCGATCGTGCACATGCCCGATCTCGGCGAGGTCTTCCGCCGGGCCCGGGCGGTGCTGCGTCGCGGCGGCACGCTGTATGTCTCGGAGAGCTGCTTCCGGAATGCCGCGTCGCACAACGCCTTCGACAACAAGGTCGGCACCGAGTTCGTGCGCGAGGACATCTTCGGCTGGGGCGACCTGCGGCCGCTCTCGGATCTGGTGACGGCCGCCGAGGACGCCGGCTTCTCCATCATCGCGGTAGACGATCTCACCGACCACTACCGGCGCACCATCGACGACTGGATCGCGAACGTGGACGCGTCCGCCGAGCGCATCGACGCGCACGGGCCGGGCCTGGCCGCGAAGCTGCGGCACTACCTGGAGATCGCGAACGCCGGATGGGGTTACACGACAAAGCATTACGCGCTGACGTGTCGTAACGCCCGCTGACGGTCAGGAGAGGCACATGGATATCGAGGCAACACTGATTCCGGTCGGCGAGGTGGCCGAGGCGGTCGACGGCTTCCTCGCCGCCTCCCCCTCGTCGCGGGCCTGGGATGTGGAGACCGCGTTCGACTGGTCCCGCGCCGACGCGGGCAGGCTCACCGACGGCCAGCAGTCGGCGGTGCAGTTCGTCACGCTCATCGAGGATCACCTGCCCGGCTATTTCGAGGTCTACCACCGGTATTTCCCGGTGGACGACACGGTCAGCCGGGAGACCTTCATCCACAACCGCGAGCTGTACCACTTCACCGTCCGCTGGGCGTTGGAGGAGGACACGCACTCGCGCGCACTGACCCGCTATCAGGAAGCGTCCGGGATCGCCGAACGTAGTTCGCTGCGTGCGGAATTGGCGATCGAGGGGCAGAAGCCGTTCGACCTGCCCTACGACCATCCGGTGCAGTTCTTCGCCTACGCGCTGGTGCAGGAGAAGGCGACGCAGATGTACTACCAGCATCTGCGCGACGTGGTCGAGGATCCCGTGCTCGCGTCGGTGCTGGCGCGGCTGTCGCGGGACGAAGCCCGGCATTTCAGCTTCATGGCCGATATGGTCGGCCGGTATCTGCGGGTGCACGGCGACGCGACGGTGGAGCCGATTCGTGACGTGATCGCCAATTTCCGAATGCCGTTGGCCGACACCATGCGTGGCTATTGGCGGTGGGCGTTGAAGATCGCCGATGTGGCGTCCTATGACCACACCGAGGCGTACGAACATCTGGTAAAGGTGATCGACCGTACGGTGGATGCTCGCACCGATCGTTTGGACGAGTTGGTGCGATTCATCGAGGAATGCCACACCCTCGCCTGATCCTCGGGCACAGAAATGGCCCTGCTTCCGAATTACCTTCGGAAGCAGGGCCATTCGCGTTGATTACTTTTCCGGGTTCAGCACCAGAATCGTGGTGGAGCCGTGCGCGATCAGTTTGCCGTTTCCATCGACAATCCGCCCCTCGGCTGTCGCGGTCCGCCTGCCGACGTGAATCGCGTTGGCCTCGCAGGTGAGTCGCGAGCCGTCCAGGGTGACCGACCGGATGAAGTTCACCTTGAGCTCCAACGTCGTATAGGCCACGCCGTCACCGAGTTTGGTGAACACGGCACTGCCCATCGCGGTGTCCATCAGGGTCGCGATGACGCCGCCGTGCACGGTGAACATGGCGTTGATGGTGGCCGGGTTCGGGTCGAGGTAGTACCGCGTGTAGCCGTCGCCCGCGGTCTCCAGCCGGATCCCCAGCGACGCGCCGACGCCAAGGTTCTCCTGCAGTCCGCGCTCGAAAACCGTGGTCAGTTCGTGTACTCGGGACGCCACGGTGGCGTCGGCCGGTGTGCCTGCGCCGTTGGTGTGTGTGGCCGGCTCGTTGGCATGTGTCTCGGTGCTGGTCATGGCCTCTTCCTCCCTGGCGAACGATGCCAGGCCATTCGATCAGCGCCCGGTGAACGCCAGCAGGCTTGCCGCCATTGCATATTCAGTTTCGATCGGGTGATCGAAACAAGAGGGCGCTCAGACGTGCACCAGGACGTTGGTGTCGTCGGCGTTGACCAAGCCGAAGCCGGTGCGCTGCTCGACCTCGGTGAGCCTGCGCAGGATGGTGTCCGGGTCGGTGAAGCCGTGCAGGGTCAGTTCGGCCAGCAGTTGGCCGCGAAAGGGCATGAGCGGGGCCACTGCGCCGAGGATGACCAAGGCTTCGAGCAGGTCGCGGTCGTAATCGAGCAGGGCGTACACGCCGCCGGAATCGAGGGTGCGCAGGACGTCATCGAGCTGGTCATCGGGCACTGTGTTGAGGCCGCTGTCCAGGTAGAGGTGCCGGGCAACCTCGGGGAGCTGCTCTTGGACAGTGGCGAGCAGAGCGGCCTGGGGTGTTCCGTCGAGGACACTGTCCACGACGAGCTGCATCCGCTCGAACAGCTCCACATACCGCTCGCCAGGGTGAGCGTGCGTGTGCAGCAGCGCCATTTCGTCGGCGTCGTCGGGCTCGATGCCCGGTGCGACGATATCGATCACCGACTCCGGACCGTGCACGACAATCGCCCGGTACAGGCCCGAGGACAGCGCGCTGAACACCAATTCCACTGTGCCGGGACCGGATTGCGGCGACGCCTTCGACGTGCGTCCGCGCAGCAGCACGCGGTTGCCGAGCCGCACAACGTATTTGCCGCGCCTGGCGACGGTCACTTGGACATCCTCGGTGCCGAGCCGCACGATATGGCGGCGGTCGAGCAGCACGCCGAACGCCTGGCGCAACCCCTCGGCGAGCTCCGCGTCGGCATCGTCGGCCACCTTCGCTGGCTCGGCGTTGAGCTCCGCGAGCAGCGTCGCATACTCACGTTGGCCCGCGCGCCAGCGGGCCGATGAAACATGCAGCGGGGAAGACCATTTCGCTGAATCCGTCGGCTCACGACGCAGAATCAGCTCTTCGAGCGTCGCGACGTCGGCCTCGGTGATGTGTGCCAGTTCGCGCACCCGTCGGGTGAGGTGGCCGACGATCAGGTTGGCCAGCTTGCCCATGTCCTTTTCGCCGGTGCCGAGCAGGATTTCGACGAGCCGCCGATCTTCGAAGAAGAACCCGCGCAGCAAGGCGAGTGCCAAATCTGTTTCGGCGTAGAGCCGCCCGCAGCGGCGACGCACGTCGCGCCACATGCTCTTGGCGCTCAGATAACCGAGCAGGTAGCCGTCGCTGTCGTCTGCGAGACTGGTCGCGAGCACGTTCACCTTGCGGCGGATGCCCGCCTCGCTGACCCGAATCGTCCTGAGGTGCACGCTGATCGGCAGGGACATCGCCAGCGTGGCCGCGCGATCGCCGACCATCGGGGCAAGGTCGCCATCCGCCGCGGGCGCGAGGATATGCGGCGCCTTCCCGGAGAACAGGTTGATCGCGGCCAGCATCGGCGCCGTCGCCACCGGGCTGCGGACGGTGTTCGCATCGAACTCGGCGAACAGCGCCAGTCCCTCGATCAGCGGCCGCAGCACCGCGGTCACCGTCTGATAGGCGACCGCGTCCCGCTGGATCCGATCCACGGCGCGCTCGTCACCGCTGAGCGCGGCCCGCGCCATCCGGTATTGCAGCCCGGTGATCGCGAAGCCGACCGCCGAGTGAAAGCACCAGTGATGGGTGAACTCGTGCAGGCACCCGAGCGTCAGCTCCGGCGAGCCTTTGCCAGGATGCAGCAGCTCGTCGAGGTGGTCGGCGAGCCGGACGGCACCGAGGTGGGTGAGGTTGCTGGAAAGGTCGGTCCAGCTACGGGTTTGCGCCACCGTCGCCCTCGGGCAGACCCTGCAGGCCGAGACCGTCGATGAGCTGCTTGATCACCTGCGCGTCCGGCGCCTCGCTCTCGCTGAACGAGATGATCGCCGAACGGTCCACCTCGCTGCCGTCGGAGTACAACACCTTGGCGCGCAACTCGATCCGCTGTTTGCGGCGGTTCTTCAACGCCCACGCGGCCAGCGCCTGGATCGTCGGGATCGCGAAGGCCACGGCGAGCACCAGCATGGTCGGCTCGCCGTACCGGCTGCCCGGCACCGCCTCCGGCGTCAATCCCGGTGACTGCGTGGCCAATTCGCGGCTGATATCCCGGACATCGGCGTGGTCCAAGTCGAACAACGTGATCTTCACCGGTTCGGCGGTCATCTGACGACTCCCAGCTCTCGACCCGCCGCGACCCTTTTCGCCGCAAGCGCTGGCAACCGAGTATCGAGCAATTTCGCCCCGCTGTTAGCGAATCCGGATTACTCGTGTTCGGGCACGCCGAGCACCTGCCTGCCGATCTCGCCCGCGAGCACCTCGGTCGAGTACGCCATCAGCTGGCCGGCCTCGGCGTCGCGCAGATGGCGTTGGATGGGTGACTGTTTGAGGTAACCCGAGGCGCCGCCCACCCGCACGCCCAGCTGGGCGACCGCCACGGCGATCTTGTTCGCCAGGTATTTGGCCCGCGACAGGTCGAGATAGAAGCTCGGCAGGCCGTTGTCGGCTTCCCCCAGCGCGCGCTCGTACAACGCGTGCGCGGCCGCCAGCTTGATCTGCGTGTCGGCGACCTCGTACTGCACCCACTGCTGATGCGACAGCGGCTTGCCGAGGATCACCCGCGACTGCGCGTGCTCGATCAGCGCATCCAGCGCCGCGTCGGCGATGCCGAGCGAGATCGCGGGCAGACCGGCTTGAATCACCGCGTAGTCACCGAATCCCGGTGCACGACCGCGATATTCGGCGCGCAGCAGCGTGTTGTCGAAGGACAGCAGCTGGCTGCGGGTCGCCCGCAGACCGAGGGTGTCCCAGATCGGGATGGTCGAGACCGTCTCGTCGGGCACCACGCCGAAGAAGGCGGGCACGTCGTCGACTCGTGCGTTCACCAGCAGATATTCGGCGATCTCGCAGCCGGAGACGAAGCGCTTCGCCCCGGTGAGCGACCAACCGCCCTCGACCGCGACGGCGTCCTGCTGCGGATTGAGAAAGCGGTTCCCACTGGCCGGTTCCGACAGCGCGTTGGCGAATCGCTTACCGGCCAGGAACTCGTCGGCGAAGAACGAGCCGAGCGTGTCGGCGGTGAACTCCGCGAGTGCGACACCCGCGCCCGCGTGCATAGTCCAGATCGTCGCCGTCGACGGATCCGCTTTGGCCAGTACACAAACCACGTGCCCGAAGGCCGCGTAGCTCAGCCCGAGCCCACCCACCCGTTCGGGTAACACGGCCCGATCGAGGTCCGCGTCGTGTAGCGCCGTCAGATGCCCCACCGCGATCTCGGCCCGCTCGTCGTAATCAGCCGCGACGGCCCGAAATCCCTCCGCCAACTCGGCAACTCGATCGAGCACCTTGCGCTCGACATCGCGGACAGGAAAAGGAAACTCGGCTGTAGTCACGAAACGCTCGCTGGTCGAAGGGATTCGGCGGACACCGCGGTCGCGGGGCGATCGCCGACCCAGGGTACGCAGCAGGCGCACTGGCTGCGGGCAGAACAGACAAGGCTGGCGCCTCGAGTTGGATAGCGAAGGCGGGACGAGCCCCCTATGCCGGTGCGGGGCGGCCGGTTCCGGTGCGGCGCAGGCCTTTGTAGTCGTAGAAGCGGGTAATCGCGAGGCCGAGGATGAGACCGACGGCGAGGCCGAATGCCGCCATCCAGACTCCTCTACTGAGACCGGCCGGACCGCTGGCGTCGAAGTAGAGGATCGCGCGGACACCGAGGAAGACCTGGTGCATCGGCTCGAAAGAGGCCAGCCAAGCGAAGTATTTCGGTGTCGCCTCGATCGGCACGGTGCCGCCCGACGAGGGCAGGCCGAGGATGATGAACAGGATCAGGTTGATCAGCAGGCCCGCCGAGCCGACGGCCGCGAGTACGGACAGACCCGTGACGCCGACGGCGATGATGGCCAGCGCGCTGTAGAGAAACAGCCCGAGCGGATGGTCGATCGGCATGCCCAACGCCTTCGCGACGATAAGGAACACGCCCGCAACGACATTCGCGGTCACCACCAGCACGCCCCACTTGATCAGCAAGGTGTGGAACCGCGAGATGGGTGTCGGCGGGAAGTGGACGAACCACGGCCCGTATTCGGTGGGCACGAAGCCGAGTTGCGCATCGATCATCGTATGGATGGTCATCGACCCGACCAGACCGGCCAGCAGAAGCAGCAGCGCGTAGAAGAACGCCGTCAGGCCTTGCCCGGTGCCGCTGGGCAGCGGATGGAACGGTTGGGTGACGATCTGCAGCGGCTCGGCGAGTGCCACCCGGGTGGCACCGCTCAGCTCGGGTGCGGGCGGCCCGCCCGGGGGCGGCGTCAGCTGTGCCTGCACCTGCTCGGTCAACTGTGCGCCGACCTGCTTGTTCACCGCGTCCAAGGCCTGAGTGCCGATCTGGGTGACGATCTCGGTGACGAAGGCACCGCTGCGCGGATTGGTCTGCAAGGTGATGATCGGGCGTTGGATGTCACCGGGGATCACGCTGCCGACGCCGAGGATGCCCAGCCGTTTGCTGAAGTCGCTCGGAATCAAGATGGTGCCGTAGACCTTGTTGTCCTGCATCCGCTGCGACGCCTCGTTGACGGGCAGGATCTGCAGGTCGATCTTGTCCGCGGGCACCGCCTTTTTCAGCCCCTCGGTCACCTCGTCACCGAACTTGACCAGACGCTCCTGCCCCGGCGCGCCGATCGTGTCGCCGACATCCTGATTGACCAGCGCGATGGGGAAATCGTGCATGTTCTCTTCCGGATCGACCACATAGTCGAGGTACATCGTGCCGAGCAGGGCCATGAACACGGCCAGGATGGCGACCGGCAAGAGCCACAGGCGCAGCCCGAGGCGGCGGTCCGAACGAGCTACATCCACGCGGTCCGTAGTCACGGTCTCGGACGGTAGCAGCAGACCGGACGCGGATTCGGGAGCTTCGCCGGGCTGTTTGCTGTGAGGATGCGAAGTAGGCCGACCACGGCGGATCTCGCAAACTGATTGCGAAACGCAACCGGATGACTTACGGTGGTCCCACCAATTGCAGACTGCAAGCAGATTGTGGGAGAAGACGATGAGGGACACCGAGCCGCAGATCGCCGGCGGAAAGGTGCTCTGGCACTTCACGATGTCCCTGGACGGCTTCGTCGCCGGGCCGAACAACGAGCTCGACTGGCTGACCGGTTTCTCGTTCCGCCCGGGACTGATCGGCGAATATGTCGACACCACCGGCGCTGTGCTCGGCGGCCGAAAGGGTTGGGACGCCGCGGGTGACAGCCGCCCGTACGGCGGTGCTTGGCACGGACCGATCTTCGTGCTCACCCACCACCCCGAGGACGCGCAACCCGCCGACCGGGTCACCTTCTTGAATTGCGACCTCGCCGAAGCGGTACGGATCGGACTGACGGCGGCGGGCGGCAAGAACCTCGAGGTGTTCTCGCCGACAATCGGCCGCCAGCTGCTGGAACTTGGACTTATCGATGAGATCGACCTGCACATCGCACCGGTCTTGCTCGGCGACGGTATCCGGTTGTACGACAACCCTGGCGGCGTCCCGATCCACTTGCACGAGATCGGCTCGGACGACCTCCCGACGGCCGTCAACGTGCGATACCGACCGAGCAAGGCGTCCCACTAAGGCGACCGCAGATCGAGACGACGCATCACTCGATCCACCAGGTCCGGTGGCACGCCGGGTTCTCGCCGGGCGGTCATCGCTTCGGTGCGCCCGGCCGTCAGTATCTCTTGATTGATCCGGTCGAGTTTGCGGTTGAGGCGGAAGCTCCGCTCGGCCGCCGCCTTGGCATCGTCGGCGGCTTCGGGATCGGCTCTGGCGAGCCGTCTTTCGATGCCGACATGCAACCGGTCGTAGACCTCGTCGGGCAGGTTCTCGGTGTGCGCCACCTGCTGCAGGCGGCTGAGCTCCGCGCGAAGAATGCGGGTCCACAACTGGCGCTCCATGTTTCGTTCCGCTTCGGTGTCGACGCGAACTCCGGTGGCGCGCACCACCAGTGACAGCGTCGGCCCCTGGATCAGCAGGGTGAACAGCACCAAAGCGAAGGCGGTGAACAGAATTCCGCTGCGCCACGGGAAGTCGGCGCCCGACTCGGTGGTCAGCGGCACGGCGAGGGCCAGCGCGACCGTGGCCACGCCGCGCTGCCCCGCCCACCAGGTCACCATGGTCTCGCGCCAGGTGTACGGCTCGTCGGCTTCCCTGCGCCGCCACCAACGACCGAACAACGCCCAGGTCGCCATCAACCAGACCAACCGGACGCCGACGACAGCGCCGATCACCGCACCGGAAACACCGAGGAAGCGCGGCCAATCCGGTCCCACGTCACGCAGCACGGTCGCCAATTCCAGGCCGATCAAGCCGAAAGCGATTCCGGTGACGAGCATTTCGATGATCGACCAGAACGAGTCGCCGATCAGCCGATAGTCGCTGTCGCCGAAATCGGTGGCGGCGTCGGTCAGATACAGCGCGCACACCAGCACCGCGAGCACCGCCGAGCCGCCCCAGGCCTCGGCAAGTCGATAGGCCGCGAACGGCAACGCCAGACCCAACGCCACCTGCCACGCCGCCTCGTCCAGCTTGCGCATCAGCCAACTGCCGCCCCAGCCGAACACCAACCCGACCGCGACGCCGACCACCGCGGACATCACGAAATCCAGCGCCGCGGACATCGCGGAGAACTCCCCGGTGACCACCGCCTGCACCGCGATCCCGTACAGCACGATCGCGGTGACGTCATTGAACAGCCCCTCGCCCTCCAGCACCGCGACCAGCCTGCGCGGCAACCCGAGCCGGCCGGCCAGCGCGCCGACCGCCACCGGGTCCGGCGGCGCCACCAGCGCGCCGAGCACGAACGCGACGGCCAGCGGCACCGCGGGCTCCCACAGATGCACCGCCACCGCGACCACCGCCGCGGTGGCCACCACCAACCCGACCGCCTGCAGCGCGATCGCACTCCAGTTCTGCGCGAAGGTCCGCCACGAGGTGCGCCGGGCCGCCGCGTACAGCAGCGGCGGAAGCAGCAGCGGCAGAATCAGATCCGGCGCGACCCGGACGTCCGGCACCGCCGGGATCACCGCGAGCACGCAGCCGAACACCGTCATCAAGACGGCCGGGGCCACGCCGAGCCGCCGCCCGATCGGCTGGGCGAGGATCGTGCCGAACAGCACGAGAAACGGCAACTCCAGATGACTCACGCCAACCCAGGCTGCTGTTTGTTTCTGAGAAACGAGGCAGTGGTCTCCTGAGAATCGCTGATGCATCGGGCTGCCACGCAGTACCGGCTGGGCTACGGCTGCCCCATGCTCAGCCCTGCACGCTGGTCGCCGCGGTCTCGATGAGATCCGTGACCGCCTTGGGCTGCGACAACGCGACCGCGTGGCTGCCCGCCTGCTCGACGGTGGTCGCGTTCATCCGCTTGGCCATCTCCCGCTGTCCGTCGGCAGGAATCATGTGGTCGTCCTTGGCCACCAGCGCCCAACTCGGCAGCGACTTCCAGGCCGGAACACCGCTCGGCTCCATGAACGAGGCCACCGCGATCGGGCGCTGCGCGGCGGCGAGCACGGTGGTCTCGCTCTCCGGCAGGTCCTGGGCGAAGTTGTCGTGGAACTTGTCCGGCGCGATGGTCAGTTCCTGACCGGACCCGCCGCCGGGCAGCGGGAACTCGTGCGGGACACCGATTTTGGTGGCCGGTCCGCCGAACTTCGCGTCCAGCGCGCCGACCGGCTCGCCCTGGTCCGGGGAGAACGCGGCCACGTACACCAGACCCGCCGCCTTGGGCGAACCCGTCGCGGCGTTGGTGATCACGGCGCCGCCGTAGGAGTGGCCGACCAGGATCGTCTTGCCCGGCAGCCCGTCCAGCACGCTGCGGATGTACGCGGCGTCGTAGGTGAGCCCGCGCAGCGGCACCGCCGCCGTTGTCACCTGGTAGCCGTCGCGCTGCAGTTGCGCGGCCACCTTGCTCCAGCTCGACCCGTCGGCGAAGGCACCGTGCACCAGCAGCACGGCGGGCTTGTTCCCACTCGGCGCGGGCGTCGGCTCGGCGGACGCGGTGCAGGCCGAGGCGGTCATGCCCAGGGTGACCGCGGCGACGGTCAGCGCGGCAGCCCGCAGGCCGCGACCTGCCGAACCGGCACGGAAGATGTTGTTACGCATGGTTTTTCGACCCTCTCAACGATGGAACTACAGACTCTCGCGGCGAGCAAGCTCCAAGTTAGCTGGACAATCAGTCAATAGCTATGCTTCAGAAGCCGAGATAGTTTGCCGAAACTCCAGGAGTTGTCGATCGTGTTCAGCCAGCCCGAGGACCTCGACGCCTTCTCCGAGATCCTGGAGGCGGTCCGGCTGCACGGCGACACCGTCGCCCGGTTCGCCCCGCCGCCGCCGTTCGCGGTAACCATCCCGGACGGCATCCGGCTGCTGCACATCGTGGAGCGCGGCACCATCCGGCTGCACGTCGGCGACGACCCGCCGATCCTGCTCGGCCCCGGCGACCTGGTGCTACTCGGCTGCGGCGACGCCCATTCACTCAGCGTCGGCACCGGCGCGACACCGCGGCCGCTACAGGATTCGGACACCTTCCGCCTCGACGCCGAGCTCGCCGATCCCGAGGCGCCCCGCTGGGTCACCGGAACGTTCGCGGTGCAGGAGGCCATCGCGGCCCCGCTGCTGTCGGTGCTGCCCCGGGCGATCCACATTCCGGCGGACCCCAGTCACCGCCCGTGGCTCGCGGCCATCCTGCCGGTGCTACTCATCGAAGTAACCAACCCGAATCCCGGTGCCACAGCGATGATTTCGCGGGTGCTCGATCTGCTGTTCATCCACACTCTGCGCGCCTGGTTTTCCGGGCACGACGCCGAACCGGGATGGCTCACGGCGGCAATGGATCCCGCGCTCGGACCGGTGCTGGCTGCCATTCATCGGGATCCGACCAAGCCGTGGACCGTGACGACGCTGGCGCGTGACGCCCGAATGTCCCGCTCCGCCTTCGCCGAACGCTTCACTCGTCTGCTAGGACGCGCCCCGGCGGCCTACGTCACCGAGCGCCGCCTCGACCACGCCGCCGAGCTGCTGCGCTCCACCACCGACCCGGTCTCGCACATCGCCGCCGACATCGGCTACACCTCCAACGCCGCGTTCAGCCGCGCCTTTCAACGCCGCTACGGCGACGCACCGCAACGCTGGCGCAAGCTGACAGTGCGGTGAACGAGATGTCCGGTGGACGTCCGGGCGATCACCGTTTGGGGTGCGCCGAACTGCGGCAATCTGGTGCTTACGACGCAGTTCCCCGAGGTGGTGAGAGGAGAGTCCGATGATTATCGGAATGGTTAGCCACTGGGTTCGTTCAATGCTCGAGCTAATCGGCATTTGACCCGGCGGTCCGAACATCCCCTAGCGCGCGGAGGCCCGCGGGACCATTCTGTCTCGCGGGCCTCCGACCCTCGACTGACGGGTAACCTGAACCCCATGGACGCAGCCACTGCGACCGTCGGTGTCGAGGAGGAATTTCTCCTCGCCGACCCCGAAACCGGTGCGCCAGTCGCGAAGAACGTCGAGGTCGCCCGGACCGCGGCCGAACTCGGCATCGATCTCCAACTAGAACTCACCCGATGCCAGGTGGAAACCAGCACCGGCGTGCACAACGACGCCACCGAGCTGGCCACGGAATTGCGCGATCTGCGCTGCGGAATCGCCGCCTGCGCGGAGAAGAACGGCACCCAGCTGCTCGCGGTGGCCATTCCGCCGACCGTGCCGGACAAGTTCCCGGTCACCGACACGCCCCGCTATCAACGCATCGCCACCGCGTTCGGCATGCTCGCGCAGGAGCAGGGACTGTGCGGCTGTCACGTGCACGTGGCGGTGCCCGATCGCGAAACCGCCTTGCACGTCAGCAATTTCCTGCGCCCGTGGCTGCCGCTGTTCCTGGCGCTCACCGCGAATTCGGCCATCTATCGCGGCATCGACACCGGCTTCGCGAGTTGGCGCAGCATTCTGTGGCGACGGTGGCCGAGCGCCGGTCCGCCACCGTATTTCGGGTCGGTCGCCGAATACGATGCGATGGTCGCCATGATGATCGCGAGCAGCAGCATCCTGGACAAGAAGATGGTCTATTGGGATGTCCGGCCGTCGCCGAGTTTTCCGACGGTGGAGATCCGGGTCAGCGACGTGCCGGCGACGGTCGAGGAGACGGTATTACTCGCGACCCTGGTCCGTGCGACGGTGATGACCGCGCAGAACTCGTTGGCGCACAACATCTCCGCGCCGCCGGTCAGCGACGAGGTGTTGCGCGCGGCGTATTGGAAGGCGGCCCGCACCGGGCTCGACGGAGACGCCGTAGACCCGGTCCACGGACGCATCATGCCGGTGCAAGACCTACTCGCCGAACTCATCACCCACGTCGGCCCGGCCCTCGACGAACTCGGCGACCAGCAACTCGTCACCGACTCCGTTGCCGCCGTACTGTCCCGCGGCAACGGAGCGATGCGGCAGCTCAACGCTTTTCGCGCCCGCCACGACGTCGCCGATGTCGTGACAGAGCTGGCGGCAGCCACCTTGGAAGGCTGCCGCGCAACTACAACCACATGAACTGCTCGCTATCGTTGGGCTGCACCAGTTTTGCGCCGAGCGCGAGCGCCGCGGGCTCGGCCTGCTCGACGGCGGTCGAACGTCGCGCCGAATCGGCCCGCTACGCAACTCTCAGCAATGATGAAATATGTTGTGGTCAAATATGATTCGTCGCGGAAGAATGCCTTCTCCCCCACTGGAACTCCTACGATGAGAAGGGACACTGTTCAGTAGACCAGGGGGCCACCATGATGAACGACCTGACACACGTGATCGACCAATCCAAGCCGAGTATCGCCCGGGTGTACGACTACCTGCTCGGCGGCAAGGACAACTTCGCCGTCGACCGGACGATCGGCGACCACTTCAAGGAGAACCTGCCCGGCTCGGTGGCGATCGCCACCACCAACCGGCAGGCGCTGGTCCGCGCCGTCCGCGATCTCGCCCGCGACGGCCTACGGCAGTTCGTCGACCTGGGCAGCGGCCTGCCCACCGCCGACAACGTGCACCAGGTCGCCCGCCGCTACGCCGCCGACGCCAAGGTGGTCTACATCGACAACGATCCCATCGTGCTCGCGCACGGCCGCGCGCTGCTCGCCACCGACAGCAATACCACCGTCTTCCAAGCCGATCTGCGCGACCCGCGCACGATTCGGGAGCACCGCGAGGTCGCCGAGATGATCGACTTCGACCAGCCCGTCGCCGTCATCTTCAGCGCCGTCCTGCACCACCTCAACGACGACGAGGACCCGGACGCGGTGGTGCGCTACTGGTCCGAGCAGCTCTCGGCCGGAAGCATGGTGTACATCTCGCATTTCCGCTCGGGCGAGAACCGCGAGACCATCAAGGCCGAGGAAAAGCTCCAGTCGACCTTCGGGCGCGGTCGCTGGCGCACCGACAAGGAGATCGAGGCGCTGTTCGGCGACCTGGACATCCTCGAACCCGGCATCGTGCCCTGCGCGAGCTGGCGGCCGGACCTGACGGTGGCGGACGAGAAGTCGCCCGGCCGCGCACTGACCGTCTGGGAGCGGCTCATCGTCACCGGATTGGCCCGCAAGGCCTAGACATACGAAAGGGGCGCCGCGCGATCGCGGCACCCCTGGCTCGAAACCCGTTACTACTCAGCAGGTTCCAGGATCACCGGGAGCTTGCCGTGACCGTTCGAGATGAAGCTGACCACGGTCCCCAGCTCCGCCGGATCCGCCGCCAACCGCATGTTCGGGAAACGCGCGAAGATGGCGGGCAGCGCCAGCGCCGCCTCCAGCCGGGCCAGCGGCGCACCGAGGCAGTGGTGCACGCCGTGGCCGAAGGCCAAGTGGTCCTTGGTAACTCGGGTCACGTCGAAATCGTCGGCGGTCTCACCGTGCACCTTCGGGTCCCGATTGGCCGCGGCGTAGGCTGGCAGAATCGGCTCGCCCTTGGCGATCCGCACGCCCTCGATCTCGATGTCGTCGACCGCGAAACGCAACGGCAGGTGCGCGACCGGCGCCTCGAAGCGCAGCGCCTCCTCGATCAGATCCGACCAGCTGACCTTGCCCTCGAGCACCGTCGCCCGCTGCTCCGGCCGGGTGATCAGCGCGTAGATCGCTTGGTCGAGCAGGTTGACCGTGGTCTCGTGCCCGGCGCTGATGACGAGCAGCAGCGTGTCGATGAGTTCCTGCTCGGTGAGCTTGGAGCCGTCGTCCTCGCTGCGGTGCGAGATCAGCAGACTGGTCATGTCGTCACTGGGGTTTTCGCGCCGGTAGGCCACCAACTCCGCGAGGATGCGATACATCTCCATGTAGTTGGCCTGCGACTCCTCCGGGCTGAGCGCGGTGTCGAAGATGCCGTCGACACATTTGCGCAGGCCGGGATTCAACGACTCCGGCACGCCCATCAGCTCGGAGATGACCTCGATCGGCACCGGATACGCGAAACCCTCACGCAAATCGACCACTTCGCCCTTGGGCAGCGCCGCGAGCTCTGAGATGAGCCGCTCGACGATCCGGTCGATTCGGGGCCGCATCGCCTCGGTGCGACGATGGGTGAATGCCGGAGCGACGAGCTTGCGTAGTCGCCGGTGGTCGGCGCCGTACGCGGTGAACATGTTGTTCACCGCGACCCAGAGGAACAGCGGCCAGTCCTGCGGCACTTCACCTTTGGCGAAGGCGGGCCAGTGCTGTTTGGCATCCTTGGACACCTTCGGATCGACGAGCAGCCGCTTGAGCAGATCGGCGTCGGTGATCGACCAAGCCCGCACGCCGCCGGGCAACTCCACCAGGGTGGCCGGTCCACGCTCCCGCAGGCGGGCGGATTCTCCTTGAATGTCGGTGCCCGTCGGGTCTAGGACTAGTGGCTCAGCGTCCATCGGGGTCTCCTTAAAACACGTTCAACGGTGGTGACTTTGGAAACACTACCGGGAGGGAGACCAGCGCTCGGTGGAAAGGACCTGGCCGCCAAGACAATTCGCTAGCGGCGACGGCAAGGTCCAACTCTGGCAACGCATCCAGTAGCTGGTCGATGGCGTCCTGCACGATCAGGTAGGCCATCGACCTGGCGGGGCAGGCGTGCGGCCCGACGCTCCATGCCAGATGCGACCGATTGTCCACGTACTCACCGACACTGATGGTCGGGTCGTTGTTGCAGCCGGACATGCTGATCACGACCGGCTGGTGCGCGGGCAACCAAACCCCATCGATCAGTATCGGTTGCCTCGGGTAGGACACGCAATAGTTCGCCATCGGCGGGTCGGTGAACAGCACCTCGTCGAGCGCGTCGCGGGTCGAAAGACTACCGCCCAGAACGTTTCCGGCGAACCGGTCGTCGGTGAGCATCAGCAGCAGCGTGTTCACGATCAGGTTCTGCTGCGGCTCAATGCCCGCGCCGTACAGCGTGACGAGCTGGTGGATCATCTCCACATCGTCGAGCTTGGCGGGATGGGCGAGCAGCCGCGAGGTGATGTCGTCGCCGGGCTCTTTGCGCTTGGAGTTCACCAGATCGAACAGCGCGTCGGTGAGCATCGCGTTGCCCTTGTCGGCGTTCACGCCCTCGAAGATCGCGGCCATGCCGGTGGCGACCTGCTGGCCGATCTCCGGCGAGCAGCCGAGCACCGAGTTGAGCACCGCGAAGGTGAGCGGAAAGGCGTACTGGCTGATCAGGTCCGCGGCGCCGTCCTGGCAGAACGCGTTGATCAGCGGGATGGCGATCCGCTCGACGGTGGCGTGCAGGCTGTGCAGGTCGACCTCGGCGATGGCGGCCACGTTGGCCTGCCGGTACTTGCTGTGATCGAGCCCCGCGCTGCGCAGCGCGTTCGGCCGCCACTCCAGCATCGGCAGGATCGGGCACTCGCCGGGCACACCCTTCTGCCAGATGCGCGGGTCGGCCGGAAAGTGCTCGGGGTCGTTGAGGATGCGCAGCGCGGTGTGGTATCCGATCACCAACGTGGCGGGCACGTCCGGCGAGAGGTTCACCGGCACCAATGAGCCGTATTGGCGGCGCATCTCGCGGTAGGCGAGGTGCGGGTCGGCGGCGTATTCCTCCGAGTACAGCGACACCCGTGGGCCGTCGCTGTCGATCGGTGATCCGTGCTGGACCGGGCAGGAACGCGGGGGCGTGGTCAAAGTCGTGACTCCTGACGATGGAACAGGAATTCAACAAGCGTGATCAGGGATCGCAAGCACGTGCCCCGGTCACGCGCGTCTAAGGTGGTAAGCGGGGTATCGGGCGTTAAATCCAGTGCGTCGCGGACCTCGCCCAGCGGAAAGTTCTTGAAGCCTTCGAATTGATTGACCGCCACCGAATACGGCACACCGCGCTCCTCGAGCACCGAGAGCACCTCGTCGGATTTCTCGATGCGCCGGGTGTCGACCAGCACCAGCGCGCCGAGCGCGCCGCGGGCCAGTTCCTCCCACAGTGGGACGAACCGCTGCTGGCCCGGCGTACCGAACAGGTACAGCGCCAGTTGCGGGTTCAGCGTGATGCGGCCGAAGTCCATCGCCACGGTCGTCTGGGATTTGCCGGGCAGGCCTGCCATGTCGTCGACGCCGACGCTGGCCTCGGTGATCGTCTCCTCGGTGCGCAGCGGCTTGATCTCCGACACGCTGCTCACGAAGGTGGTCTTGCCAACCCCGAAATTGCCTGCCACTAAAAGCTTTACGGAACGAGTAACGGTCTCCGGCACATAGTCGACTGGACGATCAGACGGCGAGAGCACGGAGCCCATTAAGTACCTCCTCGAGCAGAGCGATCTCCGGCAGGTTTTCGGCCGGGGTAGGCGTAACCAGGTGTCCGTTGTCCATCAGATCGGCCGCGATGATCTTGACAACGGACGGTGGCAGATCGAGGTACGCGGCGATCTCGGCGATCGACAGCGTGCCTCGGCGGCTACAGAGCTTGATGACCCGGCGTGCGTCGGGTGCGGCACCCGGTGACGGATCCTTTGCGGCACGGACCAAGGTGACCAGGTCCAACTCGCGAGTGGGACGGGTGCGTCCCCCGGTGCGCACATACGCCCGAACCAAATCGGGATCACGCCGGGCCCGTGGTGTCATGGCAATTCGCCACCATCAACGCGCCTGCGCGGCTGGCTGCCCAGCTCGTGCCCGACCCGGCCTGCGAGTTCGTTCATCCGATGCGCGATGAGCGCGACGTCGATCTCGGGGGTGGTCGCGACACCGAGCAGCGCGCCGTCGCCCGCGGCGGTGATCAGGATCATGCCCTGGTCGTATTCGGTCATGTTCTGCCGCACACCGTTGTCGGCGTCGCCGCAGAACTCGCCGAGCGCCTTGCCGAGCGAGCGCAGGCCCGACGCGGCGGCCGAGAAACGCTCCGCCTGGTCGCGTTCGATCCCCGCGGAATGCGCGATCCGTAAGCCGTCCTCGGACAGCAGGACCGAGAACCGGACGCCCGGCACGCTGAGATCTTCGAGTAGCCAGCCCAGCTTGTTGCTGCTGTCGGTCACGGGAGTGGCCATCAGGATGTCATCCCTTCCGTGTCATCGGAGTTATCGGACTGATCGGTGGCGGCGGCGCGGCCGCTCTGCGAACCGGTGTGCCAGGCCGCGGCGACGTCGGGCCGGGCCAGGCCGGGCTCGGTGCGCGGCCCGACCGGGGCCAGCGCGACGGTCCGGCGGCGTCGCTTGGGTAAGCCGCCGCTGGTGATCTCGTGCACGGCGAACGGCTCACTCTCACTAGGCTCTTCGATCTCCGGTGCCCGGTGCGAGGCGGTGGCGGTGGCCGCCGCGGGCGCGGGCTCGGCGGGGATCTCGACCTCGCGCGCGGGCACGAACTCCTGCTGCTCGGGCTGCGGGGTCATCAACAGCGCCTCGGGGATGTACACCATCGCGCGCATGCCGCCGTAGACGTTCGGGCCGTCGATGTAGACGGTGAAGCCGTAGCGACGGGCCAGCGCGGCGATGCCGGGGAAGCCGACCTTGGGTGACGGGCCGAGCTGGTGGATGTCGACCGAGCGCTCGTGCGCGAGCACCTGCCTGGCCTCCTCCATCTGCTCGGCATTCATTCGCACGCCCGCGTCGTCGATGATCACGGTGACGCCGTGGTGGCCTTCCTGGAAGCTGACATCCACGAAAGACGTTGGCGGGGAATAGCGCAACGCGTTGTCGAGCAGGGTCGCCAAGGTGTGCACCAGCGGCTCGACGGCGCGGCTGATGACCACCCGGTCCAGCTGGCCGGGGCGCACCCGCAGGTAGTCGCGGACGCGGCCGGTCGCACCACCGATGACGTCGGTGAGCGACTGGGCGGGCCAGCGCCGACCGGGCAGGCCGCCGCAGACGATCACGTAGGACTGCGCCTGCCGGATCATCTGCTGCACGGTGTGGTCGATCCGGGTGAGGGTCTCATACACCTCGTCGTTGCGGTGCTCACGCAGCGCGGAGCTGACCACCTGGCTGACGTCGGCGCCGAGACTGACCACCGACGTGCCGAACGAACGCACCGCCGCGCTGGTCGCCTGCCTGGACGCGGTGGACACCTCGGTGCGCACCTTGTCCTCGGCGGTCTTCATCGCCTGCTGGGCCTCGTGGTTGGTCTGGTCCCTGGTCTCGGACCGCAGCAGGCTCAGGTCGTCGGCGTAGCGCTCGGCGATCCACCGTAATACCTGCGCGGTGCGCGAATTCTCCAGGCCCGGCGGCACTTCGACCGTGGGCGCCTGGCTGTCGAAGCGTCTGATCGCCTCGGCTACCGAAGGCATCGTGGTAGTCGCGAAGCGCTCGACGGCTTCCTCCGCGGCTCGTTGCTCTCTGCTGAGTGCTTCGGCCCTGGCTCGCTGCTGTCGCGCGTATTGCACTGCGAACAACGCGACCGCTGCCACTACCACGAGAGCAGCGGCGAGGATCCATGAAAGCACCACGGCGATATCTTGATTCATCAGTTCTTTCGTCGTCGATTGGCGCCGAGGAATCGCTTCTCCGTCATGTGCTTCGTCTCGCCTTCCTCGCGACGCCGACCAGCACACCCTGGTCGGATCTGGTCCACGTCGGAGGACCGGCTACCTGCCGAACAACAGATTGTGTCCGAACAGTTACCAGAACCCGACGTCCCGACATTAGCAGCTATGCAACCAGTTCTCTTCAGATCCACTCACATGATTGCGTTTGCAGACAACAGATGACGGGTGCCGCGACATGCGCAATAATGCTGCGCCACTAGTGATCACGACCGCTTGCCACGCGGTGACCAGCGGTCTTTCCGGCGCGGCGATAGAGGACACATCATCCGATCTATCGGCGGTGCTGCGTATCCCGCGCATGCTGTCAACCGCGCCTATCCGAAGCGGGTGGGAGAACAGGGTATTCGGCCATAGTCGCGACCAGAAGTTTGCTGGAACGTCCAGTTTGTTCTTGACCGGTGTCGTCGGGTCCGACAGCGACGCCACGCCGGTGCGGATTGCCCGGATGTCGCTGGACCGCGCCTGGTCGGACGGGCACGCACCGATCATGAAGCCGAACTGAAGGGGCGGGCCTTCGCATTTCGGCACCAACTACGAGGAACCGTGGGTACCGGATACTATGCCGCCATGGCAAAGCTGAAGGTCTCCGTCGATGTGCCGATCTCGCCCGAAGACGCGTGGTCGCACACCTCTAATCTGGCCGATCTCGACAAGTGGCTGACGATGCACGAGGCGTGGCGCAGCGAGGTACCCGAGCAGCTGACGGTCGGCACCCAGTTGGTCGGCGTCGCATCGGTTAAAGGTTTGCGGAACCGGGTGACCTGGACGGTGAAGGCCGCCGAGGCGCCGCGCCGGCTGTTGCTGACCGGCGCGGGCAAGGGCGGCACCAAGCTCGGTCTCGAATTGCTGGTGGCGCCGAAGGGCACCGGCTCGGAGGTGACCGTCGACATCGAGCTCGGCGGCAGGCCGCTGTTCGGGCCGATCGGCGCCGGGGTGGCGCGGGCGGTCAAGGGCGACATCGAGCGTTCGCTGGCCAAGTTCGTCGAGCTGTACGCCTGAATCAAGCTGTGCCGCAAGCGCTACCGTGCCGCGGCGGTGATTCGGCGGCCGAGCCCGGCCTTCAGATGGTCGATGACGGCACGGGTTCGGCGCGGTAGCGGGGCGGCCGCGGCGTAGACCGCGGCGATGTCGGCGCTGGGGGTCTGGATGTCGGGCAGTACCTGGACAAGTGAGCCGTCGCGCAGCAGCGGCTCGACGTGCCAGAGCGACCGCATCACCAGACCCCTTCCGGCCACACACCATTGGGTGATCACGTCGCCGTCGTTGCTGATCAGGTTGCCCGCAACCCGGATCGAGAGCTCCTCGTTGTTGCCTCCGATGTCCATGCGCCGGTCGCCAGGTGCCCGCGCCGATATCAGGGGGCAAGTCGGTCTGCCGATCGCGTCGAGGTCGGCGAGCACATCCTCGGGCAGTACCAATCCTGCTGCGGCGACGTTGTCGCGCAGGTGCTGGACCGAGGAGGTGCCGGGGATGAGCAGGATGTTCGGCGACCGCCGCAGCAGCCACGCCAACGCGACGGCCATCGGACCGGCGTTCAGCCGCGCGGCCACCGAATCCAACGTCTGCGACTGCAAGGGTGAGAAACCGCCGAGCGGGTAGTAGGGCACGTAGGCGATGCCCTGGCGAGCGAGGTCGTCGACGAGATCGTCGTCGGTGCGCAGGCTTCGCGCAGCACCGCGATCGCACCGTCGCGATCTGTGGGTGGCCCGAACGCGCCGGGTCCGGCCAGTTGCATGGCGCCGTAACCCATCCGGGTGAGCTCGAGGTCGGCCACGCGATAGGTGCCGCCGGGCAGTCCTGTCGTCACACGGCACCGCGCATGCCGCGAGTACCGACGCCGACGCAGATCAGCAGGGCGACGAGCACGCCCGCGAAACCGGTCATCGCGATTCGGGTGTCGACGAATTGTGTTGCGATACCCATGCCGATCACCGGCAGGATCAAGCCGGCGTTGCCGACTGCAAACAGTCCGGCCACGGCCTCGCCTCGGTTCGCCGCGGCGGCGACCCGCACGGTCCGGGCGACCGCAGATTGGATCAGCACTCCCGCACCTGCGCCGCTCACCACGCCTGCCGCCAAGAACAACGTCAGATTGCCTGCCAGCATGGCGGCGACCAAAAGACCCAGCCCTGCGGCGGCACCGATCAGCCCCGTCACGAGACGAGGTAACACCGGCAACGCCATAGCCGCGTGCTGGGCGATGGGCGCGCTGCCGAACACCAGGAACACCACACCGCCCGCCAGCAGCGGCGAGGTGTGACCCAGCGTGCCTGCGAGGAAAACCGGGCTCAGCGAAGCGAACAGCCCGAAGGCCGCGAACGCGGCGAAGATGCTGCCCGCCGCGACGACCCAGCCGAGCTTGGATCCGACGATGGAAACCCGCTGCGGGCGATACGCCGGTCGCCGGGACCGCGGCACAGACACGGTTTCCGGGACGAATCGGAGCAGCGCCGCGATCACCAGCAGCAAGAACACCGCGAACACCACGTACGAGGTGCGCAGCGGCCAGGGCGCCCACTCGGCTAGCACGCCCGCCACCAGCGCTCCTACCCCGAGCCCACCGATATTGGCTGCGGGAGAGGCGATTTCGAAGCGTTTCACGCCGTCCCGCGGCCGGGCGAGCACGTGCAACTCGTGCAGGTACGCGGTCGCGGTAGCGGTGATCGCGCCGACGCCCAATCCGCTGATCAGCCGCCCGGCGATCAGCAGCGGCAGCTGCGGCGGCAGCATGAACACCACCGCGGCCAGCACCTCCGCCGCGACCGCGAGGGTGAACACCCGCCGTCTGCCGATCCAGTCCGACACGTGCCCGACGGTGCACAGGCTGAAGATCACGCCCGCGCCGTAGACGCCGAAGACGATGGTGATCATCAACGGCGACAGACCGAGTTGCTTGGCGTAGAGCGGATACAGCGGCGTCGGCACCATCGAGAACGCCATGGCCCCGCAGAACGCCGCGGTCACCAGCCAGAAGCCGGTGTTGTGCCTGCCGGAGTCCGGTTGCCCGGCCGACACCTCGGACTTCTCGTGGTGGTCAAGGGACGCAGTCGTCATCACACACTCTTTCCCGGGGAATCACGGCGGCCTGTCTGGCCCCACGGACTCCATGGTCAAGTCTGCGAACGTTCACGTCCAACGATTCATTCTTCTACCAACTATCACCAAATGAGATAGTTGGCGGATGGAGCTCAGGCATCTCGAGTATTTCGTCGCCGTCGCCGAGGAACGCAGTTTCACCAGGGCGGCAGCGCGACTGCACGTGGTCCAGTCGGCGGTCTCCGCCACCATCAAGGCGCTGGAACGCGAACTGCGCACCGAGATCCTCCGACGCACCTCTCGCGAGGTGGCACTCACCGAAGCCGGGACCGTCCTGCTCCCCCGAGCGCGGGCGATCCTGGACAGCGTGCGCGAGACGGTCGACGCGATCGACGGTGTCCGCGGCACCATCGGCGGGGAAGTCCGGTTGGGGCTGATGTCCTCGGTGCCCTGGTTCGACCTGCCCACCGTGCTCGGCCGGATGCACGCCGAACACCCCGAGGTGCGGCTGCGATTGAGCCACCGCGCCGGCGGTTCCCAGGAACTCGCCGCCGCCGTGGTCGCCGGGGAGGTCGATCTGGCGATCCTGTCCGAGCCCGGCTCCTTCGGCCGCAAACTCCGGCTGACCGAACTGCGGTCCTTCCCGATGCGCCTGCTGGTCCCGGCCGCCCACCCGCTCGCGGGCAGGCGCTCGGTGCGGCTCGAGGAGCTGGCGGGCGAGACCTTCGTCGACCTGCCGCAGGGCTACGGCAGCCGGGCCGTGGTCGACCGCGCGTTCGCCGCGGCCGACCTGACCCGGAATGTCTCCATCGAACTGGGCGACGGCCGCGTCGTCACCGACTACGTACGCCAGGGACTCGGCATCGCGATCCTGCCGGAGGCGTTCGCCCGTGCGGACCCGACGGTCCGCTCCCTCAGTGTCACCGGAAGCGGGCTGACGTGGCGCATGTCCCTGGCGGTACCCCGAGATCGGGAACTCGGGGCCGCGGCAAAGGTCTTGACGGCCATGGTGTTCGACGCGCTCGCGGAAACGAGCGACCCTACCGCCGGTGGCGATTCACCTCTTGGTCGCGAGCCAGCGGGAGTTGAGTTCTCGTTCGGCGTCGGCGGTGAGTGAGCCGAGCACACGCAGGCGGGCGATGCCGCCGTCCGGGTAGATGTCGACGCGGACGTGCGTTGCGGGGCGGTCTGCGGGGGTAAGCCGGAACCGGTGGGGAGTGTCGGGTTGCAGCGTTGTCCTGGGCAGCAATTCGAACCACGCGGCGTCATCGGCGGGCGGAAGTGGTTCGGGGCCTTGGTGATCGATGCCGAGGATCCGAGTTTCGCCGGGGGCGTTGAACAGCAGGTTGGTGGTGTCGAGTTCGATCAGGGCGGGGATGCCCTGGGCCGCGAGTTCGATGACGGCCCAATCGTTTCCGCTGTCCCGACGGCGGGCGGTTTCCCAACCCTCGGCCTGGTTGCGCGCCAAGCCAGGCGAGAGCATGTTGTCCGGTGCGGAGTAGAACATGTTGGAGCAGGCCACTGTTCGGGCGCCGTTTTCGAGGGCGGCAAGATCGACGGTGAGACCGGTGAGCAGCGTCGGGTCCGGTACCACCTCACCGTGCACGCGCAGGCGGGCGACGCCGCCGTCGGGGTAGATGTTCAGGCGGACGTGGGTGAAGATGCGGTCGTCGGAGACCGGCAGCTCGTGTTCCGCATCGCCGCCCAGTGCGCTGCGCGGCACGATCTCCACCCATTCGGCCGAATCCAGTTGGGCCGGTGACGGATAGCCGGGCGCGCGGCACGCTTCGATCGAGGTGAAGGGCGGGTAATTGCCCTTGAACCAGGCGGTGTCGATGACGACGCCGCGGATCACGCCGGGCATGCCAAGCCGGATGATGGCCCAGTCGTGGCCGGGGCCGCGGTGGCGGCGGGTCTCCCAGCCGTCGTACTCCTGGCCCTTGGGGCCGAAGGTGTGCTCGGCGAAGCGGGGTTGCCAAGGGTTGATGAGGTTTTCGCGTTCCTCGAACGATTCGTCGCTGGCGGCGATCACACCGGCACGGTTGGTGCGCAGCGCCAGGTCGGGCAGGCTGGTGAAGTCAGACATTGTTCCCTATCCGGTTGTGGTGCAAGGAGATAAGGCTGCCCGCGGGCGGGCGGCCGTTGCCGACGACGCGGCCGCGGAGCCAGGTGGCGTGGACCAGGCCACGGAGTTCACGCCCGCCGTACGGCGTGATCGGGTTCTTGTGCGCCAACGCGCCGGGATCGACGGTGATCGACGCCCACGGGTCGAAGGCGACCAGGTCGGCGTCGCAGCCGACCGCGATCCGGCCCTTGTGCGACAGACCGGCCAGCTCGGCGGGCGCGGCGGCCATCCAGCGGACGACATCGGTCAGCCGGAAACCGCGTTCGGCGGCCGCGGTCCATACAGCGGGCAAGCCGATCTGCAGGGACGAGATGCCGCCCCAGGCGGTCGCGAAGTCGCCCTCTTTCAGGTCCGGCGTGCATGGCGAATGGTCGGAGACCACGCACGACAGCACACCGTCGGCCAGGCCCTGCCACAGCGCGTCCTGGTTGCCCGCGTCACGGATCGGCGGGCAGCACTTGAACGCGGTGGACGACGCCTCGGCGGCCGAGAGGGTCAGATAGTGCGGGCAGGTCTCCGCGGTGATCCGGACGCCACGCGCCTGCGCCGCGGCGAGCGGTTCGAGGCAGGCGGCCGCCGAGACGTGCAGGATGTGCGCGCGCACGCCGGTCAGTTCGGCGAGCGCGATAACCTCCTGCACCGCAGCCCTTTCCGACTCCCCTGGGCGCGAATCCAGGAACGCGCGATACGACCCGTCGACCGGATCGCGCAGGCGCACCGGATCTTCGGCGTGCACGACGAGCAGCCCGTCGAAGGCGACGAGCTCGCGCATCACCTGCTCCACCTCACCGAGACCCAACGGCGGGAATTCATCAACGCCGGACGGGGACAGGAAGCATTTGAAGCCGACCACGCCCGCCTCGTGCAGCGGCCGCAGCGATGACAGGTTGCCGGGAATCGCGCCGCCCCAGAAGGCGACGTCGACGTGGCACTGCCCTTCCGCCACAGCCTGTTTCGTCGCCAGGTGCGGCACGGTGACCGTCGGCGGCAGCGAGTTGAGCGGCATGTCGACGATCGTCGTCACCCCACCCGCGGCAGCGGCCTTGGTGGCCGTGGCGAAACCCTCCCACTCGGTTCGCCCCGGCTCGTTGACGTGCACGTGCGAATCCACCAGGCCGGGCAGCACGACGAGATCGGCCAGGTCGGTGGTCGCCGCCGCGGGCAGCACCGCGTCGTACTCCGCCAACGCGGCGATCTTCCCGTCCTGCACCGCAATCGAGGCCGCGCGGATCCCCTCCGGCAGGGCGACCCGCCGGGACCGGATTACCAGATCATGCATGAGCACTCGCTCCCAGCCAGGCGCCGGCGATCTCACCGGCGAGCCGTTCCAACAGGGGTCCTGCCTGCGCCATGCAGACCTCGGGGTCGGGCTCGAGGTCGGTCAGCGCGTATGCCTGCTCGATGTGCGCGCGGCGCAACTGCTCGTCGGTGAGCGAGCGTTGCCCGGCCACCGCGACCACCGGCACAGCCGCACCCGCCGCGGCCTGCGCGACCCCGACCGGCGCCTTGCCGTGCAGGGTCTGCGCGTCGAGCGAGCCCTCGCCGGTGATCACCAGCCGCGCCCCCTCGACCTGCTCGGCGAAGGACATCAGTTCCAGGATGATCTCGATGCCCGGCCGCACGGTCGCGCCGAGAAAGGCGAGCGCGGCGTAGCCGACCCCGCCCGCCGCACCGGCGCCGGGCCGGTCCGCGACGTCGGCACCGAGATCGCGTTCGACGATCGAGGCCAAACGTGCCAGGCCCCATTCCAATTCGTCGATGTCGCCGGGCCGCGCGCCCTTCTGCGGGCCGTAAACCTGTGCGGCGCCGCGTGGTCCGAGCAACGGGTTGTCCACGTCGGAGGCCACGATCACCGGCACCTGCAGCATGTCGCTGGCATCGATGCGGGCCAACCGGGTCAGCGCGGCCCCGCCGCGCGGCAGCTCGAGACCCTGCTCGTCGAGGAACCGGACGCCGAGCGCGGACATCATGCCCACTCCCCCGTCCGTGCACGCGCTGCCGCCAAGACCGAGCACCACGCTGCGGGCACCGCGTTTCGCGGCCGCCCGGATCAACTCGCCGGTACCGTAACTGGTTGCCGTCATGGCGGTTTGGAAAGTCGGCCGTACCGGCAGCCGACGCAGGCCGGACGCTTCCGCCAACTCGATCACCGCCGCCTCGCCCCTCATCGCGAACGAGGCGGCCACCGGTAACCCCAGCGGACCGGCGGCGCTCGTCTGGAAGCGGACGAAGCCCGACTCCACGACGGCGTCGACCGTGCCGTCGCCCCCGTCGGCCACCGGCATGGTGACGACGGGGATATCCGGGCGGACCCGGCGGAGTCCGGTGGCGATGTGCGCGGCGACCTGAGGCGCGGTCAGCGACCCCTTGAACTTGTCGGGGGCGACGACGCAATGGCCATCACGCCACCCGCCGCGCACATCTCTCGAGAGCGGAGCGTCCGGCCCGCTCACCTGCCGCCTCCGACCGGTTCCGGTTCCGGCTCGATGGCGACGGTGGCGGTGGGCGCGTCCGCGGCGGACAGCGCCAGCTCCTCGAATTCGACGATGTTGTCGATCTCCAAACCCATGGACACGTTGGTGACGCGCTCGAGGATGCACTCGACGACCACCGGCACCCGGTGCTCGGCCATCAGCTTCTTGGCGTCTTCCAGGGCCTGGCCGATGTGTTCGGGTTCGAAGACGCGGATCGCCTTGCAGCCCAGCCCTTCCGCGACCTTGACGTGGTCCACACCGTAGCCGCCGACCTCGGGGCTGTTGATGTTGTCGAAGTCGAGCTGGACGTAGTAGTCCATGCTGAACGCCCGCTGTGCCTGACGGATCAGGCCCAGGTAGGAGTTGTTCACGAGGACGTGGATGTAGGGGATGTTGAACTGTGCGCCGACGGCCAATTCCTCGATGAGGAACTGGAAATCGTAGTCGCCGGACAGGGCGACGACGGTAGCGTCGGGGACAGCGGTTGCCACGCCCAGTGCGGCGGGCAGGGTCCAGCCGAGCGGTCCGGCCTGGCCCGCATTGATCCAGTGGCGCGGCTTGTAGACGTGCAGCAGTTGCGACGCCTGGATCTGGGAGAGGCCGATGGTGCTGACGTAGCGGATGTCGGGTCCGAACGCCTTGTTCATCTCCTCGTAGACCCGCTGAGGTTTGATCGGCACGTTGTCGAAGTGAGTCTTGCGCTGGCCGAGCTGCTTTCGGGCACGCACCTGCCCCGCCCAATCCGATCGATCGCGCAGCTCACCCCTCGCCGCGAGCTCACGGGCGACCTCGACGAACACCTTCAACGCGGCACCGGCATCGGAGGTGATACCGAAATCAGGGGCGAAGACACGGCCGATCTGGGTCGGCTCAATATCGACGTGCACGAAAGTGCGGTCCTTGGTGTAGGTCTCGACACCGCCGGTGTGGCGGTTGGCCCACCGGTTACCGATACCGAGGACGAAATCGGCCTCGAGCATCGTCGCGTTGCCGTAGCGGTGCGAGGTTTGCAGGCCGACCATGCCCGCGTGCAGCGGGTGATCGTCGGGGATCGTGCCCCAGCCCATCAGCGTCGGCACCACCGGAACACCGGTCAGTTCGGCGAATTCGACGAGCAGCTCGGCCGCGTCGGCATTCACGATGCCGCCACCGGCGACCAGCAGCGGACGCTCGGCCGCGTTCAGCATCGCGATGGCCTTCTCGGCCTGCGCCCTGGTCGCGGCCGGGCGATGCACCTGCAGCGGCTCGTAAGTGTCGATATCGAACTCGATTTCGGCCAGCTGCACATCGATCGGCAGATCGATCAACACCGGACCCGGCCTACCCTCGCGCATCAACCGGAACGCCTTCTGGAATGTGCCCGGCACCTGCGCGGGCTCCAGCACAGTCACCGCCCACTTCGCCACCGGCCCAGCGATCGAGGAGATATCAACGGCCTGAAAATCCTCCTTGTGCAACTTGGCCACCGGCGCCTGACCGGTGATGCACAGGATCGGGATCGAATCCGCACTCGCCGAATACAACCCGGTGATCATGTCCGTGCCCGCCGGACCCGACGTACCGATGCAGACACCAATATTGCCTGCGGTGGCCCGGGTGTAACCCTCAGCCATATGCGAGGCCGCCTCGACGTGGCGGGCCAGCACATGCTTGATCCCGCCATGCGCGCGCATCGCGCTGTAGAACGGGTTGATCGCCGCACCCGGCAAACCGAACGCCTGTGTCGCGCCCTCTTTTTCGAGAATCAACACCGCCGCGTCAACGGTACGCATCCGTGCCATGCTCAACGCTCCTTGTTCTGGCGCGTGCCGCACGATTGCATCGCATGCAGCACCGCACTGTCGGCAGGTTTGTCGCTGCGCACCCAGCCGTCGGGCAGCCGAATGCCGCATTCCTCGTGGCGCTCGAGCGCCTGCGCCACCGCGGGCATCCTCATGCCTCGACCCGGCCGGACAGCGCCTCGGCGACCAGCAGCAGACCGGAGTGGTCCAGCGAGCCGTAGCCCATGGCCCGGCCCGCCGCGATCAGCTGCGCGGTGAGCGCGCCCATCGGGATGGACACCTCGGCCTCGCGGGCGGCCTGCAGGATGATGCCCATGTCCTTGTGGTGCAGGTCGATCCGGAAGCCGGGCACGAAGTTGCGGGCCAGCATGGTCTCGCGCTTGAGTTCGAGGATCTTGCTGCCCGCGAGCCCGCCGGCCAGCACGTCGAGGCCCTTGGCCGCGTCCGCGCCCAGGTTCTCCATCAGCAGGATCGCCTCGGCGATCAGGGCGTAGGTACCGCCGACGACGAGCTGGTTGGCCGCCTTGACGCACTGGCCCGCGCCGCTGCCGCCGACCAGCGCGAAGGTCTTGCCGACCGTCTGGAAAATCGGTGTCGCCGCGGCGAAGTCGGCCTCGGAACCGCCGACCATGATCGAGAGGGCCGCGTTGATCGCCCCGTTCTCGCCGCCGCTGACCGGGGCGTCGAGCACCCGGAGATCGTTCTTCTTGCCCTGCTCGGCGGTCCACTTGGCCGTCTTCGGGGTGATCGTGGAGAAGTCGATGTAAAGCGTGCCGGGGACGGTGTTCTGCAGGATGTCGGGGAAGACCTGTTCGATCTGCTCGTCCTGGGGCAGCATCGTAATAACGATGTCCTTGTCCCGGACCGCCTCCGCGACGCTCGCGGCAGCGGAACCGCCTGCCTCCTTGAGCTTTTCCAAGCCCTTGGGGCCGATGTCATATCCGGTTACTTCATGTCCGGCCTTGACCAGGTGTCCCGCCATCGGGCTGCCCATGATCCCGAGGCCGATAAAACCGATCTTGCTCATGACTGCACCTCGCTGGCGCTCGGCTCCGTCATTCCCAAGGGCGCTGTGCCGATGATTCGTTCGCTGCGCTCACTCATTGCATCCACTTCCAATCAAGCTCAGGGTCTTTGTATTCGAGGCCGATCCAGCCGTCGTAGCCTGCGGCGCTGAGGGTTTCGAAGAGGGTGGCGAAGTCGAGTTCGCCGGTACCCGGCCGGCCGCGACCGGGATCGTCGGCGATCTGTACGTGGCCGATGTGCTGGGCGTAGGTCTTGATCACCTGGATCAGGTTCTCGTCCATCCGGGCCAGGTGGTAGAGGTCGCAGAGGAAGCGCACGTTCGGCTCGCCGGTCTGCTCGATCACGCGCACGGCCTGCTCGGCGCTGACGATCGGATAGTGCGGCGACTCATGTGCGTTCAGCGCTTCGACGAGCACCGTGGCGTCGATCCGAGCGGCGGCACGGGCGGCCAGCCGCAGGTTCTCCAGCGCGAGCTCGTCCTGCTTCGCCGGGTCCTCGCCCGCAATGCGATTGCCGTAGAGGGCATTCAGCGCGCGGCAGCCGGTGCGTTCGGCGATCCCGACGGCCACCTCGATGTTGTCGCGGAACCTAGCGATCTCGCCGGGGACGGAGACCAGGCCGCGTCCCACCGGAATCAGATCGAGGAAATTCAGGCCGACCAACTGCACACCGGCATCATCGATCGCACGAACAAACGCGTCGATCTCGTTATCCGCCGGTGTGGCGTTTTCCCCGAAGGGCCACCAGAATTCGACCGCGTCGAAACCGGCGGCCTTGGCGGCGGCCGGACGCTGCAGCAATGGCAGGTCGGTGAAAAGAATAGAGCAATTGACGTCGAATTTCGGGAGACCGGACTCCCCTGCGTAATGCTTCACTCAGCTCCTTCGCGATATTTCTTCCAGCTGCCGATGCGGGTGATGTCGATCAGCTCCGGGTACGACGTGGGCGGTCGGCGCAGCACCATCGATAGGACCGACCTGCCGTCGTCCAGCTCGATCGCGCCGAGCTCCAGCTCGGGCGGCTCCGCGGGTAGCAGGTGTTCGCGGAGCACATCGAGTGGCACGTCGAACAGTTCGCCGGTGATCGAGTAGCCGCCGTCCGGCGACGGGTCGAGGCCGGGAAAGCGGTCGCCCACCGAAAAGAATCGGTAGCGCGGAGCGGTTTTCGCTTCTCCGGCGAACGGCGCGCCGTTCAACAAATGGTTGAGCGGCCCGCCGCGCATGGCGGAACCGTTCAGGAAAATCAACGGCATAATCGGGTCCTTTTGTGTCGAATTTCACCAAGTATGCGGGGATTACGCGGTATCGGGATAGATGAGATCAACCCAAAGCTGATCGAGCATTCCGAAGCACCTTTTGTAGGATGCTCCAGCGTAGGATGCTCCAGCCGAATGCATTCACCAGATCGGAACCAAGTCCCGATGGATAGGGCCGTCGCTGGTCGTGAGCGATTGCGTCGAGCCGCCGCGGCGCACCGCGACGATCTCGGCGGCGATGGCGACCGCGGTCTCCTCGGCGGTGCGCCCGCCGAGATCGAGCCCGATGGGCGAATGCAGCAGGGCCAGTTCGGATTCCGAGAGACCGGCGGCGCGCAGGCTGACCATTCGCTGGTCGTGGGTACGGCGGGATCCCATCGCGCCGACGTAAGCCACCGGCAGGCGTAAAGCCTTCTCCAGCAACGGGATATCGAACTTCGCGTCATGTGTCAGCACGCACAGCACGGTCCGGGAGTCGACGGTGGTGCGGGCCAGGTAGCGGTCGGGCCATTCGACGACGACCTCGTGCGCGTCGGGGAAGCGGGCCTGAGTGGCGAAGACAGGGCGGGCGTCGCAGACGGTGACGTGATAGCCGAGAAACCGGCCGATCCGGGTCACGGCGGCCGCGAAATCTATTGCGCCGAACACGATCATGCGTGGCGGCGGTACGTACGATTCCACAAAGATGGTGACCTCGCGGTCACCGCAGCCGATGACGCGGACACCGGTAGCGGCCACCTCGAGCATCGCCCGGGCTTCAGCCACCACGACCGGATCGAACGTCGCCCCCAGCGTCCACCACGGCCCCAAAGCCATTGCCGCCCCGGTGTTCAGGTCGCGCACCAGCGCCACCGGCTCGGCCGATCGGAGCAGCGCCTCGATCGTGTCGTACGCGGCGGGGGTGATCGGCTGGATGAACACCTCGATCTTGCCCCCGCAGGTCAGTCCGACGGCGAACGCGTCGTCGTCGCTGTAGCCGAAGGTTTCGCGCACCGGCTGCCCGGTGCGCAGCGCCTCGCGGCAGAGCTCGTACACCGCACCCTCGACGCAGCCACCGGAAATGCTGCCGATGACAACGCCTTCGGCGTCCACCGCCAGTGCGGCGCCCGGTGGCCGCGGCGCGCTGCCGCTGACGCCGATGACGGTGGCGACGGCGTAGGACTTGCCCGCCGTGTGCCATTGCAAGAGTTCTGCCGCGAGGTCACGCATTCTTTTCGCCGTTCTATCCGCCGAGCAGTAGTTCGATGGCCGTGATGCCGAAGTAACCGGCGAACACGACGCCGACAACCCAGATCAGCCAATGGATTTCGCTGAACTTGCCGCGTGCCGCCTTGATCACCACGAACGCGATGACACCGGCGCCGACGCCGTTGGTGATCGAGTAGGTGAACGGCATCAGCACGATGGTCAGGAAGGCGGGCACCGCGACTTCCAGGTCGGCCCAGTCGATCTTGCGGGCCTGAGTCATCATCAGCGCGCCGACCAGCACGAGGGCCGGTGCGGCGGCCTGGATCGGCACCACGGCCGCGAGCGGGGTGAACAGCACTGCGAGGCAGAACAATCCACCGGTCATCACGCTGGCCAGCCCGGTACGCGCGCCCTCACCGACGCCCGTCGCGGACTCGACATACACGGTATTGCCCGCGCCGCCGCTGATCCCGCCGATCACCTGGGCGACACCGTCTATGGTCAGCACCTTGCCGAGGCCGGGCATGGTGCCGCGCTCGTCGAGCAGTCCCGCCTCGTCGCAGACTCCGAACACGGTGCCCATGGCATCGAAGAACCCGGTGAGCACCAGGGTGAACAGCACGACGCCCGCGACAAGCCCGCCCGCCCTGGCGAATCCGCCGATCAGGTCGATGTTGAACAGCAACCCGAAGTCCGGCGCGGCGAAGAAACCCTTCGGCGTCTCCGGCACGACCGGACCCCACGTCTTCGGATCGATCTTCGCCAGCGAGTTGACCGCGATGGCGAGCACCGTGGCGATGGCAATGCTGATCAGGATGGCGCCGGGCACCTTTCGGATGAACAGCGCCAGCATGAGCAGCAGTCCGACGGCGAAAATCACTACCGGCCAACCGGAAAGGTGACCGGCGACGCCGAGCGTGACCGGTGGCCCGGTCTGCGAGCCATGGCCGACCACGCCCGCGGACACCAGGCCGATCATCGCGATGAACATGCCGATCCCGACGCCGATGGCGTTCTTGAGCGAGAGCGGAATGGCGTTGATGATCATCGTGCGCAGGCCGGTCGCGGCCAGGATCACGATGATCACGCCCATCAGCACCACCAGGCCCATGGTCTGCGGCCAGGTCATGTGCGGGGCCGCCTGGAAGGCGACCACCGGAACGACGCCGAGGCCGGCGGCCAGGGCGAGCGGCACGTTGCCGACGAGGCCCATCAGGATGGTGCTTAGCCCGGCCGAGAACGCGGTCGCGGTGGTGAGCTGGGCGATGCTCAGGCTGTTGCCGTCGATGTCCTGTACCCCGCCGATGATCAACGGGACGAGCAGGATAACGTAGGCCATCGCTACGAAAGTGGTGATACCGCCGCGTATTTCGCGGGAGATGGTGGTCTTGCGCGCACTCAACCGGAAATATCGGTCGAGCGGGGACCTTCCGGTGACCGGCTCCGGGACGGAGGAGTGGGTCTGGACTTGGGTCATGGCGTGCCCTCCCTTGGGCATAGCCGACCTACGAACCGGCCGTACCGGCCGGATCGCGTGGTTCGGTTCTGTTGTGGGGTCCCTACCGCGGCCGTTTGGACACGAGATACGGTCTGCCCCTGTTGATCAACTGCTCCGGATGATGTCTTCCGGACGCACCGGCACTCGGTTGATGTGCACGGTTCCGCCCGCGGATCGGCATGCGTCCCGAATGGCCGAGACGATCGCGGGTGTCGAGGAGAGCGTGGGTGGCTCTCCGGCGCCGCGCAGCCCGTATGGGGCGTGCGGGTCGGCGTTTTCGAGAATCTCCAGCCGCTGTGGCGGCGTATCGAGAATCGTGGGGATCAGGTAGTCGGTGAACGACGGGTTGAGCACCTTTCCGTCACGGACTTGAATTTCCTCCATGACCGCGAGGCCGAGACCCTGGGTGGAGCCGCCGTGGATCTGCCCCTCCAGCGACAAGCGGTTCATGATCTTTCCTACGTCCTGGACGGCGTCCAGAGCGACGACCTTGACCAGGCCGAGTTCGGTGTCGACATCCACCACGGCCCGGTGCACGCACAGGGCGAGCTGGGTGTGGCTGTTGCCCTGGCCGGTCACCGGATCCATGCCGGTGGTCGGCTTGTGGTGGTATTCCCTTGTCTCCTCGATGATTTCGTCACCGAGCAGGTCGACGATGGCGGCGTAGACCTCGCCGTCGCGGGAGACCACCTTGCCGCCGACGAGTTGGAGGCCGCGGGTGGCGCCGAAACGTCCTTGGGCGAGCGCGAGTACGCGCATCCGCACCGCTTCGCACGCGGCCTTCACGGCGCCGCCGGTCATGTACGTCTGCCGCGAGGCCGAAGAGGAACCGGAGTCGCCGACCTGGTTGTCGGCCGGGTGGATGGTGACCCGCTCGATGCCGAGTTCGGTGCGCGCGATCTGCGCTTCGACCGTGACGAGGCCCTGCCCGACTTCGGCCGCGGCGGTGTGCACCAGCGCAACCGGTTCGCCGCCAATGACTTCCAGCCGTACCCGGGCCGTCGACAAGTCGTCGAAGCCCTCGGAGAAGCAGATGTTCTTGATGCCGACGCCGTAGCCGATGCCGCGCACGACGCCCTCGCCGTGCGTGGTCTGCGAGACACCACCGGGGAGGTTCCGGATGTCGGAGGCGTCCAGCGGGGCGGGCAGCGGCATGGCCTGAGCCTGGCCGAGCATCTCGACCATCGGCATCGGGGCGTGCACGATCTGTCCGGTCGCCAGCTTCGATCCCTGCGCGACCGCGTTGACCTGCCGGACATGGATCGGGTCGAGATCGAGTGCCTCGGCGACCTTGTCCATCATCGACTCGTGCGCGAAACACGCTTGCACCGCGCCGAATCCGCGCATCGCACCGCAGGGCGGGTTGTTGGTGTACACCCCGTACGCGTCGATCTTGATGTGCGGAATCTCGTACGGCCCCACCGCGAGTGAGGACGCGTTACCGGTGACATTGAGCGTCGCGGAGGTGTACGCGCCGCCGTCGAGCACGATCTGCACCTCGGCGAAGACGATCTTCCCGGCGTGGGTCGCGCCGTATTCGTAGCGCATCTTCGCCGGATGCCGGTGCACGTGACCGAAGAAGGATTCCTCGCGGTTGTACATCATCTTGATCGGCTTGCCGGTGTAGAGCGCGAGCATGCCCGCGTGGATCTGCATCGACAGGTCCTCGCGGCCGCCGAACGCGCCACCGACCCCGGCCAGCGTCATCCGGATCTTGTCGTCGGGCAGATCGAGACATGGACCGATCTGCTTGAGGTCGTTGTGCATCCACTGGGTGGCGACGTAGAAGTCGAGCCCGCCGTCCTCGCCCGGCGCGACCAGGCCCGCCTCGGGGCCGAGGAACGCCTGGTCCTGGATGCCGACCTCGTAGTCGCCGCGCACCACCACATCGGACATGGCGCGACCGACCGCGATATCGCCGACCCGGACAGGCTGATGCCTGGCGATGCCGCCGCGCTCCTGCACCTTGTTGGCTTCGGGATCGGCGACCACCGCGAGCGGATCGGTGATGGGGGTCAACACCTCCCACTCGATCGCGATGACCTCGATGGCGCGGCGCGCGATCTCCGGGTGGTCCGCGGCGACGAGCGCGATCGGCTCGCCGTGGTGGCGGACCTCGCCGATGGCGAGCACCGGCTGGTCCCAGGTGTGGTCGAGGCCGTAGACGTTGCGACCCGGCACGTCCTCATGGGTCAGCACCGCGTGTACGCCGGGCAGCGCGAGCGCCTGACTGATGTCCATGCTGACGATGCGGGCGCGCGGATGCGGGCTGCGCAGGGTGGCGCCCCACAGCATGCCGTCCATCCACAGGTCGGAGGCATAGGCGAACTCGCCCTTGACCTTCAGGTTGCCGTCGGGGCGCAGCGGGCTCTCGCCGATGCCGCCCTTGCCCGGCGCGGCGACCTCGCCGGGGAATCGCGTGGTGCGTGCGGTGGTCATCGCTTCTCCTCTCGCCGGCGGGCGTCGATACAGCCACTCGGTGATGTCATGCCCGTCCCCGCATCAGCCGTTTGCGGGCGGCGGCACCCGCGCGACCCACCTGGTCGTGCGAGACCGTGCGCAGTTCGTCGTTTTCGACCACGGTGCGGCCGCCGACGAGCAGCCTGGCCAGCGGCGGCGTCGGTCCGAAGACCAGCGCGCAGATCGGGTCCTCGACGGCGGCCCGGAATCCGTCCACCCGCCACATCGCGATGTCGCCGAGCTTGCCGACCTCCAGGCTGCCGATCTCCTGCTGGCGGCCGAGATTGCGTGCGCCGCCGAGGGTTCCGATCTCCAGCGCCTGCCGGGCGGTGAGTGCGGTCGGTCCGTGCACAGCCCGCTGGAACAGCATGGCCTGGCGCATCTCCCCAGCCATCGAGGTCAGCTCGCTCGACGCGGCGCCGTCGACGCCGAGGCCGACCGGCGCACCGGCGCGCAACAGCTCCGAGACGCGGGCGATACCGGCGCCGAGGCGAGCGTTGGAACTGGGGCAGTGGGCCGAGCCGGTACCGGTTTCGGCGAAGCGACGGATGTCGGCGTCGTGCAGGTGCACCGCGTGCGCGAACCAGACGTCCTCGCCGAGCCAGCCGAGCTTCTCCATGTATTCGACCGGGGTGCAACCCATCTGCTCGCGGCAGTGCTCTTCCTCGTCGAGCGTCTCGGCGAGATGGGTGTGCAGCCGGACGTTCTTGGTGCGCGCGAGCAGCGCGGCGTCGGTCATCAGACCCTCGCTCACCGAGAACGGCGAGCAGGGTGCGACGGCCACCCGCAGCATCGAGTCGAACGACGGATCATGGTACTTGTCAATGGTTTCCGAGGTGTTGAGCAGGATCTCGTCCCGGTCCTCGACCACCTCGTCCGGCGGCAGACCGCCGTCGGACTGGCCGCGGTCCATCGAGCCGCGGCACGGGTGGAACCGGATGCCGAGCTCGTGCGCGGCCCGGACCTCGGCGTCGAACAGGTCGCCGCGCCCCTTCGGGAAGACGTAGTGGTGGTCGCTGCTCGTGGTGCAGCCGGTCAATGCCAGCCAGCCCAATCCCGCTGCGGCCGCGCCATATACGACGTCGGCGTCCATGCCCGCCCAGAGCCGGTAGAGACCGGTCAGCCATTCGAATAGCGTCGAGTCCTGGAACAGGCCCTGGCTCGCCCACTGGTAGAGGTGATGGTGGGTGTTGACCAGGCCGGGGGTGACCAGGCAGCCGGTGCCGTCGATGCGTTGCGCGTCGGGCACGAGGGGCGCCGGTCCCGCGCCGAGGGATTCGATCCGGCCGTTCGCGAGCACCAGGTACCCGGAGGCGATCTCCGGACCCACCACCGGTGCGATGTAAGCGTTTTCGATGACAGTCTTCATTGCGCCGCCGCTTTCCGCTGGGCCGCGAGCCGCACGGCGTCGAGGATCTTCTCGTATCCGGTGCAGCGGCAGAGGTTTCCGGCCAGTGCCTCGCGGATCTCCACATCCGAGGGATCGGGATTGTGCTCGATCAGGTCGTGCGCCTGCACGATGAGACCCGGTGTGCAGAAACCGCATTGGACCGCGCCCGCTTCGACGAACGCCTGCTGCATCGGATCCAGCGTCGCGCCGCGCGCCAGACCTTCCACGGTCCGCACCGAGCAGCCCTCGGCCTGCCCGGCCGCCACCAGGCAGGAACACACCGGCGTGCCGTTCAAATAGACCGTGCAGGAACCACATTCGCCCTGCTCGCAGGCGTTCTTGGAGCCGGGAAGGCCCATCCGCTCGCGCAGCATGTAGAGCAGGCTCTCGCCCTCCCACACGTCGTCGACGGTCTCCGTCGAGCCGTTCACGTCGAAGGTCACGCGCATCAGGCTGCCTTCCTTTCTGCTAGGTGGTCCGTCCATGCCCAGCCCAGGGTGCGGCGGGCCAGCACCGAGAGGGCGTGTTTGCGGTAATCCGCGGTGCCACGGACGTCATCGATCGGCTTGGCGGCGGCCGCGACGAGCGCGCCGAACTCGCGTAGCACCCGGTCGGTGAGCGGCGCCGGATCGTGCCACGGCAGCTGCGTGGCCAGAAATTCCTCGGCGGGCTGGGCTCGCAGCGGCGTCGGGCCGGACGAGCCGATGCCAGTGCGCACCGTCCCAGTGCTCGGGTAGAGCGCGATCGAGAACGAACACACCGCGATCACCATGGCGTTGCGGGTGCCGACCTTCGAAAAGTACTGCGGCCCTTCGGCAGGCGGCAGCCAGACCGCGCTGATCAGCTCGTCGGCTTCCAGGGCGTTCTTGCGCACCCAGATGTAGAAGTCGTCGATCGGGATCATCCTGGTGCCGCGGGCCGCCGACGCGACCTCGACCACGGCGTTGCCCGCGAGCAGCGCCGGGTGGGCGTCACCGGCGGGCGAGGCGCCACCGAGGTTGCCGCCGACGGTGCCGCGGTTGCGGATCTGCGGCGAGCCGACCGAGCGGGAGGCCTGGGCCAGGCCGGGCAGCTGCCCGCCGAGCCGGTTGATGATCCGGACGTACGGCACGCCGGAGCCGATCCGGATCTTGCCGTCGATCTCTTTGTAGTCGAACAACTCTCGGCATGGGTTCAGGTCGAGCAGGGCGCTCGGGCGGCCCTTGTCGAAGTTGAGTTCGACCATCATGTCGGTGCCGCCCTGAATGGGGGTGGCGTCCGGGCGGCCTGCCTTGATGTCCAGGGCGTCCGCCCAGCTGGTGGGTCGTAGGAAATCCATCGTCACTCCCACGCGGGCCCGGCGGCGGGCGCGTCCTCGCGCAGCACGGTGCCCTCGATCAAGCCGTAGGGGCGGTCGGCGGCATAGAACACCTCGTTGTCGTTCTCCAGTCCGAAGGCGGACAGATCGACGACGAAGTGGTGCTTGTTGGGCAGCGACAGCCGGACCTCGGCGATCTCCGGGCAGGTGTTGAGCACGCGCTCGCCCATCGCGTACAGGGTCTGTTGCAGTGAGTAACTGTAGGTTTCGGCGAACGCCTCGAGCAGCGCGCGCCTGGCCTCGCGGTAGGTCTTGTCCCAGTCGCTGGGCTCGCCGGTGAAGCGCCACTCCGCGTTGACCTCGGTGGCGAGGACGCGGTCGTAGGCCTCCTTCAGCGTCGTGTACTTGTCCTTCAGGTAGCCGTGGAACTCCGAACCGGTGGAGTTCAGCACCACCAGGCCCTGCAAACCCGCGACGACCCAGGCGTTTTCGCCGTCGTAGTGCACCCGCGCGGTGCGCACCTCCTGGCCGGAGCGGACGAACGAGTGCTGATCGGTGCCCGCGTCGAGCACGATGCGCTCCCACGCGTATTCCTCGACGCTGACCCGCGCATGGTGGATGGCCGGCTGCGAATCGACGAAATGCCGTGCCAGCAGGACACCGAACGCCTCGGGCGAGGAGATGCCGTGCTCCTTGGCGAAGGCGAACACGGTGTTCTTCTGCGTGTCGGTGGTCAGCACCGCGCCGTTGTCGCCGGTCAGGTGCACGTCATCCATGTCGCCGGAGAGGGCGACGCCGACATTGAGGTCCCGGATCTCGTGGACGCCACCGTTTTTCGTCACGCTGACGACATGGGTCTCCGCTTTGCCATATCGGTTCGGTCCGAGCTTGATCGACATTGTTCAGCTACCTCGATAGGTGGAGTAGGAATACGGACTGAGCAGCAGCGGCACGTGGTAGTGCGCGGCCGGGTCGGCGACGGTGAAGTCGATGGCGACCGAGGGGTAGAAGGGGCTGATCTCGCCGGTGTCGAAAGTCAGCCGGTGCGTGCCGGTTTCGGGCGCGGGCAGGTCCTTGATGCGGCCGTCGTCGTCGGTGTGCCGCTCGGCGAGCACGGTGCCGTCGGCACGCGACAGCCGCACCCGCAGCCCCGCGGCGGGGCGACCGGTCACCGCGTTCAGCACATGGGTGGACAGACTCACTGCTCCCCCAGCAGCTTTCGCACGCGCAGGCGGGTGATGTCGGCGAGTTCGCTCTGCACCTTGATGCGTTCGTCGAGCTCCGAGTTGGCCAGGCGCTTACGCAGCTCGGTGAGCATCTCCTCGGCGCTGCGCCCGGTGGCGCGGATCAGGAAGACATGGCCGAAGCGTTCCTCGTAGGCCAGGTTGCCCGCGGCGAGCTCGGTGCGCACCGCGGAGTCCGCGGTCGCCGCGCCGGACTGTTCGCCGCGCGACCACGCCGCCTCCCGCTCGGACAACTCCGCCTTGGCCCGGTCGCCGATGCGCGGATGCGCCGACAGCGCCTCCTCGACATCCGGCCAACCCAGCTCACACACCGCGGCAACGGCGGCGGCGGTAGCGCTCGCGGCGTCGGGGTAGGGCCGCGAGGCCGCCACCTTCTGTGCCCACTGCCTGGACGCGCAGCAGGTCAGCAGTTCCTGCTCGGCCCGGTCCGGCGGCAACGCGTTGAGCCATCCGATGTCGCCTGCCATCTGACCTCCTGTCGGGGTTCACCAATCTGTTCCGCAAGTACACCCGCCGAGGAACACCGCAGCTAGAAACGAGAAATCTGAACTGTGCGACAGTTCACACCCAACTCTTTGTGCGAATGTCCAAGGGCGTCTACCAGGGGTGCGACTGTTAGCCTTCGCACCGTGCGCCTTCGATCACTGCTGACCATGGCGGACCTGGGGCTCGAGCTCGTCACCGGCGAGGAAGAGCTGGACCGGTTCGTGCGTTGGGTGGTGACCACGGACATGCTCGATCCTGGTCGCTACCTGTCCGGCGGGGAGCTCGTGCTCACCGGCCTGCAGTGGCGGCATAGTCCCGCCGACAGCGAGGTGTTCGTCAGGGCACTCGCCCAGGCCGGGGTGGCGGGGATGGCCGCTGGTGACGCCAAATACGGAGGTGCGCCGCCCGACGTGGTCGAGGCCTGCCACAAGCATCGGATTCCGCTGTTCCGTGTCCCGGAGAACGTCGCGTTCGCCCAGGTCACCGAGCAGATCACCCGTAATCTGTCGACCGGGCGGGCCGCGGATCTGACCGCGATCCTGGACCGGCATCGGCAGCTCGTCTCGGGTGCCGGGCTCGGTTCGGTGCTCGAGCTCATCGAACGCGATCTCGGCATGCGATGTTGGGTGGTGTCGTCCACCGGACGCGCGGTCGCCGGGCCGGGCACGCCGCCGCCGGTCGAGGTGACCACCGCGTTTCTCAGCGCCCGTCGACTGCCGGTCGCGTTTCTGCATGAGGGCAAGCGGTTTTCGCTGTTCGCGGTGGATGAGCATCGGACGTCGCGGGCTGCGGACTGGTTCCTGGTCTTCGAGGGCGACTACACCGAATGGCCCGAGGAGCGGCGCGCGCTGGCCGGCGAACTCGCCGCCGTCGTGTCGCTGGAACGCGCGCGACAGGACGATCGGCAGAGCGCCGAGGGGCGGCTCGCGCAGGAACTCATCGAGTTGATCGTGTCCGATGCCAAGCCGACCGAGATCATCTCGCGGCTCGAACTCACCGGGCTCGGGCCCGCGGAAACCTATATCGCGGTCGCTGCCGCCGCCGATGACACGTTGCGGCCCGGCGAGTTACGCGTGCTACTGCGCGAAATCCTTTTCGGCAGAAGGCCTGCCGCCGGTGTGGTGGACGGCGAAGCTATCGCGCTGATTCCGGCAGGTCCGGATACTCCTGTGATCGACGAAATCAACCGTGCGGTAACCGCTTTGGAGCCCGGACTACGCGGTAGCCGACTATCCGTCGGCGTCAGCGGCGTGGTCGACGGCGAGGGCCTGCGCGGTGCCGTCGAAGAAGCCCGCTACGCCCGCCGGATGGCCGCGGGCCGACTACAACCCGCCAGCGTCGTCGGCCACGACGAACTCGCCACCCACATGCTGCTGCTCGCCTCCGTCCCCGACGAGGTCCGCCGCATGTTCCGCCTGCGCCTGCTCGATCCGCTCACCACCTACGACCAGGACAATCGCGCCGACCTGGTGCACACCCTGGAAACCTTTCTCGAGGTCTCCGGCTCCTGGACCAAGTGCGCCGATCTGCTGCACGTACACGTCAACACCCTGCGCTATCGCATCCAGCGCATCGAAGAACTCACCGCCCGCGACCTGTCCCGCCTCGAAGATCGCGTCGACTTCTTCCTCGCGCTGGCCCTGCGCTGAGTCGCGCCGATCCGCTTGGCGCCCAACAGCTTCAACTGCTACCGCGCTATGCCGCCGACCTGGATGATCTTGCCAAGGCCGAGGCGCGGCATCAGGTCCTGATGCAGGATGCGGAGCAACTCGGTCAAGGTCGCCTGCTGTTCGGCAGTCAGACCGGAGAGCAGGTCGAGCTCGCGGCCGAGTACTTGATCGACCAATCGCTCGACCAAAGCGTGCCCGGCCGGCGTGAGCGCGACGACCACGCCACGCGAACCGTCGTCGAGCGTTGTTCTGGTGACCAGGCCCTCCCCTTCGGCGCGGGCGACCCGCTGGGAGATCGCGCCCGCGGTGAGCATGGTGCGTTCTTTGAGTTCACGGGTAGTCAACTCGTACGGCGGGCCGCTGCGGCGCAACACGCTGAGTAGGTCGAGGGTGGCCGCGTCGGCGCCCTCGGCGACGAGCACCCGGCGTCGGTCGTCACCAAATGCCTTGGCCAGATGCCATATTCGCGTCACGACGCCGATGCCGTCGACCGGCGTGCCCGGCCGTTCGCGGAGCCACGCGAGCGCGATAGCGTCGACCGGATCGTTGTCGTCCATGCCACTCCTCGGTTGCGTTTAGATCTAAATGAAGTCTATGTTTAGGTCTAAATGTACTCGATGAGGGAGATCGACATGGGACGCAACATCGTAGTGACCGGCGGAGCCACCGGAATCGGCCGGGCGATCGCGCGCATTTTCGCGGCCGAGGGCGATTCGGTGGTGATCACCGGGCGCCGGGCCGCGGCGCTGCAGGCGACAGCGGCGGAACTCGGTGTCACAGCACGCGTTTGCGACGCGACCGATCCCGCGCAGATCGAGGCACTGGTCGACCAACTCCCCCGCGAGATCGACGTACTGGTCAACAACGCGGGTGGCAACACCGACTTCGACATGGCTGAACCGACCGACCTGAAGAGTCTGGCCGAAGCCTGGCGGGCCAACCTGGACGCCAATCTGATCAGCGCGGTATTGATGACCACGGCACTGCGCGACCGACTGGCCGCCGCGGGGTCCGTCGTGAACATCGGCTCGATCGCCGCGGACAAAGGCGCGGGAGCCTACGGCGCGGCCAAAGCCGGACTCGCCTCATGGAACATCCAACTGTCCGCGGAGCTGGGGCCGCGCGGCATCACCGCGAATGTCGTTGCCCCCGGCTACATCTCCGACACGGAGTTCTTCCGCGACAAGCTGACCGACGAGCGGCGCGACTCGCTCGTCGCGGCGGCACACACCCGCCGCGCCGGCGTTCCCGATGACATCGCCGCCGCGGTGCACTACCTCGCCTCGCCCGCGGCCCGGCAGGTGACCGGTCAGGTGCTCGCGGTCAACGGCGGTGAACGCACCACCCGATGAGCGCGATGGGATCGGAAATCCGGGCGCGGCGCGCGGTGCAAGGCGGGCAATAGGGTCGATCCGGGCAAGTCGGTAGGCAGGGGCTAGCATGGGCGAGCTGGTAACGGTGGATTTGCCGATCCCGAGGTGGTTCGATGACTAAAGCTGTTCCACGGCCGGTTGCACTGGGCGATGATGCGGCCCGGACACTGGCTAATGCCACGAAGAGCGTTCCGCAGATGGAGTCGATCACCCCACGGTGGTTGGTTCATCTGCTGAACTGGGTGCCCGTCGAAGCCGGTATCTACCGGCGTAACCGGGTCACCGACGAACAAACCGTCGATATTCAGTGCGATAACTTCGACGAGTCTCCGCTACCGGAGACATTTATCGACTACGAGCGAGACCCGCGGGAGTATCGACTCAAGGCCGTGCACACGATCCTCGATGTGCACACCCGCGTCTCGGATCTGTATTCGAGCCCGCACGATCAGATTGCTCAACAGTTGCGGCTCACCATCGAGGCAATCAAGGAGCACCAAGAGGGCGAGCTGATCAACAGCCCGGACTACGGTCTCATCGCGAATGCCACGAAGAAGCAGCGGATCTCGACGATCGCCGGGCCGCCGACGCCGGACGACCTCGACAACCTGATCACGAAGGTCTGGAAAGAGCCGGGATTCTTCCTTACCCACCCGCAGGGCATCGCGGCGTTCGGCAGGGAATGCACCCGGCGCGGTGTGCCGCCGCCGACCGTGAGCATGTTCGGGTCGCAGTTCCTGACCTGGCGCGGGATTCCGATCATTCCGTCGGACAAGGTTCCGGTGGAACGCGGGAAGACCAAGTTCGTGCTGATCCGCACCGGTGAGGCCCGTCAGGGCGTGATCGGGCTGTATCAGCCGGGACTGGCCGGTGAACAGGGACCGGGCCTTTCGGTGAAGTTCATGGGTATTGATCGCAGCGCGATCGCGTCATATCTGGTGTCGCTGTACTGCTCGCTGGCGATTCTGACCGACGATGCGGTGGCAGTGCTCGACGGAGCCGAGGTGGGCAAGTTCCATGACTACGCACCGACCTACCGGAGCTGACATCTCACGCCCAGCTGGCGATGGCGGCGCCGAGTGGATGCTGCCGGACGAGGCGACGCTCAATCGCCTTGCCGGTGCGTTCTTCTCGGCGCTGCCGTCGGGGTCGGCGGGTCTGCCCGCCGCACCGGCGGGGCTGAGTGTGGCGCAGCCCGATATGCCGACGTCACCGCCGAATGTGCCGGTGCCGTCCCCGGTGCCCGCGGCGACAGCGGCTGGTGCACCGGGGTTTTCCGGTGCGACGCATCCCGGTGGACATATGCCGGCCGCGACACCACCGGGCGCACAGGGTGTTTCGAGCACTACGCCGCCCGGCGGCCGGACGCCCGAACCGTCGGTGCCTGGGGCACTTGGCGGCTCCAGCGCCGCGTCTCCTGGTGGCCGCACGCCATCGGCCTCGGCTCCGACACCATCGGGCGTGCAGGGTGTTTCGAGTACCACGCCACCCGGCGGGCGTACTCCGGAACCTTCGGTGCCGGGTGTCAACGGCACCGGGCCTTCCGGCGGCACGGCACCTGCTGGCGCACAGGGTTTTTCGGGTACCACGCCGCCCGGCGGCAGTACACCGGAACCATCGGTGCCGGGCTGGGGCCGCGACGTGCCGATGGCCGATGCGGCCGGACAACCGGCGCATCCGCCGGCGAGTACCGCTGGCATACACAATGACCCGTTCCTCACCACGCTGCCGTCGTTGCGCGGAGTGCTGTCACCACAACGCTTTCCCGATGCCGCGCCGCAGCAACCAGCCGCGGCGCCGAGCTTCTACTTCCTGAATGCGGCCGGCCCTGCGGCATCGATCCCCGCGTCGTACCGGGTGCCCGACGCGCATCCGCCTTTCGATGTGCACGCGGTGCGCAACGACTTCCCGATCCTTCGGGAACAGGTCAACGGCTATCCGCTGGTGTGGTTCGACAACGCCGCGACGACGCAGAAGCCGCGTTCGGTGATCGAGCGCCTCGCTCACTTCTATGAGCACGAGAACTCCAATATCCACCGCGCCGCCCATGAATTGGCGGCGCGGTCCACCGACGCCTACGAGCAGGCCCGCGACATCGTGGCCCGGTTCATCGGCGCGTCCTCGGCCGAGGAGATCATCTTCGTCCGCGGCGCCACCGAGGGCATCAACCTGATCGCACAAACGTGGGGCCGCAAGAACATTCGCGCGGGCGACGAGATCATCATCTCGCACCTGGAGCACCACGCGAACATCGTCCCCTGGCAGATGCTGGCCGCCGAGACCGGCGCCCAGCTGAAGGTCATTCCGGTGGACGACAACGGCGAGCTGATGCTCGGCGAGTACACCAAGCTGCTCTCCGACCGCACCAAACTCGTTTCGGTAACGCATGTTTCGAACGCACTCGGTACCATCACGCCGGTGCGCGAGATCGTCGCCGAGGCGCAGCGGGCCGGGGCGGTCACCCTAGTCGACGGCGCGCAGTCGGTCCCGCACACCGCCATCGACGTGCGCTCGATCGGCGCCGATTTCTTCGTCTTCTCCGGACATAAGCTGTTCGGGCCCACCGGAATCGGCGTCGTCTATGGAAAATCCGAGATACTGCAAGACGTTCCGCCCTGGCAGGGCGGCGGCAACATGATCAGCGATGTGACACTGGAACGTTCGCTGTTCCAACCGCCACCCGGACGATTCGAGGCGGGCACCGGCAATATCGCCGACGCGGTCGGCCTCGGCGCCGCCATCGAATACGTAGAACGCCTCGGCATGGACACGATCGCGCGCTACGAGCACGAACTGCTCGAGTACGCGACACCCCGGGTCGCCGCGGTGCGCGGTATCCGACTGGTCGGCACCGCCGCCGATAAGGCGAGTGTGCTTTCCTTCGTCATGGCGGGCTACGAGCCGATCGAGGTCGGAAAGGCGTTGAACGAGAAGGGCATCGCGGTTCGGGCTGGCCACCATTGTGCCCAGCCGATTCTGCGTCGCCTGGGGTTGGAGGCGACGGTGCGTCCGTCGTTCGCCTTCTACAACACCTGCGCGGAGATCGATCGGATGGTCGCCGTCCTCGAACAACTCGCCGCTAGTTCGCCGCGGTGAACGCGGCGTCCGGCAGAACCTGACCAAACACCTTTACGTCAGCCGCAATCTCTTGCGGCTGACGTAAAGGGCTGCGCCCCAACGGCAGCCGCTACCACCTGGAATCAGTACGACTTGGCCTGACTCGACCACCGCGGGTTCAACGTTCCGGATAAGCGCGCAGGGAAGGAGATCTGCTGTGGGTTGCCGTCCGAGGTGTAGCGCTGCTCCGGGTTCGCCGCGAGCCGGTCGAGCCAGTACGTCGAGTCGAAGTCGACCGCTGTTCTGCCCGAACGGATTCGAGGAACGGCCGTGGGATCGAGTTCGCCGTATTGCGACGGGGCAGGCTCGGCACCGACCAGCAGCACCGACTCGAACGCGTAATTCGTTCCGTCCCAACTGCCCGCGGTGGCCAGGGCGCGATCGTCCGGCGCGATGCCGAGCGGCAACGCCATCGTCCGTACCCGGCCCGGCGCCGCCGCCACGATCGCGCGGACGTTGTCCGCCAGCTCGCGTTGCACGCCAATGCTGTCCAGCTGTGCGAGATTCGCGTGCGTCGCGGTGTGCGCGCCGATCTCATAACCGTGTGCGGCCAACCAGGACAGAGCGCGCGGATTGTCGCCGAACGGCTCGTTGTTGACGTAAAAGGTCGCGGTGGGCGCGAATTCGGGATGCTCCGCGCGGAACTGTTCGAGGATCCCGATCGCCGTGTCGGGCGCGACCTTGCCGTCCTCGGCGATCGTGAGCTGGCTGAGCGTCGAGTCGTCGAAGGTGAGCACCACCGGATGGGTGCCCGCGGGCAGGTCGAAGGCGCCGGAGATGTAGGCCGACGTCGTCACCGGACGGTAGTTCTCGCGCAGCAGTCGATCGAGTTCGGCGCGGAATTTCGCCGGCGTCTGGTCGTATTCGCTGTCCGGCTCGGCCGCCAGCTGGTGGTACATGAGGACAGGGACGACGCCGAGTTCGTTGGCGCCCACCGCGGCCGGATCGGGCGCGGGACTGCTCGACGGTGGCGCGGTCGCCATCGCCCGAAGGGTGGCCGGGTCGGGGTCCGCGGCGCAGGCCGCGGCCGTCAACACCAGCACCGATAACACAACTCGAACACTGATAGTCGCGTTGTTCGCCACCGCGCAAACAGTACGCGAACGCTACCGATTCGTTGCGTAAGCAACTCGGACAAAGTAAGGACGGGCGCGGGCCGAACCCGCGATAGTGGAGCGATCTCCAAACGAAAGTTGGTGTGTGCGTTGCTAGAACGACTAGGCGTGACAGGACACCGGCGGTTGGCGGCAGTCCTGGTTATCTCAGTCTTATCAATTCTTGTCGCTTCTGTGACCCTGAGCTGGGTCCGCACCGAGCCCCGCGGATTGACCGTCACCGGTCTCCCGAACAGTCTGGTCGGCGCGGCGACCATGTCCGCCATGACATTGCGGGTAGACGCGGGTGAATACGACCCCGCCGCCCTGCGACTCGAACTCGACGGTCAGCCGGTCGCCGGCGCGGTCGACGGCACTACCGTCGTCTACCGGCCGGGCGCGCTGCCCGATGGCGAACACAAGTTCACCGCCGAGATCCCGCCGAGCTTCCTCGGCTTCCTCCGCACCGGCCCGGGCGTGTCCAAGACGTTCACCGTGGACAACGAGGCACCGACCCTCGAACTGACGCAGCCCACCGGCGTGACTTCTTACCGCCAGCCGGTTACCTTGCGCGGCAAGGCAAAAGACGCCGAGCGGGTGTCGGTCGGCAACCTGTCGGCGACTCCGGCCGACGACGGCTCCTTCGAGATCACGCTGCCGCGCGCGCAAACCGGCGCCCAGGTGGTCGCCGTGGACGCCGCGGGAAACCAGACCGCGCAGCCGATCACGTCGGCGATCGAACAGCCGCCGATCAAGGCGGTGCACGTCACCGCGTACGGCTGGTCCGACGACGGACTCCGCGAGGACGTGCTGAGCATGGCTCGTGACGGGCGCATCAACACGGTCCAGCTCGACATCAAGGACGAAGACGGCGAGGTCGGCTACGACTCCCAGGTGCCGCTCGCTCGCGAATCGGGTGCCGTCATGCGGATCTACGACGCCCCCGCGGCCTTGCGGCAGTTGCACGACATGGGTATTCGAGTGGTCGGCCGGATCGTCGCCTTCCGCGACAAGACGATGGCCGAATGGGCCTGGCAGGCAGGCCATCAGGACTGGGTCGTCCAGACACCGTCCGGCGAGCCGTACTCGAGCAGGTACGGCCCGATCGCCTTCACCAACTTCGCGAATGCCGAAATACGCAGATACAACATCGATCTCGCGGTCGAGGCGGCGAAGCTCGGCTTCGACGGCATCATGTACGACTACATCCGGCGCCCGGACGGCGCGCTGTCGCAGATGCACTTCCCCGGCTCCACCACCTCGCCCACCGTGTCGATCGCCGAATTCCTGCATGAGAGCCGCGATCCCGTGCGCGACGCGGGCGCCGAGCAGAGTGCCGCGGTATTCGGGGTGGCCGCCACCCGGCCCGACGAGATCGCGCAGGACATTCCGATGATGGCCAAGTACGTCGACTACATCGCGCCGATGCTGTATCCCTCGCATTGGAACGCAGGCGAATACGGTGTCGCCAACCCGAATTCGCAGCCCTACGACATTGTCTTCCGCTCGCTGCAGGACTTCCGTACGCAGACGCAGGGCACCGCGGCGAAGATCGTGCCCTGGCTGCAGGACTTCAGCCTCGGTGTCAGCTACGGTTCCGGCGAGGTCAGGGCACAGATCGACGCCGCGAATGACGCGAAGGTCAACGGGTTCTTCCTCTGGAGTCCCACGGTGCATTACAGCCTCGCGGGACCCGCGGACTGATCCCTACCGGACCGTCAGCAGCCGATCACGCAGCGCGGCAACGATTTCCCGGTGGCTGCTGGTCAGCTCGGGCATCAGCAGGTCGATGCTCAGCCGACCGGCGAAACCGGTGATCACGAAAAACGGTGTCGCCGCGGGTGCGTCGGCCGGTATGGGCGCGTCGAGATGGAACAGCGGCCAGAAGTCGTCCAGTTCGAGCGCGGGCGGATGGCGAAGGGTGGGTACTCTGCCCCAATTCGTCGACAACGCTGCGGCCGGAGCCTGTTGAAGTTCTTGCAGCACAGCGAACTTGCTGCCGGCCGCCTGCACCGCGGCGTGATGGATCCGTTGGTCGGCCAGATCCGCGGCCAGCCGCGCACCGATCGCCCGCGCGATATCCGCGAGCTCGACGGCATCGCCCTCGGCGAGGTACCGCTCATAGCCCAAGATGTTCGTCCCCGCGGTGAAAGCCACCGGCGGTGACATGCGCGATCGCAGTTCCACCAAATAGGCGTAAGGCATCTCGGTGAGCGGCACATTCTGCACGTCGGCGATGGCGAGCAGGATGGCCGCGGATACCAAGCTGTTGATCGTCGTGCCTTGCCGGTGACCGAAGTCGACCAAGGCAGCGGTCTGCCCTTCATCGAGCTGGCAACGCAGATACGACAGCGCGATGACCTGGCGATCGCCGACCGGCGCGGGTGGTACTTCACTGGGCACAGCGGTTCCGGCATCGGCGGGACCGATGCCGCGTTCGGCGTACAACGCCTCCAACGACATCGGATACGCGTGCCGCGCCACCGCCGGGACGGCCGTTCCCTCGACGAAATCGGTGTACAGCGACCAGAATTCCGCCAGTATCGCGAGCGAATGATGACCGTCGGCCACGCTGTGGTGGATCAACAGCGTCACATTCGCGCGATCACCTTCACGCACCACGTGCAGTTCGCATACCGCCCGGGCCGCGTCCAGGTCCGTGTCGTAGCGGACGGACGCGACCTCGCCGTCGAACACCCTGATCACCGGCGGCACCGACGAGCCGACAATCACCGCAGCCTGATCATCGGCGACCAGACGTGAGCTCAGGATCGGGTACGCACGACGCAGCGCGGCAAACGCCTGCGACAGCGCCGCGATGCCGAGGTGACCGCGCACCTGGACGGAGTAACCGACGAACAATCCCAGACCGACATAGATCGCCTCGGTCGGTGCCAACGGTCGAATCGCGTGTGTTGCCGTCATGGTAGGTCTCCTCGGAGTGAGCCAGTTACCCTCAAGCTACAATACGAACGATCGATCGGTTTGATTAGATGAGCAGCGTCACACCCCGCACGGTCGGCGCGGTTACGCTGGTGGAGTGAACGTTGAAGTGACGCGCCTGCCGGGTATCGGTGTGCGCAAGGACTTTCCGGTCAAAGGCGTTCGCCGCCGGATCGGCGTCATCGATCACAAGGACGGCACGATCTACCTGATCGTCAGCAAGTCCGATAACCCCGAGGCCACCGACCAGATTCCGTTATCGGCGGCGGAGGCGGCCGCATTGGCCAACCTGCTGGGCGCCCCACAGCTGGTCGCCCAGCTGCGCGAGGAACACCGCGACTTCGACGGCGTGAACACCAGGCAGTTCGCCATCCTCGGCGGCTCCCCTTATGCCGACCGCCCGCTCGGCGAGACCGAGATGCGCACCTGGACAAGGGTTTCCATCGTCGCGATCATGCGCGGCGGCTCGGTGGTCCCGTCACCGGGCCCGGACTTCACCTTCGCCGCGGGCGACCTGCTGGTCATCGTCGGAACCACCGAGGGCCTCGACGCCGCCGCCAGCATCCTGACCAACGGCTGATCAGCCGCTGAACAGGTCGAATACCTCTTCCGCCCGGTCGCGGGTGCGGTACATATCCCAGGCGGTGGCGGCGAGGTCGTCCGGGTTCAGCGTGCGGCCTTCCATCGAGCCGAAACGGGCCGGGTCGGCGGTGACCATGGTGTGGATGTCGCCGCGTTCGATGAGGCCGCCGATGGTGAGGGTGGCCGCGTAGACGCCACTGTCGGCGAGGTCGGCGTTGAGGGTGACGGCGTAGTTCCGGAGGGCGGCGGAGGGCAGGGCCAGGTGGCCGAGCATGGGCATCGGCCGGACGCTGGAGAGTCCGCCCGCGAAGAGGAGGGCGCCGGTGCCTCTGGTGCGCATGGCCGGGAGGACTTCGTGCACCATGTCGACGGCGGGCCAGACCCAGGCGAACGCGGATTGCGCTGTGGTGGCGTCTGTTTCGGTGAGCGGAATCGGTTGTTCGGTCGGTCCGGGACCGTAGTAGGCGAGCTCGATGTCGCCGTCGCTTGCGATCTCGGCGAGCACCGACCTCAGGCGGGCGCGGTCGGTGATATCGGCGGCGTAGGCGCTGGCATCAATGCCTTGTACGGCAAGGTCTTTCAGATAGCCCTCGTGCCGCGCTTCGCTGCGCGAGATCAGTGCGACGCGGAATCCTTCGCTGCCGAAACGCCTGGCCATGGACATGCTGAGGCCTGGTCCGACGCCGACGATCACGACGGTTGGGGTGCTGGACATAAAGCTCCTTTCCAAAGATTGAGGGGTCCCTCAATTTCAAAAGTAGCATGAAATCGAGGAGCCCCTCGACTTTTGTATGATGGTGCCCATGACCAAACCGTTGCGCCGCGATGCGGCCCGCAATCGCGAAAAGCTGTTGCGCGAGGCGGCCGATGTCTTCACCGAGCAGGGCCTCGACGGGTCCCTGGAAGAGATCGCGCGGCGGGCCGGGGTCAGCATCGGCACGCTGTACAACCACTTCCCGCACCGCGACGCGCTCATCGACGCCTTGCTGCCGCCGCGTCTCGCCGCCATCGACGAATTCGCCGCACGGGCCGCGGCCGAGCCGGACGCCTGGGTGGCATTCAGCGGCTTCGTCGAGGAATTGCTCGGCCAGATGACCACCGACCGCGGCTTGCTGGAGGCGCTCACCGGTGATCATCCCGCTGCCGCCCAGCTGACCGAGGCGTGCCATCGCGGAATGTCGCATCTATCGACGCTGCTGGATCGCGCTCGACAGGAGGGTTCGGTGCGCGCCGACGCGAGCGACGAAGATGTGGTGCATCTGGTCTGGGCACTGTCGCTGCTCGGCGAGGCGGCCGGATCGCCCGCGTGGCGCCGCTGCCTGGAACTCGTCCTCGACGGCCTGCGCCCCGCCCATCAACCGACCCAATAGGAACAGCACCGTGCCATACGCCAAGGCCGCCAACGGCATTCGCCTCGCCTATCAGACCGCGGGCGCGGGCGCGCCACTACTGCTACTGGCCGGACAGGCCAACAATCATCACTGGTGGGACGGAATCCGGTCGGACTTCGAGACCCGGTATCGCACCATCACGCTCGACTGGCGCGGCACCGGGGACAGCGACAAGCCCGACGAGCCTTACAGCACAGTCGGATTCGCCGACGACGTGGTCGCGGTGCTCGACGACCTAGGTATCGAGCAGGCAGCGGTGTACGGCACATCGATGGGTGGTCGCGTCGCACAATGGCTGGCCGCCCGCCATCCGGAGCGGGTGCACACCCTGGTCCTCGGCTGCACCTCCCCCGGTGGCAAGCACAGCATCGAACGTGGTCCCGATATTCGGAAGTCGCTCATCGATCCCGATCCAGACGCGGCGCGCCAGGCCCTGCTCGAGCTGATGTACACCCCGGAGTGGTTGGCGCACAACGCCGGCCCGTACAACACCCTCGGCGATCCCACCATGCCCGCCTACGCCAAGCGCCGCCATCTCATGGCCAGCAACAGACACGACGCCTGGGATGTCCTGCCGGACATCACAACTCCCACCCTGATCGTGCACGGCACCGAGGACCGGTTCAATCCGGCCGCCAACGCACCGCTGCTCGCCGAACGCATCCCGCACGCGCGGATGCGGCTGATCCCCGGCGCCCGGCACGCCTACTTCGACGAATTCCGGTTCGTCGCGGGCCCGCTCGTGCTGGACTTCCTCGACGAGGCGCGCACATAACCGCCATTCCCGCACCTGCCGAATTGATCGAATTCCACTGAAAGTCTTGACTCAGGCAGGTTCCCAGGGTTATTATTCCTACAGAGGAAACATTCGACGTGGTTGTTACATGACCCCAATTATCGAATGCCTATTGTGCTGCGCCGAATCTGCGAGTAACTTGGGACGTTGCGCTGGCTGCCTCCCGTCCGACCACACGAACCCAATTTTGTGAATCACCCTCGATAATGGGGTGTTCGCTTCTTGCGGTGTGCGAGTTTCGCTCGGGTAGGTGACCACACGCAATTCATCAGCAGTGTGAGGTCGCGGAAGGACGCACCGTGTCAGTCTCGTCCCAAAAAGTCACCACTACAGCCCAGGTAGTCGCCGCTATCCCCGGCGCCCCGCAGCGGGTGTCGTTCGCCAGAATTCGTGAGCCCCTGGACGTGCCGGGCCTGCTCGACGTGCAAACCGACTCCTTCGAATGGTTGATCGGCGCGCCGCAATGGCGGGCGCGCGCCGCCGCACGCGGCGAGAACAACACGGCGGGCGGCCTCGAAGAGGTGCTCGCCGAACTCTCCCCCATCGAAGACTTCGCGGGCACCATGTCGCTGACGCTGTCCGATCCTCGATTCGAAGAGGTCAAGGCCTCTATCGACGAGTGCAAAGACAAGGACATGACCTACGCGGCGCCATTGTTCGTCACCGCGGAGTTCATCAACAACAACACCGGTGAGATCAAGAGCCAGACGGTCTTCATGGGAGATTTCCCGATGATGACCGACAAGGGCTCCTTCATCGTCAACGGCACCGAGCGCGTCGTCGTCGCCCAATTGGTTCGTTCGCCGGGTGTCTACTTCGACCAGTCCGTCGACAAGACCACCGAGAAGGACCTGCACAGTGCGCGGGTCATTCCGTCGCGTGGTGCGTGGCTGGAGTTCGACATCGATAAGCGCGACACCGTTGGTGTCCGCATCGACCGCAAGCGTCGCCAGCCGGTTACCGTGCTGCTCAAGGCTTTCGGCTGGACCACTGAGCAGATCGTCGAGCGTTTCGGCTTCTCCGAGATCATGATGTCGACACTCGAGAAAGATCACACGGCGGGCACCGACGAGGCGCTGCTCGACATCTATCGCAAGCTGCGTCCGGGCGAGCCGCCGACCAAGGAATCCGCGCAGACCCTGCTGGAGAATCTGTTCTTCAAGGACAAGCGCTACGACTTGGCGCGCGTCGGTCGCTACAAGATGAACAAGAAGCTGGGCCTGAACATCGACTCGGCCACGTTGACCGAGCAGGACCTCGTCGCGATCATCGAATACCTGGCGCATCTGCGCGCGGGCGACAAGACGATGACCGCCGAGGGCGGCGTCGAGGTGCCGATCGGGGTCGACGACATCGACCACTTCGGCAATCGCCGGGTGCGCACGGTCGGCGAGCTGATCCAGAACCAGATCCGAATCGGCTTGTCCCGCATGGAGCGCGTGGTCCGGGAGCGGATGACGACGCAGGACATCGAGGCGATCACGCCGCAGACGCTGATCAACATTCGTCCCGTCAGCGCGTCGATCAAGGAGTTCTTCGGGACCTCGCAGCTGTCGCAGTTCATGATGCAGGACAACCCGCTGGCCGGGCTGACCCACAAGCGCAGGCTCTCCGCGCTCGGGCCCGGCGGCCTGTCCCGGGAACGGGCCAGCATCGAGGTCCGTGACATCCACTTCAGCCACTACGGGCGGATGTGCCCGATCGAAACACCGGAAGGCCCGAGTATCGGTCTCATCGGCTATCTTTCGGTGTTCGCGCGGGTCAATCCGTTCGGTTTCATCGAGACGCCGTATCGCAAGGTGGTCGACGGACAGGTGACCGACCAGGTGGCTTATCTGACCGCCGATGAAGAGGAACGGTATATCCGCGCCCAGGCCAACTCGCCGGTCGACGCTGAAGGACGGCTGGTGGAGAACAGGGTGCTCGCGCGGCGCTTCGGCGACGAGGTGGAATTCGTCGCGCCGGTCGAGGTCGACTACATGGATGTGTCACCGCGGCAGATGGTTTCGGTGGCGACGGCGATGATCCCGTTCCTCGAGCACGACGACGCCAACCGCGCCCTGATGGGTGCCAACATGCAGCGTCAGGCGGTGCCGCTGATCCGTTCCGAGGCCCCCGTGGTGGGCACCGGCATGGAGCTACGGGCCGCGATCGACGCGGGCGATGTCGTCGTCAATGAGAAAGCCGGTGTGGTGGAAGAGGTTTCGGCCGACTACCTCACCGTGATGGCCGACGACGGGACGCGCAAGAGTTACCGCCTACGCAAGTTCGCCCGGTCGAACCAAGGCAACTGCTTCAACCAGCGGCCGATCGTCGACGAGGGCGCGAGAGTCGAAGCGGGACAGGTACTTGCCGATGGCCCGTGCACCGAGAACGGCGAGATGGCGCTGGGCAAGAACCTGCTCGTCGCGATCATGCCGTGGGAAGGCCACAACTACGAGGACGCGATCATCCTGTCGCAGCGGCTGGTCGAGGAGGACGTGCTCACCTCGATCCACATCCAAGAGCACGAAGTCGACGCTCGGGATACGAAATTGGGCGCGGAGGAGATCACCCGCGATATTCCGAACATCTCCGACGACGTGCTGGCCGATCTCGATGAGCGCGGCATCATCCGGATCGGTGCCGAGGTTCGCGACGGCGACATTCTCGTAGGCAAGGTGACACCGAAGGGCGAGACCGAGCTGACCCCGGAGGAACGGTTGCTGCGCGCGATCTTCGGTGAGAAGGCGCGCGAAGTGCGCGACACCTCGCTCAAAGTGCCGCACGGTCAGTCCGGGAAAGTCATTGGTATCCGGGTGTTTTCACGCGAGGACGACGATGATCTGCCGCCCGGCGTGAACGAGCTGGTGCGCGTGTACGTGGCGCAGAAGCGCAAGATCCAGGACGGCGACAAGCTCGCCGGTCGCCACGGCAACAAGGGTGTTATCGGCAAGATCCTGCCGACCGAGGACATGCCGTTCATGCCGGACGGCACCCCGGTCGACATCATCCTGAACACCCACGGTGTGCCGCGCCGGATGAACATCGGCCAGATCTTGGAGACCCACCTCGGGTGGATCGGCAAGACCGGCTGGGAGGTCAAGGGCACACCCGATTGGGCCGCGACACTGCCGACGGAGATGCTGGCCGCGCCTGCGAACAGCAATATCTCCACCCCGGTATTCGACGGTGCGCGCGACGAGGAACTCACCGGGCTGCTCGGCTCGACACTGCCCAATCGCGACGGCGATGTGATGGTGGGCGCGGACGGCAAGGCCACGCTGTTCGACGGCCGCTCCGGTGAACCGTTCCCGTACCCGATCGCGGTGGGCTATATGTACATCCTGAAGCTGCACCACTTGGTCGACGACAAGATCCACGCCCGTTCGACCGGTCCGTACTCGATGATCACCCAGCAGCCGCTCGGTGGTAAGGCACAGTTCGGTGGTCAGCGCTTCGGTGAAATGGAGTGCTGGGCCATGCAGGCCTACGGCGCCGCCTACACGCTGCAGGAACTGCTGACGATCAAGTCCGACGACATCGTGGGCCGGGTCAAGGTGTACGAGGCGATCGTCAAGGGCGAGAACATTCCGGAGCCGGGCATTCCGGAGTCGTTCAAGGTGCTCCTCAAGGAACTCCAGTCGCTGTGCCTCAACGTCGAGGTGCTCTCGTCCGACGGCCTCGCGATCGAGATGCGCGACGGCGAGGATGAGGATCTGGAGCGCGCCGCCGCGAACCTGGGCATCAACCTGTCCCGGAACGAAGCGGCGACCGTCGAAGATCTGCCCAGCTGATACCCATGCGCCGAGATCACCTGCTGGACAGGTGATCTCGGCGCGTGATCACTAAACGTGCACTGCGGCAACCGCGTCGGTGAGCTCCGGATTCTTCGGCTTGGTGCGCGGCAGGAAGAACGCGGGAACCAAGGTGAGGATGGTCAGCACCAGCGCCACGACGTAGGTGTGGCTGAATGCCGATGCGGCCTGGCTCAATCCGGCCTCCAGCACGCCGGGTGGCAGCTTGCTCGCGAACTCCGGATTGGCGTTGGCCGCGATCGCCGGCTTGGCGAATTCCCTGTTGTTCAGGAAGTTGGTCAGCACCACCGAGATGGTCGCGGTGCCGATCGAACCGGCGGTCTGGTTGACGATGTTCATCAGCGTCGAACCACGGGCGACCTGCTGATGACTCAGCGTCTGGATGGCCGCGGTCATGATCGGCATCATCGTGCAGCCCATACCGAGACCCATCACGAACAGCGCGCCGAGCATCAGCGGGTACGAGGTGTCCACGGTGAGCTGGGTGAAGAACACCGTGCTGACCGCGATCAGCGTGATGCCGACCAGCACGATCTTCCCCGGCCCGATCTTGTCGACCAGCTTGCCCGCGACCGGCATGGTGACCATCGCGCCCAAACCCTGTGGGATGAGTAGCAATCCGGCCTGTAGCGCCGATTCACCGCGGACCTGCTGCAGATACGTCGGCAGCAGCAGCGCGCCGCCGAAGAACGCGATCGCGAACAGCACCATGGTGAGCACCGCGAAGGTCAGCGAGCGGTTGCGGAACAGGTGCAGATCGATCAGCGGGTGCTCGGTGCGCAGCGCGTGGAACACGAACAGCACCATCAGCACAGCGCCGATGATCGCGGGCAGCAACACCTTTGTCGCTACCACCGTGCCCTCGCCGGGAATCGACGAGACGCCGAACAGGAACAACGCGAGTCCGGGCGAGGCGAGCAGCATGCCGAGGAAGTCGAACGACTCCGACGGCTCCGGCTTGTCCGCGGGGAACACGACGTAGGCCAGGATCAGCGCGATGACGCCGATCGGCACGTTGATCAGGAAGATCCACTGCCAGTGGAATTCGATCAGCCAGCCGCCGAGGATCGGGCCGCAGATTGGTCCGAGCAGCATCGGCACGCCGAGCACCGCCATCACCCGGCCGACCCGCTGCGGGCCTGCCGCGTGCGTCATGATCGTCATGCCGAGCGGCATCAGCATGCCGCCGCCGATGCCCTGGATCACGCGGAATGCGATGAGCGACTCGATGTTCCATGCGGTGGCGCACAGCACGGACCCGAGTACGAAGAAGGTCAACGCCGCCATGTACAGGCGTTTGGTGCCGAACCGGTCCGCTGCCCACCCGGTGAGCGGAATGACGGTGGCAAGAGCGAGGGTGTAGCCGGTGATCGTCCACGCCGCGATGGCGTAGCTCGTTTCGAATTCGGCTTGGAAGGTGGGCAGCGCGATATTGACGACGGTGATGTCCAGGATCGACATGATCGCGCCGAGCACGACCACGCCCGCTACTTTCAAGACCGCCGGGTCTAGTTTGTCGGCGGTCGGGTCAGGCGCCGCTGCCTGATTATCCGGAGGTTGAGTCACCGCTTCAGCGTTCCATCTCTTCGCCTCCTACACCAGCAATTTCTCTGGCAATTCGACAGAAGAATTTCCCAAAGCGGTCAGGGCGGCGGCTGTCGCGGCCTCGCTGGCGGGTAGCAGCGGCAGTCGGACGGCCGGGCTGGGGATGCGTCCCTGGGCCGCCAGCGCCGCCTTGATGACGACGGGGTTCGGCTCGGCGAACAGGGCGCTGGACAGGGCGGCGAGGCGGTGACCCAGGGCTCGGGCCTCGTCGAGCCGACCTTCGCGCCAGGCCCTGACGAGCGCGGTGAAGGACGCGGCGGCGAGGTTTGCCGAGGCGAGAATGCCGCCTGTCGCGCCGAGCGCGAGCAGCGGCGAGAGGTAGATATCGTCGCCCGCGAGAACCGCGAAATCGGCTGGGCACGTGCGCATCAGCTCGATGGTGTCGTCGTCGATGCTGCCGACGGCGTGTTTGACGCCGATGATGTTCGGGTGCTCGGCCAGCTGACGGAGGGTGTCGGCGCTCAGGGTGCGGCCGGTGCGGTACGGAATGTTGTAGATGACGAGCGGCACGGGGCTGGTGGCGGCGAGGGCGCGGAAGTGGGCGAGGACGCCGGCCTCGGAGGGGCGCGTGTAGTACGGGACCACGGTGAGAGCGGCGGCGATGTCCGAGCTGAGGGCCGAGACCGCTTCGATCGAATCGCCGGTGGAGTTGGAGCCCGCGCCGACGATCAAGGGGGCGTGGTGTTCTCGGCACACGCTGGCGCAGATGTCGACGACGCGCTCGCGTTCGGCCGGGCTCAGGGTGGCGGCTTCCGCGGTCGTGCCGAGCGCGACGAGCCCGGTCGCGCCGTCGGCCAGGACCGAGTGGGCCAATCCCGCCAACGCGTCGGCGGCTAGCGCGCCGTCGGCGGTGAACGGCGTGACAAGGGGGACGAATAAGCCTGCGAGCGTCATAGGTAAGAGCTTGACCAGCTTGAACCTTCAGGTCCAGTTCACGTTTCTACAGTCGAGCATAAGATCGACTGATGCTCGATATTCGCAAGTTGCGGCTGCTGCGCGAGCTGGCGCATCGCGAGACCATCGCGGCGGTCGCCGACGCGCTCGCCTACACGCCCTCGGCCGTCTCGCAGCAGCTCAGCGCGCTCGAACGCGAGGCGGGCGTGCCGTTGCTGGAGCGGACCGGGCGACGGGTCACGCTGACGCCGGCCGCGCGCACGCTCGTCGAGCACGCGGAGACGATCCTCGCGGTGCTCGAACAGGCGGCCGCCGAGCTGGCGACCACTCGCGCCGAACTGACCGGAACCCTGCGGATCGGGGCGTTCCCGACGGCGGTTCGGACGATCCTGTCCCCCGCGCTCGTCGCGTTGAGCCGTGATCATCCGGGGCTCGAGCTGATGGTGACCGAACTGGACCCGGCGACCGCGCCCGCCGCGTTGCGGGCGGAAACCTTGGATGTCGCGCTGGTTCAGGAGTACGACTATGTGCCCGTCGAGCCGGATCCGGCGCTGGACACCGAGCCGCTGCTCGAGGAGACCATCTATCTGGCAGCGCTTTCCGACGAGCCGCTGGCGTCTCGGCGCGAAACATCCTGGATCGCGGGCACTCCCGATACGTTGTGTCACACGATGACCGTGCGCGCCTGTCAGGCAGCGGGATTCACGCCGCGGATTCGGCATCACGCCGACGACTTCGGCACCGTGCTCGCCCTCGTCGCGGCCGGGCAAGGGGTGTCGCTGGTGCCGGAGCTCGGCGCGTTGACGTGTCCGGCGGAGGTCACGCTGACGCCGCTGGCGACGCGGCGCCGGACGTTGCTGGCGTATCGGCGCGGCACCGGGGACCATCCCGCCGTGCTCGCCGCCCGCTCGGCACTGCGCGCCTCAGTCGCGGCGATCGATGCCGAGAGGTTGGCTCAGCGCAGCAGGTAGCGGCTGGTCGGGACCACGTCGATGTCGCGGTCCGCGCCGAAGGTGTTGACGCTCTTCATCAATCGATCGATGCGGCGGGTCAGTTCGGCGTTGTCGCCCGCGCTGCCGTAGAAGGCATGCGGGTCAGTCAGAGCCTCGATCGGGAACAGTTCTTCGACGATGGCCGCGATATCGGGCGCCGCGTCGGTGACGGGTTCGAGCACGAGATTCTGGACGTAACCGAAGGTCGCCTGGGTGGCGATGGCGACCTCGGTGTGCTGATCACGCCAGCGATGCAGCCAGTCGGCCTGCGCCAAGGTGTGGGGTCGGCGTAGGAATGCGAGGTTGGCCAGGCCGGGCGCCCGCTCGCGGAGCGGAACGAAGGGCGGGTCGATCGGCCGCGTCTCCTCGACGCGCCAACCGGCGACGCCCTGCGCCACCGAGGCGAGAATGCCTGCGACGGCAGCGGCTTCGCGGCGGCGGGCTACCCACACGCTCACTACTGCCGCCACCGGTTCATCGAAGGCGGTCAGCCGCAACATCGCGTTCGCCACCGTGACGTCGGAGATATTCGCCTGCACGGCAACGGTTCCGGCGGTCGCCAGGCGAGCGGTCAGCTCGTCGGCGAGGAGATCGCCGATGTCCCAGAGTGCGAACATCACCTTCATCGCGCGACCACTTTCTGTAACAGGTTTCACTTCGGCGCAGCGTAGCTCACACTCGCTCGGTACCGATCGCGGAGCGAGAAATCGGCTACGCGTGGCTAGGGTTTGCGGAGTGAGTAGGTTGGATCATCTGGTGCTCGCGACGCCGGATCTGCCGGATGCGGTGGCTACGGTGACGCGGTTGCTCGGCGTGGCGCCCGTCCCCGGTGGGCGGCATGGCGGCCGAGGGACACGCAATTTCCTGCTCGGTCTCGGCGACGGTGGCTATCTCGAGATCATCGGTCCGGACGACGACCAGCCTGCGCCCACGCTCCCCCGACCGTTCGGGGTCGATGCGTTGACCGAGTCGCGGCTGGTGACCTGGGCGGCGCGGGTGGCGGGCATCGACGAGGCCGTTGCCGAGGCTCGTGCGGCCGGCTACGACCCCGGCGACGCCTCCGAAATGTCCCGCGAGACGCCGGACGGGCAGGTGCTGCGCTGGCGGCTGACGTTGTCGCCCAACCACACTGGTGTGGTTCCGTTCCTTATCGACTGGGGTGCGACCACGCATCCTTCCGAGAGCCTGCCGCAGGTGACGCTGCGCGCGTTCGAGGCCGTGCATCCGGATCCCGTGGAGACCTCGGCTCGGTTGCGCGCGCTGTCGGCCGATCTCACCGTGCGGCCGGGCCTGCGACCTGGCTTGATCGCCACCCTCGACGGACCGAGCGGCAGCCTCACACTGCTCTGAATATTTGCCTTCACCTCGGGTAACCGGTCGGCACTGACCGAAGGTGGGTGGCCTGTGAAGACGATATCGACCGATATTCCGGCGCGGTTGGATCGATTGCCGTGGTCGCGCTGGCATTGGATGGTGGTGATCGGGCTCGGCTCCGTCTGGATCCTGGACGGCCTCGAGGTCACCGTCGTCGGCAGCGTGGCCAGCCGGCTTTCTGAGCCGGGTAGCGGCATAACCATCACTGCGGCACAGGTTTCCGGGCTCGCGGCGGCGATGTACGTCGCCGGGGCCGGCTGCGGCGCGCTGTTCTTCGGTTGGCTCACCGACAGATTCGGCCGCAAGAAGCTGTTCCTGATCACCCTTGCCGTGTATCTGTTCGCGACCGCGATGACGGCACTGTCGTTTTCGATGTGGTGGTTCATCGCGTTCCGCTTCCTCACCGGATTCGGCATCGGCGGCGAGTACGCGGCGATCAACTCCGCGATCGATGAGCTCATCCCGCGAAAGTATCGGGGGCGCATCGACATTGTGATCAACGGGACGTTCTGGCTCGGCGCGGTCGGCGGTTCGCTGCTGTCCATCGTGGCGTTGAACACCAACCTGTTTCCGGCGAATATCGGCTGGCGCTTAACCTTTGCGCTCGGTGCCATATTCGGGCTGGTCATTCTGGTGGTGCGCCGACACGTGCCGGAGAGTCCGCGGTGGATGTTCATCCACGAGCGCGAGGACGGGGCCGAGCGGACGGTCGCCGATATCGAAAAGCAGGTCCGCGCCGACACCGGTCGCGAGCTGGAAGACGTGTCGGATCAGCGGATCGAGATTCACCAGCGGCGCACCATCAGCTTCCGGGAGATCACCGAGGTGCTGGTGAAGCAGTATCCGACGCGCGGCGTGCTCGGGCTCTCGCTGTTCATCGGGCAGGCGTTTTTGTACAACGCCATCACCTTCAATTACGCGCTCATCCTGTCGAAGTCGTTCCACGTGGCCGACGATCGCGTCGGTTACTACTTCGCCGTGATCTGCTTCGGCAACTTCCTCGGGCCGCTGCTGCTCGGCAAGCTGTTCGACACGGTGGGGCGCAAGCCGATGATCGCGGGCTGCTACATCGGCTCGGCGGTGCTCTTGTTCGGCACGGCATGGCTTTTCGCGGCCGGGGCGTTGTCGGCGGTGACGCTGACCGCGTGCTGGACCGCGGTGCTGTTCGTCGCCTCGTGCGGCGCCAGCGCGGCCTATCTGACGGTGAGCGAGATCTTTCCGATGGAGACGCGCGCGATGGCCATCGCGTTCTTCTACGCCATCGGGACCGTCGCGGGTGGCGTGGCCGGGCCGCTGGTGTTCTCGAAGCTGGCCGCCGACGGTGATCTGGGCAAGACCGCGCTCGCCTTCGCGATCGGGGCCGCCGCGATGTTCGCCGCCGGGCTCGTCGAGCTGGCGTACGGCGTAAAGGCGGAAGGGCGTTCGCTCGAGGACATCGCGAAACCGTTGAGCGCCGCCAAGGCTTCCTAAATTGTCTCAGACAATTTAGTCTTGAGGCCAGTTACGCCGAAGGGACACCGATGTCAGCCGCCATGCCGCACGCACCGACCCGCGCCTTCAACAGCCTCGTCACTCAGGGGTGGAATCGGCTCGCCCGGGTGTACAACATTCCCCTGGTACAGCGGGTCGCCTACCGGCCGCCGCAGGACGAGATCATCGCCAAGCTGCGGCGCGACGATATTCGCCGGGTGGCCGATGTCGGTTGCGGCACAGGGATTCTCGCGTCACGCATCCAGCAGGACCTGAAACCCGACGTGGTGTACGGCTGCGACGCCTCCGCCGGCATGCTGCGGCAGGCGAAAGCGCGCTCCGGCCAGGTGAATTGGATCAACCGGCGGGCCGAGGACCTAGGGCTGCCCGACGGCGCGGTGGATGCTGTCGTCTCGACCCACGCCTTCCACTTCTTCGACCATCCGGCGGCGCTCGCGGAGTTCCACCGAATCCTCTCCCCCGGTGGACTACTCGCGATCGTGCTGATCAATCCGCGGCACCGGTTCGCGCAGTTGTTGCAACCCACACCGATTCAGAGCGTCGCCTACTTCCCACCGCCCAACGAGATGCGGCTGCTGGTCGAGGCGGCCGGATTCCGGGTCACCGAACAGCGCGCGGTGCGCAGGCCGCTCCCGGAGCCGTTCGTGCCCGACGTGCTCACCGTCGCCCGGCGCGCCTGATCGGAGAATCACTGTGCCACAACCCAGCTCGACCCAGCACCTGACGGCGCGGATCGACCGACTGCCCGCGCCCATCCCCGCCGCCTGGGCCGCCCGGATCCGGATGCACACCGGAATCGAGGGCTTCATCGGTCGAATCCAGCGGCAGCACTATCGCTTTCGGGACACCGTCGCATGGCCCGGCCTGCGCCGGATCGGTGTCGGCGAGCAGCTGCTCGACACCGCGCGAGTGCGGCACGGCCGGATCTTCGACCGGGTATACGACGTCGCGCGCACGGCCCACTGGTACGTCTGAGCCCGACGTTTCGCCAGGTCACGCCCCTTTCTCGACCGCGACCCGCCTCGCTGACGAACAGTCGGTGCGCCCAGGTACTCTTGTCGACCGGACCGTGCTGCCCCAGACCCCGTCAGCCGACCGAATTTGATACTGACATCGGTCTTAGGTTGAGAGGGGCAGGTCGTTGGATCAGTCTGTTGATGTCGCACGTGGGGGCGACGAAACGTCGAGCCCGGTGCTCGTCGGGGCTGCTGGGTCGGCGACGGTTCGACCGGTCGAGGAAGTGCTTGGCGCGGGACGGGCGCAGAGCGCGGGCACCTTTCGCTTCTGGCTGGCCGATCAGCGCTGGGAATGGTCCGACGAGGTCGCGGTCATCCACGGCTACGAGCCAGGGACCGTCCGGCCATCCACCGAATTACTGCTGTCGCACAAACATCCCGAGGACCGCGAGCAGGTGGCGAACATCATCGCCCGCACCGTCGAGACGGGCGAGCCGTTCTGCAGCCGCCACCGGATCATCGACACCAAGGGGTGCGTGCACCACGTCCTCGTCGTCGGCGACGACATGGTCGACGACAACGGCACCATCGTCGGCACCTCGGGGTACTACGTCGACATCACCAACGCGCTCGAAGAAGACCGCAGGCAGACCCTCGACGGCGCGCTGCCCGAGCTGTACTCCGCGCGGGCCGAGATCGAGCAGGCCAAAGGTGCGCTGATGCTCATCTACGGGATCACCGCCGACCAGGCATTTCGGGTGCTCATCTGGCGCTCCCAGGAGACCGGGACCAAATTGCGGGCACTGGCCGCCCAGCTCGTGTCCGAGGTCACGACGCTGGACGGGCCGATGGTCGAACTGCGCACCCGATTCGACCACCTGCTACTGACCGTGCACGAACGCATGTGAGCTCAACGCTCGAGGATCTTGCTCGGGTCGATCGCGCGGTCGACCACAGCCCGAGCAAGCTCCGGCAGCCGCCCCCGCGTGCGACGGGCATAACCACGCAGCGCATCGAACGCGGCCTCCGGATCGAGATCACCGTTCGCAGCCAACATGCCCTTGGCCTGCTCGATCACAATCCGGCTCTGCAACGCCAGCTGCAACTGCCCGTTGACTGTCTTGTGGTCGGCCAGCAACCGAGCCTGCAAAATCGCGATACTCGCGATATCAGCCAGCGCCTGCCCGACCAGCAAATCGTCCTCGGTCAAATGCTCCTCGCCGGCACTGAACAAATTCAGCGCGCCAACCCGGTCCATCCGCAACCGCAGCGGCAACGCATACACCGACCGAAAACCGTCCAGCAGAGCCTGTTTGGCGAACGCAGGCCACCGATCACGCGCCTCCTCGAGGTCCTCGACAATCACCCGCTCACTACTGCGATACGACTGCACACACGGCCCGTCCTGCGCCTGAATCTGCAGCAACTCCAGCCACCGCGTCGCCTCACTCGTCGAAGCCAACACCTTCAACTCACCATCCTGCCCCGCCAGCAACACCGCGGCAGTATCGACAGGTAGCAGGTCGACGGCACGATCCAGCAGCTCCTGCACCACATCCACCGGGTCGTAGTCCTCCACCAACGAGTCCGCCAGCTGCACAAACGCCTCGACCAGTCGCCGCTCCCGACTCATACCCGCCGTCTCCTTCCACTCCGCCGGGCCCGAAGGCCCCGACACTTTCCGTCTCCTCGGGATGCCCCCACTGCTCGCCGCCAATCCCCCCGCCCCCTCGGACCCCCGTCACACCCACCCCCTCGGACGCCATCACACCCCCTGCGCCCGACCACCTTTCACCCCACCCACCACCCCACCGCCACGCCGCTAACCAGGCGATTCGCTCCCCCGGCCCAACCTGAGGTAATCTCTTCGAGCGCCCAGCAACGGGCGCAGAACGGGCTGTGGCGCAGCTTGGTAGCGCACCTGACTGGGGGTCAGGTGGTCGCAGGTTCAAATCCTGTCAGCCCGACCAGGTCAGAGGTGGTTTCCACCTCTGACCTCGTTGGTTTCATGGACCAATCTTGGACCAGGGCGCAAGCCCCGGGTCCAACGGTCCTTGCAGGTAGAGACGTAGTCAACGGGTCTAACGGGCAGTCACCAGGTCTTGGACCAAGTGGTGGCCGCGCTCGAGTAGCACCTTCACCGGCGAGCAACACCGGATGGGTGCCGGAAGGTTGCGCGGGTTCTCGCCGTCGGCATACCCTGCTAGAGCGCCCTGTCTGTGGGTGTTTCCCGGTAACCGCACCAGCGGAGCCGGATGCAGCGCCAGCCGACCACCTCGTGATCTCACTGAGAGTGGTCGATCCCATCTCCTTCGGCCGACTTGTCCGCGGCTGGATGTCTGCGGGAGAACTGGTGTCCAACGTCGATCGGCGCGGACATTCGCCCAAGACTATCGATGTCTTCGGCTCTCAGCGCCCCGCCCGATCATACGAGGGGGTATGCCATGGCCGAGTCGGATCACGAACCTCTGTCACTGCTGAAGCAGCGGATGTATACGACGGGGCAGGTTTCTCGGATTCTGGGTGTGGACGCGTCGACGTTGCGACGATGGCAACGCGGAACACCGGTCGAGGGACCAGGATTCGTTCGGATCTCCGAACGTGTGGCCAAGTATCCAGAGAGCGAGCTGGAGGCTTACCTCGAGGCGCGCCACATCAAGCCGGTGGAGTGAGGAGTCCCCGACCGCGCAACGCCCCGGGCGGCACCGAAGGGGGTGTCACGCGATGAATGGCGCCATCGAAACCCCCATCGGAATCAAACTGACCCCCGATATCGAAACCCTCCAAACCAAAAGGGGCGGCAAGCCTTTCCGGGCACGGCTGCGTTGGCACGACCCGGCAACGAAGGAACGTCGGTCCAAGTCCGAGAGCTTCGAAACAAGAGAGCTCGCCCAGGACTGGATCGACCGGATGCGGAGGCTTTCCGAACGCGGCCTCGACCCCCGGAAAGCAAACATCTCACTGGCCGACTACGGCACAGCCAACTTGGAACTTGCCCTCAAAGGACTCGAACCGAAAACGACCGACCCGTACCTGTGCGGGTGGCGAAAGCGTGTATTGCCGACCCTCGGTCATCTGCTCGTGCCGACAATCACCAACGGGATCGTCGACCGTGCCCTCGTGCACTGGATCGAAGAAGACCGCTGCTCGAAGTCCACCGTCAAGAACACCATCGCGGTCCTGGTCCGACTCATGGAGCAAGCCAGACGCGACGGCTTGGTCGACCTCAATCCCGCCCGCGTCCGCGGCTGGCAAGCCCTCTACAAACAGATCGAAGACGAACTCGAAGACCCACGCGCACTTGCCCTTCCCCACTGGCAGGCGCTCGTCGAACTGTGCGACGCACTCGTCGCCGCCTCCCACGGGACCTACCGCGGCTGGGGCCATGTCGTCATGTTCAGCGCCTGCACCGCCGCACGCATCGGCGAAGTCTCCGGGTGCCGCGTCCGCGACATCAATACCGAAACATGGGTCTGGACGGTCCGACGACAAACAACACCCGGCCCCGGCGGCCTCAGCGACAAAGGCACCAAGGGCAACCGCGCCCGCTACGTCCCCATCATCGACCAAATCCGACCACTGGTCACCGAACTCATCGCCCCACACGCCAACAACCCCGACGCGCGCCTGTTCACCGGCCCCCGCGGCGGACGAATCACCACCGCCACGCTCCGAGACGCCACCCACTGGGACCAAGTCGTCGCCGATCTCGGATACGAACACCTCGTGCGTCACACCCTGCGCCATACCGGACTCACCTGGTACGCCGACGCCGGAGTACCCCTGCACCGCCTGCAACAGATCGCCGGCCACGCCGACTCTCGAGTCACCGAACGCTACATCCGACCCGACCACACCAACCTGACCGAGGACGGACAACTGCTGTGCGACTACCTCACCGATGACGGCACCGACCCGATGAACGTCGCTTCCGCTGTCCCGCAAGATTTTCCGTCAGCTCTCCCGGATAACGTCCTGCCCTTCCGCCGCCGTTCGGCGAACTAGCACTCGCCTGCCCATCGATCGAATGATCGTGGGCGCAGTGGTCATGTCGGAAGGGGGACATACGCGCTAAACACACAAATCGACCTGCGGAAAAGTCCAACCCCCCGGACTTTGTGGCCGCAATAATGCTTGCCGGAGGTATGACCACGACGCTCCATAAAGTCGTGGCAGGCAATGGGTATCAATATTATCTCCGCAATGTCGCCGCGAACGATGTCACTTCCCGAGGCCGCGGCAGCCACGGTCGCGGGGGTCGCCAGGTGAACGCGATGACGTCCTGAACGCCCAGTGCGGCCGCCCGCCGCCCCCCTTATTCGCTCGAACCTGGGCCGTGTTGTGTCGGGGGTGGCTGTCTTTCACCTCGGCTGGCACCCCGGGCGCGGCGAGCGCGTTCGCGTCCAGATCCCGTCGACGAATCGATAGCAGCGCCACGATGCCGGCCAACCCGGCGACGACCGCCGCGCCGACCAGGACTTCATGCAGACCGGCAATGAACGAGCTGCGGACGGCGTCGGCCACTGCTGCGGCCATGGGGGCGGGCACCGCGTCGATGACCTGCTGGCCCGCACCGACGGCGGTTGCCTCCGCGGCCTCGCCAGCGCGAGCACCCATGAGGCCGGCTACCTCGGTCTCATGGAACGCCGTCTCGACCCGGCTATGGAACAGCGAGCCCAGCGCGGCGACTCCGATGGCCATGCCCGCCTGCTGCATTGTCTCGTTGATGCCCGATGCCATCCCCGCCTTGTCCGGGGTGACCACCGCGATCGCAATCGCGGCGCGTGGCGGGTTGAACAAACCCATGCCGAAGCCGATCAGCAGCATCGAGGGGATCAGCGCGGTCCAATCCGATTCCGTGTCGACCAACAGCACCGCAACCAAACCGGCGGCGATGAACAGCTGCGACGCACCGACCAGCAGCCCTGGATTGGCGCGGGCGGTGAGAATTCCGGCGACCACTGCGGCGGCGAACAGCGTTAATGTCAGTGGCAAGAACCTTATTCCGCTGTCGAAGGCTGTGTAGGACAGCACATTGCGGACATAAGAGATCAGCAGGAACAGGGCAGGCATCACCGACATGGCCGATAGCGTTGCTACGATCGACAGGCCGTTGAACGTCCGGTTTCGCAACAGCGACAGATCGACCATCGCCTCGGTGCCACGCCGCCGCTCGATGATGGCGAACACGACTAGCAATCCCACCGTCGCGAGGAAACTGCCGACGACCGGCACACTGGTCCAGCCGCTCGTCTCACCTCGCATCAGCGCGAAAACGAGGAAGAACAGCGCCGAGGAGAACGTCACCATGCCGAACCAATCAACTCTCGGCGCGTCCCTATCGGAGGATTCACGCATCCGCTGCTGGCCGATCAGCAACGCGACCACCGCGAAGGGCACATTGACGAGGAATATCCAGCGCCAATTCCACGTCTCGGTGAGCACACCGCCGATCAACGGGCCGAACGCGATTGCCAACCCGACGACTGCGCCGAAGACGCCGAACGCGCGGCCTCGGTCCTTGCCCCGGAACTCGTGCCCGAGTAGGGCGGGGCCGACTGCGAACAAAACCGCACCGCCGAGCCCCTGTACGAACCGCGCGCCGATCAATACGGTGTCGCTGGTGGCCAGCCCACACGCCAGGGAAGCGAGGGTGAAAACGACCATGCCGTACTGGAATACGCGGCGCCGACCGATACGGTCGGCCAGCGACCCGGCAGCGAGCAGCACCGTTGCCAAACCGAGTGCGTAGGCGTCGAGTATCCATTGCAGCTCGGTGAAACTGGAATCGAACGTGGCCCGAATGTCTGAGAGCGCCACGTTCACGACGGTGAGGTCCAGCATGAGCATGAAGGTCGCGATCGCCACCGCCGCCAACGTCCAGCCTGCGGCACGGCGGTCAGTTTCGGGAGTGACGTCCACGGACACTGTCACGGTATCTCCATCTGCGTATCGGTGTGCGAGTCGAGGGGGTCAACGAGTCAGGTCCGCGACTAGCGCGCTCGCGCATCGGTCGGCCAGAGCGGTCACCGTCAATGCCGGCGGGACCGCTCCGGTCGAACCGGGAATGAGTGAGCTGTCGACGACGTACAGGCCGGGGTGCGCGTCGATACGCCCGTAGCTGTCAGTCACCGTGCCGAGCACCGCACCACCCAACGGGTGTGAGGTCACTGCAGGTAGGGCGAGCGCAGGGGCCGAGCCCGAACTCACCGCGTCGATCTTGGCCAGGATGGTGCCGATATCCTTTGTTACCCGGGCGATCTCGGGGGCTTCAGTCGGCCAGCGCAACTCGACCCGATCGATGGCCGAGTCGTACACCAGCGAGCCCGATGGTGGGGTGATGCTGACCGCCAAGGCGTTTTGGCTTAGGCCACCAAGGACGGGCACGCCGAGGGGGAAATTCAGCAGGGTGGTCGGTGTTGGGCCGCTGTGCCAGTCGAGCGCGACGATGTGCGCCGGTCCGCCCTGTCCGTCTGCGGTCCTGCCGAGCCGGAGGGTTACGTGGTCACCCGAGGAGCCCCAGTACCGCCCAACATCGGTGGTCAGATGGGGCAGATCGCCTCGGGCCCTTGCACGGACCAACAGCTTCGAGGTGCCGACTGAACCCGCGGCGAAGACCACAGTGCTGGACTGGAATTCGGTCGTAGTGCGCGTCTCGCCGGAGGCATCGAGAACCGCGCACGTGAGCGTGTAACGATCGCCGTCAGCGCGGACGTCCGTCACCGAGTGGAGGGGAAGGACGGTGACCAGTCCCGTCGCCTCGGCCGCAGCAAGGATTGTGCGATCGACACTGAGCTTGGCGCCGCTGTTCACCCCGAGGATGCAGTCCCCGACAGTGGCCGACGGACCGATTCGGCCGCGGATCTCCTCGCGCACCACATCCCAGTCCGTGGCCATCGGCACTCGCCGCACTTCGAGGCCCGCGCGACGAGACACCTCGTCGAAGGCGCGGGCGGCCGAGTATTGGTCGGCAGCAAGGACATCATCGGGAATCGGGCTGCAGCCGATGAGGTCACGCGCGCGTGGATACCAGTGGCTGACCATCTCGTCGTAGTCGAGCCGATCCCCGAAACTGGCCGAGAACAGGCCCTCCTCCGGAGTCATCATCACCGTGTAATTCACTAACGAACCCCCGCCGACGCCCGCACCCGCGAAGCAGTTGATACCCGATCCGGCGACGACTTCGAGTACCCCCGTCGCCACTCCCGGCAGCCAGAGCGCGCGGGCATCGGGATTCGCTGCGGTCGCGAAGGTGACGCCTGCCGCGCTGATCGGCCATCGCCGTCCCCGTTCTAGGACGGTGCAGGCAATTCCGTGCTGCGCTAGTCGAAGTGCGGTGACCGCACCCGCGTACCCACTGCCGACGATCACTACATCGGCCCCTGATCGGGCCCGGCTCATCGGTGCCCGCACGATTGGCAGCGCGGCCGCCGCAAACGCACCGGTCGCCGTCAGCAGGACTTCGCGGCGGGTCAACTTCATAGGTCTCACTCAAGCGTCTTTCTGCCGAAGGCTCGCTCCGGCCAGCAGTTCGGTGGCGAGCCGAGTGGGGTTGCGGTGGACTCCGAAGTGATCGGTGTCCACTACGCGCACCCTGAATCGCCCGCGGGTGTGGGCTCGCCAGCCTTCGGCGGTAGCCGCCGACACGAGGGGGTCTCGCAGCCCGGCTATCGCGGTGATTCCGCAACCGACAGTTGCTGATTCGGCCGCCCGGTAGCGTTCGACCGCGCGATAGTCGCTGCGCAGCGCCGGTAGGTACATCGCCCGGGACTCGGGATTGTCTAAGATGCTCGACTCCGTCCCACCCAACGCGATGACCCGGTCGACAAACCGTGCGTCGCCGAGTTCGTGCAGATAGGGACGCAGCGAGAACGTCGCAGGCGGGCGCGCGTTGGTAACCGTCAGGTGTCGCACCCGCGTGGATACCTCGGTATCGAGCAAGCGCGCGACTTCGAAGCCGATCAGCGCGCCCATACTATGACCGAGCAGTTCGAACGGGCCTACCACGCTGGTTCGCAGCACGTTGGCGAGTGCGCTCGCCAACGACTCGAGGTCCCCGATCAGCGGTTCGCGGAAACGATCTTGTCGCCCGGGATACTGCACAGCAAGCACCCTGTGCGTCTGGGCGAGCGTCACCGACAGCGGTCGAAAGAAGGCCGCCGTTCCACCGGCGTGCGGAAGGCACACGAGCACCGGCTGGCCTGGCGCGCTTCGCCCGAACTCCCGCAACCACCGAACCGCCAGGTCGGTACTCACAGAGCCTGTTCTGCCTGCGGATGCACCTTCATCCACATCTGGGAGAACCCATAGGAGCCCTGCTGCTTGCGCAACTGCGCGGGCCGCTCGACATCGAGGCTGAAGCGGTCGAGCACCGGCAAGAACGCCGTGAACGTCGTTTCGGCCAACAGGCGTGACAGAGCAGCGCCCGGGCAGAAGTGCGTGCCCGCACCGAAGGCGAAGTGTCGGTTGACATTTGGTCGGGTCAAGTCGAGCTCGTCGGGGTTGGCGAACTGTCGTGGGTCACGATTGGCGGCCCCAAGCACCACGTGGATCAGCGCACCGGCGGGAATGGTTGTGTCATGCAGGGTGACCTCTGTCGCGGTCCGACGCAGCAGCCACTGGGTCGGGCTGTTCAATCGCAAGTACTCCTCGATGAACGCGGCGGTCTTGCTCGGATCGGCGCGCAATTCGGCGGCGAGGCCGGGGTCACGCAGAAGCAGCTCGATGCCACCACCAAGCAGGTTCATAGTGGTCTCGTGGCCTGCGGCGATGAACGACCAGGCCATCGTGACCATTTCGTCGCGCGTCAACGCACCGCTTTCGTGCTCCTCGACCAGTTCGCCGAGGATGTCGCCGCGGTTCGGTTTGCCGCGGCGATCGTGGGCGAGTTCTTCCATGTAGTTGCTGAACTCGACGATGTCTTCGAAGAAGCCGGGCACCTTGTCGGGGTCGAGGCCTGCCGACACCGCGAAGGAATTCATCACCGCCTGCGACCAGCGCCGCAGATCTGCCTTGCGGTCGAGCGGGACTCCAAGCATGCCGCCTACGACACGCAGCGGTAGCGCCGTGGAGTAGGCGTCGACGAACTCGACCGAGTCGTGTCGGTATAGCTCGGTGAGCAGTTCGTCGACCAAAGTGCGGACCCAGCCGCTGAGCTGCCGTACCAACCGGGCGTTGAAGGCGCGGTTGGTCGAGTGACGCAGGCGAGTGTGTTCGGGGGCGTCTCGGTTCACCAGCATGGGCAGGTTCATGTAGTTGTCCTGCTGGATCTGCGAGGAGAACTGGGTCTTGTCCTTGAGTGCGAAGCCGACGTCCTCGTACCGGCTGAGCACGTAAAGGTCTTCGCCGTCCCAACTGCCCCCAGGCATGTAGTACGCCGGGTGCTCGTCACGCAGTCGCCGATAGATGTCCCAGGGGCTCAGCCGGTATTCAGGACTGGCCAGATCAATCAACGCAGTCGACATAGTAATTCTCCTTCTCGAGGATGGGGATACTCAGGGTTCGGACGGTGCGGGCAGGAACCCTGAAGTGACGAAGGCTTCGAGGTAGCGGTGGATCAGAGCGCGGTCCAACGGTGGACATTCGATAGCGAGTTCGCGCAGCGCCGCCCTCGTATGGTCCGACTCCGAGAATGGAAGCCGCACGTCGTCGACCGCCTCGTGCAGGAACGGTGTCAGGCCTACCAACGCCATCGTGCCCGCGCGACGATTGACCACCTGGTCGCGCCATGCTTCGAACGGCAGCCTTTCGAACCGGTATCCGTAGGCGGCGATGTGGTCGAACAATTCGCCCCAGGTCAGCTGTTGCGGGTGCACCAGATGGAAGGTGCCACCGATCGCGGAATCGGCGCGGCTGAGCGCGACGACTCCGCGAGCGACGTAGTCGATCGGGGCAGGCTGCAGGGGCATCGGCGTCTCGGTCGGCGCGATGCTCGCTTCGACGCAACCCTTGATCATCATGCTGAGGTGGTCCTGCCGGTTGAACGCTCCGGTGATGCTGTCGCCGCCGGTATTGATCCGGTGGATGGTCGTCGGCACCCCGCGTTCTTGCGCGAGCCGAATCAGCTTCTCCGCCACCCACTTCGACTGTGCGTAGCCGACCGCGAGCGGTCCACTGGTGTCGAGTTCCGCTGTCTCCTCGACAGTGTCGGCGGTGTAGGTGCGTGAGGAGAACACTCCGACGGTCGAGATGAAGTGCACCGGCCGAGGTGCCGCGACGGTGGCCAGCCGCAGCACCTCGACTGTGCCCGCGACGTTCGCCGGGGCCAGGCCTTCGTAGGGATAGGTCCACTTCACCATGCCGCCGCAGTGCACGATTCGACCGACGAGCCCATGAACCGCTTCGAATGCCGGTTGCGACAACCCGAACCGAGGTTCGGCTAGGTCACCGACCAGGGGGACAATGCGGTCACGATAGGCGGCGCTGTCGAGGCCGTACTTGGCCAAGTTGGCAGCGATCCGCTCGTCGGCGTGTGTTTCGTTTTCAGCGCGGACCAGGCACACCACATCACCTTCGGTGGTGCGCAGTAGCTCATCCAGGAGATAGGCGCCGACGAAGCCCGTGGCCCCCGTGAGCAGCGTCGCAGCAGGCGCGTCGGGGTCGGGTGTGCCGGTAGCGGTGATGTCGGCGTCGAGGACGGCTTTCGCCGACATCTGTTCGACTGTCATCAGGCGCGACCGCCCGCGCCGCGGTCGCCGGACAGTGGCTGCGGGTTGTTCGACAGTCGCCGACGCTTTCAACCGTTCAGGGGTCGATATGCTCGGCAACTGGTCTGCGATCCAGCTGGCCAATCCCCGCAACGAGGACGCATCGAACAACGTCTCGGTGTCGAGTTCTAGCGGGAAGCCTTGCTCGATAATGTCTTTCAGTTCGATGAGCATCAGCGAATCGAGACGCTCGACCAGCGATTCCGTTGCGGTGAAGTTCGCCGCATCGTCCTTGGTGATGCGGGCCAACGCCGCTCGCAGAAACTCTGTCACCCGATCGACCCGTTCGGTGCGCGGTAACGCCGCGATGGCCGTGGCGTCCACCGCGACCCATGGAACGGCTCGCCCGGCGGAGCCTTCGCCACTGTGAACCGCTGCCGCCATGCGGGTCAGCATTGCCTGGTTGACCTGGGCGAACGATACGCCTTCCAGGAATCCTAGGTGCTTTCCGTCGCTGTCGACCAGGGTGACGTCACCGAGGAGCTGTCCGTTCGGCTCGACCACAGCGGTTGCCGTCGCCCGGATCGGGCCCTCGGGAACCGAGGTTCTCATGGCCATGCGTCGATACCCAGTGCCCAGTCGCAATGGCCGCTCCGGCCCTGCCTCCGAGGCCGGGTCGTGCGCTGCCAGGGCAACCAACTGTACTGCCGCATCCAGCAGCAATAGTTCGGGACGGACTCCCGCGCGGACGCCCCGAGTGTCACTCGCCGGCATCATAAATGACGCTGCGGCCCAACCGGATCCGCCGCGAGCGTCGTCGATGAGCTGGAAGCTGGCACCGAGCCGGAACTGTGGGTGCCAGAAGTCGCTATAGAAGTCGTGCGCGCCGTAGTGCGGCAGGTCGTCGCTCTGGGCGGGGCGGGCAAGCCGCAGCGGTTCGATCTGCTGATCCACACTGGACCGGACCTGCGCCGACAGATGCAGGTGCCAGCCACCGTCGACTCCTCGACTGTGCACGGTGGCGATGTAGGCATTGTCGGCGCCGGTAACCGAGACCTGCACCGTCGCTGTCGCATCAGGGTGCAGCACCAGAGGGCGCTTGATCTGTATCGAGTCGATCTGAACCTCGGTACCCAGTAGTTCGGTGCTTGCGCGCAGCACCAGTTCGATGAACACCACACCGGGCACGACGTGCTCGTCGTACACCATGTGTTCGCCGAGGAACGGAAGGCCAGCGACGGAAACGGTTGTTTCCGCGACCAGGCCACCCGTTGCCAGCGGGACGAATCGAGGTTCCAACGGCCGCGAAACCAGCGGGGTGGACGCAGCCGTAGCGTCGATCCAGTACCGCTCTCGCTGGAACGGATAGTGCGGCAGAGTGATCGGCTCGGCTGGTCGTGGAGTGACCGCCTTCCAGTCGATCGCCGCGCCTGCCCGCCACAGCGATGCGACTGCGCGGGCCATCGCCCGTTGCGGATCGTCCTGGTCGAGGGTGAATATCCGAGGGCCCACGTGCTCGACGTCGTCGAAAGCCCCCATCAGGGCGCCGACGCCTAGATCGATCACCGTGTCGATGCCACGCGCCGTGATCTCGACCGCGGCAGGTTTGAATTCGATGGGCGCACGGCCCCACTCGGCCCACAAAGCAGGTGTCGTGAGCAGCGCCGCGTCGAGTTCTCGGTTGTCTGAGAGGAGCAGGTCGATGCGCGGCAGGACGAAGGACATCCCGGCACACAGCTCCGTGATCTCCGTGGCGGCCGCGCCGGCGTTCGCGGTGACGAGGTTGGCACCGTCGACAACCGAGAAGACTCCGGCCAGGGCCGCGGCCGCGTACCTGCCGAAGCCATGGCCGACGATCACTTCCGGTTCTACCGCGCGCGCACGCCACCATAGGCCGAGGGCGACAGAAACCACATAGTCCGCGAGTCGACCGATCGCAGGGTCGGCCAGCAATGCGCGATGCTCGGCGCTGTCCTCCAGTAGTACCGACAACGGAAACTCGGTCGCTTCGACGATGCCGTCCACCGCCGTCGTGACGGCGGGATCGAACCCATAGACGCCGGCGAGGATTCCGCCAGGGTGTGCGACGTCGCCGCCGACGACGAACGCCGTACGCGGTCGGCCGGAGACGTGCTCGGGTGCGAGTACGGTGGCATCGACCCCGGCTTCGGCGAGAGTCCGCAAACCTTGGAGCAATTCAGCCCGCGTCCCCGCGACCACCGCGGCGCGTTCCGCCAAATCCGCCCTACCGACGTTGGCCGCACGTGCTACCTGCACCAGATCGATCTCCGGGCGCCGGGTCACGAAGTCAGCCAGTAGTGCAGCCGATTTACGAACGGCCCCAACACTGTTGCCGGAAACCTTGACAGCAACGCAGACTCGCGCCCCGGCCCGGGTCGCGCCGGAATCAGTTCGATCCGGTGCGACACCGAGCACCGCGTGCGCGTTCGTGCCACCGAATCCGAACGACGACACTCCGGCCACCCGGTCCACCCCAGACCAAGGGGTGGACGCGGTGGCCACTCGCACCGGGATCGCCGACCAGTCGACGTGCGGATTCAGCGCGACCAGATTCCGGTGTGGCGGAATGACACCGCGTTCCAGCACCAGCACCGTCTTGATCAGCGCGGCGATTCCCGCGGCCGCTTCCAGATGACCGATATTGGTTTTGACCGAGCCGATCACCAACGGATCCTCAGCGTCACGATCGGGCCCGAACACCGCGGCCAACGCCCGCACTTCGATGGGATCGCCCAACGGTGTCCCGGTTCCGTGTGCCTCCACATAACCGACCTCGGACTCGGACACCCCTGCCGCACCCAGCGCGGTACGAACGACATCTTGCTGTGCGCGGCCATTCGGCACCGTCACACCTGAGGACTTGCCATCCTGGTTTACCGCGGTGCCCCGTACCACCGCTAACACCCGATCGCCATCCGACAGCGCGGCGGACAGCCGCTTGAGGACCACGACGCCGCAGCCCTCACCACGCACATACCCGTCGGCGGCGGCGTCGAAGGTGTGGCACTGCCCCGACGCCGACAACATGCGCCCCTTCGACAACGCGACTGTCGTCACCGGGGAGGACATCACGTTCACACCGCCGACGAGCACCACATCCGATTCCCCCGAGCGGACGCTGGCGCAACCCAGATGCAACGCCACCAACGATGACGAACATGCCGTGTCCACAACCACGCTGGGGCCTTGCAGTCCCAGCGTGTACGACAACCGGTTCGCCCCGAAATTCGAGGAGTTACCCGTCGCGGCATAGGCGTCGACTCCGGCCAACCCGCCTGCCGACAAACCGAGCTGCGCATAGTCACCCGACGCCATACCCACGAACACCCCGGTCGATGATCCGCGCAGCGAATCCGGAGCAATGCTCGCATGCTCCAACGCCTCCCACGCAACCTCGAGCATCAACCGATGCTGCGGGTCCATCGCCGCCGCCTCGCGCGGTGACACCCCGAACAACGCCGCGTCGAATTCCTCCACGCCTGCCAAGAACCCGCCGTGACGTGAATAGGTGCGTCCTGCGACGCCGGGATCGGCATCGAAAACCTCATCGACCGACCATCGATCCGCGGGCACTACCCCGATACCGGAGGCACCCGACACCAACAACTCCCAGAATTCGTCGGCCCCCGAGACACTACCGGGGAAACGGCAACCGATACCGACCACCGCGACCGGTTCCGACAGGCGGGAGCGGGCCTGCGCGAGCTCCCGTTTGGTAGTGCGCAATTCGATGAGCGCGCGGCGGACGATGTCGTCGCGGTCCTGAGTCCCGCGGGTGGTGGAGGCCGAGACCTGGCTCAGAGACTCAGTTGTCATGGTTTTTCCAGCTCCTGATCCAGCAGTTCGAGCAGTTCGTCGGCGGACAACGGTTCGAGTTCGGCGTTGTCGGCGTGCTCCACCACATCACCGGCGGTGGCGTCGCGGAAATCGAGCAGGTCGTGTAGCAGATAGATGCTCAGGGTGTTGACGGTCGGGTGTTCGAACGCGGCGGTCGCTGGGACCGATACGCCGAGCAAGAGGTCGAGTCGCCGTTTGAGCGCCACACTGGCGATGGAATCCATTCCGGCGGAGAAGAAGCCGAGATCCGGGTCGAGGTGGCTGCTCAGATCACGACCCAGCACCTGGGCGACCTCGCGCTGCAGGGCGGTTGCCATCAGTCGCGACCGCGCGGCCGGTGATGCCGCGCCGCTCAGACTCGCGCGGAACTCGGTGGTGGCCTTCGTCTCGGTGGCGAGGGCCTCGAACTCGGCGAGCAGCGGTCTGGTTCGCTTGGCCTCGAGGACTGGCTTGAACTGTGCCCAGTCCACCGATGCGACGGTCAGTTGTGCGATGCCGGAGCCGATCAGCCGATCGAGGGCTTCGAAGGCGACCACGTCGGGCAATGCCGACAAGCCCATCGATTCGAAGTAGACGTCATGGTGCGCCCCCATGCGGCTGTCGGCGAACCAACCCCAGTTGACCGCATAGGTCGCCGCACCGGCGCGGGAGCGGCGATGTGCGGTCATGTCCAGGTAGTAGTTGGCGGCGGCGTAGTGCCCAGCCAACGCCGATCCCCACACCGACGAACCCGAGGAATATAGCACCAGGAAGTCCAGATCTGCGTCTACGCAAGCGTTTTCGATGACGCGGGTGCCACTGACCTTAGCGGTCAAGGTTTCCTGGAATGTCGGCCAGTCGAGCTGGTTGATCGGGGACGGGGTGAACGCGCCTGCGGCATGCACCACACCCGCGATCCGCGCCCACGGTCGGTCTGCGGCGAACAGGTGATCCATCTGTGTCTGATCGGCGACATCGACACTCGGGGTGTGCACGGTGACGCCCTTGGCACGTAGCCGCTCGATTGTTGCAAGAACTCGACCGGTGTGAGTGTCGGGCTGTGCCGACTCCGGGAGCGGCGACCGTCCGAGCAGGACCAGCTCCCGCGCACCCCGACGAGTCAACCATTCGGCGATGCGAAGACCCAGCGTTCCTCGGCCGCCGGTGATCACGTAGGTCCGGTCGTCGGCGAGTGTCATCGGTGGTGTCGTCGGACAAGGCAGATCCGACCGTCGCAGCCGGGCGACGAGCCGCCGGCCTGCCCGCAAAGCGATCTGGTCTTCGCCATCACCGCCGATCACATCGTCGAGGGCAGCGGGTAGCGAATCCGCTACGGCGGCAGTCGGATCCAAGTCGATCAGACCGCCCCAGATCTCCGGGTGTTCGAGCCCGATCACCCGGCCCAGACCCCACACCGGTGCCTGTTCGAGGGTGATGGGCGCCGACCCCGCTTCGACGGCGCCGCTGGTCAGCAGCCACAGCTTCGCCTCGGAACCACGTGCTGCCAGCGCCGTAGCGGTCGCGAGTGCCGCCGCACAGGATACGGTGACCACGGTGTCGAACCCCGCAGTCGCGACGTCAACGGCAGCCACCAGCTGGATCACGCCATGCACCGGGCCACAGTCAGCCACCAACGCCGCCATGTGTTCACGGATCTGGTCGCCGTCCATCGGCAGCTCGGGATCGTACAACGCCGCCTCGATAACAGACGCGCCGCGGTCGTGGAGCAACTCGACCAACGTGTCCTGGGCTGCGCAAGGTTGGCCGACCACGAGCCAACTTCCCGCCGTATCAGGCTGGTCGGCGACAAGGTCGACGTCGAGCCAGTACACGTCGTAGACATTGCGCCCCAGCATGTCCGGGGCAGCCGCCTTCACTACAGATGAACCTGTCCCGAAATCGAGCCAGTGCCGCTGTCGTTGCCACCGATAGGTCGGCAGTTCCGCACGGCGTGCTGTCCTCGGTTGCAGCCGGTCGTGGTCAAGGCGATGACCACGCACGTGCAGGGCGCCCGCCGCCGTGAGCATGCTGTGGCTTGCCGGAACGCCCCGCTTCATCGAGGCCACTGTCTCGACGTCCCCCGACAAAGACTGCGCGATGCTGCTGCGCAGGACCGCGTTCGGACTGATTTCCACCACGGTTACCGATTCGGCTGCCTCCCCCGCCGCCACCAACGCATCCTGGAACAACACCGCGCTCGACAGGTTGTCGGCCCAGTAGTCGGCGGTGTGGCGGAAGGTGGCCGGGACCCGCTGACCGGTGACGGTCGAGTAGTACGCGATTCGAGGGGCTTCGACGCCGATCGAGCTGATCTCGCCGATCAACCGCTCACGCAACGGAATCATCTGGTAGCTGTGGAACGCGTAGTCCTGCTGGATGCGCGTGGCGAGCATGCCACGCGACTTTGCGATCGCCTCCACTTGTTCGACACTCGCCTTGGCTCCGGCCAGCACAGTGTTGACCGGGCTGTTCGCCGCCGCGAGCGTAATGGTGTCCACGAAGTCGGCGCTCAGCTCCGCAGCGGCAGTCCGGGAGGCGCCAATGACCAGCATCGCCCCGTGCCCGAAGGATTCCTGCATCACCCGACCGCGGCGCACAGCGATCTCCAACGCCGCCTGCAAGGTGAGCGCTCCACTGCAGTAGGCGGCGGCGATCTCACCGATGCTGTGACCAACCACCGCGTCGGGCTCGACACCCCAGCCACGCCACATCTCGGCCAATGCGATCTGTACCGCAACGATCGCTGGTTGGGCGATCTCGGTGCGGTCCAACAGGGAATGTGAGGCGTCCGCGGTGACCTGCTCGATGAGCGACCAACCCGCGACCTCACGAATTACCGCCTCGCATCGCAGCAGGGTTTCCCGGGCGGTGCCATCGGATAGCAGCGAAGCGCCCATCCCGGGCCATTGGGCACCCTGTCCGCCGAACACGAAGATGAGGCGTGGCGACTGGTCCGGCTTCACCATTGCAGACATTTCGGCGAAGGAATCGGTGTGCACGATCTCGTCGAGGCGGTCCGCAGCCTCCGACGCCGACCGCGCGACCAAGGCCAGGCGCGCTTGGTGATGCGGGCGGTAGGTCGCCGCGGTACGGGTGATACTGGCCCACTGATCCGCCAGGTCAGGACCACGCAGCCAGGATCGGTACGTTTCTGCCGTCGCCCGCAGCGCGTTGTCGGTTCGGCCGGACAGCACCAGCAGCCCGGGCGAGACCCCATCGGTCGAAACATGGTTTCCCGGCGCCCTGGCCGGTGCCTCCTCGATGACGACGTGGGCATTGGTGCCGCTGAACCCGAACGAGCTCAGGCCCGAAACCAACGGCCGTCGCGCGGGCCAGTCGGTCAGTTCCGTTGCTACCCGCGCACCGATACTCGACCAGTCGATGTGAACGCTCGGTTGGTCGTAGTGCAGCGTGGCTGGGACCTGGCGGTGATGGGCCATCAGCGCGACCTTGATCAGTCCGGCGATACCTGCCGCAGCCTCGAGGTGACCGAGGTTCGACTTCGCCGAACCGACCAACAACTGCGTCGACTGACCGCCGTGCGGACGAAGCGCCGAGGTGAGAGCATTCATCTCGATCGGGTCCCCGAGTGGGGTTCCTGTGCCATGCGCCTCGACATAGCCGACCGCATCAGCGGTCACGTGGCCGTCGCGCAGCGCCTCGGTGATAACAGCGTGCTGGCTCGGCCCGTGCGGCACCGTCAGCCCAGCGCTGCGACCGTCCTGATTGACCGCGGAACCACGTACAACCGCCCAGATCCGATCACGATCGGCCTGCGCATCGGACAGCCGCTTCAGGACGACGACACCGCAGCCTTCGCCGCGACCGTAACCGTCGGCCGCGGCGGAGAACGGCTTGCACCGCCCGTCCGGCGACAGCGCGTTGAGCTTGGACAAACTCACCGTTGTCGCGGGCGAGAGCATCAGGTTGACGCCACCCACCAGCGCGGCGTCGGCCTCCCCCGAGCGCAGACTGCGCACGGCCAGGTGCAGCGCGACCAGCGACGACGAGCAGGCAGTGTCGATCGCCATGCTCGGTCCGCGAATACCGAGCTGGTAGGAGAGCCGCCCCGCGGCGACGCTGAAGGTATTGCCGGTGGCCAGATACGGGTCGATCGCTACTCCAGCAGCCGTCGCCCGCTGCATGTAGTCGGAGGTGTTGATACCGATGAATACGCCGGTGGCACTATCGGCGAGCTGATCGCGGCCGTACCCGGCGTCGTCGAGCGCCTCGTTGGCTACCTCGAGCAGCAACCGCTGCTGTGGGTCCATGCTGCGGGCTTCGTTGGGGGCGATACCGAACGCGTCGGCGTCGAATCCATCGACGGCCATGTCAAGGAATCCAGCCCGGATCGGATGGGCGGTGATGTCGGCTTGTGGGTCGATGGATGCGTAATCGTCTATGCGCCAACGCTGTTGCGGAACCTCGGAGGTCGCGTCACGGCCCTCGCACAGTAGGCGCCAGTACGCCTCCGGATCATTCGCGCCACCCGGGAAACGACAGCCCAATCCGATGATGGCGATGGGCTCGTGGCCGGCGGTCTGCTCGGTCGGTGCGTCGGCGGCACGCGCGCTCACGATCGGCTGCGGGTTGTCGGAGGTGAGGTCGACGAGATAGTCGGCGAGTCGTTCGATGGTCGGATGATCAAACACCGCGGTGCTCGGAATCGTACGGCCGGTGATCGACTCCAGTTGGTTGCGCAACCCGACAACCATCGCCGAGGTCAGACCGAGGTCGAACAACCCAGCCGTGGGGCTGAGGTTTTCGGTCACCCCCATCAACTCAGCCAGTTGCCGAGACAGGAGCTGCTGCATCCGCTCCCGGGCCGCGACGTCCACCAGCGGATGCTGTTCCATCGCCCGGCGTCGCGGTTCGGGGGCAGGGACGGGTTCTGGTTTTACGACATCGGGTTCGAGCGGTTCACTGATCCAGTACCGCTGACGTTGGAATGGGTAGGTGGGCACAGTGATCGGGGTGGCGGGTCGCGGCCCACACGCGCGCCAGTCGATCCGAACTCCGCGGGTCCACAGCAATCCGAGCGCACGGGTCAACGCACGCTGGGGCAGACTCTTCGCGACGGCGGCAATACACAGCACCGACCGGTCCCCCGCCGCCCGCTCCACATGCGGCAGCAAACCGCCTGGCCCCAGCTCGACAACGATATCGACGCCACGCCCGATTATCGTGTTCAGCGCTGCCGCGAAATCCACCGGCAGCCGCGTGTGCGCGCCCCAATACGTCGGTTCGCCGGCCGCGGGACCGACCGGCTCACCGGATGTATCGGAGATCATCACGATGGACGGCGGCGAGAGGACGAATCGGCTGATGACCTCGGGCAAGGCTGTGGATACCTGGTCCATATGGCTGGAATGGAAAGCGCGCGTCACCGGCAACTCGATGACCTCGATTCCCTGAGCTGTCAGGAATTCGCACGCTGACGCGACCGCGTCAATCGAGCCCGACACCACATGATGGTCAGGCCCGTTCACAACGGCGACGGCGAGCGTGCCGTCGAGCACTTGTGGGAGTTGATCCAGTTGGAGGCGTGCGCATTTGACGACCGCCATGCGACCAGGCGCGGTGAGTTCATCGACCAGGCGGGCGCGTTCGGTGATGATCCGGGCACCGTCGGTCGCCGAGAACACTCCGGCCAGGGCGGCAGCCGCGTAGGCGCCGACACTGTGGCCGACGATCATTTCAGGTTCGACTCCGCGGGCGCGCCACCACATGCCCAACGCCACCGCAGCCGCATACAACGCAGGCTGCGCGACCCGCGTATCCCGTAGAGCGTCCCGGGATTCGGCCGACGCGGTGGTCAGTATCGATAGAGAAAGTCCTGTCACAGTGACAATTTCGTCGATCACGTCGGTGACAACAGGATCGGTGCCGTAGATCCCGTGCAGCACTCCCGCAATGCCCGCTCCGTGCCCAGGGACCACGAAGGCGACCTTCGGCGGTGCGCCCGCTGCACGGGTCGGTGCGAGGACGGCGGCGTTCACTCCGCCGACAGCGAGTGCCCGCAATCCGTCCAGCAACTCCGTCCGCGTCGCGCCTACCACTGCGGCGCGTTCAGCTAGATCCGCGCGTCCGACGTCGGCGGCCCACGCCACTTGCACTAGATCTATCTGAGGTCGGCGGGCCAGGAAGTCGGCCAGCGATCCGGCCGACTCACGAATCGCTTCGACAGTGTTGCCCGACACCTTGACCGCGACACTGCCCGATTCATGCGTCATGCCAGAACGTTCCCGCTCCGGCGCCGCGCCCACGATCGCATGGGCGTTCGTTCCGCCGAATCCGAAGGACGACACCCCTGCAACGCGCCCTGCTCCCGACCACGCGGTCACTTCGGTGGCGACCCTCACAGGCATGGACGACCAGTCGACGTGCGGGTTCATCTCGATGAGGTTGCGGTGTGGCGGGATTACGCCACGCTCCATGACCAGCACCGTTTTGATCAGCCCGGCGATCCCGGCAGCTGCCTCCAGGTGGCCGATGTTGGTCTTGACCGAGCCGATCACCAACGGGGAATCCTCGGCGCGATCATTGCCCAGGGTTGCAGCCAGAGCCCGGACCTCGATGGGATCGCCCAGCGGGGTTCCCGTTCCGTGCGCCTCGACATACCCGACCTCAGGCCCCTTGACGTCAGCTGCGCGCAAGGCGGCACGGACGACATTCTGCTGAGCCCGACCGTTCGGTGCGGTCAAGCCATTGCTACGGCCGTCTTGGTTGACCGCAGTACCCCTGATCACCGCCAACACACGATCACCGTCGGCGATGGCGGCCGACAGCCGTTTCAACACGACGACCCCGCAACCTTCACCACGCACATAGCCATCCGCAGTGGCATCGAAGGTGCGGCACTCTCCCGACGGAGACAGCATGCGCCCCTTCGATAGAGCGACTGTTGTCGTCGGGGAGGCCATGACGCTCACACCGCCGACGAGCACCGTGCTCGACTCGCCCGACCGGATGCTCGCGCAGCCAAGGTGCAGCGCGACCAGTGACGACGAGCATGCCGTATCGACGACCACGCTGGGGCCTTCCAGGCCCAGCGCGTAGGACAATCGGTTCGCGCCGAAGTTCGACGCGTTGCCTGTCGCGGCGTAGGCATCGACGCCGGCTAATCCGCCTGAAACCAACCCCATCTGCGCATAGTCGCCCGCGCCCATCCCGACGAACACACCGGTTGCCGAACCGCGAAGCGAGTCCGGGGCAATTCCCGAGTGCTCCAATGCCTCCCACGCGACTTCCAAAATCAACCGATGCTGCGGGTCCATCGCCGCCGCCTCGCGAGGCGCTATCCCGAACAGCGCCGCGTCGAACTCGCCCACGCCTGCCACGAACCCACCGTGGCGCGAGTACGTCCGACCAGGTGTCGCGGGATCGGCATCGAACACATCCTCGATCGACCATCGATCAGCAGGAACCACGCTGATCCCGGAACCGCCCGACACCAACAATTCCCAGAATTCGTCGACTCCCGCGACACCGCCTGGGAATCGACATCCCATGCCGATCACGGCCACGGGTTCGTCGACAGCCGCGTCGCGCTCTCCGGCTGCCATGGCGTCATTTCCGAACAGCTCGTCGGCCAGCGCCTCGACAGTCGGATGTTCCCACATCAGCGTCGGCGCGATGTCGAAACCGGTGGCCGCAGCGATGTCCTGGGCGACCTGCACGCTCTTCACTGAATCCAGGCCGAGCGCGGCGAAGGGTTCGCGGGTGTCGATGGATCCGGGCGGGCAGCCGAGCTGGCGAACCAGCGCCGCCGCGATCGCGGCAACAATATCGGCGCGGCTCACCGCCACGTCGGGCCGCACAGCCCGCGTGGCGGGCGGGCCTACGCTTTCCGCACCGAAAACAGCTAGCACATCGGGCAATTCGTCAGCAAGGAACATGGCGCGCGCAGACTTGCGACGGACTTTTCCGCTTGAGGTGAGCGGCAGTCGACGAACGGTAAGGAGAACGACCGTCGCGATCGCCAGACTGTGTTCCTCCGAGATTCGGGTCCGAATCGCAGTCGCGATTTCCGACAGTCTTGCTGGAGTTGCTTCTCGATCGGATACTTCCTGAACCAACACGATGCCCGAATCATCGTCGATGGTGAATGCAGCCGAACGGCCACCGTACACGCCTACATGGGCTGTTGCACTTGATGATTCGATATCCTGTGGATAGACGTTGCGGCCCCGGATGATCATCAGGTCGCTTGCCCGGCCGGTGATGTAGACGTTGCCGTCAAGGATCACACCGAGGTCGCCCGTCCCGAGAAACGGTCCGCGCCCGTCTGGGAGGAACCGCGAAAACGCTTTCGCGGTTGCCTCGGGAAGCTCGAAATAGCCCGCGGCAACGCTTGGCCCGCGAACCCAGAGTTCGCCGATGGCATTCTGAGCAGCGGCGGCACCGGTTGTCTGGTTGACCACGACGGCCTCGGTGCCAGCTGGTATCCAGCCAGAACTCACCAGCGAGCGAGCGTCACGCGCGTCACGAGGCGTGGAAATTAGCCCCTCTGCCAGCGAGTTCACCGAGACGAGGCGTGATGTCGGCTCGTGCCGGTCACGACCACCCGAGATGACGAGCGTCGTTTCGGCCATGCCGTAGCAGGGGTAGAAACTGTCGCCATCGAACCCCTGCGCGGTGAATCTGTCCGCGAAATCATTGAGCACTGTAGCGTCAACTGGTTCAGCACCGCACAATGCGTGGGTCCAACTCGATAGGTCCAATGATTCTGCAATTTCTGGAGAAATGCGATCCGTACACATCTTGTATGCAAAGTTCGGGCCGGGACTGTGGGTTGCGCGGTATTGCGAGATGACCTGAAGCCAAGCTTCGGGGCTGCGCACGAAAGTGAGCGGAGACAGCAGGTTCGATGAAATCCCTACGAAAAGCGGAAAGATAATTCCGCCAATTAAGCCCATATCATGGTATGGCGGAAGCCAAGAAACGCAAACGCTTTCTGCGGTGACGCCAAAACATTCGACCGCCATTTTCGCATTAGCCAGGATGTTCTCATGGGTAATGATGACACCCTTCGGATCGGAAGTCGATCCGGACGTGTACTGCAGGAACGCGGCCGACGTCGGTATCGGTGCATGCTCCGACACCTCGGCCGACTCCTTCTGCGCGCCGAATTCGGTCACCGACAGCCAGCCAATATCCGCAACCGACTTATCGGCAAACATCACTGCACGGTTTTCGTAGAAGAGTTGGTCGCAGATCAACAGGTGCGCTCTCGCCGATCGTACTACCGCGAACAGCCGAGGAAGGTGCCGCGCCGACGTCGGAGGATACGCCGGAACAGGTACTCTACCTGCATATATGCACCCAAAGAAAGATACAATATAGTCGAGACCGGGGGCCGCGAGCAGCACAACCCGGTCCCCGAGGTTGCTGCGGTCGGCAATGACCGCCGCCGCCGCCTGCACCCGCGCACGCAGTTGCTGGAAAGTCACCTCAGCGGAGTCGAATGTACCGTCACCGCAAGGTTCCAAAAATCTATACGCAATACGATCAGGATCTCGATCGGCACGATAGTTTATCAATTCGACCAGAGTGCACGGATTGCCTGAATCAAAACAGTTGAACATTACAACATCCCCCTACGCAGCAATTCCAGCCATGAAGATGCGGAATAGCAGAACGAATTTATACCGCTGGCACGTCGATGTGCACACAAGCGATGAGGAGTTGAAAACTATGAAACCCCCGGGAGCCTCCCCGCCCCATCTTGCCCTGAGTCTAGGATGCCGAATTAAAGAATCGCAATGTGATTCAGGTCATAGAAGCTCGCGAACGCGAACTGTGCAGACTACCAAGAAGCACCGCACCTCTCGCTAGAATTCGAACGCCCAGACTTGGGCGAGGCAACAAATATGAAGGGGAAGAAATATGAAGGGGAACAAATTGGACCCGACAACTAATGGCGCCACAATGTTGCTGACCGGAGCTACATCCGGCCTGGGACTGTCAATGGCCCATATGCTCGCCGCTACCCCCAACTGGACAGTCATCGCCACCGCACGCTCCCAGGCGCGCGCCGAGCAGCTTCGCGCGCTCGTCGGCGATCCGGCCAACTTCCACTATGTAGTCTGCGATCAAGCAGACCTCGAAAGCGTGCATGACGCAGGTAGCAGGATCAAGGAGCTCGTTGCGGCACAGTCGATTCCGCCATTGCGTAGCCTAGTCCTGAATGCCGGTATCCAGACCGGTTCCACCGACTCTGCGACAGTCGACGGCTACGAACTAACCTTCGGTACCAACCTCGTCGGACCGCATCTGCTGGTCGGGTTGCTGAGCGATGCCTTGACCGCACCGATCCGGATCACGTGCATCGGATCGGGAACTCACTACGGCAAGTTCCGGCGCTCCTATGGCATGGTCGCAGCCCCACGTTGGGAGGCGCCCGAGGTGCTGGCTAGGCCTAGGGCCGGCGACGGCATCCGCGCCTACTCCACCAGCAAACTCGGAACCTTGTACTGGGTACACGAACTCGCCAGGCGTGCTCCCCAGCGCATCGACACGATCTGCTACGACCCGGGGATGATGCCCGGCACTGGACTCGCGCGCGACCGCAGTGCGATCGAGCGATTCGGTTGGAAATACTTACTTCCCGCGATGCGAGTCGTACCCGGGGTGTCGACGCCCAACCGATCGGCGACACACCTCAGCGCGATTGCCACTGCAAACACCCCCATCCCGGAGGCCGACCTGCGGGGCGGGTATGTCGAGATCGATCATCTCGTACCCTCCTCGCCTAACTCATACGATCCGGGGAGGGAGTACGAACTGTTCGAGTTCCTCAACACCACAACAGGTCTTGGTAGCCATCAGGTCGCACCCTGGTGGTCGAAGGGCTCTCAGCCGATCAACTAACTCATCACTGTCCCATCCGTCCCGCCGAACCAGCGTCCTTGTGCTCGCAGCTGCCGCGGTGATCGCGATCACCGCGGCAGCCTTGCGTTCGGCGGCACCAATATGCACCAAATCTGTAGTTGCCGTTCGACAGGCCGGTTCCGCGAGTGTCCGAAGCGAGCGGTGTTGACGACGTGACGGTATTTCTTCCCGAACAGAGCCACTGGTCGCGGCGCGCCCATACGCTGGCAAAGTGCCAACGGTTCCCGGACATTCGAGGTCGAGTTGTTCCGGCTGGCCGGATCCATGCCAGGCGTCGGGATTCGACAGGAATCAAGGACGCAGAGCCCCACCATGGAGCATGGCGGCTCGACAGCGCGAGTGCTGCAGATCCTTCCGACCGAGGAGCAGTGCTGGGACACGGTGCGGCGAGCAGGCCATCAGGCCGTGGGCGATCGCGACGGTTAGCGACGTAGTTGGCCAGCCTGCCAACAGGAATGCGCGGGTCGGCGGCGTTCGCGCATTGGTAGGTGGCCAATTTGGGCGACGACGACGCGTACTGAGGTCGACGCTTCGGCACGCTCCCTCAGCACAGTGCGGGCGTACGCATCTGCTCATCCGCGCCGCGAGCCCCTGCGACCAGACGCCTGCCAACGGGTGCACCCGCTTGACTCGACGTGCCGCTAGGCCGGCTTGACCGGGATGGATTGCTGACGCCATCGGAACCTGTAGGCAGAAGCCATAACTCGCCATCGGATCATCGGCTGGCGCCGTGCACGTCATCGTTCAGTCCGGCCTGGCAAGTCATCGTCAGCATTTCGGGCAGCAGAGATCAGTCGCCGTGCTTGCCTCGGTGTGATTTCGAGCAGCTCCGCGACGTCGTCGTCGCTTTGGCCTTCCTCGCGAAGGGCGGCTGCGGCGGCGGCTTGTTCGGCGCGGTATCCGGCCAGTTCCTCGTCTGCGTGGGCTTTCAGCTGCTGTATCTGCTGCCGGTAGATCTCGAGGTCGCGATCGCGCTTGCTCTCGCACTCGTCGATGGCGCCCCCCCCCCCCCCCCCGGAACGCGGGATCGTCGGGGGCGTGGCGAAATGTTTTGGCCGAGTCGAGCGCGACGAGTGGATCGATCGAGTGTGAGTATCCGGTGAGTAGCACACCGTCGACATCGTGGTAGGTGGCCGCCTCGAGCACGCTGACCCCGGATCCGAGCGCGTTGCCGCCGAGGACCACCGTCTCGAATGGCTCGACTCCTGGTAGGCCGTCGCGGAGCGCTTGCACCGCGGTGTGGACTCCTGCGGCGTCGCTGGAAGCGGTGACCGTCCAGAACGGTGGTGTCGAGGACTGTCCATTGCCCGGGCGGTCCAACATGCGATGGTGTTACTGGTGGCAAGCCCACCTTCTCGACTGTGCGGTGGACGCCGCGCACCGCGCCCGCACCCCCGAACGCATAGACCGGGTCATCGCCCTCGCACGCGGTATTCGGACCCGCAACCTCACCGGCTGGACCAACCGGTACTACGACGACATGTCGTGGCTGGTGCTGGCGCTCGAACGCGCCGACCGGCTGCTCGGTATCCGGTTCGGCGACGCTGTCGGCGACCTGAAGGCCGACTTGATCGACGGCTGGAACCCGGCCGTCGGTGCGGTGCCCTGGCGCGCAGGCGACGAGTACTACAACACCCCCGCGATCGGTCCGACCGGAATCGCTATGGCGCGGTTGGGTGAGCTGTCCCGCGCCGGAGAGCTTGCCGATTTCCTGTACACACGATTACGCGACACCGACAGCGGCCTGATCCTCGACGGTGTCCATGAGCCCGGCGGACGAGTAGAGCGGACCGTCCACACCTACTGCCAGGGCGTGACCATCGGACTGGAGACCGAGTTAGCCTTGCGCACAGGCAAATTGGGCCATCACAAGCGTGTCGCAGACCTCATTTCCGCAGCCGGGGACGGGGTCACGGACGAAGGGGTGATCGCCGCGGCCGCCGGGGACGACTCCGGGCTGTTCATGGGTATCCTCGCCAGATATCTCGCGGAAGCCGCACTGTCCCTGGGCGACACCACCGCCGCGAATATCGTGCACACTTCCGCGCGGGCGGCCTGGAGCAACCGCGCCGAGGTGGACGGGCTACCACTGTTCGGTATGGACTGGACCCGCCCGGTCACGGTGCCAGCGCCACCCGGAACCTTTCCCCAGCTTGCGTACTCGTCCACTCCGTCGGCGAACCTGAGCCGCGATCTCTCGGTACAGCTGAGCGGCTGGATGCTGCTCGAAGCGGATCACCAGCTCACCGCCGCGGGACACTGAGCCCACGGCGGGCCCCGCTGAGGCGTGGCCAGCGTCATCTAGCCAGATTGGCTCGCTCCCATTCGAAACCTACTGGCCCACAACCGATTAGGAGATGATGATCCATGGGCGACACGGCACGGACAGCAGGCCGCCCCCGGCTGTTCATTCTCCCCACCGACCATTGATTCGTGATCACTACATGGACGAAGGTCGTCTCGACGATAGTAGTGCTTGTCGCAGCCCTCCCCGGCCTAGCAGCGGCAGAGACTCCTCCCGGCGACGTGTCATCCCTCACCTACGGAACCAAGCAACCCTATGCCCAGCAACAGGATCCGGCGACTTACCAGCCGCCTCCTGCGGGATTCCGGCCGGTGTTCACCCAACACGTTTCCCGGCATGGCTCGCGCGCACTGTCCAGCAGCAAGTACGACGAACTCGCCCTGCGCATGTGGGATCAAGCGGCGAGCGAGAACGCGTTGACGACGCTGGGGCAGCAAGTCGGCGACGACGTCCGGTCGCTGCGCGCCGTCACGAACACCCTCGGCTACGGCAACCTCACCCGCCGCGGCGTTCAGGAGCACCAGGGGTTGGCAACCCGTGTGTACCAACGGCTTCCGGAACTGTTCGATCAGATCTCGGCGGGCAAGGAGCACATCGCCGTGGTGACCTCCGGCAAAGATCGTGCGGTCGACAGTGGCCGCGTGTTCGCCCAGGCCCTGGCCAAGGCCGATCCCGCTGTCGCCGCCTCGATCGAGCCGGCGAGGACAGACCGGGACCTGCTGTACTTCCATAAGAACAATGCGCAGTACCAGAACTATCTGGACAACGACCCGCGCCTCGCGGAGGCGCTGCGCCGTATAGTCGATCAACCCCGCACGCACCAAGTAGCCAACAGTGTCTTACGCCGAATCTTCGCGCCGCCCTTCGTCGATCGGCTGGCCGCCGGTAACTACGACTTCGTCGCCACCGACGGCACACACGTCACCGACGAGGTCCAAGCCGCACGAGTGATCTACGATCTCTACGCCATCACCCCCTCGATGAGCAGCGAAGGCACCTGGCAATTCGACCGCGTTATCGACGGCGAGAACGCGCAGTGGCTCGGCTACCTGTCGGACGCCGAAGAGTTCTACCGAAAGGGCCCCGCGTTCGCTGGCGACGACATCACCTATCGCATGGCCGATGTCCTGCTCGACGATCTCTTCGCCAAACTCGAGGAGAAACGCGCAGGCACAAGCAATCTGGGCGCCGAGTTCCGTTTCACTCACGCCGAGGAGATCATTCCGCTCGCCGCGCGAATGAAGCTACCCGGCAGCACCCAACCGACGCCGCGGGAACAACTGTTCACCCAAGCCGACAACCCCTGGCGCGGAGCGCTTGTCGCCCCTATGGCGGCGAACATCCAATGGGACATGTACCAGCGCGGCAGCGACTACATCGTGCGCATGCTCTACAACGAGAAACAGACCGCCTTCCAGCCCGGTTGCGCGCCAATTCAACCCGACAGCACCTTCTACCGCCTCGACGAACTCCAGCATTGCTTCGGCAGACACGCCACGTCGTGAAGGCGCCCCCGCGCGGGCACTATCTTCGGCACTGGTCGCGAAACGGCCGTCTCTGAGCTCCCTTTCCTCAGGACCTCGCAGGACCAACTGAAGGCCGTCCTCACCGCGGTCACCCGACCACCGCGGTGATCATCGCTTCGGTAGGTCGGCCCATCGCTGTTCTGACACGCTTTCGGCATTCAGATGGTGAACCTCGTCGGATCGAATCGACCGTGGATACGAGCGATCGAGACAGAGGCCGAATTCCCTTGCTTTGCGAGGGAATTCGGCTTTCACCGTGTCGAGAGGGGACGCAGCCGCCATGGCGGCGATTGGCAGGTTCGATTCGGGCGCCTGCAGAGCTGGGTGGTGCCCCTGTCCGAGCGTGCCGAGTATGGCGCACGGGTCGTGTATGGCCAGCCGCGAGTTCATATGTGCGCGTTGCGAATTCGCTCGTAGATTGCGTTCGGACAGGTGCGGGAGGGCGGCTGTGGCGAGCTTCAGTGCTGTCGCGCACAGATCGCCCTTCGGGCCGTTTCCCATGGAATCGCCGTTGGCGCTGGCGATGAACGTGAGCGCTCGACGGTCATCGACAGCGACGTCTGCATAGCAGGCACCTGGTCTGTCGTCGTAGGTATGGGTCCAGATCGTGGCGTCACCGACCTGGTGGGGCGTGCCCTTGGCTGGTTGTGCCGTGTCCATCCTCACGGCGACCCAACTCGACTGTCGCCGATCGACGCATCGGCAACGTGGTGCCAAAAAGGTTGTCGCGCTGTGTGAAACAGTCGAGCGCCGCTGATGGTTCAGTCGCGTGGGGGTGGTGGGGCCAAGGTGGAGGTTTGCTGGATCACATGGTCGGCATCGGTGCGGGCGAGGTTGTGGCGGATGGCGACGACGACGGGATGCTCGGGTGGGAAGGTGCGGGTCGCGATGGACAGGGCGCGGCGGTGGTACGCGACAGCTTCACCGTGACGTTCTTGCTGGTGTAGAAGGGTAGCGAGATTGTTGGTGAGCAGCGCGATTTCGGGATGGTCGCTCCCGAGGAGTCGTTCCTTGATGGCCAGGGCTTGCCGGTAGTGGCGCTCGGCGGTGTCGGTGTCGCCGAGTGTCTGTTCGATGGCCGCGAGGTTGTGGAGCTGGACGGCGATCTCGTAGTGGCGCGGTGGACGTGCGGTCCGGCAAATGGCCAGAGCCTCGCGCAGCAGCGTGCGGGCCTCTCCGTGGCGGTCCTGGCCCGCCAGGGCGGCGGCGAGGACGGCGAGGTCTTGGGCGAGATCGACCGGGTTGGTATGCGGTCCACTGTGGCGGGTGTCGACCGCGCGGCGGGCATGGGTTTCAGCGGCCAGGTAGTCACCACGGGCATGGGCGAGTCCCGCCAGATTGTGCCACAGAGCGGCGAATTCGGCTGGAGTGGCACTTGTTTCGTCATAGAGCCGCCGGAGCCGGGCATAGTGATGTGCCGCTCGGTCGAAGGCACCCAGCTCCTTGGCGGTGATACCGAGCTGAGTGAGCACAGCGGCCGGCAACGCACCGCCAGCAGCATCGGCCAACGGCAGTGCCCGGCCGAGCGCATGCTCGGCCTGCCGGTAGTCGCCAGTGCGGCGATGGCAATCGGCCAGAGCCACCAGGACGCGGGCGAGCAGCCCGTCTCGCTCGGTGGTCTCTGGTACCTGTTCGAGCCACCGCGCGGCGTCGACCAGATGCGCTTTCGCGACCGGGTATTCGGCGCGGTCCAGCTCGATCCCGGCCACCACCAGCGCCGCCTCGGCGTCCAGCAGTGCGAGTCCCGGCGCAGTCGCCCTGGCCAGCCGCAGCGCGCGGCGGCCGTGCCCGACCGCCTCGTCGAGATCACCTTTCGACTGCCAGTAGCGGGCGAGCTGCAACCGTCGCCGGGTACACCCCGCCCGCCACCGATACCGGATCGACATCACTATCGGATCCGTACCGGCTCACAGTGATTGGCACCAATTCGTTCAACGATGCCGGCGACGGCGGGACCGAACACTGCGGTCAATAGCCCGCCGACTCCCACCGCCGACACCACCAGCCGATTGATACTCCTCATGACATGTGCCCTCTCGGATTGAATTGCGCCCTACAGGGTTCGCAACGGTTCGCAATGATTGACCGAGATCACGGCGGCGGCCGGACCGATCACCGCAGCCAACAGCCCGCCGACTCCCGCTGCCAACACCAGCAGCCGATTGATACTCCTCATGACATGTGCCCTCTCGGATTGAATTGCGCCACTACAGGGTTCGCAATGGCTCGCAATGATTGATCGAGATCATGGCGGCGGCCGGACCGATCACCGCGGCCAACAGCCCGCCGACTCCCGCTGCCAGCACCAGCAGCCGATTGATGTTCCTCATGACATGTGCCTCTCGGATTGATCTGTGCCACTACAGACTTCGCAGCAGCTCGCAACGATTGACTGCGATTTGTTCGAGGATGCGACTCTCTCCGCCGACATCAGTAGCCGATTGGTGTTCCCAATGACGTGTCTCCTCTCGGACGGTCTTCCGACTCGGCCTGCCGGTCACGAACCGGGCGACCAGGTGTCGCCCCGATTCCGCCGGGTGCGCGGATCGAACCGGTTGTCTGGGCTCGCCGATCCTGCAAAAATGATTCACACCTGGCCCGGTCCATGAATGTCGGTCATGGGTTTCCGGATCGCTGGCGAGATTCATTGCGTCACTTCGGAACGTGTGCCCAGTGCCCAGTCTTTCCGCCTCGTGCCGCCGGTCATAGGGCCCTATGGCAGTCCGACCCGAGTCATTCGGCCCCACCCGTGTCGCCTGAGCGTCGGTCAGGACCTGCCCTGTTCACGGCATCCGAAACAGTGCTGCCGACCAATCGATCCGCGGTCGAGGCGACCTTCGACCGCGCCATTGCCGAGTTGGGACCCACCGGACCTACATCTGAGTCCACAATCGCGGCTGACGAGGCTCGGCCCGCACGCTAACGCCAACACACGTTCACGTCGTGACTGCGGCGAGTAGCTCGTCGCGGCCGTCGGCGGCCGTTTTGCGGTATATCGATTTGAGGTGGTCGTTGACCGTGTGTGCCGACAGGTCGAGGGCTTTGGCGATCATTCTTGGCGATTCTCCGCGGCAGAGTAGTTCGAGTACCGATCGCTCTCGTGCGGTGATGCCGTACCAGTGGCAGAACGACGGTAACAGGACATCGCCGCGCGCGGCTTCGATCACTACCGCGATATCGTCGGCTCCGGCGCTGTCTAGTAGTTGCCCGTGTACCGCGATCCAGCGCCCCGCACCCGCCACGGACGCACAGATCAATGGCTTGTCTTCGCGGCCGGCATCCACTCTGGCACGGATTCGCATCGACAGTTCCTCCGCGAACGGCGTTGCTACCCAATCCAAGACACCCCGCTCCTCGGGCATCCACAGCCGTGCGAACCAGGCCTGAGCGTCCGAGGTGATCCCGCGGACGTGGTGATCGGGCCCGATGGTGAACACGCCAGGGCGGAGTGCGGGTGCGGCGGGGACGAGTGAACAATCCCGCGCGAACTCGCGGATCGCCTTGGCCAGGATCGGGCCGAGCTGGGTAACCCGTTCGACGTCTTGGTGGTCGAACGGCCGGGCACCGTATGCACGGGCCAGCCCGAGAAACCCCCATACTCCGCTACGGTCGCGCAGCAACGCCCGCAACTCGCAATGCACACCGTGCGCCGCGAGGAGCTCGCCCGTGCACCGTGCCCGTGACCCACGCTCGTCTGCGGCGTCGACGATGCCGACCGGGGATTGCCTGCCTACCAAATCCTCTGGGCGGCATGGATCGCCGCCCCGAAACCGATCCAGCACCAGTGCCTCGAGCAGATCACGGTCGTAACGATGCCAGCAGCTGAACGAGCCGAGCGCCAGCACGGCCGCCGGATTGGTACACACCAGGCGCACCGCGTCGAAGGCCACCCACTTGCTGACCGCATCGGCGATCATCTGCCCGAACCCATCGGGTCCGACACCGTGCACCGCCGCGCTCAGCTCGCGCGAAAACTGCTCTGGATCTGCCATTTTCGTTATCATCGCGCCCTCGGCTGTGCGTACCCGAACTGTCCTCACGCGTGTACGGACCAGAAGCAGATCCGGCTCACTGACGGTTCGATGAATGGACCAGCACTTCGTCAAAGGCACTGTGCCGAGGTGGATCGCTCAGTGCTGCTACGGCAGCGCCGAACTGACCGCGTTCGATGTCGACGGCGCCGCGGTGCTGCCGGATACCGAGGGACGGCAGGTGGTCCCCGAGGCCGTCGGCGGCTCGGTCGGCCGAGGCCGGCAGGCGCGCTGATTCGTTGAACCGGTCCAGCAGTGCAGGCTCGCCTCTTGATGTCAGGCTCTGGCACCACGCCACGTGTCGCTGCTGGACGAGCGGCGCCTCCCCCGCAGCGACCAACTTGGTCGACGCGTAATCGCGTACCGTCTCCAAGAGCACGAAACGACGGTCCCCGCCGTCGACCAGGACCATGGCCAGTCCACGGTCCACCAGACCCGCCAATGCCGGTGCGATGTCTGCTGTTTCGAGTATTCCGCAGGGCACCACCCGCTCGGCGGCTTCGAGCCCGAACCCACCGGCGAACACCGAAATCCGGCGCAGCACAGCCTGTTCCGTCGGGTCGAGCAGTTCATGACTCCAGTCCAACGCCGCGCGCAAACTGCTGTGCCGGCCACCACCGATGCCGCGGCGACTGCCCATGCGCAGCCGGATACGTCCTTCGATCCGTTGGGCGAGTTGGGAAATCGTGAATGTCCGGGTCAGGCCGGCGGCCAGTTCGATGCCGAGCGGCAGCCAGTCGACCGCCGTGCACACCGCGACCACATCGACCCGATCGGCCGCTGTGACCGGGCACATCGCCCGCTCGGCGAACAACTCGAGCCCGGCCGGGCGGTCCAGCGCCCCGATCCGGAGCACGACCTCCCTCGGCAACTCGAGCGCCGACTGGGAGGTGATCAGGCAGGTCAACCCGGGCACCCGCACCGCAAGGGCCTCGACGATCGCCCTGACTTCCGCGGTGACGTGCTCAGCGCTGTCGAGCACAAGCACCGCTCCGATCAGGGCGGGGCAGACGGCCTCTGGGGCCGCGTCGACGGCTACGGCGATCGCCTGATCAATGGTGTCGCTGCGCTGCAGTGACGCCAACTCGACGAACACGACGGACCGGCCGGCGGCGGCGGCCTTGCGCGCGGCCTCGAGCGCGAGCCGGGTTTTGCCGCTGCCCGGCCCGCCGAGCAGCGTCACCACGGCCGGCTGCCGCAGGCTTTCCAGCACTGCCGCCAGCTCGTGACGTCTGCCGACGAAGGCGTCCGCGGGCGTCGGAAACGCTATATCCGTTGAACTTTCGGCGATGTCGAGGACGTGGGTCGCCCGCGGCGGTTGCAGCGAGGGATCGTGGCGCAGTATCCGCAGCTCCAGCTCGGCCGTTTCCGGGGTGGGATCGACGCCGAGCTCGTCGGACAAGGCTCGGCGTAGTCGGTGCAACCGATCGAGGGCGTCGGCCTGGCTGCCGGTCCGATACAAGGTGAGCGCATACAACCGGGCGAGTGGTTCGTGCAGTGGATGCTCGCGCACCAATGTGGCCAGCTCCATGGCGATTTCGGCACCCGAACCGAGATGCAGCGTCGCGTCCAACCTGGCCACGGCCAAACCGAGCCGCCACTGTTCGAATCGGGTCGATTCCGCGGTGGCGAACGGCGTAGACGTCAAATCGACCAGGGTGGGGCCACGCCACCAGCGCAAGGCGTCTTCGGCGGCCGAACGCACCGCGGCATGCTGTCCGGCGCGCTGCGCCGCGTGCATCCGGTCCGCGGCCGCCTCGGCGGCAATCAGATCGGCTACGGCGATGGTGGTCTGGTATCCAGACGGCGACCGGGTCACCGTGACGCTGTGTTCACCCAGGGCCGCCCGTAGCCGCGAAATCAACACGCGCAGACGCTCAATCGGGCGAGGCAGGTCCTCGTCACCCCACAGATCGGCCACCAGTCGCCCGTCCGGAACGGACACGCCGCGGGCCAGTGCCAGCCGGACCAGCGCGGCCTGCTCCAGCGGTCGGTCGACACCGAGATTTCGGCCGTCGTTCAGCACACGCACCGGGCCGAGGATGTGCACTTCGGCGCTGCCTGGTCCGCGGCACGTACGCCGAACCGGCTCTCCCGCCGTCCGCTCGATCATCACGTCGTCTCCCACTCTCGACGAACCATCCGTCCGCCGTTTCGAGTCCGCAGTCGACGCCCACCGCCCGGCGCATCGTGCTCGTTGAATAAGTTGTCCGCCAACCACTTCGACAGTCGAAACGGTCGGCGCCGAGCCGTCCGGAAACCGGCGGCCCGCCGCTCCGCCGACGCGCACCCCACGCCTTCGGTCAGAGCACTGAATACCTGGAGCTAGGCCGCCGCTGTCGCGCCGAGTTGGGCGGCGATCGAGGCACGGTCGAACATGCGCACGCTCATCGAGTCGGCGAGCAGCAATACCACCTCTGGACCCGTCGCACGTCGATGCTCGGAGCCCGCTGCGTAGGCCCGCACCCACCGCCGCACGTCCCGAATCCGCTGATCCACAACGAGATACGTCATTTCCGCCGCCCTCCGTCCCGCGCCAGGGCACACCTGTAGGTCCGGCCATGCGGACCATGGCCCGCCGAGCCGTCCAGGTGATCAGCCCCCGGCCGGTGCTCGAATTCCTCCCAGTGCACTCAATTCACATCTGTGCACTTAATGCAGTTGAGTATATTGACTACACAGCACCCTCTGTCAAGACATAGAACTGAGGCACCGGAACCGATGACCCGAGCTACCTCCGCAGCAGACGGGCCGGGCCGCGCCGCCCAACGGCGCCGCACCCGCAATGCCATCGTCGAGGCGACGATGGCATTGATCAGCGAGGGCGGCGAACCATCCGTCAACGACATCGCCGTCGCCGCCGAGGTATCGCGACGCACGGTCTATCTACACTTCCCCAGCCTCGACCAGCTCATGCTCGATGCGACCCTCGGCCTGCTCAGCTCCGATACCGACGCGATCCTCGACCACGTCACCTCCACCGACCCCCGCGTCCGAGTAGCCGCGCTGACCCACGCGCTGGGTGTCAACATCGTCGAATCACTCCCGCTGGGAAGACGATTGGTGAAACTCACCATCGAAGCCGCGCCACCGGCCCCGGACACACCCCGCCGCGGCTACCGTCGAGTTCGCTGGATCGAATGGGCCTTGGCACCGATCCGCGATCGGATGACGGCACCGGACTTCGACGAACTCGTTTCCGCCGTAGCGACGGTCGTCGGCTGGGAAGCCTTCATGGTCCTCATCGATATCCGCGCGCTGCCACCGGAACGTGCCGTCGACCTGTGCGCCCGTACCGCCACCACACTGGTCGACGCCGCCATTCGCGCCCTCGATCACACCACGTGAAGCCGACCTCATCGGATGCCGAGGTTCAACGGTCCGGGGCTCCACCATCCCGGGCGACGGATGGTGGTGATGTCGAGATGTGCCGGTGTCGCAGCCGCATCGAGCGGGACAAGCCGGTAGATGCTGCCCCAGTCGCGTTTCCAGTCGTCCTTCAGATAGGACGGCAGCGTGTCGGATCGGGTCAGCAGTTGGGTGTAGCCGAGGATGCCTCCGGCGTCGTGCGCTTCCCAGTTACCGGTCACGCCGGCGCCCGAATAGTCCGGGGTAATGCGGTATTCGGGTATTTCGGCGACGCCGTCCCGATGCCGGAACGGTTGTTGGCACGGGAAGTGCAGGCCGACAAGCCAATCCAGCAGGACGGGGTCGGTGTGGCCGACGAGCGCGTCGAGGGTGCGCAGCTGCGGCACGCGCGGTGGCGTCACGGCCACCCACTGGGTGGGATCGGAACTGTCGACCAGGGCGACGATGCGCACCACGTCTGCTGTGGAAGGCAAGCGCGGCAAGGGGATCCGCAGATTCCGCCAAGACGGCGGAAGCCCACTCACATCGTCGGGGGCGATCGCGCCGAGCGCTCGAACGCCGCCGCCGCCGGTGACACCGTATTCCAGGCGCACGTTCGCGCCGCCGACGGCGACGTTGTCGACATCGGTCGAGGCGATGCGCCCGGCAGCGGTGATGGTGACGAGTTCGCCGCGGCTGCCGCTCGGGTCCGGGGTCGGCAGCCGATACCAGTCGGAGATCAGCTTTTTCGTCGGCGCCGCCGGGCCGCCGTAGCTGCCGAGAATGGGAGTCGTCGCCGGATCCAGGGTGTAGGGCAACGGGATTGTGCTGCCGTTGATACCGGGCTTCCCGGGCTTGCTGGAACCACCGGTGCCGGATGCGGAGCTGTTCGCGCCTGCCACGGTTTTCCCGACCGTTCCGGTCGCGGCGTCGGAGGGATCGGGGGTCAAGTCGTCGAGGTCGACACCGTCGGGGGTGAATCCGGCATCGGCGCCCGCGCCGAGCGCGGTACTCGGGTTGCCCGAGAGCGGTTGTAGCAGACCTACATTCGGATCCGGTTCGACGAGGACGGCGTCGGCCAGTCCACACGGTTTGCCGACCAGTGCCGAAACGTTCGATGTCGCAGGCGAATACGCGGGATAGCGCCGCACGGCGGCATAGCCGAACGAGATCACCTCGAAGGCGATCATCAGCGCCACAGCGACGGCCAGCACGGGTATCCGTTGTCGCGTGCGACGTGGCGTCCGGCGGAACGGTTCACGAATGTGGGACCAGCCCGCGATCAGCGCCAGCACCATGGCTACGGCCAACGCCGCCGTGCCCGCCGAAATACCGTGCACCGCAACAGGTTTGTCCCACCAAGGCACACCGTAACCGGCCACATACCACCAACCGTTCTCGCTCGCCAGCGCGAGGGCAAGCACCGCGACGACTGCGGCGGCGACCATCGTTCTGTTACGTGCCGATCGCATTGATCGCGGCCCAACGGCAACCACCGCGACCACCGCAACGGCACCGGCGAGCCCGGCGAACACACCGAAATGGTGGGTGAATTTGGTCGGCGTGAACGACATCAACGCGACAGCGCCGAGGGTGGTGCCGACGATCCGCCGCGCAGGCCCGGCCGCGAGCCCCGGAATCCGGCCCTTCCGGTACAGCAACGCCGACACCGCGACGGCAAGGGCGAGGAACATGAACAGCATCGCGAACCGCCGCGCCACCGACCCGTCCGGGGTCGACTGGAACAGCAGCCGGTACCTGAAATACTCGTCGTACCAATGGAACTCGGGCCCTACGACGGTGTGCGCCTGCCACATCGTCGCCACTTCGGACACCGGTAGTCCGCCGAACACGATCGTCAGGACGACCAGGCCCGCCGCCGCGGCAGGCGCAAGCACCGCCGCGTAGCCCGATGTCCTGGCGCGCGCGACGACGAGCTGCGCCAGCGGTCGAGCGCCGGCCAGCAGCGCCGCGAGACAGATCAATCCCGCCGGGTTGGTCACCACGGACAGGGCGGCCGGGATCAGCGCGACGACCGCGGGCGTCAGTCGCCGGGTGGCCAGCGCCCGCTCCATCAGCACCCAGGTCAGCAAAACCCCAAGGGCGACAGGTGGTTCCGGCCGAAGACCATTGTTGTAGGGGAGCCAGAAAGCCAGCAGCGCCCCCGCACCGGTCCAGAGCGCGGCCCGCTCGGTCCGTGCGGCAATGCCAAGTCGCGGCACGACTTCGCGGCTGATCAGCAGCCAGCACAGCACACCCGCGATGAGCTCGGGCAACCGCAGCACGATGCTCGCGGTCGAGGCCCGGGCCAACAGCTCGAACAGGTTGTAATACGGGAGCCCCATCGGAGACTCGGGGACCCCGAAGTACGTGAAGTAGTTCGCCAGATAGCCCGCATGCCCGAGGGCGCGGACCATTCCGTATACGTAGCCGTCATCGGTGGTGCCCCCGCCGATGAAATACCACAGCACTAGAATCCCGACGACCACACCATCGATCGGCCGCGGCCGCCACCTGCGCCACCGCGACACCCGACGGCGTCGGCGGCCGTCCAGGCGGTCGAGCCGATGTACTGCCACCAGCGCCAACGCGGTGGCCACCAGCGCACCGACAATCGCACACAGTTTCAATACCGTCGGCGAGGTGGTGAACCGCGAATCGATCAGCACCCGCACCTGCATGCCCGACGGCGCCGCGCCGGTCAGATCGGTGAACAACCCCACCAGCTGTGGCCGGTAATCGCCTTCCAGCACAACCGGATTGCCGCCGAGATCGACGGTGGTGCGGGCACTGTCCGACGAGATCAGCAGTCGGCAGTCCGGCGGCAGGTCAGCGACCGCGGTATCGATCAGCGTGCGATCACGCAGCCCCACCTGTAGCCGATTCCCTTGCGTCACTGCGACATCCAAGCCGTAGCGGCGCGCGGCACCGGATGCGGGCGGCACCGTGGACAGCAGCGTCCCGCCCTGGGGCCCCTGGGTCCTGATTGCCGCGCACGGGACCTGCGCGTCCACCCGCAGCGGCGAGTACGACAGCAGCGGGGCAGTGACATTCGCCAATTGCGCCGATGGCCAGGAGAACGAAGCCTGTTCCTGGTTCACCGGCAGTAGCGGAACCGACACCGCGAGAAGCGCGCCGACCGCACCGGCCAGTATCGCGATGATCCGCCACAGTCGCCGAGCGCGTGGTGCGGCAGTGTTGACTTCGTTCATGGTGCGGTCCTACTGCTGGTTCGAATATTCGACGAGCTCGACGAGCAGGCCGGTCGCCGGGCCCAGATGGACAAAGGCGATCCGCAACCCGTCCTGCCCGCCCGGCCTCGGCTCGCTGTCCACCAGCACGGCACCTCGGCCTCGGAGCGCACGCAGCGCCGCGTCGAGGTCGTCGACCTCGAAGGCGATGTGGTGCAGGCCCGGCCCCTGGCGACGGAGATGTCCGCTCACCTGGTCGCCCGGCTCCTCCGGTGCGACGACCTCGAGCGCGACGCGATCGCCTGCGCAATGCCAGAACTGGCAGGCGACGCCGTAGGTCTGCACCACGTCCGTCGCGTCCGGGCGCATGGTCAACATGCGCAGGCCGGTCGCGGCGGCGTCTAGGTCCCGCGCGACCAGGCCGATGTGATCGATGCGGCGGATCATCGGACGGCCAGTGTGTCGGAGACCAACGCGGACAGTTGGCCGACGTCGGTGACCGCGAGATAGGCCCGCAGATCCAGCTGTACGCCGAAGGCGTCCTCGATATCGGTCAGCAGGCGCAGTGCGACGAGGCTGGTCCAGTTGTCCAGGCTCTCGAACTTCCGCGCAGTCGTGATGCCGGGGTTCTCGGTGACCCGTTCGACAAGTTCGACAAGGTCGACGGTGATATCAGACATCGGCGGGTTCCTCGTTTCGGTTCAGGGTGATCCAGGGTGGTTTGCGGAAACGCGTAGCGGTCAGGTCGAGCCCGTACCGCGCGATTCCATCGGTCTCTTCGAGCAGGCCGAATTCGGTGACGAGCCCGCCCGCCGCTTGATTGCGATCGCCACGCCGGTACAGCGCCTGCAGCTCGCGAACTCCTTCGCGCCGCGCAGTGTCGATGAGATCGGACAGCACGGCGTGTTCGATGCCTCGGGAGAACACCCGGCAGCTCATCACGAAGTTCTCGATGAGCCAGTGGCTCGGACTCTTTGCCACCCACACCGCGCCGACCAGCCCCTCCCGGCCGAATCGATCCTCGACCTCGAAGCCGAGCACGAGATATGCGGCGGCGTCGGCCATCTCGCGGGTACGGCTCTCGGTGTGAGCGCGCGGGTTGAGGTTGAACTGGTTGGTGCGCAGTCCGAGCTGGATCAGCCGCGGCAGGCTGAACTCGTCGGCGGGTGCGACCCGGACACGCAGGTCGAGCCCGCCCAGATAGTCCTCGGCGGAGGCGAACGACGCGGCGAACTCCTCGCGCCCCGCCCGCGACCGATACAACGACGTGCGCTCCCGATCGGCGGACACCGTCGCGAGGGCACCGAAGAACTGGGGCTCCAGCACAGCCGAGCAGTACCGCGCCGGGTCGCCGTCCAGGTGTACGACTTCGATCTCGGGAATCTGCTCGCGGACCAGATCGCATTCGAACGGACTGTCGTCGGCGAACACCACGCTGTCCAGCCCGATGTTGAGGGTCTGCACGATCTGGCGGATGTTGTGATCCTTCCTGCCCCAGTTGGCCACTCGCGCGACGAAGTCGTCCGGTCGCAGGACCAACTCGGGATGGGAGGCCAACACGCTATCGACCGCCGTCTGCTCGTTCTTGCTGCACACCGCGAGCAGTACGCCCTGGCTGCGGAGGGCCGCCAACGCCTGTTGCAGCTGGGTGTAGCAGTTGCCGGGGTAGCGCCCACCGATCTGGATCCCCTCGGGGCCGTCGTCGCCGAGGACGCCACCCCACAGCGTGTTGTCCAGGTCGACGACGAGCAGCTTCTTGGCGAGTCCGGCGGTCGCCCGGCAGAACGCCGCCGCCTCCCGTGCATAGGCCAGTTCCACGGCGGGAGTCCATGCCATCCCGGCGAATTGGTAGAGGCGATCGTCGCGCACGGGGCCGGGATGGTCGATGAGCAGCGCTTCGAAGTCGAGGACGTACACCGAGGGATGCCGCTCGGCCAGCCCGAGCAGCCGTCCGTTCAGCTCGCGCCATCGGCGCCCGAGTTCGGCCCGCCCGGCGAAGCCGATCACGGTGCGCTGCTCCGGTCGGGAGAGCGGAACCGTGTGCAGCACAACGGCACTCGCCGACCGCGCGGCGAAACCGGCCACCGCCTGTTCGATGAGGGCGGAGCGGGCCGTGAGCTGCTCGGCGAGCTCGGGCAGCCCGGCTGGATCCCACCGCTGTGGCAGCAGCGCGTGGTCGTGCAGTAGGCACAGCGTGACGTCCGGGTCGAACCGGGACAGGTCCGAGTCCGGATCGCTCAATTGCGCGAGCAGCTGGTCGAATCCGGCGACCTGGATCCGCGGCTCGATCCCACTGTGCAACAGTTCGACGCGCAGCATCGGCGCGACATACTCGGCGGTGAAGGTACCGGCGATCGCGATCCGCAGGGGTCGCAGGGTGCGGCCCTCGGCCACGATGCGCGCGGTGGGGACATCGGCCAGCAGGCGGCCCGCATCCCGTTGCACGGTAGGTAGATTCAGGTCCAGCAATGAGCCGAGCGCGTCGAGCAGGGTGGGATCCGGTGCCGCGTCCGGGTTCCGGGCCGCTCGGATTCGGGTCAGGATGTCTTGGGTGTCGTGCACAGTTCTCTCATTTCTCATACCCGCAGCAGCGTGCAGATCCAGTGCATGCCGCTGCTCGTGCTGGTCAGTGCCACCAGGTCGCCGGCGGTGAGGTCCCCCTCGGCCAGCAGGTGCTGCAGGGTGAGCAGCTGGTCGGCGCAGCCGACGTGCCCGTGGTCGAGTGCGATGTCCACATTCGTCCGTGCCGTCGGGATGCCGAGTTCGGTTGCGAGTTCGGCGAGTTGGCGGGCGTTGTCGTTGAAATGGATCACTCGGCGCAGGTCGGCGCGGGTGCTGCCGACCCGGGTGCAGGCGGCGTCGACCACCTCGCGACTGCGGGCCCGGAGGGTCGACAGGAAGGCGAACATCTTGCGGACGTCACCGGCGAAGAACTCGTCCAACCGGTCCTGCGGACTTCGCACTCGCGGCCGGCCGGCCGTCTCCGGGGTGAATGGATGCGCGGCGGCGCCGACATCCATCCGCATGAAGTCCGCGTAGGTGCCGTCGGTGATGAATTCGGTGGCCTGCCACCGGCAGGCACCGTGGTCACGCCGGAGCACGGCGGCCGCGGCGCCGTCGGAGTAGATGCTGGTGTTGATCTCCATCCGATTCCAGTACGGTTCGCATACCCGATTCGCGCCGATCAGCAACGCCGTGCGATAGCCGGGGTGTGCGGCGAACTTGCCCGCCACCAGGTCGAACGCCGCGACGCCGCCGCCGCACGCCTGGTTGATCAACACCGCCTCGGCGTGGTGTGCGCCCAGCCGGGCCTGGGTCGCCGCCGCCGGGTCCCAGTACAGGTATTCGGCGAGGTCCGCGATCGCGAGCACGACCAGATCGACGTCGCTCGCTGCGACACCGGCCGCGGCGAGTGCCTCGGTCCCGGCCGCGACGGCGAGGTCGGTGAGTCCGACGCCGTCGGGCGCCCGGTGGAACCGCCGGTATCCCCAGCCGCGGACCCGGTCGAGTTCCGCGGTGTAATCCGCTGCGGCACCGGCTACTTCGGACGGCTCCGGCAACGATTTCCCGAAGGCGACGATGCCGAACCGGACGGCCGGGGCGGACGGCCCGGATTCGTCCGGCACGGGTACCGCGTCGGCCGCGCCGGACCGGCGAGCCACGAAATCTGTTCGCGGTGCTGGTGTTTCGGCGAGCAGCACCGGTCCGATCGTGGTCGCGAGCGGGGCTGGGCGGTCGAACAGCCCACCATCGCGTAACCGGCCCGGCCAGGACTCGTGCCGGTCACCGAGTAGCAGACCCAGGTCGGCCAGTTCGGGGTCGGCCGTGACCAGCACGGTGCGCGACGTCGGCACGTCCAGCGCGGCGGCGATCACCGCGAGCTGCTCGGCGACCGGGCGTCCGTCCACGACAGACGTTTCGGCACCTGCCACGAGCTCCGGGCACGCGGACGCCACCGAGGCCCACACGCCGGACGGTTTGCCCGCGCCGCGCACGGCGAGCCGGATCCCGGCCCGCCGCAGTTCGCGGACCGGCTCGCGCAGCGTTGCGGTGCCAGCGCCGAACACACTGTCCGCATCGAATACCACGGCCTGACAGGATGTTCCGTATCGCGTTCCGAGGATTCGGGCGAGTTGCGTTGCGAGACAGGCGAACAGATCGTCGGTATAGCGCCTGGGCCGCGCGGCCGCCGGATGGTAGGACAGGCGGGCACCCACGGCCCGCACCGCATCTTCGGCGTCGGCCAGGTACACGTTGGGCAACGCAATGAGCTTGGTGCGCAAAGCTTCCCGGACGCGCGTCGCCTCCGCCGCCACTCCGGCGAGCGCTCCGATGTCGCCGACGCCGAATGCTCGGCCCTCCGGCATCGGGGGAAGAACGAACAGCAGGGATCCACTCGTGCGGCCGACGGTGCCTGCTGCGGAATCCGCGAGGTCCAGCAGATCCGCCGGACCGAGCTCATCGAACTGGGGTGCCACAATCAGCACATCCACTGCACTGCAGGATGTTTCGCCGGTAGCGTCGAGCCCCCGTCGAAGCTGGCCGAGCAGGCCGGTGTGGCAGGTTGCCGACAGACCGGCGATGCGCAGCGCCATGTCGAGATGGGGAACGAGCGGGTCGAGGGGGTAGTCGGCAAGCACACCGATCCGCAGCAGCGTGGTACTCATGCCGTTGCCCCCTCGACCGACTTCAGCGATTCATGGTCGGGCAGCAGTGTTTCGATTCGCCGGACGCTCGGCATGCGGAACCCGGCAATGGCGACCCCGACGCCGAGCACGCCGATCACCGCGAAGATAAGTCCGATGCCGCCGGCCTGCCCGGTCCCGAACAGGCTGCCGAACAGGTGGGCGCCCGCGGCATCCGGCTGCATCCACGGCGTCAGCACGTTGTCGACGAGCGGGCCCGCGATGAGCGTTGCGATCGGAACGGTGAGCTCCTCGGTGAACTGCCGAGCGGCGAAAACGCGGCCCTGAAACCGCGGTTCGACCTTCTCCTGCCAGATGCTGTTCGTGTAGCCGTCGATGATCGGAATGGTGAACGACACGAACATGAGCGAAATCGCAAGGAGGGCAACGATATCGGCGAGCCCGTACATCAGCCGGCCGAGGATGCTGAAGATGAGGATCGCGCCGAGCACGCGCAGCATCTTGTCGCGCGGGGCCTTCGTTGCGCCGAGCAGCACGGCACCGAGTACGCCGCCGAACGCCCCGGTGGTCATCACCACGCTGAGCGCGCCCACACTGTTGCCGGTCCTGGTGAGCACGAGCGGGCGCAGCAGCACGAAGCCGAGCGAAGCCAGGATGTTGATCACGATCAACATCGCCTGCAGGTTGCGGAACGATGGGCTGCGGAGGATGTACTTGAAGCCGAACAGGCAGTCCTGCCACATCTTCGCCGGCGGGGTGCCGGGTTGCTGTGGCGTCTGCGGAATCCCCACCGCCAGCACCGCGGCGATGGCGACGCCGTAGGAGACGGTGTCTACCAACAGGATCGCCTGGATGTTCGTCGAGGCGAGCAGCGCGGCGGCCGCGGCGGGTGCGAAGAGCCCTGGCCCGGACCGCGCCACGAACATCATCGCGTTCGCCCGCGGGTACTGCCCACGCTCCATCAGCAAGGTGATGGTCGAGGAGAAGACCGGGACCTGGAAGGCCAGGAACGCGCCCGTGGCGAAGTTGACCAGGTACAACTGCCACATCTGCACCGAGCCGGTCATGAAGAAGATCAGCAGCACGCCGGTGGCCGCCGCCGAGCCGAGGTCGCTCATCATCATCGTCAGCCGCCGGTTCCACCGGTCGATGAACACACCGACTATCGGGCTGAATATCACCGTCGCGGCAAAGGACGCCAGCAGTACGCTCGCGAACTGGGTCGCGCTGCCGGTGGCATCCCACACCCAGATGCTGATCGCGAAGTTGGTCATTCGGGTGCCGACCACGGAGAGCAGTTGGCCTAGCCACACCACGGTGAACGTGGCGAATCCGGATTGTTGTCGTCGCATTGTCGGGTAGTCCTTTCGAAGGAAATCTCGGTGCTCGCCTCAGCCGAGGAGGCTGAGCAGACGGGCCCGCACGTCGTCGAGGAACGCGGCGGCGGTCTCTGCCAGGTAGACATCGGCGCCGTATCCGAGGTCGAGCCGAAGTCGGCCGCCGCTGAGCGTGCCGCTCACCTCGAGGTCGTAGGGCCAGACACCGGTGCCGTCCTCGGTGTCGCCGTAGGGGGCCGAGCACACGTCGAAGAGCTCCTCGACCTGCGACACCTCGTCGAAACCGAAGTTGCCCATGTAGTTGACCGCGATGCGCGGTTCGCCGATGGCGGCGAGCCGTTTTCGCAGTGCCGGGTCCTGGCCGAAGAACGCGAGCATCCCGTACCCGATCCCGTTGTTCGGCACCATGGCGAGCTGTTCGGCGACGGCTGTGGCCGAGACGGCCGCGGCACCCGCGGTCTCGGGCAGCCGCACCCGAATCGGATACATCACCTGGAACCAGCCGGTGGTCCGGCTCAGGTCTATGTCGGCGAACAGGTCTTCGCGTCCATGTCCGGTGGTCGCCACCACGCACTCGCGGCCACCGGTGCGTACCGCGACGGCCTCCGCGACACCCCAGACGATGAGGTCGCGCATAGTGGCTCGCAGCCGCCGGGTGGCCTCCTGCAGGCCCGCGGTTTCCTCGGCCGACAGAACGGTGTTCATCATTCGACCGGTCGCGAGGGTCGTGACAGTGCCCGGCCGATCCGGCGGCGGCGCCGTGTCCTCGTGCGGTAATTGGGCGAGCCAGAACGGGATTTCGGCCGTCATGTCCGCAGTGGAAAGCCTTCTGGCCCACGCGCTGTAGGCCGTTGTCTTGGCAGGCAGACGGGTCGTGTCGCCGCGCTCGAGCTGCGCACACAGGGTCTGCAGATCGTTCAGCAACAGTTCGCGCGAGATCGCGTCCACCACCAGGTGGTGCGCCACGATGAGCAATCGATCCCGGCCACGGCCGCCGGTGGCGAGGTGCAGCACCCGGCAGGTCGGGCCGTCGGTGAGGTGCAGTTTCAGCTGTTCCGCACCGGCCAGGGAAAGCATGGCGTCCGCCAGTGCGGCGGCGGGTAGCTCCGTCAGGTCATGACTGGTGAACGGCACGGCGGTGGCAACGTCGGCGTGGTGCTGCCACAGCGTTCCGGTGTCGTCCCTGCGGAATCGCAGCCGGAGTGAGTCGTGGTGGGCGGCAAGCAATCGGACGGCCTCGACCAGGTGCGCGACCGCGATCGGCCGACGCAGCTCTAGGTAATAGGGGTGATTGAACCAAGCCGGGTTCTCCATCGTCGTCGCCACGGTCTCGAACCACCACAGTTGCGCGGGGGCGAGCGGCACTTCGCCCTCGACGATCTCGGGCGCGGCCCGCGTGACCACCTCGGTCGTGTCCAAGTCCAGCTCGGCGATGGTCCGACGCTCGGTGAGCTGCCGCGCGGACAGGTTGATGCCCGCCTCCGCGGCGTGAAAAGCGACCGTGATCGCCAGCAGTGAGTCGCCGCCCAGTTCGTAGAAGTCGTCGTGGATGCCGACCTCGGCCAGATTGAGTACCTCGGCCCAGATCCGGGCTATCGCGCGTTCGCGGCCCGTCCTCGGCTGAGTCGACAACCGCCGCGCGGGACGGCGGACCCCGGACCGCACCGCCACCGTGATCCGCTCGGCGGTATTCAGCTCGGTGGCGATGTCGACCACCAGGTCCACTGGGATAGGTTGCGGCGCAACCGATCCGATAGTCGACCCATCGAGCGACCAGACGTGCGCGACGAAGGTCGCCAGCCCCTCCCCCGCAGGCGCGCTCCCGACGGTCGCGCCATCGGTAGCCGTCGCCGAGCTCAGGCTCAGGCTCGACTCGGATGCCTCGCCCACCGCAACCGACCCGACGGCGACCAGTGCGGCCAGTTCCGGCGCGGCCGGCGGCCTGGTCAGCACGATGCCGCGGCCGTGTGCGAGCTGATCGCGCACCACACGGATCAGCTCGGCCTGCGCGGAGAATTCCGCCGGGTCCAGCACGAGGGCCGAGACCGGCGGATGGGTCCGGCAATGCGCCCAGCGGGCGAGCATGGTCGCCACCACCGTCTCGAATTCCGCGGAATACGGGAACCCGTCGCGGCCCCGGCCGGGATTCTCGACACCGTAGCGCTCGGCCCACCGGTTCATCGGAACCACCCGCACCGCAGGCTGTTCCGCGGCGAACGCCCGCAGCCGCTGGTCGAGACCGCCGAAGATCCCGGCCCACCGGTCGTCCTGGAAACGCGGCGACGCCGGGCAGCTGCCGAGCACGAGTTCCGCATCGGTCCGCGCACGGTAGCGCGCTATCGCCGCACAAAGCTCGGCGAGAACCTCTTCCAGTGTGGTAACCGCCACGGGGACAGCGGGATTCGCGTCGGTGAGCCAGTCCTCCCACCGCAGCAGGACAACGTTCAGCGCGTGTCCGCGGAACGGCCCGTTCGAGTCGAGCAGCGGCCGCAACACCTGCCCGGCGGGCGCCGAGGTGACGGCGAGCGGCGATTCGCCGAGCAGGTCCGACCAGAACCGCAGCGTCGGCTCGACCGGACCGAGCGGGAACGACGCGGCCAACCCGATCGCCGCGCACGACTCGACAGGATCGGTGAATTGTGTTGCGAGCGTGCCGATCACCGCGTCCGCGCGCTGAACCAACTCGGCCAGCAGTTCGCCGAACCGCTCGACCAGTCGGACCGCGTGGTTCGTACTGAACAGATCGGTGGCGTAGGTGAGGTCGGCCTGAAGTTGCTCGTCGTGCCAGTCCAGGGTGAACAGCGCGTCGAAGTCGGCGCCTGCGGCTCCGGTGGGCAGCGGCACGACCTCGAGGCCGGACAGCGACAGTTCCTCATCGGGCAGGTCGACGTAGTTGAGCACGCACTTGAGCGGATGGCGGGATGAATCACGCGGCAGCCGAAGCGGTTCCATGATTGCCGGGAACGGCAGTCGCTGGTGTGCTATCGCGTCCCGCACCGTCGAGTGCACCCGGCGGACGAGTCGGCGGAAGGTCGGCCTGCCGGTGATATCCAGCCGCAACGGGAGCAGATCCGCGAAGCAGCCGATGACGCCGGCCAGCTCGGGCCGATCACGCCCGGACGTCGGCATTCCGATGACCAGGTCGGGCTGCCCGCTCTCGCGGTACAGCAATACGCTGAAGGCGGCCAGGAGCACGCTGTACGGCGTCACGCTCTCGGCGCGGGCGAGCGCCCGGACCGCCCGGCCGACGGCGACCGGGAGCAGCCGCACCGCGCGCCCGACCACCTCGTCGTCCCCGTCCGGATCCGGCCGGTCGCCCGGAAGTTCGAGCGGTGCGGGCGCGCCACGCAGGTTCTCGCGCCAGTAGGCGATGTGTGGTTCGACAGCACTGCCGCCGAGCCAGTTCTGCTGGTCGTAGGCGAAATCGCCGAACTGCAACCTAGGTTGGGGCAGTGTCGAGGGCCGTCCGGCGGAGTAGGCGTCGTACAGGGTGACGAGCTCGTCGAGAAATATGCTCCAGGACGTGTTGTCGCAGATGATGTGGTGCATCCCGATCAGCAGGTGCTGCTCGTCGGTACCGACGCGGATCACCTGGACGCGCAGCAGCGGGCCGACGGCGAGGTCGTAGGGATATCCGCTGTGCTTGTCGAGGTAGTCGGCCACCAGCGCCGCGCGCTGGTCGTCCGGCACCTCCGAAAGGTCTACCGGCACACACCATGCCGACAGCCGCGGGTGCACGACTGGTTTCGGACGGCCGCGATGTGCGGTGAAGGTGGTCCGCAATACGTCGTGCCTGCGCACGATCTCCCCCACCGCGCGCTCCAACGCCACGATGTCGAGCGCGCCACGCAGGGTCGCGGCGAACATCGTGTTGTGGCGCGCGTCCGCGCTATCGAGCTGGCCTGTCGCCCACAGCCTTTGCTGAATCGAGGACGCTACGGGCTCGGCTTCGCGTGGCATCGGTTCGACCGGCGCCTCGGCCGGTCCTTCGGTCTCCTCGAGGATCGCGGCGAGCTGCGCGATGGTCGGGTTGGTGAACAGGGTCGGCAGCGAGACCGCTCGGTCGAACTCCCGCTGGAGTCCGGACAGGAGCTGGATCACCAGCAGCGAATGTCCGCCGAGCGCAAAGAAATTGGAGTTCGTCCCGACCGCATCGATGCTGAGGACCGCCCGCCAGACGGCGGCGATCCGCTTTTCGGTAGGCGTGCTCGGCTCGACGATCGGCGCTGAGCTCGCCGGGGCCTGCGCGGTCCGCACCGCGACCCGCTCGGCCACCGCGGCCGGGTCGGCGAGATATTCGGCGCGGTATGCGGTGCGCTCCGGTCCCGGTTCCGGGGTGGGTAGCCACCGGGCGGCCAGCGTGGCGAGTGCGGCGAAATACTCTGGGGTGTACCGCACGTGGTCGTGTCCCTGGGCCTTCGGGTTCTCCTCAGCCCATTCCACCTGCACGTTCGGAATCCGCTCTCGCAGCAGGGCGAGACGATCGTCGAGCCGGGCGAACAGCCGCGTCTCGCCGTCCCGCGACGAGCTCGGGCACCGGACCAGGATCAGCGGCGCGTCCGTGCGCCGGCGGTAGGTGACGACGGCCGTCTCGAATGCACGCATGGCCTGGTCGAGCACGGCCCCCGGCTCGGCCTCCGATGCCGACTGCCACAGCCAGTCCTCCCAACGCAGCAGCCCGACGGTGGCCGCGTTGTCGCCGCCGGTCAGCAGGTGCTGGACCAGCTGCCCGTAGGGGACGGCCTCGACCGACGCGGGAGCACGGCAGAAGTCCAGCCAGAACTGCAGCGGTGCGGCGGCGAGGTCGACCACGAAGGTCCCGGCGAGCGCGACCACCTCCCGGCGCAGCGCGGGCACCGAGCCGAGTGGGGCGTCGGGCGCCTGGACCATCCCGGTGAGCACCGCGATGACCCGCTCGGTGAGCAGCTCGATCGTCTCGGCCAGGTAGAGATCGACGTTGTAGTCCACCACCAGTTCACCGGCGTCGTCGCCCGGGGTGAGCGTGACGAAGAGATCGAAGTCGGTCAGCTGGTTGTCCACCGGCACCGGCGCGAACTCGACCCCGGCCGCCGAGCGCGCGCCGCTGCCGGGCTCGGCCACCGTGAACAGGATCTGGAACATCGGGTTTATCCCCGGATCGCGGGGCGGGGCAACCGTTTCGACGACTCGCGCATACGGCGCATCCGAATGCCGGTACGCCTCGCCTACCGTCCGGTGCGCCCGCTCGACCAGCGTCCGCACCGTGGGATCGCCGCCGAGGTCCATCCGCAGCACCAGCATGTTGGCGAACGGACCGATCAGCTGCTCCAGCTCGACGCGCGAGCGACCGGCGGACGGCATGCCGAGGAGCAGGTCGGCCTGGCCGGTCAACTGGTGCAGCGCCGCCGAAAACCCGGCCAGCGCAACCGCATTGAGCGTGGCACCGCAGTCGCGCGCCAGCCTGGTCATCGCCGTGGTCAGCTCGCCGGGGAGCACCCTGGCGCACCGGCCGCCGCGATGGGTTTGCACTACCGGACGCGGCAGGTCCGGACGCAGGGTGGACGTTGCCGGGGCGTCGGCGAGCTTGGCGCGCCAGTGCGTCAGCTGCGCGTCCACGGCGGCGCACGCGGCCTGTTCGCGCCCCTGCCACGCGAAGTCGCCGAAGCTGCCGGGCAACGCCGGGCGATCGGCGGCAGTGCCGCAAGCGAATTGGCGGTAATACTCGACCAGCTCCGCCATGAAGATCTCACCGGACGACGCGTCGAAGGCGATGTGATGCACGGTGGTCAGCAGCAGATGCTCCTCGTCGTCGAGCACCACCAGCCTGGTATCCAGCAGCGGGCCGCTGGACAGGTCGAACGAGACTCGCCCCTGCTCGGTCGCCTCCCTGGTTGCCGCCGCCGCCCGCTCGTCGACGGGCAGGTACCGCAGGTCGACGACCGGCAGGTCGATCTCGAACGCGGCGCGGACGAGCTGGTATGGCCCGGTCTCGTTCTCGCCGAACACGATTCGCAGGGCTTCCTGCCGTGCCACCACCGCATTGAGAGCCGCGCGCAATGCGCCGGTGTCGAGTGGTCCGCGCAGCCGCAAAGCGAACGGGATGTTGTAGAGCGCAGTGCCGGGGTCCATGCGGTCGAGGAACCACAGCTGTTCCTGGGTGAAGGACAACGGAATCCGCTCGGGACGTGCGGGGTGGATGGTCGCCTCAGCGAGCCGGAGCAGCAGCTCCCGCTGATCCGAGGTCAGCTCGGCGAGCTCCGGCGAAAGGTCATAGGTCATGGATTCGGTGTCCTCAATCATTACGAGTCCTCGCGCCGCAGCTCGGCGAGCCGGGCCTGCAGTTCCGCAGGCGACATCGCGCGGATCTCGGCCATCAGGTCCGGCAGCGAGCCGGACTCCTGTCGTGGTTGCCGTTGTGCGGCAAGGAGTTCTTCGACGGATTCGGCAAGGGTGGCGATCGTCGGCGTGTCGAACAGCGCGCTCGCCGGCAGGTCGACGCCGAGCGCTTCGCGGATGCGCGCGATGACCTGAGTGCCGAGCAGCGAATGGCCGCCCAGCTGAAAGAAGTCCTGATCGTCACACACGTCCGGGATGCCGAGCAGATTCGCCCAGATATCGCGGATCGCCTCCCGCGGCGACAACCTCGGGCGCGGCGCCGGGGCATCGGGTACGACCGGGCTCCCCCGGTCGATCCAATACCGTTCTCGCTGAAACGGATACGTCGGTAGCGGCACTCGGCGACGGCGCTCGCCATCGGCCGTCCAGTCGACCTCGACCCCGGCCAGCCACAGTCTGCCCAGTGCGCTCGCCATGGCGAGCCGCTCCGGTTGCGGAACTTTCGACTCGCCCAGCGAGGGGGTGCTGCGCGCGTAAGCGTCCGGGTGCTGGCGGACCAGCGTGGTCAGGGTCGTGCCCGGCCCGACCTCCAGTAGCGCGTGCGGCTGGTCGAGCAGCCGCCGGGCGCAGTCGGCGAAGCGGACCGGTTCGCGCAGCTGGCGCGCCCAGTATTTCGGGTCACGCGCATCGGCGTCGTCGAGCCAGTCTCCGGTGACGTTGGACAGCACCGGGATCTCTGGCGTATGGAGCGTGAATCCGCTGACGTACTCGGCGAATTCGGCGACGACCGGTTCCATCATCGACGTGTGGAAGGCGTGCGATGTGTGCAATTCCGTGCACTTCACCCCGTCCGCACGCAGTGACTGCGCGAACGCGGCGATCCGGCGCGCTTCGCCGGCCACCACGCATAGCCGAGGCGCATTGGCTGCGGCAATCTCGACCCCGTGCGGCAGTCGCTCGGCCAACTCGAGCCGGGGCAGCGCGACGGAGAGCATCGCGCCCGGCGGCATCGACTGCATCCGCGCGCCCCTGGCGGCCACGATCGCCAGCGCGTCCTCGAAGTCGAAAACCCCTGCGAGACAAGCGGCGACATACTCCCCGACGCTGTGCCCGACCATCGCCGCAGGGCGAATGCCCCGGTGCTGCCAGAGCCGCGCGAGCGCGTACTCGACAACGAACAGCGCGGGCTGGGTGATCCGGGTCTGTCGCAGCAACTCGTTGTCGCGGTCCCGGTAGAGCACGTCGCGCAGGTCGAGGCCGAGGTGCCCGCGCAGCGCCGCCGCGCCGGCGTCCATCGACTCGCGGAAGACCGGCTCGGTCCGATAGAGCTCATCGCCCATGCCCGGGTACTGGGTGCCCTGGCCCGGGAAGAGAAAAGCGACCGAACCGTCGGTTTCAGCCTCGGAGCTGCTGTCGAGCCCATCCGCCAGCCGGGCAATCGCCTCGACCCGATCGTGGCAGGCCACCGCGAGCCGGTGCTCGAACCGGCGGCGGGTTGTCTGCAGCGTGTACGCCACATCGGCCAGCGGGTCGGCCGTCCGGATCAGGTGCTCGCGCAACCGATCACGCGCCTCGATCAAGGCCGCGCGGGAACGCGCCGAAAGCACCAGAACGTGTTCGGTCCCAACGGATTCGGTGGTGGCGACCGCGCGGGCTTGTTCAAGGACAACGTGCGCGTTGGTGCCGCCGATGCCGAACGAGCTCACCGCAGCCCGCCGGGGTGAGCCGGTCACCGGCCATGGCTCGGGTTCGGGGTTGACGTAGAACGAACTGCCCGCCATCGGCAGATCAGGATGCGGCGCAGTGAAATACGGGCTGGGCGGGACCACCCCGTGGTGCACCGCGAGACAGGCCTTGATCAGTCCGGTCACTCCGGCGGCGACATCCAGGTGCCCGGTGACCGCCTTGACCGAGCCGAGCGCGCGGCGTCCCGCCGGACCGAAAGCCCGGTGCAGGGCGGCGAACTCGATCTGGTCGCCGAGCGCGGTCCCGGTGCCGTGCGCCTCGACATAACCGATGGTTGCCGGGTCGACCCCGGCGGCTTGCTGAGCGGCCCGGATGACCGCGATCTGGCCATCCACACTCGGCGCGGTATAGCCGACTTTGGCTCGGCCGTCATTGTTGACCGCCGAACCCTTGATCACCGCGTAGATCGTGTCGCCGTCGGCTTCGGCGTCCTCCAGGCGACGCAGCACCACGATTGCCGCGCCATTGCCGCCGACCGCCCCGGTCGCCGACGCATCGAACGGGCGACAGACGCCGTCGGCGGCCATGATCCCACCGGGTTCGTAGCGATAGCCGGACCGCATCGGCAGCCGGAGGTGCGCGGCACCGGCCAGCGCGACGTCGCATTCCCCGGTGAGCAGGGCCTGGCCGGCCACGTGCACCGCGACCAGGGACGACGAGCAGGCCGTCTGGATCGTGCAGGCCGGGCCGCGCAAACCCAGGTGATAGGCCACCCGGGTGGCGACCCCGTCCTTGTCGTTGCCCAGCAACAGCTCATATTCGGACCCCGCGGCCTCGCCCGCGGCGAGCAGGTTCTTCAGCAGGTAGGTGCTCATGGCGGTGGCGGCATAGACGCCGACCAGCTCGTCGTCCGTCCGCGCGAGGTGTCCGGACGACTCCAGCGCCTGCCACGCGCATTCCAGGAAGAGCCGTTGCTGCGGGTCGATCAACCGGGCGTCGCGCGGTGTGTAGCCGAAGAACTCGGCGTCGAATCGGTCGACGTCGTCCAGCACGCCGTAGACGGGCACGTAGTCGGGTCTGCTGTACTCCTGCGCGGGCACACCGGATTCGGCCAATTCTTCCGGCGTGAACCGCGACACCGTCGGTTCCCCGCGCAGGATGCGCTGCCAGAGGCCGTCGATGTCGGCAGCACCGGGGAACCGGCCGGCCAGGCCGACGATCGCGATGTCCAACCCCGAATTCTCGGTCATTTTTCCCCCTGTCCTACGCGCACCCGACGGGCGCGCATCGCCGCGGCACGTCGGTGCCCGGTGGTCGTCGATTCGGCATTGGACTCGCCATCGGCCAGGAACCGAGCCAGCTGTGCCACCGTCGGGTAGCGGAACAACTCGACAGCGGGCACCTTGACTCCCGTCGCCGCTTCGAGCCCGGCATGGACCGGCACCAGCAGCATCGAATTCCCGCCCAGATCGAAGAAGTTGTCGTCCGCGCCGATCCTGTTCAGCCCGAGCACTTCTCGCCACACCGCGGCTACCGTCCGCTCCGCTTCGCCGCGCGGCGGACGGAACGCGGTGCCGAGCCGGGGGCGGCGCGCGCTCGGTGCGGGCAGCGCGCGGTGATCGAGTTTTCCGTTGGGAGTCAACGGAAGTCGGGGCACCGCGACGAATGCGGTCGGTACCAAGTAGTCCGGCAGGGTGCGCAAGAGCTCGGCGCGCAACGCGTCAGTATTCGGCCGGTCGGCATGCGGCTCGGCGACGATGTAGCCGACGAGCCGCTTGTCGCCCGGCCGATCCTCGCGCACGACGACCGCGCAGCGGGCGACTCCGGCGCACTCGCGCAGGCGCGCCTCGGCCTCGCCGGGCTCGACTCGGTGCCCACGGATCTGCACCTGGGCGTCGGCCCGGCCGAGGTAGTCCAGCGACCCGTCCGGCAGCCACCGAGCGAGGTCGCCGGTGCGATACATGCGCTGCCCCGCGTCGGCGCACGGGTCTGGCACGAACGCGGCCGCGGTCATCGCCGAGCGACCCAGGTAACCGCGGCCTACGCCCGCGCCGCCGATGTACAGCTCGCCGGCGACCCCGGCCGGGACCGGTCGTAGCCGATCGTCCAGCAGGTGGATCCGACTGCCTGTCACCGGCCGTCCGATGGGAACGGTCGGGCCGTCGAGGTAGCGGCCGCTGGTCGCCGTCACCGACGCTTCGGTCGGGCCGTACGAGTTGTAGAACTCGCGACCGGACGCCCAGGCTCGCGCGACGTCGGCCGGGCAAGCCTCGCCGCCGACGGTCAGCACGCGAAGCTCGGGTACTGCGGCCGGGTCCATCGCCTGCAAAGCGACCGGCGCGAGATCCGCCACGGTGATCCGGTTCTCGCGCAGGGTGCGGACCAGATCCGGGCCGGGGACTCGATCCTGTCGCGGCACGAGGTGCAGTTCAGCCCCGGCGCACAGCGTGGTCACCAGGTCGGAGACCATGACATCGAAACCGGTCGAATGGAATTGCAGGATCCGATCATCCGGCCCGATAGCGAGCAGATCCCGCATTGCCGCAGCAAGATTGGTCAGCCCGCGGTGCGTGTTCACCACGCCCTTCGGCCGCCCGGTGGATCCGGAGGTATAGATCAGGTAGGCAGCCGCCGCAGGCGGGATCGCGACCTTCGGTGGTCGGCCCGGCTCGATGGTCAGCTCGTCCAATGCCAGCGCAGTTATTCTGTGCGGCAACAGGATCGCGGTCTCCGTGTGGGCAAGGACGACATCGACCCCGGCGTTATCGATGAGGTAGTGGATCCGCTCGGCCGGCAGTTCGGGGTTGAGCGGGACATATATTCCGCCCGCGCCCAGCACTCCGAGAAATGCCGCCACGGCGTCGGGACACGTCGGCAGGCAGACGCCGATCGGCCGTTCGGCGGTGATCCCGTTGCGATGCAACAGAATTGCGATCTGGTCGGCGCGCGCGACGAGTTCGCCGTAGGTGACGCGCTGGCCGCCGCAGACCACTGCGATGCGTTCGGGTGCGATCGCGGCGATCAGCTCGTGCACCGGCCGCTCATCGGACCGTGCCGGCTTCGCTGTGCCCCAGGCGGTGATCGTCCGGCGTTCCGAATCCGCCAGCAACGGTAGCTCCCCGACCTGCCGTTGCGGCTCGGCGAGCGCGGCGGTGAGCAGCGTGTAGACGTGTCCGGCCATGCGCTCGGCGGTAGCGCGGTCGAACAGGGCGGTCCGATACTCCAGTCGCCCGCTGATCTCCCGTTGTCGTGGGGTCAGCGTCAGGGTGAGGTCGTAAGTGGCGGTGCCGGTGGGCAATTCGACACAGCGGACGGCTATCCCGGGCAACCTGAGCCGGTCCGCCCAGCCGTCCTCGACCGCGAACATCACCTGTGCCACCGGCGTGCGACTCGGGTCGCGCTCCTGGCGCAACCGGTCGACCAGGGTGTCGAACGGCAGGTCCTGATGCTCGAACGCGGCGACCGCCCGATCCCGGACCTGTCGCACCAGCGCGCGGAACGTGGTTGCGGGATCCACCTCGGCGCGCAGCGCGAGCGTGTTGACGAACAGGCCGACGACGCCTTCGGCGGACTGTTCGGTCCGGCCCGCGACGGGGGTCGCCACCACGAAGTCCGCGTCCGGCCCGTACCGGCGGAGCACGGCCTCCCAGGCCGCCAGCAGCACCATGAACGGTGTTGCACTGAGCTCGGCCGCCAGCGTGGTGATCCCGTGCGCGACCTCGGCAGGCCAGGTGAAGGCGAACTCGTCGCCGTCCTCGTCGACGAGCGCCGGGCGAGGCCGGTCCAGCGGGAGCGTGATCGTGGGTGGTGCACCCTCGAGTTCGGACAACCAGAACCGGACGAGCTCCCCATCCAGCGGACCGGCCGCCATATCGACGTGACGCGGGGCAGGGCCGACGTCCGCACCGGCATAGCACCGGGAAAGATCGTCGAAGATCAGTCCCATACTCCAGCCGTCGCAGACGATGTGGTGCAGCTCGAGGACAAGCACCCACCGATCGAGACCGGCCGCGGTGAGCGTCGCCCGCACCGGCGGTGCGCCGTCGAGGTCGAACGGCAGCCGCGCGGCAACATCACTCACCCGCAGCCGCGTCACCGCCGGGGGCTCGGGCAGCACCAGTTGCCAAGGCTCGCCGTCGATCTCGACGAACAGCGTGCGAAGCGCCTGGTGTCGCGCCAGCACCTGGTCGAAAGCCGCTGTCAATGCGGGGATTTCGAGTGCACCGTGCAGATCGATCCGGAAAGTGACCCGGTACATCGGGCTGCCGGGCCGGAGCCGGTCGTGCAGCCACATCCGGCGCTGTGCGGCGGTCAGCGGATGGAGGTCGTAGCGTTCGTGCTGGCGGCGTAGGGCTTGCAGGAACTCAGCCTTACGGTCGACGGGGAGCGCATGCAGACGCTGCGCCAGATCAGGCGTTGTCATCGAATCCCTCAGATCTCGAATTCGGCCAGCAGGTCGGCCACGCTCAGCCGGACTGTCGGCGGGGCCGGGGCCGCAGCCGGAAGTGCGCGCGGGAGACCCTCGACCGCACGGGCCAGCGCGCCGATCGTGGTGTGCTCGAAGACGATTCGCAACGGAACGTGCGCACCGAGAACCGTCGACAGCCGCGACCGCACCCGAGCGGCGGCCAGCGAATGCCCGCCGAGTTCGAAGAAATCAGCATCCGTCCTTGTGACGGCGACACCGAGCACGTCCTGCCAAATAGCCTGTACCACTTGCTCAGTCGGCGTCGCGGCCACCTCCGGCGGATCGCCAGGGTCTACCGCGCCGGGGGCAGGCAAGGCTGCCGTATCGACCTTGCCGTTCGGGTTCAACGGCAACCTGGCCATCGCCACGAACACGGCCGGTATCAGATGGTGCGGTATCCGCCCCGTGAGATAGGCGCGGAGGCCGTCGACACCAACGCCGGGCCGCAGCACGACGTAGGCGATCAACTGTGTGTCCCCGCCCGCGTCCCGGCCGGCCAGCACGACGACCTCGGAAAGTCCGGGAAATTCGCCGAGCGCGTCCTCGACCTCGGCCGGTTCGACACGATGTCCGCGCACCTTGACCTGGCGGTCCACCCGACCGAGAAACTCGAGCTCGCCGTCGGCGCGCCGACGCACGAGATCGCCGGTGCGGTACATGCGAGCACCCGGTTCAGTAGTGAAGGGGTCGGCCACGAATCGTTGCGCGGTCGCCCCCGGCCTGCCGAGATAGCCTCGGGCCACGCCGTCACCACCGAGGTACAGTTCGCCGGGCCGCTCGGCGGGCACCGGCCGCAGGTTGTCGTCGAGCACGTACGCGCTGCTGCTCGCGGCGGCCCGGCCGATCGGCACGATCGACTCGTCACCGGACAGGCCGTTGCAGCGGTACGCGGTCGCGTAGGTAGTGATTTCCGTTGGACCGTAAAGGTTTACGAGTTCGGTGTCCGGGCAGTGCCGCAACAGCGCGGTGACCGCGCGGACGTCGGCCTTCTCGCCGCCGAACGACAGCTGCCGTACGGTGCGGAACGTACCCGGATCCTCGAGCGCCAGCTGCCGGAGCAGGGCGGTCGGCAGGAACAAGACGTCGACGCCGTGCGCCCGCAGTGCCTGTCCGAGCCGCTCGGGCACTAGCACCTCGTCGAGGCCGAGCCCGACCAGCCGAGCCCCGTTGAGCAGCGCACCCCATGTTTCGAGCGTGGCCGCGTCGAACGAGATGTTGGCCGCCTGTACGGCAGTATCGTTGTGCCGCACGGTGATCGAGTCCCGGCTGCGGACCAGCCGGACGATATTTCGGTGCCCGACCGCGACCCCTTTAGGGGTGCCGGTGGAGCCGGAGGTGTACATGACGTAGGCCAGCGACTGCGGCCCGACCGAAACGCCGAGCCGACCGGGCGGCTCACAATCGGTCTCGAGAGTATCCAGAAATACCTGTCTCCCAGGCAGTTTCATGGTTTCACCATGCGTCCGCAGCACCACCTGGACACCGGCATCCCGGCACATGTGGTCCAGCCGTTCGGGCGGGTACGACGGGTCGAGCGGCACATAGGCACCGCCCGCTTTCAATGTCGCCAAGGCGCCGATGACCCAGTTCTCGTCCCGCACACACAGGCCGACGCGCGCCTCTGCGGCGATCCCCGATCGGCGCAGGTAGTGCCCGAGTCGATTGGCCCGAATGTCGAGTTCCCGGTAGGACAATGCGACGTCGCCATAGCGCACGGCCGGCGCCTCCGGTGCCCGATCCACCCACGCCTCGAAGAGTTCGTGAACGGTCTGTCCACGCGGATACATATAGCGAAAAAGATTGTCCGCCACCGTAATACACCCCTTGCGGGTCGAAATAGCTGTTCTCGCAGACTATGACGGTGTCGACAGCGGTCGATATCCCTAAATTTGGGTATCTTCAGCAAGCCAAGGCGGCCATGAGCTCATCACGGCCGTCGGCTCCGGTCTTGTGGTACACGGCTTTTAGATGGGCGTTGACCGTATGTGTGGACACCGCAAGGGTCTTGGCGATAGTTCGCGGCGGATCCCCGGTGCAGAGCTGTTCGAGAATGGCTCGCTGGCGAGCAGTGAGCTCATGCCAGTGGCAGAACGACGGCAACAGCAGATCGCCTCGGGCGGCCTGAATGACGATGGCGACCTCGCCGTCATCACCGGCCAGCGCCCGGCCGTGAATCGCGATCCAGCGGCCGGAACCGGCCGCCGAAGCACAGATCAGCGGCTTCGGAGCGATGCCCTGGCGCATTAATTCCCTTGCCCGGCAATATACTTCGGGAGCAAACGGCGCTACCACCCACTCGGCCGCACCGCTGCGGCCCGGCGTCCAGAGCTGCTCGAGCCAGTAATGCGCCTCGTCGCTGATCCCCTTGACGGCATGGTCGGATCCGACCGTAATGATCCCGGGCGCGATCGGAACGGGCGCGATCGGCAACGGCCGACCCCGCGCGAATTCACGGATGGCCGCGTTGCACGCAGGTCCGAGCTCGGCGACTCGGTTCAGATCCGCGCGGTCGAACGGCCGGGCGTCCTCGGCTCGTAACAGTCCGAGAAACCCCCACACTCCCCGGCGATCCCGTAACAGCGCACGCAGTTCACCGCTCGCGCCATTGTCGGACAGCAGTCGTGCCGTGCGGCGCCCGCGGGCCCCGTGCTCGCCGTCGACGCCGACCACGGCCGCCGGCACCGATAGCCGGTTCAAGTCCTCGGGCCGACAGGGATCACCGCCCAGATATCGGTCGAGAACGAGCGCCGAGAGCAGTCCGGAATCATAGCGATGCCAGCAGCTGAACGAGCCGAGCCCTAGTTCTGCCGCCGGATTGGTGGCTACCAGCCGAACCGCGTCGAAAGCCACGCAGGAACGCAACGTCTCGGCAATTGCCGCACCTAGATCGTCCGGTCCTACCGCGTGCGCCACCAGCCCGCGTAGGTCGCGGGCCAACCTGTCCATGTCTGGAGCAATTATGACCATGCCATCCCCTGAATTCCCTGTCACGCGACCGAGACTGACGACCATCGGGCCGCGCCAGACATCACTCAGTTATCGGTCTCAGGGCGTTCAATACAGATGAACGATGTTCGCTCCCCCTAGGTTCACCGCTGCTCGTTTCCAGTTCTGGTCTATCTGACAAAATCGGGCCATGTCACTGTTGGACACCATTCTGGTCCCGTTCCACACGCCGGCGATCACGCTGGCCGGGGCCGCCACGAGCTGGGGCGAGATCATCAGCTTCGTCACCGGCGCACTCTGCGTCTGGCTGGTGGCCCAGCAGAACGTCTGGAATTGGCCGATCGGGATCCTGAACAACCTCGCGTTCCTCGCGCTGTTCTTCGCCAGCGGGCTGTACGCGGACGGCTGGTTGCAGGTCGTGTACGTAACGTTGGCGGTGTACGGCTGGTGGTCGTGGCTGCGCGGCGGCCGGGCGCATACGACGCTTCCGGTCGGCCGGACAACCCGGCGGCAATGGTCGGCGTTGTTCGGCGCGGGCGTCGCCGCGACCGTGTTGCTGACCTGGGTCCTGGTCACCTGGACAGATTCCACGGTGCCGTTCTCGGACGCCGTCACGACCGTCTTGTCCTTGCTCGCGACCTGGGGGCAGGCGCGCAAGAAGCTGGAGTCCTGGTGGCTGTGGATCACGGCGGACGTCATCTACATTCCGCTCTACGCCTACAAAGAGTTGTGGCTCACCGCGATCCTCTACGGCATATTCCTCGCGCTGTGTGTGCTCGGATTGCGCAACTGGCGTGCAGACCTACGGACGCGGGCGCGGGTGGCGGCGTGAAACAGTTCCGGCACGCTCTCGTTGTCGGCAAATTCTATCCGCCGCATGCCGGGCATCATTACCTGGTCCGCGCCGCCGCAGCAGCGAGCGAACGGACCACGGTCGCGGTGCTCGCGTCCAGTGTCGAGTCGATTCCCTTGCGCGACAGGGTCTCCTGGATGGCCGCCGAACACCGCGACGACGCAGGCGTTGTCGTGCTCGGCGATGTCGACGACCATCCCATCGACTATGCCGACGACGCGATCTGGGCGGCGCACGTCGCCATCTTCCGGGCGGTACTGTGCCGACGCGCGATCCGCGACGCCGATCCTTCGGCCGCCGCGGTGGATGCCGTGTTCACGTCCGAGGAGTATGGCGACGAACTGGCCAAACGCCTTGGCGCACAGCATGTTCTCGTCGACCTGGGCCGCGTCTCACATCCCATCTCCGGCACCGCGATCCGCGCCGACGCACGAGAACACTGGCCGGATTTGGCGCCGGTGACCCGCGCAGGCCTGGCGGCCCGGATTGTCGTCGTCGGCGCGGAATCCACCGGGACCACCACACTGTCGAAAGCCCTTGCCGCACATTACCGTGCGCCGTGGGTCCCCGAGCACGGCCGCTTACACACCGAGGAGAAGCTCTGTGCCGCACAATCGTTCGGCGAGCGAGTCGGCCTCGAGGATCTGGTGTGGACAGTCGGCGACTTCGTGGACATCGCCACGCGACAAGCTCGCGCCGAGGACGAAGAGGCCGGCGCCGGTCCAATCCTAATGTGCGACAACGACCCCTGGGCCGCGACCGTCTGGTGCGAACGCTACCTGAGCTACCCCCACCCCGCCGTCGCCGAGGCGGTGGGACATCGCAAACCCGCGCTCTACCTGCTGACCGACCACCACGATGTGCCGTTCGAACAGGACGGCTGGCGCGACGGCGAGCAGCTACGCGAATGGATGACCGACCTCTTCGAACGCAGGCTCAACGAGCGCGGCGTCGCCTGGATCCGCCTGACCGGCCCCCCACAAGAACGGCTCAACCAGGCAATCGCGGCGTGCGAGGAAGCGTTCGAACGCCACTTCCGCTACCCAGATCCCATGAGGTGAAGCCCGACCGTCGGTGCAGATATCGCTTGAATCACACTTTGGCACTGCACGTTTACATTGCCACGGGCAGGCGCTGACGGTGCGAAGCTACCTCCACCATGAACGGGAACACCTTCCTCCGGTCCTTACGCATGCCGATGCTGGCGGTCGCGATACTGCTGCTGTCGACCGGTATCACCACTGCGGATCCGGCCCCGAACGCGGATTGGCCGATGTGGCAATTCGATGCCAAGGGATCGCGGTACAACCCGAACGAAACCGCGCTCACCCCCGCCAATGTAGGGTCACTGCAGCTGAAGTGGGCGTTCGCCTTCCCTAACGCCGTAGCGCAGTCCAGTCAGCCCGCGGTAGTCGACGGCGTCCTCTATTCCGGCGGACGCGACGGAAAGATGTATGCGCTCGACGCCCGGACCGGCGCCACCAGATGGGTCTTCGACACCGGTACGGCGCTCGAACACATTCCGGCTTACGGGCTGCGGGACGGACCGGCGGTGGCAGGCGGGCGGGTCTACTTCGGCGACAACGCGGCCAACCTCTGGGCCGTCGACGCCGGCACCGGCCATGAGCTGTGGCATACCCGCCTGGACAACCATCCCCTCTCGATCATCACCAGTTCGCCGTTGGTCTTCGAGAACCACGTCTACCTCGGTGTGTCGAGTCAGGAGGAGGGCGGCGGCCTGCTCGATCCGCTCTACCCGTGCTGCTCCTTCCGCGGCAGCGTGGTTTCGGTCGACGCGGCGAGCGGCGCGGTGCAGTGGAAGTACTCGACGCTGGCGCAGCCGACGACGCGAACAGGTCCCCCTGGTCCGTCGCTGAGTCCCAGCGGCGGGGCGGTCTGGTCGTCACCGACCATCGACCCGGCAACTCGCACCCTGTATTACACCTCCGGCAACCCCTACACGGGCACGCCCGACGATCTGGAATCGATCGGCGCGATCGATGTCGACACCGGCACGCGTCGCTGGGTGAACTCACTGACTCCCAACGACACCTGGAACGTGCGCTGCGTCATCCCACCGGCAGGCGGGGCCTGCCCCATCCCCGGACGTGATTTCGATTTCGGCGCCCACGCCAACGTCTTCGAGATCGGTGGCCGCAAGGTCGTCGGCGCGGGCCAGAAGACCGGCATCTACCATCTGCTCGACGCCGCCGACGGCTCCATTGTCTGGCAGACCCAACTGTCGGTTCCGACCTCGCCGCTGCCCATCGAAGGCGCCGAGTCGCTGGCCGGAATCCAGTGGGGTGCAAGCTATGACGGCAATCGACTGTATGTGGCGACCTATGGGGCGATCCCCGGCACCCTGTTCGCGCTGGACCCCGGCGACGGTCACCTCCTGTGGCGCACACCCAATCCGGCCGATGGCTGCCTGATCGATCTGCCGCCCGTGCCGATGGACCCGCTGTGCCAGGAGTCCATGCCCAATGCGGTCTCCTCGTCACCCGGCCTGGTCTATGAGGGCAGCCTGGACGGGAAGATGCGGGTCTTCTCCGCCGATACCGGCGCCATCCTCTGGGAGTACAACACCCACCGGCTATTCCACACCGTGAACGGCGTGCCGGGAATCGGCGGCGGCCTCAACGGCAACGGTGCTGTCGTCGCGAACGGCATGCTGTACACGAATTCCGGTTACGCACATCCGATTACCACCGGCATGCCGGGAAATGTGTTGCTGGCCTTCGGCTTACCGTGATACCCGATCGCGCGGTCAGCACAGTTGGACTGTCGCGGTGGCCCGGCCGAAGATCTTGGATCCGCCCTGCGACGCGGTGAGTGCGACTACGGCGGTACGTGACTCGGCGTCGACCGACTTGATCCGGCCACGGAATTCGATGCGGGCCGTGGCGTTGTCCACCAGCCGGACCGGGCTGGTCATCCGGACACTGTAGTGCCGGATCGCGCCGGGATCACCGAGCCATGAGGTGACGAATCCGGCGCCGAAGGCCATGGAGAGCATGCCGTGTGCGATGACGCCATGCTCGAGCCCGACCATCCTGGCGGCGTCCGCGTGCCAGTGGATCGGATTCGGATCACCGGAAACGCCTGCGTAGTTGACCAGATCACCGAGGGAGACATCGACGTAGCGGGGCGGCAGTTCCGTGCCGACCTGCGCTGCGGCGAGCGGGAGTGTGTGCTGGCTTCGATGCGGTTCCGCTCGTACCCAGCACATTTCGCTGATCGGGGTGTAGGTACTCATCGGCCCGGCGGCCGAGACGACATCACCACGCACCAACGCGGTCAAAGCACCGGCGATGGCGCGGTCGCGTTCGGTGGGGGCCGAGCGGGCGACGAGGCCGGTGTCCGCGACCAGAATCCGCACACCGTGCTGATCGGTGACCGTATTGCGCACCACCATGAGATCGCCGCCGAAGGCTTGCCGGAACGACTGCAGCGAGAGGTTACTGGTCAGTCGATCACCGGCGACGATGGGACGGGCGAAGTCGATCGTCTGATCGGTTTGGATCGCCGTGGTCAGGTTGTAGCCGTCGAGGACGTCGGTCAAGATCTTCTGCACGGTACCGCCGAGCAGGCAGATGAAGGCAGATGGCGCAACCAGGTCCGGGTAGCCGAAGTCGACCGCGGTAGCCACGTCCCGGTGGACCGGGTGCTGATCCTGCACTGCGCGGGCGTATTCACGGATCTTCTCGCGGCCGACCTCGTAATAGTCGTCCACTCGATACTGGCGTCCGATGATTGCCCGAATACGCGCTACCGGTTCGGTTTCCAGCGTGCGCGGGGTATCGATGTCCACTGCCGAGTCCTCTCCCCTTGCGTCGATGATGTCGAGTAGTAGTCGCGTCGAGTGAGCTCGCGGATTGTCCGGCTCGGCAACCATCTTCTCGATTGTGATCTATGTCACATGACTATTCGCCCATTCGGCCTGCGCCAATAGCTCCTGCCGACGAAACATCCAGCATGGACGCCATCGGAACGGCCGAGTTACGAAGAAACTCCCATCCGCGCGGCGAGCCAATCCATTTCGGTCCGCAACCCCGCCGACCACACGGCCCAACTGTGTTCGCCGGGTAGCTCTCGGGCGCGAATCTGCATGCCCGCCGCAGCAGCCGCCGCGGCGACCGTGGCCTGTGCCGATCGGGCCGCGTTGTCCCCGGCACCGGTGATCAATACGCCGGCCGAATCCGGGTATCGGCGAGTGCGGAGCAGCTGGATCGGAGTGACTCGGTCGAAGGCGGCGATATCGGCGCCGAAAGCGGCTTTGACCGTTTGGTGGCGATCGCCGAGCGTGGGTTCCGCATCGCCGGACAATCCGAGGAATGTCGGGTAGGCGCCGGGATAATTGGTGGCCATCTGCAGGGCACAGGTTCCGCCGTACGATATTCCGCCGATCGCCCATCGCCGTGGATCAGGGTCCACCTGGAGCTTCCCGATTACCCAGGTTCGTAGATCGACGGCCAGGTAGGTGGCGACATTGCCGAGTCGGGAGTCCAGGCACAGCGGGTTGCTCCAGGTACCGCCCGTCGCGTCGGCCACGACGACGACGGGCGCGAGACCGCCGTGCGTCGCGGCATAGGCATCCATCGTTTGGCTCAGGCGGCCACCGTTGAACCAGTCGATCGGGCTGCCAGGCTGTCCGGACAGCAGGACCAGCACCGGAAGCAACGGCCGTGGCGTGCCGAAATATGCTGGGGGTAGGTATATCTCGGCAGGCCGCGCGATGAATCGGGAGACCGCGCCCGGCACTACGGCGCGCAACACTCGACCATTGGCCGGCAGACCGGCCGGCGGAAACCACACCGAATCCAACGGCCACCCCGTTACCGGCGCTGCCTGTCCGGAAGGTACGGCCGTGAAACTGATGCGATTGTCCGCGCCCAATCCGAGCGCGTCCTCGACGGTGGGATACGCGGCGAATACGAGATTGACCTGAACGGCCGACGCCACCACCAGCGCGGCCGCCGCGACGACCGACAACGTCTTTGCCACCCATAAGCGTGCGTCCCGGATCCGCCTCGGCAACAAGGCGATCGCCCACACCGCGAGCCCGAACCACAGGTAGACCGGTCTCGGCATCGCGTCCGGAAACGGGCGCCACCAACGCTCCACCACGACATACACCGCCAGCGCCGCCGACATCGCCAGCCAGGACGCCCGCACCCCGGCGCGACCGAGAGATCGGCCGCCGCCACCGAGTAGCCACCACGCTCCAGCGAAACCGAGTACGGATAGCGTCCACGGCAATGCGCCGGACAATAGTGACAGTTCTGCGGTCGACTTCATCGTGCTCGAAATCCTCGGCTGATCCGGCTAGCGCAAACGCCACTCGCCCGCCGCAGTCAAACAGGAATCGACAATACGGACAAGTCGGCGCCACGAACTACAGGGCTGCGCTGAGCTGACATATCCGCGAATCTCCTCATCCCCGAGGACATCCCGCAGGTGGTCGTCAGTGTCCGAGGAGACCTGGCAGCCGGGTGGCGATCGCAGCGGGGGTTGGCATCGCCGCGATTTCGGCGGCGACGAGCTTTGCGTTGGCGGTGAGGGTGGTATCGGTGACGAGGGTGGTCAGGTGCTGGTGGGTGATGCGCTTGGCGGGGATCGCGAGTCCGGTGCGGCTCGTGGCCAGCAGAGTCGCGTTCCATGTTCGATCGCCGGGAGCGGGAGTCGCGATCTGCGGGATGCCAGCGACAAGAGCCGCGTAGATGGAGCCTGCGCCACCGTGATTGAGCATGCCGGAACAGTACGGGAGCACATCGCTCAGGACTGTCCAGCCGACGGTGCGTACGTTGTCAGGCAGCCGGCGAGCACGTTCGAGTGGGCGATTGGGCCGGACGACGACGAATTCGGCATCGACCCGCGGTGCCGCGCGGATCAGCGACGTCAACATCGCGTCGGGCCCGTCACCCAGCATGGTGCTGCGGGTGACGAGGATACGCGGACGGGTCGGCCTGGTGTACAACCAGTCCACGGGGTCCGGTGCGGGCAGGGAGTACGGCACGTAGCGCATCGGCCATCCGGGTACCGCCACCAAACTCGGCGGCGCGACCGACAGTACTGCGGCATGCCCACCTACGTTGGCGCTCAGCGCTTTCAGAGTTTCACGCACGATGTCCTCGCCACGGTCGAGCGCGATGTTGTGCAGCACCGTCGGCGCGCCGACCGCGGCGGCGGCGATGGCGCCCGAGGCGGCGAAGGGTTCGTGGATCACCAGGTCCGGCCGGTAGCGGCGGGCGAGCGCGATCAGCGCGGCACTCATCGGGCGGTTGATGTGGGCGAACAATCGAGCGCCCGCGCGGGCGTCGGCCATGCCCGACAATGAACGCAGTGCGGCATGCGGATGCACAAGGTAGGCGCGCACCGACGACCGAGCCAGATTCACCGCGGGTGCCACCGACTCGACGGCGAGTTCCGTCCGCAACACGGTGGCGGCGTCACCGCCGGTAGCCAACAGCACCTCGTGGCCGGTCGATTGCAGATGCAGCGCGAGCGGCATCATGGGAAACGCGTGACCGATCAGCGGGGTGGCGACGAATAGTACACGCACACTTACTCTTTCGTCCGATGACTGAGTTGGCTAGCGAGGTGGCGCCAGCGCGCCCCACACGGTCGGCCAGCTTGCTGCGAGCTGGTCTACCCAGTACGGCCAACTGTGGGTGCCCTGCGGGGTGTAGTCGTAGGTGGCCACGATTCCGGCCTCTCGCAGGCGGGCTTGCAGCGTCCGCGTGCACTGAGCGGTCACTGCTTCGAGAAGTCCACCATTGATGGCGACATCCGGCAGGTTCGGGGTATCGAGGGTTTCGTGCGGGCCCGAAAGGCCCGAGCCCGCCGACAGATACACCGTCTTGCCGCGGAGCGCGGGCGCATGCACCACGACGTCATGCGCCACCCAGTCCGCATCGTCGGGCGGTCCCCACATGTTCTCGGCATCGCCGCGCTTGGACTCGACGATATAGCGCGTCGCGGTCTGGCCCAACTGGTCGCTCGTTTGGTAGCAGCCACTGAAGGCGCCCACCGCGCGGTACAACGGACCGGAGCGCTCGGCCAGCGCCAGCGCGGCGTGTGCGCCCATCGACGGCCCGACGATCGCGTTGGCACCGTTGCCGCCGAAGGCTTCGTCCAGCAGTGGTGGCAATTCGCGCGTGAGCAGCGTTTCCCATTTCTGGCGTCCATGCACCGGGTCGTCGTTGTGCCAGTCGGTGTAGAAGCTGCCCGCGCCGCCCACGGGCAGGACAACGGTGACATCCTTGTCGGCGAAGAATTCGACGGCACCGCCCTGTGCGGTCCAATCGTTTTCGCCTGGCCTGAGGTTGTCGCCGCCCTCGAGCAGATACACCGTGGGATGCGGCCGCGTTCGATCTGCGGGGAGCAGCACGTCCACCTGCAGTTCGCGACCCATCGCCGGCGAATCGACGTACACCTGTAGCCACCGGTCGGTGACGGCCTGGACCCGCGCGATCCGCGCTTCGAACGGCCCGGAGTGGCCGAATCCGGCCGATGCCGCGACAAATGCCGCACCGAACATCACTGCGGTGAGTAGGCGCGGCCAGCCTGTCACGAGGTGCGCTGCCCGACAGACGAATTCCGACGCCAGATCAGTTCACCGCCGCGGCGCCGGTGGCTACGACGGATCATCGAAACAATGGCGCGCTCCCCGCCGAGCACCGCGGTCTGCGACCGATACTGACGAACCGCGTCGATCTTGATGTCCTCTACCTCCTTGGTCAGCGCGACGGCGACGGCGCGCCAACGCGCCGCGCCGGTTCGGCCCGACCGCTCGACGAGTTCGTCCGCGGCGGGCCCGCGCACGAGCAGCGACATCGCTTCGAGGGTGATTCCGCTGCCGGGCCGGGCCCAGCCGGGCGCCTCGCGCCAGCCGAACCGAGCGTTCCGCGCGACCGGGTGGCGTCGACGGCAGCATTCGGAGAGTGCGTTGAAATCCTCGTAGTACGCCACGTGCTCGTCGCCATCGGCCACCGCGGCGGCGGCGCACATCGCGGCGGCAGCGACTGTGACATGGTCGATGTGATGACCGATGCCGAGCGGCGCGAACACTAAACTACCTGGGCGAGTGAGCAATTCGATGATCACCTGCTCGATTTCCGCAACGCACGACAGATCCTCCAGCAGGGCGGGAGAACGAAACAACGGCAGCGGCCCCCTGGGCGGTGGTTCCCGGAACAGACGCTCCCGGAAGCCGAGCCGTCGCCCGGACACACCCCACGCCAGCAACGCGCGATCGTCCTCGGCCCGGCGGACGGCGTAATCGGCGAAAGCGCGACGACGCTTGCCTTCGACCGATACCGGCGGCCCGTCGGTATAGACGGTCACCACCTCGACCGGAATCCCGGACCGGACGCCTTCGGCGATAAGGCCACCCACCGCCAGCGCCGCGTCGTCGAAGTGCGGAGACAAAACCACAATCTCTGCGACGCCGCCGCATATTTCCGACAGGGCCACCTGCAACGGTCGGCTGTTTCTGGGCATTCCTACCCTCCCGCCGCGGATTCCCGCACTGCACTATCTATTACTACGTCGAATCCGACCATTGGGTTCGAAATGACCGCACCGGCCAATCATCATTGTGACGGTCAAGAGCCGATCCGGTCATGCCAGACGGCTCGTGGCCCATCGGTTCAAGCACCGATCGACACACCTTGCGCAAGACAGCCGAGCCCGTGCCTTGCGAAAACGCCACGGCGCACCTCATGTTCATCGACGGCTTGACACCATCGTGCGCACCTATTCTTGGAACGCTCTGAGAATTCGCCCCACGGGCTCGCCAAGAGAAACGTTCCGGGAAAATCGGTGAGACGCTGGCAGCATGCTCACTACCGACGTCGCCGGACCTCGGGTGTTGCTGGTCGAGGATGACCGCCGACTCGCCGAGATGGTGTCGACGCTGCTGGCCGAAGAGGGCTACCGGGTCGAAACGGCCTTGGATGGGCAAAGCGGGCTGCACCACGGGTTGACCGAGCAGTTCGAGGTGATGATCATCGACCGTGGACTGCCGGTGCTGGAGGGATTGGACCTGCTGCGCGTACTCCGCGAACGCGCTGTCACCACCCCTGTACTGGTTCTCACGGCTCGTAGCGCGGTGGCCGATCGAGTGGCAGGCCTCGACGCCGGGGCCGAGGACTATCTGGTCAAACCGTTCGAGATCCCGGAATTCCTCGCGCGGGTACGGGCCCTGCACCGTCGGCATCTCGCTGTGGCGGCGTCGATTCCGATCGGTGCGCGGGTGCTGGTTCTGGCCAACCGCACGGTGACCGACCCGCGCGGCGGCCACGACGAGGTGACACTGTCCAAGCGCGAGTGCGGGCTGCTCGCAATCCTGGCCCGGTCACCCCGGCAGGTGTTCACCCGGCCGCAATTGCTCGAGCTGGTCTTCGATCGGGCCGACACCGTCGGCACGGTCGACACCTACGTGCACTATCTGCGCCGCAAGCTCGGTCGTGAGGTTATCGACACCGTGCGCGGGGTCGGCTATCAGCTCGGCCGTCGATGAAGCCCCGCCGACGTGACAAACACGCCGCGATTCCGACCGAACGGACCGTACTGCGACGCACTGCGCGGGCCGCCGCCGTGCAGTCCGCGCTCACGCTCGCCGCAGTGCTGGTCCTCGTCGGCGTGGTGCTCTACAGCGCCGACGCACACGCCCAAAGCCGCCAGATCGATGACCAACTCTCGCAAGTGGCCGCCACCGTCGACGATGTCGACGACCCGCCGCCGGGAATGGCGATCGCAATCGGCGAGCCGGACGGCCGTATCTCGGTCAGCCCGCACGCGCCGGCGCCGACCGCCTCTGCGGCGACCGAACCGACCGGCTACCGAAACGCGCACGCCGGCGGGGTGGACTACCGGGTGCTCGTGGTCGACCAACCCGATAAGAAGATCGCGGTACTGCTGGATCTGACACCCTGGCAGGAGGGCAGGCAACGACTGCTGCTTGCCCTGCTGGCCGCCGAGTGTGCCGGTCTGGCCGCGGCTGCCGGTGTGGCCGTGGCGCTTTCGCGCCGCGCGATCCAGCCGTTGGCCGAGGCGCTGGCGTTGCAACGCCACTTCGTCGCCGATGCCTCACACGAACTGCGCGCACCACTGACCGTATTGCATACCCGCGCCCAGATGCTGGCCCGGCGCACCGACCTCGACGCGGCCTTGCGCACCCAACTGCGCGGGCTCGTCGCGGACACCCGCGCGCTCACCGATGTCGTCGACGACCTCCTGCTGACCGCGTCCGCACGGCACGAGCCAAGCCGCCGCGAGCGTATCGATCTGATCCAGCTGTGCCAAGAAGTCCGCGAAAGTGTTGTCACAGAGGCGAATTCACGCGATATCGCGGTCGATGTCATTGCCGATCCCGCGTCCGGGTCGGTCGTCGTCAACGGCATCCGCCCGGCGCTACGACGTGCGGTCTTCGCGCTCGTCGACAATGCCTTGAACCACGAAAAGCGTGGGGGCACAATCACGTTGAGCGTCACGCGGACCGAGGCCGAGGCGCGCGTCGTGGTCGCCGACACCGGCTCGGGACTCGACCCCCTGATCGCCGAACAGCTGTTCCGCCGATTCGCGCACGGTGACGGGCACAGTGCGGGCAGCAGGGCACACGGGATCGGCCTAGCGCTGGTCCGCGAGGTCGTCGAGGCGCACGACGGGTACATCTCCGTCGACGGCGCACTCGGCCGGGGAGCGACCTTCACCATCCACCTGCCTGATGCCGCAGGCCGCTGAGCATCGGGCGGTGCCGGTTCCCAGAATCTTCGAAGAACCGGCCGATACTCTCGGCGCGAGATCGACTGCCACGCATCGTGACCGAGGAGTTGTGCCGTTGTGGGACCCACTGTGATCAACGGGCTTCCTGCCCACATCCTGTTCGTTCACATTGTCGTGGTGCTGGTGCCACTGACGGCGCTCCTGCTGGTGCTCTCAGTCCTATGGCCCGCGGCGCGGCGACGCCTCGGCGTCATCACTCCGATGGCGGCATTCGTCACGCTCGTCTTCGTGCCGCTGACCACGCACGCCGGTGAGTGGCTGGAACACAACACCGCCCGCGACCCCCTGATCCAAATCCACGCTCATCTCGGTGATCAAATGCTGTACTGGTCGGCGGGGGTGTTTCTGCTGTCGGCCACGTGGTGGGCCATACACAACGAGCAGATCCGTGGCCGACTGCGGTGGCCCGCCGATCGGCCGAAGCAGACCGTCGCGAACAAGACCACCGCCATTGCGGTGGCGATCGTAGCGCTCACGGTATCGATCGGCTCGGTGGTCGAGGTCTACCGCATCGGCGACAGCGGCGCCAAAGCCGTCTGGCACGACCGGGCGACCGCTATCGGATCGGCGCTCGATACCGGGTCGACGACCGCGAACTAGGCGCGTCCCGGCCGGTATCACGGCGAGATCAACTGTGGGGTAGTACCTTTGGTTGTCGGTCAGCGTTGCCGCGCGCGGGCTTGTTCATGAACACCGAGCGTTTGGCCGCAAAACCGAGACTGTCGTCGAAAAGGTTGCGCGCCATCTCCCCCAGCTCTTCGTGTTCATAGGCGTCGAGTGGCTTTCGGGTGAGATCGCGCGCGAGTCGTTCCCGTTTGCGATCGGTTGTCTTACGCCATTGATCGGGCTGTGCGTAATGGTGAGCCAGGTCGGCCAGTGTGCGGTCGAATCCATCGTCGGGACAGATCTGGTCGATCAGGCCTATCGCGCGAGCGTCCATGCTGTCGATCGGCCCGCATTCGGTGAGCAAACGTTGCGCGGTCTCGGTGCCGACTCGCCGCGGCAGGGTATAGGTATGCAGCTCGGATCCGCCGAGTCCCATGGTGGCGTAATGCGGATCGAGTAATGCGCGATTCGTCGCGACAACCACGTCGGCCGCCAGCAAAAGCATCACCCCACCCGCCCCTGCGGATCCGGTGAACGCACCGATGGTGACCTGCGAGGTCGCCGACAAGATCGCCCGGCACACCGCGTTCAGCGCCTTGATATTGCGCCACGCCGTCGCCGGTGGATCGTCGGAGATCTCGATGGCGCCCATATGCAGGCCATTGCTGAACACCGCGCCCCCGCGTCCCCGGATGACCAGTACCCGGGTATCTTGGCGAGCCGCCGTATCGATGGCGGCCAGCAACCGGCGGCACAGATCCGCGGTCATAGCTCCGTTGTAGGCGTCGAATGTCACGGTGCCGACATGTCCGGTGCGCTCGTAGCGAATGTCGGAGAACGTGTCGCTGCGGTCGAGCGCGACCGAATTCAACGACAGCCCCGCCGCCGCCAGCGCCGCAGCGGCAGGAGCTTTGCACGACCATCCGGCGCCGAGTTCGACGCGCAGATGCCCGATCCAGACGCTGTGCCCCGCCCCGCAACTGATCTCGACGCCATGGTGGCGGCGACCGATCACCGTGCCCGGTTCGGCATCGACGCTGCCTGTCCGCCCGGGGTGGACGTCATAGAGGTAGACGGCACAGCCCATGATCATCGACAACACCCCGGGCGAGCCATCCGCAGCGCGGATCCGCCGCAGAATCAGCTCCGGATCGGCGGCCCAATCGAATCCCCGATCGCCTTGCCGCATCCTCGGCCGGGCTCCGGTACCGGCTACCTGCCGTTTCACCGAGGCTTGGTCGACCGGCTCGAACGCCGAATCGGCCGCCCTGTCCGCGGTCTCCAGCACGCATTCCACCGCCGCGTCGGCGACAACCGTGTTGTACACCGCCGACTTCCGCTCCGCCGGAAGATCGAAAGTTCTTGCCGCCCAGACCGGCCCGGCATCCAGCTCCTCGACCGCCGACATCGCGGTCACACCCCACACCGGTGCCGCGTCACTGATCGCCCAATCCAGCGAATGCGCGCCTCGATCACCGACCGGGCCGGGATGAATGATCACGGTGGTCCATTTTCGATAGATGGCTTCCGGGATCCGGGCTTTCAGAAACGGGCAGATGACCAGATCGAAGGTGCCGCCCGCGACCGCGACCTCCATATCCTGCCCACTTGCCACGACCGCGACCTGCACCATCCGCCCAGCTCGGCGCAGCGCTAGGGCCGCACGCCGAGTGAGCCCATTATCGGCACCGCTCAGAAGCAGAATTCGCTGCATAATCTCGACCTTCTCGATCTCTCGACCATCGAGTCGTGGCCAGCAAAGCACCCGTCTAACGGACAATAGGCCCAAAGCCCACCAGCTCGAGGCCGAACGAGCCCAGCGGCTACATACAGTCGCCGCAGCGTGTCGCGGGCCTGTTCCAGCTGCCGGAGTTCGGATTCGGCGCTGGCCGAGCTGACCTCCGGTAGCACCGATCTTCGGGGCGAGGACACCAGAAAGGTGCTCCGAACCGCGAATTCAACCATCGTAGGTTGAATTTTCGCGGATCAGAGCACCTTTCGCCGTACAAGCGCTCACTACCGGATAACTCGGTGCATGACCGAGGTCAGGTGCGAGTCTGGAGTTGCGGCAGCTTGGTCGCCTTGGTGGCGTTGGCCACCTGGACACAGTCAGCGGCCGTTGTTCCCGCGGTGTTGTTCTGAACATTGGTGTTGCACGCGTTCTTCAGCGCGCTGGACAACGCACCATAGTTGGAATTGGACGACAGCAGGGTCTGCGTGGTCCAGTACAGCGCCGCGGTCTTCTCGATACCGAGCGGGGAGACGGTCACGCCATTGAGGGTGCCGCCGTCGACGATGATCGACGCGGTCCGGTTGCCCACTCCGCTGTTGGTGTGGACGCCGCCACTGTCGCCGCTACCGGCATACCAGTACGTCCCCTTGTAGGTGTCGGGATTCTGGTGAGCCTTGGGGTTCGCCATATCCCGGATCACACCTATCGAGCTGCACGCGCCCAGCTTCCACCGGTTGTCCGGAGTGTTGCACGGGTTCGCGGTGTCCACCAGGAAGGTGAGCTCACCGAACACGTCCGACATGGACTCGTTGATCGCGCCCGGCTCGTTGCGGTAGACCAGGCCGTTAGTGTTCTGGGTGACGCCGTGGGTGAGCTCGTGTGCGGTGATGTCCTCGGTGGTCAGACCCGAACCGTAGGCCATGTAGCTGCCCGACCAGAAAGCGTTCTGGTACGGGCATTCGTCGTAGGTGCAGAGCCGGACGGTGGCGCGCAGCGCCTGACCGTGGCCGTCTCCGGTGTCGGAGCCGATCAGGTTGGTCAGGTTCGCGACCTTGGTGTACTGGGCGTAGAAGTTCTCGGTGTTGCCCAGGTAGTCGTAGATCTTGTCGACATCCTCGATACCGCTGGGAGCCTCCCCCTCCGCCCTGGTGGATTGGATGCTGTCCGTGCCGCAGCCGGCGTTGTTGGGGTCGATCTGCTGGCTCGCGTTGTCACAGACGACCCGATTGAGATGCCTGGTCTCGCTCCAGCTGTCGAGCACCTTGCCGGTGCTGTTGGCGTCGATAAACACCACCCACGTCGCGGGCTCGCCCTTCTTGTCGGCGCTGCCACCTTTGATGTCGACCTTGAATGCCGGCACCGCGATGCTCTGTGCCTCGTCCTTGGCGGCCAGCTTCGAGTCGTACCAGTAGGCCTTCGTCTCGGTGACGCTCAGGCGGTCGGGCGCGGATTTGCTCTGTTCGGCAACCTTTTTCAGCGCGGTCTGCTGGACCTGTGCCGACGGTGTGGTCGTCGAGAACTTGCCCTTCGACTTCTTCGACAGCGAGCCGGTGACCGAGATGAGCGAACCGTCGGCGGTCAGCGATTCCGCCGCCGATGCGCCGAATACCGGGACCTTGTCGATCTCCTGACGTAACCGGACGGTGGATCCCTCACCGACACGGAACACCGACTGCACGACGAGATTGCCTGCGGTTTCACCATTTCCGCCGAGCGCCTTCTGCACACCGCTCGCGTGCGCCTGCGCCGCGGCCGGAGCTTCGGCAGCCGTGCCCGCGGGCGCCTTGAGCGGCTCCTTGGGGACCACCTGCTGGACGGCGCCTTGCTGATCCGTCGTTACTTCTTTCGGCACAGCGGAAAGATCGGAACCCGCCGGTGCTGACGGACTGGCCGGTGGCGCTCCACTGGCACCAGGGCCAGACGCGAAGATCATTGCCCCGACAGCAATTATCGCAAAGGCGGTATTTCTTCCCGCCCGTTTATGTGTGGGTTTCATTACCAAGTAGAAACACATACCGGCGGTCAACTCGACTGGCGACGATACTGGGGAAAGCCAGTGAATGAGCCGGAAATCTTTGAGCTATCCGTACAGTGCGCCCTAAATTGTTATGCGCGACTATCTTTCGACTTCACCCGGCAGCAGCGACACAAACGCAGGTTCGTCATCGGCGTCCCCCGAAGCGGACACACTCTTACCACAGTGGCGAATTACCCTGCTGCACAGAGTGATTCGACTTACCCATGGGTACGCGAGCGCTGCACTTCATGGCAGGCTTTCCAGCCGAAAGCACACCCGCTGCAAGGCGCATTGAAATGCGACAAATGCCGCTATTTGGGACATCATCCAGATTCGCAAGATTGCCGGCGACGACGCGGTCATCCCGAGCCAGACGGAAACAATCCCGCGCCTCGCAGGCCATCGAGAACGGACTCGGCAGGCCAGCTACGGCGACAGATCGACGGTGAGCGTGGTCAATTCGAGCGCTTCGGCGCACGGATCGGCGCGCGGGATATGGCTGCGGTTCTGGATACGCCAGGTGATCGCCGCATTGGCCTGGGCAGACACGGCACAGTCGCCGGGATCGGCCGGATTGTGCGTGTAGAACCCGGTCGCGGTGACCTTGGTTCCGAGCACGTCCCGCACAACCGTCACGTGTTCGGTCCCGAGTCCGTCGCGGCGCGCGCGGTCCCATAACTGCTGCAGTGACTCGTGCTCGTCATAGGTGAACGTGATATCGAATGCACCGTCGGCGTTCGTCGAATTCCACAGACACGTCGGCGGCGTGCGATGCGCGATCAGCGTATCGGCATGCACCGCTTCGGTGATCTGTTCGTCGGTCAGCGGCTCGCAACGCGCCATCGGATTACTGGCAGGCTCGGGTGACGCGTTCGGCGCGGAATTCGCCGAACATCCCGACATCAGCGCCGCCATCACCGCAATAGTCAGCACGCCACCGCGAGCCGAGGAAGCCGTCACAAGGTGCTCCGTTCACCAGCGGGATCGAGCTCAGACGCTGTCGCCAAGACTACGCCCGACTGCTCCGTCCAGCTCGGTCCAAATAGACTGATCAGTATGCAAGCGGTGGAATTGATGATGGACCTTGATGAGCGCCAGGTAAGACAGTATGAGTGCACGTGCTGCGGTGCGCCTGTCGAGCGGACGTGGAATTTCGTCCGTCGCCACGGTGACGCCTACGCGGTGTACTTCGCGAATAGCTACCACCACACCGGTCAGGCGCATGAGGTATGGATCGATGTCATCCTGGGCACCTGGAGCGGGGAACCCACTGACGACCACGTGACATTCGGGTGCCGGGTGGGGCCGGTGGAAGGCGACCCGAATCCTGCGGCGACGCTCGTCCAGGCGTGCCAAGACGGATCGGGCAGCGAGATCCACGGCATACTGCTTTCGCGCGAAGACGGCCTGGCCCACGCGCGCTTACCGGAGTTTTGGAGCGTGGTCGACTTCGTGCTGGCAAATGACCCAACAGTAAACGTTCACCTGTACGGGTAGGTGCGACGTCCGCAGCGATTTATCGACACCGTCACAGGTAGCAGCCTAGATGCGAAGCGGATCGTTGGTGGACAACGCCTTTCAACGTCCTCGCTCGATCCGACTCGGCTGTGCAGACCCTCACGGATATGCTGCGGATATGGCTGAAATCGATTGGAAGGGACTGTGGCGCAACGAATACGGTACGCGCCTCACCATCACCGACGACACCGGCGGCACCCTGACCGGCACCTTCGAAACCGCCCTGAGCGACAGTGTTTTCGCAGGCTCCGCAGTCCCGATTCAAGGACTGCACACCGGTCCCTGCGCCCAATTCTCGTTCGTAGCCGCAGGCGACATCCCCGCCATCTGCTCCTTCACCGGCCTGCTGCGTGACGGAAACCTCCATGTCGCTTGGCATCTGGTTTCCGACCAGGCCGTCAAACCCCCACGCCCCGGCGCTCCACCGGAACTACTCACCCTCCCGTGGGCCCACGCGGTGCTGACCAATAGCGACACCTTCACTCGCGCGGGCGACTGACGTCGAGCAGGCGAATACCAAGGGCGGTGGTGACATACCGGACGTTGCGGCCCGATCGTTCCCGCGCGATGAGCCCGCTGTCGTGCAGGACGCGGAGATGTTGCGATACTGCGCTGGGCGTGACACCGAACGTCCGAGCCAAGTCGCCGGTCATTGCGGGAGATCGCAATGTTTCGAGCAGTTCGGTCCGCACTCGACCGAGCAAGCGGACTGTGTTGCCCGCGGGCGTCTGCTTGCCCGCAGTCCACAGCGCACCTATCCCCCTTGCTGGATAACGCACTGTGGTCTGGGTGGACGTGCTCTTCTTGATCAGCACTTCGGGAGAGCCGAGAGCGACCGGGAGCAGGACGAGCCCACCCGGTCCGAGGTGCACGGGACGTTCGGTCCGTCGCCGCCGCAGAAGCAGCCGACCGTCACGCCACTGCAGATCCGAGTGCAGGTCGGCGAACAACTTCTCAGCACCACCGGTGACCAGGTGTTTGGCGCGATAGCTGACGTCGGCGTCGAGGACAGCCCGGATCCGTGACCAGTGCGGTGCGACGAGCCGGTCATGTGCCGCAAGCAATTCCGCCGCGATAGCACGCAACCCGGCGGTTGGCCGGACGGCAAGCGAGGCGACGCTCTCCGGGAGTGTCTCGCCGAACACGTTGCGTAGGCTGGCCCGCACCTGCCCGGCGCTGGTGCGTTGCAGCGCTGCCAGATCATCGGTGATCGATGACTCGGTGCCCACCGGTGCCGGGACCAGAAACTCGGGCCAGCTCGCTCGCCCGTTCGCGATCAGCGGCCAGGTGTGTGAAAGGTCGAGTGGATCCCCGGCAAGCTCGTCGGCGGCCCATCGCAGCCAAGGCCGGTTACTTGTCCTGCGCTGCCAGCCCGCGAGTTGTTGCAGCCCGGACACCGTCTCCGACAGCGGCGAGATCGCGAAGCGCGTAGCCGCCAATTCGGCAACGCCTAAGTCGATCCGCAACATCATCATTCGAGTGTGTAGCACTGACCTACATAGTGTCGCGACGGCGCTGGAAACCAGACGATCGCGACATGACCCGGACACACGTTGCGCCACGCCTGTCTCGCGCCTACTGGCGGTCCTGGTGGGCGGCGGGTATCAGCAACGCCGGCGATGGCGCCTTCGCCGCAGCGATTCCGCTGCTGACAGTGACGATCACCCACGACCCTCGACTCATGTCGGTCGTGGCCGCCGCGACGTACCTGCCCTGGTTGCTGTTGTCCCTGCAAGCGGGCGCCTTGATAGACCGGCGCGATCCGGTCGGCCTGATGTGGCGCTCGCAAGCGATCCAGGCAGTGATCGTCGGCGCCGTCGCGGTCCTTGTCGCATTCGGCCACGTCGACATCTATCTGCTGGCCTGCGCCGCCTTCGGGTTGGGGGCGTGCGATGTCGTTTTCAGCATCGCGGCACAGACCAACCTGACGAACATTGTCGCGAAGTCGTTGCTACACAGGGCGAATGGCAATCAGCAGACGGCGGAAACGGTCGGCAAGCAGTTCCTGGGACCACCGTTGGGTAGTCTCCTGTTCGCCGTCGCCGCGGCACTACCGTTCGGGCTGGACGCTGCCACGTTCGTCGTGTCCGCCGTGTTGCTCTGGACACTGCCCAGGCGGAGCAGACCAGCGGTCGAGCGTCGACCGATCGCGGATGGCTTGCGCTGGTTGGCCCGGAACCGGCTGTTGCGCACGCTCGCAATCCTGCTCGGTGTCAACACTTTCTGCGGACAAGTCGGCAACGTAGTGCTCGTCTTGCTCGCGACTCAGACGTTGCGGGTAGACGCCGCCAACTATGGTCTGCTGCTCGCGAGCGCCGCGGTCGGCAGCGTGCTCGGCGGTCTGATCAACGCGCGCATCGTCGAAATGATCGGCGCCCTTCCCGCGCTGCTCACCGCGCTTGCCACGAATGTCGTTGTCTTCGTTGGCATCGGGCTGAGTCCGAACGGATTCGTGCTGGGCAGCATGTTGGCTGTCAACGGCTTCGTCGTCACGCTCTGGAACATCGTGGTCGTCAGCCTCCGACAGGAAATCGTGCCGACCGAGCTGTTCGGACGGGTCAGCAGCGTCTACAAGATGGTCGGTTGGGGACTGATTCCGCTCGGCGCGCTGACCGGCGGACTGGTGGCACACCTGCTCGGATTGCGCGCGCCCTACCTCGCCGCCGGCGGGCTTCGCGGGATCGCTTTACTGCTCGCGGCACCCACAATGATCCACGCGATGCGTGACCAGCCGGGCAACACATAGTTTGCCGTTTCGTGCCGGACACGGCGGAGGGTGGATCCTCCCCTCCGGGATCCACTCTCCGCCGTGACGGCGTGCGCCCCAACCACCCCTGGCGTCCGCTCGAGCGTCTGGCGAGCAGGTTGATCGAGCGTTCTCGAGGCGATACAGTTGCCGCGATCACGGGCGGCCAACTGACAGTTCATATCTGGCCGCTGTGCGACTTTTCGCGAAGCATGTGGGGAGAATTGATGTCCGGGGGTGGGCGTCGGCGGGCACGCTGGACCTGTTATGGAGACTGAGCCCGATCACCCGGGACTCGATTGCGGCCAGGTGACCGAGCGGCCAAGGGAGATCGACCCAGCATTGCTGGTATCGCGCCGGTATCTGTGGCAACTGTGCGCCCTGCCCCCGACCGGCGGGAGCTGATCTATCGATGCACAGAGATCTCCATCGACGGAGCACGAAAGATCTGATGCGGATGCGCCACGAGTGCAGCCGAATGATCCGGACGCTGCGGCTGCCCGCGATCAGTAGTGTCGATGGAGTGCTGGCCGCGGTCAGGACGATGCGGCAGCGGCCGATCCGGTTGATGCCGATGGAGCTGCCGGCCGACGGGCCGTGCGGACTATGGATAGCCCTGGCCCTGGAGGACTTGATCTTCTACGAGGCCGATACGACAAGGACCCATCGGGACCACATCATCCTGCACGAGATAGCCCACATGCTGTGCGATCACGGCAGTCTCGGTCCGGTCGATGAGGAACTGGGCCGAATACTGTTCCCGGACTTGCGTGTCGAGTTTTTGCGGCGGGTGTTGGCGCGCTCCGGATATGACAACGATGAGGAAGCTCAGGCAGAGATGCTGGCGTCAATGCTCGCGGAACGGATTCATGGCCGCGCCACCCAGGCGCTGGCGGTCGATTCCGATGTTGTCCGAAGGATCGATCAATCCTTGGCCCCGCATCGGCGGGACCAGTGATCGAAGCTCTACCCCCGTCGGCTCAACCGCGCCGATTATGAGCGACCTCAAGGGTGTTGTGTTTCCCCTCGGCGCGGCGCTGTGCGCGCTGGCGCTGGTGTACAAGTCCTTCGACCTCAGACTCGGCCGACACGACCCTTCATTGCTGGCGCTACTGGTCGCATTCCTCTGCAAGGGCGTCTCATTCACACTGTCGACACCGGCAGTGTCGGCCTGGGTGGATGAACAGCTCGGAGTCCCGGACATCGGCGCACTCGGGATCCATCTGTCCGGTGGCGTCGCGTCGAGCGCTGCTTTTCTGGTGGCTATCGTGTTCTGGGTCTACCCGCCCGACCGAGCGCGTCTGCAGGCAGTGGTGCGAGTGGCTCTCGCCGGTGCGATCGGCGTGGCGATGACCATCCTCTGGGCCGTTGCCGCCACCGACAACCGAGAACACGCCAAGCATTACCTGATCCAGAACGCGCATCGGCCCGTGGTCACCGCCTACCTGCTGCTGTACGTGACCGCGTTCGGCGTGGAATTGATCGAGATCATCCGCTTGAGCCGACGTTATACGAAATTCTGCGAATTGCCATGGCTGCGACGGGGTTTGCATACGACCATGGTGGGTGCGGCAGTCTATCTGGTGTATTGCCTCGACCGCGGGTCAGTAGCTATCGCAGTGCGTATCGGACTGGACCCGATGCGGTGGGAAATCGTCACCCCGATATCCAACGGGCTCGGAATCCTTTTGATCACTGCGGGTTTCACCATGCCGTCCTGGGGCCCCAGACTATCGGCGGGCAAGCACTGGGTGCGCGATTACATCACGTACGCCAGGCTGTATCCCTTGTGGCGGGCTGTTTATCAAGCTACCCCGGCGATCGCTCTCGACCCACCGGCCTCCTGGCTGGCTGACAGATTGACACTCAGGAGCCTCGGTTACCGGCTCTACCGTCGAGTCATCGAGATTCAGGACGGATACCGTGCGCTACGCCCGTATCTCGCCGACGACGCGGCCACGAGCGCTGCCGACACAGCCGCTCATATCCGGGAGGCGATTCACGCCAAGACCAGGTCGATGCCTGCCCAGCATCTCGGACATACGGCGGTGATGGTGCACGACAGCGGCGACTACCGTAGCGAGATCACCCGCTTGTTACACCTTGCACGCGCATTCGACAACGTCCCACCGTCAGCGAGGATGAAAAGGTCATGAGGTACACGACTCTGGGAGCCGGACACCCGCGGGTATCAGCGGTCGGGCTGGGATGCATGGGCATGACCAGCGCCGACGGCAGTGAATCGCCGCGCACCCTGGACCGCGCCGCAGAGCTGGGCATCACGCTGCTCGACACCGCCGACGCCTACGACCGCGGTGCCAACGAGGACCTGCTCGGACGATGGCTGCGGCATGCCCGCCGCGAGGAGGTCGTCGTGTCCACGAAGTTCGGACTGCGCCACGACCCCGACACCGGGATGGTCGCTACCGTGGACACTTCCCCGGAGTATGTTCCCGTCGCCTGCGATGCGTCACTGCGGCGCCTCGGCACCGACTACATCGATGTGTACTACATCCATCGGCGCGACCCCGAAGTGCCGATCGAGGACACTGTCGGCGCGATGGCGGCACTGGTGTCCGCAGGCAAGGTCGCCCACCTGGGACTATCGGAGGTCAGCGTCGAGACACTGCGCAGAGCCCACGCGGTCCACCCCATAGCGGCGATCCAGTTGGAATACTCACTGTTCACTCGGAATGTCGTGGAAGGAGACATGCTGCGAACCTGCCGAGAACTCGGCGTCGCGGTGGTTGCCTACTCGCCGCTCGGGCGAGGCATGCTGGCGGGCCTGCTGTCGTCCCGTGCCGACCTGGACGACAGCGACGGCCGACGACGCTGGCCACGGTTCGCCGCCGAGAACATCGCCGCGAACCTCGCCCTGGTCCACAACCTCAAACAAGTCGCTGCGACGATCGGTTGCACTCCTGCCCAGGCTGCGCTGGCGTGGTTGCTGGCCCAAGGCGACGACATCGTGCCCATCCCCGGCACCAAACAGGTCCGTTACCTCGAGCAAAACGTCGCCGCGGCCGAGCTGACGCTCACTACCGACCAGGTTCGACAGCTCGCGGAGGCAGTCCCCATGTCCGGCGTGGCAGGCGACCGTTACCCGAAGGCAGCGCTTGACCGAATCGGGCACTAGAAGCTCTGGCCAAGAGCAACACCGGGATTGGGCGCCGCGGCCATCTCATCAGTCCATGGCTTCCGGGTTGTCCCGAGGGGTGAGAGCCTGAAGTTTGCGGGCCTCGTTGACCATCGTGAGGATCGAGTCCAAGGCGCCGGCGGACAGTCCGTCCGCACGCAGGACAAGCCGACGAATCTTGGCATCACGTAACGCGGTCGCGAGCTCGAGCTGGGTGCTGACGCGCTCGGCTACCTCGTCGTTGAAGAAGTACTCGGGCGGAACCCCGAAGAATTCGGCGAGGATATCCAGCTGTCCCAGCGTGAGATTGCGCTTCTTCCCGGTGGCCAGTTCCCACAGATAGGTACCGGAGATCGTGCCGCCCGTCGCCTCCCGAATCTCGGTCGCCAACCGCCCATATCCAGGACGTTTGAGCTGGTCTGGGTACAGCGCGGCGATCAGCTCGGTGAGCCGCTGGCCGATTTTCTGCACGAGCGGCCGATCAGCCAGCTCGTCGGCCATGCTCGACTCCTTCCGCGAAGTCGGGGAGAGAAGTGCCCCTGCGCTTTTCGCTGGACTCGCTCGGGGATCGCCCGGTGGAGACAGCGAACCCGATGAGGGTATCGGCCCTGGAGCTCATATTCCTAGCGGCGAGCCGACTTCGACGTCTGCGAGCGGCCTGCGACGCCCGATGTAGGCCTCCGGATCAGACCAGAGTCGCACGCCCGTCCCACGGTAGGTCGGACTGCGGCGAGTGCTGGCGTCTGCGGGCAAGACCGGCGAAACACGCTGGTAGGCAGTGATTCTCGCGGCGCGGTCGGATTAGGATCTGGCTGAGGGAATCTGTGGATCTCCCCCTCCCCCTTGTCTACAGTGACGCAGACATCCGATGAATTGGGGAGTTAGTGCGTTCGCGTTGGTATCGATTTTCAAGCGATCGCTGGAGTGTTTTCGGCCTCATCGTGGTCGGGTTCTTCGTCATTGTCGCGGCTTTCGCGCCGGTGATCAACGGGCTGCTCGATATCGATCCGTATACGTTCCATTCGGAGACCCTGGATGCGCAGAGTGTGCCGTCGGGGAGTTTCGGTGGTGCGAGTGCGGCGCATCCGTTGGGTGTCGAGCCGTTGACCGGTCGGGATCTGCTGGCGGTGGTTGTTGCCGGTAGCCGGACGTCGTTGTTCATCGCGCTCGGCGCGTTGGTGATATCGACGGTGCTCGGCCTCGTGATCGGCGTTACCGCCGGGTTCGCCGGCGGTTGGGTGGATCGAGTGCTTTCCGGAGCGATCAATGTGCTCTTCGGATTTCCGTCGCTGCTGTTCATGATCGCGCTCAGCGCGGTACTACCCGCGACCTTCCCGCGCCCGGTGCTCGTGGTATTCATCGTGGGCATCTTCGGCTGGCCCGGAATGGCGAGAGTGATTCGGGCGCAAGCTTTGTCGCTGCGCAACCGGAACTTCGTCCGGGCCGCGCTGGTGATCGGCGTTTCGCCGCTGCATGCGCTGGCGCGCGAGGTGCTGCCGAATCTGCGGGCGCTGGTGGTGGTTTTCGCCACCACGAGCATGCCGGGGCTCATCGCGACGGAGGCGTCGCTGTCGTTTCTGGGAGTAGGGGTGCCCGCGCCGACACCGTCTTGGGGTAGGTCGATCGGCGATGCCGTCGGGTGGGTGCAAACAGATCCGTGGTTCCTGATCTTTCCCGGAATCGCGTTGGTGCTACTGACATTGGGGTTCAACCTCGTGGGTGACGGTCTACGGAATGCGTTCAGCGCGGGATGAGGTGGACAATCGTCAGTCGTCGACTGTCGTCGTCGGCGGCGAAGCTGCTGCTGGCGCTCGGCGTGCTGCTCATCGTCGCGTTCTTGACCTATGCGGTGTTCTATCTGCTGCCCGCCGATCCGGCTCAGCTCGCGTGCGGAAAGCCTTGCACGCCGGACAATCTGCTCAAGGCGCAGCTGTACATGGGACTCGACCATCCGTGGTATCAGCAGTTCTTCGACTTCGTCGCCGGTGTCGTAGTCGGTCGCAGTTACGGGTCTGGATTGGCGACGATCCAGTGCGCCGCACCATGTTTCGGCTATTCCTTTCAGCAGAACGAGTCGGTGGCCTCGCTGATTTTCGAGCGCTTCCCGATCACGTTGTCCATCGCGATCGGTGCGGGCGTGCTGTGGTTGATCCTCGGTGTCGGTGCGGGATTGGTCGCGGCACGTCGGCAGGGCAAACTGACCGATCGAGTCGTCACCTCGCTGGCCGCGCTCGGCCTGTCGACACCGACGTATCTGCTCGGTCTGCTCGTAGTGCTGCTGTTCGGGTTCACGCTCAACGTCATTCCGGTGAGCGGCTATGTGCCGTTGAGTTCGGGCGTCGTGCAGTGGGCCTGGCATCTGGTGGCGGCGTGGATCGTGCTCGCACTCGTGAATGCGGCCATGTACGCCCGGATTTCGCGCAACCAGCTGATCGAGATCTTCCGCGAGGACTTCATTCGCACCGCGCGGGCGAACGGCCTGACTGAGCGGCGCATCGTCTTCGGTCACGCGGTGCGCAATATTCTCGCGCCGATTCTGACGTTGTTCGCGGTCGACCTCGGCGCGCTACTGGGCGGGGCGGTCATCACCGAACAGGTCTTCGGCATGCCCGGCCTCGGCCGACTCCTGATCGATGCGGTCCATACCGTCGATCTCCCGGTAATCGTCGGGATCACCATCTTCTCTGCCGCGATCGTTCTGGTCGCCAATTTCCTCATAGACGCGGTTCTCGGACTGCTCGATCCCAGGGTGAAGTGATGAAGAAACAATCGAAGTCGGCGCTCGCCGCCGCCGCGCTGGCCGTGGCGTTGTCGGTAACGTCCTGCAATGCCAACCCCACCGACGGCGCCAGGGACACCACCCAATCGGTCCCGCCGCAAAAGGGCGGGACGTTGCGGATCATGTCGACGACCACCGACTTCAACTTCGATCCGGCCAAGTCGACGAACTTGGCGATCACCTCGCTCAGTTTCGTCGCGCGCCGGCTCACCACCTGGCAGGCCGAACCGGGCAAAGAGATGAAGCCGATCCCGGATCTCGCCACCGACACCGGAACGACCACCGATGCCGGTCGCACCTGGAAGTACACCCTCAAGGACGACCTGAAATTCCAGGACGGTTCGCCGATCACCTCGGCCGATATCAAGTACGGTCTGGAACGTTCGTTCGCGCCCTTGCTGTCGGGTGGTTTCACCTACCATCGCACGCTGCTGCAAGGTGGCGAAGCGTATGACGGTCCTTACAACGGCAAGTCGCTCGACTCCATCGAAACGCCCGACGCGAAGACGGTGATCTTCCACCTCAACAAGCCGTTCGGCGACTTCCCTTGGATCGCATCGCAACCGGCCTTCACGCCGGTGCCCAAGGCGAAGGACAATCCGGCAACGTACTTCCAGGCACCCGTCGCATCGGGCCCCTACCAGGTCGAGAAGTTCGACAAGGCGTCCGAGGTTGTCCTGGTGCGTAATCCGAACTGGGATCCGAAGACCGATCCCGCCCGCACGGCCGGTCCGGACCGGGTGATTTTCCAGCTCGGTATGCAGCAGACGACGATCAGTCAGGAGCTGATCGCCGACACCGGAACGGCGAAATCAGCGTTTTCCGCCTCATTCGTCCCCGCCTCGCAGCTGCCGCTGGTTCGGTCCAACCCTTCGGCGAAGAACCGGATAGCCGAGGCCGGTGGCGGCTCGCTCTATCAACTACAGGTCAACGTCAGCAAGTCGCCGCTCAACGATCCCAAGGTTCGTCAGGCCATCGTCTACGCGACGGATAAGCAGGCGTTTCGCACCTCGCTCGGCGGTGAGTCCCGCGGCGACTACGCGACCACCAACATTCCGCCGGCGATCCCGGGTTACCAGAAGTTCGATGCTTTCCCGACCCAGCCGACGGGTGACGTCGAGAAGGCCAAGCAACTCCTCGCCGAAGCGGGACACCCCAACGGTATCGACCTGGTGCTGGTGACCAAGAACGACGCGACGAACTCCGCGGGCGGTCAGGCCATCGAGGCCGGTTTGCGCCGCGCGGGTATCCGCGTCACGATTCAGGCGCTCGACAACGCCAGCTACGACGACATCACCCAGCACAAGGACGGCTCCGGCTACGACCTGGTGCTGTCCAGCTGGCAGGCCGACTTCCCCAGTGCCGCTTCGATGTTGCAGCCCAGCTTCGGTACCTCGGAGATCGGCAACGGCGGCTTCAACATCTCGCGCTACAGCAATCCGAAGGTCGATGACCTGATCGCCCGCGCCACCGCCGAGGTCGACCCGAAGCGGGCCGGTGATCTGTGGCTGGAGGTCGACCGGATCGTCACCGGTGAGGTCGCGAACGTTCCGCTGATCAACTCGGTGAACACCTTCATCTACGGCAGTGACGTCCGCAACTTCTACGTGCCGCCGTTCCCGGCCTACCCGGTGTACTTCAAAGTGTCACTCGCGCAATGACAACACCGCCGGTCCTGGCAGTCCACGATCTCGGCATCGCGATCAACGGCCAAACCCTGGTGAGCGGCCTCGGTTTCGAGATCGAACGTGGCAAAACCCTTGCGCTGGTTGGCGAATCCGGCTCCGGCAAGTCGCTCACCGCCCTGTCGGTGCTCGGCTTGCTGCCGCCGGGGTCGACCACGTCCGGCACCGTGACGCTGTCGGGAAAGAGCCTGTTCGGGATGAAGCCCGAAGCGCTCCGACAGGTGCGCAGGAGCGATGTGGGGGTGGTGTTCCAGGACCCGGCGGCCGCGTTCGATCCGGTGTATCGGATCGGGCAGCAACTGCGCGAGGTGATCCGCACCAACGGCAAATACGCTAAGCAGCAGGCTAATTCGTTGGTGCTCGAACTTTTTGACCGAGTCAAGATCAGTGATCCGGAGCGGGTGGCGGCCAGCTATCCGCATGAGATCTCCGGTGGGCAGCTGCAGCGCGCCATGATCGCGATGGCGATTTCCCGGGCGCCCCAACTGATCATCGCCGACGAACCGACTACCGCGCTCGATGCGAATGTGCAGGCCGAGGTGCTGCAGCTCTTTCGAGAGCTGCAGCAGGACAATGACATCGCCATTCTGTTGATCACCCACGACATGGGCGTTGTCGCCGACCTCGCCGATGACGTCGTTGTGCTCCGCAACGGCAGCCCCGTCGAAACGGGGCCGACTCGGCAGGTGCTCACCGCACCGCAGCAGGACTACACGAAAACGCTACTGGCCGCGGTGTTGCAGCTCGAGCCGCCGGCGTCGGCCTCGAGTTCTGTTGTCGAGCAGGCGAAGCCGGTCATCGAAGTCGAAAACCTCACCGTCGACTACCGCAAGGCAGGTGCCAAGTTCACCGCCTTGCGGGACGCGAATCTCGTGGTCCGCGAACATCAGATCGTGGCACTCGTCGGTGAGTCCGGTGCCGGAAAGTCGACGCTGGGTCGCGCCTTGTGCGGGCTGGTCACCCCCGCCGCGGGCCGGGTCACCCTGAACGGTGAGCCGATTCCGTTGCTACAGAAGCGGAGTCGCCGCGCCCTCGGCAAACAGCTCGGCGTGGTGTTCCAAGACCCGATGTCCTCATTGAATCCGCAGCACACGGTGCTGCAATCGGTGGAACTACCGCTACGCGTACACACTGCGCTCGACAGCAGCCAACGACGCGAACGGGCCGAGGAACTCCTCGACGAGGTCTCGCTCGACCCCGACTTGATCACGCGCTACCCGCGCCAGCTCTCCGGCGGACAGCGCCAGCGCGTCGCGATCGCCCGCGCGCTGGCCGTCCAACCCGATGTCCTGGTGATGGACGAGCCGACGAGCGCCCTCGATGCGGCCGTCCAAGCGTCGGTCCTGGCGCTGATCCGGCGACTCCAGTCCAAACACGGATTCGCGGCGGTGTTCATCACGCACGATTTCGCCATCGTCCAGCAACTCGCCGACCACGTCGTCGTCCTGCGCGATGGTGCCATCGTCGAACAAGGTCCGACCGCACAGGTGCTGACCGCACCTGAATCGCCCTACACCCAACGCCTGCTGCTGGCGGTGCCGGTCGCCGAACCCGCAGCGCAGCAACGTCGTCGGGCACTGTGGGCGCAAACGAACCAGCCTGCGGTCAACCCCACAGACCATGCGACAGCGCGGCCGCTGGTGAAGCGCTGAAGCGGTACCACTCGCGAGAGTCCGTCTGCCAGGCCGAGATCACCGATACGGCCTGGCCGGGGTTGAGTCGCGGGTCGCATAACGTCGTGTAGTTCTCGCCGATGCGGTCGGTGCCGTATGGGGTGTCGAGGCATTCGGTCACTGGGTCGGGCGTGGTCTCCAGATGTATCCCGCCCGGCATGCCGCCGGCGGTGCGCACGGCGAACTGGAACGCCAGCACCTCCCGGACCATCGTCTCCACGACCCGGGTCTTGCGTCCCTCAGCGGTGGTCACCGTGTTGCCGTGCATCGGGTCGACCAGCCAGATCACCGGGTGTCCGGCGGCGCGCACGGCCCGGACCAACGGCGGCAGCAGATCCATGGTCGTGTCGGCACCCATCCGGGCGATCAAGGTGAGTCGTCCCGGCTCCTGTTCCGGGTCGAGCCGCGCACACAATCCGAGCAGCTCGGCAACTGTCATCCGCGGCCCGACCTTGCACGCGACCGGGTTGACCACATCGGTCAGCAGTGCGACGTGAGCTCCCGCGAGCTGGCGGGTTCGCTCGCCGATCCACGGCCAGTGCGTGGACGTGAGCGCGACCCGACCGTCCCGGCCTTGACGCAGCATCGGAACCTCGTAATCGAGCAGCAGCGCTTCATGACTCGTCCACACGACCGACTCGATGCGCGCCCTTGGCGTCGGGCCGAGCTGGGCCATGATCTGGCTCGCCGCCCAGTAACCCGCCAACAGGCGCTGCGGATCGGGCCGCCGAGCTCGCGGGTCCGGCTCGGGACCGTTCACCATGTGCCCGCGATACACCGGAATCTCCACGCCACCAACCCATTCGGTGTCTGACGACCGAGGCTTGGCATACTGTCCCGCGATCCGGCCGACCCGCACTACCGGCTGATGGGTGCTCGCCCGCATGACGCAGGCGAGCAGGTTGATGAGCCACACCTTCCGCCGCACAGCGCCCGCAGTGCATTCCGCGGGATCCTCGGCGCAGTCACCCGCCTGCACCACCTGTGCCTGCCCGGCGGCGACCCTGGCGAGCAACCCGCGGAGCCTGCTCAGCGACCCGGCCTGCACGAGCGGCGGAAGGGCAGCCAACGCACCCCGGATCTGCTCGACCTGTGTCGGGTCCCCCCACTGAGGCTGCTGCAGCGCAACGGGGGGCGAGGCGACGTTCAAGTTTGCTCCAAACCTTGGTCACGTCGGCAACTCGGTGTTCGCGCATCAACCGATGAGCCGACACCGATGACCAGTGACGAATTCCAATAAGCGACCGAGGTTTCCCCCCGTGGTCGTCGATCAAGCGTGCAGCGAAGCCCCACCGTCCACATAAAGGTGCTGCATGGTGATGTGCCGAGCTCGCTCGGACGCCAGGAACAACACGGCCTCCGCGACGTCGACCGGCTCCGCGATCCGGCCCAGCGGAATGCCCACCCGAAAAGCCCGCTGAGAACCGTCGATCACGAGGCGTTCGCCGTCGGCATCGGCCCACATGCCCCGCAGCATGCCGGTGTCCGTCGAACCGGGTGACACCACATTGCAGCGGATACCATAGGAGGCCAATTCGAGGCCGAGACAACGGGTGAACATCACCGTGGCCGCCTTGGATGCCGCGTAGGCGGCCATGCCGATGCGGGGCACACCGGCCGCGTTGGAGCCGACGGTGACGACCACGCCCCGGCGCCGCGGCCGCATCCGCCGGGCGACCGCCCTCGACATGTGGAACACCCCATCGGTATTGACGGCGAAGACGGCGCGCCAGTCCTCGTCGGTCGTGTCGACGACCTCGGCCACGCGCAGAATGCCTGCCACGTTGACCAGAATCTCGATCGGGCCGAGTTCGGCCTCGACCTGCGCGACGATCCGCTCCACCGCTTTCGCATCGGTCACATCGGCTCGATAGCCGCGCACCGATCTGTCCCCGTGCACATCGCATACGTCGACGGCCGCGACGTGTGCGCCCTGCTCGGCGAACAGCGTGGCCACGGCGCCTCCGATGCCCCGCCCGGCACCGGTCACCAAAGCGACCTTGCCGCCGAGTTCGCCTGTCACCGCACTGCCGCCACCGGGGTTGGCCGCTGAGCGAGCACAGTCTCGACCGCGACCACGACCGCACAACGCTTCGCCGCGTATTCGAGGGCCAGCCGATGACACTCGGGCGAAAAGTCGCCGACGGCGTCAGCGACGAGGAACGCTTGGATGTCGTTGCTGAATGCCTCGATCGCAGTGGTCAATACACCGACGTGGGCATAGACACCGCAGAGGAGGAGTTGGTCGCGGCCGGCCGCGCGCATTCGCGCGAGGAGATTCGAATTGAAGAACGCGCTATAGCGCCATTTGGTCAGTACCCAGTCGTCGGTGCCGGGCGCGAGCGGCCGGACGACCTCTCGGTCGGCCGCCTCCCCCCGCATGCCAGGCCCCCAGAAATCGTTGAGCAGTCCCCGCTGCTCGACGGTCATGCCACCGGGCTGCAGCGTGTAGGCCACCGGAATCCCTTGGGCCACAGCATATTCGCGCAGCAAAGTGACGTTGCCGATGAGCTGGTGCCTGAGCTCGACGGGGAGCGAGCGCAGGAAATAGCGCTGCATGTCGTGCACCAGCAACACCGCACGCTCCGGATCCAAGGCCCAGTCGGCGGTATTCACCGGAAGCTCGTCGGCGGTCGGCATGGGATAGGGAGTGATCGTCGGGATACCTGGCATTGCTTGTCCTCATATCTGAAACAGAAACCGTCTCGGCGGCGAAAGGCCGTCCGTTCACTCCTGATGTCGTAGACCGGGGGCGGATTCGTCGAGGTCGAGCGTGGCGGGTATCCCGAGGGCGAGCCGCCCGAGGTACTGCGCCACGATCGCCGGGGTCGGTGGATGGAAGCGAATGGCCTGCGCGTCGCGCCAGAACCGCTCCAGCGGCAACGCGCGGGCGTACGCGGCGCCACCGCATACCTCGGCGAGCACGCCGAGCACCTCGGGTACGACCCGAATCGCGTGCTGCTTCAACGCCAGCGCGCCGGCCAGCAGCTCCGGCGCATTGTTGCGCTTGTCCATCTCACTTGCCAGGCCCGCACACGCCAGCTCCAAGCTCAACAGGGCCGCCACCTGCTGCCCCACCGGTCCGTGGAAGCTGGGCAGTTCGGCGCGCGAAGAGTCGAGGTGGGCAATTCGCAAGCGCCCGAGCAGTTCTCGTGCCGTGCCGAGCGCGGCGGCCGCCACGCCGAGATAGCTGGCGGTCAAGATGAGGCAGAACCAGATGATGCCGACGATCATGTCGTCGTCGTCCGCCAGTCCCGGAACACCTTGATACAAGATCAGTGCATCGGGAATCACGCAGTGATCCAGCACCAGCGTGTCCGCACACGCACCGCGCATACCGAGGACGTCCCAGGTGGACTGGGTGGAGATGCCGGGAAGGGTACGGGGAATCAGTGCCACCAATACCTCGGAGGGACCATCCGAGGTCGCCTCGCTCTGCAGCTGAAGCGAGATCAGGTCCGCACTGGCCGCGAAGGACAGCGGCGCCTTGCGGCCGGATACTTCCCAACCGCCTTCGACGCGACTGGCCCGGAGGGTGGACCGGTTGACCGAGCCGCCGAGGCTGGGTTCGGCGACCGCGGAGGCCACGATGAGCCCGCCTTTCGCCACCGCCTCCATGAATACCCAGGTCATGTCGGGCTTGTTCGCATAGTGCGCCGCCCACACGCCGACAGATCCGAGATGCATCGCGCAGGCGATCGACAGGCCGGGATCCGCGGCGCCCAATCTGCGTTGCACTGCGCAGCATTCGACGAGCGAAGCGCCGAGCCCGCCGAATTTACTCGGGACCGCTAGCCCGGGAAATCCGATGTCGCGCAACACCTTCAGTCCGCCTTCCGACATCTGCCCGTCCCGGTCGGCGGCCACGGCGAGCTCGCCGATCTCGGTCGCCGCGTCCACCGGAAACAGGTGGTCGATATCCGGCCAGACCGTGTCCGCAAAACTGTTGTTGGTAGCCATTACTGCTCACACTCCATATTTCTCGTGGTGACGTGCGCGGACACCCGCTCGGCGGCCGCTGCACGAAGCATTTTCTTGTCCACCTTCCCTATTCGGGTCTTCGGGAAAGCGTCGACGATCTCGATTCGGTCCGGGAGTTTGAAAGCCGCTAATCCGCGCTCCGCCAAGAACATTCGGACCTCACCGAGCCGGGGCGGATCGGCACCGGCGACCACGAAAGCGCAAACCCGTTCGCCCAGGGCCTCATCCGGCACGGACACCAGTGCGGCGTCGCGTACGGCCGGATGCTCGAGCAGGTGGTTCTCCACCTCTTCGGCGGCGACCTTCTCCCCGCCCTTGTTGATCACATCTTTGGCTCGCCCCTCGACGACGAGGTGTCCGGTATCGCTGACGCGCACGATGTCGCCGGTGCGATAGAACCCGTCCGGCGTGAATGCCCGCGAATTGTGCTCCGGCGCATCGTAATAGCCGCGGATCGTGTAGGGCCCACGGGTCAGCAGATGACCCCTCGCACCAGCGGCGACTTCGATGTCGTCGTCATCGACGACGAGAATTTCATCCGCCGGAGACAGCGGCCTGCCTTGGCTGTTCGTCACCGTGTCGGGCGGATCGTCGGGCCGGGTGTAGTTGACCAGCCCCTCGGCCATCCCGAATACCTGTTGCAGCGAGCAACCCAGCACCGGTTCGACCCGCCGCGCCGCAGCGGCACTGATCCGGGCACCACCCACCTGAAGGACGCGCAAGCTGCGCAGGCCGGGCCGACCCAGCCGCGCGGCCTCCATCCACAGCAGGGCCAGCGGTGGGACGACGGCGACGGTCGTGACCTGTTCGCGCTCGATGAGGGGAAACACTTCGTCCGCGCTCCCGTTCTCGGCGAGCACCACTTTCGCCCCGGCATGCAAGGCGCCCAATATCCCCGGTGAGCTCAGCGGGAAATTGTGCGCACAGGGCAGGACTGCCAAATAGGTCGAATCAACTGTCAGACCACACACTTCGGCGCTGGCCCGCACGCTATAGCCATAGTCGTCGTGGGTGCGCGGGATCAGTTTCGGCATACCGGTCGAACCGCCGGATATCTGCAGGAGTGCGACGTCGGCGGCGTCCACGGACGGCAGCGCAACGGGTTCGGCGTAGAGACTGTTCAACGCGATGTGCTGGCCGCGGTTTCCGGCGACGATGGTGTGCCGGACCGTGCGACACCGTGCGCCGACTTCGGTGGCAAGCGGGCGATAGTCGTAGCGCGCCCACCTATCGGGCACGATATAGGCCACCGCGCCCGTCGCATCGCACCACTGCATGATCTCGCTGCGCCGATGAGCCGGAAGCGCGAGAACGGGCACGGCACCGATGCGGAACAACGCGAAACACACCGCGACGAACTCGGGCACGTTCGGCAGCTGGACCACCACCCGATCGCGGTTCTCGATCCCGAGCCGCAGGAACCCGGCCGCCAGACTGGTCGCGCGGTGATCGAGTTCGGCATAACTCCAGCGCCGAGGCCCCGCCACCAGCGCCGTCCGAGCACCGTATTCGGCTGCCGCGCAACCCAATAGCTCGCCGAGCGTCTGGTTAGTCCAATATCCCAGCCGTCGATAACGCGCAGCGAATTCTTCCGGCCACGGAACCGCGCCAGGCAGCATAACCATTCTCCGATCGGGTTATCGTCGTCTCGAGATCTAGTCGTTCCAGTCAGGCCGTGGTGATCAACCCTCCGTCGACGGGCAGCACCACTCCGGTCAGGAACGCGCTCGCTACCGAACTGAGAAAGATCGCGACTCCAGCAGCATCCGTCTGAGCGCCGATTCGACGTAATGGCGCACGGGCGGCCATTTCCCGGCCCAGCTCCGGATTCATCATGTCGGATTCGAACGGCCCCAGTGCTATCGCATTCACCGTTATCGATGGCCCCAAACGTTTGGCCAGGTGCCTCGTGAGGTGGTGCAGCGCCGCCTTGCTCGCGGAATAGGAGTAGTTCTCCATCGCGGGCACGTGCAGGCCGTCGACCGAACCCACGTTGATGACCCTGGCGGGGTCACTGTCGGTCGCGGCGGCGTCGAGTAACGGCCGCAGGAGCCGGGTGAGATGGAACGGCGCTTTCACATTGATATCGAGGACCCGGTCCCATTCCTCGTCACCGAACGTGTCGAGGGGTGCTCCCACCGTGATCCCGGCGTTGTTGATCAGGACGTGCAACTTGGGCTCGCGGTCGGCGAGTTCCGTTGCCAGGCGGGCACATTCGGTGGCCCGCGCGAGGTCGGCCGGAATCGCCAGGCAATCGCCCCACAGCGACAGCTCGGCGGCCGTTTGCCGGCACGCGTCGGCGTTGCGCGAGCAGATGTAGACGCGCGCGTTCGCTTCGACCAAGCCGCGGGCCATCATCCGGCCCACCCCCCTGGTTCCGCCGGTGACCAGCACAGTCTTGCCTTCGACCGAGAACAGATCCGCCATCACGTCACGGCAGGCCGGTTTGCCACCGTCCTCGCCTGCCCTTCGAGCAGCGCGGACATTCTGGGCAGCTTCTCGGCGAGGATCCGGCTCAACGCGTACCGGTACACCATGGTCGGGGTGATGCCGTCGATGCCACGTCGCAGTCGATCGACGATCTCTTGGGCATCCGCGTCGGTAGTCACCACCGGTTGCAGGAACCGCAGCAGGAACACGAAGACGCCGCAGCGCTCGAAGATGAGGTGCGAAGTCGCCATTTCCAGCAGGTTGCCCGGCTTGGACCGGTGACCGAACGGAAAATACTTGTGGTTCATGACCGGGAGCAGCAACGCGCCTCCGCCGCGCAGGTCACTGAAAATCTTTGAGCCACTGATGATCTCCCGCAACCCGGCGTCGATCACCCGTTGATTTCGCACCACGGCCGCGAGTTCGTTTTCGCCGCGCACGCTCGACAGCGCGTTCAATGCGATCGCTGCCGAGAGGTTGTTGCGGTATCGCATGGCCAAGCGTCCGACGTGCGTCGCGTCGGTTTCGCACGCCCGCTGATAGACCTCCGCGGTGACCAAGGTCGCCGCCATGGGCATGGTCATATCGCTGAGCGTCTTGCCGATGGCCACGATGTCGCTCTCCGGAATCACCTTGTCATGCGCCAAATAGCTACCGCCAGTGCGCCATCCGCCGGTCAGCACCTCGTCCACGCCGATGACGTATCCGCCGCTCGACTTCTTCTCGTTGATGACCGCGATGATCTCGTCGGGCAGCATCTGGCACATGCCACCGTGGATCAGCTCGAACCACACCAGCGCGACATCGCCACCGCCGAGGATCCGCGTCAGTTCGGACGCCGCGCCCTCCGCGAACGGGTCGACGTAGACGAGTTCGGAGTAGTACGGGCGGAAGGCGTCCGCGTCGGATTCGGTGAGCTGTGGGCCGTGCTTGCTGAAATTGAGGGCGAACAGTGTCTTTCCGGAGAAGTTGCCCTTGAAGGTCACTATCTTCCGGCGTCCTGGTTTCGACAACATGCCCAGTGCTGCGGCGATGTCCACTGCGGTACCACCGCTTACCGCCGGAAAGGCATGCGGAAACTTCGTCAGCGACGCCAGCAATGACTCCAGATCGGTGACGTAGTCGTGGTCGGGGTCGTGACGGGTCAGCACGTCGGCCATGTCGGCCGGGTTGTGGCCGCGCAGGCTGCTCCCGAAACCGCCGCTGCAGTCGAGGATTTCCCGGCCGTCGCCGAGGCGCAGTCGGCCGCCGACCGCCGAGCGCACGTCCAGATCCATGCCGAAGACGCCGCCGAGCCGGGCCATCGCCGGATTCACGTAGCGGCCCCACTCCGCGATCATCGCGCCGTGACCGGCATCGATGCGATCGAACACGACGCGGTGCTCGGCCGACACGAAGCCGTGGCGATCCAGGGCATCCAGGGCGACCACGGCACACAATCGATTACCGCCGAAGGTGGAGGTCTGCGCGAAGCAGTCGACATCGTTGTTCCACACCGAGTACGCCTGCTCGGTCATGACGAAGCAGCCGAACGGCACCTGATGCTCGGCGAGGTTCTCGCCGAACACCACCACGTCGGGCGAGTAGCCGGGTATCAGCAACTCCGCGTCGGCCAATTCCAGTTCGGCATCGCAGGCGATCACCATCGCGCCGCGCCGACGGGCCGCGCCGACCAGCTGCGCCGCATCGTCGCGGGCACCGGGATAACGGACGTGCACGAGCGCGGACCAATTCCGCTCGGCCACCACCTGTTGCGCCTCAGCGATCGACCTGACGAACCGGACATGCGGGGTGAGGCCGTCTTCCTCCCCGCGGCTCGTCGGGTCGAGGTAGGGGGCATACTTCGCCTCCTCGTCGACGAGCAGCACCCAGCCGCCGTCTGCCTTGCCCGCCCGCACCGAGGTCTGTCTGGCGAGTTTGATCGCCCCGGACAGCGCCTCGAGACTGGAGTTCACGAAGTAGGTGCGATGGTCGCCGACCGCATCACCCTTGCCGGTGAGCAGCGAACTCAGCAGGTAGCCGAGTTTCGCGCTGTCCGCATGCATGTAATTGCTGGAGATGAGGAAGGTGCATTTCCCGTCCTCGTTGAATTTCCTGATGGTTTCCAACGTCGCCGCCGTGGCGGGCGTGAACGCTGACGCGCCGGTCATTCTCGTGGTCATGTCATTCCATTTCCGTTGTCGGTGGGGCCGCGCTCGGTACTGATCTGTCGGCGGCGGCACGGAGTTCACGGGCGAGTTCGGTCCGCCTGGTGGTCAGGAAGAAGTGGTCGCCGGCGAAGACGCGGAGTTCGAACGTGCCGGTGGTCAGCGTCGACCAGGCCCGCGCCTCGTCGATCGTGGTCTCGCTGTCGCGGTCGCCGACCCAGGCGGTCACCGGGCAGGTGAGCGGCGGGCCGTCGGCGGGCAGGTAGGTTTCGATCAGCCGGAAATCGTCTCGGACGGCAGGCAATACGAGCGCACGGAGCTCGGGGTATTCGTGCATCGCCGACAAAGGGCCGCCGAGCCGCGCGAGTTCGGCCAGCACGCCGTCGTCGTCGCGCAGGTGCACCGAGCCGCCGGGGCGGCAGGCCGGTGCTCGGCGCCCGGAGAGGAACAGGTGCTCGATGCGCGGGCCACCTTCGCGCTCGAGCCAACGGGCGACTTCATACGCGAGCGTCGCACCCATGCTGTGCCCGAGGAGCACGAGCGGGAGATCCGTCCACTCGGTCGTCGCCGCCGCGATGAGCGCCGCCAACTCCGGCAGATTGCGAGCGAAGAGGTCTTCGATCCGGTCCTCACGGCCCGGATACTGGACGACACGAACGTCCGCCGTCGGCAGCTCGTCGGCCCAGCCCCGGTAGAAGCTGGCGCTGCCCCCGGCATGCGGGAAGATCGCCACGCGGAGGTCGGCCTCGGGGACCTGTCGCCAGGAGCGAAACCACACTTGGCTCGGCGTAATCATCTGCAGCTCAGTCATCTCAGGCTCGCGACCTCGACCGGCCGACCGGCCTCGGCCAGCTGCTCCGGATAGCCGAGTTGCGCCGTCAGGTCCTGCCACACCTGGCACAGCGCGAGGTGGTACTGCCCGCGAATCGCCGGATCCTCGTCGGCCAGAATCGCCGCGCGCAGGTCATTGAGCGCGGCCGCGGCGGCGTCCGGCCACAGCTTGCCGAGCATCGTCCGGAACGTGGGGCCAACGACCGGTCCGATCAGCGCGGTAGTGGCCAGGCCGAGATGCGTGTCGTCGGAACCGCCGAAATCGAAGGTGTCCTTCATCGCGGCCGACACGCGCAGCCGGGGACTCCACAGCAGCGGGCCGTGGGTGTCGGCGAGGGTGAGCACGCCGTCCGCACCACCGATAGTGATGCGGTGCAACAGGTGCAGCCCGTTGTCGGGATCGGCGGCGTCGATCTGGTTCTGCACCCGCAGGGTCAGCGGCACACCGCCGAACACGCCCGCCACGCTGCGAAACGGCGTGCCGCCCTCGGCCGGTTCGGCAGGCAGCGGTAGCGCCGTGAGCTCGAACGGGCGTATTTTGCCCAAGGCCTGCCCGAGCATGTCGAACAACGGATAGGCCACCTGAACAGCGCACGCCGCGTCCACGAACAGCGGAACCTGGTGCGCGAAATGGGTATTGACGGCGTCGAGGAAATGCCGCACCGGTTCGAGGTGGGGATAGAAGCTGTTGAGCCGGTACACCACCCGATGCTTGCGCGCGAGGGCCAGGCATGCGGCCAGCTCGTCGTGATGGACCGGATGTTCCTGCAGCACATGGATTCCCCGGGACAGGAACGCCTTGACCAGATCGGTTCCGTGGCCACCGAAGGCGGCCGAGCGGACGACCACACAGGCGATATCGGTGTCGTCGGGAACCTCTGCCACGTCGGTGAAAAGAGGAACGCCATGCCGTTCGGCGCAGGCCTGGGAGCGCTCGCTACCGCGCGCCACGATTCCGGTCAGCTCGAACGGGAAGCCGGGCGTGCGAAAGGCTTCCAGATAGATATTGCCAAAGGTTGTGCCGCAGACGACGACTCGCATGCGTCGTCCGTTTCTGTTCGCCGAGCTCACAATGCCCCCTCTTCCGTTTCTTCGAAGTGGGCAAGCGGCTCGTCGACCACGTCGAACCTGACCACGGCGGGATCCGCCCGAAGCTGGTCCACGGCGAGCTCGGGATCGAGTGCCGCAGCGGCGAATTGCGCGCCAGGACCGATCGTGCCGTCGAGGATGGCCTCGGTGGCCGACACGGCCGTCGCGGCGGTCAACCCCGCGGCCGCATTCGCCCGCAGCACCAGCGACCGGGTCGCGGGCAGTCCGCCGCGTTCGCCGTCCAGCTGGATGAGCAGGGTCAGGTGCGGAGTCAGGCCGACGACATCCAGCTCCGCGGCGCGCATCAGCCGCCGCGTCGTCGCGTCCAGATCATTCGACGCCATGCCCGCGGCGGCGCGACCGGCGAACCGATCCAGCGACGCGAGCAGTTGGCGACCGTCGAAAACGTTGTACCACCTACCGTTTTCGAGCTCGAGCAGGCGGGCGATCCGCTCGCCCTCCGCGCTGAGATAGGGATGCGCGGTCACCCGCGACGAGAACAGCGGCAGCTCGATGTCCACCAACCGCGTCACGCCGCCCGAGCGGCGGCGGCCGTCCGCCCAGGACGCGAGCGACTCGTCGGCGTCGAGCCCGGCGAGGAAGTCGGCCGCGGCCGACGCCGTGAACCGGTCGCGAACGCCGTGATACACAGTCAGGCAACGACTTCGGTCGAGCGTGCGGCTGAGGAATCGGGGCAGCAAGGCGGACAGGCCCGGCAGCACGCCTGCCGCGAGGATCGCGGTGCGCCCGTGCTCGGCGAAGGCGCTGAGCTGGGCCAGCAGCCGTTCGTCGCCACCGGGGTCGACGTAGTCCGCACCCGCCGCCACTGCGGCGCGGGCGACGGTATCGGTGATCCGATGTGAGGGTCCGGCGCAGTTGATCACGACGGCACAACCGGCACAGAACCGGGCCAACGCCGCCGCGTCGGTGAGGTCGAGCACGTGCGTTTCCACCTCGTCGCCGAGCTCGAATCGGCCGAGCGACTCCGCATTTCGGCCACCGAGGCGCAGTCGGCGATGGTTCTCGTGCAGGCGGTGGGCGACGGTGCGCCCGACCGCACCGTAGGCGCCCATGACTCCGACGACTGGTTCGGTCACGATGCCGCGCCCCGTCCCACCAGCGCGGCATCGAGCACGAGATCGGCAAGGTCTGCCCCGTCGGGAAGCTCGACGACCCGTAACTCACCGAGGGACAACGGCTTTGCACGGTCCGGTGTATCGCCGTCGATCGCGCGAATCCAGGTCAGGTCACCGAGATACGGCGAAGGCCGGTGCGCGACAGCCGAATCGAGTGTCTGCCGCAGCACGTCGCGCAGCACGTTCGCCTCGTCGATGAGGTCGATTTCGGGCCACGCGTCCCCGAGTTCCCCGGCCAGGAGCCGATCGATCAGGTCGGGATCGGTCGCGCCTGGAACCGAGTGTCCATGGTGGATCGTGAGTCCGGTTACCTCGACCCCGTTTTCGGTGAGCTGGCGGGCCAACTCGACGGCGAGCGGCCAGCCGAGGCCACAGCCGACGATGTGCAGGCTGCGGTCGCCGTGGGCGTCCAGCAGCCGCGCGTACGCCGCCGCCCGTCGTTCCATGAACAGCGTTGGGTCCCAACGCAGGTACGACTGCGTCTCGTTGACGGCGAAGCCGACGACCGCACCCGACGCACCAAGCGGTGCGACGAGGTCGCGGTGCGGTGCGAGGCGGCCCGCGCCGTTGTGCACGAGCACCCAGGTCGGTCCGGTACCGCTGCCGCCCAGCGGCACGAGTGGCGAGCTGGGCACCGGGTTCGAGCGCGGGCTCTGCTGTCGCTGTCCGTCCAGATGCGTTGCCAGGGCGGCGATTGTCGGCGTCGGGAGGAGCTGGCGCATGAGGCTGTCGAAGAACAGCCCCGCGGCCTCCGGTATCTCCTCCCGGATCTTCCCGACCAGTTTCGCCGCTTTCAGCGAGTCACCGCCGAGGCGGAAGAAGTCCTGATCGCGACCGATCCAGGCGACCCCCAACACCTCTGCCCAGAGTGGCGCGAGTCGGCACTCCAGGTCGGTGCTCGGCGGATCCTCGGCGCTGGCCAGGCCATTCGACAGTCCCGGCGCGGTGTCCGACAGCGCTCGCCGATCGACTTTTCCGTTGTCTGTCAGTGGCACCGCGTCGATAACGTGGATGTGCTGCGGCAGCATCTGCTGGGGCAGCCGATCGGCCGCGTGACTCATCAGTTCGGCGACGTCCACCGGGTCGTCGGCCCGAGCGTTCGTCACGAAACCCGTGAGCTGGTGCAGGGACTCGTTCGCGCCCTGCACGATCACGACGACGTCGCCGACCGCCGGGTGCGACTGCAATGCCGCCTCGACCTCGCCCAACTCGATCCGGTAACCGCGAATCTTGACCTGCAGATCCTCGCGGCCGAGGAACTCGATGCTGCCGTCCGGCAGGTATCGGCCCAAATCGCCGGTGCGGTACAGCATTTCGCCGGTCTCCGGATACCGCACGAAGCGTTCGGCGGTCTTGACCGGGTCACCGAGGTATCCACTGGCGACACCGTATCCACCGATGTAGAGCTCGCCGGTCGTCAGATCCGGGCAGTGCCGCCAGCGTTCACCGAAGACGTGGAAGCTCTGATTGGCAAGGGGCTTGCCGTAGGGAATGCTGCGCCGGCCCGGGGACACGTCCTCGATCGGGTGGAAGATGGACCAGATGCCTGCCTCGGTAGCGCCGCCGAGGCTGATCAGCCGCAGGTCTGGCACATGGCTGCGGATCTGCGTGGGTAGCGCGAGCGGAATCCGGTCGCCGGACAGGAAGGCGATACGCAGGGTCGGTAGCTCGATATCTGGTTCCGCGGCCAGCAGGTGGTCGAGCATCTGCAGTTGCGCCGGAACCGAGTTCCACACGGTGACACCGTGATTCACGACGAGTTCGGCCCAGTGGCTCGGATCGGCGCGACGCGGCGCATCCGGGATCACCACGCAGCCACCGAGGGCCAGCGGCCCGAAGATATCGTAGACGGACAGGTCGAAGGACAGATTCGCCAGCGCGAGCACCCGGTCGTCCGCTCCGATACCGAAGCGGCGATTGATGTCGTCGATGGTGTTGGCCGCACCGCGGTGGGTCATCATGACGCCCTTGGGCCGACCCGTCGACCCCGAGGTGAAGATGACGTAGGCGAGATCGCCGGGGCCGGCCCGGCGGTCCTGCAGCAGATCCGAATGCCGTTGCGGCGCAAGGGTGTCGATCGAGATCGTGTCGCGGGGACCCTGGTCGAGCCAGGACTGGGTGAGGACCAGGCGCACATCCGCGTCCTGCATCATCTGCTCCCGACGCATCGCGGGCTGATGCGGGTCTATCGGCAGCCACGCCGCGCCGGCGAGTGCCACGCCGAGCACCGCGACAACCTGCTCCCACCCCTTGTCCATCGCGATCGCGACCAGCTCGCCCGGTCGACAACCGCGATCGAGCAGCTCGCCTGCGGTCGCGGTCGCTCGGTCGACCAGGTGCCGGTACGTCATGGTTTGCCCGCTGGTGCGAATCGCGATGCGCTCCGGCGTCCGGTTCGCCTGCGCGAGTACCGGTTCGTGCAAGAGGTGGTCGGGCACGGGCGCGCTGGTGTCGTTGAGCTGCCGGCGCCGCTGGACTTGGGCGGCAGGCAGCACGACCGGGGCTGCGGCGTCCCATGTTTCGTCGTTCGCGCCGAGACGCCGGAGCAGATCGCCGCAGCTGGCGAACATCTCGTCGATCACGCCGTCGGCGAACACGCCGTCGCGCACGTCCCAGTTGAGTCGTAGTTCGCCATGCCAGGTCATCGCCTGGCAATCGATCCACACCTGGGGTGTCTGGGTGATCCCGTAGCCGAGTTCGGCCCACTCCTGTTCGCCCCCTTCACCATTCGCCTCGTCGAGGCCGATGGCACTGGTGAACACGATCGGCATCCGGGCGGCGTCGCGACCGCGACGGCGAGCTATCTCGCGCAGCACCTCCACCCCGGAGTAGAGCCGATGGTCCATATCCTCGAACAGCTGCGCACCCAGCTCGCGCGCCCGATCCCCGAACGTCGCGGCGCGCTCGTTGTCCACCGCGAGCATGCTCACCGACGTGAAGTCCCCCACGATCTGCGGCACGGCCGGGCCCAGCGGTGGCCGATTGAGCAGCGTCAGGTTGAGCGTGAATCGCTGGTGCCGACTCCACACGCCGATCACTTCGGCATAGGCCGCCAGCACCGCGCCCGACGCGGTCACCCCGCGCGCGGCGGCCTGCTGTCGCAGGGCGGACCATTCGGCCCGGCTGAGGCCGAGTGTCCAGCGCCGAAATCGCGGCGGACTGCTGGTCGATGCGTCATCGAGTATCGGTAGCTCGGGGGCGCCGGGCAGTTCCTCGATCCGCCCGTTCCACCAGTCGCGATCGCGTTCGAACCGGGCGCTGTCGCGTAGTGCGCGCTCGGCAAGTACGCAATCGCGAAACGCTGCCCCGATCGTCGCCAGTTCGGTGGCCGGTCGGCGATAGAGCAGCTCTAATTCGTTGAGCAGCAACTGAATACTCGACCAGTCGGCGATGAGGAAGTCGATGGAGAAATGGAGGGTCGAGCCCGCGACGGACCGGCTGATCCGGAGTTCGAAGAGCGGCCACACCGCGGGGTCGCGCAGGCTGTGCCCCATGTCGGCGCGGATGCCCTCGATGACGCTCGTGGCGTCGTCGGGCAGGTCGACAACCTCGACCCGATAGGTCGGCACGTCCGCGAGGACCCGCTGCGAGCCGTCTTCATCGATGACCGCGCGCAGCATGTCGTGCCGCTCGATCAGCCGGTTCCACGCCTGCTCGAGCCGGGCCGGCTCGAGCTCGGCGATGGCGAGCTCCAGATACATCTGGCAGGCCACGCCGCCGAAACCGAAGACGGTGTGCCGGCCGAGCAGGTAGGCCGACTGTACGTCGGTCAGCGGGAACGGCTCGTTCCACTGGTCCGCCCGCGGCACGAGCAGCGGCGTCACCGACTGCTCGTGCAAGGCGGCGAGCACGTCGACCTTGTGCGTCCGCAGGTTCGCCCGCCGAGCGTCGGTGAGCGCGCCCTTGGGTGCGCGGTAGCGAAGCCGACCGTCCTCCTCCCACAACTGGATTCCCGCACGCTCCAGTTCGGCGATGATGTCGGTGGCACTCATAGAACCTCGTCTTCGATAGCGCCCACGTCGACGAGAACTCGTTGCTCGGCGATGAGCACCGCCATTCCGGCGATAGTGGGGGCGGTGAACAGGCGGCGCAGGGACAGGTCGGCCGACAACGTTCGGCGGGTCTGCTCGACCAGCCGGGTAGCCAGGACGCTGTCTCCGCCCAGCGAGAAGAAACTCTGATGACGCCCGACCCGCGAAACCGCAAGGAGCTCAATCCAGATGGCCGCCACCAGGCATTCGATCTCGCCCTCCGGCGCGTCCCCGTCCTCGTCCGACTGACCGTCGTGCACGGCGAACAGCCGGCGGGCGGTGTCGCGATCGAGTTTGTCGTCCGCGGCGACCACCGCGAGGAGTTCGGGGACCATGTGGGCGGGCAGCCGCTCGGTCAGCGATCGGCGCACGTCGTCGAGCGATGGTGCGGCTGTCCGTAATGGCTGGACCGCGCGCAGCAGCACCGAGGAGCCAGTACTCACGACATGTGTTGCGTCCCAACGGGTTCGACGTAGCGCTTCGAGCCACTGCGCAGCACCGAGCAGCGGCTCCCGATCAGCTGAGTCGACCCCGGCCGTGAACCCGTGCGTCAGCAGGGCTGCGCTGAGCAAAGCCAGCGGTGAGCGGACCGTGCTCTCGACGGCCAGCAGGAGGCCGCCAGGGGCAACCAACAATCGCGTCAGCGCGAGTCCGGCATCGACATCATCGAAGCGGTGCAGCGCGTTGTTCGCGACCACAACGTCGAAGTGCTGGAACAGTTCCGCCGAGACACCGTCGTCGGTCATTCGGACACCGTCGACCTCGTGCGGATGATGAGCGGTTCGGTGCTGCGCCATTCGGAGCAACGTGGCCGAGGTTTCCAGGAGGGTGTACTCGACCTCATGCGGGAGGAGGGCACCGAGCAGCCGGTCTGCGGTGCGGCCACTGCGCGCGCCCAACTCCGCGACGCGGACCGGGCGGCCGAGCAGGCGCGCGAGTTCCGCGATCTGTCGAGCGATCTCGTCGATATTCGAGACAGTGGGCGGATCGTCATCGATCAGCGCATCCGGCGCGAGCACCTCGTCGGTGAGCAGCACTAGCGGGTCTCGTTCGCCACGCAGGACGGCGCCGAGCAGCGGCAGGCAGCCGGACAGGGCCTCCGCGAGTTTCTCGTACCGATCGCGAGCGACGGCCGGACCGGTGAATCTCGGTGCCGCGCTGGCCTCGAGCCAACGGGCGCCCTCGGTCCTGATGTGTTCGCGGTCTCCCAGCACATCGCGCGACTCCAGCCAGTCGAGCCACGTCGCGAATGCGGGCCGTAGTTCGTCGGCGACAGGCAGTTCATCAGCGGACTGCACTCGGTCTCGTCCTGAGAACCCGAGTTCGGTGTTCAACAGGCATGCCAGCACCCATTCGACGAGCCGGAATTCGTCCGCATCGGCCGATGGCGTTGTCCCACATGCGGACTCGCGCAGTCGGCCGGTGGCCGAGCCTCGCAGCTCGCTCGCCGTCGACGGCGGCTGCGCGGATCGCACGCAGCGCAGCACGGCACCGATGCGCCGCTGCGAACGCGGACCAATGATGGTCGCGGCGGCCTGGGCGATCAGCGGATGGCGTTCCAGGGCAGCCTCGATCTCGCCGAGGCCACCGTCATCGGTTCCCCGGCGTGACACGGCCGTACCCGGCGATCCGTCGACACACTCGTACGTCGCGGCCGAGGAGTCGGACCAGTCCGCCGATGCTCGCGCCTGCAACAACTCCCGGTACGCGACCAGCATCTCGTCCACCATGCCTGGCGGGAAGAGCCCGTCGACCGCGTCCCAGTTCAGTACCAGCCCGCCGTCGATCTCCATCACCTGATGGTCGAGCCATACCTGCGGGGTTTGCGAGATCCCCCAAATCCGTTCGGCGAACGGCAGATCCAGCGGACGTGCCACCGCCTTGGTGATGCCCAACGCGCTGGTGAACACCACCGGCATGGCGACATCGCTGACGCCGAGCTGTTTGGCCAACTCCCGCAGCACCCAAACGGCGGACACCCCAGCATGATCGAGGTCGAGCCACATCTGCTCCTGCAAGCGTCGGGCGGTCGCGAGCCAGCCCTCGCCGGGCACCGGCCGATAGGCCACCAGGAACAGCGAGGTGAAATCGCCGAGGACCCGGTCGATGTGTGGATGCACCTCGCGTCGATCGAAAACAGTGAGGTTGAGGGTGAGTTCGGGTGCCGCGCTCCACCGCGCCAGCACCTCCGCGTAACAGGTCAGCAGGATCGCGGACGGCGTGAGATCGTTCCGCCGGGCCTGCTCGGTGAGTGCGCGCCAGCTGGCCGCGTCCAGACTGGCCTCGTGCCGGACGAACCGTGGCCGGGAGATCAGCGCCGGATCCGAGCGCAAGGGCAGCTGCGGTGCGGGTGGTAGATCGGCAAGCCGGTCTCGCCAATACTGTTGCGACGCTTCGATGGCCGTCGGCTCTGGTCCGGCCGAGACAACGTAATCCCGGAAGGACAACTCGATGTCCGGCAACCGGCAGTCGAGCTCTTCGTAGAGCCTGCCGAGTTCCGAGTACAGGATCATGACGCTGAGCGCGTCGAGGATGAGATTGTCCAGACTGACCCCCATCCGGACCCGACCGTCGCCGTACCGCACGGCCCGCACGTCGAACAGCGGCCAGCGGCCAGGGTCGAGCACCTGATGAGACATGTTGTCGCGCAGCGCATTCAGCGCACTCTCGCCGGGCCCGTCGGCGTGCACCGTGTCGATGACGAAGCGCGGAACAGCTGCCAGGATGCGTTGGTGACCGTCGTCATCGAAGACGGCGCGCAACATCTCGTGCCTGTCGATGAGCACGTTCCATGCCTGCTCGACGCGCGCCAAATCGATGTCAGGCCCGTCGAATTCGGTGTAAAAGTGCGAGCCGATGCCGCCGAGCACGAAGGCTTCGGTTCGGCCGATCCAGTAGGCGCGCTGGATGTCCGTCGCCGGAAATGGCGTATACCGCTGCGCCGGGTCGGCCCGCAGCGCGGTCGCCGGTGCGCGTGTTCGCCCGGTGTCGGTCAGCGTGGCGGCGAAGTCGGCCAGCACGGGTTTGGCGAAGAGAGTACGCAATTCGGCACCGCGTATGCCGAGGGCATGCAGCCGGGTGACCGATCGAGTGGCGAGCAGACTGTCGCCACCGAGGGCGAAGAAGCTCTGGTTGCGGCCGACCTTTTCCAGGTCGAGCAGCTCCGACCAGACGGCGGCCGTTGTCGTCTCCACCGTGCCGTCCGGTGGGTCTATCGTGCGCCGTTCGACCGGTGCGGACGCCGCCAGGAGTCCGAGGATGGCCTTGCGATCGACCTTGCCGTTGGCGGTGAGCGGCGCCTCGGCCAGGACCACGATCCGATCCGGAACCATATACGCCGGAACACGTTCCGCCAGCCACGCCCGCGCTTGCTCGGTCGTGACCGAGGCCGTGATGACCACCGCCGCCAGCCGCTTCGACCGTTCACCGGTCGCCACCGCGACGACATTGTCGATCAATGGATGACACTGCAGGGCGGCTTCGATCTCACCGAGTTCGATGCGATGACCGCGGATCTTGACCTGCTGGTCGATCCGGCCGAGGAACTCCAGCGCACCGTCGGACCCGTAGCGCCCCAGATCGCCGGTGCGATACCAACCGCAGCCGTCGACCTGAACAAATTGCCGCGCAGTGATTTCCGGGTCACCGCGGTATCCGCGCGCGATCCCGGTCCCACCGATCCACAGCTCCCCCGTCACCCCGTCCGGACAATCGCGGCCACGCGCATCGACCACGCGAAAACACTGATTCGACAACGGATATCCGTACGGAATCGAGCTCCATTCGGGCGCTACCTCGGCGACTGGGAAGTAGTTGGACCAGATCGATGCCTCGGTCGCACCGCCCAGCGCGATCAGCTGGCAGGCCGGCCAGCGTTCGACGAGGCGGCCCGGTAGGTCGAGGCCGATCCAGTCGCCGGAGACCAGTGCCAGCCGCAGGCCGCGATCACCGTCGTCGCCGACGACCAACAGCATGTCGAGCAGCGCCGGTACCGAATTCCACACCGTAACGCCGTGGCGGCGTACGAGTTCCAGCCAGCGACGCGCCTCACGGCGGTCTTCGTCCTCGATGAGTACCACCGTTCCGCCGACGGACAGCAGCCCGAAGATGTCGTAGACGGACAGGTCGAAATCGAGGGCCGACACCGCAAGCACACGATCGGATTCGGTGACGTCGAACCGGACGTTGATCGCCTCGATCGTGTTGACGACGGCGCGGTGGCTGATTTCCACCCCTTTCGGCTCACCGCTCGATCCGGAAGTGAAGATCACGTACGCCAGCGAATCCACCGATACCCGAGTGGGATTGGTCAGCGGCGTCGCGGCGGCGGCCACGTCGACCACCCGCAGCGTCGGCGACCATTCGCTCGCCGCGCCGTTGGTCAGCACCACCTGGACGCCGGCTTTCGCGTAGATCCGAGTGCACCGATCGCGGGGTTGATCGGTGCCGACCGGCACATACACACCACCTGCCCAGAGCACGCCCAGCACCGCCGCGATCTGCTCCGGCCCCTTCGGCAGGGTCACGCCGACCGCGTCTCCGGGGCGCACGCCGCAGGAGGTCAGCAGACCCGCGATCCGGTGTGCTGACTCGGCGAGTTCCCGATAGATCCACTGCTGGCCATCGGCCAGGATCAGCGCCACTCGTTCCGGCGTGCGAGTCGCCCGCGCGAAGAATTCCTCGTGCAGCAGCTGCCCGGACTCGGGCGCCTGCGTGCGATTGACCACCGCCCGGGTGAGCTGCTGCGCGGCGGGCAGCAGGTCACCAATCGGTTGCGTCCAGTCCGAACACGACAGTCGTGTCAGCAACTGCCGGTAGGCCTCGAACATGCAGTCCACCAGGCCCGCGGGGAACAACTCATCGACCGCATCCCAGTTCAGGAACAGGCCTTCGTCGACCTCCATCACCTGATGGTCGAGCCAGACCTGCGGGGTCTGCGACACTCCCCATCCTGGCACGCCGATGGCCCGCCGGAAGTCCGCGCCCACGAGATCGCCGCCACCGAGGTTGCAGGCGAAAACAACTGGGGCGGAAAGCCCTTCACCCGGGCGAGCGCGGTCGAGGTCGCGCAACACCTCGACGCCGGAGTACGCCGAGTGATCGAGATCCGCGCGGAACCGAGCCTGCAGCCTGCTCGCCCGCGCCGCGAACGAATACTCGCCGCAACCGTCGACTTCGAGCAGGATCAGCGTGGTGAAATCGGCGACCAACTCGTTCACCGCGGGATGCGACGCGCGACGGTCGAAGGTGGGCAGACCGAGCAGGAACCGCGGATCGGCGCTCCACGCGGTCAGGATCTCGGTGAACGCGGTCGCCAGCGCCATTGCCGGTGTGACGCCTTGCTGTCGCGCCCGGTCGGCGAATCGCTGCCAGTCCGTGGTCGGCAGCACGAAGTCCCGCCGACTGAATACCGGCCGACGAACGCGTTCCGGTTCGGTCGCGAGCGGCAACTGCGGCCCACCCGGCAAGGTCGCGAGCCGGGCCTGCCAGTAGGTCCGCCCGCGCCGGTGCTCATCTTCGCGCGCGATCAGCTGTTCGTGCCGATACTTGGCGAAGCTGAACGCGATCGGCGCACGGGGTGCGTCGGGCCGCGTGTAGATCGCGGCGAGTTCGTGCAGCAGGATCTGGATGCTGCGGACGTCCGCGACGAGTAGGTCCACGCTGACGTGCACCCGGGTCCTGCCTTCGGGCAGCAGCGAGAGCACGATGTCGAACACGGCACCGCGCTCGACTTCGAGTCGGCGATGCGACAATTCGGCGCGCAGCTTCGCCAGCGCGGAATCCTCTGCTTCGTCCGCCCGGAGGTCATGGACCGGCAGCTCCCGCCATGGGGAGTGCGGCATGATCTGCTGCGTCCCGTCCTCGACAAACCGGGCCCGCAGCAGGTCATGCCGGGCCACCAGCGCCAGCACGGCCCGTTCCAGCCGCGCGGGCTCGACCGCTCGACCGTCGAACTCGGCATAGAAATGGCAGCCGACGCCGCCGAGCAGCTGACCGTCCTGCCGGCCGATCCAGTACGCATGTTGGATGGGCGTGAGTTCGAACGGCGCGTCCTCGTCCACCTCGACGGCCACCGCGGCTGCGGGGACCGTCCCCGGCCGCCTGGCGGCAGTGATCGCCTGCCAGGCGCCGAGGGTCGGTTCGTCCATCAGTTCGGCGAACGTGGCCGTCACACCACGCGCCTGGAATGTATTGACCACACTCATGACTCGGATCGAATCCAACCCGAGCAGGAGCAGGTCCGCGTCATCGCTGAGGCAGTCCGGCGGCATATCCAGGAGCATCCCCACGTCGCGTCGTAGCTCGCCGTCGGAAATTGCCATTATTTTGAAGCGATGATAATCATATTCTCGAAATCGTTTGTTCTTTCCACGATATCCGAGAATCCGGCGGCCGTCAGCCAACGACGGTAGTCGGGAACCGGATACATCATGCCTTCCCCGCTGGCCAATACCATGAAATACAACGATCCCCACGCGGCCATATCGGCGCCGCTCTCGTCGTCATCACAGGCCATGCCATAGATAAATATCTTGCCACCCTCGGGCAACGCGTCGAAGGCCTTCTCCAGCAGGAAGATGATTTTCTCCTCCGCAAAGACCTCGAGGATATGCGAGAACATGATCGCATCCATCCCCGTCGGAAAATCGTCCACGAAGATATCGCCCGGATGGACGTGCAGGTCTGTGCTGCCGGACTTCGCGAACGCCGCACTCGCCTCTTCACACACCGAGGGCAGATCGACGAGGGTGATCTCCAGTTGCGGGTGATCCTCCTTCAGGAGACCGGCGATGAGCCCCGGCCCGCCGGCGACATCCAGGAGGCGATGCACGTCGGCGAATTCTTTTGCGTCGAACAGCAGTTGCCTGCTCCCCCGATCGTTGGGCGCCATCCCCCGCTGGAAGGTCCGCTCGAGCTCCGGATTCTCCGCCAATCGCTTGTACAGGCCTTCGCCGGTGCCGGGCAGCAGTTGCAGGCCGAGGTTCGTATCAGCCTTCAAAGACTCGGTCAGCAGTTGGAAAGGCTTGTACTGAACGACCTCGCAATATTCGGTGAAGCCGATGATCGGGAACATCGATTCGTCCGTCAGGAATTGCTCGGACATGCTCGAGTTGTAGTAGAGCCCGTCGGTCTTGGTCACCAGTTCGTAGGTGCAGCAGCCGAGCAGGAGCACTCGGGTCGCATGTTCGGAGAGTTCCAGGTGCGCCGCCAACTCCTTGCGATCGCACCCGGGATGTTTCGCCAGGGTTGTGAATACACCGAGTCGACACCCGGCTACGAGCGTTTGAAACGCGGTGAAACCGAGCATCAGTCGCTTGATCTTTTCGAAATTGAGAGCCTGCACGTCCACGAGATTCCTTCGTTAGCATGGTTCGAACGCGCCGATAATGGTTACCCACTCCGGCGCTGAATATTTGAAACTATCTGTCGCGCAGGAACTTTCACTGCGCAGACGCCACCACCGACTTGCCGAGACTGTGCAGGCACTCCTGCGCGAGGTCCGAGAAGGCCGCCGCCAGCACGGGATCGACGATCCCGGCCAAATACGGGATGCCCGTTTCGATGTTCAGGTGCAGCTCGACGACCGATCCGTCAGCGTGGGCGCGCACACCGCAGCTTCCCGTGTAGACCGCGAACATTCCCTCGGTCTGCCGGAAGTCGATGCGGTGTGCGCGCGGGTCGAGCTGCTGCTGTTCTTGCCAGCCGAGCTCGAATCCCTTCAACCACACCTGCCAGCTCACCAGCCGTTCGGCGATCTCGCCGCCCGGCGAGCGATCGACGTTCAGCTCGCGCATGTCGCGTATATCGTCGACCTCGCGCACGAGCCACGATTGCACCTGGAGCGCATCCCACACATCTTCCACCGGCGCGGCGATTATCTGGTGAATGGTGATCTCACCATTTTCACTCATGGGACACGCCTCGAGTAATCACCGAGTTCTGACGGCCGGAATATTGCATGAAGTGCTCCAGATCAACGCTTTAGCTCTTGATTTTCTTGCGGATGCACGATGAACCATCCGAATCGAGGCACCGAGGGCGCCCAGATCGGAGAAAATAAGTTCACAAAGATATGGCAGGTCGACTCGACGTCGAATGAATTGCCATTGATCGGCTAGCGAATGGGCTTACCCATCGGTTTGCGGATCGCGACTACGGACGAGCAGGATGGTCGTCCGACAGATCCATGACTTCGTGTTCTGCCAGCTGTTTCCACAGCTCTCGCGGTGCGACGCGCCGCCAGGAGTCCACGATGAGTTCCTTGATCTCGTCGGGTGCGGCGGTCCTGAGATCGATAGTGGTCCAACCGAATTTCGACCAACCGCCCGGCAAGCTGAACGATCCGTCACCGCGCTGGACCAGCGCCTGCTGGTCCGACAGACTCAACTTCACCGTTATGCATCCGGCAGTTTCGTCCAGGTTTGCCATGATCTTGTTCCGCACCCGAAAGTCGGGGCTCCCGTGATGCTGGGCCTCGACTGTTTCGGGCAGGGAAAGAACAAAAGCACGGAATTCCTCGAAGGTCATGATCTCAATCGACTCGAGGTGCTCAGCTGCTCGCGGCCTGGTGCAGTCCGAAATGGACGCCCTGGTCGTCGGTGCAGGCCGTGAAGCGACCGAAACCGGGCTCCTCCGGTCGCGGATCCTCGGCCGTACCGCCCAATTCACGCACGGTCTGCACCGACTTCTCGATATCGGTGACCGAGAAGTACATCGAGATGCGCGCCTCCGCGTCCTGGTCGTGCAACCCCGCGCGAATCGACGGCGTCCTGACCCACACCTGATCGTCCTCGCCCGTCGGCGGGAATTCCCAGCCGAACAGACCGGTGTAGAAAGCCTGGGCCTTGGCGGAATCCAGTACTCCGATTTCGAAGAATGTCAGCTCGCCTTCCATGGCGCTCCTCTACCTAGTGGTGGAGCTCTAGCGTAGGCACGGCTACTACGTCCCGTCTTGGACGTTTGTGTCGGGCGGCGCGACGACGACGTCGGTGGCCATTTCGGCGCCCGCTGTGTCGGCCCGTAAGCCGGCCATGAACTCCGTGGGTGTTTCGTCGGCCAGCTCACGGAATTCGCGGCTGAGGTGGGCCTGGTCGTAGTAGCCGCAGGTGAGCGCGACCGAAGCCAGCGACCGGTGCCCAGGTCGGCGCAGCAGGGCGACGGCATGTTGAAACCGCACCAGCCGCGACATCACCTTCGGCGGCAGTCCGGACTGCTCGCGGAACATGCACGCCAGCCGCCGCTCGCTCCACCCGGTTTGCTCGCGCAGCGCCCCCATCGTGACCGCACCCTGACCATCGACGAGCTGATTCCAGACGCCTTGCATGACCGGATCCACCGGCCGACCTTCCTCGGCGTGCGCTGCCAGTGCGTCGTCGACCAGGTCGAAGCGCTCGGCGACGGTGGCCACCACGGCCCGCTCGACCAGCTCGATCGCACCCTTGCCCCACAGCTCGGCGAGGTCGACCACCTGGTCTGCCAGTTGCCCGGCGGGCACCCCGAACAAACATTCCGCCGACAGCGGACTGAGCCGCACCTCGAGCACGGTCTGACTACCGTGATGACGCGCGACGATGGGTTGCTGCCCCACTCCTACCAGCGCCGCCGACGGTCCATCCGGGCTCAGCGACCGACAGCCGCGCGACAACGACAACCCGCTCGCGAGACTCAACACCAGCACCAGGCGGGGTTCAGGCAGTTCCCGGCGAACCACCGGTGCCCGCGACTGCTCGTGGTAGGCGCCGTATCCCTCGACCATGCCGACCAACGTTGCCGACGGGGCGGCCAATTGAGCCTCCCAGGAACCAGCCGAGTCGCTGCCGCGCCGCGTCTCGCCGAGCACTCTGACCACCGCTATCGCCTCAGCCCATCGTCTCGAAGTAGGTGTCTCCGACATCCACCGGGCAGGGTCGTCACTCGGCTGCCCTTCAGGCAGGGATCTACCCTCCACGGTACGGCATCCGGGTCCGGTCGGCTGCTGACTCGCTGCCCCTACCGGCCCCCTGTCCAGCGCCACGGCAAACGACTGGAATCGCAACGCGCGTCAGGGTTTTCAGATCTCGATGTGCTCGAACACCGCCCCGTCCGAGTAGCACGCAATCATGCGAGCGCCGTTGGGCGTCGCGACCGGGCCTCCACGAAGCAGAGATCAGCGCGGCGGAGGCTCCGAGGCGAGTGCTCGGTCGATATCGGCCATATGCGTCTCGGCCCACGCCCGCAGCGCGGCGAGTGGCACCTCGAGTGACAGACCCAAGTCGGTGAGCCGATAGTGCACGCGCGGCGGCACCGTCGGCTCCACCCGCCGGGCGACGAGACCGTCCTGGGTCAGACCTTGCAAGGTCACCGACAGCATCTTCTGCGAGACGCCGGGCATCCGACGCCGAAGCTCGGCGAAACGCACCTCGCCGGGAGCGGCCTCGGCGAGCAGCTTGACGACCATCGACACCCACTTGGTGCCGAGACGGTCCAGCAGCTGACGCGTCGGACACTTCGGATCGAACAGATCTCCGCGCGCACCGACCGAACGGGTAGTCACCTGGAACTCACCACCTGAGGTAAAAGTGCCTTCTTGGCACCATAATCCACGTTACCTAGCCTCAGTTGGTAACCGATAGTTACCACCCAGGAGGATCAAGTGACGCTGCCCGCTATCGCGATGCGGCACATCGCAACCAACGGCATCCGAACCGAAGTCGCGATCGCCGGCGAAGGCCCCGCGGTGTTGCTACTGCACGGATTCCCCCACACCTGGCAACTGTGGCGCGAGGTGATCGGCCCACTCGCCCAACAGCATCGAGTCATCGCACCGGATCTGCGCGGCCTCGGCGCGGCCACCCGCGCGACCGACGGCTATGACGCGGACAACCTGGCGACCGATGTCGAAGGACTGCTGGACGCACTCGACGAGCCTACCGCGACAATCGTGGCGATCGACGCGAGCACTCCGGCTACGTTCTTACTGGCCATGCGCCGCCCCGAGCGAGTGCGACGGCTCGCACTCATGGAATCGCTACTGGGCGCGCTACCCGGCGCCGAGGGCTTCCTGGCCGGTGGCGCGCCCTGGTGGTTCGGGTTCCATTCCGTGCCCGGCCTCGCCGAAACCGTGCTCGCCGGAAACGAATCCGACTACATCGACTGGTTTCTCACCACGGGCACCCACGGCCGCGGCGTACCCGATCAGATCCGCGACGCCTTCGTCGCCGCCTACACCGGATCCGACGCACTGCGCTGCGCGTTCTCCTACTACCGAGCCATGCCAACCAGCGCCCGCCAGATCGAGCAAGCCGTCGCGACCGGCAGGCTCACCGTCCCCACCATGGCCATCGGCGCCAACCCCGTCGGCGACGCCCTCGAGCGTCAACTGCGCCCGATCACCGATAACCTTGTGGGCCACGTGATCCCCGACTGTGGGCACATCATTCCGCTGGACGGCACCACGCAACTACTCGACCTCTTGACTGATTTCCTTGCCGCCGAAGATGATTCAGCGGTCAGGCCAGCAGGCTTCGGCGGCAACACTATTCGCAACTATCCGATCGAATATTCGTCCACGGCACTATCTTTCGGTCAGCCTTCGTGCGTGGTGATCGCGTAGCCCTCCGGGCCGATGAAGGTGAACATCCGGCCGAACGGGCCGTCCTCGGGCGCCTTGACGATAGGAATACCGGCGGCGTGCAGCCTGTCGTGCAGTCCCTGCGCGTCCGTCGTCCGGAACCACAGGGCGACACCGAGGCCGGGCCGGGTGACCGCATCGAGATCGACTCCCGGCAGCGGCTCACGGACGGCGAACGGAACCGGTTCGGTAGCGAACACCACGGCGCCGGGCGGCGAGACAGGTGCCCGGCGCAGTCCGAGATGTTCCTCGTAGAAAGCGGCGGCAGCGTCGACTTTGCGTACCTGCAGAGCGATGAAATCGGGCCCGCTGACGGTCATATGTACCCCTAGGATCGTGATGCATGTCAGGACTTTGACATATGAAAGAGTAGGCATCGCCGCGCTCATATGTCAAACTCCTGACATGCACGATGGAACGCTCGCCAACCGGCCCCGCACCGATGACGTGACCGAGCGCATGGGCTACCGCCTCAAGCGCGCCGCCGCCGCACTGCGCAGCGCAATGGACAGCGCACTGCGCGAATACAGCCTGACCGTCCCGCAATACGCCTGCCTCGAACTCCTCGACCAGCGCCCCGGCTTGTCGAATGCCGAGCTGGCCCGCGGCACCTTCGTTACCCGGCAGTCGATGAACGTCGTCCTGCGCGGACTACAGGACTCCGGCCTGCTGACCCGACCGGCCACCACCGATCACGGTCGCGCACTGCCCGCCCACCTCACCGACGAGGGCCACCGCCGCCTCGCCGCGGCACGCGCCGCCGTCTACGCCATCGATCAGCGCATGGCCGACGCCGTACCCGCGCAGCGTCGCGCAGAATTCCTCGCCGACCTCGACCGCATGGCGGCCGCACTCGACCGGTGAAGGGTTTACGCGCCAAGCAGACTGACGCGACAACGATCACCAGCCCCGCTCAGCGGCTTTCACGTCGCCCGCCGCGATAGCCTGCACCAAATCGGCGTGATCGGAATGAGTTTGCGCTGCGTACCCTCGGGCGAAGTCGAGAATCCCAGCGGCGAACGCCGCACCTTTTCCGATATACGCGTCGATCGCCTCGGGCTCGCCGCTGCGGGCGTGTGATTTTGCCAGTGCGGCGCCACACGTCTCGGCGAACTGCGGCAAGTAGCCCGCGATCTGACTACCACTGGGAATTATCTTCATGTCGCGGAACTGTCGAGTGTAGTAATCGATCCCGTCCACGCGTACATGACCGAGAAAGATGTCGCTCGCGGATTGCATCAACCGTTGGCCGACAGAGACCCGCTCGCCGTGGTTGCCGAACACGCTCGCGCCGAGGAATTCCTCGTACACAGAGGCGGTGGCCTGCTTCATCTGGAAGAACACCAACTCCCCGCTGTCGCCTTCCATGAGATGCAGGTAGACGCGCATGCCGACGCTCCCGACCCCGACCACCTGCTGGACCGTATCCAGCCGGGAGAATCGCCCGACGAGCCGAATCAGATGGGGTGGGATCGATGCCAGATAGGTCTCGAAGATTTGTTCGTACACCCTGATCTCATCCGCATCGGTGAGGTCGACGTGGCGACGTTTGATCGGGTCTTCGGCAATACGACGCTGCCCGTTCTCTTCGGTGACCAACTGACGAGCCGTACCCTCTTGCGAGCGCTTCTTGCTCTCCTTGCCGATTGTTTTTTTCGCGTCTTTGGCGAACTGTGAGGTGAGGTTTTGCAACGGCACATCCGCGGTGATCCGGTCGTACCACACCTCCAGCTCACCCAGTTCGGCGTAACGGCGCATAGCCGACCGATAGCCATCGACCGCCGCCGCGGCCGCAGCGTCAGCCGTCGCTGTCGCGATGCCCTCGGTGGCGGCGAGCACATACACACTCGTGCAGAGACGTTTGAGGTCCCACTCGAACGGGCCGGGCAGTGTCTCGTCGAAATCGCGCGCGTCGAAGAGCAATTGCCGTTCCGGCGATGCCCACAACCCGAAGTTGAGGATGTGGGCATCCCCGCACATCTGCACCGTCAATCCGGAATGCTCGCGAGTAGCCAGGTCCGCGGCCATCACCGCCGCCGCGCCGCGCAGATAGGCCCACGCCGACGACGACATCCTGGCGTACCGCAACGGAAGCAACTCGGGGTCACGCACCGCTTCCTGGGCTTGCAACCTGCCCAGTGCCGACATCGTGCGATCACTCGGATTCCACTCTCCCGCAGACCTTCGCGGCGCACGCGCTCGCGCCGCGCGGCCTGCCTCACTGTCCCGGTCGATCGCGGGGAGCGCCCTGACCCGTGCCGATGACGGCGAGATCGGGTTGGCGGTAGAAAGTTCTGTGCTCATCGTGGTCCCTTCGTCGCACTCGGCCCGGGAGGAAACAAACCAGCTACAGCGTCATCTCATAGCGTGGCAGGCAACATACAGCAAACCATCAAGTGCAGGAGTTGACCAGTGGATCAGCCCGCGACCAGCTGTGGGTACATGGTTTCGATCGGCGCCGAGAGATTGTGCTTCACCTGCGCGCTGATGTCGTCGGCGAGGATTTCGAGTTCGCCCGCTTCGACGCCGTCGAGCGCGATGCGCACGATGTCGGCCGGGTCGTTCTTCGGTACGTCGAGGCGGGCCGTCATCGGAGTGTCGGTGTAGCCGAGGTGCAGTCCGACAACCTGCGTTCCGTGCGGCGCGAGTTCGAGGCGAAGCGAGTTGGTCGCCGACCACAGGGCCGCCTTCGAGGCGCTGTAGGCGTTGCCGATGCCGATCCAGCTGAGCACGGACAGCACATTGACCAGCACCCCGCCCCCATTGCGGCGCAGTATCGGCGCGAATGTAGATGCGACATCGAGGGCGCCGAAGAAGTTGGTGTCGAACAGGCCGCGGACATCGTCGATCGTGGCTTCGGACAGCGCGCCCGGCGTGCTGGCACCCGCATTGTTGATGACGATGGTGACGTCGGCCGCGATCTCGGCGGCGGCCGCGACCGAGGCATGGTCGGTGACGTCGAGGGCGAGCGGCACAACGCGAGAGTCGTTCCACCCGCGTGGTTTTCGGGCGCTGGCATAAACCTTGCTCGCGCCGCGCGCCAAGACCTGAGCGACGAACTCCTGCCCGAGTCCCCCGTTGGCGCCGGTGATGAGGACGACGGAACCGTCGATGTTGTGCGTCATGAGAACGCTTCCCTTTCTACAGCCGATCGGCCGGATGATCTGACTTGTACTTTGCAAGTCAGATATCGGACGCTAACATGGCTACTTGTCACTTGCAAGTAGCAAGCCAAGAACCGAAGGAGGCGCGCGATGCCCGGCAAAGACACGTCATCCGGCCCCTGCCCGATCGGGCGCGCGGCCGACGTCCTCGGCGACCGATGGTCGCTGCTGATCATGCGCAACGCCGTGCTCGGCCAGACCCGCTTCGACCAGCTCCGCGGCGATCTCGGGATCGCCGACAACATCCTGTCCGCCCGCCTCGGACGCCTCATCGACGCCGGACTACTGACCAAACAGCCCTACCTCGACGGCAACCGCACCCGCCAGCACTACGTCATCACCCCCGCAGGCGTCGCCCTGCGCCCCGTCTTCGAGGCCCTGTCGGAGTGGGCCTGCGAGTTCGTCAACCCCACGAAACCCGCGACCATGGCGCAAACCGTGCACACACCCTGCGGTCAGATCAGCCAGGACCGGCGCTACTGCGCCACCTGCGAGACCGACATCGAAGACGGCGACGTCGCATGGTTGCTGCCCTGGCTCTCCCCCGCGCCCCTTCCACTGGCGACGGCCGGGCCGACTTCAGCCGGATAGGAAAGCGTTGCCGCACTACGACAATCAGTAAGCCGACGGTAGCGGTAACCCCAAAGGCCAAGCAATGCAATCCCTTTCCTTTGCGGCCGATGCGGTGACCTGACCAATCCTCGCGCACGGCGGCAACGAATCGCTCCTCGAGCTGCCCTGGTCGGTCGTGCGCCGCAGGGCGGGACAACTAGATCGAAGTCACCGCCACAACGATCAGCAACGGTGACGGGAAGTCCGACGACAACAGGAAGGTGCCGGCGTGCACCGGCAGCGAGCAGTCCGTCGACCTCACGTTCGTCATCTCGATGCACACCAAGAAGGGCTTCAGCAGCGGTTCACTGATCGAGTTCAAGTCCTCGCTGGCCGGCTGGAACAGGGGCGCGGCGGATTTCACACAACTGACGACCAACACCGAGCGAATCTGCCCGGCACACAGCGCGAACGCCTGCCCCCAAGGGTGATCGGCCTGCGGGACAAATGATCCGGCCCCCTCCGACCGACGCATTCGACAGGGTTGCGGCGCACGTATAGAACGGAGTCGTGACTTCTCCTCTGCTCGCTCGTGCGCACGCCATCCTCCGCGACACCCCCGTGGTAGACGGGCACAACGATCTTCCGTGGGCCATGCGGATCGAGGCTGGCTACGATCTCGACGCGGTCGATCTGGCATCGGATCAGAGCGGACGGCTGCACACCGATCTCGATCGGCTTCGCGCCGGTGGGGTCGGTGCGCAGTTCTGGTCGGTGTATGTGCCCAGCAACTTGGCCGGGGATGCCGCCGTCAGCGCGACGCTGGAGCAAATCGACTTCGTCCGGGCGCTGACCGACCGGTTCCCGGATCAGCTGCAATTGGCTTGTACCGCCGACGAAATGGAGGCCGCTCGCGCCGAGGGCCGGATCGCGTCGCTGATCGGTGCCGAGGGCGGCCACAGCATCAACAACTCGCTCGCGACCCTACGCGCCCTGCATCGCTTGGGCGTGCGGTACATGACCCTCACGCACAACGACAATGTGCCATGGGCAGATTCGGCCACCGACGAACCAAAAGCGGGCGGGCTCACCGCATTCGGCGCCGAGGTGGTCCGGGAGATGAACCGCGTCGGCATGCTCGTCGACCTGTCCCACGTCTCCCCCGACACCATGCGCGCGGCGATCACGATTTCCGAAGCCCCCGTGATCTTCTCGCACTCCTGCGCCCGCGCACTCTGCGACCACCCACGCAACATCCCCGACGACGTCCTGGCCACCCTCCCCGCCAACGGCGGCGTAGCAATGGCCGCCTTCGTCGGCTACTTCCTACTCCCCGCCGCCAAGGACTGGGCCGCCGCAGCCGACGAATACGCCCAGGCCAACGGCTTCCACCGCATGGACTGGTCCCCCGAAGCAACAGCATGCCGCCAAACCTTCGAAGCCACGCACCCACGCCCACAGGTGACCGTAGCGATGGTCGCCGACCATATCGATCACCTGCGCGAGATGGTCGGCATCGACCACATCGGCCTCGGCAGCGACTTCGACGGCACCAACTACCTCCCCTCCCACCTGGACAACGTCGCCGGTTACCCGAACCTGATCGCCGAACTCCTAGACCGTGGCTGGTCCGACTCCGACATCGGAAAACTAACCTGGCACAACACCGTTCGCGTCCTCCGCGACGCCGAAGCCGTCGCAAAGGACCTACAGCGCACCCGTCGCCCTTCCAACGCCACCATCGACCAACTCGACAATTCCGCGCGCTGACTGCCGAGCTCAACGAAAGAGAGCCCGCATGACTATCCATCTCAACCGAGGCACCGGGAAAACGCAGGCTGCCGCCGCGGAGTCGCGCGGGTCAGTCTTTCAGTCCGGCGGGCAGACCAAGCAAATGCCGGCACGGCCGAAGGTCACTCCCAGCCAGCCCAAGCCGAGCAAGAAGGACCGCTAGCGCCGAGGGGCACGGGCGGCTGGGGCTAGGTGCGTTGCACCCATGCGGGTAGGGCCAGCCAGCTCATGGCCGACCTCATCGCGCAGATCGACGTGCTCCAGTCCGCGGACGTCGCCGAAACGGTCGCTTTCTTCGCCGCGGTCCCCAAGCACGTCCACCTTACCGAGATCACCATTCTCCCTACCGCACAAGCGATCTGAGCAATGCCGATGCCGCCCCTCGTGGGCACAACCGGCGTTCGAATCCGTCAGTTGACGTAGTTCGCGGCCTGCGGGCGGATGAATCGGGCGGCGAGACCGACCGGATCAGGCGACGGGCTTGCCGACCGCATGTGCGTCAGCGAAGTCCCACAGCAGCGGGATGAGCTCCGCCGGGGATTCGATCTGCGGAAGATGCCCGGTGTCCTTCATGATGACGAATTCAGCGTTGGGGATGGCGTCGGCGAAGGCGCGGCCATTCTCCGGTTCAGTGACGCGATCGGCGTCGCCCCAGATGACGAGGGTCGGCAAGGTGATCTCGGGCAGCCGGCCACGCAGCGTCGGGTCGACCATCGACCCGCCATAAACCTGAAGCGTGCCGCGATTCGCCGCCATCACCTGCAGCACAGCCGGACTGAGCTGTGCCGGGTCGATCCGATAGGTGTCGGGATCCGCATAGCTGAAGTCCGCGACCTGGGAGATGTCGAGGACGAAGAAGTCGATGATCGGGTGATCAGGCACTTCGATACCGACGGCGTCGACGAGAACCACGCTGGACACCCGATCCGGGTGCAGCAGCGCGAGTTCGGCCGCGATCCAGCCGCCGACGGAGTTACCGACAACGGTGACATCCGTGAGATCCAGGGTGTCCAACAGTGCAGCATACAGAGCAGCGAGTTCGCCTATGGCAGTGAGCGATTCGGGTCGCTCGGTGCCATCGAAGCCGGGATGAGTGGGGGTCGAGACGCGGACATGCCGCTCCGCGGCGAAGCGATCGGCGAAGGCGGTGACCGAGACGGAGCCTGCCCCACCGTGCAGCAGCAGAACCGGGCGCCCCTCCCCTCGCTCGCTGAGGCGGATCGCGACACTGCCGAGTCCGGGCAGTTCGACGTTGACAGTGCGGGTGATCGACGAGTTCATATAAAGAACCTTATACAAGCATATTGATATAAACAAGCTGAGCTAGGATCGGACTATGACCTCGATCGAATCGGTAGCCTTGTCGATCAAGCGGGTGCAACACCGCCACCACCGCGCCTTCACCGCCGAACTCGCCGACCTCGGCGTTTCGCTGGTGCAATGGGACACGCTGCGACACCTCGAGCAACACCCCGACGCCTCGCTGCATGACCTGGCACAGCTGACCTTTCAGACCGACCAGTCCTTCGGGACGCTGGCGACGCGAATGGTCGACCGCGGCCTCATCGAGCGGGTCCCAGGTCCCGGTCGCGCCGTCCGCCACCGCCTCACCGCCAAGGGCGAGGAGATCCGCGCCGAAGGTGCGCGCCGGGTCCGCAAGACGCAACACCGATCCTTCGACGGACTCTCCCCCGCCCAGGTCGACACGCTCGGCGAGCTCCTCGACCTGATCCTGGCCACACCGCTCGAACACAACGCCACCCCGGCAACGTGACGCGGATCGCGTAACCGAAGTGGATTCGCTTGGTATCGGTGACAGTTCGGCGCAGCCATCGCCAAATGCATTGGAGCAGGCGCTGACCACGGTGGTCGCACTGCCGTTCATGCTGGTCATAGGATTGCTGTGCATGGCGCTGTACAAGGGCGTGCGTTCGGACCCGATGATCCTGCGCGAGGAACACGGCGCGGCGCTCATCGAGAACGCGGTGGTGCAGGGCCAAGAACGCCACGACGCCGATTTCGGACTCGTCACCGAGCCGGTGGCGGATTCGGCATCGCCCGACTGATCCGATGGTCGGCGAAGATCAGATCGACTGTGGTATCCGTTGTCCGGACGGTGATTCGAATCGAAGGGCGGATCCGGACGAAGAGCAGCGAGCAGCTGCGCCGCCCCCGGCGGAGCGGCACGAGGCAAGGGGACTGATGGACAGCGAATTCGACTCCGGCACTGTCGAACTGATGCGAGCCAACGAACGCAACTGGGACGCACGCACTCCCATCCACGCGGCCTCCCAGTTCTACGGCGCGGACGGCAGCACCCCGGCGCAATGGTGGTTCGCCTCATTCGAATGGGATGACCTGGGGCCCTTGACCGATCGCGACCTGGTCCACCTGCAATGCCACCTCGGCACCGAGACAATCGAATTCGCCCGCCGCGGCGCCCGCACCGTCGGCCTAGACTTCTCCGGCCAGGCCGTAGAACACGCCCGCCGCATCGCCCAGCACCACGGCGTCGACGTGAACTACGTCAAATCCAATGTGTACGAAGCGAAGACGGCCCTCGGCACCGGCCGATTCGACATCGTCTACATCGGCAAAGGCTCGCTGTGTTACCTGCCGGACCTCGATCGGTGGGCGGCGGTAGTAGCCGAGCTACTGAAACCCGGCGGCCTGGCCTACATCGTGGAATTCCACCCGATCCTCACCTCGATGGGCCCGAAGCCGGACCCGAACCGGCAGGAGCTGCTGCTACGCAACGACTACCTCCAAGGCCGCGGCCCCGTCGAACACGACAGCACCCACACCTACACCGACGGCCCCGCCCTCCCCGCCGACGCAGCCCCGGTCCACGAATGGGCCCACGGCGTCGGCGAAGTCGTCACCGCCCTCATCAACGCAGGCCTAACCATCACCCAACTCCGCGAAACCGAACAACTCCCCTGGCCCCGCTTCGACCGCATGATCCGCGACCCCCAAACCGGCTGGTGGCAACTACCCCCCACCGACGCCCGAATTCCACTTCTGTACGCCCTGACCGCGACCAAGAGCAACTAGATCCCGAATACGTAGTCCAACAAACAAACACCCAATCCCCAACCACCGGAAACGTCCACCTATCCGGGCAAGTGCTTCTTAGGACTCCGCACGCCGACAGTTCACAGAAGCTGAAGACCTATCCACGTCCTCCCGTGAGTAGTGCTGAGCACGTCAGGTGGGGTACCCGGCTTAGGCGCAGGCCAGGTGCACGGCGGCCAGTTCCCGAGGCGGTCATCGGCTTGTGGTTACGTTGCGAGCCCCCATCGGATGTGCACTCCATCGGCGTCCCGGCGACTTGACGTACGAAGTGTGCTCTTGACGTAGGTTGCAGCATGCGTCAAGAGCATGCAACGCGCGTCAAGTGGGTGTGCTGCGGGCAAGGGGCTAGCGAGTGTGGTGAGCTGGCTGTGGTTGCTTCACAAGCGCGGGGCGGGCGGCGGCGGTTTCGGTGCTCGATCACACCCGCGAGGTGCTCCCCAAACCCGGTATCCCCAAGATCTGCACCTTAACTCGGGATCGGCACTCGGAATAGGGCCCTATTCCGAGTGCCGATCCCGAGTTAAGGTGCGGATTCTGCTGTTGGCGGGGCGGGCGGGGATTGCTCTGCTGTCGCCGCGGAATTCGGCGACGATCTGGTTGCCGGTGGTTACGGTGACGTCGTATATTCCGTTTCGGCCGAAGCGGGCTCGTTCGACGGCGTCTGCGATGAGGATGTCGCCGGCCTTTGTTGGGCGTAGGTAGCGGATGTCGGCGCGGGCTGCGACATTCGGTTTGCCGTGGCTGTTGCAGGCCAAGGCGAAGGTGGTGTCGGCGATTAGGAAGATGTAGCCGCCGTGGGTGATGAAGTGGCCGTTGAGCATCGATGACGTGACGGTCATCGTGGTTCGAGCGTGGCCTGCGGACAGCGCCAGGATTTCGATGCCCAGTAGCCGCGATGCGACGTCGGCTTCGAATATCTCTCTGGCGCTGTCCAAGGCGTGCTCACTCACCTGACGGACTGTTCTTCCTGGGTGAACATGGTGACGCCGCCGGTGGCGAAGTTGCGCAGGTCTTTGCCTGCGGCCAGCATCTCGGGTGAGGACATGCCTGCCTTCAGCGCTTGCTCGTCGGTGAAATACAGGCTCGCCACCAGGTAGCAGGGGGGCTCGCTGTCGTCGACGGAAGTCACTTTGCCCCAGGTGAATTCGGTGAGACCGGGCACCGCCCGGGCGAGCGGGATGTGCACGGAGGTGTAGTACTCGTCGAATGCTGCGGGGTTCTCCGGCTTGCCGTAGCAAACGGCAATACGAAAGGTCATAATTCCTCCGGTTTGGCAACGAGCGTCAGCACGTCGTAGGTGGCGACGGCCGCGTCGTTCTGGTTGACAACCACTGCATCCCAACGCACTTCACCGTAGTCAGCGCTCTGCCGTGGCGTGATCTGCTTCGCGGTCAACGTCACGGTGAGCGAATCGTCCGCTTTCACGGGCGTCAGGAATCTCAGGTTGTCGACCCCGAAATTCGCCAGGACCGGGCCGGGTGCCGGGTCGACGAACAGTCCGGCGGCGAGGGATACCACCAGGTATCCGTGCGCGACGATGCCGCCGAACAGTGGGTTCGCGGCGGCGGCTACCGGGTCGGTGTGCGCGTAGAAGGTGTCGCCGGTGAACTCGGCGAAGTGCTCGATGTCGGCGCGACTCACCTGACGTGGACCGCCGACGATGGTGTCGCCGAGCCGGAGTTTGCCGAGGTTCTTGCGGAACGGATGGACGTCACCGGTACTGCGGTCCGCGCCGTCGACCCACTTGTTCCCCACTGCGGTAAGCACATTCGGCGTGCCCTGGATCGCGGTGCGCTGCATGTGGTGCAGCACGCCACGAATACCACCGAGCTCCTCACCACCGCCTGCACGGCCGGGACCACCGTGTACCAGTACGGGCAGCGGCGAACCGTGACCGGTCGATTCGCGCGCATCCTCGCTGTTGAGCACGAGGATGCGCCCGTGGTACGGCGCGAGGCCGAGCACGATCTGGCGCGCGATGGCCGCATCTTTCGTGACGACCGAGGCGACGAGACTGCCCTTTCCGCGGGCGACCAGGTCGATCAATTCGTCGGCATTGTCATAACCGAGCACCGTAGCCACCGGGCCGAACGCTTCGATCTCGTGCGGCTCGGTCGCGGCTTTATCGTTGCTACGCAACAGAATCGGTGACATGAAGGCGCCCGACGACGCGGACGCTCCGACGACATCCACCGATTCGGGATCACCGAATACAATCTCCGCCGACTTGGTCAGTCCCCGAACCGATTTCACCACCTCGTCGCGCTGCTCCAGGCTGGCCAGCGCGCCCATGGTGACGCCCTCGACATCCGGATCGCCGACGACAACCTTCGCCAGCTGCGCCTTCGTCGCATCGATCACGGCGTCGACCAGGGCCGCCGGGACGAATGCGCGACGGATCGCGGTGCATTTCTGCCCGGCCTTGGCGGTCATCTCGGTGACGAGTTGTTTGACGTAGAGCTCGAATTCAGGATCGCCGGTCGTCACGTCGAGCCCGAGTACCGAGGCGTTGAGGGAATCCGCTTCGGCCGTGAAGTGCAGACCCGCGCCGACGACACTGGGATGTGCGCGCAGTGTCGCGGCTGTGTCCGCCGATCCGGTGAAGGCGACCGAGTCCTGACCGCCGAGGTGGTCGAGCAGGCCACGGGCGCTGCCGGACAGCAACTGCACCGAACCTTCTGGCAGCACACCGGATTCGATGATGCGCCGGAACACGAGCTCAGTCAGGTACGCAGTTTGACTGGCGGGCTTGACAATCGAGGGCATCCCGGCGATGAACGCGGGCGCGAGCTTCTCGAGGAAACCCCAGACCGGAAAGTTGAACGCGTTGATCTGCACCGCCACCCCACGGCGACTGGTGTAGATGTGCTGGCCGAAGAAGGTGCCGCCCTTGCCGAGTTGCTCGACCGCGCCGTCGAGATACACAGTGTCGTTGGGCAATTCGCGACGCGCCTTGCTCGCATAGCTCAGCAAAGTACCGATGCCACCGTCGATATCGATCCCGGAGTCGCGCTTGGTCGCACCGGTCAGCCGGGAGACCTCATAGAACTCCGTCTTCCCCGCCATCAATGTCTGACCCAGCTGCTTGAGCAGGGCCGCGCGCTCATGGAAGGTCAGCGCCGCCAGCGCGGGACCGCCCACGGTGCGCGCGTAATCGACCGCGCCCGCGAGATCGAGCCCCGTCGACGAGATGCGGGCGACCTCCGCGCCGTCGATGGCGCTGAGCAGCGGCGTGCCCGCATCGGCCGCGCTGAACCAGCTGCCCTGCACATAGCTTGCCAAGAGTCTGCTCACAAGATCTCCATCCCACCGTACGTTCGGTAGGTAATTACGATCCCCTCAGGCGGCGATCGTTGTCAAGCAGCGGACATCGACAGCAGACTCCGTGCGGGTGTGGCTCAGGTGCGGCGAAGACCGTCGAAGACGAGAGCGACGACAGCATCGGCCAGATCCGCGGAGGACGCCCCCGCCCGCGGCCGGTACCACTCGATCAGCGAGTTCACCGTGCCGAAGACGAGCCGTGCCGTCAGCGCGGGATCAATACCGGGCCGCAGGTCACCCTCCGCGGCAGCCTCGACCACGAGACCGCTGACGAAATCGTCGAACTCGCGCCGCCTGGCCAGCGCACGGCGTTCCACCGCGGTGTTCCCGCGTACCCGCAGCAACAGTGTGACGTACGGCAATTCGGCGCAAAGTATCTCGACGCTGCGGCGAACCAGGTACTCGAGCCGGCCGATATAAGGACCGGTCACCGCCCGCTCCTCCGTGGTGACCGCGAACAACGCGTTGAGTGCCCGGTTGAGCGCCAGCTCGAGCAGCTCGGACTTGCCGGACACGTGGTGATAGATCGACGACTTGGTGATGCCGAGACCGCGCGCCAGCGCGTCCATGCTGGTGCCGTCGTAACCCTTCTCGTTGAACACCTTCACCGCGACGGCCAGGAGCGAATCCAGGTCGTATCCCGGACGCCCGGGCAGCCCGGTCCGGCGAGTCACGCGCGCGTTCGTCATGCTCCACATCCTCCCAGCTGACGAAATCTTCCGAGTCAAGGGCCCGATCAACCCTTGCCAACCTACCGAATGTTCGGTTATTAATGAAGGACAACCCGGGTCAGGAGCAGACCGTGCGCAGCATCGCCAGCACAGAATTGCCGGACCGGTTCGTGGTCACCCTCGACCGGCCGACGCAGCGCAATGCCATCGATGCGCGGATGATCGCCGAGCTGCACGACATCTGCGCGGCCATCGAACGAACGCCGAAGTTGCTGTTGCTCACCGGCCGTGGCGAGCACTTCGCCGGTGGCGCCGACATCGACCAGCTACATGCACGCACTCGCGATGACGCGCTCGCGGGCCTCAACCGAAATCTGTTCGACCGCATCGCCAAACTGCCGCTGCCCACCGTGGCCGCGGTCAACGGTTATGCGCTCGGCGGTGGCGCGGAACTCGCCTACGCCTGCGACATCAGAATCGCCTCTCCGACAGCGGTATTCGGCAATCCGGAACCGGGACTCGGCATCATGGCCGCCGCCGGGGCCAGCTACCGGCTGCCAGCACTGGTCGGTATGTCGGTCGCCAAACAGCTGCTGCTGGGCGGACGCACCCTCGACGCCGAGACCGCGCTGCGCACCGGCTTGATTCTCGACATCGTCGAGGACCCGGTCGCGGTGGCACACCAACTCCTCGATCGCATCGCCCGTCAATCGCCCCTCGCCCTGCGGTTGACCAAAACGATCGTCGACGCGCCCGGCGTGCACCCGTGGGCCGACGATATCGCGCAGGCGGTGCTGTTCGACACCGACGACAAATACCAGCGCATGACCGCCTTTCTGGAGAAGCGATGACAGTACGACTGGAGATAGCACACGGGCTCGCCACCATTACGCTGGCCAGGCCGTCGGCGCACAACGCGCTCGACGTAGCAACGAAGTCGACGTTCCTCGACGCGGTGGCAGCGGCCGCCAAGCACCCTGACGTGCGCGCGGTACTTCTCACCGCCGAGGGCAAGAACTTCTGCGTCGGACAGGATTTGAGCGAGCATGTCGCCGCGCTGGAGGCCGATCCGGCGACTGCGATGGATACCGTTGGCGAGCACTACAACCCGCTCATTCGGGCGCTGAAATCGTTGGAGGTGCCGGTCGTCGTCGCGATCCCCGGCGCCTGTGTGGGTGCTGGGCTCGGTATCGCGTTGGCAGGCGACATTCGCGTCGCGGGAACACGGACGACGTTCTCGACGGCGTTCACCGGCATCGCCCTGGCCAGCGACTCCGGCCTGAGCTATGCGCTCGTCGAGGCCCTCGGCAGCAGCCGGGCAGCCGGGCTGATGCTGCTCGGCGACCGTATCTCGGCCGAGCAAGCCCTCGACTGGGGTCTGGTGCACCGCGTGGTCGCCAACGAGGAAGTACGCACGGCGGCAACGGATCTCGCCACGCAACTCGCAGCCGGGCCGACACTGGCCTACCGCCAGGTCAAGTCGCTCATCGCCGCGTCGGCGGCAGGACTGTCCGACGCCTTGGACCGGGAACTCGCCGCACAACGGCACCTCGGCCGCACCGCCGACCACGCGGCCGCGGTAAAGGCCTTCCTGGCCAAAGAGAAACCGGCATTCACCGGCTCGTGAAGCACACTCGGCAAGGAAAGCAGAGGCCCATGACCGCTCCCGAAAGCGGTGAGCTGCAACGGTTTTTCGACGAGACGATCGCCGGCGAGCAGCGCATCGAACCCCGCGACTGGATGCCCGACGGCTACCGCAAGACGCTGATCCGGCAGATCGCCCAGCACGCGCACTCCGAGATCATCGGGATGCAGCCGGAGGGCAACTGGCTCACCCGCGCACCGTCCTTGCGGCGCAAGGCGATCCTGCTGGCCAAGGTGCAGGACGAAGCCGGTCACGGTCTCTACCTCTATTCCGCCGCCGAAACCCTCGGTGCCGAGCGCGGCGATCTGACGGTGCAACTGATCGAGGGCAAACAGAAGTACTCCTCGATCTTCAACTACCCGACACTCACCTATGCCGACGTCGGGACCATCGGCTGGCTGGTCGACGGTGCCGCGATCTGCAACCAGGTGCCCCTGTGCCGCAGCTCTTTCGGCCCTTACGCCCGCGCGATGATCCGCGTGTGCAAGGAGGAGTCGTTCCATCAGCGCCAAGGCTATGAACTGCTGTCGACGATGATGCGCGGCACCGACGAGCAGCGCGCGCTGGTGCAGGAGTCGGTGAACCGGTGGTGGTGGCCCGCGCTGATGATGTTCGGTCCGCCCGACGACGAGTCGCCGAACACCGAGCAGTCGATGAAGTGGGGCATCAAGCGGCACACGAATGACGAACTGCGCCAACGCTTCGTCGACATGTCGGTGCCGCAGGCCGAGGCGTTGGGCGTGACGTTCCCCGATCCGGAACTGCGGTGGAATCCGGAGCGAAAGGCACATGACTTCGGCGAACCCGACTGGAGCGAGTTCATGGCCGTCCTGAAAGGCAACGGCGCCTGCAACGTCGAGCGCATCGCCAACCGCCGCGCGGCGCACGAGGACGGCGCCTGGGTGCGCGAGGCAGCGACAGCGTTCGCCGCACGGGAGCGGGCATCATGACCGAAAGCTCTGCGGTGAAAGCGGATTGGCCGCTCTACGAGGTCTTTCTGCGCGGAAAGCGCGGGCTGAACCACGTGCACGTCGGATCATTGCACGCCGCCGACGACCAGATGGCCTTGCGCCACGCACGCGACGTCTACACCCGCCGCAATGAGGGCGTCAGCATCTGGGTGGTGCCTTCGCATTCGATCATCGCGTCGAGCCCGGCGGAGAAGGATCCGTTCTTCGCCCCGAGCGGCGACAAGGTGTATCGGCATCCGACGTTCTACGACATCCCCGACAATGTTCCCCACATGTGAGCGGTGCACTGATGAGTGAAGCATCGCGTAGCGGCGGTGGCCGGGCGGCGGGTGGGTATGAGCACGACAACGCCTACGAGGGCCTGGTCGACGAAGACTCGCACGGCCAGTGGGCTTTCGGTACGAGTTTCGACGACCCGCTCGCCGGTGTCGACACCACGGTCCCGGACGATGTCGACCTGCCCGCGCTCGCGACGTACTGCCTGATGCTCGGTGACGACGCGCTCATCAGCGCCCACCGACTGGCCGAATGGTCCACGCGCGCACCGGAACTCGAAGAGGAGGTGGCGCTGGCGAATGTCGGCCTTGACCTGCTCGGGCAGGCGCGGCTGCTGCTCGCTCGCGCCGCCGCGGCCGATGGTTCGATGGTGCCGTTCATTTCCGACACGTCCCCGGTGCCCGCTGAAGACGCGCTGGCGTTCTTCCGGCCCGAGCACGCATTCCGCAACTCACGCCTGTGCGAGCTCGACAACGGCGACTTCGCCAAGTCGATGATCCGACTGCTGATCTTCTCGACGTGGCGTCTCGCGATCTTCGACCGGCTCCGTGACTCGCGCGACCCGGTCCTCGCCGCAGTGGCCCAGAAGGGCGTCAAGGAGCTGACCTACCATCGCGACTACGCGGCGCGGTGGACGGTCACGTTGGGTTGCGGCACAAAGGAATCCATGCGGCGCACGAGCGATGCATTGGACCGAGTATGGCCGTATGTCGACGAGTTGTTCGTCCCCACGGACGAGGAGATCACCCTCGCGAAGATCGCGGTCGGCGTCGATCCCCGTGACGTACGCGAGGAATTCGACTCGATACTCGCCCAGGTCCTGCACGCCGCCGAACTGGTACCACCAGACGGCCGCAGCGTCGGCACCGTCGGCGGCCGCGCAGGCAGGCACGGCATCCACACCGAGGCAATGGGCCCGCTGCTCGCCGAAATGCAAAGCGTCGCACGCACTTATCCGGAGGGGCTGTGGTGAATACGAGAGAGTTCGACATCGCGGCCTCGGTCACCGACCCGGAGTTGCCGCCGCTGACCCTCGCCGACCTCGGCGTGCTGCGCGAGGTCACGGTGGTGGACGGCAGTGTGCTCGTCACCCTCACCCCGACATACTCGGGTTGCCCCGCGATGGCCACGATGCGCGACGACATCACGCACCGGCTCCGCGATTACGGATATGACCGGGTCGAGATCAGGACACGCCTGACGCCCGCATGGAGTTCCGACTGGATCTCCGCCACAGGTCGCCGAAAGCTCAGCGCGGCAGGTTATTCGGTGCCGGGCCCGACACCGAAGCGCACGTCAGGACCCGTCCCCCTGACACTGACGGCCACGCCACGTGCCATCGACTGCCCCCAGTGCGGTTCGTCGAACACCCTCCTGACATCCGAGTTCGGCGCCACCCTCTGCAAAGCCCAGTACCGCTGCTCGGACTGCCTGGAACCGTTCGAACACGTAAAGGAGATCTGACCGCCATGGCAGCCCCGGTGCCCGCCTCGCGAAGGTCCGCGTTCCACACGCTGACCGTCGCCGACGTCGAATCACTCTGCGACGACGCGGTTGCCGTCCGTTTCGCTGTTCCCGACGAATTGGCCGACGAGTTCGACTTCCAGCCCGGCCAGTCACTGATGTTGCGCCGCACGGTCGATGGCGTCGAGCACCGCCGTTCCTACTCGATCTGCGCACCGGTCGGTGCACCGCCACGGGTCGGCGTTCGCGAGGTCACCGACGGACTGTTCTCGTCCTGGCTGGTCCATCAGGTCAAGGCGGGCGACAAGATCGACGTGCAAGCGCCGAGCGGGACGTTCGCCGCCGATCCGGCGAAGGGCGGTCGGCACGTCCTGATCGCGGCCGGGTCCGGCATCACCCCGATGCTGTCGATCGCCGGCTCGATGCTCACCAATTCGGACGCGGAAGTGGTTCTGCTGTACGGCAATCGGCGTACGCGGTCGGTGATGTTCGTCGAGGAGATCGCCGATCTCAAGGACCAGTTCGGTGCCCGCCTCGACGTCATCCACGTGCTGTCCCGGGAACTGCGCGAGGTGGAATTGTTCAGCGGCCGACTGGACGCGCAACGCCTGCGCGCGATCCTCGACACCGTGCCCACCGACGATATCGACGACTTCTGGCTGTGCGGGCCGTACGGCATGATCACCGACGCAAGAGAGGTACTCACCGCGCTCGGCGTCGACAAGAGCAGGATCCACCACGAACTGTTCTACGTCGACGATGTCCCGCCGCCCATGGCGCGGCATCGCGAGCCCGGGCCGACCGGACCCACCAGCGAGGTCACCCTCGCACTCGACGGTCGCGCGGTGACGGGGATGCTCCCCCGCGATCAGTCGGTGCTCGATTCGGGTGCGCAGTTGCGACCGGATCTCCCGTTCGCGTGCAAAGGCGGCGTCTGCGGGACCTGCCGCGCCAAGGTCACTCACGGCGAGGTCGACCTGCGCCGGAATTACGCACTCGAAGAGTCCGAGGTCGCCGCGGGCTTCGTGCTCATCTGCCAGTCCTTCCCCCTCAGCGATACCCTGACCGTCGATTTCGACGCCTGACCCTGGAGCTCCGTCATGACCGGCGTCTTGCCCTCCCCCACCAGCACCCCCGATATCGAATTCGCTACCCGCGACCGCATTTCGGCGCTGCAGCTGGAACGAATGCAATGGTCGCTGCAGCACGCCTACGCCAATGTGCCGCATTATCGGAGGGCGTTCGACGCCGCCGGCGTCCATCCGAGTGATCTGAAGGATCTCGCGGATCTGGCGAAGTTCCCGTTCACCACCAAAAAGGAACTCAGGGAGAACTACCCGTTCGGAATGCTGGCGGTGCCGCAGAGTCAGGTTTCGCGCATTCACGCGTCATCGGGCACCACCGGTTGGCCGACCGTGGTCGGTTATACCGCCAACGACATCAACAACTGGGCCGACCTCGTGGCACGCAGCCTGCGCGCGGGCGGTGTGAAGCCGTCCGACAAGGTGCACGTCGCCTACGGGTACGGCTTGTTCACCGGCGGGCTCGGCGCGCACTATGGCGCGGAACGTTTGGGCTGCACTGTGATTCCGATGTCGGGCGGCATGACCGACCGCCAGATCCAGCTCATCACCGACTTCCGGCCGGACGCCATCCTCGTCACGCCTTCCTACATGCTCACCATCGCCGACGCGATGATCGCCAAGGGCATCGATCCCGCCGCCACCTCGCTGCGCGTCGGGGTATTCGGCGCCGAACCGTGGACCGAGCAGATGCGCAAGGAAATCGAGCACACGCTCGAGATGGACGCCGTCGACATTTACGGGCTGTCCGAGGTGATGGGTCCGGGTGTCGCGATGGAATGCGTCGAAACCAAAGACGGACCACACATTTGGGAAGACCACTTCTATCCGGAGATCATCGATCCGGTGACCGGTGACGTTCTTCCGGACGGCGCGGAGGGGGAATTGGTATTCACCTCGCTGTCGAAGGAGGCGATGCCGATCGTTCGCTACCGCACCCGTGACCTGACTCGGCTGCTGCCGGGGACGGCGCGGACGATGCGGCGCATGCGGAAGGTCACCGGGCGGACCGACGACATGATCATTCTGCGCGGGGTCAATCTCTTCCCGACTCAGGTCGAGGAACTCATCCTCGCGGTACCTGCGCTGGCTCCGCAGTTCCAGTGCGTACTAGAACGAACCGGTCGGTTGGATACGCTGATCATCCGGGTCGAGACCCGACCCGGAGTCCCGGGCGACCAGCACTCGGTCGCCTCCGAAAGCCTGCGAGAGCTGATCAAGAACCGCATCGGCGTCACCGTGGCCATCGACGTCATGGCGCCAGCCGCGCTGGAACGATCACTCGGTAAGGCGCGCAGGCTGATCGATAATCGCCCTGAAGGATAAGGACCGTTCAGACCTTCTTGCCGACGGCACCGTACAGCGACACCCGCTTGTCATAACTCTTCGGGCGTTCGATGCCCTCGGGCCGCCAGCGGTGGATCACCTCGACACCCGGATCCACCAGTTCCAGCCCGTCGAAGAACCGGGCAACCTCGGCGCGCGTCCGCGGCCGCACCGGAATCCCACGATCCGCGTAGACCTGCAGCAGCCGTGCCATACCTTCCGGGTCCGCGTCACCTTCGTCGAAATCCGTCGTGACATGGGACATCGCCAGGTAAGACCCCGGCACCAACGGCTCCAGTAAGGTCTTCACCATCTCGTAGACGTCGCCGGGCACGAAGTGCACCACCGCCATGAGCGAAACCGCCACCGGCTGCGAAAGATCCAGCGTCGCATGCAATTCCGGAGCATCGAGGATAGCCGTCGGATCCGCGGCGTCGGCCTGCAGGTAGGTGGTGCGCCCCTCGGAGGTGCTCACCAGCAGCGCCCGCGCGTGCGCGAGCACCAGGGGGTCGTTGTCGACATACACCACCCGGGACTCGGGCGCCTGCTCCTGCGCGACCTGGTGCAGGTTCGGCTCGGTCGGGATGCCGGTCCCGATGTCGAGATACTGCCGAATCCCCTGCCCGGAGAGGTAGCGCGTGGCATGCCGCATGAACTCGCGATTGGTGCGAGCGGTCAACTGGACATGCGGAAAGTCGCGCAGCGCCTGCTGGGCGGCCACACGATCGGCGTCGTAGGAGTCCTTGCCGCCGAGGAAATAGTCATACATCCGCGCCGGGTGCGCCACGTCTGTATGCAGGTCGATAGGGCCATCGGACACGCCGAAGTCTCCTTGCACGTTGGGATGTGTACCTACCGAGGTATACCGCATCCAGACAATCGACCCGACAAAATCCAGCAGTCCAGTTCGGATTCGCGCGCCGTCTGGGGGCCATCGTTACTGTGTTGCAACATCTTCCGCGTCTGCGGGCGAACCGCGCGGCTGACTCGGCGCGAGTAAGTAACCGCGGGGTTGACACTGACGCAGGGTCAACGTTTCAACATGGTCGGCATGACTACGGAAATCGATCAATTCACGGTTCGCCACGATGGGGTGACGATCTCGGTGTCCCGAGGCGGCGAAGGGCGGCCGTTGGTGCTGTGCCCGGGGCTGACCTCGACGCAGGCCGAATTGCATGAGCTCATCGGGGTGTTGCGCCGGGACTTCGATGTGGTGAGCTTCGACCTACGAGGGCATGGGCTTTCCTCGGGTGGCGACCGGTATTCGTTCGAGGCGTTTCTCGGGGATTTCGTCGCCGTGCTGGCGGAGGTAGGACGGCTCGGCTTCGGCTCGGCGCCGGTGCTCGCGGGCCACTCGTACGGTGCGGATCTGGTTGTGCATTATGCGGCCGAGTATCCCGAGACCGTCGGGGAGCTCGTTCTCATCGACGGGGCGAATCCGATTCCCGCACCGTTCATTACTGCGGCTGATCTGCCGGGGTTTCGTGCACTCTGGGAGGACCTGGCGGCGTGGCAGGAGACGATCAAAGGCACTCCACGTCATGTGTCGCTGACCGCGCAAGAGATCCTCGATCTCAATCTCGAGCTGGACGTGCTGCGGTCCGGAATTGATATTGATATCGATATGGTCGGGCCCGGCATCCTCGACCGGTATCGCAAGATCGATCGTCCGATTCGCATGATCATGGCGTCCTCGATGGCGGGCGACAGCGGCGAAGGTCGTGCACCGCGGCACAATCGGCTCTGGCGGGCGGGTATCGAACGGCTCGTCCGCGAGCAACCGGACATCGCCATATCGTGGCTCGATGCCACGCACGCATTGGTCGTCGACCGGGTACCGGAAGTCGCCGAGCTCATACTGGATCGATGCTGACCATCGGCGAGCTGGCCGCGTACGCCGGAGTCACGGTGCGCGCGGTGCGGCACTATCACGCCAAAGGGCTGCTGCCGGAGCCGGAGCGCGACCACTCCGGCTATCGCCGGTACGACGCGAGTGCGGTGGTCGAGCTGATCAAGATCCGGTCCCTCGCCGAGGCCGGCGTGCCGTTGGCCCGGGTGCGGGAGCTGCTCCGAGCCGACCCGGCGGAGTTTGCCACGGCCGTCGCGGACATCGATGAGCGGCTACAAGCAGAGATCCGGCAGCGGCAGCAACATCGCGAACGGATCGCCCGGCTCGCGGCAGGCGACAATCTGGCATTGCCGCCACAGGTGGTCGAGTTTCTCGATCACCTGCGGGCACTCGGGGTCGACGAACGGATCGTGCAGGTCGAACGGGACGGTTGGATTCCGCTGGCCGCGCGCTCCCCCGAGCGCGCCGCGGAGTTGATCGCACGCAAGCGAGTACAAATCGCGCACCCACCACTCATCGACTTCTATCTCACCCTCAGCGAGGCCCTCGACCGAACCGACAACGACCTGATGCTGATCGAACTCGTCGACAGGCTGGCCGCCTACCTCACCCAACTGGCCGATGAGCAAGGCCAGGACCACGTCAGCGGCGACATCGATCCGTCGCTGGTCGAACTGCTCGACACCCTGGCATTCGACACCGCACCACCGACCCGTCGACTGATCGAGCTGCTGAACAAGCAGGGCTGGACCGGCTGGACCGAGCTCGTGCGTTCGGCTCCGAAGTAACTACTTCCGAACGACCAGCTCCAGGGCGATATTGTCCGGGTCCCGGAACTCCAAGATGTAACTGACGCCGATGTCTTTGATTTCCTCGCGCACCACGCCGCAGGCATCCAGATGTGCGGCGGCGGTTTCCAGTTCGGCGAGTGAGCCGAGCGCGAACGCGAGATGGTCGAGGCCGACGCGGTTTTCGTCGAAGCGATCGGTGGCCGCGGGGCGCAGTCCGAGCATTCCGTGCGGCATCCGATAAATCACCCCGCCGTGCAGGAAATCCAGCCGCTGCCGAGTCTCGTCGTCGGCATCGGCCGGAATCTCCAATGCCACCGGCCAGCCGAAGACCTTTTCGTAGAAGGCCCGCGACCGGTCGATGTCACAGACCGTGAGACGCAGATGCGCAATGGATTCCGCTGCAATCGACATGCGACCGATGCTTGCACATCGCCGCCCTACCCGCCGGTTCGACGCGCCCGCTGTAACGCGCTGGCCGCCAGCGCGATTCACCCTATGCAGTGCGGCGACGGGACTGTGGCATGGACGAAGTGCGGCAATGGCAACTATGGCGGCTAGGGCAGCTGTGGCGACTATGGCGGTTAGCGCACCTGTGGCGCCTCTGGCGATTGACACAATTACGGTGGGTGCGGCCACTGGTCGGTACGATAGCGGCACTGGCGCTCATCATCGGCATGTTGACGGTGGTCGATCAGAGCAATGAGCACGAACCGACCTCGCCCTTCTATATCATCAACACAGATCCGGTCGTGAAGCCGTTGCCGCCGGATCATTGGCCTGGCCAAGGCAATTGACCCTCAGGGTCGGTCCGGCTGATGAGCGCTCGGTCCGAGGTTTTGCGTGAAGTGGTCGGCTAGTTTCTCGATCGCTGGGCCGACGTACTGCTCTTTGTCGTAGAGGTCGACGTGGCTCGCGCCGTCGATCCAGTGGATCTCCTTGGGACCCAACGTCTTCTGGAAAGCCTCGATGCTCATCCAGACGGTGACCGCGCGCGAACCGACGATCATGAGCAGCGGACGTCGTCCGATCAACGGCACTGCGGCGAAGGCGTCGAAGGTGGCCATCTTGTCGATGCTGCGCCAGTCGAAGAAGCGCGCCGAGCGCGGGTGCTGCCCGCGTGGGGTGCGGTAGTACTCGAAACCTTCCGCGCCGTGCGCACCGCCGAGCGCCCGCGCCTGCTCGATCGTCTCCGGGAAGAGCGTGAGCGGATCCGGCTTCGCACCGCCGGCCGCCGCGGTTCGCGCGGACGCAGCGGCATCCAGCATGCTCTGGAACACCGCTGGGTCCTGCGTCCCGTCGGCACCGAGCCGGAACTGGCGGGCGATATCCACGCCGCTGACGGTCGCGACCGCGCGCACTCGATGGTCGCTGCCTGCCGCGGCCAGCGCGTAACCGCCGGATGCGCAGATACCGAGCGCGCCGATGCGGTCGGCGTCCACCTCCGGCCGGGTCGTCAGGTATGAGATGGCCGCTTTGAGATCCTCGACGCGCTGGGCCGGATCCTCGAGTCCACGCTGCTCACCACCGCTCTCGCCTTGGTAAGCAGCGTCGAAAGCGAGCGCCACGAAACCTTTTTCGGCCAGTAGTGCCGCGTAGAGTCCAGCGGCCTGTTCCTTTACGCCGCTGCCAGGGTGTCCGACGACGATCGCGGGGCGTGGCTGGTCATGGGACGGGCCGGGAAGGTAGAGGTGCCCGGCGAGGGTGATACCCGCACTGTCGAAGAGAACATCTGTCTTGGTCATTCCTCCACAGTCGCGGCACTGTGACCTGGGCAAAAGAGCCCCGAATGTGACTGGCCACAATCGTGGCCCTGCTACTCGCACCGCACCCGAGTCCACAATGGACCCATGACGCTCCCCTCCGACTCCGGTCAGGTCGGCGACTTCCTCAAGGCACGCCGGGCCCAACTCACCCCGCGCGAGGTCGGGCTGCCCGAGACGAGCACCCGACGCCGGGTGCGCGGCCTGCGCCGCACCGAGGTGGCCCAACTCGCGTCCATCAGCGTCGAGTACTACACGCGGCTCGAGCAGGGACGCGTGCGGGTATCCGCCTCGGTGCTCAGCACGCTCGCGCGCGCCCTGCGTCTGGACGAGGATCAGCAGACTTACCTCTACGAGCTGGCCGGTAAGACCGATGCCAGGCCGCGGCGTCGGCGAACTGTCCAGCGCATTCGCCCCGCCATGCGGCGACTGCTCGATCAGCTCACCGAAACACCGGCCCTCGTGCTCGGACAGCGGATGGACATCGTCGAGTGGAATTCCGGCGCGAGCGCCCTGTACCTCGACTTCGCGAAAGTCCCCGCACCCCAACGCAACTACGTGTACCTGCTCTTCGCCGATCCCACCTTCCGCAGCCTGCACACGCAGTGGGCCCACGACGCTCGCACGGCCGTGGCAGCACTGCGAATGGAGGCCGCGAGGGATCCCGACGACCCCGAGCTGGCCCGCCTGGTCGGCGAACTATCGCTGCGCGACAAGGACTTCCGCACCTGGTGGGCCGAACATCAGGTGAACACCGCGACTTTCGGCACCAAGAGCTACCGGCATCCCGTCGTCGGCGACCTCACCCTGGACTGCGACACCTGGCTCAGCCCCGACGGCTCCGGTCAACGCCTGCTCGTCCTCACCTGCGAGCCGGGCACACCCTCGCACGACGCGCTCCGAATCCTGCTGTCCTGGAACGTCGAACAGGCGATCTCGACCACTGGAGACCAGAGCGACTAGCGGCACGACAGCACAGCGAAACCTTAAATGTGGTAAGCGATCTCGTCGCGCTGTCGTGCCGCCGCCGGGACTCACATCGGGTATACGGCATGCTTTCGTGGATTGAATCCCGGCTTCACCGGCGGCTTGTCGCGCAGCAGGTTCAGCGCGTGCCGGATCTCCAGGCGGGTGCGGGCGGGTTCGATGACGGCGTCGATGTAGCCGCGTTCGGCCGCGATCCACGGGGTGGCGATGGTCTCGTTGTAGTGGTTGACCATGAATTCGCGCGCGGCCGCCCGCTGTTCCTCCGGGACCGCAGCCAGCTGCCGCTTGCCGATGAGGTCGACCGCGCTTTCTGCGCCGATCACCGCGATCCGGGCCGTCGGCCAGGCGAAACTGATGTCGGCGCCGACCTGCCGGGCCGCCATCATGCCGTACGCGCCGCCGTAGGACTTGCGCACCACCAGGTTGATGATCGGCACGGTGGCCTCGATGATCGCGCGCGGGACCCGGCCGCCGCGGATGATCACACCGTTGGCTTCCTGCTCGAGGCCGGGCAGCACGCCGGGGGTGTCGACGACGAACACCAGCGGAATGTTGAACGCGTCGCAGAGCCGGATGAAGTACGTCGACTTGTCCGAGCAGGCGGCGTCGATGGAACCACCGAGCACCAGCGGCTGGTTGGCGATCACACCGACCGGGAAGCCATCGACCCGCGCGAATCCGGTGATCAGGTTCGGCGCGAATTCGGTACGCACCTCGTGGAATTCGCCGTCGTCGAAGATCCGCAGCAGGATCTCGTGCATGTCGTAGCCGGCGCGATCCGAATCCGGGATGATCTTCGCGAGTTCCCGATCGGTCGCGGTGATCTCCGGCTCCAGGCCGGGATTCACGACCGTCGGCTGCTCGAGGCAGCTCGTCGGCATGTAGCTCAGGTACTGGCGGGCCCAGTCGTAGGCCGCCTGCTCGGTGTCGGCCACGTGGTGCAGCGTGCCGCGCTTGGCCTGGACCTCCGCGCCGCCGAGCGCCTCGGCCGTGATGTCCTCACCCATGACGGCCTTGATCACCTCGGGCCCGGTGACGAACATGTACGAATCCCGGGTGCCGATCAGCACGTCGGTGTTGATCGGCCCGTACACCGAGCCCGCCGCGCACTTGCCGAGAATGATCGACACCTGCGGCACATAGCCGGACAGCTTCTCCAGCACCCGGGAGATATCGCCGAACGACGCGATCGAGCCGACCGCGTCCTGAATGCGCGCACCGCCGGAATCGTTGATCGTCACCACCGGGCACGCGTTGTCGAACGCGAACTGCAGCGCCCGCATGAACTTGCGGGCGGAGGTGACACCCACCGAACCGCCGTACACCGTCTGATCATGGGCGATCACCACCACCGGGCGGCCCGCGATCAAGCCACGACCGGTGACCAACCCGTCGCCGTAGAGGGCGTCGGGTTGGTCGGGCTGACGAGCTAAGGCATTGGTCTCGATGAACGTCCCGGGGTCGAGCAGCATGCGCATCCGCTGCCGGACGCTCGGGACGCCCTTCTTCTCCCGCTTGGCGATACCGGCTTCACCCGCCGGTTCCTCGGCGATCGCCAGGATCTTGACCAACTCATCTAGCTTCGCCTGGGTATCCACCACGCCCGCCGCCACCTTCCCTACCAACGCTGTTGTGCCTCCGCGACGTTAAGCGGTACAGACACGAGAACGCATTATCCAGCGGCAGATGCGGGACAGGTCACAGTGGGGGCCCAATTCGTATGGCACTCCGAACAGCTCGCGTACGGGACGAAAGCGGCACTACGCCCTACTCCGGCGCCTGGAAGCCGCCGATCTTCTGCTCGAGCAGTTCGGCCAGCCGCAGCGGGGTGCGGTCCTCGAACATCGGACCGATGAGCTGCACACCCACCGGCAGGCCCTCGGGTGAGCGGCCCGCCGGAATGGCGGTGGCGGGCAGGCCGGGCATGGTCGCCAGACCGGCCCAGGCCATCTGGGCGACGAACGGGTATTCGACACCATCGATATCGATCCGCCGCTCGTACAGACCGAGCTCGTGGTCGTGCGGGAAGGCGGGCGTCGACGCGATCGGACACACCACGGCATCGAACTCGGCGAAGAACTGCCGCCAGCCGTCCCGGTGGAACTCGCGACGGTTGTTCGCCTGCACCCAGTCGCGGTGGCTGAACGCCATACTGCGCAACCATGTCGCGTTGGCACTGTGGTCGTCGTCGCTCAGCGCGGCGAAGCCGGCCTGTACCTGCTCGTACCGCTCCGCCGGATAGCCCGCGGCCACGTTGGAAACCAGCAGCTGGATGTAGAGCGTCGCGGCGTCGCTCAGATCGGGCAGCAGCGCACTGTGCCGTTCGACCCGGGCACCCTCGTCGATCAGCGCGTCAGCCACCCGGTTCACCCCCGCGCGCACCGCGGCCGAGGACGGAATGAGCGGATGCTCTTCGAGGACCAGGACCCGGAAATCGGCGAGCCGCTCGTGCCGTGCGGGCGGCAACCGCAAGTCGTAGGCCACGCCACGGGTCAGCGGGTCCGGTCCGGCCATCACATCCAGCAGCAGCGTGAGGTCGCGTGCGGTGCGCGCCATCGGACCGACGACAGCGAGATCGTGCTCGACCGGCAAAGCCGGCGCGGGTGGCGGGACCATGCCGCGGATCGCCGCCAGCCCAACGGTCGGCTTGTGCGCGTAGACGCCGCAGTAGTGCGCGGGGACGCGCAACGAACCGCCGATGTCGGTGCCGAGGGACAGCGAGCCGAAGCCGGCCGCCAGGGCCGCCGCGGAGCCGCCGGAGGAGCCGCCCGCCGAGCGATCGTGATCCCACGGATTGTTGGTGGTGCCGTAGATCTCGTTGAAGCTCTGCCACTCTTGCAGCATCAGCGGCACATTGGTCTTGCCGAGCACCACCGCGCCCGCCGCCTTCACCCGTGCCACCTGGACCGCATCCTCGGCCGGGATGAAGTCACGGAACTGCGGCATGCCCCAGGTCGTCGGCAGCCCGGCGATGTTGTAGCACTCCTTGACCGTCACCGGGATACCGAGCAGCGGTCGATCTTCGCCGTCGGCCCGCGCCTGATCGGCCTCGCGGGCGGCGACCCGCGCATTGTCGAAATCCGGTACGCATATCGCGTTGATCGCCTTGTCGTCGCGCTCGATCCGCGCGATCGCCGCCTCGGTCAACTCCACCGAGGTCACTTCACCAGCCCGTAACGCAGTCGAAAGATCCTCGGCCGCAGTAAAACTCCATTCCATGAAATCGACCGTACCGACGGTCTGAAGCAGCCATAAAGAAATTCTTTGCGCAACAGGATTCGACGTCTCGATGTTCGGCGAACCTCGCAGGTCAGCGCCTCGAAAATCGGTTGACTGGCTGCGATGGTGGGCGGTGCAATGTGCGGCATGGTGCGTGCTGACGGAACTTCGGTCCACATCGGGGCTCTTGTTCCGTTGACTCGGCCCGGGTGGGTGGAGGCCGGGCGACACTTGCTCGCGGGGCTCGAGTTGGGGGTTCGTGAAGTCAATGCGGCGGGCGGGGTCGGCGGAAGACCGGTCGAGCTGGTGGTTCGTGATACCGCGGCGGATCCGCAGCGGGCCGTGGCGGCCGTGGATGAATTGGCTGATCTTGGCGTGGTCGCGTTGGCGGGTGAGTATCACAGCGTCGTCGCTCGCGCCGCTGCCGCCAGGGCCGATGACCTCGGGATGCCGTTTCTGTGCTCGTCGGCGGTTCTCGATACGCTCACCGAGCGGCCGACGGAATGGGTTGCGCGGCTTGCTCCGCCACAGTCGCGGGGCTGGCGGGTTTACGCCGACTTCCTGCTCAGCGCGGGGCACCGTCGGATCGCCGTAGCAACCCAGCCCAGCGTCTATTGGGCATCCGGGACTCGGATTCTGCGGGACTATCTCGCGCCGCGCGGCGGCACCGTCCTCGAACTCGACATGCGCGCGCACTCTCCCGCCGCCGTGTGCGACGAGCTCGTCGAGAATCGCTCGACAGCGCTCCTGCTCCTGGTCGGCTTCCCGGACCCGGCAGTGTCGATCGTCCAGTCCGTCCGTCGCGACCAGCGGCTCGCCGGGATCACCCTCGGTGCTCCGGCAGGGCAACCCGAGTTCGCCGAGTGGGCAACACTATTGGGCGACGACAGCACCGCGATCCCGTTCTTGCGCTACCTACCTGAGCGCCTCGGCCCACTCGGCACGCGAGTCGAGATGGCCCTGCGCGAGCGGCTGTCCGCACCGCCATCCTTCGTCGCCTTCGAGGGTTACGACACGATCGCCGTGCTCGCCGAGGTGCTGCGGTCGCACGGCGCGGACCGGATCGCCGAATCCTGGGCGCACGTTGCAGTCGAAGGTACCCGTGGGCAGATCCGGTTCTCTCGCACGCCGGGCATCAGTGTGTGGCAATGGGCTCGCCCGCCGATTCAAGTCGTTGATCGAGATCCGTTGGCACGCCATCATTTTCGTATCCTGCACACTGACTGACGGGCATACCAGCGGTTCAGCGCGCCGGCGGTCAGGCTCGGCGCGGATCACTGATAGACCCAGCGGTGATAAGCATCCAGGTCGACGTTGCTGCCGCAGATGACGGTGACGATGTGGCGGCCGGCGAAGCGTTCACGGTCCTCCAACACGGCAGCGATGCCGAGCGCGGCCGAGGGCTCGACGATCAGGCCGGTGTGCCGCAGGAGCAACCGAATGCCCGCGATGATCGAGGACTCCTGGACGAGCACGGCGTCGTCGGCCACCGCGAGGAGATCGTCGAGAACCTCTGGGATGGGGTATCGCCCGGCGACACCGTCGGCGATGGTGTCGGTCGATTCGGTGGTGACGACTCGACGTTCGTGCCAGGACCGAGTCATCGCGGGCGCACCCGAGGGCTGCACACAGACCAACTCGACTGCGGGCAGCAGGGTCTTCAGGACGTAGCCGACACCGGTGGCCATCGCGCCGCCGCCCAGGGCGATCAGGACGGCGTCGTAAGCGGATTTCTCGTCTACCAGCTCGAGGCCGATCGTCGCAGCGCCCTCACAGGTCTCCACATCCAGACTGTCCTCGACCAGCCGAATGCCGCGCGACCGCGCGATATTCGCGGCGCGCTCGCGGGCCGTTTCGATGTCGCCGTCCACCAGTTCCAACTCCGCGCCCAGCGCGCGGATCCGATCCAGTTTGGCGACGGGCGCCCGGCGCGATGCCACGACCGTCACGTCGAGGCCGCGGCGGCGACCGGACCAGCCGAGGGCCTGGCCGAGGTTGCCCGCACTGGCACACACCGCGGCGGTCCGGCCATGCTCGGCCAGCAGGCTCGCGACGAGCTCGGTGCCCCGGGCCTTGAAGCTGCGCACCGGGTTTGCCGTTTCCAGTTTGATGCTCACGGTGCAGCCGAGTTCGCGGCCAAGCGCCTCGCACTGATACATCGGCGTGTTCTGGAATATCGGGTCGATCAGGCGGCGGGCCGCGTGGATTCGGTCCAGATCAAGGCGCGTCTCGAGCATGCCGCGACCCTACGGTGTTCGCATGTTTCCGTAGCCTGGATGGGTGGGAGCTGTGGACTTCGGGCGCGAGCCTGATGTGGCATGGGATTTCGCGGGTCCGGCCGAGGCGGTGCCGCGGGGTGTGGCGATGATCGGATACCGCGATGTGGGCGGGGCCGGGTTGGACCTTCGGGTCGCCGGGACGGCGGCGGTCACCGTGGTGATCGAATTCGGTGGGCGCGAGGTGATCGTCGACGATGTGCTCGGGCAGCGGGCGCTCGGCGGGTTCGTTGTCGGGCTGCCTGTCGAGGCCATGCGTATTCGCAGTGAGCGGGCCGAGTGCATCGAGATTCGGTTGTCGCCGATTCAGGCGTACTCGCTATTAGGTGTTTCCCCAACGGATTTGGGCCGGGGCGCGGTCGCGCTCGACGATCTGCTCGGCCAGCGAGCTCAGCAACTCCGCGAGCGACTCGCGTCGGCCCAGACCTGGGACGAGCGTTTCGCATTGACGAAATCGTTTCTGACACAGCGTGATAGGCCGCTGACGCCGGACCCGGAGGTGCTCGCCGGCTGGCATCGGATACTCACCTCGCACGGCCAGGTGAAGATCGGCGAGCTCGCCGGATCCGTTGGCTGGAGCCATAAGCGGCTGTTGTCGCGGTTCGAGTCGCAGATCGGCTTGGCGCCCAAGCGGGCGGCGATGCTGGTCCGATTCCGGCACGCGGTCGACGGTTTGCTGGCGGGCAGGCCCGCGGCCGACGTCGCGATGGACTGTGGGTACACCGATCAGGCTCATCTGTGCCGAGACGTGTCGATCTTCGCGGACCACACGCCGGGTGCGCTGACGAGGCACTACCTGCCGACCATCGCCCAGCATCGGTACCAGGCGTGGGGGAAATTCTTCCAATACGGTGCGGGACCGCTCGGTCGATAGTGATCGGGTGCGGTCGGCGAGCCGACCGCCACTCGTCACCTATCGACAGCGAGAGGACACGCGTCGTGACCAACACCCTCGATCCCGCGAACCTGCGGACCGCCCTGGAGACCCTGCACCAGGCAGGCGTGCCCGGCGTATTCGCCGAAGTGCGCGACCACGACGACATCTGGCGTGGCGCAGCGGGAGTCGCCGATGTCGACTCCGGCCGCCCCGTCACCGCCGATATGCGGCACCGCGTCGGCAGCATCACCAAGACGTTCACCGCCGCCGCCGTGCTGCAGCAGGTCGACAATGGCGAAATCGACCTCGACACACCGATCGGCCACTACCTGCCGAAGCTGGTTCCCGGCGAACGCGGTGCGGCGATCACGGTCCGGATGTTGATCAATCACACCAGCGGTCTCACCGAATATCTTCCGCGGGCCTACCCGTCGCTCGCGGCCTTTCCCGCCGTGGGGAAAACGACGCCGCAGAGCCTGGATGACCACCGGTTCACCAAGTTTCATCCGACCGAGCTGATCGAGATGGGCGTCTCGACGCCTGCTTGCAGCACGCCGGGTGGCACGCCCGGGGTGTACTCGAACACCAATTACCTTCTCCTGTGCCAACTTCTGGAGTTGGTGAGCGGTACGTCGGCGGAGAAATGTATCACCCGCGATGTCATCGAGCACGCCGGGCTGCGGGATACCGAACTCCCGGACGGACCGTATATCGACGGGTCGCATTCGCTGCTCTACGAGGCGTGGTTCGGCATGATCGATCCGCCGCGCGACTACAGCGTCTTCGACATGTCGTGGGTGGGGGGTGCGGCTTCGCTGATATCGACTGTCGCCGATCTGAATCGCTTTTTCGGTCTGCTGCTGGCCGGGGAGATCGTCAGCCGATCGTCGCTGGCGCAGATGCAACGCACGGGTCCGGTCATCTCTTTCGAGGGCAAGACCATCGAGTACGGTCTCGGTCTGCACAAGCTGACCGTGCCCGGTCGCGGAATCTATTGGGGCCATGACGGTTCCGTCTGGGGCGGCGGCGCGATATCGATGACCAGTGCCGACGGCACCCGGCAGCTGTCGATCGCGGTGAATCTGCAGCGGTGGAACCGGCTCGACGCCGAGGGCCTGCCGCAGCCGCATCCCATCGACGGCGCGCTGCAAGCGCTCATCCAGCTCGCGCTGGGTGCTTGATCAGTTCGGCTTCAGGCTGCCGACACTCAGCGACCCGCTCCCCGTGGTCGGCGGCTGCTCCGTAGTCGGCAGCTTCTCCTCTACCGCGCGGACGTACTCGGCGGGATCCTGGTCGACCGGCTTGACGCCCGCGTAGTTCCGCGCCTCGTACGCGGCGAAGGCGACGGCCAGCTGATGGCGACGCGGCAGTCCGGCCAGTCGACGGAAGTCGGTGAGGCCCTCGCGTTCTTCCTCGGCCATGTGATCGCTGTTGGCCAGGTTCGCGGCCGTCACGGCCGCGAACCAGTCGTCGGTGCCGACCCGATGACGCCCGGCCTCGGCGATCGCATCCCGGATCTCGTTGTGGTCGTGGATCGCGTCGAGCGTCTCGTCCTCCACCCGGCCCGTACGCCTGGCCGCGATGCCAACCTGGAGCAGCGCCGGGTAGAAGATCTCCTCCTCCGCCTTCGCATGCAGCTCGAGGAACGTCGACAGCCTGCCCCAAATCGCGGACAGGACACCGGTTTCCGCCCGATCGATCTGCTCCAGGATCGCGAACAGTCGCCGCTGCTCATGATGGTCATCGAGAATCAGCTCGGTAATATCCACAATTCCTCCGTGATACCGCATTTCAGGTCAGCACAGACGGTTCGCTGGGGCAGCTGGCGATCCCCGATAGAGCCGACGATAACGTACCGGCCCGATGCCCACCGCCACTCGCCATTCGAATCGCGCTGCGGATCTCAACCGCTGACCGCCTGAACCCGCAGGCGATACCGGACGTTCCGCAGGGCCAGGCAGGTGATCGACATGGCTCAGCTCGGGCGGAGATTCGTGACCGACAGGCCGTGGTCGACGCGGAGGCGTTCGGCCACGAGCGAGCGGTGGCAGGCCTCCGGGTCGGACTCGACACAGAAAAGGGCGGTTGCCGAGTCGCTCGGGAGTTCGGCGACGAGCGGGCCGAGGTCGAACGGGTCGAGGATCTCGTGGGTGTAGCGCTCGGCGTACTCGGGGGCCAGGGCGATGCGGTTGCGTTTGCCCACGCCCTGGCGGTCGTCCGCGCGGTACTGGGCCTGCCGCATATCGGTGGTCGGCGTCAACTCCCGCACGTGGCGGTAGTCGATATCCGCTGTGGCAAGCGCGAGTTGGAGCCGGGCCGAGTTCGCCCAGGAGTACTCGTGGCCGCGCACGCCGCGGCGCTGGCGGAGGTCCAGTAGCAACCCCACGCCCGCGCCGGTGAGCTGCTCGACGAAGGCTTCGACGGTGAAGCCGTACACGCCGATCGTCACGATGCGCCTCATCGCAGCACCCGGCTCGCCGCTACGGCACGAGGTTCGGCTGGTCAACGGCAATCAGCCAGGACCCGTCCGGCTGGCGGCGGGCGACCTCGACGGTCACCTCACCGCTGGTCAGCGTGGACGCGGTCAATGCCAGGTCGCCGCTCACCAGCGCTGGATGCTGCCGACCCGGCGAGAGCACCGGTGCGGCCGCGACGAACTGCTCGTACACCTTGCGGATCTCCGCATGTCCGGTCACGAGGTTGCCCGGCGGAAATTCCAGCACCGCGGTCGGCTCGTACAGCGCCACCAGTCCGTCGACGTCGCCCGCGTTGGCGCGCTCGATGAAGTACTTGCCCAGGTCGTTCGGTTCGGTGGCCACGATCTTGTTTGTCATACCGATAAGCCTGCCAACGAATCACGACATCCTGTGTCGTGTATCCCGGCTAAAGTTTTTCACATGCGAGCGGACCGGTTGGTGTCACTGGTGCTGCTCCTGCGCAGGCACGGTCAGCTGTCGGCAACCGCGCTGGCGCGCGAGCTCGAGGTATCCACCCGCACCGTGCTGCGTGACATCGAGGCGCTGTCCACGGCAGGCGTCCCGGTCTACGCCGAACGCGGCAGGCACGGTGGTTTCGCGCTGCTGCCCGGTTTTCAGACCGAGCTCATCGGACTGAACCACGACGAGACACTGGCCCTGCTCGTCGCCGGATCACGGCGCGGCGCACAGGCTTTCGGACTCGGCTCGGCGCTCGCCTCGGCCATCCGCAAGGTGGTCGACGCGCTACCCGAAAGCTATCGGGACACCGCGACCGGCGCGGCCCAGCGATTGCTCATCGACCCGGAGACCGACCTCTTCGCGCGCAAGCTCGTCCCGGAGGAGGTGCCCGACGCCGTCGTGACCGCGGTCCGGCGCGCGGTGTTGGCCGGACACAAGCTGCGCATCCATTACGCAGCGGTGGACCAGCTCCCGCAGTGGCGCACGGTCGATCCGATCGGCTTGGTCACCGTGCGCGACCAGGGCTTTTTGCTGGCCACGAGATCTGGCGCGGACCGCACCTACCGGCTGTCGCGGATCTTGGCCGCCGAGGAACTCCCCGAACTCGCACAGCGACCGGACCGGGTCGATCTGGACCGGGCCTGGCAGGAACGCAGCACGCAGTTCCGGACCGCCGGCGACCAAGTCTCCGTACTGATACGGGTGAACCCGGCACAGCGGGCGGAACTGTTGAGCACCGCACTCGCCGTCCGCACCGACGAAACCGACGCAGACGGCTGGCTGCGGCTGGAGGTGACCTTCCAAGATCCGAAACACGCTGAATGGGCGCTGTGGCAGCTCGGTGCGAACGCGGAAGCCCTTGCCCCCCAATGGTTACGCACCGCTATGCACAACCATGCCGCCGAAATCGCCACCCGCTACGAAGCGTCATCCTGAAAGTGGTCGCGTGCTCGTTGGATTCGACGAAGTTCAAGCCATTCACCGGCATGATCGGGCAAGTCCGTCCGATGACCTCGATATCCACCACCAACCGACAGTGACAAAGCATCATATCGATGTCCGCCGATGAGTTTCGAGCGCGCAGGAGGTCTAACCGGTCATGAGGAAACTGATCTACGGGTTCAGCGTGTCCCTGGACGGCTACATCAACGACCGCGACGGCAACATCGACTACACCGACCCGGATGACGAGTTGCACCAGTTCCACAACGACCGGTACCGCGAGATCGAGATCTCGTTGCACGGCCGCCGCCTCTACGAGCTGATGGCCGAGCACTGGCCGCACGTACCCGAGGACGCGCCGCCTATCCAGCGTGAGTTCGCCGGGCTCTGGACGTCGAAGCCGAAGGTCGTCTTCTCCCGGACGCTCACCGAAGTCCACTGGAACAGCACGCTGGTCAGCGAGAACGCGGTCGAGGAGGTCCGCAAACTCAAGGCCGGCGGCGACGGTGTGATGGAGGTCGGCGGCGCCGGCCTCGCAGCCGCACTGATACCCCACGACCTCATCGACGAGTACCAGATATTCCTCATGCCGGTGGTGCTCGGCGGCGGCACACCGTTCCTCCCATTGCTGGACAAGCGCATCCAGCTCCAATTGACCGAGACGAAGCACTTCGACACCGCGGTGATGCACCGATATCGCGTCGCCTGAGGCCGGACACGGCTGGAGCCGTCGCCGATGCAGCTCGGGCATACTGCCCGCATGAGAGACCTGGCAATCCGGACGGCAGGCCCGGGAGATCTGTTGGCTGTCTTGACAATCCACGACCAGCTCAAATCCGACGACGCATCGCGCCACTCGGCGACAGATCTTCAGCAGCGAACCTGGGCCCGAATGATGCGGCGGTCTGACGATCTCACCGTTTACCTCGCCGAGATCGACGGCGAGCCGGTGGGGACCGCCACTCAGCTGCTGATGCCGCACGTGACTTACAACTGTGCGCCAACGGCGTTCATCGAGGCCGTCGTCGTCGAATCCAGCTACCGCCGCCGGGGAATCGCCAGCGCGATGATGCGGCGCCTGCTCAGCGACGCGCGAACGGCCGGGTGCAACAAGGTTCAACTCTTATCCCATAAGCGCCACGCCGCCGACGGAGCGCATCGGCTCTACACCTCGCTGGGCTTCGAGCCAGAAGCAGAGGGATTCCGCCTGTATCTCCAGCAAGTCCCAGCGGCTGTGCAAGCTGCCAGGGACGCCGTGTCCTAGCGCGCAGTTCGCAACGTTATGTGTCGGTGCCCTGTGTCAGGCTGGGAACATATCGACCCACGGCCGGAGGAGAGTTGGATGGCCGAGACTGACAACAAGCCCGAGGCCAGACTCGTTGCGCACTGTCGGCGCTGCCACGGTTGGCTGCTGTCGACGGAATCGGTAGCGCTGGGGATCGGACCGACCTGCGCGATCCGTGAGCGTGCCGAACAGCGCGCCGCCGCACGAGAGTTGACGCTGTTCGACGTCGCAGCCTGAGTCTGTCTCGGCACCGAATACGAGGAGTCCCGGTCAGCCGAGTCCGGCAGCCTGCTTCGCGGCGTCCTCTAGTTTGGACCGATACTGCTGCCACCAGGCCGGGTCGCTGATGGGCATGTTGTCGTTGCCGGCGAGCAGACCTGCGGCGCCGTCGATGAGTTCGCGGAGGATATCGGCATGTCCCGCATGCCGATTGGTTTCGGCGGTCACGTGCACCAGAACCCGGTGCAGCGTGACGGTTCGGTGGTCCGCCGACCACCACGGAACCGAACCTTCGGCGGTGAGGTCGAGGCTGTCGATGGTGGCGTCGGCGTGCGCCCAAGCCCGCCGGTAGAACCCGATGATGTCCGCACGCGATTCCTCGGCGGTGGCCCACATGTCGGCGGTGGGGTCGGCCGCGAAATCGTGCTGATTGATGGCTTCGTCGTTCGGTCGGCCGAAGGTGTCACCGAAGTAACCGAACTCGACGGTGCCGAGATGTTTGACCAGGCCGAGCAGGTTTGTACCGGTAGGGGTTACGGGTCGGCGAACGTCATACTCGGACAGCCCATCGAGCTTCCACAGCATGACTGCGCGAGCATCCCGCAGATACCGGTGCAGATCCGATTTCGGGTCAGAAACTGTCATGCCGAGCACTCTGCCAGAACCCCCGCCCACCTCCGACCGAATTCCCTTCGCCGCCAACAGCATCCACCCGACAGACGCGGCCTCGGCAGACGTCTCGACCGGCCTGGGCCGATAGCTCCGATGCCTGTGTCCGCGTTCGGGTTCCGTCGATCGATGTGATGATTGCGGACGTGGGACTCTCGCGCGTGGCCTGGTTACTGCTGGCTGGAGCGACCGTCGTGTGGGGAGTATTCGTCGCATCCGAACCGCTACATCAGATCTCATCGTGTGAGGTCGTGCAGGTGGACGCCGAATGCGGCGCCTCGATAGCCGCCCGCTACGGAGCGGGGCTTGTGCTCTTGCTGGCGGTGCCGGTCGCACTGTGCGCGCTGCCAGCACTGCGCGTCACCCGCGGCCTGTCATGGGTGGTCGCAGGCGTTTTGGTGATCGGTTCACTCCTTGCGTTGCCTGCGGCCGATACCGTGTTCGCCGCCTTGGTGTACTACCTACCGGTTGGCATGATCGCGGTGCTGGTCGCCGGATTTCAGGCCTGGTATGACTGAGTCCCAGGGTGTCACGGTTGTTGCACATCGTGGTCTGGCGGCTGGCCTCCCGGAGAACACGTTGGCGGCGTTCAGGGGCGCGGCCGCGCTTGGGGTGGACGGTATCGAGATCGATCTTCGGGTGACCGCCGATGGACAGGTCGTCGTGATGCACGACGACACGGTGGATCGGACGACCGATGGTCATGGCCGGGTCGTCGATTTGACGCTTGCCGAGATCAAGGCGCTGGATGCCGGGCGCTATGCCGGTCCGCAGTTCGGTGGCGAACGAGTGCCGACCTATCGGGAAGTGCTCGAGGTGCTGCAGGGCAGTCGAATGCAGTTGCTGCTGGACATCAAGGACTGTCCACTCGACGCGATAGCGGCGGTAGTGGACGTCACCGCGCATTATTCTGCATCGCGCGAGGTGATCGTCGGGCCGCGCACGGTCGCCGACTTGCTTGCATTCAAGAAGCTCGATCCTCGGCTGCGTGCGGTGGCGTTGGTGCCCGGACGTCAGGATGTGCCACCAGATTTGTCCGTCATCACGGAATTCGTTGACGCGGGAGCAGATCTCATCCGGCTCTGGCCGGCGTGGATTCTCACCGATGAAGGTGCACAGCTCGTCCGGACGGTTCTCGAGCTGGGGACGCCGGTGTGGACTTGCGCCGATACCCTCTACGGCGATATCAGGGCCGACGCGCCGAGGGATGATCTCGGTCGTCTTGTCGACGCTGGTGTCAGCGGCATTATGACCAATCTTCCGGAGCTCCTGCTCGACATCGTGCGCTCCCGCTGATCGCCTGGTTCCGAAACGCGAACTGCGCGATAAGTATTGGCACGGCGAACTGACTGGTGCATTAAGCTTCCGGACACGCGAACTAGAACAGGTTCTCAGGGGGGGCTGGCGCTATGCGGACAGTGTGGATCGTGATGTTGCGGGCTGGGGTTGTCGCCGTGGTTTTCGGGCTGGTGGTGACGGGTGCTGGGTGGGCTGTGGCGGTGCCGCTGCCGGATCAGGATTCGTTCTACGCCGCACCTTCCGGTATTGCGGACCTGCCTAATGGCACAGTGGTCGCGTCTCGGGCGATCGAGGCGGAGTCCTTTCTGATGCCGCTGCCTGCAGACGCGTGGCAGGTGCAGTACAAGACGATCGATAATCATGGGCGGCCCAGCGCTTACGTCGCCACAATTCTTGTGCCGCAGCAAGAGTGGACCGGTATCGGTCCTCGTCCGCTGGTCTCGTATCAGGTCGCGGAAGACGGGGTCGGCTCGAAATGCGCACCGTCCTATGCGTTGCGCGGTGGGCTCGGCGGCGGGCCGAGTAACGCGTTTGCCGAGACCGGGGTGATTCGTCTTGCGCTGCTACAAGGTTGGGCGGTGGTGGTGCCGGACTATCAGGGGCCCGATTCGGACTTCTCCGGTGCCGATGGTTATGCCCACGGCGTGTTGGATGGTATTCGCGCCGCCAAGTCGTTCGCGCCGGCGGCTATTGACCACGCCGCACCGATCGGCCTGTGGGGGTACTCCGGCGGGGCGCAGTCCACCGCTGTCGCTGCCCAAGCGCAGCGCGTCTACGCTCCGGAACTGCGGCTGGCCGGTGCGGCGCTGGGTGGGGTGGTCGCCGATCTGGAGGCCACCATGTCGGGCTTCAGTGGCGGCATCGCGGGCGGCGCGGTCGTCGTGGGACTGGTCGGCCTGAACCGGTCCTATCCGGAGGCGAATGTGCTTCAGTACCTGAATGAATCGGGCCGCGAGATGCTGGCCGCCGGTCAAACAGATTGCCTGCATGATGCCGCGCTCGCGTACCCGTTTCTCAACGCGGCGGATCTGGAGGCTTGGCCCGGTTCGATCACGAACAACGCCGAGTTGAGCAGCGTCGTCCGCAGGGCCAGCCCGCTCTTCCGCGAAGGCTCCCCCACCGCGCCGGTGCTGCTCTATCACGCGATCGCCGACGAGTTCGCTCCCATCGGCGCTGCCCGGGCGCTCGCCGGAAAGTACTGCGCCGCAGGGGTTCCGGTGCAACGAGTGGAGGATCCGATCGGCGAGCACGGCACCGAAGCCGCCACCGGGCTTCCCGCGGCCCTGACCTATCTGGCCGACCGCTTCGCCGGAAAGCCCGCTCCCAGCACCTGCTGACGGACACTCAATCGAGATCGGACGATGCACCGACGCCGAGAAGACCCGGCCCCCAACAGGTCCCGGGTCTTCCGAGCCGACTGCGTCAGCGCGCGTTGGCGGTGCAGACCACCTTGCTGACCTCGGCCCCCGACTTGTCCGCGGAACCGACATTGGCCAGCATCGCCGGCGGGTAGACCCGGGCGAGGCTGGTGTAGGCGGCGAACAGTGCGAGCTGGCGGTCGGTGCCCGCGCCGGCGGCGACGGCACGCTTGGTGTAGACCAGCGCGCCACAACCATTCGACCAGTCCACCAACACGATGCAGTCGGTGACGCCGCTTAGACCACAGTTGGCGAGCGCCTCGTCGACGGCTTCCTCCCGGCTCAGCGCGTCGATGCTGGTGCCGTAGCTCCAGTCCGAGGCACTGAACGCGATCGCGCCGTGCAGACTGGCCGCATTCGCCGTGCCGGCACCGAACGCCGACCCGGCCGCAAGACCCACCGACGCGATCGCGACGACGGCCTTACCCATGAACTTCATCAAGCACTTTCCTTTGTGAACACGTGTAGCGGACGTTGACCCGACGAATCATGGCGGATCGCTGTCCGATTCGCGCAATTCGTCCTGGCAGGATCACACTGCCCGCCGACGGCTATCACCGCAACTGTTCGTCGACGGTAATCGGGTATGTCGTCACGGGCCGGTGTGCATAGGATCGCCGACATGGCGACACGGCTTGTGCAAGTCAACATCAAGGCTCGGGACGACTCCGCGCTCGGCCGGTTCTGGGCGGACGCGCTGGACTGGAGTATTTCCAGCGAGGGCCCCGGCGTGACCAACGTCGAACCCGCGGGCCTGACTTGGCCGGACCCCAGTGCCCTCTACATCGATGTCGTCACCGTCCCGGACCCCGAAACGGTGAAGTATCGGGTGCACATCGATCTCGCCACCACTTCCGTGGCCCATCAAGCGGAATGGGTTGCGCGCCTGAAGGATCTCGGCGCGACGCCCGCCGACATCGGCCAGGGCGACGTCCCGTGGACGGTACTGGCCGACCCGGAGGGCAATCTGTTCTGCGTGCTGGAACCTCGGGAAATCTACCGGGACACCGGGCCGATCGCCGCAGTGGTGGTCGACTGCGCGGATCCCCGTGCCATGGCCCGATTTTGGGGCGAGGCGATGGACTGGACCCTGCACGAGGTGACCGATGATCACGCGACGTTTCGTTCGTCCAAGGGTGTCGGCCCCTATCTGGAGTTCATCCGCAGGTCCGGTGAGCCGACCGTCTGGAACCGCGTCCATCTCGACCTCCTGCCGTACGCCGGTGACGATCAAGCGGCGGAAGCCGCCCGACTGCGGGCTCTGGGCGCCATCGACCGAGACCTCGGCCAGGGCGACGTGCCGTGGACGGTGCTGGCCGACCCGGAGGGCAACGAGTTCTGCCTCCTCGGCCCGGGACGCTGACGCAGCAGCTAGCAGAATGTATTGTGCTGCAACAGTTCTCGACAGGACGAACCGCTAAGGGCCGACTATGTCAGCGAGGACCACGGAGTAGTCCGGCATCGTTCAGTACGACGCGGACGTCGTGCGCGAAACCAGCGGTGTCGTCAAGCCCAAAAGCCGTGTGCTGCAACACAAACCCGTGCAGCAACGCCATCACCACCCGTGCGCCGCGATCGGGATCCAGCTCGGTCGACACACTGCCCGCCCGCTGACCATTGCGGAGTGCGTCCGCGATGCGTCCGCGCACCTGCTCGAAGCCCGCCTTGGCCTGCTGTCGCAGCCCTTCATGACGCAGCAACTCGCCCCAAGCCTGGACGGCTACCCGCAGCAACTCGTCGACGGGGATGGCTTGGCCCGTCGCGTCGACGGCGACGTCACCACTCACCGGGTCGACCGCCGCCGCGACCAGATCGGCAACCGTCATATCGCCGTCCACCTCGACGAGACGCTCGACGGGAGCGAACATCACCCGGAACGCGTCGCCGGCTATCTCGACGATGATCTCTTCCTTGCTGGCGAAGTAGCGGTAGGGAGCGCCCACCGAGACGCCCGCTTCGGCCGCGATATCGGGCATCGATGTCTGATGGAACCCGTCCCGCGAGAAACAGCGACGGGCCGCCGCCACGATTTGCGACCGGTTCGCTGCCCGATGTTCGTCGGTGAGGCGTGGCACGGGACCCCTCCTTCTTTCCGTGAATGAACGATCATTCGCCTTGACAGTAACAGCCTTCTCCCGCAACGATAAAAATGAAAGGTCGTTCACGGAAGCGGCCGGGAGAAGGAGTTCTGTCATGACCGATCTGCAGCTCGAGCTGGGCGTCTACCGGTACGAGCACACCGAGCCGCTGTTCGACGGGCGAGTCGCGATCGACGGCGTCGACGCACACCTGAACACCTCGCCGCTGATCTCCGACGTTTTCCAACGGATGGCCAAGGGCGAACTGGACATCGCCGAGTACGGGCTGACCTACTTCCTGCGCTCGTTCGACCTGGCCGATTCGCCGTTCCTGGCCCTGCCGATCTTCCCGAACCGCAACTTTCGCCACTCGGCACTTTTCGTGAATGTCGACAGCGGAATCGAACGGCCGGAGGACCTCGCGGGCAAGACCGTCGGCGAGTTCGCGCTGTACGGGTCCGACCCTGGTGTCTGGGTGAAGGGCATCCTGGCCGACGAACACGGGGTGACGCCGGACCAGATCGACTGGGTGATCGGCGGCACCGACCACCCCATCCCCTCGTTCGACTGGATCCCGCAGCCGGTCCCGGACGGCGTCCGAGTCCGCCACACCGACGGCGACCAGACCTTGGGCGCGATGCTCGAAGCGGGCGAGATCGATGCCCTGCTGTCGGTCGACGTGCCGCAGAGTCTGCTCGACGGCTCGACGAAGAAGATCCGGCGACTATTCGTCGATTATGAAGCGGTGGAACGGGATTACTACCGCCGCACCGGCGTCTTTCCGATGATGCACGTCGTCGCGATCCGCCGGGAACTGGCCGAGGTGCCCGGCCTGGTCACCTCGGTCTACCGGGCGTTCTGCCAGGCCAAGGACATTGTGCAGGAGCACTATCGGGCCAATGCGGCGAAGCAGCACATGGCCGTGATCACCCCATGGTTCAGCGAGCTGTTCGCGGAGAACCGCGCGCTGCTAGGCGAGGACTGGTGGCCCTACGGTCTCGATGCCAACCGCAAGGCCGTCGACACCTTCCTCCGCTATCACCACGAGCAAGGCCTGTCCAAGCGCCTGCTCGACTCCGCGGATATCTTCGTCCCCGGGACCTATTGAGCCTCTTCATCTTTGCCGCGTGAGCCATGCCAGCCGACTGGGGTCGTGCTCAGTCGGCGATGGGATCGAGCGGGTTGCGGCGAGTGACCAGCAGCGGGTCGGCCGGGGTGAAGGGGAGGTCGGGGAGGTCCTCCAGTGCGACGCCGAACGTTGCGGCGAGGACCTTGCGCGAGTAGGCGCTCATCGAGGCTCGGTAGCCGATATCGGCGGGAGTCGGCTGGTCGAAGAAGAATATGCTGCCGCGAGCGACCCGCAACAAGCGGCAGCCACCACGAAAGCGATCAATGGCGCACTCGAGTGCTCAGGCGGCGACAGCACCAAGGCGAAGAAGCGGTACGAGATCTACACCAAAGTGGCCGCAGCGCTGCGCGAAAAGGTTCTCGGGCCGGAAGGGTGCTACTCGTAATTTGGTAGGTCAACGACTGAATCGCTTCGACGCACTCGGCACTGTGGCAACTCAGGCGTGCAGGGTGGGCCGGTAGACGAGTTCTTGAATGTTGCCGTCGAGTGTGCGGCTCTCGATCAACTCGAGGTCGAAGTCGGCCGCGCCCTGGAAGATCGGGGCGGCACCGTTCTGGCCGGTGATCACCGGGAACACCGTCACCTGCACGCGGTCGACCAGGCCGGCGGCCATCAGCGCCCGGTTCATCGACAGGCTGCCGTGCGAGCGCAACGGCACGTCGGACTCCTTCTTGAGCCGGGCGACGACGTCGACGGCGTCACCGCTCACCACAGTCGCGTCCGGCCAGTCGAGCGGTTCGTGCAGCGTGTTCGACACCATCGTCGCCGGCAGGTTCAGCATCCGGGTGACCCAGGGATCACCCATCGTCTCTTCGAGGCCCGCGGCCAGTACCTCCACGAACATCCGATAGGTGTTGGCCCCGAAGACCATTCGCTGCTCGGCCGCGAACATGGCGAGGCGGTGGTCGAGCAGTTCGGGGCCCTGCTTGCCCCAGTACCCACCCCAGTCGCCGCCGCTGACACCGCCGAAGCCGTCGAGGCTGGAAAAGACGTCGAAGGTGTATGTGGCGGTCATGAAGTTCTCCTCAGATGCGGTTGATCGGGTACATCGATAGAGACGGGCCGCCACGGCGAAACTCATCGGCGTTCGACTCTTGAAGTCCGATCGCCCCGCATGACGCCAAGTCACAGGCCGGAATTGTCAGCTGAACACTGTTCATCAACGAACACTGTTCACCTATTGAACAGTGTTCGTCCGCTGTGCTACGGTTGGGCTGTGGCCGAGAAGAATCCCCCGAGCAGGGCTGTTACGCGTGATCAGTGGGAAGCGCAGATCGCGGCGCTCGATACGACGGAAGCGCCGCGGCGCGTTCGCAAGGAGCCGATCACGATCGGCGGGATCTTGGCGGCGGCGTTCGGACTGGTCGAGACCGAGGGTTTCGACGCGTTGACGATGCGTCGTGTCGCCGCGGCGCTCGGAACCAGTCCGGGTGCGCTGTATGCGCATGTGCGGAACAAGGCGGAGCTGGATGATCTGCTGATCGGGCAGCTGTGCCGGAAAGTGGCGCTCCCCGAGCCGGATCCGGCGAATTGGCGCGCGCAGATCGCTGACGTGTGCGGGCAGTTGCGTGACCAATATCTGCGCTATCCGGGGATATCTCGCGCGGCATTATCGGCGGCACCGAACAGCCTGGACACGCTGCGGATCGGCGAGGGCATGCTGGCGATCCTGCTGGCCGCCGGGGTGTCACCGCAGAACGCCGCGTGGGCGGTCGACTCCGCAGTGCTTTACGTCGCCGCGTACAGCTTCGAAGCGTCACTACGCCGCGACCCCGTCACCGATACCGACGGGCGGGTCTTGGATCAAGCCGAGCATATCGCTCGACTGAAGATGTTGCCCCCCAGCCACTTTCCGAACATGGTCAGCTACGCGCACGAGCTGACCACCGGCGACGGACACGAGCGGTTCGACTTCACCCTCGAACAACTGTTTCGCGGACTGGACTAGGACGCGACAGACCACGACAATCGACCGGCCCCACACTCGGGCCGAGGACGGACGACAATCATGAAGGCAGCTCGTTTCGACCGATTCGGGGGCCCCGAGGTCCTGGAAATCGTCGATCTACCCGACCCGCACCCGGGCCCCGGCCAGGTCCGGATCGCGGTCCAAGCCGCGGGCGTCAACGCCAGCGACTGGAAGAAACGTCAAGGGCTGATGGATCAGGAACTTCCGCAGACCCTGGGTTACGAGGCGGCCGGCGTGGTCGATGAGCTCGGCGCGGGCGTCACCGACGTCGCGCTCGGCGACCGGGTGTTCGGATTCAGCTCCGAAGGCGCCGCGCAGGCGGAACTGGTGGTGCTGTCCTATTACGCACCCATTCCGTCATCTGTCGGATTCGCCGAGGCCGCCGCATTGCCCGCAGCCATGGAGACGGCCGCGCGGGCACTCGATCAACTCGGCGTCGAGGCCGGTCGCACGGTGCTGATCAACGGTGCGTCCGGCACGGTCGGCAGTGCCGCAGTGCAGTTGGCGGTGGCCCGCGGCGCGCGGGTGATCGGCACCGGCAGTCCGGCCTCCCATGACCTGCTGCGCTCGCTGGGCGCCGAACCCGTCACCTACGGCGCGGGCATGAGCGAACGAGTCCGCGCGATCGCGCCCGAGGGTGTCGATCTGGCGCTCGACATCGCGGGCAGCGGTGTGCTGCCCGAACTGATCGAGCTAGCCGGAGGTCCGCAACACGTCATCACACTCGCCGATTTCACCGGCGCTGAGACATACGGCGTGCGGTTCTCCCGAGGATCTTCCGGCCGAGCACTCTACGTACTCGACCAGATCGGCGAGCTGGTCGAGTCCGGACAGCTCACCCTTCCCGCCGTGCAGACCTTCCCGCTGGCCGAGGTCGCCGAGGCGCACCGCGCCGGAGAGTCGGGGCAGGTACGCGCGAAGCTCGTGCTGCTCCCCCACTGACCTCCACTACCGAGACAACTCTGCGTGACCCGAGTGTGTCACGCCCACAACATGATTCGCGATGCCGCCTGCCCGCATCGGCGCTGACTCCTGCCCACATGACTGAGAGGTCACCATGAGTTCTGTCATCTCATCGACCGGATCCGACCACCCGACGACCAACGACCATGCCGGGCGAAACCGCTGGCTGGCGTTGGTCGTGCTGAGCCTGGCCCAGCTGATGGACATCGTCGACAACACCATCATGAACATCGCCCTACCCAGCGCCCAGCACGACCTGGGCTTCTCCACCGACGACCGGCAGTGGGTGGTCACCGGTTACGCGCTGGCCTTCGGCAGCCTCCTGCTCCTCGGCGGCAGGCTCTCGGACTTCTTCGGACGCAAGCGAATGTTCCTCATCGGCGTCGGCGGATTCGCCGCCGCCTCGGCGCTCGGCGGGGCGGCCGGTGGTCTGGAAATGCTGCTCGTCGCACGGGTCGCCCAGGGCGTGTTCGGTGCGCTGCTCGCGCCAGCCGCGCTGTCCCTGCTCTCAGTTACCTTCGCGGACAACGCGAAAGAACGCGGTCGTGCGTTCGGCATCTTCGGCGCGATCTCCGGCGCGGGCGGCGCATTGGGACTGATGCTCGGCGGGATCCTCACCCAGGGACTGTCGTGGCGGTGGTGTCTGTACGTGAACATCGTGATCGCCGCGATCGCATTCGCCGGTGCGCTGGCGTTCCTGCGTGACGGCGACCGCCCCGAACGAGTCCGGCCCGACATCGCGGGCACAGCCGCCGCGGTCTTGGGCCTGGCCGGTCTCGTCTACGGACTCGGCAACGCCGAATCACACGGCTGGGACAACCCCGCAACGCTCGCGCCGATCATCGCGGGAATCCTGCTGTTGGCCGCCTTCGTGCTCATCGAACGCCGCACCCCGCATCCCCTGCTGCCCCTGCACGTGGTGCTCGACCGCGTCCGCGGTTCGGCCTACCTGACCGTCGCGATCACCGGCACCGGGATGTTCGCGGTCTTCCTGTTCCTCACCTACTACCTGCAGAACACGTTGGGGTTCAGTCCGATTCAGTCCGGCGCCGCGTTCCTTCCAATGATCGCCATGGTGATGGTGGGTGCGGTCTTCTCCGGGACAGCGCTGCTGCCACGCACCGGGCCGCGCCCGCTCATCCCCGGCGGCTGCCTGCTCGCGGCGACCGGAATGGCGCTGCTCACCGGCATCGGCACCGACTCCAGTTACGTCACCGGCGTGCTGCCCGCACTGCTCGTCACCGGCCTCGGCTTCGGCTTCATCTTCGGCCCGATCCAGAACGCCGCGACCAGCGGCGTCGCACCGCATGACGCCGGCGTGGCCTCCGCGACGGTCAACACCGCCCAGCAGATCGGCGGGGCGATCGGGCTGGCCGTGTTCAGTTCGCTCGCCACGACCGCGATCAACAACTACCTCACCACGCACGCCGCGACCGCGACCATCGCCGAAGCGACGATCAGCGGCTACCACCTGGTGTTCTGGATTGCCGCAGCAGTGTTCCTCGGCGGTGCCGCGCTGGCCGCGCTGCTCTTCCGCACGGGCCTGCTACCCGCCAATCCCAACGTCGCGGTGCACTGAGTAAGCGGATGTCCGCGAACGGTTCTCCGGCGAAGTCGCCCGTCAGTTTTCAGTAACACTGCAGGTCACAGGGTTTGCAAGGCCCTGGTCAGCACCCATAGGCTCGGAAACGAGCAAGGCCTCGGGATAAACCCGTTGCCGTCAACGCGTGTGAAAGTGCTACTGGGATGTTGGATTACGGCATTGACATGTCCGACGTGCAGCGCGACGTCGCACTGCCCGACTTGGTGGCCGAGGGCTACGAGCTCGACGCCCTGGTATCGGCGCAGGCCGACTGGTCCAAGGACACGCCAGCGGTGGGGTGGACGATCGCCCACCAGATCGCCCATCTCGCTTCCGCTGACGCGAACGTGCTCATCGCCATCCGGACCCCGGAGGCGTTCGACGCCGTGTTGAAGCACGCGGAAACCCTTGGCCCCCAATACCGTGACATCGATGCCGCCGAGGGTGCGGCCCTGCCGCGAGCGGAACTGCTGGAACAGTGGCGCGCCGGTCGGATCGAGGTGGCGGCGGCGCTCCGTGACATTCCGCTGGACCAGCCGTTTCCGTGGTACGGCTCGGAGCTGACCGCGAAGCTCGCGGTGCCGCTTCGGCTGATGGAAACGTGGGCGCACGGACAGGATATTTTCGACACGCTGGGTGTCACCCGCCATGCGACGAGTCGGCTCCGGCCGATAGCCTCGATGGGCGTCGCCGGACGAGAGCTGTCCTTCTACACGGCCGAATTGCCAACTCCCGCAGAGCCTTTCCGGGTCGAACTGACCGGCCCCGACGGCACGATCTGGGCGTGGGGCCCAGCGGATGCCGAGCAACGGGTGCAGGGCAGCGCCCTCGACTTCGGCCTCCGCGTCACCCAGCGCAGGACCCTGGCCGAGACCGACCTCACCGCGGTCGGCGCCGACGCCCAGAAGTGGCTCGACATCGCCCGTATTTTCCTCTGAAGCTCCCTCAGTTCATCTGCACCGAGCGGATGGAGTTGCCCATGACCATGCGGTCGATCGCGCTGAGGGCACTGCCAGGATCGCTCGCGGCGCCGACCGCGACCAGCAGCGGCACATAGTGATCGGCCGTCGGGTGCGCGACCGCGGCGCCGGGTGCCTTGCGCCGGTAGTCGGTCAGGGCGTCGACATCGCCTCGTCCGAGCGCGTCGACGGCCCACTCATCGAAAGCCTTGGTGTGTGCGGCGAGGTCCGGGCGGCGGAACACCGCGAAGCTGTGGGTCATGAAGCCCGAGCCGATGACCAGCACGCCTTCGTCGCGCAGAGATCGCAGACGCGCCCCGAACTCGACCAACGCCGCGGGATCGAGGCTGGGCATCGACAGTTGGACGACCGGAACGTCGGCCGCGGGATACATCGCCATGAGTGGGATGAACGCACCATGGTCGAGGCCTCGGTCGGCGTGCTCGTGCACCGTGGTCGCCGGACTGAGCGTGGCCGTCAGCCGACGGGCGAGGTCGGTCGCGTCCGGGGTCGCGTAAGGCAGGGTCTTGTAGCGGGGATGGAAGCCGCTGAAGTCGTAGTAGAGCGGGGTGCCCGCGGCCGCGCCCGAGATCGCGGCAGGCGCGTCCTCCCAGTGTGCCGAAATGATCACGATGGCTTTCGGTTTGGGCATGGACTGCGCCCAGGTGAACAGGTCGTCGAGCCATTGCGGGTCGTCGAGGGTGAACGGTGCGCCGTGGCTGATGAACAGGCTCGGCAGCGCGCCATCGGCGGGGACCCAGAGCCGGTGCTCGGCGGCCTGAGGGAGAACCCGCGCGAGGTGGTCGTCGTAGGCCCCGGCCGGGAGGTGGGAAGTGGTCATGTCGTTCCTTTATCGGAAGCGGGTGCGACTCCGGGCGGCCTGATCGTCAGATCGCCCGGAGTCGTTGGGGCTCAACCGAAGATCGGGGTTTCGGTGGTGTAGAGGAAGCGGGTCTGGGAGCGGTCGATGAAGTTCTCCTCATCCGTGGCGATGGTCGTGGTGTAGGTGTCGGAGGTGAACCAGCGGGCGGCGTCGGCGATGTCGTCCACCCACACCTCGGCGACACCGTCGTAGTAGGCGGTGGTGATGCCGGGGATCTCGTCGTCGGTAGGCAGCAACTGGACATAGCGCCGCACCGGAACCTCGCCGCTGGGCACGCTCGCGATCAGCGGCGTGTGCTTCTGCGTCCAGTACTCCACGAACTCCTCGTGGGTAAGGTCTGCCCGCCGGGTCAGGAAGACGCTGAGCTTGATCATGGAGAACTCCTCGAGATTGACTTGCCTGGGCAACTCAAACAGTAGACCGATTCACTTGCCTAGGCAACCAATGTTTCTTGCCCGGTCAAGTAAGGTAGACCGCATGGACGAACCGACGCCCTGGCTCGACGCCGAACAGCAGGCCCTCTGGCAGGACCTGCTCACCGTCGTGATCGCGCTACCCACAGCCCTGGACCGGCAGTTGCAGCGCGACGCGGGCATCTCGAACTTCGAGTACAGCGTGCTCGCCCGGCTGTCGATGGCCGATCAGGAGACCATGCGGCTCAGCGAGTTGGCCAGGCTCTGCAACAGCACGCTCCCCCGGCTGTCGAAGCTGATGGACCGCTTCGAGATTCGAGAGTGGATCGTTCGCAAGATCGATCCGAGCGACGGTCGCTACACCTTGGCGACGCTGACCGACAGCGGTCGGCAGAAGGTGGTCGACAGCGCCCCGGGACATGTCGCGCAAGTACGGCGACTCGTGTTCGACCCGCTGACCACCGCGCAACGCCGCCAGCTGAGTACGGCACTTTCGGGCATAGCCGAGACGGTGCGGCGAGAGACCGCCGGTAGCCCTACCGAATAGGCGCACCCGCCGCACGCAAGGTTGGCCGTTTCGGGGTCTTAGATGGCCGTCCGCCGCCAATCCGCCATATTAGCCTTGCCTTACAACCAAGCTGATATGGATGCCGCCCGATTCACCTTGGGCCGCAACGGATTAGGAGACCTGATGCTGACTGACACGCACCGCCCGCTCCGCGACCCCGCAGTCGATGCCGTCATCGCCAGGCTTGCTGCGGCGCAGCAGTATCGGCCCAATGATCCACGCGACGGTCGCGCGCGCGATCCGCACGACTACAGCAAGTACGGCTACTCGATCGCGCAGGAGCAGGGCGACCTGATCTATCTGCTGTGCCGCGGCATTCGCGCCACCCGGACGGTCGAATTCGCGACCTCCGTCGGCATGTCGACGCTCTACGCGGCGGCCGCCGTGCGCGACAACGGCGGTGGCACGGTGATCGGATCGGAGATCGTGCCGACCAAAGTCACCGTCGCCCGGGCCAATCTCGCCGAGGCCGGACTCGCCGACTACGCCGAGATCCGCGAGGGCGACGCGCGTATGACACTGCGCGACCTCGGCGGTGCGGTCGACTTCGCGCTGATCGACGGCTGGCTCGGCGCCGAACCGTCGCTGGCCCGCGAGGTCATCGAGATCATCGCGCCGCAACTGCGCATCGGCGCCTATGTCATGAACGACAACGCCGAACCCGATTTCCTCGCCTACGTCCGCGATCCGGCCAACGGCTTCCTGTCGGTGACATTGCCGCTGCACGGTGGCACCGAACTCTGCGTGAAAGTGGCTTAGACATGGGCAATCTCAGCGGAAAGGTCGCGCTGATCACCGGTGGCAGCCGCGGCATCGGGCGCGGCATCGCCGAACGCCTGGCCCGCGACGGCGCTTTGGTCGCGGTCCATTACGGCAGCAACGAAGCGGCGGCGAAGGAGACTGCCGAGGCTATTGTCGAGGCCGGTGGTCAGGCGTTCGTCGTGCCCGCCGAGCTGGGCATCCCCGGCGACGTGGACACACTGATGACCGGACTCGAAACCGGGTTGCGCGCACACGGGAAATCCGCGATCGACATTCTGGTGCACAATGCGGGCGTCAACCTCATGGGCCGCCCGATCGAGCTGCTCACTCCCGAGGAGTTCGACCGGATGATCGCCGTCAACGTCAAGGCACCGTTCTTTCTCACCCAGCGGATGCTGCCGCTGCTGCGGGACGGTGGCCGGATCATCAACATCTCGTCGGTCTCCACCCGGATCGCCTCGGCCCACGGCATCGCCTATCCGCTCACCAAGGGCGCGCTCGACGTCTTCAGCCACACTCTGGCCAAATACCTTGGCCCGCGCGGTATTACCGTCAATTCCGTCGCGGTCGGCTTCACCCACACCGACATGACCGCCGCGGTGCTGGCCGATCCGGCGAACGTCGAGCGCAACATCGGCCTGACCGCGCTCGGCCGGATCGGCCAGGTCCCGGATATCGCCGACGCGATCGCCTTCCTGGCCTCCGACGACGCTCGCTGGATCACCGGCACCAAGCTCGACGTCACCGGCGGCGTCGGACTGTAGGAACGCGACCCGGTACCACGCCCACCGCATTGAGCCACAGATGGGTGAGCGTCACCGCAGTGTCGTCGAGTGAGATGCCGGTCTTCGACGCCTGATAGAACGCGCGCTCGGTCATCCACACGAGTGCGGTCGTCACGGCATGCGCGCCGGTCGGGCCGTCGTCGTCGGGCAGCCCGGCGCGCTCGGCGATGGCTCGGGTGATGTCGCGGATGGCAGTGACAGCCGAATGCCAGCTCTCGCCCACGGCCGCGACGGTGGGGGTGAGCTCGACGGCCGCGCGCATGACGTTGCCGTGGTCGCGCCACATGTCGCGGGTCTGGTCGATGCTGCGGCGCAGGGCGAGCGCCGGTTCACCGGAGGCGTCGGCGGCTTCGATGTCCGCGCGCAACATGGCCACGGTTCGTTCGACCAAGGCGGCCAGGACGGCGTTCTTGGAGGCGAAGTAGAAGTAGAACGCGCCACGGGTGATGCCGACCGCCTTGGCAATGGTCTCGATCGTCATCGCATCGAATCCGATTGTCTCCAGCTGCTTTTCGGCGGCATCGAGGATTTCTCGCTCGCGCTGGTCCCCCTTGGTGGGCGAGACGCGGCGGCGACCGCGGGTGGTTCGGGTCTCGGGCACGGACTCGATTCTACTCCAAGATGACTATTTTCTACACTCTGTCGATTTTATCTGACAGGGCGTAGATTATTCGATATGACTGATCGAACCACCGGAAAGACCTTCCTCATCACCGGCGTGAGCTCCGGCTTCGGCCAGGCGATCGCACGCAAGGCCATCCAGGACGGCCACGTCGTGGTCGGCACGGTCCGGCGCGAAGCCGACGCCGCGCAATTCCGGGCGCTGCATCCCGGCCGCGCCATCGCGCGCGTTCTCGATGTCACCGACGACGGTGCGGTTCTGGATACTGTGCGCGACATCGAATCCACCGTCGGCCCGATCGACGTCGTCATCGCCAACGCCGGCTACGGCCACGAAGGAGTATTCGAGGAATCACCGTTGGCCGAACTTCGAAACCAGTTCGCGGTCAACGTCTTCGGCGCGGTCGCCACCATCCAGGCGGTGTTGCCGTACCTGCGGGCCCGGCGATCGGGCCACATTCTGGGCATCACCTCCATGGGCGGGCTGATGACCGTGCCCGGCCTGACCTACTACCACGGCAGCAAGTACGCCCTGGAGGGCATCCTCGAGACGCTCGGCAAGGAAGTCGCCGGATTCGGTATCCACGTCACCGCTGTCGCGCCGGGCTCGTTCCGCACCGACTGGGCCGGACGATCCATGGTCCGCACCGAACGCTCGATCCCGGACTACGACGAGCTGATGGATCCGGTGCGCGCACGCCGCCAGGCCGCCGACGGCAATCAACTCGGAGATCCGGAAAAGGCTGCGGCCGCGATACTTTCGATTATCGAAGCCGCGGACCCACCGGCGCACCTGGTGCTCGGCTCGGACGCCCTGCGACTGGTGCAGGCCGGCCGAGCGGCCGTGGACGCCGAGATCGAGAAATGGGCCGACCTCTCGCGCACCACAGACTTCGCCGACGGAGCGCAACTGCCGGGCTGACCCGGCAGGCGGCCGTACCGCGCCCTCAATTCTGACGAAGTGCTGGACGCATGCGCGCCGAAGGTCAGCTGTAGTGGGGATCGAGAGCGGCGTGGATTCGGTTCCCGGCCAGGCTCACTTGCCTAGCGGCGGGAATCCGGGCGGGCGGCTTGCGGCCACTCCCGTTGCGGCACAGGTCCACGTGAGTCAGCTCTATTCACGTTGCGGCGCCGCTCTTTCCGGCCGCGCGGATCCATGGCCCGTGCCGTCGCCCAGAGCAACAGCAGCACAAGGAGCACGGCGCCTCCAATGGTTGCCCAAAACAGCATCTACTCCCGGCATGGACGTCGGTCAGGGTTAGACCACCAGATGGAGCCAGGCGTCCGCGATGGCAGCGTGACCGGCCGGGGTCGGGTGCACGCCGTCGGCGGACCAGTGCTCCGGATCGGTTGTCGCGGTGAGCCTGGCGAACATGTCGTCGGCGGCGAGCAGGTGTGCGTCGTATTTGTCGGCGAGCTGGTGTACGACTTGGATCTTCAGGTCCAGATCTGCGCGCCAACCCTTTCGGACCTCCTCGTCGATGCGCACATCACGCTTCTCGATGACGCCGCGAATGGGCAGGAGGAACGGCTCGATGAGGATCAGCTCGGCACCAGCCTCGGCCAGGGGCGCGAGCAGCCGGTCGTAACCGGCCGCATAGTCCTGTGCCCGGATCACGTAGCCGTTGTCCGGGTCGAGTGTGTGCCAGCCGACGTCGTTGATACCGGCGAGGATCGACACCACGTCCGGGCGCGCGTCGAGTACATCTGTCTGCCAACGGGATTCGAGGTCCATCACTTTGCTGCCCGCTATCCCGGAGTTCAGCCAGGTCACGGCCCGCTCCGGGTGCCTGCGTCCCCACTCGTCCGCGATGCGCAGCGGGTAGCCGAACCTGCCGCCGTCTTCGCTCTCGAGCCGGTCGGGATCGGTGATCGAATCGCCACTGAACACTACGGTGGTTCCTGGGCGAAGGGTGATCGTCATATCTGCTCCTGAAATTTATTGGGGGAAAGAATGATTCACAACGCAGGACTGCCGAACCAGTGGCGTGCGACCCGCTCGAACGCTTCGAGATCGGGGTCGCGATCACTCACCCAGGCGACGGTGCCATCAGGTCGAACCAACGCGGCACCCAATCCGAGATCATTCCTCGCCACTCCGGCCGAATACCGAATCCGGTTCTCCCACACCATCGCTGAATCGTGCAGCCGTCGGTCGATGCTGAAATCGAGCGCAACGCCTCGTCCGTCCTGCATCAAGTCGCCGAGACGAGAGCCGTCCTCGAAACGAAAGTCCGGGACACTACGGCCGACCAGCGGATGCTCATCGCCCAGGTCATACCGGATCGACGAACCCGAGAGCCGCTCGAACCCGTAGGTCGTTCCGTCACGGGTCCCGAGCAGGTCGCGAATCACTCCTTGGACCGCCCGGGAATGCGGGTCCGGCCGCATGATCGCCACCTGAGCGCGCGACCAGTCGAGCACCCGGGCACCGATCGGATGACGCTCACGGGTGTAGGTGTCGAGCAGCCCGTCCGGCGCGTTCCCGCGCACGGTCGCCGCCAGCTTCCACCCCAGGTTCATGGCGTCGCCGAGGCCGAGGTTGAGCCCCTGCCCGCCGAGCGGCGAGTGGATGTGCGCGGCGTCGCCCGCGAGCAGGATGCGGCCCTGCCGGTAGGTCGCCGTCTGCATCGCCCGATCGGTGAAGGTCGAGGCGAGTTGGACCTCGCTCAGCGTCACATCGGTGCCCGACACGTGGCGCAGCACCGCCTGGAGACGCTCGCGGGTCGGCTGCCGCGTCCGATCGAACGCGCCGCCGTCGAAGTCGTTCATCCCGATGTGCCCCGGCCTGCTCATCTGGATGTACATGCCCGTCGACGTCAGGTTGATCCCGGGGCGCAGCTTCTCCGGATCATCGACGGTCGCGAGCATCGTGTAGCCGGTGAATTGTGGTTCGGTGCCGACGAATTCGAAGTCCGCGAGTCGACGCACCGCACTGCGACCGCCATCGCAACCGACAACCCAGCGGGCCACGAATTCGTGCTCACCGGCCGCTACGATCACGCTCTCGTCGCCCTGCGTGACCGCTGAAACGGCGACCCCACGCCTGACCGCCACCCCGAGCTTGGTCGCCCGCTCCGACAGCACCGTCTCGACCGCTTCCAGGCTTGTCATCATGAATTCCGATGCCGGACTTGGTAACCGGAACGGCAGCGCGGCGAGGTCGATCCTGGCCGGATCGAGCACCAGGCCGGCGAAGTGCCCCGCGCTACGTGGCAACGACAGCTCGTCCGAGTCGGCGGCCACGCCGGAATCGTCGACACCTGACGCCGTCAGCAACGGAGGCAGCATCCCGCGGCGATAGAACGCCTCGACCGAACTCGCTGACAGGCCCCGCATACCCAGCGGCGCCGCCCGCCACGGCGAATGCGGCTCCGACTCCCGCTCGAGCACCAGCACAGCGCAACCCGCCAGACCGAGCTCGCAAGCGAGGAAAAGCCCAACCGGTCCGGCCCCCACGATCACGACATCGAATTCGTCCATGAATCAATGATTTTCGAGGACTCTTGCACCGTCCTGGCACGCTGCTTGCGGAGCGCTTGCGCAGGCACCTGCGATACCGAGCCGATCGCGGCGCGGCGGACCGAATCCCTGCTCGCACTTACACGGACGAATTCCCTGGCACTGCAGGTCGGTTCGATCGGCCCTATCGGCCGAGGGAGCGGAAGAACTCGCGGATGTCGGTGACGAGTTCGGTGGGCGCTTGCAGGGAGGCGAAGTGCCCGCCTACCGGGTACTCCATCCAGCGGACGATGGTGTGCGCCAGGCCCGCGAGGCCGCGGACGGCGCGGTCACCCTGGAAGTTCGCGACGGCGGTCGGTACGCCGGAGGGCGCGGGCTTGCTGCCCCATGACGATCCGGACTCCCGGTATAGGCGGGCGGCCGAACCGGCGGTGCCGGTCAGCCAGTAGGTCGTGACGTTGGTCAGGATGGTGTCGCGGTCGATGGACGTTTGCTCGGTGGCGGTCGGGTCCCAGTCGACGAACCATTCGAGGTTCCAGGCCAGTTGGCCGGTCGGGGAATCGTTGAGGGCGTAGGCGATGGTTTGTGGGCGCAACGACATTTGGGTCGCGTAGCCGTTGTGCCCGAACCACCACATCTGATTGGCGATGGCCTTGGCTCGGTCTGCTTCCGACAATTCCGCAAGCCCCTGTCCGGAGCCGGTCGCCGTCGCCGCGTCGGCGAGTGCGTTGACGTGGACGCCGATAACATTTTCCGGCGCCACCCGCCCGAGCGCGGGCGAGATGAGGCTGCCGAAGTCGCCGCCCTGCGCGCCGTAGCGCTGGTAGCCGAGCCGTCCCATCAGCTCCGCCCAGGCCCGCGCGATCCGCGTCACGTCCCAGCCGGTGGCGCGGGTCGGGCCGGAGAACCCGAAGCCTGGCACCGACGGGGCAACCACGTGGAATGCGTCGGCCGGGTTCCCGCCGTGTGCCCGCGGATCGGTCAACGGTCCGAGGATGTCGAGGAAGTCCGCCGGTGTACTTGGCCAGCCATGGGTGAGGATCAGCGGGGTCGCGTCCGGTTCGGGTGAGCGGACGTGCAGGAAATGCACTGTCTGCCCGTCGATTTCGGTGGTGAACTGCGGGATCTCGTTCAGCCGTGCCTCGTGCGCCCGCCAGTCGTAGCCTTTGCGCCAGTACTCGACCAAGTCGGTCAGGTAGTCCTGGGCGACCCCGTAGGACCAGCCGACATCGGGCAGCGCGTCGGGCCAGCGGGTGCGGTCGAGTCGGTCATTCAGCTCATCGAGGGCAGCCTGCGGAATGTCGATGCGGAAGGGCGTGATCGCCGTTGTGGTCATCACTCAAGCATCTCCCTGTATAGGACAGGAACGGTCCTACTCATGCGAGAAGATGTGTTCATGCCGGAAACCACCTCCGCCCGCCTGCTGCGGCTGCTGTCGTTGCTGCAGATGCATCAAGACTGGACCGGAACCGAACTGGCCGAACGACTCGACGTCACGACCCGCACCGTCCGCCGTGACGTGGATCGGTTGCGGGAGTTGGGGTATCCGGTCCATGCCGTGCTGGGTCCCGTCGGCGGATACCGGCTCGGCCCGGGCGCGTCGCTACCCCCGCTGCTGCTCGATGACGACGAGACGGTGGCCGTCACGCTCGGTCTGCAGGCCAACGCGACCGGCAGCGTCACCGGGATCGAAGAAGCCTCGCTACGCGCGCTGACCAAAGTAGAGCAGGTGCTGCCGACGCGGCTGCGGCACCGCGTCGACGCCCTGCACAGCGCGGTGGTGGCGATGCCACCCCGGTATGGTCCCGGCCCCGCCGTAGACGCCGCCACGCTCACCACTATTTCCGCCGCCATCCGCGCCGCCGAGACGCTGCGTTTCGACTACCTCAGCCATGCCGGTGGCGAAACCCGGCGCAGCGTCGAGCCACACCGCATCGCGCACTGGGGCCACAGGTGGTACCTCGTCGGCTGGGACACCGACCGCGCCGACTGGCGCACCTTCCGGGTCGACCGAATGTCCTTGCGTACCCCCAACGGCCGACGCTTCACCCACCGCCCCTCCCCCGGCGGCGACGTCGTCGCCTACCTGCGCCACACCATGGGCTTCGCCCTGTGGCCATACCGTTCCGTCCTGCGCGTGCACGTCCCCGCCGAGGATCTCATCGGCCGCGTCGAAGGCCTCGTCACCCCCATCGACGAACACACCTGCCGCCTCGAAATGGGTTCGGACTCCTACGCATTGGTCGCCCTGGTAGTCGGGATGCTCGACGTAGAATTCGAAGTCGAATCCCCACCAGAACTGGCAACCCACCTCCAGGCCCTCGCCGGCCGCTTCACCCGCGCCACGAGCAAGGACTAGATCAGCCGCTGCGAGCCGCGCGAATTCGGGTCGCGCTGGGCGCTCGCTGAATTCGAGTCAGCGAATCTGAGTCGCCGGGGCCTGCCGCTTCGCGGGTTCGGATGATCGTGGGCGCTGATCGATGGGGTTCAACTGGTGGCGAGAAGGCGAGCCGGACGGCACATCCGTGCAAGAAATCGTGGACCGCGTACAGGCCGAATGGAGAGCCGAGCGCCGACGCGACCGGGCCAAGGATGACCACCCCTCCGACACGAGCATGTGGCCACAGGGATGGCCGCATGAGGCCCCGGACTACGAACTCGGCGTTCTCGAAGCCCACAGGATCATGCAGCAGCATCGCGACTGTCGCGCGGACACGCGCCCTCGCAAGGCGGCGGCACGACGAGCACTGATCGCCGCTGGACAGATGAGGCCCGACACCTCACAGGAGTACTGAGCGGCACCGGCCGCTTGGGGAAGAGAAGGAACACCGATGTGGTACTTCACTTTTCGGGCCACGGCCGAACTCGCGATGGTCACCTTCGGTGCCGATCCGGCACTCGCCGGGCTGAGATCTGCTGCCCGGACCAGTGTCGGTGGTCAGCTGTCGGGTGATGGTAGGTGACCGAGGTGGTTGATTACGCGCTGGCGCAACAGAAGGTACTCATCCCATCGGCGTGGGGAGGGACCGCGCGGGCGCTGGATGGCTCGGGCGTTGGTGATGAGCTGACCGTTGCGGAACTGGCTGCGGGTCAAGTCCAGTTCGATGCCGGTGGGTAGGCGATTCCACCAGTGGAAACCGTGCTGTTCGCCCGCTGAACGCACCTCGCCGAGCAGGAGATCGCCGCCGAAGATGTCGTTGACGATCAAGGCGGTGATGTCGCACTGTCCCCATGCCGGGTTGTCCGGCTGCCAGCCGGCCCTGGCAAGGTCGTCCGGGGAGCAGGTGTCGGCGGCCCAGCTCGCGCGTAGTGCGTTGTCGATGGCGAGTAGGTCCCAGACTGTCATGGGGCACAGGATGCCATCCGCCACCGACAAATCTCGCCGTGGCCGAGCTTTCCCGCTGTGATGGAAGCAACTTTGACGGTTAGATAATTAGGTGCCATATTACTTTCATGACGACGGACCCGGGAGCCCCGGAAACACCTACGCTGGGGCAGGCGCGGACGCAGTTGCGGCGCTACGGGCTGGAATCTGAGATCGATCCGCAGGCGGTACTGGTCGCGGTGCGGCTGCTGGCGACGGGGGCGCGGCTCGGGCAGGCGACCGAGACGCATTTCGCGCGATTCGGGCTGTCTACCGGGCGATATCGGTTGCTGGCCGACCTCGAGGACGCGGACGGCGAGAAGTCGCCTTCGCAGTTGGCGGCGAGCCTCGGGGTCACGCGCGCAACGGTTACCGGGCTGATCGATGGCTTGGAGCAGCAGGGGCTGGTGTGCCGGCGCGCTTCGGCCGAGGACGGGCGCGCCGTGGTGGTGGTGCTCACCGCTCGCGGCGCACAGCTGTTGCGCGATATGGCCGCCGAACATTTCGGGCGCTTGCAGTCGATGGTCGGCGGATTGACCCGCGCGGAACGCACGGTCTTCCTCAACCTGCTCGAGCGCATCGGCCACGGTATGAGTGCACTCACGGCGGACTGACCGCCGGTTACTGTTCGAAGTTTTTCGCATGCCCATATAGTTAGGGACCTAATCAAATGAAAACAGCTACTGCACCTCCTCGATTCATACTGTGGCAAGAGGTGCTGTTCGCCTACCTGGCCCCGGCGGTGTGCGCGGGCGCGGGCGGATTGATCACCGGGCAGGCGGATCTACTCCGCGCCGCGGTGACATCGATCGCCGGGACATCCGCGCTGGTAGCTCTATTGCTGGGAATGTGGCTGCGGTACAGCGGAATTCGGCGCCCACGACTACGACGCGCGTCGGCCGTCGCCCTTACGGCGGCCTTCGGACTCGGCGCGGCCGCGCTCGCCGCGTTGGTGGCCCAAATCCTCACCATCACAACATCATTCCCTGACCGCATTCGCATCGACTTCCCGATCGCCGCCGCACTGGCCGCCACGATCATCACCTGGCGCTGGTGCGCGATCCAACGAAAGGCCTGCACATGATCGTCGTCATGGGAGCCACCGGCGCGACCGGCAACGCGCTCCTGACCCGCTTGCTCGACCTCGGAGTACCCTGCCGAGCACTGAGCCGGAACCCAGATCGCCTGCGCGCCAATGGACATTTACCTTCAGCCGAAATCCGGTACGCCGACGCAGCAGACCCAGCCTCGCTGCGAACCGCATTCCAAGGCGCGACGCAACTCTTCCTCACCATGACCAACAGCCCCGCCCAGGTCGAACTCGAAACGCGCACAATCGAAACCGCCGCGGCATGCGGTATCGAACACGTCGTCAAACTCTCGGCACCAGCAGTCGCAGCCAACTCGCCGGTGACAGTCGCGCGCTGGCACTACGCCATCGAGGAGGCCTTACGCGCCACCGACCTGACCCGAACCATCCTGCGCCCCTATGCATTCATGCAAAAGCTGCTCCTCCTCGGCCCCCAGGTAGCAACCCAGGGCAGCATCACCGGAACCATGGGCGAGGCAGCCTGCAACTACATCGACTGCCGCGACATCGCCGACGTAGCCGCGTCAGCCCTCACCAGAGACGAAATCGCCGGTGGCACATACCTTCTTACCGGCTCACAAACCTATAGCTACCCACAACTGGCAGCCCTGCTCACCTCCATCCTCGACACCCCGATCCAGTACATCGACCTATCCCCCACTGACTTCCGCCAACTCCTCACCGAACAATCCGGCCTACCACCCTGGCTGGCCGACCACATCACCGAAATCCAACAACTGGCCATCGCCCATCCAGAACACCCAACCGACACCGTCACCAACATCCTCGGCAAACCCCCACGCACCCTCGAGTCCTTCCTCGCCGAAAACCTCGACACCTTCCGACATCCGCCAACTGAGCCCCCGAAACGTTAAGTGACACCTACGGTTTGGCCGACGCGGTGATCACCGGTCCGGCCGGGGCTGCGGAGTCCGGTGCCTCTGCGTAGTCGGGCAACTCGACGCCGTTGATCGCGCGCTCGATCAGTTCGGTGAACCATTCGCCGGCGTAATCGATCTCCGGCTCGGCGTCGGGCTCGGAGCCGTCGCGGCTGCGCGTGTGCAACCGGCCGATCTCCTGGTTGGCCTCGACGTACGGGCGCATCTGCCGCTCGTAACTGGCGAACCCGGCTTCCGGATCCCACCCGGCGGCGGCCAGTTCTCCGGCCAGTAGGTAGGCGCCGACCAGGGCGAGCCCGGTGCCCGCCCCGGACATCGGCGACGCGCTGAACGCCGCGTCCCCGAGCAGCACCACCCGACCGCTCGACCAGCGGTCCATCACCACCTGGGCGACCTGGTCGAGGTAGAAGTCCGGGGTGTCGTCCAGATGCGCGAGGATGTCCGGGGTCAGCCAGCCCAGGTCGGCGATTCGCTCACGCAGCAAGCGCTTCTGGGCCTCGACGTCGCGGTAGTCGACATCGAAGTCGGCCGAGGGGAAGGAGAACATGGCCATCGCCCGGGTGGCGTCCTGGATGGGCCGCAGACTGGCCGAGCGCCCGGACTCCTGGTAGTCGAGCAGCCAACGGTCCAGCTGGAATTCGTTGGGCACGCTGTAGAAGGCCAGCACCAGCCCGAGGTGGCGGACGAACTGCTCGTGCGGCCCGAAGACCATCGCGCGCAGCGCCGAGTGCAGACCATCGGCCCCGACCACCAGCTCGAAGCGCCGCCGGTCGCCGCCCGCGAAGGTTACGTCGACCCCGTCCGCGTCCTGGGTGAGCTCGGCGATGCGGTCGCCGAAGATGTACTCGACGCCGTCGCGGGTGTCGTCGTAGAGCACCTGGGACAGGTCCCCGCGCAGGATCTCGATCTCCGCGATGTAGCCGTCACCACCGTTGTCATCGGCACGGAAGGTCTCCAGCACATTCCCGTCCGCGTCCACGGTGTGCGCGCCGGCGGTGTCAGTGCAGGCCGCGCGTACCGCCGCGTCGAGCCCCATCAGCTGGATGGCCTCCTTGGCCACACCACGTGCATCCACCGCCTGCCCACCCGGACGCAGCTCGGGAGCCCGCTCCACCACGGTCACCTCGGCGCCCCACCGACGCAACCAGTGCGCCAGCGCGGGTCCCGCGATGCTCGCCCCCGCCACCAGCACCCTGGGACCGCCCGTCCGGTTCGTGTGCTCCCGCTCGGAGTTGTCGACACTCATCACTGCCTCCATACGTTTCCTCCCGCACCGGAACAGCCCCGGCACAGGCCCACCGCTATCGGTGTATCCAGCCATACCGACTACGTATCCACACCGGATTCATCGGTCCAACCGAAATCGTGTCCACTCTCCTGCAAACACCTCGGTCACATCCTGCCCTTGGCTCCGCGCGTGCAGGGCCGCGGTCGACGCCGGCCATACCGTAGGGCTGCTGTCGAGTGCTGGGTTCTGGGCGACGATCTCCGGCGAACTCCTGCCGAGGTCGAGCTCCTCGATGCCGGTGTGCTGCCCGGCGAATTCTCCAAAGAGGCAGCCCGCCGCACCGGTGCCGACGTCTTCCATCCGACACCTGCGGTCATCGGCGAGATCTTCGGCGGCGCCCGGATGAGCGCAGAGATAACACGGTAACGGGGCATGCTCGGCGGGGATTCCGCTGCGCGTCGAATTCTTTATCGGCCCAATTCCGCATAGAAGCACTGGGCGCACTGTGATGGGGATACCGTCGATCAGATCGCCTCGGAGTTTCCTGAGTCGGGTTTGTGTGGTGGGTGGACGTGTCTGGTGTCCGCCTACCGAAGAGAGGGAATCCCGTGCGTCGCAAGCTGTTCGCCGCCGTTATGCTCATCGTCCTCGCTGCCACCGGGCTCAGTGCCTGCGGCAGTGCCGATCCGAACGTATTGAAGATCGGCACCGAGGGCGTTTACGCTCCCTTCAGCTACCAGGGCCCCGACGGCAAGCTCACCGGCTACGACATCGAGGTGGTGCAGGCGGTCGCCGAAAAGCTCGGCAAGAAGGTCGAATTCGTGCAGATTCCGTGGGATGCGATCTTCGCCGGACTCGAGTCGAAGCGCTTCGACCTCATCGCCAACCAGGTGACGGTCAACGACGAGCGCAAGACGAAGTACGCTCTGTCGCAGCCATATACGTTCTCCGAGGGTGTGATTGTCACCCGAACCGATAACAACGCGATCACCACGCTCGCCGACCTGAACGGCAAGACCTGCGCTGAGTCCGCGACAACCACCTGGGCCAAGGTCGCCACGAACGCGGGCGCGAAAATCGAAGCGGTGGAAGGGTTTGTGCAGGCTATTCAGCTGCTGAAGATCGGCCGGGTCGACGCCACCGTCAACGACAACCTCGCCGTCGCCGAGTACACCAAGAAGACCGGCGATACCAGCGTGCGAATCGCGGGCAAGACCGGCGCTGCCAGCCTGCAGGCGTTCGCGGCCCGCAAGGGCGATGCGCTGATGACCGACGTCGACAAGGCGCTGGCGACCCTGAGCACCGACGGGACGCTGGCGAAGATTTCCGAGAAGTACTTCGGCACCGACGTCAGCAAATAGCCGTCCAATAGTCCAGATTCGGGTCGACGTGCCGTCAGCAATCACCGTGTATCCCCGCGACATCGAGAAATATCCGCGCCCCTGGGCACAGGAGCGGTACCGAGATATCGTCCGGTGGAACTCACCCGAAACCGGGGGACATTTCCCGTCTCTGGAGGTTCCCGAGTATTTCGTCAAGGATCTGCGAGAAGGTCTCGCGGCAGTGCTGGCCGCTGATCGGTGAACGCGGCTGCCGACCGCGGGTAACGCGAAACCCCCTGTCGGACAGGCTGTCCGGCAGGGGGTTCGGGATGGTTCACTTCTCGCCGTGGTGCCCCGGTGCGGCGCTACCGCTGTATTCGCCGAGGTCGGAGACCAGCTTGGTGAGTTCGGGGTCGCTGTCGTAGCGACGCTGGTGCAGTTCGGCGATCTTCTCCGCCATCGCGGGGTCTTCGTCGTCGGTGATGTCGAAGGAGGCGAACTTGTCGACCAGGGGCAGACCGACGCGGTCGGTGTTGCGGTGGGCCGGGTGGATCAGGTACTCCCAGTAGCCGGCCAGGTCCTCGATGACGAACACCGCGCCCCACTGGTATTCGCCGCCGAAGTCGGGGCCGACCACGAACGACTTCACCGAGGGGATGGAGCGGCCCTGGTTGCGCAGGCTCTCGAGGGCTTCCTCGACGGCTTCGGGGGTGGCGTCGGCGCGGAGGGTGAAGCGGTTGCCGTGGTAGATCATTGTCTTTCATCCTTCATTCGGGCCGGTGTCCGGCAGGTCGTGCTCGCTTGCTGACATCGAGATTTCCATCCGCGCACCGGTATCCGCGTCGGTGATTCCTACCTAGATACGTAGTCGAGTCGGCGACTAGGTAGGTGCGGCAGCTTGCTCATCCGAGGGCGATCCCGCGCGGTGTCGATCCAAAATCTAGCAACGCTAGACAAGCTAGCCAATGACTGTTACCGTTGCTCCAGTTGCTAGCGCTGCTAGAAAACCGAAATGCACTGAGGAGTAACCGAAATGACCTTCACCAGCAACGAGCAGCAGTTCCTCGCGGAGGCCGGGATCGGCCGGCTGGCCACGGTGTCGCCCGACGGCGTCGTGCAGAACAACCCGACCAACTACCGGGTGAACGCCGACGGCTCGATCGACATCGGGGGCATGCGGATGCGGGCCAGTCGAAAGTTCCGCAATGTCGAGGCGGGCAGCCGGGTGTCGTTCGTCATCGACCAACAGGTTTCGTTGGAGCCCTACGTCATTCGCGGCATCGAGGTACGCGGCACGGCCGCGGCGCTCAACGACGAGGAGCCACCGTTCCCACCCCAGGAACGCGCGGTCATCCGAATTCGCCCCGAACAGATCATCTCCTGGGGCATCGACGGCGGATCCTTCGACTTCGTCAGTCGCGCCGCCGAGTAGTCAACGAGCGCGTCGTCGCATTGATCGGTACAGCAGCCACAGTGCCAGCGCGACCGGCGTCAGGACGGCCGCGAACAGGATTCCGGCGAACATTCCGTAACCGTGCGGATCGAAGGACAATCCGGTAACGCTGAGCACTACCTCGCCGACGAGCAGCACGATCAACGTGGCGGTGCAGGCGAACGCGCCCAGGACGACGCGTCGCAGCGCTGTCCACAAAGTGCTTGTGCGGCTAGGGCTTTCCATCTTTGGCTCCGTGGATCAGATTGTGCCGCAATCACTTCGGGTCGGGAGTGCAGACGGTCAGGAACGACTTCTGGTTCTCGCGTTGGACTTCCGGCGCGTCCAGCCAGCCGCGCTGGCCGAACAGGTAACTCCCGGACGGATGCTGGGCCGACTCGCGCAGTACCTGGGCGACATCGACTCTGGCACCGTAGGCTTTCGGGCCGTCAACGGAGAAGTTGAGCGAACCCGCTTTCGTCCAGTCGTAGTCCGCGGGCAGCGGTTGCTGGAGCTGGAGCGGTCCACCGGTGTCCGGGGCGGATCCCCCAGCGGTCCGCAGCAGGTCGATGCGCTCCACCGGTACCCCCGGCCGCGGCGCGGTCCACACCTGCTCGGCGCTCTCCTTGGTGCCGGAGTCGAAGATCAACGTCAGGCGGATGACGCCATCGCACGGAGTCCCTGTCCACAGTTTCAGCACGCCGTCGTCGACGCGGAACCCGGCCGCAGGCGGCAACGACGGCGCGAACTGCGCCTTGGTGTCACACGCCGCGGTCACCGCCGCTAGTAGGAACGCAGCGCAGGCGACGCGCAGCCACCTAATATCCACCATCGGAAAGTCCCGCGTCCTTTTCCGTCTCGTCGCCGCCGGTTATCTGCTCCCACACATAGGAGGCAAGGAACCCCGTATAACCTTCGCGCGCCCATTGCTGGGAGTGGCGCTCCTCGTGGTGCATCAGTCGATCCAAGTCGAGATTTCCTCGGTACGGGCCATTATCGCCGTCGTACCACGCGTATCCCGACCTCACCACCTCTCGAATCTGTTGCGCCGGATCTTTCGGGTCGTCGACGTTCAGCATGAACGTGTCGCCCCAGGTCGTTCCGCCGTGCTGGCTGAACTGGTCCTGAATGAGGTTGCCGCCCAACCCCATCATCATGCCGTTCGGGGTGGTCACCAACCGCCCACCGTTGCCGTGCACGAAGCTCACATCGTCGTCGTAGCTCCAGGAGTTCTTCTTCTGCCGGTCGATGATTCGCTGCAGTTCCGCGGATCCGTATGGGGTCGGTTTGAAGTCGGTCGATTCGCCTTCGGTGCCATAGTCGGTGCCTGCGTTCAAGATATACGTCATCCGCACCGCCTTGGCGGCGTCGTCCCCGCTGATGTTGGTCGGCATCAGGAAGAACGACTTGAAGATTCCGTCGCCGTCCTCGTCCTCGCGGATCTCTTCCATGCCCTCGAGGATCTTGAAATCCTCTGGGGTGATGTGGTGTTCGGCGATCATCTGCTTGATCGTGTCGATCGATACGCCCCGGCGCACGGCGTTCTCCAGCCACTGCCGGTAGTAGCCGGACACGGGCGGCCCGGTCAGCAGCCCGGCGTCGCGCAGCGCCTGCTCCATCTCGGCCACTTGCGCGTCGAGCTCGCCACCCTTCATGGCGTCGGCCAGGTTGGTCGCGCCGTGGTCACCGATCTTGTGGTCCAGCGCGAGTTGCATCACCCCGGCGACGGTGGCGTCGATGTTTTTCGCCGTCGTCAGGATCGCCTTGGTTTCCTGCTCCAGCTGCCTTTTGATGGTTTCGCGGTACCGCTGGGTCTCGGCGCGGTCTTCGGCCTCGGTCCGCGACTTCGGCGGCGGGTCGGCGGGTTTGTTGTCCACGATCGTGCCGTCGTTGGCGATGTGATATTGGTAGGTGTCGGCGAGCGAATCATTGTTGGCGACACGGGTTTTCAGGGCGGACACGTCGTCCGAGGCATCCTGCAGAGCCCGCTCGACGGCGGACAGCTCCGCGACCAGGATCTCGGCGTTATCCCGTGTCTTTCCCAGCGAACTGCGGGCGAGTTCGCTTGCGGGGCCGTGCCATTCGGGCAGCTTCCGGGCGTCGTCGAGCTCGTCCTGCAGCCCGATGAGTTTGTCCCGCCGCCCACGCAGATTTGTCGCCGACGTATCGAGCGCTCCGGCGTCCCATTTGCGGACGTCGTCGTAGCCGATAGTCATCGCCCGAAAGCCCTTGCCGCCTCGGCCTCATTTTCGGAGTACAACTTCGCGGCCGCCGTGATCGTTTCGTTCCACCGGCCGATCTCGCCGGACCACCCCTTCGCGCGCTCATTGAACGTCGTCGCCAAGGTCGGCGCCTTCTTGGCCACCTCGCCACCTGGCAATGCTGTCGCGATCGCCGCCATGCCGGTGCCCGGATCCACCTCCCCGGCCTGTGTCGCGGCTGATCCTGCCGCTTTGGCCGCCTCCCGCAGCTGATCGATCTGGACCTCGAACCCACTCACAGTCCGTGACCTCTATCCCTGTCATCGATTCCGCGAAAAACCTTGCGGCTCATCGGCGATCGAATCTGCACATTGCGAATAACCGCTGCCGCAGCGGCAAGCCGGTCGGCCAGACTATGCATAGCGTCGTTGTCGGCCTGCATCTTCGTGTCTGGCATGGAATTTTCCCCCTGGCGCACTATCAATTGACTATGTAGTGCGTGGGCACGATGCTATCGCTCATCGAGATCCACATCTTGCCCCTGATTCCGGGGGCTTCACGCGAAGAGATTCGTCAAAGACATTCTGCTGGAATACTTCCCGCATACCGCGCAGGGAGTTGCCCGGGGTGATACGAGGTCAGCGATCCGCTCGCAGCGCTACCGAGATCAGCCGAGACCGCGGCTCATGATGGAATTGGCGCATGGACGAGATCACCTTCCGGTCCGCGACGATCGATGACCTTTCAGCGCTGGTGACGATGCTCGCCGACGACACACTCGGCAGTGCCCGCGAGTCCGCAGACGATCTGAGCGTGTATCGCGCGGCGTTTGCCGAGATCGAAAAGGATCCGCGACAGGAGCTGCTGGTCGCCGAACGCCACGGTGCCGTGGTCGGAACAGCGCAACTGAGCATGTTGCCCGGACTGGCTCACAAGGGAGCGGTACGGGCGCAGATCGAGTCGGTGCGGGTGGATCGACCACTGCGTGGCCACGGTCTCGGATCGCAGCTGATCGAGGAGTGCGTGCGGCGAGCCCGCGAACGCGGTTGCGCCCTGGTGCAATTGACTTCGCACGGCAGTCGAGTGGAAGCACATCGCTTCTACGGAAAGCTCGGATTCGAGGCCAGTCACGTGGGTTTCAAGCTGAACCTGGCCGACGACTCGGATCGATGAGCCACAATTGCCGCGATACTCACGCGCCCGAGTATCGAGACGTTCCCGAATTCAATTGAGTCACAGGCGAAGCAGGGATTATCTTGCATCCCCTACGGCGATGAAAGGCGCGGCACCGTTGGACGTTCAGGGGGTCGCAACCGGAGGTCGACGCAGTACGTGCGCGACGAGCCGGTCGGTGAACTCCTGCGGGACAGGCTCGCCGGTTACCAGCACGCGGTAGTAGATCGGACCGACCAACTCGTCCACCAGGAAGTCGATGTCGGTGTCGGGCGGCAGTTCACCGCGGTCGAGTGCGCGCCGCAGGGGCAGGCGATCGCGTTCGCGCTGCTTGCCGAGATGGTCCGTGCGTAGCCTGGTCGCGACCTCCGGGTCGTGCTGCGCTTGTCCTGCGAGGGCGCGAAAGACGGCTCCGGCGTCGGAAGTCGTCAGGAATTCGGCGAGGTTCCGTAGATGACGGCGCAGGTCTTCGCCGAGGTCGCCACTGTCGGGCGGCGTGAGGTGCTGTGCGGCGTCGTCGGTGAAGGCGTCCATCAGGATCTCGGTTTTGGACGGCCACCAGCGGTAGATGGTCTGCTTGGCGACGCCGGCCCTGGCCGCGATTCCTTCGATCGTGAGCCCCGCGAACCCGCGCTCGACCAGCAGATCGTCGGTCGCTTCGAGTACCGCTCGGCGGGCTTCCGCGCTGCGCCGGTGCCGGTTTCCGTGGTGGGCGGCGCGGCTGGTGTCGCCTGCCATTCGGGTTCTCCTCTCCGAGTACTGGGGTGAGCGTACTCAGCCCTAGCCGCAACGCAACGTTGCGTCTACTCTAGCGGTATGACCAACACCTTGCAGAGCGAATCAGTACTGACCGTGCTCGACCGTTTGTTCGCCGCGGCCGCCGTCGAGGACGAAGACCCTTCCGGGTGGCCCGCAGGCCGTTCGTACGCCGACGCCTCCGCACAGGAACGCGCGGACGCACTGGCCGGCGTCCTCATGCCGATCTCCGCGCGCGGCGGCACCCTGCTCTACACGCTCATCCGAGCCGCGCGGCCGGAGACGGTCGTGGAGTTCGGCACCTCGTTCGGGATCTCGACCATCTACCTGGCCGCCGCGGTCACCGACAACGGCGTCGGCCGCGTACTGAGCACCGAGCTAAGCACGGCGAAAATTGCTGCCGCGCAGGCGAACCTGACCGAGGCGGGAGTGGCCGACGCGGTGACGATCCTGCCCGGCGACGCGCTGACCACCCTGGCCGAAGTTCCAGGGCCGATCGGCCTCGTGCTGCTCGACGGCTGGAAAGACCTGTGCCTGCCGGTTCTTCGGCTTCTCGAGGATCGGCTCGCACCCGGCGCCATCGTGGTCGCCGACGACACCAGCATGGCCTCCATGGGCGACTACCTGAACTACGTCCGCGATCCAGCGAACGGCTACGCCTCGGTCGACTATCCCGTGGAGGACGGCATGGAGATCAGCTGCCGCACGGCTTCCGCCTGACGGAAACCCTTGGCGGCCAACCGATCAGCGGGTGGCCGCCAGCCGTCCGGCACGCGTTTCTCGGGGTCAGCTCCGAGGGAATTTGATCGTGCGCCCCACACCGTCGGGATGGCCTGCCGCCCGCTGTTCGGCGGCGAACCGGGTGAGCCGGTCGCGGACGTCGGCGGGCAGCGGGGCGGTTCTTCTCGTCCCGAGGTCGACGTGCAGGTCCAGGTGTTCGGAGACTGCCACCCGAGCCCGGTCGCCGAGATTGTGTACTTCGTGAAAGAAGTGCAGCCGCTTGGCATCCACGCCGAGCAACCAGGAATCGACGGCTAGCCGTGACCCGTGCAGTACCTCACGCTCGTAGGTCATGGCGGTCTGCACGACGACCTTTCCGAACCCCGTCTTCCGGACATACTCGTCGCCGAGACCGAGGGCGTCGGTGAACGCGGCATGTGCGCGGTAGACCACGATCCCGTAGTACTGGGCGTTCATATGGTCGTTGATATCGATCCACGTCGCATCGACGTCACATTCGAGGGTTCGCAAACCGCCACCTTCCCCACGCTGTCAGCAGTTACCTGCCAAAATACAACCAAGCGGTCGCTTGGGGCAACCGAGGCCGTCTCAACCCTGCCCGAACCTTGTTCTTGCGGAACCTCTTTGGATCTTCGACTCAACGGTTGTACGGCTGTTCCTGAACCCAGCTGAAACCGCGTTCGAGCAGCGGGAAGGACTTCGGATCGAGTTGGGTGAACGAGGTATGGATGCGATGGTCGGCATAGTCGTCGGCGTCGATGACCATGCGGCCGGGGCTCGGCCACCAGTAGGTGAGGCGTACCCGGACCGGGGTTTCCTCGTAGGTGCCCAAGGCAATTCGGTGGTGCAGGTCGATGAAGTGGCGCTTCGGGTCGATGGTGCCGCCGTACACCTCGAAGGAGTCGTCCATGTGCTGGATGGTGAGCACCATCGGGTCGGAGACGTGGAAAGGGCGGTCGATAATGACTCGGCGCCAACGTAATTCGTCGGTGAGCAGGGGGTCGCGGGGATAGCCCTCGGAGGAGAAGCCGTCCACCCGGTAGATGCCGTACAGGTTGGGTGTTTCCTTCGACCATTGCTGCCAGTTCTGCGCACCGATCACACCGAGCAGGAGCAGCCCGACCGCCAGCTGCGCCCCGAGCGCGATCCGGTTGGCCCGCGCGGAACCGAACAGCGGCACGGGCCGACTCGCGGGCAGGGCTTGGCCGCCGAACAGCACCGCCAGCAACCGGCGCGCATAGGGCGCGAGCAGGAACAGGCTCAACAGCAGGAACTGGGACGAGACCGTTTTCAGGCGGATGTCGTAGGTCATGTTCAGCAGGAACACCTGCGTCATATCCACCGCACACAACAGCGCCCCCGCCGCGGTGGCCCGCGGCACGAGCAACAGCAGGCCGGCCAGCAATTCCGCTGCGCCCAGCGCGATTTCGTACGGCTGCGACACACTCACCTGCGACCAGAGCACGCCCTCCGGGCTGAAATTGCCGTAGGGCTCCACCAACCGATTCAGCACGAACGGCATCTGGGTCGGGATCGCCTTGGCCATCCCGAAATAGAACATCGCCAGCGCCAGCATGAACCGCAGATACACCTGGGTCCAAGCGAACAGCCGGGCGTACGCCTGCCTGCGATCCAGCACCGACCACACCGCAGTCGCCACCGCCGACAGCACCATCAGCAGAAACAGTGCGGTCCACTGAAACGCGCTGTCGCTGCCCACCTGCGTGCTGGTCACATGCAGACCGAGCACATGGGTGGCCGTCCACTCGATCGGCGGGCGCGCGAAGGTCAACACATGCAACACCGAGCCCGCCCCGATCCCGATGCCCGCCAACAGAATCGGCGTCAACCCGAGCACACACGCCAGCCCCAGCGCACCGAAATAACAAACCCCGAAACGAAACCCGATGCGCGTCAACGGATGCCAGCATCCCTCGACTACTCCCCCATCCTCCTGCGGCACCGAACCTCCCCTGTCGACAACATTGCGTCGTGACCGTAGGCGCGGATCCTTAACGAGGACCGGTCAGTCCGCTTAACAAGCCGCGTTGCCGTCTCACGAGGACTGTTACTGGTCCCGATCGCGGCGGCTCTCGTGGGTGAGCACGTCGAAGAGAGTGTCCAGCCGGATTCGCAGCGCCTCGTTCGGCGTTCCGGTGATCACGACCGAGACGTTCGCTCGACCGTCTTCTTGCCGCACTCGGGCGGTCAGCGAAGCCGAGCCGATCAACGGATAGTCCAGCGCCGGTGTCTGTTGGATGGCAGTGGTGACCGCCGTCCAGTCCGAGTTGTCGAAGTCGTAATCGATGTAGCTGCTGGCGAGTTCGAGAAAGAGGCGGAGGTCCTGCGAAAGGATCCGGCCGGACGCGAGCAACTCTGTGCTGCCCTCGGCGGGGGCAGCCGTGTAGGGCAGGGACATGCCGTGCTCGGTGAGCGTCCTGGCGTACAAGGCCAGGATATTGGACAGGTCATCAGCAAGCTCCCGGACTTCGGGCACCGTCCGCGCAGCCGCACGGGCGGCCACCTCGAGGATCGAGAACGAGTCGCCCTGAATGAAAACGCCGGGAAACCTGCGCCAAGGCAACCGGATGACGGTGACATTGCCTCGCGGGGCCAGCAATTCGACTTCGACGCGTTCCATCCGGCCATCATGGTCGACGATCGCTCGATGTCGGTATGAGCGATAGGTTTGTTCGTGCTTACGATGACGATGAACGACCGAGCGGCGCGGGTGCTCGGTGCGCGGGGCGGGTTCGGTGGTCTGGATCCGGAAGAGGGTTTGGCGCCTGGCTTGCGGACCTGGGTGGACGGCGGGATCGAAGGCCGCGGCGAGGTGGTGTCCTGGGCCCCGATTCCCGAGGACGCTGACGAAGCACCGGGGCGCTTCTTCGATCTCATCGCTTGGGAACAGTTTCACAATGACGTCCATCTCGGAAGTTTTGTGCCCGTGGACGGTGCGTATGCCGGTGGCCCGCTCGTCGGTGTCGACGCGCAACTGATCCTGCTTCGACAAGGGATCGCTCTGGCTCGGGAGGTCGGGCGACTGGCCGGTGAACTGAGCGCGCCGATTCCACTGCGATGCGTCATTGCCACCAACGAAACCAACGGCAAGTTCAGGTTTCATCGGATCCGGCCCGATGACGACTGGAGCTGGTTATTCGAGAACCTCGACCGCGGCCGAGCCTATGTAGTGGTCATCGACTTCCTTCCCGCGCCCCTCGACAGGTTCCAGAGCGCGCACATCGCCGCGGCGCAACGGGCGGCGCTTTTCGACCTCGTCGAGCTCCTCGCACCCGACGTCGAAAAGGCTCGTGGCAGAGTGGAATACGTCCTCGACAATGCGTCATGGTCAGCGTTCGATCCCGAAGACGCGCTGATCGAGGCCCTGTTCGACAGCATCGACAGCGCCTTGGCCTACTTCGATCGCGTGATCGCCGGTCCCGGCACGATTCGCAGTCATCTAGCCCAGCTGTCCACCTGCCCGGAAGGATTGAAGTGGGACTGGTACGACGGCGATACCGGGTCTTGTAAGACCGAAACCGATCTCCAGAATTACCTACGGTTGTTGGCCGATCAGTGCCGCACGGTCGGCACCGCGTTGATCGGCGTCTTCACCGGCAAAGATGAACTGGCGCTAGGTTTCCTGCCCTCCGACAAGCTCGAGCGTTTTATCGAACTCGCGGCGCTGGCCAAGGCAGAGGTCTTCATCTACGGCGCGGGTGAGCCGGCCGAGGACTGAATCATCTCGGTCGATCACGCCCCTGTTGCTCCGGTTCGAGGTCAGGCACAAAGTCGTTCGATCGCTCCCGCGCAAGGCGTGCATAACGCTGCTGGTACTCGCTGATTGCGGCGGAGCCGTTGCCCTCGATCTCCGCTTTGATCCGCTTGACTGCGAGGTATGTTCGGCCGGTAAGGATGAGATCGTCGATCGATAGTTCGTCAGCGTCGGTGGCGACCACATGATTTCGTTTGCCGAGCCGCACGAGCAGCGGCTCGATCGACTGCAGCAGGCCCCGTTCGAAACGTGCTCGGTAGCGGCGTTTGCGTCCGGACTCGGCGTCGACGGCCTCGAAAACCAATATGACCCCGATGTCGCCGAATCCATCGAATTGCTCGAATGGGCCCAGCCCGCAGGCCTCGAACTCGTCCTGTGTGCACGACCAAGGGGTCAAGTCGGCGACCGAGTCCAACGGCGGCTGCGGAATCCCAGGCTTTCGGAGCAGTCGCCGGAAAACCCGATGCGGACCCCGGGGTGCCACCATGAGCTCGATCTGCAGGCCGGGCCAGAACGACAGATCCCACCGCGCGTATCGCGCAACGCGCACTCCGTCTGTGTGCGTATCCTCTGAAGCCGGTGCGCCCCAAGTTGTTACGTACCCTGCGAGCGATCCGAAGTTATTCACCACCTCTTCCGATCGCCACCGTTTGTCGGCGGCTGCGGCGTCGGCGTGGGTGGCACCGATCCGATTGAGCAGCTCCGTGGCCTGAGCCGGGGCGGTAGCGCACATCACGTGCAACATCGCTAGCTGGTAGTCATAAAGCGTCATCACAGGTTCGCTGGCCATCGTCTCTCCCGTCGGCTGAGTCCAACGTAGCAGCGTGGCGGGAAAGCACCGATCTGCCGCGTGCCGTTGGTCAGACATCCAAATAGGTTGGTGGCCGCTAGGTTTCGCTCGACCCGGCACGAGCACCTGGCGAATGCCTGCTCGGAACGCCTTCGGCCAGCTCGCGGGCACACGGCAAGCGGGCGGTCGAGAGTAGGCTCGAGCGCGGATAGATCGGGCGAAGGGGCGAACCATGGCCGGCGAGAATATGTTCAGTGTCTACGGACGAATGACCGCACTGCCTGGTCGACGTGACGAGCTGATTGCCTTGCTTCTCGAGGGGTTCCGCGCCGGCGACGAGGGTGGCGGTCTGCTCTCGTTCAGCATCAACACCGCCCTTGACGATCCGGACACGATTTGGCTGACACAGTTGTGGATCGACAGGGAAGCGCACGACATGACCACCCGTTCCGAGCCGGTCGCCGCAGTGAGTCGCCAGATTCCTCCGCTCCTGGCTCAGCAACCCGAAGGCTGCTACGGCCAGGCCATCCATGTTCACGGTCGAACCTACGGATGACGAGGCACAAGTCGTCCGGTCATGCGGCGACCCGCGCGTTCGCGAACGTCCGGATCTGCCGAGAAGCGCGCATCCATGTAGACGCGCGCTTCTGCCGATTATGTGACGCCGGACGTACGGGTGTCCCTGGCTCCGCGGTAGGCCTGGGCTGCGTCGCAGCACTATCGAGCGTTCGCTTGGCGGTATCTCAGGCAGAGATCGGTAAGAAGATCGGTCTGCTACCTGAACTTGACGCAGCCCCAGCCGTATAACACCGGCTTGGTCGGGGGCTTTCCTGGCTTCGAGGGCGGGATAGAATACTTTGTGTTCTCGCACCTGTATGCGGCACCAGTTTTATAATTCAGAATTAGCACAGACTTGGCTGTTCCTTGACTCGTGGTGGGTGCCCCGCCAGATGCCACGCAGTTCCTAGCAACCAAGGGAGAGTGGCCAAATTCTGGTGACACGTTTTGGCAGCCGTATGTCGGCGGTCCGTCGGCATACGCGGGGGACGCGGCAGCTACCCAACCCGCAAGTGGCACCGCAACGGCGGTGAGCAGAGCGGCGATTCGGGTTCGATCCAAGCACATAGTGATTTCCATCCGTCGGGTAGACCAGCCACGTACTTCCACGTATTCGAACCTGCGACAATTCCGGATGGGAGTGTCGACGAACTGACAGCGAACGTCCGCATCTGCCGCGGAGCGCGCGTTTCGGAGCGGACGGTGGCCGGCCTCGAACTGGTCAGCAAGTAGCGACGGCCGACATCCTGAGCACGATTTGCGCACTGATGTCGGTTCCCGGGGTGCCCCGGCCTCCGCAGCCGAGCCCACTTCCCTCCACCGTTGTGCTCAAGTTCCGAAGAGCAGGCCGTGGATGCCAACGCAGCGAACTGTCATGCGCAACGCGCCGCCAGTGCCGCCTACCGGGCTTTGCTGCCTCGGCTCGCCTGCTCGCCTTTAAGGCACCAATCCCTACTCGCCGCGGCAACGAATAGATGAGGGACCTCGCTCAGTCGCTGACTCATCCCGGCGGAGCGGCCCGCCCAACCGCCACATTTTGCGAATTCGTCTACGAACCTCCGTACCAGGCTGTCTATCTCGACAGCCTGTCGGCAACCACTCAGGAGCTGCTCTGCTATGGCACCTCGCATGCGGTCGACCCGCACCTCATCCGCATACGCACTGCTGATCGCCACTGTTCTCGCCGCGCCTTCGGTACTCAACGTCGGCTCCGCCGACGCTGAGCCTGCTTCCCCGGCCACGAAAGGGAACATGATGTTTTTGCCGCTCCCGCCGCCCGCCGACACCATAGAACTCATGTTCTTCACACCGGAAGAATTCCAAGTTTTCGGTGAGGGGTTCTGCACCAACGATGACATGTCCGAATACGATCTGAACCGAGTCGTTAAAGTATACCGGTCGGTGCCTGGATACTTCGGGACCAAGCAGAATCCCAAGGATCCGATCTCCGAAGCCCTGAAAGATGCAACAGGGGTCGGAGAATTCACGAATAAATCTCGCAAAATGCTGTGCACATCCGAAACCAAGAGGACCAAGTACGTGAAGGCTCTCGTTGATCGCATGGCCAGCGCCGGTTTTACCTATGGCGACGAATTTGTCGATGACAAGGGCTTACCAGAAGAGGACCCTGTTTACACCTTCTGGACCAACAAGTTTCAGAAATTCAAGGATTCTCTCGCCAAGTGGATTAAACAAGGAAACTTTTAAACCTCGCGCACAGTACTGTGTTGCATAAGCTGAGCCTAGACGATCGGTCCGGACCGCCTGCGGTGACCGCTACAGGGAAATCTTCGGATTAGTAGGGCCATCATGGCGTTTGATCGACGGATCAAACGTCCGCCAGCAGTATAAGACGTTCCGCACCGCATCCATCCAAGCTGACTTCGATTAGGTAGAGTGAGCAATAATGCCACTGGGCGCGCGTTGGTCGGCCGTCCAAATCGATTGGCTGACAGCGCTTCCCAACGCCCGCACATGCCGATTATGTGACGTTGGGCGGACGGGTCTCTCTGGCTCCGAAGCGTCGCGGCGTCTGCCGCCCCCAGTGCCACGGCTCCTACTGCGGCTGTCCCCGGACTCGAGCACGCCGTCGCCCATCGGTCATGGGTCATGGGTCATGGGTCATGGGTCATGGGTCAGGATGGGCGTTCATAGAAGTAGATTGTGGCGACCTGCGAGTCGCGCGCGATCGTGAGTTCGGGGTAGTCATTTTCGCGCCCGGCGTAGGGTTCGCTGGCGAACAATTCGATTGCGTTCGCGCAATCGAACTTCCAGTCGTTGTCACCTGACTTGGCCCTTGTAAACGGCATACCGCGCGTCAGTTCGAAGCCGAGCTGCTTCCTCAGCTCGGCGCATGTCACTGGCCGGAGGGGTTGGTGATAGGTCGGATCGGTGAAAATCGTCTGGTGGTCCGGTAATTGATCCGCTGGCCCGACATAGCTGCCTATGTAACCGCACATACCTGGTGCCCACCCCGGACAGTCGAATCGCCGCATCCTGACCAATTCGAACGATTCAGGTATCCGGATATGGACCTTGTCCAATTTCCTTTGCGCCTCTTCGGGGGACAGACCTGTGTCCAGTGTCGGGATGACGAAGACAGCAGCGCATCCCCACAACAGTGCCCCGCACGTCACGAGCGTCAGGATGGCCCAGAACCAGCGAAAACGTGAGCGTCGAGGCATGACTGCCGAACTCGGCACGGTACTCATGGCAGGGAGATCCTGGAAAGCGGTTGTACGTCGCCGGGTCATCGGTACAAGCCCGTATAGGTATGAGGGATCGCACCGGCGATTCGCAACGGACTCTCCTGACTGGCGGTCATGCAGTCGAGGCGGTTCAGCCCGCGACAGCCCCCGAACGAACTCGAGGGTGGCGCCATTCTGGCGCACCGACGCCGCTACCGGCGAGACCCTAGTTTGCCCGGCCCGTCAGTCAGGTTCGATGGTCGAGTGCCGGAATGTCGGTCAGTCCCACGATGGTGCGACGACGGGGTCGTTGTCACATTGGGGTGGATAGTCGGCGTGTCGACTGACAACATGCCGTGGGAAATGCTTGTGGTACATGGGTTTTCGTCGAATCAGGCCTGTTGTGATCATCGGTGGGCTTGGATGTCTGCGATGGATGAGGCGGTGGCCAGGTGGTCACATACGTGTAGTTGGACTGATCTGACGGTGGTGCCGGATGCCGAGTCGGCGGGGCTGGTGATGGACTCGGACTGGCCGGGTCGACGGACAGCGAGTTGCCATATGGGGGCTGGGGAAGTGACGGCGCCGGTGCGGGCGTTGGGGTCGTTGCCGGTGACCGGATGCGCTCCAGTGCGGCAGTTTTCGTGGGCTCGGTCGCAGCGGCATCGGTGCGGGTTGCAGTACATGGTGAGCACGGGCCGCCATCACGGGTTCGAGTCGCTCGCCGAGGCACGGTTGTTGACGATGCTGGATTTCGCCGGCGGGGTAGTTGATGTGTTGTCCCAGCCGATGCGGCTGCGGTTCGTCACTGGAGACCGGCAGGCGACCCCGGAACGGGCGGTGACAACTATCGCCTGCATTGTGACAACTAAGGTCTGTCGTCACAGACAGTGACGCCGACTCGGGCACGCCCGGCAAGCCGAATAGTCGAACATATGTTCTATTCTGCGGTAGGGTGGCTCGCGTGAACATACATTCGATCGCGCTCGCGCCGGATGCTCAAACGTCAGGATGGCCGAAACTGGCCGATGTCGACTTGCTGCGCACCCTCGTCGAAACCGAACGCCGCCGGAGGCAGCTCGATGCCGCCATGCGCGCGGCCGTCGCTGAAGCCGAGCGTCGCGGCCTCGCTGCGGACACCGGCTATCGGGACACCGTGGAGCTATTGACCGATCTGCTGCGGATCACTGCTCATGAAGCGCGCCGACGAATCGGATACGCGGCTCCGCAGGCTCGCCCGCGTGCCAGAAAGGTGTGGCGGGTGCTAGCGGCCGCAAGCTGAGGCCCGGCCGCATCCCCTTCTGACCTTCGATCCGATTGCTCGCCGTCGCGGCCGAGAACGCGCCTCGCTGATCGGCCAGTCCGCCCCTCCAGTCGGCGGAGTTATTCAACCAGTTGACCGGTTTCGTCGGTTGTCGCCGCTTACTACGTTCAAGATCATGGTCAATGAGTTCCGTTTCGGTATCACCATGGCTCTGCCCGGCTCGCATGCCAACTGGGTGGACAAGGCTCGCCGGGCGGAGGCGCTCGGGTACGACGTGCTGTCGGTGCCCGACCATCTCGGGCTGATCGCGCCCTTTCCGGCGTTGTCGCTGGCGGCGGAGGCGACCGAGCGAATCACGCTGGGCACCTTCGTGTTGAACACGCCGTTCTACAATCCGACGCTGCTGGCCCGTGACGTTGCCGCGCTGGACCAATTCAGCGGTGGCAGACTGGAATTGGGGTTAGGCGCGGGATATGTCAAGGCGGAATTCGACGCCGCGGGGATCCCGATGCCCAGCCCGGGCGCCCGCGTCGAGCACCTCGAGCAGACCGTGCTCACCCTGCGCAAGCTGTACGCCGACCTCGACTATCAACCGGCGCCCACCCGGCCGCAAGGCCCGCCGCTGATGATCGCCGGATCGGGAAACCGCCTGCTACGCATCGCCGCTCAGCACGCCGACGTGATCGCCCTACCCGGCGCCGCGCTGCCCAAGACCGGCCTGCCGAACGCTATGACCCCGGACGAACTCGCCGAACGCGCCGACTATGTCCGCGGCCTGCTCGGCGAACGCCGCGATCAAGTGGAATTCAACCTCCTGGTGTGGGCGGTAGGCGCCCCGGCCGAGTGGGACACCGTGATCGATCGGCTGCGCCAGTTCCAGCCCGGCTTCACCGAGGACCGAATCCGCACCGCACCAGGCATTTTGGTCGGCACGCCCCAGCAGATCGCCGACCGTGTGCGCGAATGCCGCGACCGCTACGGAGTCACCTACTTCACGATGATGGAAACGGACATGGACGCCTTCGCGCCCGTGATCGAACTCCTGAAGTAGGTCCTGCTTCAGCGTTTACCGACCGAACATCTCGGCCGCCGCGGCGGCGATCTCCTCCGGTGCGACCGTACGAACGTGTTTGAACACGCCCCATCGGTGGCCGTACGGATCGATGAACTGTCCGGCCCGGTCGCCGTAGAACGTGTCGGACAGCGGATGGAACTGGGTGGCGCCCGCGGTGAGTGCCCGCTCGAATGTTGCATCGACGTCGTCGATTTCGACCTGCAATGCCAGATACGTACCACCCAGCGTGGCGGGCGACACTATTCCCATATCGGGGTGTTCGTCGGCGAGGTGCACCTCGGTGTCCCCGATCCGCAACCCGATGGTGAGGACCTGACCGCCCGGCAGCTCGAGCCTGCTGATCTCCTCGGCGCCGAGCACTTCGCCGTACCACCGCGCGGCGTCGATCGCGTTCTTGACCACCAGATGCGGTGAGATCGTAGACATCGGAAACTCCTTCGCCCCCAATCTCTTCCAGTATGCGCTTCACGCGATGGGCTGGCTCAGCCGAATGGTTCCTCGCGGACGAACCGGGTCAGTGCCGCGGCGAACGCCTGCGCTTCGGACTCGGGCCACGCGGCGAGATGCTGGTCGAAGCGGCGGGCGAGCCGGTCGCGCATCACATCGACTGCTCGCTGGCCGGGTTCGGTCAAGCTGAGCAGGGTGGCTCTGGCGTCGTCAGGATCCGGTGCGCGTCGCACCAGCCCGGCCTGTTCGAGTCGGGTGGCGTGGCGGCTGGTTACCGACCGATCCAGGCCGATCTCGGCAGCCAGCGCGGCCGCACTGCGTGGGCCGAAGCGTCCGAGGGCGCTGAGCACCGGATAGGTCGTCGTGTCCACCGCCGGGTCCAGTCCCTCGGTGAGTTCGGCGTAGATCCCCTCCCTCGTGCGCCTGCGCAGCAACTCCGCGATGGCGTCGGCGACGTGGGCACCGGGTCCCTGGTGTGACATGTTTCAAGAATAGCGTGCATCGAGCACGCATATGCTGTAGCTTGATATGCGTGCACGATGCACGCACCTGATGGGAGAGTTCCGATGTCCAGTACCACCAGCATTGCCACCGCGCTCAACGACCTGCTGTTCGACCGGCAGCTCGATGTCGACTCCGCGGTCACGCGTCACTTCGCCGACGGCTATCGGCAACGCACCGACGGCGTGTGGAGCGACCGCACCGAATTCGCCGCGCACATCACGCACCTGCGCGAGGTTCTCGTCGGCGGACACGTCGAGGTGCACGACGAACTGATCGTCGGCGATCGCTACGCCGACCGGCACACCGTCCACGCCAAGAAGGTCGACGGCAGTGAAGTCGCCTTCGAGGTGCTGGTCTTCGCCGAATTGACCCCCGACGGCCGTTTCCAGCAGATCATCGAAACAACCAGCATGCTGTCCGGACGAGAAGGGGATCAGCACCTGGGCAGTGCCCGCTGACCCGTTCGCCGGTGCGCGGATGGCCACGGTGCGGCGGACGGCTGGGTGCGGTTGTTTCAGACCCGGCTTGTCCGGAACACGTTCGTGCTGAGGTATTTCAGGCCCGAGTCCACCAGGATGGTGGCGATGGTGGCGGCGGGCCCGAGTCGTTGCCCGAGTTCGATGGCTGCAATGACGTTGGCGCCGGAGGAGGTTCCGGTGAACAGCCCTTCCTCCGTCGCGAGTCGTCGAGCCATGGCTTCGGCGTCGGCGGTAGGCACGGGGATGATCTCGTCGGGGAGGTTCGGGTCCCACATCGGGGGTTGGTAGCCGATGCCGATGCCTTCGATGCGGTGGGCGCCGGGGCGGCCGCCGGACAGCACTGCGGATTCGGCCGGTTCGACCGCTACCACCCGCAGTCGGGGATTGTGCTGTCGCAGCGGTGCGGTCGCTCCGCGCAGCGATGCCGCCGTGCCGACCGCTTGGACGAAGCCGTCGACGCGGCCACCGGTTTGTTCCCATATCTCTTCGCCCATGGCGTGATAGCCGGTGATGCTTGCGGTGTTGGTGAGTTGGTCGGTCCAGTAGGTATCGGGTTCGCGGCCGAATTCGGCGGCAGTGTCGATCATTTCGAGGATCAGCTGCTTGGTGATCTGGCCGTTCGCACTCGGAACCAGGGTGAGTTCGGCACCCAGCGCGGACATCTGGATCAGCTTGTCCGCGCTGAACGCCGCCGAGCTGACGATCCGGAGCCGGTACCCCCGCGCCGCGCAGACCAGGGCCAGCGCGGCACCGGTGCTGCCGCCGGTGTATTCGACGACGGTATCGCCAGGCCGTAGCCGGCCGTCGGCCTCGGCGGCGGCCAGCATGGCTTGCGCCATCCGGTCTTTCATGCTGCCGGTCGGGTTGTGGCCCTCGACCTTGACCAGAATGGTCGCGCAGTCAGCGGGCACCACCCTGCGCAATCGCACAAGCGGTGTGTGGCCGATCGCCGTCAACACGCTGGTACCGATTTCCATGACTGCTCGCCTTTCTGACGTGTACATCGACGTTGTCGATCATCGGCACATCGCGTCGGAGCGGGAAGTTCAATCCTTGAACCACAATCACGGTCGTCCAGTACGTACGCTGCCGGTGTGGGTGGTTACGGACAGTTCTGCGCCGTGGCGCGGGCATTGGATGTGCTCGGCGAGCGGTGGACGCTGTTGATCGTTCGGGAACTGCTGCTCGGCGCGTCGAGCTTCGGTGAACTGTGTCGCGGGCTGCCGCGGATCCCCCGGGCAACCCTGTCGGCGCGGCTACGGACGCTGCGTGCCGCCGGCGTCATCGACGGCTATCGCCTCACCGATGCCGGTGCCGCACTCGCCCCGGTGGTCCGGGAACTGGCTCGATGGGCTGTCACCACCGACAGCGCCGCGCTGGGTGCGGACGATCTCGACACCGCCGCCCTCACCTGGGACATGCGCCGACGCGTCGATGCCGCCGCGCTGCCCGATCGCCGGGTCGTGCTCGCCATCGAATTCACCGACCGGCCCGCTGACAACAGGTTTTGGTTACATCTGTCCCGGACCAGCGTGGACCTGTGCCGAGACGACACCGGCGCACCCGTCGATATCTGGTTCACCACACCGACCCGAGCGGCGACCGAATGGTGGCTCGGCGAGCTGTCGTGGCCGCAACTGCTACAACAACCCGGAGTCCAAGTGCACGGTGACCACGCGCTGCGACGCCAGATGCCGCGCTGGTTCACCCGCTACCTATTCACCCCGGACTCCCTCGGCGCGACCGCAACCCGAACCGGCCGCTGACTGTCGGCGTTGAGATCGGCAGATGCGGGTGAGAAGCGCTGTCAGCCAGCCGGTTTGGGTTATCGACCAACGCGTGCCGCAAGAACGGCCGTCGCTTACGGTGCGATACCCATCGCCCATATCGCGGCAGCGGGTTCTGGCATCGCGACGGTGATATTGCGGCCGTTGGTCAAGTGCAAACGCAGCGCGGGGCCCATGTTCGGGGTGAAGAACCATCCGCGTTTTCGCGTCCAGTACACGCCCCAACGGCTCCGCAGCGTGACCGGCATATCGATGATCTCGGCGCGGGCGATGTTCGCGCGGGCGACGGTGACGCGTGGGAAGCCGAAGGGACCGAGATTTACGGCGAGACCGACTGGGCCCGCGCTGACGCGCTGACTTGCCTGCACCACCGCTTTCACCAGCACGATGCACCAGAGCACGACGACAAAAAGGAAGAGCGCTCCTCCGTCCGATACCGCGACATTGAAGATGCAGACAACCGTACAGAAGATGCTGAGCCACAATATCGGCCAGTTCGTGACGCGGCAGGTGTAGACCGTCGCGGCGGGCATTACATCAACTCCTCGATCAAGCCGAGCACCTCGGCCTTGCTGTAACCGTTAGTACGTGCGGACTCGATCAACTGGCGGGCGGCCTGCTCCACCGGTGCCGAGGTAGGGGCGGTCGCGGTAACCCGAACTCCACGTCCGCGCCGGAAATCCACGACCCCTTCCTCCCGTAGCAGTCGATACGCGGCCAGCGCGGTATTACGGTCGACGGACAGCGCGTGCGCCAATTCTGTTGCGGGCGGGAGCTGTTCGTTGACCGACAACTCCCCCGTGGTGACCGCACGTCGGACGCACGCCGCGATCTGGTCTTGCAGCGACACCCTGGAGGTCTGATCGATATGCCAAAGCATGGTGCCAATAAGACTAGTACCATTTCCGATTTCCAGCGACCCGAGCTGATGGGCCGACGTGGCAGCGCGGAACCCAGCCGGCCGATGTGACGGTGAGCGGCCCGGCACGATCGCTGCTGCTGTCCCCCGCTCAGTTCCCGGCGAGGACCGCGGCATCCACATATCGTGGGCGATCGCGGCGAAACTCGACTTGCCTTCGGCGCCAACCGATTCCTCCACCTCGGACAACCGGATGAGCAAATCGAAATAGCTCGCCTCGGCCGGCGAACGGGCCGAGATAGCCTCGACCCGTTGATCTTCCAGGAGTCGTGCCAGCGACCGAGCAGGAGATCAGGCACCCGGCCACACCGCGAAAGGGAGCAACAATAGTCATGGAGCCACAGAACACATCGGTACAACGCCCTGAAACATCCAGCACGGTCGTCGGTAGGCAGACCGGGACGATCGATGCCGACGCCTACATAGCCAGAGTTCAAGCCGAAAACGCCGCCGGTCAGTGTTTCATCTGCGAACTGACCGACGAACAGACAACCCGCCCCCGCGAAACCGTCGCCTACCGTGACGAACACTGCATCGTGTTCATTCCGCCCTACCCTCGCCTCTACGCCTATCGCCTGCTCGCACCCCGACGCCACGCGACAAACGTCGTCTCGGACTTCACCGAAGACGACTACCTCGCACTACAGCTGCGTATCCATCGCCTCGGTCGGGTCCTCACCCAGATCACACCCACCGAACGCCTCTACGTGTTCAGCTTCGGCAGCATGCAGGGCGTCGCTCACGTGCACTGGCACCTAGCGCCGCTCCCACCCGGAATCCCGTTCCGCGAACAGCAATTCGCCGCAGTCGACAAACCCGACTACCTCGTCATCGCACAGGCCGAGCGCGACGAACTGGCACAGCGGGTCGGAGCCGGTATGACCGCCCTCGCCCAGCCGAACAAGTAGCGGGCGTACCCGCCAGCCCCGGCGTGTCGAGTTCGGCGTCGTCCAACCCGTCAGTTCCGGTTCATGCCGTGCACGCGGCTGCCGAGGGCAAGCTTCCAGAACGACTCCCGCAACAGGATCGTCTCCGCCTTCGTCTTCGGGTCGAAGATCTCCAAGATCGAGTACTGGAAATTGTCGACGATGTGGCCGCCGCCGAGCTCCGCTCGCAAGTTCTCGAGTCCCCGGTTGCCGCCAGTCAGGTTCCCCAGGTTCGCGTAGCTGGACCACCGCTGCCACAGACCGCCCGCCTCACCCGAAGCAGATCCCACATACAGCTGGCCGCTGCTGAGGTCGGCGATGACATAAACGCCCTTCACGCTCGAAAGGGCGTCCTTCCAGTTCGGCTCATCATTCGCGATGATGCGCTGCAGCTCATGGTGCTTGAGCCTGACGTTCTGGAAACCGGGAAACGGGCCGAGTTTGGTATCCGGGGCAAGCTCGTACACCGCGGGGTTGAGCTTGCTGCCCTGCAATGTCTCGTACCAACGCAGATATAGATCCCGGCCGACCGGTCTTTCCAGCTTGACGATGAGTCGTTTGATGTATTCCGAGTGCTCGTCCAGTGGGGCCAGCGCGTACCCAGGCCCGCCGATCAGTTCGGGAACGACCGCGCTTACCTGAAAAAAGCCTCCAAAAATGAAGTATTGAGGACCGTACGGGTAGTACTGGGCGAAGGACAACAGAAATTGAGCAGGGCCCAGGTTGTTGTTCTGGTGCCGCTCTCGGTGGCGATTCATGTTCAGCCAGTCCTCTGGGTCGTCGGCGAGGAGGAGGTCCCATGCCTCTGGACCGCCAGTGCCCGCCCGGATGTTGAACTTCACCTTGGTCAGGTCGGGCTTCGGAACGGGCAAGAAGTCCGTGAATTGGATCAACATTGCTCCTAATATTCTTCGAGCTCGTCTTCCTGATCCAGTGTGGTACGTCGTTCGCGTCAAGGGCGCGTGTTTCCTGAAACACCATCCACGCCCTTCTCTTCGCCCACTTGCGGGTCAACGGGCCGAGATGTTCCCGGCCCGTTGACCTTTCGGGAGTCGCGTGGCGCAAGTGCGGCCCTCGCGTGTCAAATTGCCGAGCGTCGCGGGATCACTGCGATGCCAGTCAGTACGAGTGTGCCTGCTAGGCATAGCCAGGCGAAGATGTCGCCGGTTAGTTGGTAGAGGGTGGTGGTGCCGTGGGTGGGGACGTCGACGATCCATGGGTCGTGATCGACGGTGGTGTCCTGGGTCGAGATGGGTTGGCCGTGTGGGGTGTAGGCGGACGACCAGCCGTTGAAGTCCTGGCGGACCAGTGAGTAGCCGTTCTCGATTGCGCGCAGGCTCGACATCTGGGTGTGCAGTCGGCCGAACTGGGGCCAGTCACCGCCCGGCACCAGCATGATGTCGGCATCGGTGTGCATGATGGCGGGAAAGTCTGCGTCGTAACAGATTACGTTCGCGATTCGACCGTACGGGGTGCTCACCACGGGCACGTTTCCGTCGCCGGGTGTGTAGGTCTCCAAGCCCGGAATGGGATGGGCCTTCTGATAGGTCCATAGCAGCGCCCCGTCCGGGCCGATGAAATGTGTCTCGTCACGGCCGTAGGGTGCGGTCGGCAGGTAGACGTTGACGGCGACGTCCAGATACAGCTGCTCGTCTCGGGCGACGGCCTGCGCGGCGGTGAGGAACGCCGATTCGTCCGAGACCGAAATCCTGGCCGCATTCTCCGACCAGACAACGATTTTCGCGCCGGCTCGCGCGGCGCGCCGGGTTTCGTCGAACAGGTCGTCGATCACCGCCTTCGATTCCAGCGGCACCGTGGCCGGGTCGAACCGAGGTATGTTCAGCGGGTCGAATCCGGGTTGGCCGAGTGCCTTCATTTCCACGTCCAACGCCGCTGTGCTGGGATTGATACCGGCGATGCGAACGGTCTGGGCGGTAGATACCGGAAAGAACGCCAATCGTGCACTGCCGCCGATAATTACGACGCCGAGCACTGCCGCGTAGATGACGGGCACGCGGGCGGTGCGCCAGGACAGCGGACGCTCCCACACATAATTCACGACGGTGGCGAGGGCGCCGATGAGCAAACCGACAGAGTACGGACCGGTCAGTGAGATCACCTGCAGCAGAGCAGGATTGGTGTACTGAGTGTCGGCGAGCAGACCGTAGGCCGTGCCGAACGGAGCGAAAACTCCCATCACGAACTCGCACACGGCCAGCAGCATCGGAAATAACAGCAGGCCGGCGACCGTGCCGAGCCGCGGCGCGAGCAGGCGGTCCACCAGGTAGGGCAGGGCGAGCACCGTACCGAAGCCCACCCCGCCCAGCGCTGTCATGCCCGTCAGCGGAACAGCCACGTGCCACAGAAAGAACATCGCCGCTCCGACACTGACCAGCCAGACCAGGCCGACGCCAACGGCCACCCGGCTGGTTCGCGAAAAACGCAGCAGCAGAATCGAGAACAGCCACGCGGCCAACGGGATATCCCATCGGCCGTTGACCGCGAACAACGACAGGACCGCACCAGAGCCCAGCCATAGATAACGCCACCGATCCGGCGGTCGTCCGACACTCGGCGAAGTGCTGGACGGCGCATTGGCGCCAGTGTCGACGGGGTCGGATCGCAGATTGCTTGTGCCCGTGGCCATTCGAGATCTCCTGAATCAAATGCTTGGATCATCCAAGTGTCGGCAGTCTCTCACGTCAATGCTTGGAGTTGTCAAGTGTTTGAGTGACCAAGTATTGTCGAGCTGTGGCGAAGCAAGCAGACACGGGAGAATCGCTGATCTATGACGTGCTGGACCTGGTTTTCGCCGTGGCCGAGCAGACCAATGCGCTACTCGCCGACACCGTCGGAGACCTCGGGCTGACCGCTGTCATGGCCAACACCCTGTGGAAGATCGAGCCGTCCGCGACCCTGTCGATGCGGCAACTCGCCGCCAGCCTGGGCTGCGACCCGTCCACGGTGACCTTCCTCGCCGACCGCCTCCAGGACAAGGGCCTGATCACCCGAGAGATCGATCCGGCGAACCGACGCGCCAAGATCGTGACCCTCACCGAGCGCGGCCGCGAAGTCCGGCGACAACTCGCCACGGCAATGCGCACCCAGTCACCCATTACCCATCTCAGCCCGACGGAGCAGCGTCAACTCAGCCGACTACTGACCAAGGCCGCACGACCGAAATAGGCGGAGGCCAAACCGGTATGGTGCTGGCGGCGGCAGTGGAGATGAGGCGTGATGACGAGGGATGACGGCTTCGATCGCCGGATCGAACCGTTCCGGACGGAGCTGCTGGCGTACTGCTACCGCATGCTCGGCTCGGCGCACGACGCGGAAGACCTGGTCCAGGACACGTATTTACGGGCATGGCGGGCGCGCGAGCAGTACGACGATACGCGCAGCTCACTGCGCACCTGGCTCTATCGGATCGCGACCAACGCCTGCCTGACCGCGCTGCAGCGTCGCGGCGGCCGTCCGCTGCCGTCGGGCCTGGTGGCCCCGGCGGATCCGCTCGGGCCGCTCGTCCGGGGAGAGCACGCCTGGCTGCAGCCCCTACCGGATTCGTTGCTGGACAACGGCGATCCGGCCGGGACCGCGATCGATCACAGCACCCTGCGTTTGGCATTCGCCTCCGCTCTGCAGCACCTGTCGGCCCGGCAGCGCGGTGCACTGATCCTGCGTGAGGTGCTCAGCTTCTCCGCGGCCGAGTCGGCGGAAATCCTCGGCACCACCGTCGTTTCGGTGAACAGCTCGTTGCAGCGGGCGCGCGCTCGCCTGAAGGGGATCGGGGTCGGACTGGAACGGGTCAGCGAGCCGTCCACGGCCGAGCAGCGCGCCTGGGTCGAGCGCTATATGACGGCGTTCGCGCACGCCGACGTCGAGGGCCTCAAGCGGTTGCTCACCGAGGACGTCATCATGGAGATGCCGCCGATGCTCAACTGGTTCGCGGGCCGCGGCAACTACGGCCTTTTCATGGAATGGGTCTTCGAAGCGGCCGGGAAGGACTGGTCTCTCGAGCGGGTCACCGCCAACGGCGGCCAACCCGGATTCGCCGCCTACCTGCGCGTCGATGATCGGTACGAGCTGCACACGCTCCAGATCTTCACCGTCACCGCCGAAGGCATCAGCCGGAATTCGGTATTCCAGGATCCCGCGGTTTTCGCAGCTTTCGGACTAGCGGCCCGACTCGACGATTAGATCCAAGATTTTTTCCGGCAAGCGCGATGAGTTCGGGCGCCGCCGCCGGTATGTACTCCCGAGTTCGCCGGAACACTCCAGCGAGCCGATCAACAAGGGAGACTTCGATGTCGAACAATCGTGCCGCAGACGAGGCCGCGATCCAGGCCGTGCTTGCTGATTCCTACAAGGCGTGGGAGGCGGGCGACGCCGACGCCATGGTCGCCGACTACACCGCCGACGCGACCGCCATCATGACCGGCTCGCTCCGCGACAGCCGCGAGGTGATCCGCCAGAACATGGCATTGGCCTTCGAGGGGCCGCTCGCGGGCAGCTCGACCTACAACAAGCAGCTCAGCATCCGATTCCTCGGCCAGGACGCCGCGCTCGTCATCAGTGAGTCCGCCATCCTGTTCGCCGGCGAAACCGAAATTCCCGGCGACGAGCGAAAGGTGAACGCGACGTGGGTCTTCGAGAAGCGCGACGGTCAGTGGCTGATCGCCGCCTATCACAACAGCCCGGTACTGGCGCCTGCTCAGTGAGCCGCGGCGTGAACTGACCAGATGGCTCTCGTCCGCCGATGCGGATGAGAGCCATCCGGCTCGGCAATAGGGCAGGCCGTGCCGAATGCCTAGGTCAGAGGTCCGCGAGGAATTCGTTGACGGTTTTGGCGAAACCGTCGGGGTCGCTGGTGTAGATGAAGTGGTCGGTGTCGAGTTCGGCCAGGCGGGTGTTGGGGCGGCGTTGGATCATCGCGTCGGCCTGTTCGCGGGGGACTACGCCCTGGGTGGCGCGGATGAGCAGGGCGGGGCAGGTGCCGGCGGTCCAGTCGGCCCAATGGTCGCCGTGCACTTGGTCTTCCGAGTCGACGATGTCGCGGGGGTAGAAGGGCAGGCTCCAGCTGCCGTCGGCGCGTTCGCGCACCAGGCCGCCGAAATTGGCGGCCATCGGGCCCATGGCGTCGACGAGTTCCTGGCGGGTGGGCGCCTCGTAAGGCAGGGCGAGCACGAACTGCAACGGGTTGTGGCCGTCGAGGCCGAGGCTGGCCGGGCCGTCGGCGTCGATGAACGCCGCGACACGCTCGGGGTACCGGGCTGCGAACTGGTAGCTGTTGATGCCGCCGAGCGAATGACCCAGCAGTACAACGCTGTCCAGGCCGAGGTGGTCCAGCAGCGCGGCGATGTCGGCGATGTAACCGGCCCGGGAGTAGTCGTCCGCGCGGTCGGAGAAACCGTGTCCACGCTGGTCGAGTGCGATGAGCCGCCAGCCGGGCGCGAGCCGTTCGGCCAACCCGGCAAAGCTGGCGGCATCGGACATGTGTCCGTGCAGCGCCAGCAGCGGGCGCCCGGCGCCGCCGAAGTCCAGGTAGGACAGGTTACGGCCATCGATGGCGAAAGCGGCTCGGGTGGTGGTCATTTCAATCTCCTTCAGTGTCGAACAAGGAGAACACTAGCCCGTGTTAGACATATGTGCAAGACGTTTGTGCAAGACTGCTTCCGACCTGCCGAGCGGTCGTCTATCTAGTCACCGGCATCGAGTTGCGCGAACCGTAGGAGCTGGTCAGCGCGGTCGAGCGGAACATCCAGAACGTTCGCTACACAATCGCATTCATGCGCCGGACCTGACATGCCCCCGAATCAGGTGACAATGGTTCAGTTGTTCGGCACCGAGGCGTTGATGCGGGCGACGAGCGCGTCGAGCGTCAGGTCCATCGCGAAGTCGAATTCCGCCTGGCTGTCGAACCGCGCCAGGTAGGGGGCAGCCTCGACGACGGCGGGCAATCCTGACTGCGCCAACGACTCTCGCCGCGCGGCGATGCCCGGGATGTCGCCGGTTCCGTAGGTCGGCCCGGCGTTCACCTCCCGCAGCAGCGTGCCGACAAGGGTCGCCAGCATCGTTCGCAGCAGATGGACCGCTTGGTCCGGGGCGCATCCCGCGGCGAGGAGCACCCCCAGGACCGCCTGGGTCGGCGCCAACCCCTCCCGCGATCCCAATTGCCGCGTGAGCACCAACGCCGCGGCCGCCGGGTGCAGCAGCGCGCGCTGACGGAAAGCGTCCGCGATGGCACGCAGATCGGCGCGGAGATCACCAGTGCGCGTAGGCAATTCGATCGAGCCAAGGAGATATTCGGCAACCGCGTCGAGCAACCCATCCTTGCCATCGACGTGGTTGTACAAGCTTTTCGGATCGACTCCGAGCACTCGAGCCACCGCTCGCATGCCGACAGCGCCAACTCCCTCGTCGCCGATCACCGCGAGCGTCGCCTCGACGATCCCCGCACGGCTGAGCTGCCCGGCACCTTTCGGGGGTCGCCCGCGGCGCGCCGGTGCAGCGTGACTGGTCATCAGCCCATCTTGCCGCAACCCGTTGATTAAATCCACACCGTGGGTATATGGTCGGCGGTACGTAAACCCACGCTGTGGATATCGAAGCCCCACGTGCGTCTCCCAGGAGTCACTGATGTCGACACGATTCACCTTGCCCCCCGAAGACATCCTGCGCGCACGAGAGAAACTCGTCCTCGACCATTTCCACGACGAGGTGCTCCAGGACTGGGACGCAACACTTTCGACGTTCCCGCACCCGCACTACGAGCTGATCGCGCCGATGGTCGTCCACGACGGCGACGACGAGGTCCGCGACTACTACCGCGACACCCGCCGCGCCTTTCCCGACCAGGACCACGAGATCATCGCGCTGCGACACAGTCACGACGCGGTGATCGTCGAATTCTGGCTGCTCGGAACACATTTAGGCCCACTGGGGAAGATCCCACCGACGGGCTCGACCCACCGGACCAGGATGACGGCCTACTTCGTCTTCGACGAACACGAGAACCTGGCCGTCGAACGCATCTACTTCGACCAGCTCACCATCCTGAAGCAACTGCTGGGCGGACTGGACAAACGCAACCCCCGCGAACTGCTCACGCTCGCCCGAGCAGCAGCAGGCGCCGTCGCCACGGCAGGCGCCCCGCCGGATCCCCGACTGCTCACCACCACACCACCGAACCTCGGTGCGTGACCGGATGAAGGTTCACCACCTCAACTGCGGCACCATGCGCCCGCTGGGCACACCCGAGGGCCTGGTCTGCCACGTCCTGCTGGTGGAAACCGACACCGGCCTCGCACTGATCGATAGCGGACTAGGTCTGCGCGACGTCGCCGATCCGGGCGCTCGGTTCGGGCCGAGCCGCTTCTTCGTCCGCCCGCGGTTCGACGAGAACGAAACCGCCATCCGGCAGATCGAACGCCTCGGCTTCGACCCGCGCGATGTCCGCGATGTCGTCATCACTCATTTCGACGCCGACCACAGTGGCGGGCTCGCCGACTTCCCTTGGGCCAGAGTTCATCTCACCGCCGTCGAGGCGAATGCGGCACTCCATCCGAGCGGTTTCGTCGAAAAAGGGCGGTATCTGCCAACGCAACACGACCACCACCCCACGTACGTTCTGCATACACCCGGACGCGGCGAGCCGTGGCACGGTTTCACCACTGCCGAAGAGCTCACCGATATCGCGCCCGGCGTTGTCATGATCAGCCTGCCCGGACACAGCCGTGGCCATGCCGCTGTCGCCATCGACACCGGCAAACGGTGGATCCTGCACGCCGGTGACGCGTTCTACCACCACGGGCAGATCGACGGCACCGGCCGGACACCACGGGCGCTGACCATGCTGGAGCGCGTCGTCGCGCACAGCATGGCCGATGTCCGGGCCAACCACGAGCGCCTCGCCGAACTGTGGGCGACACCGACGCCCGACCTACTCCTCGTCAACGCGCACGATCCTGTTCTTCTTCACCGCGCTCAACAACTCGACGTGATCAACGAGCCCGCAGCGATCAGACGCCAGGACGATCGGCTTCGACAACCAGGCGGCTAGTTCTCGTTCTGCGCGGAACATGCTGCGACAGAGTCGATGTCGGCTGATGCCGTCGACGCTGAACAGGTTTCGTATACAGCCGAAATCTCACGATCGTTGAGATGGCAGACTCCCAGACATGATCGATACCCCGCCGAAAACGCCGACCCTCGTCTGCGGCGCCCGCACCCGCACCCAGCCCGAAGCCCTGCTTCGCGCAGGTCGGCTCGGGTCGGCGATCCTGGCCACCGGCATCGAGCGCGGTGACAAATGCGTCATCATGGCTCGCAACGACCTCGAATTCCTCGAGGTTTCGGTAGGCATCGCGTCCACCGGGGCCAACCCGCTGCCGATCAACACGCGTTGGACGGCAAGCGAAGTCGCGCACGTCCTCGCCGACGCACAAGTGCGCCTGATCTTCTCGCACACCGAGTTCGTGCCCGTCCTCGAAGCCGCTCGCGAACTGGCGGGCAGCACCGCCCGCATCGTCGAAATCGCCATGCCTCCAGAGCTTCTCACCGAGGGCGGCTGGAATCTCGCCCTGGCCGAGCCCACCGGTCGCCACGACTCGCTGGAAGACTGGATCGCCGCCCACCCCGAACCCGTCGGGCACATCGAAGGGGCGATCGCCCAATCCATGGGCGTCATCTATACCTCAGGCACCACGGGCAAACCCAAAGGTGTTGCACGCGAACAGATGACACCGCACCAGCTGCTGAGCATCGCAGGCGCTACCGCCGAGCGGATGGGCCTGGCCCCCGGCGTGCCGATGCTGGTGGCCGGACCGCTGTATCACACCTCCCCCAACGCCGTCGCCGTGCTCGGACTGCGGATGGGCGCCGACATCGTGATCATGCCCAAATGGGACGCCCACAAGTTCCTGCGATTGGTCGACCACCACCGCATCCGGCAGGTCAAGATCGTGCCGACGATGGTCTCGCGCATTCTGAGCGTGCCCGCCGAAATCCTTGCGGCCTACGACCTTTCGAGTCTCACCCACGTCATTCATTCCGCCGCACCGTGCCCGCCCGCCCTCAAGCGGGCCGCCATCGACCTGTTCGGCGATGCGCTCTGGGAGTTCTACGGGTGCAGCGAGGCAGGCACGATCACCTGGATCAGTGCCGCGGACTGGCTCGACCACCCCGGCAGCGTCGGCCGCGCCACCGACGGCTCGGCCGTGCACATCGGCGACGAACAGGGCAACGCACTGCCTGTCGGCGAGATCGGCCGCGTCTGGGTGCGCGGTGCCGACTACTGGCCTCGCTTCGAGTACCTCAACCAGGGCGCACCGCACTCCCCCGTCGAGGGCATGCTGTGGGTCGGCGATCTCGGCTATCTCGACGAAGACGGCTTCCTGTATCTCACCGGCCGGGATGCCGAAGTGGTGATCCGAGGCGGAGTGAACATCTACCCCGCCGAAATCGAGAACGCCATTGCCGCCATAGACGGCGTCGAGGATGTAGCTGTGTTCGGCATACCCGACACCGGCGACCTCGGCGAGCTCGTGGCCGCGCACATTCTGCCCCGCCCCGGTGCGAACCTCACCGCCGACGCGGTCCGCCGAACACTGTCCGGTCAACTCGCGAACTACAAGGTGCCCGCCCGCATCGAGATCGTGCAGTCCCTCCCTCGCGACGACAGCGGCAAGGTCTACAAGCGTCAGCTCCGAAGCCGTTACGCCGCAGACGTATCCGGGGCGCTCATCGACGGATGATCGATGTCCGGATCGACTTGTCGGCTTCGACGTACCGGATAGGAGTCCGATCGAACGAAGCGAGGCGAGTGGCCGATGTGGCAGAACAGGGCGACGCCGACGATGACAAGAGTGTTCCTGGCGTGCGGCGTTGTTGCCGGACCACTGTTCATCGTGACGGTGCTGATCCAGGCGCAGACCCGAGCCGGATTCGATCTGGGGCGGCATCCGATCAGCCTGTTGAGTCTGGGTCCGTTCGGCTGGATCCAGGTGCTGAACTTTGCCATTACGGGCGTGCTGTGCGTGGTCTGCGGGGTGGGGCTGCAACGAATGGGCTCGGTCGGCAACGTGATTCCGGCTGCGGTGGCCGAGATCGGCCTCGGGTTGGTGATGGCGGGATTGTGCATCACCGATCCGGGCGCCGGGTTCCCGCCCGGTGCGCCGGAGGGGGCACCCGACGACTTCAGCTGGCACGGAATCCTGCACGAGGTGGGGTTCGCCTTGTCCCAGATCGGGTGGCTGATCTTCGCCACCTCGGTGATCCTCCGCGCGCCGACCCCTGCGTGGCGATGGATCAGCGCGATTCCACCAGTGCTGGTGCTGGTGCTGGTCGCGTGGCCGAACATGTCCGGATTGAGCGTGCGGCTATTGCTCGCGACCGCAGTCGAACTCGGCTCGGTCGCGGTGGTGGCGGAGATATGTTCGCGAACGCCGTAGCCCGGTTCGGCGCAATGCGTGCCCGATAGTGGGAGCCAGCCCTGCCTCGAACACGCATCGCGCCGGGTCACCTTCGGCGACACCCGAATTCGGCTACACCGGGCTGTTTACTGCTTCCAGATCTTGATGGCTTCCATCCGCTTGCCCTGCCCCGACGTACCCACCCAGAGATCGGTACCGCATCTGGCCTCCTGCCACCCGTCGCCTTCCACATGGGCCTCGGCACAAATGGGCGGGGAATCGAGAATGTAGATATGGACGCCCTCCAGGCGCCGGCCCAGCCCCTCGGTTCCGGTCACCGCGGGGGTGCTTCCGTTCTGGCAGCTCCAAGAAGGATCGTCGCCCTGGTCCTGGATGTGGCCTTTGAGGCAGAGATAGCCGATATTCGCATGTACTTCGAGCTTCTCGATCCGACGGGATTCGCCGGTCGTGCCGGCCACGTAGCCGTCACAGGACTGGCCCAACCAGCCATAGTCCTGCACGTGGACCCGGTAGGTGATCAGCGGGTTGCTGACTGGACAATCTGTATTGCGTAGCTCCGCGGCGCTCGGGGGTGCCGACCCGGCAGGCGCGGCCTGAGCGGGTACGGAGCTCATCGACATCACCATCGCGGCGAGCGCGGATGCGCCCGCAATTACCTTGACTGTGGACAACACATTCATCGTGAATTCCTTGCTGATGATCGGCGTCGCACCTCGACACACGTCGAGGGCTCGGAACCTCAGCCCACTCCCCTCCCGAAGGCTGTCGACGACATCGGCGGCCATCTCCAAGTGGGGATTCCCCTGAAGGTCTTGCGGTGTGGACTGCGTTAGGTTTAGCCCGGATTCGTTGTTCAGCGTCGATCTCCTTGCGCTGAACAACAATTGCCGAACAACGGGGTGGGATGCGGAGGGGTCACGGTGCCACGCTCGGAACGCCTGCTCGACGCGGATGGCGGGCAATTGTGCCTGCTGGCGATGGATCTACGCGGCCTGCGAGCGAAGGCGGGCGGGCCGACCTACCGCGAATTGGCAAGGCGGGCACACTATTCGGCGGCGGCACTGTCCGAGGCGGCGTCCGGCCGCAAGCTGCCGAGCCTCGCGGTAACGCTGGCGTACGTGCGGGCATGTGACGGCGACGTGACGGCATGGGAACAGCGCTGGCGCGCGCTGGCCGCCGAACTCGCCGCAGCCCAGGAGCTTTCGCCCGCACTCGCGAACGGCGGGCAGGCGCCGTATGTCGGGTTGGCGGCATTCGAGCCACCGGACACCGACCGCTTCTTCGGCCGCGACAACCTCATCGAAGACGTGCTGGCGCAGCTGCCACGCCACCGATTCCTCACCGTCGTCGGCGCGTCCGGGTCGGGCAAATCCTCGCTGCTGCGCGCCGGCCTGATCGCCCGCATCCGCGCGGGCGCGACCCCGTCGGGTACGGCGCTGGTGTTCACACCGGGACCGCACCCGATGGAAGAGTGCGCGATCACGCTGTCCAGACTCGTCGGCCACACACCCGGCCGCGTGCACGCTGATTTGCTGGCCGACGCTCATGGCCTGCACCGGTTGGTGCGCCAGGCGCTGGCCGAGCAACCCGCCGAGGCCGAGCTCGTGCTGGTGGTCGATCAGTTCGAAGAGGTGTTCACCGTCTGTCCCGATCGCGTGGAACGGGAGCAGTTCATCGATACGCTGCTGGCCGCGGCGCAGGCACCGACCAGCCGCTGTCGCGTGGTGATCGGCGTGCGCGCGGACTTCTACGGCCGCCTCACCACGCATCCAGGTTTGGTGGCCGCCTTGCGCGACGCGCAGATGCCGGTCGGACTGATGAGCGTCGACGAGCTCCGCCAAGCCATCACCGGTCCGGCAGCGCGGGCCGGGTGCGTGGTGGAAGGTCCGCTGCTGGCGGCGCTGATCGCGACGACCGCCGGGCAGGTGGGCGCGCTGCCGCTGCTGTCGCACGCGCTGCTGGAAACGTGGCGGCGCCGCCGCGGCACGACGTTGACCCTGTCCGGCTACCACAGCGTCGGCGGTGTCGACGGCGCCTTGGCGCAAACCGCCGAGACCTTCTACACCGGCCTCGACATCTCCCAGCGCGTGGCCGCCAAACACCTGCTGCTGCGGCTGATCGCGCCGGGCGACGGCACCGAGGACACCAAACGCCGTGCCGCGCATGACGAACTCGACGACGAGGTCACGCGCGCGGTGCTCGACCGGATGGCCGCCACGCGACTGGTCACGGTGACCGAGCACGGCGTGGAACTCGCGCACGAATCCCTCATCCGGGGCTGGCCGCGCCTGCAAACCTGGTTGGACGAGGACCGGGACGGACTGCGCACTCACCGCCAGCTGGCCGAGGCGGCCGAGGCGTGGGAGTCGCTGAACCGGGATCCGACGCTGCTGTATCAGGGCGTTCGCCTGGCTCATGCCAGCGCGTGGTCGCACTCCGGCCGCCACAGCATGGCCGATCGGGAGCGGCAGTTTCTGCAGGCCAGCATCCGGGCTCGCATCGACGAGCAGGCGAGATCGGACCGGCGGTCTCGCGTCACCCGCCTGCTCACCCTTGCGGTAGTGGTCTTCGCGGTGCTGGCCACCGCCGCCGCATTCGTTGCCGTACAACAGCGATCGACCGCGCTGCACCAGCGCGACGATGTCGTCTATCGCAGTGTGATGGCCGAGGCCGACCGGATAACGGAGCGGGAGCCGTCGCTCGCCGCGCAATTGGATCTGGTGGCCGCGCGCCTGCGACCAGCCGATCCGAACAGCCGCAACCGACTCGTCGCCACCCAGAACACGCCATTGGCCGCCGCGGTCCACGGGCATGGCGGCGAAGTGACGCTGACATCTTTCAGCCCCGACGGACACACGCTGGCCAGCGCCGGCGAAGACCACACCGCGCGGCTGTGGGACGTCCGCGACCCGGCGCAGCCGCGGCCGATCGGCCAGCCGCTGACCGGCCACACCAGCTGGGTGTCCGCGGCGGTGATCAGCCCGGACGGCCGCACGCTGGCGACCGCCGGCGACGACGGCACCATCCGACTGTGGAACATCGCCGACCCCGAACACACCACCGGTCTCGGGCCACCGCTCACAGTCGGTAGCGGCTCGATCTATCTGGTGGCCTTCAGCCCGGACGCACGCACCCTCGCGGCCGCCTGCGACGACCACACCGTCCGACTGTGGAACGTGGCCGATCCGGCCCATCCGACCTCGTCCGGCCCGCCCTTGACCGGTCACACCGGACCGGTGCGCTCACTGGCGTTCAGTCCGGACGGCCACACCCTGGCCACCGGCAGCGACGACACCACTGTCCTGCTCTGGCACGTCGCCGACCCGAGCCATGTCACGCGCGTCGGCCCTGCGCTGACCGGGCACACCGCCATCGTGCTCTCGGTGGCATTCAGCCCCGACAATCGTCTGCTCGCCACCGCGAGCGGTGACCGAACCCTCCGGCTGTGGGATGTGACCGACCCGGCCGGCCCGATCCCGGCCGGCCTGCCGTTGACCGGCCACACCGCGGGCATCTGGTCGGTGGCGTTCAGCCCCGACGGCCGTCGGCTGGCCACCGGCAGCGACGACGGCACCGCCCGGCTGTGGAACGTATCCGACCCGGCACATGCGGGACCATTGGCCGTGCCGCTCGCCGACGGAAACAGCACCGTCTACACAGTCGGCTTCAGCCCCGACGGCCGCACCCTGGCCACCGGCAGTGCCGACGGCACGATCCGGCTCTGGTCCCTGCCGATGACCGTCCTGGCCGGGCACCGGGCCACCGTGAATTCGATCTCCTACAACCCGCGCGGCACGCTGCTCGCCGCCGGCGCCGAGGACAACACAGTCCAACTCTGGGACACCACCGATCCGACGCAGCCGATCCAGTCCGGCCGCATCCCCGCAGCACCCAGCTACTTGCAGTCCTGTAGCAATTGCAACACCTACGTGCGATTCAGCCCGGACGGACGAACTCTCGCCGTGCTCAGCTACGCCAGAATCGTCCAACTATGGAACGTCACCGACGCGGCCCACCCGACGATCCTTGGACCGACGCTGGAACTGAACACCAGACACGCCAGCTTCTTCGCGTTCAGCCCCGACGGACGAACGCTGTCGACCGGACACGACGACAACACCGCGCAACTGTGGGACGTCGCCGACCCGACCCACCCCGCGCCGCTCGGACAACTCACCGGCCACAGCAGCTACATCACCTCGACCGAATTCAGCCCGGACGGCAAGACTTTGGCCAGCGCGAGCACCGACGACACCATCAGACTCTGGAACGTCACCAACCCGACCCACCCCACACCAATAGCACTACTCACCGGCCACACCAACGGAGTCAACACCCTCGCCTTCACCCCCGACGGCAAAACCCTCGCCAGCGCCAGCACCGACCACACCATCAGACTCTGGAACGTCACCAACCCCACCCAACCCACACCAATAGCACTACTCACCGGCCACACCAACGGAGTCAACACCCTCGCCTTCACCCCCGACGGCAAAACCCTCGCCAGCGCCAGCACCGACCACACCATCCGATTCTGGGACGTCACCGACCCGACCCAACCCGAACCCGAAGGACAACCGGTAGCCACCCGCGCGGACGCACCACTCGACCTCGCCTTCAGCCCCGACGGACACACCATGGTCAACGCCGACGGCACCGACACCATCCTCCTATTCGACCTCGACACCGACCACGCGGCCCAGCGCATCTGCCGAATAACCCACGGCACGATCACGCGCCAACAATGGCAAATCCACCTCCCCGACCTCCCCTACCAACCCCCTTGCCACTGACCGTCAGCAGGTGTTCTAGGCCAAACCCAGGACCTGGTCCGTCCTGGCCAGATTGTCATCCACGCGGCGCTGGTCGACACCCACTGGCGCAGCCAGGGCAGGCATCAACGTGTGCAGGATCGGACTCCAGCCGGCCATTTGTCGGGGGAAGCATCGCTCGAGCAGATCGATCATTATTGCCGGGGCCGTCGAGGCACCGGGAGAGGCGCCCAACAGCCCTGCGATAGTGCCGTCGGCCCCGGTGACCAATTCGGTGCCGAAGGTGAGAACGCCGACGTGGTGAGCGTCCGGTTTGACCAACTGTGCGCGTTGTCCTGCCTGGACCAGACGCCAGTCGTCGGGGTCGGCTGTTGGATAGAACCGTTGCAGCTGTGCGAATTTCCGGGCACGGGTCGAAAGAAGCTGGCCGATCAGGTATCGAACGAGAGTCAGGTTCTGGATGCCGGCCGCGAGCAGGACCGCGACATTTCGCACGCGCAGGGTGGTGAACAGATCGGTGCGGCGGCCATATTTGAGGAGTCTGGTGCTGAAGGTGGCGTACGGACCGAACAACAACGATTCCTGGCCGTCGACCACGCGTTTGTCCATGTGCGGCACCGACATCGGCGGCGCGCCGAGGGAAGCCTGGCCGTATGTCTTCGCATCGTGGCGCGAGACCACTTCGGGGTTGTCGGTTCGTAGGAACTGTGCGCCGAAGGGAAACACCGCATACCCGCGGACCTCGGGGATGCCTGCCTTCTGCAGGAGCCTGAGGGCGTAGCCGCCTGCGCCGACGAACACGAACTTGGCACGAACAGTGAAGCGCTGCTTAGTATTACGATCTCTTCCGGTAACCGTCCAGATCCCATCGGCGGCACGGTGCAGTCCGGTCACCTCGTGGTCGACTTGCACGCGTGCGCCGGCTTTGGTCATGACCTCGATCAGGGTTCTGCTCAGCACGCCGAAATCGACGTCGGTACCGGCGGCGTACCGGGTTGCGGCCATCGGCACAGTGCAGTCGCGACCAGCCATCAGCAACGGCGCCCACTCGGCAATCACTGCGGGATCCTCGGTGTATTGCATCGCCGAGAACAGCGGCAGTGACCGCAGGGTCTGGAATCGATGACGCAGGTAGTTCACGTCGCGGTCACCGAACACGACGTCCATGTGCGGCGCGGGATTCACGAACCCCGCTGGGTCGCTGAGGTCGCCGTCCGCGACCAGTGCGGCCCAGAACTGTCGCGACAGGTGAAACAATTCGCCGATCTGCTCGGCCTTGAACGAATCGTCAGGGTCAGGCATGTAGTTCAATTCGCACAACCCTGAATGCCCGGTTCCGGCGTTGTTCCACGCGTTGGAGCTCTCCGCGGCGAGTTGTCCGAGACGTTCGAACATGAGCATGGACCAGTCGGGTTGGATCTTGGCGATCATCGCTCCGAGCGTCGCAGACATGATGCCGCCGCCGATCAGTACAACGTCGAGAATCCCTTCCGGTCCAACCGGTTTCGTGCTGTCGATGCGAGCTGCATGCATGTCGGTTCCCTCCCCTGAAGCGGTGTCGGGGGAATCATCACGCGCGTACGATCCATCCGTCCATGAGCAATATCGGCTGGTTATCATCCGATAATGGATGAATTGCTGTCGGCCGAGGTCGAGACGTTGGTGCCGCTGCTGGCGGCCTTCGATGCCGCGGCCGGTGAGGGCCACATCACACGCGCTGCGCAGCTGCTGGGAATCCCGCAGTCCTCACTGAGCCGACGGTTGAAAGCCGTCGAAAAGACACTCGGGGTCCAACTGTTCCAGCCTGCTGGGCGCGGCATCACGCTCACTGCCGCAGGACGCGAATTGTTCGAACGCACACGAGGACTCGTGCGTTCCCTCGATGACGCCGTCAGTGTCGTTCGCAGTAACGCAGATCCTGAGGGCGGGCTGGTGAGGTTCGGATTCCCCCTCACTTTGGGACCGGTCAGCATGCCTGCACTGTTAGCCGAGTTTCACGCCGACGCACCTCGAATCCGACTCCATCTGACCCAGGCACATGGCGAAGCACTTGCCACCATGATCCGCGAGGGTCGGCTCGATCTTGCCGTCATGATCCCCGCACCGACCGACCTGCCCACGAGGGCCCTCGGACACCAACGCATCCACCTCTACGTCGCAGCCCACCACCGTTTCGCCGATCGCAACACGATCGACCTCGCCGAGGTAGCCGGCGAAACCTTCATCGCCAACCCGCCGACCTACCATCTGCGCCGCATGCTCGACACCTGCTGCGCCGAAGCAGGATTCACCCCTAACGTCGCATTCGAAATCACCGAATTCGAAACCCTGCGCTCGCTCGTCGCCCACGGCCTCGGCGTCGCGCTTCTCCCCGAACCGGAAACACCGCATCCCGACCTGCACCGTATCGCCCTCAATACCACCCACGACCGCACGATCGGTCTCGTCTCCGGCCACCACCGACCCACCCCTGCCGTCGCACGGCTCTACAGCTACATCGCCCACAACGCGTTGGCACACATCAACAGACCACACGTCCCGACGCTCCGCTGATGTCGCCTCATCCAGGCATGGGCGTACGTTCACCCGACCGACGCAGGTCGCGGCATGTGCCGACGGCCTGCTTGTTACACGTCGACAAGGTCGTCGCTATCGTGAAGGACGAGGTCGCCATTCAGTCGAAAGTAGAACGGCTAGTCGACTCGCGGACAGGAAAGAGCGGCGTCGGATCATGGCAGAGGACCTGACCGTGACTCGGGGGCTGGTGATACCTGGGTCCGAGTTGCGTGAGCGGTTCTCTCGGTCGTCCGGTCCGGGAGGGCAGCACGTCAATACCACCGACAGCCGGGTCGAGCTGTCGTTCGACCTTGCCAACTCGCCCTCCGTGCCGGAGTGGCTGCGCACCCGGATGCTCGACCGCCTGGCCACCCGCCTGGTCAACGGGGTGCTCACCATCGCCGCATCGGAACAACGCGCACAGTTGCAGAATCGCGCGGCCGCCCGCGAACGCCTGGCCGCGTTACTGCGTGACGCCGCTGCCGCCCCGCCACCCGTGCGCCGCGTCACCAAGCCCTCGCGCGGAGCAAAGGAACGTCGCATCGCTGCGAAGAAGCGGCGCGGCGTCACCAAACGCAATCGTCGCGCCTCCCCCGACGACTAGCCGGGAACCGATGTCAGCTGCGAACGGCGGCCGTCAGAACACACGCGTTCAGATGAAGATCGACCGGATGTTCAGGACCCCCAATAGATCTCCCAAACTCCGTCGTCTCCCTCGTGGATGCCTTCGAAGAAGATGTGATGCACGTCGATGCCGCCGAACCATTGCGACTGCTGGCGAGTGCTTCGTTCCGTCTCGCTGATAGCGGCGACAAGGTCACGCACCGTGAAGCACTTACCGTTAGGCGCTCGGTGTTCAACGGGATCGCCGAACCCGCGCAAGTTCAGCGCGGGCAGGTCTAGGACGACGCGGTCGAACTCGTCGTCGGTCAAGTCACGAAAGTCCCCATCTTCGAACACATTCGGCGCAAACGAGACTTCTGTGATCGTTGCGGTTGCGGCTGCGCGCTGATTGGACAGGTTCGCCGCGACATTCTCGGTCGGTTCCGTCAGCACGATCGCCAACGTCCCGGACAACCCATTGAAGAACTCCAGTGACATACGAGGATCGTGGCACGGAGCACCGACACCTCGCGCACGCCGACTGACCCGCGCGCACTTCCGCATAGGATGTGGTGGTGTCGCGTGTGCGCGCCGGGTGGACGGCGTCGGCATGGAGGCACCGCATTTTCGGGAGGCAGTCATGGGTCCACTTTTTCTGCCCTGTTGACACCGGGCACGTAACAACCGCTGCCCCAACACTTTTCAGACCTTCGCGCATTCTTACCATCAGCGAAGGCCGCCTCCCGCCCGCTTCGCGAAAGAGATCTCCATGTCCACCCATCCCCAACGCGCCCACGCCCTGGGCCGCGAACTGATCGACACTCACGACTGGTTGCGTAGCGAACTACGCCGCGTCGCCCGTGCACTGGACGTCTATCGGGGCGACGAGCCGATCGGCCCGCTCCGAGACCTGCACGCGCATTGCCTGGCCTTCTGCCAGGCCCTCACCGACCATCACACCAGCGAGGACGAGACAGCGTTTCCCGTTCTGGCCCAGCGCTTCCCGGACCTGGCCCCAGTACTCACCGAGCTTTCCGCCGACCACCATCTGGTCGCAGACATCCTGACCCGAATGACCACCGCCCTCGCCGAGCTCAGCGCCGAGAATCTAGCGACAGTGCGCGGCGAGATCGCGGGGCTATCGGCCATTATGGAATCCCATTTTCAGTGGGAGGAACGTCGAATCACGGCCGCCCTGGACGAGCTGCCGAGCGCCGAGTACACCGCAGCGAAGCTGTTCAGCCGCAGGCAATGATGTCCCGATAGGTGCGGTCGACCCATCAGGGATTCGGCGGGTGTCGTCGTCCGCCGGTACGCCTGCTCCGGTCGCCCGTCGCGATGCCGCGCTGACTTGTCGGTCCCCTGCGGTACGTTGCATCATGTTGCGGCAATACGGTTGCAATGCTTGATATTTCGACGCCCCGGACATCGGGGTAGATAGTGGGGGACACTATGGGATCACAGGGGCGACGGCCGATGCACGCGGTCGTCAGATATGGAATCGCGGCCGCGGTGGCGGTCGCGATGGTGATGGTGATGGTGGGCGGAACGATGGCGACGGCCGAGGCCGACCAATCGTCCTCGGGCTGCACCTACTCTTCGGGGTCGAACCCGGCCAACCAACCCGCGGTGTCCAGCACGACTCCGCAAGTGAATTCGACCTACACGATCAGCGCCGCAGTACTGAATCCGAACACCACGGTCATCTTCAGTGCCGTCGGTCCCGACGGGACGAGCGTCCCGATCGGCTCTCCGGTCGTGGTCGCGGATGGTGTCGGCACCACCGCCAGCGTCCAGTGGACTCCCACGACGACCGGCACCCACCGACTCTATGCCGCGGAATCCGGCCCCGGCTGGAACTTCACCTATGGCCCCACGACCTGCGGCGTCGCGCCAGCGGGCTGCACCTACTCCTCGGGGTCGAACCCGGCCAACCAACCGGCAATATCCAGCACGACTCCGCAAGTGAATTCGACCTATACCGTCAGCGCCGCAGTACTGAATCCGAACACCACCATCGCCTTCAGTGCCGTCGGCCCCGACGGGACGAGCGTCCCGATCGGCTCTCCGGTCGCGGTCGCGGATGGTGTCGGCACCACCGCCAGCGTCCAGTGGACTCCCACGACGACCGGCACCCACCGACTCTATGCCGCGGAATCCGGCCCCGGCTGGAACTTCACCTACGGCCCGACCACCTGCCCCGTCGCGTCCTAGCGGCATGGCAGGACGAGGTGCGGTGGATCCAGCGCCTCGGCGCCCAGAGTAGGTGCCGGGAGAACACTCTCCGGTAGAGACGCGAATAGCGCCGACCCGACCTCTCGGGTGCACGCGGTCGCCGCACCCCTCTCGATTGAGGGGTGCGGCGACCGTGATCGTTTTCAGGCCAGTCCGCGCGCAGGTACCACGGTGTCGAGCAGCCGCTGCGAGACCGGATCGCCGGTCTCGGCCCGCGCAAAAGCGTTCCAGGACTTGGCAGTTGGCCAAGGGGTGCCCCAGGCGGGAGTCGAACCCGCTCCAGGCCGCTTTAGAGGCGGCTGCTCGGCCGTCGAGCATCTGGGGCTGAGGTGGGGTGGCCGGCACAGGCCACCCCACATGATGACCGATCAGGCTGCGTCCGGATCGTCGATCCGGTCCCGCAGCTCGGCGTTCGCGGTCGCGGCTCTGGCGGCTCGGTACTCCTCGGCCGTCAGGGATCGCCCGAGCTCGTCGAGCGTCCGCAGCACGAACCGTTGCGTGACGACGCGGCGGTTCAGCACGTCGAGCGCGGCGGTCTGCCGCCACACCTTGCGCTGCAGCCAGCGGGTGGCCGTAGGCAGGTCCCCGACGAGTTGGGCGCGCAGCGCGTCCCGCTCGGCGGCGAGTTCGACGAGTTGGGCACGCAAGTCGCTCAGCTAAGTATCGATGGAATCAGTCATGTTCTCACCTCCCCTCGTTCAGCGAAGGCGAGAGGGAGGTGGGCGACCAGCCGACGGGCGGCTGGCTCGAACACGGCGGCCGTCAGAGCACCGTCGAGATCGGGTTCGTGGACCCTGACCAGTCGATGGCCGGCCGCAGCGGCGTCGGCGCACAGCCAACCGAGGGACAGTTCGTCAGGTGCGGTGAGCACCACCAACACATTCGAGGTAGCGTGCCAGCCAGTGACCACGTCGGGATGGGCGACGGCAAAGTCGAATGCGGCGTGCGCCGCCTGTGCGACCTGTATCCCCGGTGCCAGATCGGCACGGGTAACCAGGTAGAGGCGGCGGAGAGGAACCTAACGGTGTGGCACGAGATCAAGGATAACCCCTACGGCGCCTACAGCACAGTGGCAGTTCGGGTTTCGGAACTCTAAGGTCACGTCGTGCCTGAACTCGAGAACGATACGGACGTCCCAAAGTTGTGGGCGGAGCCGGGCACGTTGCTGGGCATGATGCAACGCGGGCGTGGAGCCTGTTACCGCGAGGCGCGGGCGGAGCCTGTGGTGGCGGGCAACCTTGTGGTCGAGTGCATCGTTCACGATCCTCGATGGGATCATCAAGTCGAACAACGTAGTTGGCTGTACGCGACGCTCGTCGCCGACGTGGGGGTCGAACTTTCTCGGTTGCGCGCGGCGTATGACGGACCGGCGGATCCGACGGGAGACGCCGACGCCTGGCTCGCCACCGGCGTTCTCGAACGGCTTGCCCGGCGTGGTGTCGATGGCGCTGTCACCGAATTGCGGCACTATCTGCGGTCGGGACGCGACCTCGATCAGGCGCTGGACAGTCTGATCCCGTTCGCCGAGCATCCCGAGGCCGAGGGACTCCTCAACGACGTACTGGAGGTGGCCGACGACGAACAGCTGGGGTCCGTCCTTGCTCCGTTCGGGCAGTTGCGCGATTTGTCCGCGCCGCCTTGGCCGGCCTGGCGGCGTGCAAGCGCCAGCATCGAGCGAGTCGTCGTGGCGGCGAAGCACATTCGAGAATCCGCCGAAGTGTTCGATCGCACCGGTCGAGAGGCGACGAACCGCGAACGGGTGTTGCAAGCCGCAGCTGAGGCGAACCTTGTCACTTCGATATCGGAGCTGACCGAAGACGATTGGGAGACAACGCTTCTCCGTATCGCGCCGAACCTGCTCCAGGACAACGCAACCCCGCGTGTCATACCGATCGCAGTGCGCAAGGCCCTGCGCAAACTCCGCTCACCGCAGGCGCTGACCTGGGCCCGAACCTACGCCACATTAGACGACACCGTCGGACGCACCGCCCTGTCACAGTTCGCCGATCTCGCCGAAACATCCGACGCCCCAAGAGTGTTCGAGTTCCTCACCGAAGCCGTATCCCGTGGCAACAACTACCTCTACGACCAGTGCGACCTTGTCTCCGCACTCGGCCGCCTGAACCATGCCGCCGTCCGCGCGACGATCGACGAGATCTTCGACAACACGCTCTACTCGTATCTGCGCATCCGATGCGCAACAGCATTGAGCCGTCTGGCACCAGCCTTCGCCGACGAGCGAGCGGTCGAATGCCTCGACGACTGCGAACCCGAGACCCGAGAGCTCGGCATCACGCACGCGAACCTAGCCGTCCCCGCGATCCGTGCACGCCTCGGTCGAATCGCCGACGACCCGACCGAGGAAGACGACAACCGGCGAGCCGCCACAGATCGAATCATGCAGCGGCGCTGAGAGACCCGAGTATGACCACCGGTCGCGCCACCAATTACCCTACTGCGGAACCAGTTCCGGATTCGCGGGCGGCGATGGCGGCTTGGATTCGTCGTAGGGTGCGTAGGCCCTTCTTCGCGGCAACGCTCACCATGCCGTCGAAGACTGTGGCGCCCCGGTCATTGGCCATCAACCGTTCCAGCGTCGGCACGGCACGATCGTCGCCGGTCGAACCGAGCGCGACAGCCGCCCAGTAGCGCTGGTCCGGGTCGTCGCTGTCCGCCGCCGCGCACAGTCGCGGGATGATGTCCGGGGCGAATGTGGCCAGGGCACTGGCGATATAGCCGATGCGGTAGTACCGGCGGTGCTCGAATTCGTCCCAAAGTGCGGCCAGGGCCGCATCGCCGCCGATCAGGCCGAGGGCCTCGGCGGCACGTTCGCGCATTCCGACGATCGAATCCTGCAGCACGGGTGTGAGCGCCGGGACGACCGATTCGTCGCCGAGCGTGCCCAGGGCGATCACCGCTTGCTCGCGAGCCATCTGCTGTGAGTGGTCCAGCATCGCGACCAAACCGGGAACCGCGTCGCGGAAGCCGAGCGCCGCGCAGCCCATCGCCGCCCAGGCCTGGCAGTTGTATCGAGTGTCGGCCAGCGACGCGAGCAGCGGAGCCCGCAGCGTGTCGTCGCCGAAGACCGCCGCCCGGTTCAACGCCCGGCTGTACAGCGACCGGTGGTAGTCGGAATAGTCGCGCACGAGCGCGCACAGTGCTTCCTTGGCGGATGCGTCGCCATCAGCGGCCCGCACGAGCAGCAGCCGCAGATTCTCCTCGCGGGTCTCGAGATCACCATCTTTGAGGAGGCGCACATCAGCTGGGTTCACCGCCCAACGGTACCTGGCGACAATCTCCTCCCCCGACCACGTTCCGGGTGGTCAACACCGTCCCGACCACACGCGAACCGATTCGAAGGGAGTTACGCCGAGGTGGCTGCCTCGGTGAGTTGGCGGTTCGTGTGCCCCTGACAGAATCATGTGCGGGTGAATTCAGATCAAATCAGCACGCAGACCGCAGAACTGGCCTCGCGATTCGGTGTGCTGACTCCGCATGTCGAGTCGGGCGACGTACCGGACTGGTATGTGGATGGGGTGCAACCGCGGTTCCGCAAAAGGCAGCCGGTTCTCGTCATCGGGCCTGCCTTCGACAAGCTCTCGCCGGCCGAGCAGCAAGGCGCGCTCGCGGAGGCGATGCTCAACTTGGACCTCGTGTGGGCCGAGCGGTACAAGCCCTTGATCGCTACGATCTTCAGAAGGTCCGGACCGCTTCATAGATTGTGCGGCTGGACACCGCCATCGAGGAGGGCCGGGACCTCTCCTCGATGACGGCATCCTGGGCAACAGTTCCTATCGGCTGCTGTCGGCCGGCCTTACTTCAGGTGCCGGGTGAAGAACCGGTTCCCCTCCTCCCCTGCGTGCTGCGGGACGCCGGTGTGCCCGCCCATATTCGCGTTCAGCGTTTTCTCCTTGGAGCCGAAGGCGTCGAACAGGTCCAGGGCCATCTGCCGGTCGTTTCCTTCGTCGTCCCACTGCAGCAGGACGTGCAGCGGAATGGTGACCTGCCGGGCCTCCTCGATAATGGCGCGGGGCACGAAACTTCCCGCGAACAGCACGGCGGCGGAAATGCGCGGCTCGACCACGCCCAGCCGGACGCCGATAGAGATCACCCCGCCCGAATACCCGACCGGGCCGCCGATCTCCGGCAGCGCGAGCAGGGCGTCCAGGATGGCCTGCCATTCCGGGACCGCCTTGTCGACCAGCGGGAGGATGAGCCGGTCGACGATGTCGTCGTCGACCCGCCCGCCGGCCGCCAGCGCCCGATGCAGGTCGGCGAGGGCCTGATCGGCGGCGGCCGAACGAGGCCGATCACCGCTCCAGGGGAGCTCGATGGTTGCCGCGGCGTAACCCTCCGCCACGGCGTGCCGGGCTCGGGCGAACAGTCGCGGGTACACCTTGCGCAGGCCGAGAGGAGGAGGGCCGAGCAAGATCAACGGGGCCGGTGTGGCGGCGGATGCGGGCGTCCACAGGATGCCGGGGATCTCGCCGAGAGTGAATTCGCGCTCGAGGACGCTGTCGTTGTCGAGGCGCTTTTCAGAAGTGAATTGCATGGTCGTGCCTTTCGGGAATGCTGTTTAACGGCGCTCCCAGACGACCTATCGCCCGACCGTGACCCCAGAGGGGAGCACCCATGTCAATACTGTGTTCACGGGTACCACCTCCTCGTTCTGTCGCACGGCCCCTGAAAAGTAGCAGTGATCGCCGTTGTCCGCCAACAGGTTTTCGCGGAGGGCCCGGTGCGGCGCTTTCGCAGAGCCTGCTGTTCTCTTTCATCGGATGAGTCGGTCGTATTCGTTGAACCGAGAGGTCCGCTCGATGCGGCAGGATGTCCTCATGCGTTTCCGGGGCAGTCTGCCGTTTCGCGGCACTATCGTTTGGCTTACTGCCGATCAAGGCGGCCGGCCGTCGGGACCACCACCCACTCCGACCGAACAGGACTATGCCGCAACAGCATTCGTCCCTCCGCACGGCCTGGACGACGGGCTGGCCTCGTTCGTCCTGCGAGTCGACGACCGATCAGCGTGGCGCTCACCCGCCAGTGCTGGGTGGCTGGCCGTCGCGAACACGGGTGCCCACGCGGTCCGGGCGGGTTCCGTCGTCGTCACCGAAGGCCCGCGCCACGTCGGCTACTTTCACGTGAGCGAACTGCTCGAAGGTGCCACGACGGACGACTGGTAACCCGATTCGCGCAGGCAATACCGGGCGTTCGCTGCCGAGCAGTTGGCGAGAACTGCGATCGCCGCCATCGAACCCTGTGATTGCAGTTGCGCGACAGCGGCGACCTTGAAATTCAAATCCTGGAAGGGTGTTCGGTGCTAGCGACTCAGCGCGCGGCGGGCGCGGGGGCGTCGTCGATTCCGGCGGTCGGGACCTGCACGGGATGGCAGTCGGCGGTCGGAGATTGGGCGGACAGGGACTGCAGCAGGCAGCCGACATTGATGAGCGAACCGGACCCTGAGCTGCCCGTTCCCGCCTGAGCCGCCGGAGCCGCAATGAAAAGTGCGGCAGCACAAAGCAATCCGCCTGCCATAAGTTTACGAGTGATCATGGTGGATTAATCGGCAATCGAAGTGGGCACGTTGCACACACAGCTGCCCCCAATTCAATGGTGTTTCGCTCCGCAGTACCCAGGCTAGCTACCAGCCGCACTTTCTCTCGGGATCTGCACTCGCTCTAGGGCCCTATTGCGAGTGCAGATCCCGAGAGTGAGTGCGGCTGATGCTGCCGGATGTCGAGAACGCAGCGATAGCTCCGTCCCAGGGGGACAGCGGCCACAACGGGCCGCGCGACGAAGGAGGATCACGCCATGCGCAAGCTCGTAGTCCAGCAGTGGGTTACCGTCGACAACATTGCCGCGGAGGAGGACGGCGGGCTCAGCTTCGTGTCCGGGGAGTCCTTCTCCGAGTCGACCGACCCTGTGTTCAACGCGAGCGTGCTGGGGCTCATCGACTCGGTCGACACGATGATCCTCGGTGCGAATACCTACGCCCAGTCCACGGGTTGGGCGTACGCCGAGGATCAGGGCGAGTACGGCGAGAAGCTCAACAACCTCACCAAGTTCGTTGCCTCATCGAAGCTGACGGACGCCCCCTGGGGCGACTTTCCCGCCGCGACCGTGACGCGCGACCCGGCCGCCACCATCCGGGAACTCAAGGAGCACAGCGGCAAGGACATCTGGCTGTGGGGCAGCTTGACCCTCATGCGCTTCCTGTTCGACGCTGGCCTCATCGATGAAGTCCGGATGCTGGTCAGCCCAGCGGCGCGCGGCAAGGGAACACGCCTCTTCGAGGATCGGCGCGACCTGGCGCTCATCGAGGCCGCCGGGTTCGAAAACGGATTGGTACTTCTGCGCTACGAGATCAAGAAATAAGCGGAAAGTCCGACCGCCATGGGCCGGCGTCGCGCCGCCCATGGAGGTCGCGGGGGCGGCCTGACCAGCGGCGAAACGGTATTCCCGATCTTGAACCGATGGTCGGCGCCCGCTCCTGGCGCAGCCGGTCGACACGCTGCGGTGGTCGTTGCGAGATAGAATGTAGCTGCATGATTTCCGGCTGCGGGATCGTTCGATAAAGGGAGTCCGAGCGGATGGATCGCCGGAGCAAGGGAATCAGCCGGCGCAGTGTGCTGGTGGCGGGTGGCGCCTCGATCGCACTCACCGTGCTGGCCGAGCCGACGGAAGCGATGACGATCACGCGGAAAATAGCCGCGGGTCCCGACGAGCCGGCCAAGCGGGCGAGCCTGGCGGAACAGGCGATCGTGCAGCGACACGTGCGCACGCTCTGGGGCCAACCACAGATGCGACTCGGGATGCTCTTCTGGCCCGCGTCCTTGGTGGACCGGTCGTTCGTGAAATGGTGCATGTGGTGGCAAGCCCACCTGCTCGACTGCGCGGTGGACGCCGCGTACCGCACCCGCACCCCCGAACGGGTCGGCCGGGTCGCCGCCATCGCCCGCGGTATCCGGACCCGCAATCTCACCGGCTGGACCAACCGGTACTACGACGATATGGCCTGGCTGGTGCTGGCCCTCGAACGCGCCGACCGGCTGCTCGGTATCCGATTCGGCGGCGCGGTCGGCGAACTGAAGGCCGACCTGATCGACGGCTGGAACCCGTCCGTCGGCGCGGTGCCCTGGCGCGCGGGCGACGAGTACTACAACACCCCCGCGATCGGCCCGACCGGTATCGCGATGGCGCGGTTGGGTGAACTGTCCCGCGCCACCGAACTTGCCGATTTCATGCACACCCGATTGCGCGACACCGGCAGCGGCCTGATCCTCGACGGCGTCCACGAGCCCGGCGGACGGGTAGAGCGGACCGTGCACACCTACTGCCAGGGCGTCGCCATCGGTCTGGAAACCGAATTAGCCTTGCGCACAGGCGAATCGGACCATCGCAAGCGCGCGACTGACCTCATTGCCGCGACCGGCAAGGGACTCACGAAGGCCGGGGTGATCGCCGCGGCCTCCGGGGACGACTCCGGGCTGTTCATGGGCATCCTCGCCAGATACCTCGCGGAAGCCGCACTGGCCCTGGGCGACACCACCGCCGCGCACATCGTGCACGCCTCCGCCCGGGCGGCCTGGGAGAACCGCGCCGAGGTGGACGGGCTACCACTGTTCGGCCCGGACTGGACTCGTCCGGTCACCGTCCCGCAGCTGCCGGGAACCCTCACCCAGCTCACCCGCCCGGCCGCGGCGTCGACGAACCTGAGCCACGATCTCTCAGTGCAGTTGAGCGGGTGGATCCTGCTCGAAGCGGATCACCAGCTCACTGCCGCGGGCCTCTGAGAATTCAACGGCTGCAAGAATTCTCGAGCTGTCGCCAGCCCGGCCCCGCAAGGGCGATTCGAGCCCGCCGCGGCGGCGATGGCCCGCAAGATCACCGCAGCCCTCGACGCATGACAAACGCGGTTCCGGCACACCACAACTGGTTGCGGGGTCCACTCCGGGCCCCGCCGACCCGGTTACCTGGTCACCACTTCTTGCAGCGGCTGTCCGAATGTCCGGAGAAGTCGTCCGGGTCGTTGTGCCACTTGCCTTTTCGGTCACAGTTCCACTCGTTTGCCGTGGGATCATCGGGAGCCTTCGCGCCGGGATGGTCGTGGCCGTACCAGCCGGAGTCGCCGTTCTTCTTCGGGGACTGTAGGTGCGTGACGGTCACGACAGCCGCCGTCGCCGCGGGCGCGGCAACTATGGCCGGAGCAACGAGCAGAACACCGACGGCAGCCGAAACGCTGCCGAAAAACCCAAGCCTCACAGTGAGATCCTCTCGCGTGGAATCGGGAGCACCGGGTACCGCGTGCGGGGCCTAGGGTACCGAGCAAACCTCGTTCAGCCGTTCCGACAGGCTGACAACCCGCAGGTCAGGTGTGATCGCGCCGTGTTGATTCCCGCACCGTGGCCGCCCATCCGGCGTCGAGCAGGCGGAAGATTCCGTCGAGTGCGGACTCCGGGTCGTCTTGTCCGTGCACAAGGGTGACAGCTTCGAGGGCGAAGTGGGCCAGCGCCTGGGCGACGGGGTCGCTCTCGGGCAGTCCGGTCTCGGCGACAATCGCTGCGGCCACGGCGTTTTCGTGGCGCAGCCACATGCGGCGAGCGTGCTCGCGCAGCGCCGGAGTGGAGTCGATCAGGTGCAGGAAGTCGGCGAAGCGAGGGTCGGTGCGGACCTGCCGGGAACGCTCATCGTGCAGCAGTTGGCGCAGCGCCTGCGGAATGGAATGCCCGGCGGGACGCTCGCGGACGGCGGCGACGAGGGCTGCCTCGCGGTCCTCGTCCTGGTCGAAGACCAGTGCTTCCTTCCCGTCGGGAAAGTGCTTGAACAGCGTGGCCACCGAGACGTCGGCGGCGTCCGCGATCTCCCGCACGCCGACCGCGTCGTAGCCGCGCTCCAGGAACAGCTTCACTGCCGCGTCCGCAATGGCTTGGCGGTTGGCGGCCTTCTTGCGCTCGCGGCGTCCGGGCTCGGTCATGAGCTCACCTTACCTCCTGGGTAGAACAAATATAAATGTAGAACGGTTGCACTTTTAGAACCGATCAACCTATCCTGGACGAGGCGGGCCACCCGGGCCTGCACTCAGCGGCGACAACCACACCGCCGCAACACGTTCGGAAAGGTTCCACTCGCATGACCACACCCAGAATCGCCATCATCGGCGGCGGCCCCGCCGGTTTGATGTGCGCACGCATCCTGCAGGGACATGGCATCCAGCCGACGGTGTACGACGCCGACGCCGCCGTGGACTCCCGCGACCCGGGCGGGACACTCGACCTGCACGCCGACGCAGGCCAGATCGCCTTGGAAGACGCCGGGCTGATGGACGCCTTCCGGGCGTTGGCCCGGGTCGAGGGCCAGGCCAAAACCCGCCGAGACCAGCACGGCACCGTCCTGGCCGCGTTCACTCCCGACGAGGGCGACGAGGCGGCTCCCGAGATCGACCGCGGCCAACTGCGGACCATGCTCTACGAACATCTGCAACCCGGCACGGTCCACTGGGGACACAAACTCCTGCAGGCGACCCCTGCCGAAAACGGCACGCACCGACTGGAATTCGCCAACGGCGCCAGCACGGAAGTCGACCTCGTCATCGGCGCCGACGGCGCATGGTCGCCGATTCGCCGGTTGCTCACCGACGCGGTGCCGGAGTACCTCGGCGTCTGCTTTCTCGACGCCCGATTCGACGACGTCGACACCAAACACCCCGAGATCGCCGCGATCGTCGGCGACGGCCACATGTTCTCCACCGACGGCGCAGGCCGCGCGGTGATCGTCCAGCGCAACAGCAACGGCGTGGTCCGCGGCTACGTGGCCTTCCGCGCCGAACTCGACTGGTATGTCACGGCAGGCGTGGACATCACCGACCGCGCGGCCGTCCGGGCCTACCTCTTGCGCGAATTCAGCGAATGGGCCCCGATCATGCGCCCGCTGATCACCGACAACGACAGCGACTACATACAGCGCAGCTTCTGGGCCCTACCCGCCCCGCTCACCTGGAACCACACCCCCGGTGTCACCCTGATCGGCGACGCGGCCCACCTGATGGCCCCGTTCGGCGGCCACGGCACCAACCTCGCGCTACTCGATGGCGCGGAACTCGCACACGCCATCAAAAAAGAGAACACCCTGGATGACGCGATCGCACGCTACGAGACAACGATGTTCGCACGATCCGCCGAAATCGCCGTGGGCTCGAACACCGCGCTCACCAAGTTCTTCGCCACCACATCCCCCGACGCACCACACCTTCCCCCAGACCAAGCGCAGGAGCACAAGAACTACGAGGCCAGGGCTGCCGAATATCGGCGCAGGCAAACCGAAAACGCATAGCAACCGATCCCCCAGAATTCAGAACTATGGGGTGTCGGGTCGGATTCTGCGGGGCTTGCCCATGCGCCGGATGCCAGCGGCCGGGGCGTCGTCACTGGCTCGTTTCCGGCGCAATGCGGCGAGGTCGATGACGCTCGCGTCTTGCTCGGCTCCGCTCGGATCATGCTCCGGTGCGCGGGCGGGGTCGACCGGCCAGGCTCCCGTCTCACCCTGCAGTTCCGATCGTGTCACGGGTCTGGTCGGTGCCGGGTCGAAGTGGGAGCCGCCCTCGGAACGCCACGTCTTGCGCGGACGCTCGCTGGCGTCCTCCGTCATACGCCGCGGGCGGTGCGGCAGCCGAATGAGTTTCGACGCGCCGTCGCCCGCCTCGGCCCGACCGGTCTCGGTCGCCATCAAACCTTCCAGCTTCCTGCGCAAACGTTCCACCGCATCGAATCTGTTTTCCCCTGGCCCGGGCAAAGATCCCGGATTTTCCCGCTCCGACATCGAGCTACCAGCCGACGAGTGCCATGGCACCCGCCGACGCCACGACCGTCGGTACCCCGAGCTGATCTCCGAACTTCGTCCTGCTCACATCACGCACATTCGCATTCTCCCCTAGTACCGCCACACTCGTTCCATACCCCCGTCCCCACTTCGCACCGGAGCCGGGTCTTCGGGATTCGACCTACGCGCAAATATCCGTCACAGTGACGAGTATTCAGGTCTGCTTAACCGGCTCGTAAACCTCCGCCTCGATTCCGAACGTCCATGCCACTCCTTCGCGAGCGGTGCGCGTCGCCGGCGGTACTCGTAGCCAGTAGGTGCGGTGGGTGCCGTCGGGTTCCGGAGTGGAATTGACGACCTCGACCATCACCACATCCTCATCTCCGACGAGCTCGATCCGCCACAGCACCCCGGTCTCGTCGCGATGTATCGGCCGCGCGCCCGATTCGTCGAGATAGCGGTCGTAGCCGTAGTACTCGAGCATGATGCGCCGGAGTTCGGCATTCTCTTCCTCGCGGATCCGCTCGGGCGTCAATGACCGCAGGCTGTCGAGGAATTCGGCGCTGACGGACATGCCGCGCCATGCGTGTAGTTCGAATCCGTCGGCGTAGGCCAGCGCGGGGCCGTCACCGCGGTCCAGGCGGCCCGCTTCGTCGCGGTGCAGTTCGGTGGGGCGTTCGCTGATCAGGGCGATGTTCTCGTAGGGCCACCACCAGCCTGCTTCCTGTGCGACCGCGGCCAATCCACCGAGTGGCGAGTCCGCGCCGGTGTCGAAGGCGCACAGCCATGCGGCATCGTGTTGGCCGAGTACCGCATCCAGCAGCAACAACTGGACGCGGGTGCGTTCCTTGCGCTCGCTTGCCGCGGCATCGATGACGCCGTCGCGGATTCGGTCGACGATGGTCCTGGTCAGCTCCCATAGGTCCGCGCCGGTGGTCTGCCAATGTTCATTGAAGGCTTTCGACCCCAATTCGGTGTGCAGACGGGCACGTTCGGCCGCCCACGGCGCGCTGCGCAGTGCTTCGCGCACACTGGCGCCGCGCTCCCCCAGCTCCCCGTCCGACAGCATCCGCACCGCTGCCAACGGCGAACCAGCCCACACGATTCGCGCGGGCTCACGCAGGCCCGCCAGTCGGTAGGCCGAACGCACCCCGGCCTCCGCCGCCGGCCGATCGCCGGCACCGGTCGTCGCCGAAATCGACCGCCACACATTGTGTTCCGTCACGTCTTCGCTCTTCCTGTATTCGTTCGAGGTTTCTGAGACCGGCTGTCAGTCGGCGACGATCCGTACCGAACCCGGCACGTACTCCCGTTGGCGCACCACCCGATACCACCCCTTCGGCAACGTGATGGCCGCATGTTCCTCGTGGACGACGCGCCCGCCCTCGGGTAGGTGCAGCAGCATCGGCCCGAACGCGCTCGCCTCGCGAATCAACCTGCCGGGACTCGGGATCGCGTGTGCGTGGCCGGTGACTTCGCCGAGCGCGAGGACCAATCGTCCGCGGGCGTCGCGGGGTTCCGACGCGGCGTGCACGGCCGTTTCGGGCACCGCGCTGTCCGCCAGCGGAACGATCAGAACGTCGCCTTGCCGATACATGTTTTCTCCTCCCACCACGGCCCGAAATCGGTGCCATGCCGAAGACCGTAGCGGCGGGCACCGACAAACCGTGCCCGGTTCCCGGCTTGTCGGTGGGGCTTGGTAGAAAGCAGCTGATCACTATCGACACAGGGCGAAAGGTGCGGCGACGCATGACCGTTGGGGAACACCTGGAAGAGTTCGGCGGCTTGCCCGCGTTCGACTTTCCGACCGACGATACGGACAGCGCGGACAAGCTGCCCGCGCCGGACTCGGTCGCCTGGCGCATCTCTGTCTTCGATGAGAACGATCCCTGGGTAGCGGCCTTCGACGAGTTCCTCGACGCTGTCGACAGCACTCAGGTGCAGGCGCTGATCATCGGTTGCTGGGGCGATGATTACAGCAAAAGGCCAGATGACTTGTTCGACGCGATAATCGCGGCCAAGGATCGGCTGCCCGCGCTGCGCGCCTTGTTCGTCGGCGATATGTCCTCCGACGAGTGCGAGATCTCCTGGATCCATCAGGGGACACCGACGGTGCTGCTCGAAGCCTTCCCTGAGTTGACGGAACTCGGTGTGCGCGGCGGCGAAGAACTGGAGTTCCCGGCGATACGCCACGAGTGCCTGCGAAAGCTGACCGTGGAAACCGGTGGTTTGGGCGCCGAGGCGGTACGCGGGATCGCCGCGAGCGACCTGCCCGCGCTGACCCATCTCGACCTGTGGCTCGGCGTCGCGGAATACGGCGGTGATGCCGACGCCACCGATCTCGCCCCCTTCCTTGCCGGGACCAGGCTGCCGAGCCTGAAGTATCTGGCCTTGCGCAACAGCGAGATCCAGGACGAGATCTGCGCCGCGCTGGCCTCAGCGCCGGTGGTGGCTCGTCTGGAGATCCTCGACGTTTCCATGGGTGTGCTCACCGACGATGGCGCGGCCGCCCTGCTCACCGGACAACCCCTCAGCCATCTGACTTTCCTTGACCTGCACCACAATTACCTCTCTGCGGAGATGCGTACTCGGCTGACCGAGGCACTCGAACCCGCCGGGGTGCGGCTGAATCTGGATCCCGAGGACGCCGAGGAACAGGAGGACGAGGACGACGGCTCCGTCTGGCGCTACGTCGCCGTCAGTGAATGAATCGAGGTCGATGAGACCGCCGCCGCGCTGGGTCGTCGTCGGCAACGGCGAGAATCGCCGGGTCGGGCTGTTCATCGACGCCGCGCGGTCGGCCGGTATGCCCGCGCCGCGGGTCGTCGAATGGCATGACGTACTGCGCGACGGCGGGCACGACTTCGCCGAGGACGAGATCGTTCGACTCGATTCTCCCGGCGAGCACCCGGCGGTGGACGAACTGCTGCGCGACGTGAAAGATCCGACCCGCGTGGAAGGTTCGGCACGGTGGTACGCGCGGTTCCTCGACGCGGTCGGGTCCCTGCGCGGCGGCATCCGGCTCGACGATCCGGCCGAACTGGCCGTGTTGTTCGACAAGCGGCTGTGCCATGCCCGCCTCGACGCCGCGGCGGTGCCGGTGCCACCGTCCCCTACCTCGGGTGCCGCAACGCCGGCAGCGGGCTGGGCCGACGTGCGGGACCGCATGCGGGACGCGGGCATGCGCCGGGTGTTCGTGAAACTCGCGCACGGATCCTCCGCATCAGGCGTGCTGGCGATCGAATCGAACGGCACGGGCCGATGGCAGGCGACCACATCGGTGGAGGTCGCGACCGACGGCCTACTACATAACTCCCTCAAGATCCGTTGCTACACCAGCGAATCCGAGATCGCCGCGATTGTCGACCGACTCGCACCTGACGGGTTGCACATCGAAAAGTGGGTGCCGAAGGCGTCGCTGGGCGGCCGAACCGCCGATCTGCGGGTGCTCGTCATCGCGGGCCGCGCCACCCACGCCGTGGTCCGCACGAGCCGGGCACCGATGACCAACCTGCATCTGGGCGGTTCCCGCGGCGACCTCGACGCCGTTCGCGCGGCGGCGGGCAATCGCTGGGACGAGGCGTTGGCGGTCTGCGAACGGGCCGCGGCGTGCTTCCCTGGCACCCTCTGTGTCGGTGTCGATTTGCTGCCCTCGATCGGCTGGCGTCGCTTCACGATCGGCGAGGTCAACGCGTTCGGCGACCTCCTTCCGCGCCTCACCGGACTACCGGAAGGTCCCGCCGCGGGCATCGACACCTACACCGCACAGCTGCGCGCAGCGCCCTATTTTATTGCTCCGCAATTGAATTCACCGGAGGTGAGCTATGCACCGGCCTGATATGAACGAGGTTGTCGGCCGCGATGACCTGCTGCTACTCACCCTCGATACGCTCCGCTACGACGTTGCGGTCGAGCTCGCGGCCGCAGGCAAACTGCCCACCCTGTCCGCTCACCTGCCCGACGGGAAGTGGGAACAGCGACACGCCCCGGGCAATTTCACCTTCGCCTCCCATCAGGCGATGTTCGCCGGGTTCCTGCCGACGCCCGCGGCACCTGGTCCGCACCCTCGGCTGTTCGCCGCACAATTCGCAGGCAGTGAAACGACTACGGACGGCACTTTCGTCTTCGACTCCCCCGATCTCGTGACCGCGCTCGCGGACCGCGGCTATCACACGGTGTGTATCGGCGGCGTGGGGTTCTTCAACAAACAGGGCGCGCTCGGCAACGTGTTGCCCGGGCTGTTCGCGGAAAGTCATTGGGAGCCGGACTTTTCCGTGGCATCGCCGAATTCGTTCGAAGCTCAGGTGGCCCGCGCCGAGAAAGTGGTCGCAGACCTCCCCGCCGAGCAGCGACTCTTCCTGTTCCTCAACGCCTCCGCGCTCCATCAACCCAACTGGTTCTACCTGCCAGGAGCCACCCGCGAAACCGGCGACAGTCGCGAAACGCACGCTGCCGCACTGCAATACATCGACGAACAGGTGGGCCGCCTGTTCGACGCGATGCGTTCCCGGCGGCGCTGTTTCGCGATCGTCTGTTCCGACCACGGCACCGCCTACGGCGACGGCGGCTACACCGGCCATCGGCTGGGCCACGAATCCGTTTGGACCGTCCCCTACGGCCATTTCTTCTTGGAGTCCTCCGCATGATCGACACCGTCGCGCTACCCCGGCCCTACCAGAACTACGTGTACGCGTACCCACATAAGACGGCGTACCGGCCGCTGATGCCGCAGCCTGCCCTCGCGGATCTGTGGGCAGGTCAACCGCGACAAGCACTTTCGCTGTATCTGCACATCCCGTTCTGCGAAGTGCGTTGCGGCTTCTGCAATCTGTTCACCCGCGTCGGCGCGCCGGACGGACTAACCGGCCGTTACCTCGATGCCCTCACCCGGCAAGCCCAGGCCGTGCGAGCGGCACTCGGTGACCGAGAACCCGTACATTTCGCGACTGCCGCGTTCGGCGGCGGCACACCGACCTATCTCGAGGCCGCCGAGTTGTCGCGGCTGTGCGATATCGCCGAGGTGCTCATGGGCGCCGATCTGCGGTCCATTCCCCTGTCGGTCGAGACTTCGCCCAGCACCGCCACCGCCGATCGACTCGCCGTACTCGCCGAGCGCGGGACCACCCGGTTGAGCATCGGCGTACAGAGTTTCGTCGACGAAGAGGCTCGCGCCGCCGTGCGACCCCAGCGGCGCTCGGAGGTCGAGGCGGCACTCGGGCGCATCCGCGACACCGACATCCCGGTCCTCAATATCGACCTCATCTACGGCATCGACGGACAGACCGAATCGAGTTGGCGACTATCCCTCGACGCGGCGCTGGCCTGGCGACCCGAGGAGATCTACCTCTATCCGCTCTACGTGCGCCCGCTGACCGGGCTCGGCCGACATGCCGATCCCGCTGTCGCCGACCTGGATTGGGACGAACAGCGGTTGCGCCGGTACGCCGAGGGCCGTGATCATCTGCTCGCGCACGGCTACCAGCAGGTCTCCATGCGCATGTTCCGTCGCACCGACGCCCCGCCGCAGGGACCCGACGATTACGCCTGCCAGACCGACGGCATGATCGGACTCGGGTGCGGCGCACGCTCGTACACCTCTGGACTGCACTACTCCTTCGACTACGCGGTCTCCATGCGGGAGGTGCGCACCATCATCGATACCTACACCGCCACAACCGATTTCAGCAGCGCGATACATGGTCGAGCGATCGATCGAGACGAGGCGAAGCGCAGGTATCTGCTCCAGTCCCTGTTGCAAGCGGACGGCTTCACCATCGCGGACTATCGACGGCAGTTCGGCAACGACCCGTGGCAAGATTTCCCCGCCGAGTTGCAGGTGCTCGGCGACCGCGGCTGGCTTTCCGACACCGAACCCGACCGACTGCGACTCACCGATGCCGGTCTCGCCTACTCCGACGCGATCGGCCCCGAATTCTTCTCTCCCACAGTGCAAGCGGCGATGGCCGCCTACGAACTGCGGTGACCCGTGGACCTGACGATTCTCTACCGCGGTCCACTCGCATCCTGCGACTACGACTGCCCGTACTGCCCGTTCGCCAAACGCCGGGACAGCACCGAGCAATTGCGGGCCGATCGTGCGGCCCTCGAACGATTCACCACCTGGGCGCACCAGCAGACCGATGACCGGCTCTCCATCCTCTTCACGCCGTGGGGCGAAGGACTGGTGCGTTCCTGGTATCGGCGAGCACTGGTCGAGCTATCGCACGCGCCGCATATCGACCGCGTCGCCATCCAGACCAACCTCAGCTGCCGCACCGACTGGCTGTCCGACGCCGACCCCGACACCATCGCCCTCTGGTGCACCTACCACCCAGGACAGACTCCGTACCAACGCTTTCTCGACAAGACCGAACGGCTCGCCAGTTCCGACCTCCGCTTCAGCGTCGGAATAGTCGGCATGCCTGAGCATTTGGAGCACGCGCAACGGCTGCGGGCCGATCTCCCCGGCCACATCTACCTCTGGGTGAACGCCGCCGAGGGCCACACCTACACCGATGACCAAGCCGAGCACTGGACCGCGCTCGACCCACTGTTCCCCTTCAGCCGTCACCCGCACAACTCCGCCGGACGGGCGTGCCGAACCGGTTCGTCGGTCATTTCCGTCGACGGCGACGGCACCGTCCGCCGCTGTCATTTCGTGCGAGACACCTTGGGAAACCTCTACGACAACTCATACCGCAGCGCACTGACGCCACGCGCCTGTCCACTCGCCGTCTGCGACTGCCACATCGGCTACGTGCACCTGGAAACACTGCCGCTCTACGACGTCTTCGCAGGCGGCGTCCTCGAACGCATCCCCACCCGAGCCACCACCGACCTCGCGATCCGCGCCTGAGGCTCGTTCTCATTACGTTGCAAAACTTACAGCTGTTACCTCTTGCCTCAGATCGGCTTACAGTCGTAGCCTTACATGCGTTACGTCAGAGGATCGCAGCATGGGAGTTCTTCGTATGTCCGCAGTCATGTCACAGGCAGTTCGTCGGCGCTGGTGGTGGTTCTTGTGGGGTCTGCTGACCGCGCTGGCGATCGGTATCGCAGCCTTCTTCGTGACGCCGTACCTGTTCGGCAGTTCGACCGTGCCGATCGACCGGGGCATCGTGGGGTACTACGCGAGCCTGGTGGTGCACGCAGTGCCGGCCGGTCTGGCGTTGATCATCGGGCCGTGGCAGTTCGTGCCGCAGTTGCGAATTCGTTTCCCTCGGTTACACCGGATAGCTGGCCGGGTGTACATGGTCTCGGTCGTAGCCGCCTCGGCCGCCGCGTCGTACGCCGCCGCGGTGACGCCGAGCGGTTTCCCGTTGCAGGTCGCGTTTTACATGCTGGTGGTGGCATGGTTGTACACGGCCGCGAAGGGTTATCGAACGATCCGCCGCCGTGAAGTGCAGTTGCACCGCATCTGGATGATCCGCAACTACGCGTTGACCTTCGCGGCGGTCACGCTGCGTCTATACCTGCTTGCCGGTACGGAAGTGGCGAAGTTCATCCCGTCACTGGAGTACCGAGACATCTATACCGCGAGCGCATGGGCCTCCCTCCTTGGCAATGTCCTTGTCGCGGAATACTTCATCATCCAGCGCACGCTGGCGCCATTGGCCCGCCGGGAGCGGCGGCAGCACGATCGCCCAGAGGCTCACTCAGGTGAAGTCCGCCGGAAGGTAGTCCTGCAAGGCGTCGCGAAAGTGGGCGAAGCGTGAAGTCCAGATCGAGAGGGTCGATCGGCGCTGCGGATGGCTACGGCCGGTACCGGCAGAATGGCCCTTGGTCCGGCGGCTGCGGCAGCGTGACCACTGGAAAGCAGAGCCCTGGCCCGGGTTTCGCCTGGTATGCATCCTGGATGGCCCCGATGACAGCCAGCAGCGCGATGATGCCGATCGCCACTCCTATCGACAGACCCATCATGAGCCTCAGCTGCGCGTTGCTCATCGCGTACCCCTATCGCCGGCCGATACCAGCTGAATCGCGTCTGACGCCACTGCGTTACGCGCGTCCGAGCCCTCCCACGCGCGAAACAGGTTGCGGGCACACCTGGTTGATTCCAGATGGGCGTAGTTTGGTCAGCGGACCTAAGGTCGTGCCGACCGTTCGTATTGTGCTGTGCCATAGCTGCTTATCGGAGGAATGCCGTGCGTGCTGAGGGAGACTCCTGGGACATCGTGAGCAGCGTCGGTGCCACCGCACTAGGCATCGCCGCCGCCCGAGCCATGGAGACCGCCAAATCCGACCCGCTGGTGCGCGACGAGTACGCCGCGCTCTTCGTCCGAGCCTCCGGTCACGAGCGAATGATCGCCATGCTCGAAGGCCCAGCGGCACAGGATGATTGGCTGCTCGGCTCGGGCATGATCGGCCTGCGCACCAAGTTCTACGACGACCATTTCCTCGCCGCGGCCGCCGACGGAGTACGCCAGGCGGTGATTCTGGCCGCGGGCTTGGACGCGCGCGCCTATCGGCTGCCGTGGCCCACCGGCACCGTCGTGTTCGAACTCGATCAGCCCGAGGTGCTCGAATTCAAGCGCCGGGTACTCATCGACAACGGCGCGCAGCCGTCGGCGGATCGACGCGAGGTCGCGGCGGATCTGCGCGCCGACTGGCCCGCCGAACTGCTCGACGCGGGGTTCGACGCGTCCGCGCCGACGGCGTGGCTCGCGGAGGGCCTGCTGCCGTACCTGCCCGGCGCGGCGCAGGAGGGCCTGTTCGAGCAGATCACCGAGATGTCCGCGCCCGGAAGCCATCTGGCCTTCGACTGGATCGGCGACTATCAGAATCTGGATCAAGTAACCGAGCACCAGGGCGACAACACCCAGAACTCACCGATGGCCGAGATCGATCTGAGCGAGCTGTTCTACACCGATCACCGCATCGAGCCGGAGGACTGGTTCGCCGCCCGCGACTGGTCGGCGAAACCGGAGAAGGTGCCGGCACTGGCCGCCCGCTACCACCGCGAACTGCCGCCGATTCCGGAACCGCTCGCGCCGATGTTCCACAGCTCGCGCTGGGTGACGGTCACCAAACCGCGCACAACTCCGTGACTTGGTCCGCACTCATTCGATGGGCCACAGGACAAAGCTAGGGAACGCGCGCCGCTCAGGCAGGTCACCGATCTCGTTGATCGCGGCTCGGATTTCACGAAGCTGGTCGACGGTCATCTGCAGTGGCGGCTCATCGGGCTGATAGGTCGTACGGATCGGGTAGTCCACGCCCGGTTCGGTGGTCATCTCGATATGGCAGCCGAGCACGTGCGTGACCGGTCGCCGGTCGGCGAATTCGATCAGTCGATCGATGCTGCGGGTGAAGGCCGACCAGTCCTGGATATAGAGCCGACCCCGATAGACCGTGTCGCCGGTGAGCAGGAACCCGCTCCACGGGTCGTAGAACGTGACCGCCGCCGCGTGGTGGCCGGGAGTCGCCAGGCATTCCAGCACGCGCCCGCCGAGATCGACCTGCACCACCGCGTCGGGATTCTCGTTGAATCCGAAGTACTTCCAGGCGGTGGCCAGATCAGCGCCGACCACCGTGGTGTCGGGTCGGTCGGTGAACTGACCGTCGCCCGCGACGTGATCGCCGTGCGAGTGAGTGTGCAACACCAGCAGCTCGTACCCCTGCCGCGGATTACGCACGAGCCAACCCTCGATCAACTCGTCGACCACACGGCGCAGCGGGAAAAACTTGGCAGACGCGGTGGCACCGGTGTCGATCAGCACCGCACGCGCGTTTCCGAACAGCAGAAACAGAAATGGGGCTTCGTAATTGACCGCCATGTTCTGCCGGAGGATGACGGTGTGCTCGTCGTAGCGATGAACCTGGATGTCGTCGTCGGTATTGTGCTTGGCCGACTCCGAGCCGTGGATCCACCGGACGTCCAACGCACGACGCTGGGGCGTTCTCCCAGCGAAATCGATCAGCGATGTGCCCGCGCTCATGACGCCTCGTGCGTCGTCTTGGCAGGCCGGGTACGGCGCATCTCGTCCGGGGCAGGCGCGTACAGCCGCCGCTGCGAAATTAGCACGGCACTGTAGGTCGGCCGAATGCCGTGCCCGCCAACAGATCCACGACCGCTACGGTCGCGCCGCGGCAGCACGGACATCGGAATCGGGATCGGCGGCCAAGCGGGCCAGCAGTCGGCGGGCCGCGCCGCCACGATATTTGCGCAACGCCAACGCGAGCACATAACGGACTTCAGGGTTCGGATGGTCGATCAGGTATGCGATGTCGCCGACATCGCCACGGCTGCGCCGGGCCAAGCCGTAGAGGGCGTCGATCAGGTCGTCATCGTCGCCCGCGTTCCGTAGGTTGTCCAGCAGTTGCGGTTTCGTGAGTGCCGGGGAGTCGATGGAGAGCCTGCGACGGAGATCGGCGGCCTTGAATGCCCCGCGCCCCAGACAGGCCGGACAGGCGCACGGCCGACGACCGTGCGCGTTCGGGTGATAGCGCCACCCCGTCACCTGCCGTACGTGCCGAACCCGATGCAGCTCGGCGGGGGCGATCGGACGGGGTACGACGATCTCATATCCGCGCGCGTCCTCGGCGTGCAGGATCAGCGAAACAGCCTCAGCCGCAGTCATTTCCGTCCCGGCTGCCGAGTAGTGCCCGACACGGACGAGTTCGTTGTCGGATATCCGGAAATGCACCGCGACGATCAGCCGCTGTCCCCCGCGCCGCAACTCACGCAACCACTGATTCGACAGCACATAGGACGGCATCACCGGCATACAGAACACCCCGCCGCCATAACCGGACGTGGCAATGCCCGCACGGCGGATTCGCCGAGCGTTCTTCTCCGGTGTCAGGTGCACCAACAGGGCCATAGCACTAACCGTAACGATCTTGTGCGATGGATCCCAGCCGATATAGGCGATGCCTACGCAGGGTATCGAGCGTCCCCTTCGTCTTTAGCGTGGTGCATATTCCAGAGCAGGTCGGCAAGATGAGCGGGGTCGACGGTAGGCACCTCCCAGAACGGCTCACCCGCGGCCTTGGCCCGCTCCATCTCGGCGTGCCAGGCACTGTTCTCGATGCCCGCACCGATATAAAGGCCGCCGACGTAGACGCCTTTCTCGGCCACCTCGGCATGCAACGCCTGGAGATAGTTGCGTTGTGCCGCCAAGGTAAGCCCGCCCGCGACGCGCGGATTGCCCTGCATGGCACTGGCTCCTTGCGCACTGAGGATCGCACCGTCTCCGCGAATGAGCATGGCAGGCAGGAACTCTCGCACCAGCTCGAGCAATGTGTAGACGCCGAGCCGCATGAGGTCTTGCACGCGCTGCGGCGTCAGGTCGAGCACCGGGACGAACCCGTCGGCCGCGGCCCCGTAATAGAACGCGTCGAGGTCGCCGACTGTCGCGCGAATCTGTGCGGCCAGTGCGGGAACGGCGTCGGTGTCGGCCAGATCGGCGGTGATGATGTGCGCTGTCGCACCCAACTCCTTGGCGAATAACTCGAGAGGTTCTCGACGCCTGGCGACGAGCACCACGTCGTAACCGTCTTGTGCGTAGCGATGCGCGACGGCTTGACCGAGGCGAAGTCCCCCGGTTGGGATACCTGCTCAAACACGCGGCCCTGCGCTACGGAGCACTGACTTCGACCGAACTCGCGCCGATCGGCATCGCCCCACAGGAGTGGGCGGGGCTGAACTGCCTGAACGAGCAGGATGGCCGCTCCCAAAAAGAGGTGGCAGAGCTGCTCGGAATCGACCGCACAACCATGGTCGCGTTGATCGACCAGCTCCAAGTCAAGGGCTGGGTCGAGCGTCGTCCTCATCCCGGCGACCGCCGCAAGAACACCGTCAGCCTCACCAAAAAGGGACGCGACATCTTGCGACGCGGCATGCGCATCATCGACGAGTGCGAACGAATGTTCTTGGCCGCGCTCGGCGAATCGGCCGCCGAACGGCTGAAGCACGACCTGCATACCGTGATCGTGGCCAACCAGTAGCAGCCGATCCGCGGCACCCGGCCGCCAATGCGCGCAGGTGTCGGTGGGTATCGGTAGCGTCTGGTGCTGTGGAAACTGGGGAACATATCCAAGAGCTCGCGGACCGCATCGTGGCGCTGCGCGATGCCTACTATCAGGGCTCGCCGCTGGTCGCCGACGCCGACTACGACGCGATCGAGGACGAACTACGTGCCCTGATCGAGGCGAACCCCGACCTCACGCCGGATCCGAATCCACTGGATCAGGTCGGCGCGCCCGCCGTGCCGCACGCCCCGATCCGGCACTCGCGGCCGATGCTGTCGCTCGAGAAGGCGACCAAGCCCGAGCAGGTCGAGGCGTTCTTCAACCGCTTCCCCGGCCAGTCGGTCGTGGTGATGCCGAAGCTCGACGGCCTGTCCCTGGCTTTGGTTTTCGAGGACGGGCGGCTGGCCCGTGCGGTGACCCGAGGCGACGGCACCACCGGTGACGACGTGACCATGCTGGTCCGCGCATTGGTCGACGGCATCCCCGAGCGGATCGACGTCCCCGGCCGGGTGGAGGTGCGTGGCGAGGCGGTGATGCTGCGTTCGACCTTCCTCGCCTACAACACGGCACATCCGGACAAGCCGCTGATCAATCCGCGCAACGCCGCAGCAGGCACGCTGCGGGCGAAGGACCCGGCCACGGTCGCCGAACGACGCTTGCAATTCTTCGGCTTCGACCTGGATACCGCTGACGATGATGCTGCCGTCGATCTGGAAGAGGGCCTTCGGGCGCTCGGGATCGCCGGAGCGCAGATGCGGCACTGTGCCGACGCCGAGCAGGCGCAGGCGGCGATCACCGCGATCGAACAGGGCCGCAACGATCTGGACTACGACCTCGACGGCGCGGTACTGCGACTGGCCGACCGAGATGCCTACGCGGCGGCCGGAACTCGATCGAATTCCCCGCGCGGCGCACTCGCGTTCAAGTTCGCCGCAGAAGAGAAGACCACGTTGCTGCGCGAGGTGATCTGGGACGTCGGCAAGACGGGCAAGATCGTCCCGGTCGCCTGGCTGGAGCCGGTATTCGTCGGCGGCACCACGGTCACCAAAGCGACGCTGGCCAATCAAGAGGTGATCAAGGCCCGCGACATCAAGGTCGGCGACACGGTGCTGGTCCGCCGCGCGGGTGACGTGATCCCGTTCGTCGCAGGCGTGCTCGATGCCGCCAAACGCACGGGCGAGGAGCTCGAGATCGTGCCGCCCACCGTCTGCCCCTCGTGCGAGCAGCCGGTGACCGAGCAGGGCAACAGTCGAGAATTGTTCTGCACCAACGTCGCCTGCCCCGCACAGACGGTGCGCAGGCTGATCCACTGGGCGTCGCGGGCGGCCGCGGACATCGACGCGATCGGTGGCGTGTGGATCGAACGCCTTGCCGAGGCGGGCATCCTGGAGAACCCGTCGGACTTCTACACCCTGACCGCGGAGCGCCTGCTCGAATTCGACCGCATCGGCGAGGTTTCCGCCGCGCGCATGATCGACTCGATCGACGCGAGCCGCCAGGTCGGCCTGCGCCGCGCGCTCATCGGCCTGGCGATCCCGATGGCCTCCGACGGTACCGCCGCGCGCCTGGCCCGCTCGGGCTTCGGCTCGCTGGAAGAGGTCGCCGACGCGGGCGAGGAACGCCTGGTCGCGGTGGAGGATATCGGACCGAAGGTCGCCGCCTCCCTCGTCGCACACCTCACCCGCCTGCGTCCGGAACTGGAACGGCTGCGCGAAGCGGGCGTCTCCCTCGACGTACGCGAGGAGGACCTGCCCCCGGTCATCGCAGCTGGCGCGCCCTTAGCAGGCAAGACGGTGGTAATCACCGGCGCCATCAGCGACCCACGCTCCGGCGAAAAGGTCGCCCGCCCAACGTTCCAACGCCTGTGCGAGCAGGCGGGCGCGACGGCAGCATCCTCGGTTTCGGCGAACACCGACATGCTCATCACCGGCGCGGGAGTCGGCGACAGCAAGCTGACCAAAGCGGAGAAGCTCGGCGTCGAGGTCGTCGACCAGGGCGAGATCTGGAACCTGCTGATCGACGCCAAAGTCGTCTAGGCCTCGCCGGGCCGCATGTTGTCGCGGTCGGCGGGACTCAGTCGTTGGTGGATGCCCCTGGTCCAGTCGCGGCGTACCGGGCGGCGAAGGTGCGGACGGCCTCGTCGACTACCTGAGCGACACGTTCGGCGCTCACCTCCCAGCCCGGCACCAGAAGTGTCGGCCAGAAGACGTAGTTGGAGATCATGCCCAGGAACTGGGTGGCCGCGAGGTCCACGTCCTCGACCCGTACCGTTCCCGCCGCGTGCTCGGCCAGGAGGTAGCTGCGTACGGACTCGAAATAGGGCATCTTCCCGTGCGAGAACTGCGCATGGGCCAGCTCAGGGAACCGCGGCAGCTCGGCGATGACGATCCGGAACAGGTCGGTCATCTGGGCACGGCCTAACAGCTCGGCGTAGCGGCGACCGATGATGCTGAGCCCGTCGACGACGTTGCCCGCCGGCGGCGGATCCACCTCGTCAGCGGTCGACCAGGACTCGGTCACGATGGCGTCGAACAGGGCGGCTTTGCTCGGAAACTGCTTGAACAAGGTGGCCCGCGAAACGCCCGAGCGCTCTGCGATCCGGGCCAGTGACGTCCGGTCGTAGCCCAACTCGAGAAACAGTGCGGTCGCGGCCGTCACGATCAGCGCGCGCTTCTCCTCGGCGACGCGCTGGTGGTATGTCGTCACGACACTGCTCATGGACCGAGTATACGAGGTGAGTGGCTTGACTCACCACTGCCACCGGCCTAATGTCGAGGCGATGGTGAGTCGACCGGCTCACCACTGGCCGCCGTTCATCACCGATGATCCCGGTCATTCACCCACGTACCGAAGGAACATCTGATGCCCCGCTTCGACAACCAGACCGTGCTCGTGACCGGTGGGACCGGCGGCCAGGGCTCGAGCCACGTGCGCGCCTTTCACGCGGAGGGAGCCAACGTGGTGATCGGCGGTATCGACGCCGAACGCGGCGCCACTCTCGCCGACGAGCTCGGGACCCGCGCTCGTTTCGCCCGCCTCGACGTCACCGACGAGAGCTCGTGGTCCGCCGCTGTGCTAGCCGCCGAGGAGGCCTTCGGCGCGCTGAACGTGCTCGTCAACAACGCGGGCGTGCAGAATCCGCCTGCAACAATCGAAAACACGGACCAGGCCACGTGGTCGCGCATCCTCGACGTCAACCTCACCGGGACCTTCCTCGGCATCAAGGTCGCAGCCCCCGCTCTGCGCCGCGCAGCAGGGGGAGCCATCGTCAACATCGCCTCGATCATGGGCCTGGGCGGCACGGCGCACTACGCGCCGTACATCGCCAGCAAGTGGGCCGTGCGCGGCCTCACCCGAACGGCAGCACTCGAGCTCGGCCGCGACCACATCCGGGTGAACACCATCCACCCCGGCGTGATCGCGACCCCCTTCATCCTCGAACCAGCAGCCGGCGCCACCGCGGCAATCGCCGACTTCTACTCACCCGAGCCGTTCGCCATCCCCCGACTCGGGGAGCCGACCGACGTCACCCGTCTTCTCCTGTTCCTCACGTCATCAGACGCATCGTTCATCACGGGTTCGGAGTACGTCATCGACGGTGGACTCCTCCTCGGCCCCGCCCTTCAGGCCGAGACCGCATGAGCACTCCAGACACGACCGGGTCGAACGACTCCGGACGGGACGCGTCTCTATCCCACCTGCCCAACCACATCCGACGAGCCATCGAGATCACCCCCGCCGCGGGCACCGGCGAACGGATCATCGACATCACGACGCTGGGGCGCCGCACCGGCCGAGCACGCCGCATCGAGATCTTCTTCTACCGAGCTGCGGGCACCACCTACCTGTGTAGCGGCGCCGGCGGTGGCGCGACCGACTGGTATGCGAACCTTCTCGCCAATCCCACCTTCACGTTCCACCTCGAGCACGGGATCCGTGCAGATCTGCCGGCGCGGGCCACGCCTGTCACCGACCCAGCTGAACGTCAGGCCGTGCTGGCGGAGATCGTCGCGGATCTCAATCAGCCCCACGACCCCGGCACCATTCGGCCGACTCGGCTCGAAGACTGGGCTGACAGTCGGCTGATGCGCATCAGCTTCCGCCATCGGCCGTGATCGCGGAACTCTAGGTCGGACATATCTCGCGTGCGCGCGGCCCGGCGGGTGCCGTATCGTGGCTGAGTCCCCGCCCCGAAGAATCCTTCGGCGGCGGTTCGGACTCCTGTTCATTCTGTAGAGGATTCGAGGTGGTGACTTATATCCCAGGCCATGTAACCGTCCGTGTACCCCCACGTCCTGATTTCTGACGTGTTCGGGGCGGACGTCGCGCTGGCCTGAGTTGCCGTCACCCATCCCTGCCTTTTCATTTCCGGGTGCAGCTCTGCCGACTGCCCCGAGTTTCGTGTTTTCGTGCGGCGGACGGCGAGTTCCCCGATTCCTGAACCAGGAGTCCTACCGTGAATTCCCGCGCGCTCGACGACGAGCAAACCCCTGAGCCGTCGGCTCATATCCCATCCGAGGCGTCGTCGAAGATGCCGACCGTCGCCAAGATCGCCCTCGCGGTCTTGCTGACCGGCGAACTCATGAACATCCTCGACGATTCGGTCGTCTTGACGGCCATCCCTAGCCTGCAACAGTCGCTCGGCGCCGGATCGGGCGCGGTGCAGTGGGTTACCGCGGGCTACGCGTTGACCTTCGCTCTCGGACTGATCACCGGTGGCAGGCTCGGCGACATCTTCGGCCGACGCAAGATCTTCCTGCTCGGCACCGTCGGGTTCACCCTCGCCTCACTGCTGTGCGGCCTCGCGGCCGGCCCCGGCCTGCTGATCGCCGCCCGGGTGCTCCAAGGCGGTGCGGCCGCCGTGATGATCCCGCAGGTCTTGGCAACCTTTCACGTCACTTTCGACGGCGCGAACCGCAGCAGGGCCTTCGGCCTCTTCGGAGCGGTCCTGGCGATGGCCAACGTCGCGGGTCCGGTGCTGGGCGGCGTGCTCACCGAGGCCGACCTGTTCGGGCTGTCCTGGCGGCCGATCTTCTTGATCAACGTGCCCGTCGGCCTTGCCGTGATCGTCCTCGGACGCAAGTTCATCACCGAGTCGACCGCGGCGAAGGCCGACCGCCTCGACCTCGCTGGCGTGCTGCTGTCCGCGATCGCGATGGTGCTGATCGTGTTCCCGCTCACCGAGGGCCACGCCCACGGCTGGCCGCTGTGGTGCTTCGCCATGTTCGTCGGCGGCCTGCTCGTGCTCGGTGTCTTCCTGCGTCACCAGCAGCGCCATAAGGACGATGCCCCGCTGGTGGCGCTGTCGCTGTTCAAGGGCAAGCAGTTCTCCGGTGGTTTGTCCGCGCAGCTGATGGTGGGTCTGCTGTGCGGCCTGTTCTTCATGACTTGGACGCTGTACCTGCAGCGCGGCCTGGGCATGAGCCCGCTGATGGCCGCCATGGCGTTCGTGCTGCTCTCGCTCGGCGAGCTGGCCGGTGCGATGACCGCGACGAAGACCGCCGGTCGCTTCGCACGCCGCCTGCCTCAGACCGGCGCGCTGATCGCCCTCGCCGCGGTGACGGCCTACGGGATCCAGATCAGCGGCGGGCGGTCCGATCTGACCTTGCTCGCGATGGCGGTCCCCGTGCTGCTGCTCGGGTTCGGTCTCGGCATGATCGGCGGACCGATCGCCGACCTGACGCTGGCGAAGGTTCCGCACGACAGCGCCGGTTCGGCCTCTGGCCTGTTCAACACCGCCTTACAGCTGGGCGCAGCCTTCGGCGTCGCCCTGACCGGGCTCGTGTTCTTCGCCGTCACCGGCGGCTCGTCCGCGAGTGCGCCCAACCGCGACGCGTTCACCGGTGTGCTGTGGTGGGTCGGCGGCGTCTTGATCGTCATGTGGGCCTTGATGTTCCTTCTGCCCAAACGCGTGGGGGTGGAAGCACCGCTCACTGCCCAGTAGGAATACTCATGATCCGATCTGGGATTCCCTGAACACTCGAAACCGCAAGCAAGACAGGGAAAGGGCTGCGGTAATGAGTGGAATGCGGAAGTGGACCGTGGTTACCGCGGCCGCGATTCTCGCGGTTCAGGTGCTGGATCTGGCGGCGCGGCTCCTGGTGGCTCCCGGTTGGATTTTCGCCTTTCTGTTCGTCTTCGGCGGACCGGTCTGGCTGCTGAGTTTCGCCGTTCTCGGCTGGATGGCGCACGGAATGTTCTCAGCCACTGGCGCTTTCGCGGGTGCGGCGAAGTTCCCTCGGATAGTCGTGTTGACGCTGCTGTGGGTGTATCTGGTCGGGCTGACGATCTTCTGCTGGTTTATGTCCGACGGCGGGGACGCCGATGATTGGCAGTCCCCCGCCGGGCGGCTGCTGGGGGTGGATGGGTACAACAGCCGCACGCCGGAGTACCTGAACCAAGCGCAAGCGCTCGCTATGCCCGCGTTGGGGATTGCGTTCGTTGCCTTGTTCGTCGCGTCGATCGTCTATGCGGCGACCAGCAGCCGCGCCGCCGCACCCCGCCCGGTCGGACTCACCCCGGACGGCGGGCGATAGGCGGCGTCAGCGTGCGTCGGCGAATATCTGCACGACTGGTCGTTGCGGGTCGTATGCGACCCAGCCGGGGTTCCCGGTTTTCGCGAAAGCGACCCAGGCGGAATGCATCTGGGCCGCGAGGCCGACCGGCACGTCACCGGGACCGAGCAGGCCGGTGTCCCCGCGCAGCCACGGCTCGTCGACCGTGTCGAACACGAACGGCAGCTCGACGGTGTGAGTAGCGCCGAGCCGCCCGTCCAGAGCCGTCGACCGGAACCCGAACGAGTAGACGTGTGTCCGACCAGCCGCAATCCGCGTGTGCGCCTGCACCATTCGCGCCGTCCCGGTCTCGAACAGGGCATCCCCGAGCACTGCGGAACGCAGCTCGCCCGGTGTCGCATCCGGCCGTTCCGCACGGAACTCGGCAACCGCCGCATCCGGGTCCGGATACACGCGAGCGGCGACAGCGAGCAGATCGGCCTCGGTCGAGGACTCCAAATTGCCTGCGGGCACGACATATAAGCGCCCCTCCTCGGTGTTGGTGCCGATCAGCAGATCGACGTCACCGGCCGGGCCATCGGCCAGACCGTCGGCAGGCTGAACCGGAAGCACCAGACTGAACGGGCTGAGACCGACCAACGGGTCCGTGGCGGTGTCGGTGCGCAGGTCCAAGCCGCCCAAGGCAGGCAGTATCGCCAGGAAACGCTCGTCCGGAATCGCGGCGAACGCCTCGGCAGTCGGTGCGACACCCAGCGCGGCGGCCGCCGCCGAGGTAACCCGCCGCGCCTGCTCCGGCGTGAAAGCACCAGTGCCATTACCACTTTGGATGATCGCCCGACGAAACAGACCCTTCGCCTCCGGTGCCGCGAGCAGAGCGCCGACGATCGTCGCACCCGCGGACTGACCGAACACCGTGACGTTCTCCGGGTCACCGCCGAACGTAGCGATCGTGTCGCGCACCCAGCCGAGCGCGGCAACCACATCGAGCAACCCACGGTTGGCCGGAGCACCTTCCAGGTCGAGGAAACCAGGAACGCCGAGGCGGTAATTCACCGTCACGAGGACAACGCCGTCGCGAGCGAAGGCGCTGCCGTCGTAGAGCGCGGCCCGGGTCGAGCCGGTGACGAACCCGCCGCCGTGCACGAAAACCATGACGGGTCGTTTGCCGCTGTCGGCGGCAGGCGTGCGGACATCGACGGTCAGGTACTCCGCGCCCCGCACCCAGCCCGGTCCGAAGTAGGGAATCATGTCGAGCTTGCCGAAATCGCGGGCGGGCTGGGGAGCCGTCGGCCCGGACTGAGTGCCGTCGCGGACATAGGACCAGCCCGGATGCGGCGCGGGCGGTGCGAAACGACGGGTTCCGGCCGGGGCCGCAGCATAGGGAATGGCACGGAAGAACTCACCGGACTCGTCGCGCCCGCCACGCACGGCGCCTGCCGGGGTTTCGACGACCGGGTCTGGATATGAAGGCATCGGGAAACACTTCCTAATCGGGGAGAGTTCAGGAGATGCGGGAGAAGCCCGCCCACTCTTTGATCGAGAACTTCGACCCGGTGCGCTCGACCGTCGCCGCACCTTGGCCGCCGAAGTGCGCGGGGAAGACCAGCGCGTTGGTCTCGGCGGCATTGCCGAGCAGCTTGTGCCGGGTGGCGCCGGCTTCGGCAGGGTCCTCGCAGAAGCAGGAGTTGATGTCCGGCTCCACGATCTGCAGCGGGGTGTGCATCAGGTCCCCGACGAACAGCGCCCGGTCGGTGCCCGACTCCAGGGTGAGCACGGACGAACCCGGCGTGTGGCCGGGCGCGAGATCGAGCCGCAGGTTCTTGTCGATCCGGTACGACCCGTCCCACAGGTGGGCCAGCCCCGCCTGGTGGATCGGCGTGACACTGTCCTCGAAGACGTTCTGGTTACCGCGGCCGAACACGGTGTCGGACTCGTTGACCGGGTTCCAGAACTCGAAGTCCCGCAACGGCATCAGGTAGGTGGCGTTCGGGAAGGTAGGTACCCAGGTCCGGCCGTCGAGGCGGGTGTTCCAGCCGACGTGGTCGATGTGCAGGTGGGTGTTGATGACAACGTCGACATCCTCGGGGCGCACCCCGGCGGCGGCGAGGTTGTCGAGGTAGTTCGTGTCGAGGCGGCTCCACACGGGTGCGTACGGCCGGTCCTTGTGGTTGCCGACGCCGGTGTCGACGAGGATCGTGCGCCCCTCGCTGCGCAGCAGCCAGGTCTGCAGCGCCGAGTGGCACTCGCCCGTCTCCAGGTTCCAGAAGTCGGGTGCGAGTTCGTCGCGGTGCTCCTCCCACGAGCCCTCGGGGCTGTCCGGGAAGAACTGGTCGGGGCCCATCTCGACCGTGCCGTAAAACTCCTTGATGCGGGTGACGGTGACGTCACCAAGCGTGATCTGTTCCATGTGGTCAAGCCTGGACATCGGGACGCGGACCAACCACTCCCGCTTTGTCCTACCACTGGCAGGGTGTGGCTGCGCCCCGACCCGTCCCGGGATACTGGAGAAATGGACGGACCCGGACCACTCGGCGACTTCCTCCAAGCCCGACGGGCGAGGCTGCGGCCGGAGGACGTCGGATTGCGCGAAACCGGACCCCGCAGGCGGGTGAGCGGTCTGCGCCGCGAAGAACTGGCCCAGTTGGCAGGGGTCAGCGTCTCGTATTACGCACGGCTGGAACAGGGGATGTCGCGCGGGGCCTCGGCCGAGGTACTCGACGCGGTCGCCCGCGCGCTGCTGCTCGACGACCACGAGCGCGAACACCTCGACCGCCTCGCCGACGCCGCGCGCCATACCCCCCGGGTGCGCCGACCACGGCCCGAGAAACTCGTCGACGAGACGCGCGACCTGCTGCGCGCCGTCGACGGCGTCCCGGCGCTGGTGCTCGGCCGACGCACGGACGTGCTCGCGTGGAACGCCCTCGGACACGCCCTGCTCGCCGGACATCTGGACTTCCACAGCCCGGACGACCCGGCGCGGCGGCCGAACATGAGCCGGATCGTCTTCCTGGACCCGCACTGCCGCGAGCTGTACGCGGACTGGAAACGCAAGGCGCGCGCGGTAGTAGGCAACCTGCGCATCGCCGTCGGCAAGCACCCGGACGACCCGCTGCTCGCGGAACTGATCGGCGAGCTGACGATGAAAAGCCCGGAGTTCGTGGCACTTTGGGGCGATCACCGCGTGACACCCTGCGACGCGGCGTCTTACGAACTGCACCATCCCGTCGTCGGCACCATGACGGTGACGCAGCAGACCCTCTCGATCGCCCGCGCCCCCGACCAGGCGCTGATCGTGTGCACGACCCCCGCGGGTTCGCCCGCCGAGGAAGCCCTCGCATTGCTCCGACAGGCGAGCGAGAGCGTTACCCGGACGACGTCAGCGACTGTATAACGCAGCGCTGCAAGCGGTTTGGATGTTTATGGCAGGTCGGAGAAGTGCACGTCGTGCGCTACGGCGGTCACCTGAAGCCCGTTGGGGCCCGGCTGAATGGCCGTCAGCTTCGCGCCGAGCGGCAGCTTCTGTAGCGGCACAACGAAGGTGAGGGTTCGGCGCAGCATCGCCAGGGGCATCGCTGGTCCACCTGCCGCCGACTGCACCGACACCGGCGTGACCTCGATCCCGTCGTCGGTCGGCGCGACGGTGACGACGATCGTCGCGGGCACCGGGATACCTTCCACCGAGAAGGTCCCGGTGACCCGCAGCCCGTCCGGGCTGTCGGACATCGACTCCACTCCCTTTGGCGCGTAACCCTTTACGGTGTCGTAGGGAACCACGGCCGTCGCCATCGCCGTCGCCGCAACAAGATTGGCTGTCCGGTTGTTGAGCAGGTCGGTCAGCGGCGCGGCCACGTCGGTCAGCGTGACATCGAGGTTGCGCACGGAGAGGTTCTGCTCGCTCCAGTCGCCCACCCGGATGCCGATGTCGTGATACTTGCCGTCCAGCGCCTGGGTCAGGAAGGGAACGCCGCGAATATCGACGCTCGGTTGCTGCGGAAGCTTGTAGTCTGCCGCGATCTTGCGGCCGATCTCGTTCTGCGCCAGCACGACCGTGACCCGGTCGCCGACGACCAGCGCGATCGCCAGCACAATGATCAATATCAGAAATGCGCGCATGCGCTCACCGGCTCGGTCATCCCACCATCATGCTTGCCCGGTCGAGTACATCTCCGCTCCGGCGGGGGTGTCGATGGACACGATCGGCCGGATCGGCCCGAAGAGCTGGGGTGATCCAGGGACCGTTGTCGTGGACAGTGAGAGATATTCGGCGCCGGACGCTGACCTCACTGCCCACGACTAGCCTGGGCCCGGTGACTGATACAGAGCTGCCCTTCGGGTCATGGCCGACCGCTATCACCTCCGAATTTGTCGTCACGGCCGCGGTGCGGCTGTGGGAGGTACGGGCGGACGGGACCGATGTCTATTGGTCGGAGGGCCGTCCGGCCGAGGGCGGCCGGACCCAGATCGTGCGCCGCAGCGCCGACGGTACCGTCACCGACCTGCTGCCCGAGGGCATGGACGCGCGCACCGCGGTCCACGAATACGGCGGCGCGGCGTGGTTCGTGCGTGACGGCGTGCTCTGGTTCACCAACTGGGCCGACCAGCGGTTGTACCGGCTCGAGCCCGGCGATGTGCCCGTGCCGCTCACCCCGGTCCCCGCCACGCCCCGCGGCGACCGATACGGCGACGGCGAGCTCGCCCCTGATGGCAGTACCGTCCTGGCCGTCCGCGAAAGCCATCCGGCCGATGGACGCGGCGCGATCGATGTTCGCAACGAGATCGTGCGCCTGGCCGCGGACCGCGAGTCGCAGCCGGAAGTCTTGGTGACCGGACCGGATTTCGTCGTCGCACCCCGGCTGAGTCCGGATGGGGGTTCGCTCGCACTGGTGTCGTGGGATCACCCGTCCATGCCGTGGGACGACACCGTACTGCGGGTGCGTGATCTCGCAACCGGCACCGACACCGTCATCGCGGGCGGGCCGGGCGAATCGGTGATGGAACCGCGCTGGCAGCCCGACGGCTCGCTGCTGTTCCTCGCCGACCGCAGTGGCTGGTGGAATCTCTACCGCTGGACACCCGGCGGCACCGTCACCCGCGTGATCGAGCTCGATGCCGAGATCGGTATGCCCGCTTGGCAATTGGGCTCGTCCCGCTACACCGTCCTCGACGACGGCAGCATCGTCTTCGCCCGCTGGCGCGACGGCTATGACGGCCTCGGAGTACGCCACCCGGATGGCGCGGTGGCCGACCTGGACCTGCCCTTCTCCACGATCACCGCGATCGCGCGTGCCGATGCGAACGCCGTTGTCGTCGTGGCGGCCACGCCGACTACCGAATTCGGCGTCTACCGCGTCGAATTCGGCGCTGGCACACCACAGGTCGAACCCCTCCGCCCGCCACGCGAGCTCGGCCTCGACCCCGCAGCGATCTCGGTGCCCGAGCCGATCTCCTTCCCCTCGACGGACCGCACCGGCGCACCACGGACCGCGCACGCACTGTTCTACCCACCCGCGAGCAACCAATACGGCGGCCCGGCAGGGGAACTGCCACCATTGTTGGTCATAATCCACGGCGGCCCAACGGCTTCCGCGCTGCCCACGCTGTCGCTGGGCACCCAATACTGGACCAGCCGAGGATTCGCCGTCGTCGACGTAAACTACGGCGGCTCAACCGGATACGGCCGCGAGTACCGCGACCTGCTCAAAGACGCGTGGGGCATCGTCGACGTAGCCGACTGCATCGCCGCGGCCAGCTGGCTCGGCGAGCACGGCCGAGTCGACCCACAACGGCTCGCCATCCGCGGCGGCTCGGCAGGCGGCTACACGACGCTCGCCGCCCTCGCCCGCCCGGACACCCCCTTCGCCGCAGGCGCAGACCATTACGGAGTCGCCGACCTCGAAGCCCTCGCCGCCGACACCCACAAATTCGAAAGCCGATACCTCGACGGCCTCATCGGCCAATACCCTGCCCACCGCGACATCTACCGCGACCGATCCCCCATCCACCACGTAGACCAACTCCGCAAACCCCTGATCGTCTTGCAGGGCAGCGACGACCCGATAGTCCCACTCAACCAGTCACAAATGATCGTCGAAGCCCTACGAGAACGACGAATCCCGGTGGCCTTCCTCGTCTTCGAAGGCGAGCAACACGGCTTCCGCCGCGCCGAGAACATCCGCCGCGCCCTAGACGCCGAACTGAGCTTCTACGCCCAGGTCTTCGGATTCAAGCCACCCCCGGCCGAAAACATCGACCCGGTAACCGTAGAAAACCTCACCTGACACCCACCGACTATGGCAGCGGAGGCCAGGCCGGCTCCCCGGAATGCGACATGGTTCGGATCATCTCGCCGGGCGGGGGCTGGATGTTGTCCTGCGCCACCAGATTTGGAATATCACGAGGTGGGACGGTCGACCGCACCCCACACACTGGACATTCCAGATAATGATCGGCACTCACGGAAAAGAGCGGAACGAAGAACAACGTGAATTTGGTGACGAACTTGCGCAACCCGTGCGGCCCACTACACCGGCAAGTGCCGCAGTAGACCGTGAGTGTGGCGAGCGTATAAACCTGCCGCTGCCAGCCGTAGATGAGCACCGAACCTCCAGAGTCGCAACAAAAGAACAGAGGAGCATACGACATCACGCGGGTCGTTGGGCTAGCGATCCGAGCCAGGTAACGAGTCCATCAGGGCTGCAAGGGTTTTCCTATCCACGGTGACGGAAGAGGTGTGGTCCCATACGATCCGCCAGCCTGCGGTCGCGCGCCGCCAGGTCAGTGAGCTGGTTGCGCGCAAGCCGGTCTCGGTGCCGTCGGCGGACACGAGCCGCGCGATGAAGACCAACCGCGAGGCGGCGAGGTCGCCGGACACCAGCACGTGCGGACCGTCGGCGAGTCGATGGTCCGCCACCACCAGCTGCTCGAAGACCGGCTCCCACAGTGACCGGTATTCCTCGGTACTGCGCGCCACGCGGTGCTCAGGGTCGGCGTCGTCATAGAGCAGAACGTCCTCGGCTTCCCAGTCGTAGAACTCGCCCTGGACTACACGGAAGTCGAACGGCGGGTCACCCTGCTTGCGGTCCCAGCCCCACAGCCACCGCAGATGGGCCGCCGCAACGGTTTCCACGGCGGTCACAGCGCGGACACCGTCGGCATAGACCCGGTCTTCTGCATCATTCGCTGCTCGTCTCATCCGTCGATGATCGGCAGCGAACAGCCGGACCACCAGGCCGCGCGCCTCCTGGTAGTGGAGCACCTACCCACGGATCACGAGGCAGGCAAGCTCCCGATCGCCACAGCGTCGTACGTCGGGGCGGCGGGCTGTCCGTACTCCCTCGGTCTCAACTCAGTGGTGTGTTCCGTGGTCGGCACGGATGTGACCGTGGCGGCCCGAATCTAACTTTATGAGCATGGAAATCAACGCAAACATCAGCACCGACATCAACATTCACCTCGAGGTGGCCGACCCCCAGGCCGCCGCCGCGATCTACGACGCCGCGTTCGGACTCGGTGACCGGCTCGGGTTCCGGGCTGCACAGGCACCGACGACCGGCTTCCGCGGCTTCATCTTGTCCCTGGTGGTGTCGCAGCCCTCCACCGTCGACAGCCTCCTCGGCACCGCGGTCGACGCCGGGTTCACCGTCCTCAAGCCCGCGAAGAAAAGCCTCTGGGGCTACGGCGCAGTGCTGCAGGCGCCGGAAGGCACGATCTGGAAGATCGCCACCTCGAAGAAGAAGGACGAGGGCCCGTTCACCCGCGAGATCGACGACATGGTGTTGCTGATGGGTGTGACGGATGTGAAGGCCAGCAAGCAGTTCTATGTCGATCGCGGCTTGACCGCGTCGAGGAGCTTCGGCGGCAAGTACGCCGAGTTCGCGAAGCCGGGCTCACCGGTCACCCTGGCGTTGTACCCGCGCAAGGCTGCAGCCAAGGAGGCGGGAGTCGCCCTGGAAGGCAGCGGATCGCACCGCCTCGTCATGGACAGCGGCCTCGGCTCGTTCACCGACGCGGACGGGTACGTGTGGGATACCACCGCCTGAGCTGGTCGATCAGGCCCCGTCAGCTGCTAGGGACAGGCTCCGCGCCTGCTGATAGGGGCAGTCGGCGCGTTCGAATTCCGCCGCGAGGGCGGGCAGTCGGCCGCGGTCATCATCGAGTAGGGCACCCGCCCGTTCGACGATCGGACCGGCTATCGGGTTGCCGGACACCGTGGTCCGAGCCGCGGCGACGAAGCCGCGCGCATCCCGATGGCCGGCCAGGACCGCGGCTTCGGCACGAAGGGCGACATACCAGTGTCGCCAAATCCAAATGGTTTGCTCGTCCAATTCGTCTGGCTCGGTGGCCAGTTCGGCCAGTGCCCGTTCGGGTTGCCCACGATCGAGCAGCACGATCGCGTCGAACACGGCGCGGTAGGCGACCTGACGGTCGGACGTACCGCCGAGGGCATCCGCGATGGCCAGCCACTCGGCGCGGGCGGCGTCGTCACCGCGCAGACCGTGCGCCATCGCGACGGCCGCGGCGGCCGGGGCGAGACTGGGGACGCGGGGGCGGCCGGAGAGCTCCCAGGAATCGACGAATTGTCCACTGCCGGTGAGTACTTCATCGAGATTACCGAGCAGGGCGTCCACGACCAGCAGCGCGGAGCCGGCGAAATCGCCGCGCTCGGCCAGCAACGGCAGGTCACGCAGCTGTTCGGCCCAGCGGCGGGCATCCCGAAGGTCGCCGACTCCGATACCGATATCGGCCGACTCGGACAACGCGTTGACGCGTTCGAGGGCGCTGGCGGGCGTCACCGGCAAGGCGGCCAGTAAGGCGACCCGCCGACGGGTGGTCTCGGCGGCGGCGAAGACATCCCCGGCCCAGCACTGGGCCGCGGCGAGGGCGTCGAGCGCCGCGCTGCGGGCGAGCGGGTCGCCGGTGTGATCGGCCAGTTCGACCGCCCGTTGCGCGAGCGAGATCGCCACGGTGACAAGCGTTTCCGATTCTGACAGATCGGTGGATAGGATCGCCTCGGACGCAACGGTTTTCGACTCGGCGACGGCGAGATCGACGAGCACACCGCATTCGGCGAGGGCCACGGCGGCAACCGCGGCCGGGTCCGCACCGGCGAGTTCGCGCGCCTCGGACAGCAGCGCCGCGGCCTCGCCCGCCGCAACCGGCTGCGCGAAGGTGTCGGACATGCGATAAACGGTGATCGCGGCGGTCGCCAGATCCCGGGCTGACGCCGCGGAATCGCCTGCACCGCCGATGGTTTCGGCGGCGGCGCGATAGAGGCGGTACATGTCCTCGCCGCGCATCCGGCAACCGGCCACCTCGGCGGCCCGCCGCAACGCCGCAGCGGCGGCGACCGGGTCATCGGTCAGCGCCGCCGCCTGTTCGTAGCGTCGCTGGGACTCACCGATCAGATTTCGACGGAAAGCCAACTGCGCCAGGGAAATCGCCAGGGCGTGCGCGTCGGCCCGACGTTCGGGCAGCACCGCCGCCCAGGTCAATGCCGCGCGCATATCGTCGGCGACGGCATCGAACGCGGAGCGCCATTCACGGGTGGTCGGCGCGGGATCGGCGACTAGCTTATCAGCGGTCGCCGCGCACCAATTCAGGTGGTGCGCAAGGACTTCGTCGAGTTCACCGGCGGTGGCCAGTTCTTCGCGTTCGTATTGGCGAATGGTCTCCAATGCCCGGTACCGGGTGCCGCGCGCGGCGCGCACCACGGTGAGCAGGCTTTGTTCGGTGAGCCGAGCCAGCCCGTCGGCGACCGCGATCGGATCCAGTTCCGGCGATCCCGCCACCGCCATCGCGTCGGCGGCGGTGAACGGCGCGACGAACACCGCGACCCGCCGCAAAACGCACCGATCCTCGGCGGTCAGCAGCGCCTGGCTCCAATCCAGGGTGGCCCGCACGGACTGATGCCGTTCGTCGGCGCGGCGGCCACCGACCAACAGCCGCAACGGATCCGCGAGGCTCGCGCCGAGTCCGTCGAGTCCGAGGGTGGGCAGCCGAGCGGCCGCGAGTTCGATGGCCAACGCCAGCCCGTCGAGCCGTCCGCAGATCTCCTGCACCTGGTCCAGCTGCTCGGCGTCCACCGACCAGCCCAGTGCCGCGGCCCGATCCAGAAACAAGGCCACGGCGTCTTCGGCGTCATCGCCGAGCGACAGCGGCGGCACCGGGTAAACCTGCTCGAACGGCACCATGAGCCGCGCACGGCTGGTGGCCAGCACGGTGACGTTCGCACAATGCGCGAGCAGGTCTTCGATGAACGGCACCACCCCGTCGAGCAAATGCTCACAGTTGTCGAGCACCAGCAGCACCCGACGCTCACCCAGCGCGGCCGACACCGAGTCGTCGAGGCCGCGCCCCTGCTGTTCGCCGAGCCCGAGCGCCCGCGCCACCGCGGCCCCGGCCATCGCCGGGTCGGTCACCGGCACCAGGTCCACAAACCATGCGCCGCCGGTGAATTCGCTGGAAACGTCCGCGGCGACAGCCAAGGCCAGCCGCGTCTTGCCGACTCCCCCGGGCCCCAGCGCGGTCACCTGGCGATGCGTCCGCACCGCCTCGCGCAGCGAGGCGCGTTCCCGCTCGCGACCGACGAACGACGTCAGCGGCGCGGGCAGCACGGCGACCGCCGCGCCACTGTCCGCCGCCTGCTCGAACTCGCTCGCCCGGCCGGCCAGCGCCCGCCGGTCCGCAACACCGACCTTGCGCAGCAGCGAGGACACATGGGTCTCCACCGTGCGCACGGAAATGAACAGCTGCGCAGCTATTTCGGCATTGCTGCGATGTTGCCCCACCAGGGCGAGCACCTCGGCCTCACGGTCCGAGATCCCGGCGGCAAGCTTCGACTTCGACACGCCCTCATTCTCACGTACTGCCATTTCACACGCGCGGGAGCACCCGGGTGGGCCACTCAGTAGTGCGTTCCGTGGTCACCACGGATGTCACGCCGTCTCGCCGGAAATAACGTATATCCCATACCGACCAGCACAAACACAGGAGTGAACATGACCGCCACCGCAGCCAAGGGCATCAAGACCGTGCTGCACCCCGTCTCCGATCTGGCCACGGCCACGGCCGTGTACACCGCCCTGCTCGGTGTGCCGCCGCAGATCGAAGGCACCTACTACGTCGGCTTCGAGATCGACGGTCACCACATCGGCCTGGTCCCGGACGGTGGCCCGCAGGCCATCACCACCCCGGTCATCTACTGGGAGGTGCCCGATATCGAGACCAAGCTGGCCGAACTGACCGCCGCCGGCGCGACGGTGCAGCAGGCCCTGCGCGATGTCGGCCAAGGCCGCCGAGTCGCCGAGGTCATCGACCCCGACGGCAATGTCATCGGTCTGCTCCAAGATCGCTGACCCCCCACCGAAACCGACCCGAAAATCCCACGGAGGAAACAGCAATGACCACTCGCACCGCCCCCAAGAACAAGCCCACCGTCGGCTTCTCCGCCGAAGAGCTCGCCGCCATGAAGGACCACGCCCAGGAACTCGGGACCGCCGCCCGCCGCGGCGCCCGCGCCACCAAGGCCGACGGCACCGCGGACGTCCTCGCCAAGATCGCCGAAATGAACGACTCCGACCGCGCGCTGGCCGAACGCATCCACGCCATCGTCACCGAACACGCCCCGAACCTCACCCCCAAGCTCTGGTACGGCATGCCCGCCTACGCCAAGGACGGCAAGATCGTCTGCTTCTTCAAGTGCGCCGAGAAGTTCAAATCCCGCTACGCCACCCTCGGTTTCGAAGACAAAGCCACCCTCGACGAGGGCACCGTCTGGCCCACCTCCTTCGCCCTCACCGGCCTCACTCCCGCCGACGAACAGATGATCGGTGCACTGGTGGCGAAAGCCGCGAGCTGAGCCCTCGGCCGAACAATAAGGAGAAAGATCATGAAGTTTCGCACCCACGTCGAGCCGCCCGAACCTATGCGCGGTCTGGAAGTTCCACCCGAGGTGGTCGCAGCGCTCGGCGCGGGCGCGCGGCCACCGGTGACGATCACCATCAACGGGCATTCCTGGCAGAGCCGGGTCGCCCTCATGCGCGGCCGCCACCTGCTCGGCCTCAGCCACGCCAACCGGCAGGCCGCGGGAGTCGAGATCGGCGACGAGATCGAGGTCGAGCTGGAGCTCGACACGCAGCCGCGCGTCGTCGTCGAGCCGCCGGACTTCGCCCGGGCCCTGGACGACGACCCCGTCGCCCGCGCCGCCTACGACAACCTCGCCCATAGCCGCAAGCGCGAGCACGTGCACGCCATCGAGAGCGCGAAGAAGCCCGACACGCGTCAACGGCGGATCGAGAAGGCCATCGCCACCCTGCGGGGCTGAAAGTTCTATGGTCTGCGGATGGGCCTCGACGCTGGATATCAGGCGATTCCTTACGATCCGCTGCTGGAACGTGCGATGCACGATCGTGCGGCGGCCGAGGATGCGATTGTGTTGTTCAGCAGGTTGGCAACCGAGGATCTGGCCAATTCGCAATACCGGGACGATCCCCTCTGGCGGGAGCTGGCACCCATCGCTCGGCAGCTAGTGCGCGAGCGACCCGGCATCCTCGATCGAAACTTCTCGACGCGGGCGTGGGATGCCGTCTATTGGTTACTTGCGCCGAACCGGCGGGAGGGCGCCGAGCGGAATCCGAGCGGGCTGGCCGAGATCACCGTATTCGGGGCCGAACCGTTTGCGTCGGGTGCGACTGCGGGGCAAGGGATTACGCTCCGATTTGTCCGCCCGACCACTGCGCGGACCGTCGCCGACTATGTGGAGAACAGTGTGGACAGCGCGGCTCATCTGTTCGACGCTGACGCGATGGTGGCGTCCGGTGTCTATAAAGGTGCGCAGAAGCGCGAATACCTTCTTGATCTGCTGGCCGAGTATGCGAAGTTGTATCGGCTTGCCGCCGACCTGGACGAATGCGTGCTGGTGACACTCGACTGAACCAGGTGATCGGCCCTTGCCCCGGCAGCCCGATGCGCCCCGAGAACCATCTGCCGCGGCGTGTCGTATCGGGGATGGTCTGGTCGGATATCCGCTCTGAGCGACGACGCCTGGTAATTGTGCGTGGTACCGGAGTCTGATGTGCGGTAGTACCGCAGTCCAATGTGTCTGCGGTCCTTGCGTTCCTACCGTCGGATCATGCGTTTACACACCTTCGTTCTCCCGATCTGCACGGCCGCGGTGCTCCTGTCCGCCTGCACGACGCACCCGGCCGACGCCGCCCCTTCGGTTGCGCTCGTCCGCGCGGACAAGGTGCGCGGCGACCTCGACGCGCTGATCGGGACGGGTGCGGTCGGCGCCATCGCCACCCTCACCGACAACGGCACCGCTACCGTCGTGACCGCCGGCCGCACCGATATCACTGCGGGAACACCGATCCCGACCGACCATCCCGAGTATGTCCGGATCGGCAGCATCACCAAGACCTTCACCGCCGCGATCGCGCTGCAGCTGGTGGCCGAACACCGAATCGACCTCGACCAACCGATCGACACGTATCTGCCCGGACTGCTCACCGGTGACGGCGTCGACGGACGCACCATCACCGTCCGCCAGATCCTGGGCCATCGCAGCGGTCTGCCCGAACCGGCCGAATCCCCAGCGACGAACGAGCACACCGCGGCACAGGACGGCCGAACCTACACTCCCGCAAAGGAAATCGCCCTCGCCCTGCAACATCCCGCGCAGTTCGCCCCCGGTACCCGATTCCAATACGCCAACACTAACTACATCGTCGCCGGCATGCTGATCGAGGCGGTGACAGGACACCGCTACACCGATGAGCTGCGCACCCGCATCCTCACTCCGCTGGGCCTGTCGCACACCTACCTACCGGACACCGGCGAAACCGGTTTGCGCGACCCGCATCTGACCGGCTACGACACCGTCGACGGCACCGTCACCGACCAGACGCTCATGGAACCCTCGCTGCCCTGGGCCTCGGGCGCACTGATCAGCACCGGCGCAGACCTGAACCGATACTTCACCGCGCTGCTGGCCGGGCAGGTAGTACCGCAGACCCTACTGCGGCAAATGCTCGACGGCAGCGACATGGGCAACGGCGACGGCATGTCCTACGGACTCGGCATCGGATACACCCAACTACCTTGCGGCGCACAATATGTCGGCAATGTCGGTGGCGTCCACGGTTTCACCGCCATCACCGGCGCCACCGCAGCCAGCCGAGCGGTCACCATCTCCTTCACCGGCACACCCACGACCCTGGACATCGGCAGCTTGCTGGACCACGCACTGTGCGGGTGACCATCCCGAAGATGTCTCGGCAGCAGACAAACTCCGCCGGCCTTAGGGATCGGCATGACCACTGAAGAAATGCGGTGCGTCCGAAACAGCCAACGCAGGATGATAATCCGATGCCCACCCTGCTCTCGTGTATGGATCCGCTCAACCAGCGCCGCACCGATCCCCATTTCGCCGCCGAGACAGCCGCCGCCCGAGCGCTCGGCGCGGACATCGGGCTGATCGACCACGATCTGCTGCTGGCCGGCGACGCCGCCGCGGCGGTACGTTCCGTGCCACGCGATCGCGGACCGGCCTGGTATCGCGGCTGGATGATCCCCTCGACCGCATACGCAGCGCTCGCCACCGCCCTCGCGGCCCGCGGCACCCCCTTGATCGTCGACCCGGCGTCCTACCAGGCAGCACACGAATTACCCGGCTGGTACCCCACATTCGCACCCCTGACCCCGCCAAGCCGCTGGCAGCCCAACTCGCCGGACCAGGTACCGGACACCGCCACGCTCTCGGCACTCGCCGCCACACTCGGCCCCGGCCCCGGCATCGTCAAGGACTACGTCAAATCAGCCAAACACGCCTGGGACACCGCCTGCTACATCCCCGATCTCGCCGACACCACCCGCCTACGCCAGATAGTCGCCGCCTTCATCGCCGAACAAGGCTCATACCTGGCCGGCGGGATCGTGCTACGAACCTTCGAGCCATTCACCACCGATGACCAAAGGGCCGCCGAGGCCAGAGTGTGGTGGCTCGACGGAACCCCCTTGCTGGTCGGCGCCCACCCCGACACCCCCGACCAACACCCCACCCCAGCACTGGACAACATCGCCGATCACGTAAAACAGCTCGCCGCACGCTTCATCACCACAGACCTCGCCCTACGCACCGACGGCGTCTGGCGGGTAATCGAAGTCGGCGACGCCCAGGTCTCAGACCTCCCCACAAACACCGACCCCAACCTCATCATCACCGCACTACTCAATGCCCCGCACCCCAACGACCCGAACCAGTACTGACATGCGCACCAGAATGTAGACATCGTGGCGGCGGCTCCGACGTTCGGGTATGGATGGGTCAGCCGGACGCATCCGTAATCGCCGAGGAGCTGCGATGAAGTACGTGATCCTGATTCACTCGAACCCACAGCCTTGGGGGCATCCGACGGGTGATTATCTGCCCGAGTTCCAGGCGATGCCGCAGGTAGAGCGGGAGCGGATGACCGCCGATTTCGAGAAGTTGCTGGGTGAGATGCAGGAGAAGGGTGAGTTGGTGACGGGCGAGGCGCTCGGGGCACCCGAGTCGTCGCGGCTGTACCGGTGGGCTGACGGGAAGCCGCTGGCCACCGATGGTCCGTATTCGGAGGCCAAGGAACATTTGGCCGGGTTCTTCCTGATCGATGTCGAAAACCACGCTCGCGCCGAGGAGATCGCCGCACAGTTCGCCGGTCCTGGCGAAACCGTCGAACTGCGGCCGACGATGTGGCCGGGCGGCGACGATCAGTGAGTAATCGGGCGGTGGAGGACGTGTGGCGGCTCGAGTCGCCGCATGTCCTCGCCGCCCTGCTGCGCAGGCATGGCGACCTCGGTGACTGCGAGGACGCCGCTCAGGAGGCGGCCGAGGCGGCGACGGTGCAGTGGTCGCGCGACGGGTTGCCCGCGAATCCACGTGGCTGGCTGATCACCGTGGCGTCGCGACGATTGATCGACCGGCTCCGAGCCGACAGCGCACGAGCCGGGCGCGAGGAGGCAGTGGCCGTCGCACAGCCGAGCGACGCACATCTCGTGCCGTCGGCGGAACCAGGCGACGACATGCTGCAGATGTTCGTGCTGTGCTGCCATCCGAGCCTGAGCCGCTCCTCCCAGGTCGCATTGACCCTGCACGCCGTCGGCGGGCTTGGCGTCGGCGAGATCGCCGCCGCCTACCTCGTTCCGCAACGCACCATGACGCAACGGCTCACCCGAGCCCGGTCGACCTTGCGGACGGCCGGTGCGGTGTTCGAACTGCCGAGCCGATCGGACCTGCCCGCACGCATCGCGTCCGTCCTCGATGTATGCCATCTGCTGTTCACCGAGGGCCACACCCGTTCCGCCGGTGGCGCACTGGTGGACGGGAACCTGACCGACGAAGCGATCCGGCTGACTCGCCAATTGCATTGCGCGATACCGGATCACGACGAGGTCGCGGGCGCACTGGCGCTCATGCTGCTCACCCACTCCCGAGCCGCCACCCGCACCGAAAACGGCAACCTGATCCCGCTGGCCGAGCAGAACCGTTCCCGGTGGGATCGCGATCTGATCGCGGAGGGCGTCGGCATCCTGGAGCGAGTCCTGCCCCGCGGCCACGTCGGCCGGTTCCAGTTGCAGGCGGCGATCGCCGCCGTACACGCGGAGTCACCCACCTGGGCGAGCACCGATTGGCGGCAGATCAGCGTGCTCTACGACATGCTCGACCGAGTCGCACCCGGCCCGATCGTGACCCTCAACCGAGCAGTCGCCATCAGCATGGCGGACGACCCGAAGCACGGTTTGGACCTGATCGCACCCCTGCTCGACAACCCGGCCATGCGCCGTCATCACCGAACCCACGCGGTACGCGCACACCTACTGGAGATGATCGGCGACCAGGCCGGTGCCATCGAAAGCTACCGGCGCGCCGCACAACTCACCGCGAGCGTCCCCGAACAGCGTTACCTCAACGATCGCGTCCGCCGCCTCACCGACCCGGCCTAGTACACCCACCGCGGCCGCTTGAACATGCCCGACAAACGAGCCGTCCGCCGCCCGCTCCGGCGGATTCCATTCCGCAGCAGAGCCCACCGAATCCTCCCCGGCCCCTGCGTTTTTCCCGAACTCCACCAAGGTCCCACCCCTTGTTTCCATACAGGGGCGACATGCTCCGCCCCCGGCCCACGCGCAAGACCGTACCAGTGAAATCCGACAACCTAAGCCCGAATTGTCCGGTAGTCGGGAGTCACGGCCAGTTCTCGATACGAAACACCGTAATCAGGTCGGCCGCAGCACACTCGGAACCTACTGCCCCACAGTCGATCCAGCACACACCCGCACGGAAGCGATCTCGAGTAACCCGTCGAGTTCGACCTTACCGACAGTCTGCTCCGGCTCGACCCGAAGCCCGTCGCGGCGAGCGAGGTCGAGGATGCGTTCGGCCAGCGGCATAACCATGTGACGCCCCCAGCATCGTTCCGACGCAGGTCCGAACGGGAGGTAACCGGGGTGATTCTCGGGGTCGAGTCCGTCCCATCGCTCGGGACGGAATTCGTCCGGCGCCGCCCAGAGCCGCGGGTCGCGGTGGCTGAGCAAGGGCAGCAACAGCAGGTCGTCTCCCCCACCGATCCGCGCGTCGACGGCCGGATACTCAGATCCCTTGAGGCGCAGAATATTCCAGGACGGCGGCAACAACCGCAGGGTCTCGAGCAGAATGTTGCGATTCGAGGTTTCCGGATCCAGCGGCGACGCCAGCCAGAGCGCGCTGGTGACCAGGGCGGCCACCGTGAAACACACCGGCGCCGCGACCCGGCGATAGAGGTACATGGCGTACCGGCGATCGCGAAAACCATTGGCCTGGAACACCTGTGTCGCCAGCTTCGACAGCGGTCGCTGCTGTCCGGTCCGGCCGATCAGCGCGGCGCCTGAGGTGACCGCCGACCAGGTCAGCTTCGGCGTCAACTCGAGCCTGCGGTCAACCAGCAGCCGGAATCGGAGATCTTCACCGCCGAAGACGAGATCACGAACATAATCGTGCGGTCGCTGCGGCCAGATGCCGACGAGCGGACCATCGGCCTCGAGCGGAGCCTTCAAGGCAGAGCGCACATCCGCGCCGACGGCCTGCATGAATGCGGCGGAATCAGCCCGGCTGACCAGCCGTCGATGCACGGGCTTGAAGGTCGGTCGTTCGTCGTGCCGCGCGGGCCTGGCGCCGAGCACCGCGTCCAGCAGATCGGCTCCGGCAATGCCGATGGTGTCGGGCTCGAGGCGAAAAAGGTCCTCGCCACGGTACTTTTCGAAAAGTTCGGCGATTCGCGGCGCAAACACAACGGTCCGGATATCTCCGGCACTGTGCCGTATGGACATGACGAACTCCCGGATGACTGGACGGGACTCGCGCCCGCTACGGTAACCAGCGGGCGCGAGTGCAACAACTGCTTGGGAGCGTCAGATCCACCCGTACCAGGCGTACTTCTTCAGGCTCTTTTGCTGCTTCATCCGTTTGACCATACGTACGAGAGTCATGACTCCACCTCCGGTTGTGAGCGTGTCCGGTGAATGTGCCTGGATCGCAGGCACTCATCGAGCGTAAGCGAAACACGTTGCGCTCAGGTGCGTTTCGGAGAAGTTAGCACCGAATGATGGTCCTGTGACGCATAAATTACGCGTCCTACTTACCGTGGACATTGACCAATGCATACGCGGCGAATAACGAAGGCGCACTATGAATCTCGCGGCCTCGACTCGGATCGAAACGCTGGACGACGATTTTCACGCCAACCCGCACCGGTACTACCACCGGTGGCGCGAACAGGGACCCGTACTGCGCATCCACGCACCCTCGGGGGTAGTGAGCTGGCTGGTCGTCGGCTACGCCGAAGCCCGCGCGGCACTGCGAGATCCGCGACTACACAAGAGCGCGGACGGCATCGAAGAGCTCTTCCGCCAAAAGTATCCGGCGGCACCGGCGAATGCGCCGCTGGCCAACCTCGATCACAACATGGCCAATAGTGACTCGCCCCAGCACATCCGGCTGCGAAAGCTCGTCAATAAAGCCTTCACGCACCGAGCCATCGCCGAGCTGCGTCCACACATCGAGGAGACCACCCAGTCGCTCCTCGACGAGATGGCCGAACACGACGAGGTAGACCTGCTCGCGGCATTCGTTTTGCCGCTGCCGGTCCGAATGATTTGCGACATGCTCGGAGTGCCGCGCAGCGACGTACCAGGATTTGAGCAGTGGGCACGAGAGCTGTTCCAGGTCGTCGGCGACGAGCGCGCCGAGGCCTTCCGCGAGTTGCGCTCGTATCTAAGAGGATTGGTGACCCGAAAACGAGCTCACCCTGGTGTCGATCTGCTGTCCAAGCTGATACACGCCCGCGACAACGGCGACTCGCTCTCCGAAGTCGAGCTGTTGGACATGGCCGTCATGCTGCTGGTGTCCGGGCACGGAACGACGGTCGATCTGTTGACCACCGGTTCGCTCGCACTATTGCGCGACGATTCGCTCTCACATACGTTGCGCGCCAACCCTTCCGCGCTCCCCGCAGCCGTCGACGAATTCCTGCGGTTCGACGGCCCGATCCATTTCTCCACAATCCGCTACACCGCGGAACCGATACTGATCGGGGATACGGAAATCCCAGCCGGCGAATTCGTGCACATCGCCGTCGCCGCCGCGAACCACGACCCGGCAATTTTCCCCGAGCCCGATCGCCTCGATATCGGCCGCGATGCCGGCCAGCACCTGGGTTTCGGTCACGGCGCCCACTTCTGCGTGGGTGCCCCCTTGGCGCGAATGGAAGCAACAGTCGCCTTCTCGGCCTTGCTCCAACGCTTCCCGAACCTGCGACTGGCCTGCCCCTACTCGGACTTGGCCTGGCACAACAACTTCGGCTTCGCCACCCTCATCGAACTGCCAGTCCGACTGGGGCGCACCGAAGCACCGCGCCGCGCACCTGTCGAACCCGTTCCGGAGGCCTCAGCGCCCGAACGGTGACGCCGCACCTGCCCAGGATCCGCGCGCTCGAACGCGGATCCTGGGCAAGGCTGCTCACTACCCCTGACATGCCTTCGCGGCAGCCATGATGCGCGCCCTTCCTCGGCGCGAGGCCACCGACCCGCACCGCCTATGGCCGTTCTCCGCGTGCGAACGTGACGGCCGGGGCGGCCCCCACAACGACTGTCGTCCTCCGGCCACCCGCCCACGCGCTGAACTTTCGCGAGGTTCGCGGCAGGCCGAAGCCTTTGCACCGCAAAAGTTCTCGATCATCGCCGGATCAGTGGGCGACGGACCGCCACGCAACCCGGTACCGGCAGGTGCGGTTTCGACTGTTCCTGCGCGAAGCATGGCGAATTACGCCCACAGGATCTACCGTGGCGGTACAGATCATCCATGCACGGGGGGATTTCATGGATCTCGGTTTTCACCTTTCCGATTTCGAAATCGACGGCGGTACTGCCGCTATCGCCGGTGAACTGGCCCGGGTCGGTGCGGCGGCAGAAGCCTCGGGCGCCACCTGGTTGTCGTTCATGGACCATTACTTCCAGATCGAGCTGACCGGCCTGCCGGCGGAGTCTGCCATGCTGGAGGGGTACACCACCCTCGGTTATCTCGCCGCGCACACCTCGACGATCGGCCTCGGCCTACTCGTCACCGGCGTGACGTATCGGCATCCCGGCCTGCTCGCCAAAATTGTGTCCACCCTCGATGTGTTGTCCGGCGGCCGGGCGATACTCGGCCTCGGCTGCGCCTGGTTCGAACGCGAGCATCGCGGGCTCGGCGTGCCCTTCCCGCCGGTCGCGGAACGGTTCGAGCGACTGGAAGAGACCTTGCGTATTTGTGCACAGATGTGGGATCCACAGAGCAACAAGCCATTTCGAGGCAAGCACTATCAACTGGCCGAAACCCTCTGCTCACCACAACCGATCAACCGGCCCAAGGTCCTCATCGCCGGTGGCGGCGAACGTAAGACCCTACGACTGGTCGCGCAATACGGTGACGCCTGCAACCTCGTCGGCTCGTCTCCCGAGGATGTCGGACACAAGCTCGACATCCTGCGCCGCCATTGCGACGACGTCGGCAGGGACTACAACGAAATCCGCACCACAATCGTCGCCAGCAACCCACGCCCGACCCCCGCCACCCGCGACGAATTCGTCCGGGGGATGGCCGATTACGCGAAACTCGGCGTACACGAAGTCCTCGTCATCCCGATGGGCGGCGCACCGGCGGCGTGGATCGATGGCATGGCACCTGCCGTCCCGCAGCTCACCGAACTCGGGTAGCGCCCCACGTCGGAGCGGCGGATCCCCGCAATGTCGCGTGCCATCAGGCAAGATGCCAGACATGAAGGTAATCCTCTTCGGCGCGACCGGCATGATCGGGCAAGGGGTGCTCAACGAGTGCCTGCGGGACGAGCGGGTCGAGCAGGTCCTCGCCGTCGGGCGCAGCTCGCTGGGCATCGACAACCCCAAGCTGCGCGAGCTGGTCCAGTCCGATCCGACCGACCTCACCGCGATCGCCGACGAGCTGCCGGAATACGACGCCTGCTTCTTCTGCCTCGGCGTCTCCTCCGTCGGCATGAAAGAGGAGAACTACCGCCGGATCACTTACGACCTGGCCTTGACAGTCGGCCGCACACTCGCGGCCGCCAACCCGGCGCTGGTCTTCATCTATGTCTCCGGACAGGGCACCGACAGCACCGAGCGGAGCCGCACCATGTGGCAGCGAGTAAAAGGAAAGACCGAGAACGATCTGCTGGCACTTCCCTTCCAGGCGTACATGTTCCGGCCCGGATTCGTACAGCCGATGGACGGCGTGGTCTCCAAGACCCCGCTGTATCGCGCCGCCTACGCCGTCACCGGCCCACTGATCCCGTTGCTCAAACGGCTGGCACCGAATGTGGTCAACGACAACCGCGAGATCGGTCGCGCCATGATCGCCGTCGCAGCGTCCGGATCCGACACTCGCGTGGTCACGCCCCGAGAGATCACCGCACGCGCTACGCCCTAGAAGCTCCGTACGCCGCGGGAGATCACCACACGAGCTACGCCTTCGTGGCACCGAGGCATCGGACTCGCGCTGGACGTGGAACTGCAGGCACTGCCCCTAGCGCAGGTCAGCACTACGCGCATAGTGCCCGGGCGTCGTGCCCAGAATGCGTTTGAAATGCCGGATCAAGTGCGGTTGGTCATGAAAACCGGTGGCTGCGGCCACATCTCGCGCAGACATGCCGCCGAGCAACAGTGGGCGAGCATGATCGACCCGACGGGAGATCAGATACTGGTGCGGCGGCATGCCGAACTCGCGGCTGAACGCCCGAATGAGGTGGGTGGGGTCGGCGTGCAACACGGCCGCGGCCTCGGTGAGCGAAACACCTTCCGCGGTACGGGAATCGAGCAGTTCGCGCAGTCGGTGCGCCAACCCGGGCTCGGCGCGCCGGGCCGGCGGTTCGGTGCCGCGCAGCAGGTCGCCGAGCCGGTCGTGGATGAGCGCAAGGCGACTGGCGGCCTCTAGTTCGTCGCCGACGTGGCCGAGTGCCGTGTGCAACTCGCGCACGCGACGGTGCAGCAGCGGGTCGGTGAAGGTAGGGCTGTCGACAGCTCGGCCGATCATCTCCTCGGGCAGATGGGCGTCGTCGAGGTACAGCACCCGCTTGCGGAATCCGTGCGCGGTCGCGGCCTGGCCGTTGTGCGGAACATGCGGCGGCAGCAGCGAGACCACCGAGCCGAGGGCTCCGTGTTCGTGCCGGTCGAGGTCGTAGCGGACCGCGCCGTCGTCGACGATCAGCAGCGTCCAGGAGTCGTGGGCGTGCATCGGGTAGACGTGCCCGATGAAACGGGCATGAAAGACCTCGACGATGCCCGGCACCCGCGGCTGCCAGGCCCTGACCTGCTCGACCGCGCCGCCAACCATGCCAGGATCGTACAAGCCTCGGCGGGCCGGTCGGCGGCAGAGTCATCGGCATGGAGAACGTACGATTCGACACCAAGATCGCAGTACTGCTGCGCGAGGACCTGCCGACCTGGCAGCGGCTGAACGTGACGGCCTTTCTGGTCAGCGGCCTCGGCACGGCACAACCGGAGGTGATCGGCGAACCATACGAGGACGCGGACGCGACAAGCTACCTTCCGATGTTCCGGCAGCCGGTCCTCGTCTTCGAGGGCACCAAGGAGGTACTGCGCAGCGCGCACAGCAAGGCGCTGACACGGAGACTGCGGGCGGCGATCTTCACCTCTGACCTGTTCACCACCGGAAACGACCATGACAACCGGGCCGCGGTACGAGCGGTCGGCGCGGCCGACCTGGACCTCGTCGGTATCGCCGTATACGGACCGCGCAACGTCGTGGACAAGATATTCAAAGGCGCGCGAATGCATCCGTGAAACCGAACCCGTAGCTCGGCATCGCTCAAGCAGAAGAGTCCTTCGTATCAGCCGCTCCCACAACCACTTTGAAATCCCACGACCATCGCCACGTCCAAGACCATCGCCATGGCCAGCGCCACGACGAGCTGCCGGTCGTCGAAACAGCCGGGTCGGCGACGCGTGGCGTAACGCCTCCCGCTACTACGGCGGCCACGATAGCGCTGACCAGCACCGTTGTCAGGATCGAGGAAAGTCTGTTCCATCGAACATATGGCAAGGCAATTGATTCTGTGCGCGACATGAGCGCATCCCCCCGGGGCTATTGCGATTTGTTTTACAACCGCCCCATCTTCTCAGAGATACCAGGGGTTCCGTCAGCAGATTGCGCGCTACGCCCGGATTTGTAGCCGAGCTCCGACGGCAGGTTACGTCTCTTCGAGGATCGCCTGTCCCGAGGGCACGCGCAGCGACTTCGACGTACTGACACCCGCGTTCTGATTCAGCTTGTCCACGTCGCGGAAATGGAATCGCACCTCACTCGACACCGCCTCGAGCACGCCGTATCCGTGCCGGACCATGTCGATGTGTTTCACGTGCGGGTTCTTGTCCAGCCGATTGGCTTCCTCGGTGTGCGCGCCCGACTCCGAGGTGTCGCCGGTGTTGTGCGAGGTGACCGACGGAACGACGAATTCCACACCGGCGCGGGCGGTTCCGGGCGCGTTGACCTGCTCGGCGCTCGGCGTGCCCGGCGCGAATCCGGTATCCCAGAGTTCGCCCGCGTACCCGTCGTGATCGTCACCGGTGACCACGACCATGTTCTTGATGTCCTTGGCGGCCCGCGACAGGATGTCGGTCCGTTCCGCGCCGTAGCCGTCCCAGGTGTCGAGCCATGCGCGCTTGCCCTGATCGTCGACGACCATTCCCATCATCATGTTCGCGTTCGCCATCACCTTCCAGGTGGCGTCGGACCCGGCCATGCCGTCGAGTAGCCATTTCTTCTGCGTCGAACCGAGCATGGATCGTGCGGGATCGTCGGCATCCGCGCACACGATCGGGGTGAGCGAGTCGCCGCAGCCCTGAATGTCGCGGTACTGCCGTGCATCCTGCGCGAACAGTTCGACGGTTTTGCCGACCCGCACGGTGCGATACGTGCGCAGCGGGTCACCGGCGAACCGCGGCACCGGCATGTGCTCGAACCACGCCTGCCACGCCCATTGCTTCTTCTGCTGGAACCCGACGGCCGTATCCGCCTGCGCGAGAAGGGGAAAGGTCCAGCCGACCTTGGTGTAGTTGTTGCGGAATTCGTGATCATCCCAGATCGGGACGAAGGCGTGCTTGCTGTGCATCAGCTTCAGGTCGGCGTCGGAACGGTATTTCCGATACTTCTCCCGCATCTGCTCCAAAACCTGCGGGTAGGCGTTGACTTCGACACCTCGAACACCGGGAGCGGTGAACTCGTAGACGTAATCACCAAGGCACACAACGAAATCGAGGTCCTCGTCGGCGAGGTGGCGATGCGTTGCGTAGTAGCCCTCCTCGAAGCCCTGACAGGTGAACCAGCCGATCCGCACCGGCTCGTTGGAGTCCGCGGGCCGCAACGTCTTGAACCGGCCGACCGGCGACTCGGTGCCCTGTGCGCGGAACTGGTAGAAGTACTGCTCGCCCGGCCGCAGGCCCGTCGCATCGAAATGAACTGTCCCGTCGGCATTTCCGCGCGCCGTGACCTGCTCGGCGATGTCGGGGCTCGACAGGTTCTCGTTGCGGGACACGATGACCGCGAGCCTGCCGTCCAACCCCGCGCTACCGCTTCCACTGCCCGTGCCACTGCCGGAGCCGCCGCTGCCGGTATCGGGCACGCCCGTGCCCGCGCTGCCGGTACCGAACGGACCGCCGGAAACCCGGGTCCACAGGGTGGCGCCGTCGGTGCGTGGCACGCCCGCCATCACCCCGTTGCCGAACGCCACATCTCGCAACAGGTTGCCCCGATCGTCCGGAGCCTGACGCAGTATCGGACCGCCAGGCGCGGCGGCCGAGAATCCGGGCATCGCGACCGTCGCGCCGATCGCGGCAGCGCCGGTCAGGAACAGTCGGCGGGCGAGAGGAGTGTCGAAGTGGTCGCGACGATCATCGGTAGACAAGGCACTCCTCGCTGAGCAGTGGACTGTTGCGATAGACGGTACTGGTCGGACGGTTGACGTCCTGGGCGCGCTCAGGCGTGTCGAGGAACGTCTCCGCGGCCGGCTTCGATACTTTTGTTTCCGACTACGTAAATGTAAACTTTTATAGATGGATGTCAATGGGCCACTTCTTAGCAAACGCGGCCGACCGCCGAAATCGGCCGGTCAGCGCGAGCAGATGCGCCGGAAACTCCTCGACGCCACCGCATCGGTGTACGCCACCCACGGCCAGTCCGGACTAACCGCCGAGCGGATCGCGCACACCGCGGATGTCTCGAAGCCAACCTTCTACAAGTACTTCCCCAACAGCACTGCCGCCTTGGATGAGCTCGTCGCCGACGGCAACCAGCAACTGCGTGCGCGGATCGAACGGGCCGTCGGCAAGCACGACGATCTACCCGACAAGGTCGCCGCAGCCATCGACGCCTACCTGGACTGGGGCATCGCGGCAGGCGACTCGCTACTCGTCTATCACGGTGCCGGGCTGCACTCACCGACGAACGCGACGGTCGCCGGCGTGATGGTCTCGCTGATCCCCGCACCCCCCGGCGCCATCCCCGCACCTGAGCTGATCAGCATGGCGTTGGCCGCATTCCAGGCAGGCTGCGTCGAGTGCAGGCTGCACCCCGGCCGACGTCAGGAAATCAAAGCCGCGATGCTGCGTATCGCCTTCGCAACCATCGGCTGGCACCCCATGGACGCTACGGAAGATTCTGCGGCACAAAGGATCTGATATCGCCCGTGCCGCATCGGATCCGGGTCGAGGGGCAGCCGCAACGGGTCGATGGCCGTGCACCAGGAAGTAGCGCAGGCTGAGCCCGAGCCATTCGCCCCCACAGTCCACCGGCGCACCGACCACTGAAACTCCGGCCTCAACGACGCCGTCGTCCTCGACTAGCGAGTCCCGTTCTCCCGCTGAGCCTTACGCTTGGCCCGCGCCATCCGCAGCAGATAGATCGGGGTCGGCGGCACCCACCCCAACTGCATCGCCTGCCCGAGATCGTCCCGGTTGGCCCAGTGCTCGATCACCTTGCCGTCCACGATCCGCAACCAATGCGACTGTGTGACAGCGAAAGTCTTACCGGTCGGCGGAAACACCTGATCCACCTGCCCGTCCTCGCCGTACGCCACGAACGGCCCGACGTGACGCCCGTGCATCGTGGTGTGCAGCGCGACCAGTTCACCGTCCACCACCGCGGCCTCGACCGTGTGGTGCAGATCCGCGTACGCCGCGCGCAACCACAGCGCCGTCGCGTAATACGCGGCGGCCCCGCGCCCCCGGGCGGCAGGCGGCTCGGCCTTGGCCTCCCGATTGGTCGCCGCCGGGTGGATTATCGCGTCGAAATCGGCGAGCTCACCGTCGGCCATGATCTCCACCGAGCGGATGGCCACAGTGCGCGCGATATCGGCCGCGGCCAGGGAAGTGCTGTCCATGAGGACCTCGCAATCGAATACAGGCAACTTGTCTCCACTATCTATCGCCCGCAACGAACGCTTCGTTTAATACTGCAGGTTGGTCGATCGCCAGAGGTCCGGTGTGTGCGCATTGCCCGCCAACGGGGGAGTTCCGGTCGTGCGAACGGGTGTGAAACGGACGGGCAGGGACGTGATTCCGCGTAGAAAGGGCGACGGACGCCGGACCAGGTTCGCCGCGGGCACGGCAAGATCGAGATCGGGCAGCCGGTCCAGGAGCACTTCGATGCCGGTCTGCGCAATGATCTCGGCAATCTGCTGGGCCGCGAACGGGCACCGGTACTCCCCGTGGCCGAAAGCGAAGTGTGCGCTGTTTCCGGTGCCGGCCGCTGCGCTGTTCTCGGTGAGCTGCCTGCCGACGTGTGGGTCGGCGTTGGCGGCGGCCAATCCGAGCAGCAGCATGTCCCCTGCTCGGATGTCCTTGTCGCCGAGCCTGGTGTCGCTAGCCGCCCAGCGACCCGGGAAGATTTGGATCGGAGTGTCTTCCCACAGCACCTCGTTCATCGCGTGCTCCACGCTGTGCCGCCCGCCGCCGAGTGCCCCGGCAAATCGCTCGTCGGTGCGCATCAGCCGGATCGAGTTCCCGATCCAGTCGACGGTCGGCAGATACCCGGCGGCGACGACCGCCAGCAAATCCAGCGCACATTCCGCATCGGTGAACGACGCGGGATAGGTCAGCATCCGCGACACCAGATCGGCACCGGGCCTGGCTCTTTTGGCAGCGAGCAACTGCTGCATCCGCTCGGCGAGGCGCGGGTATACCGACCCCGCGTCGGGACCGCCGTCGGTCAGCGCCTTCAACATCTCGATGAACTGCGCCCCATCCTCCTCGGTGAAGCCGAAGAGCCAGGCCAGCGCCGACATCGGCAGCGGTTCGGCGAAGTCGGCGACGAGATCGGCTGTGCCCCTTCCGCAGAAGGTATCGATGAGGTGGTCGGCCAGGTGCTCGCAGGTGCGCCGCAAGGCGACGAGGTCGACCGACTCCAGCGCGGGCTCCACCATCGCGACCCGACTGCGATGAATCGCACCCACGGTAGACGTAATGGACGGATTCGGGTGGTCGATCATCGGAAGCAGCGGCCACCCCGCGGGGATGTTCGCCCGCTGGTTCCACAGTCTGCTGTCCCGGGGAAACAACACGGGATCGCCGGTGACCTGATGCAATTCGAGGTAGCCGATGACCAGCCACGCCGGAACACCGCCTGGCAGTTCGACGGCGACCACCGGCCCGTGCTCGTGGCGCATCGTCCGATACAGCTCGTGCGGGTCGGCGCGGAAACCGTTGTCACTCAACGACACCAGTGTCGACTCCGGGCGAACCGGGCAACCGCTGGGTTCGGTGCTGTCATCAGCCCGCGACGGCCGGTGCTGCACAGCGGCATCGCGTTGGACATCGTCGCGGGCGGTCCGGCTCACCTCTCGGCCGTGCGGACGCTCGTCTTCGTACGGCCCGAAGGCCGTGCCGATCGCGTGTTCGGTCATTGGGACACCTCCCCGTTTCCGGCGTGCGGCGAGGACCCGAGGTAGTCGTCGTTCATCGCGGAAGACGAAGGGGCGCTGTCGGTTTCGAGACCGACCGGCACGCGCGGGCGGGGGGCCCAAGCCCCATGGATCGACATGCCGTCCGGGGATACGGGCCGGAGCCCGACCAGCGTGCGCCCCCGCTGTTGCGGCTGCCTCGAATCGGTGACGTCTGGTGCGTCTTCCGGCGCAGTCGCGTGCGGCCGGATGACCGACGGCAGCGACTCCCGTGCGGTGGCCGCGGGAATCGACGCGGGCGAGCCATTCACCGGGGTGGTCAGATCCCGCGGCACCAGCACAACCGCTGCCGTCCCACCGATGGCGGAGGGGCGAAACGACACGGTGAGTCCGTGCTTGCGGACCAGCGATCCCACCACCGCGAGACCGAGCCGGGTGCCGATCAACGAGGAATGATCGGAGGTGGCACCGTGCCTGCTGTCCCCCGGGTCCGAACCTGATACGAGCAGCTCGGCCCGCCGCAGCGCCGATTCGCTCATGACCAATCCACTGTCCTCGATAGTGATCACCAGCCCGGCGGGAATCTCGGCCGTATACACCTGGACCTCGGTGGTGGGCGGGGAGAAGTTGCAGGCATTGTCGAGAAGTTCGGCGACGGTGTGCATCACGCCCTCCGCCGCATGGCCGGCGATCGCGATATCGATCGCGGTCCGCAGCCGAACCCGCTGATAACCCGCCACGCGCCCCATGGCGCCACGCACGATCGACTCGACGGAAATCGGGTTGGGCCACCGACGCCCTGACCGACCCCCGCTCAGCACGGCGAGACTGTCGGCGAGCCTGCCCGCCTGCGCGGAGCGATGATCCAGCTGAAACAGGTCGGCAAGCACACGCGAATCGTCGTGCCGGTCCTCCATCGCGCGCAGCTCCGCCAGCATGCCGGTGGTCATCGCCTGCAGGCGGCCCGCCACGACCGCGAACGCGGCCATCGCCGCGACCCGGCGGCCCTCACTATCCGCCGACTCCCGCGCCCACCCGGCCGCAGCCGCGTTCGCGGCCTCGATTCGGACGGCCGCATCGGTGGCCGACGATGCGGCGGCCTGCCGGTAGTGCACAGCAGCGGCCACCGCGACGCACAGCACTATCGAGACCACGGTGGCGCCCAGCGCGAGCGGGACCCGGAATGCCGCAGGCGCGGTGGCCACGGCGGCCACTACGACAACCATGCTCACGAGAGCGCACACCAACGCCGCCGGATACAGCGCGCGCGCAGCCCTGGCGTACTCCTCGAACTCGCCGTTCGACGACTTCAACATCTGTGACAAGTTTTGCATTTCTGCACCGCTCTCCAGGGGCGCATGCGGAGCAGACTTGATAAATGAAAACCGCATGCAATGTTATTTGCCTGACCGTAGCTGCCTAATTAAAGAACAATGTCCAAAATGCGGCAATAGCTATTGTCTATGAATTTCGCCACACCGCTTGCAGTGCCACGGTGGTGGCGTGATGTGCACTCGAACAGGGAGAACACGCCCAACTTCGTCATGTTATCGCACGTTGACGAGCGCTTCACACGGATCCACGGGTTCGATTCGCCGCCAGTTAACGATTTATCCATCAGATCACAGTTGGACAACTGACCGAAATCCCGAATCGCGGACATTGCAAGAGGTAAGACATTTAAATTTGGTAAAGAAATTCCCCTGCGGATAGCTTCTCCAAGATTTCGATTGACGTACCGGGCGTCAGCTTGTAGGGACCAGGGCCGGGCGCGTAGAACTGAGCCGTTTCCGAGTGACGCACGACACATTGAACCCACCGATTGGGACAATAGACTGGAGTTGTACCAAACGATCCGACCTACTTCGGGCTCATGGCTCTCTGGCCGAAGAGGAGAAGGTCGCGAACAGATCGAAACAGGTCAGCCGCGCGGAGATGAGATATCGACCCCACTTCTGAACAGGAGCTCGATCATGTCTGAAAGCGCTTTGACAGCAGAGGTTTTCGTTACTCCGACGATCCCGGCGGAGACCGGCGTCCCCGGCCAGAAGTCGATCTGGTCGCCCATGTCGGCCACGTTGATTTCTGGTACGCGCGACGCGGTTCTCGTCGACGCCTTCCTGACCGAGGATCAAGCCCGAGACCTGGGCGACTGGATCGAGGCTTCGGGAAAGAACCTCACCACCATTTACCTCACCCACGGCCACGGCGACCACTTCTTCGGCATGACGCCACTGCTACAGCGGTTCCCCGGCGCCCGCGCCGTCGCCACCCCAGGCACCATCGCGCACATGCACCAAGAGCTGGAACCCGAGTTCTTCCAATCCTTTTGGGGATCGACCTTCCCCGGCCAACTCCCGAAAGACCTCCAGGTGGCCCAGCCCCTGACCGACGGAGTGATCGACCTCGAAGGCCACGAACTACGCGCCGTCGAGGCAGGCTACAGCGATACCCACGACACCACCTTCCTGCACGTCCCCTCGCTCGACCTCGTCGTCGCGGGCGACATCATCTACAACGGTGTGCACCAATACCTCGCCCAAACCAGCAAAGCCTCACGGCAACAATGGATCGCGGCAGTCGACCAGGTCGAAGCCCTGCATCCGAGGCGAGTGGTCGCCGGTCACAAAGCACCCGGCGCGCCGGACTCACCACAGGCAATCGGCGAAACGCGCTCCTACATAACCGATTTCGACCTGCTGCTCGACAAAGCCAGCGACCCAGCCGAACTCGTCGATGCGATGCTCGCCCGCTACCCCGACCGCGTCAACCCCGACGCCTTGCGAGTGTCCGTGCGAAGAGTGTTCGCCCGGGAAAAGGCCGCCACCCCTGCATGATCGGCCACTCGGCCGAGTAGTTCGGGCACCGCGTAACGACGCGACACACGCTGAGAACCAAGTGCGGACGGTCGGCGCGTGGTGTGTGATCACAGGTATGCCGATCGTGTTGAGCACGCCAGGAGTCGACGGACTGAGGGCCGCTGTGCTCGTACTGCGGGAATGGCAGTACGACGGCGCGCCGATGCAACTGCATCCAGGCGATCTGGGCTGGTTCTGGCGCTTCGGGGCGGAGGCGACCGCCGCGGCGGTCCGGACCTGGAGCCGGGACGGACAGCTTCTCGCCGTCGGACTGCTGGATGGGCCTGAGTTGTTGCGGCTGACGATCGCTCCAGACGTTCGGCGAGACGAGGAGCTGGCACAGCGGCTGGTTGCGGACGTGACCGACGCTGAGCGTGGCGTACTGATGACCGGGAAGGTGTGCATCGAAACGCCGATGGACGCGTTGGTCCAAGACTTGTTGTCCGAGCACGGCTGGAAAACCGGTGAGGCGTGGACGCCGCTGCGCCGCGACCTCGCGGAGCCGGTGCCGGATCCAGGCGTGCGAATCGAGGTGATCGGGCCAGCGCAAGCGCACACGCGGACCGCCGTACATCGTGCCTCGTTCGACAGGTCGACGTTCACCGACGACCGCTGGCACGCGATGGCGACCGGATTGCCCTATGCCGACGCCCGGTGTTTGGTCGCCTACGACGATCAGGCCAACGCGGTGGCCGCGGTAACGGTGTGGTCGGCCGGCCCGGACAAGCCCGGATTGCTCGAGCCGATGGGCGTGCATCGAGCACATCGCGGTCACGGCTACGGCAAGGCCATCACCCTCGCCGCGGCGGCCGCACTCCGGCAACTCGGCGCGTCGAGCGCGCTAGTCGGCACCCCGAGCGCCAATATCGGCGCCGTCGCCACGTACAAGTCGGCCGGCTTTCAGCAACTCCCCGAAACCCGGGATCGCTGCCGGGGCGCCTGATTTGATTCCGCCGAAACACTCACCGACAGAAGAATTCCCGTGCGGTTGGAAGTACCTCCGGCAGGGCCAGTAGGGTCGGGGACATGTCGACGACGCCCGACTCCTTCCCCCGTCTAAGTGCGCGCACCCAGCGATTTACGCTCGGCGCACCGCGTGCTTTCACCGTCGCACCCGACGGCACGCGCGTCGCATTCCTGCGCTCCACCTCGGGTACGGACCGGGCCAGCTCCCTGTGGATCCTCGATCTGGCGCTGGGCGAGGAGCGAGTGGCGGCCGATCCGCGCGTCCTGCTGGGCGGCGCGACCGAGGACCTGCCGCCCGAAGAGCTCGCGCGTCGCGAACGCAGCCGCGAGGGCGGCGAAGGCATCGTCGGCTACGCCACCGACACAGCCGTGGACTTGGCGGCTTTCGCTTTGTCAGGCCGGTTGTTCGTGGCCGACCTGAAGGCTGGCACGGCACGTGAACTCCCGGCCGCCGGATCGGCGATCGACCCACGCCCATCCCCGGACGGTCGGCACGTCGCCTATGTCGCGCACGGTGCGCTGCGGGTCGTGAGTGTCGAGGGCAAGGACGAGCGCGCGCTCGCCGAGCCGGAGTCGGCCAACATCACCTACGGTCTCGCCGAGTTCATTGCGGCGGAGGAGATGAGCCGCTATCGAGGCTTCTGGTGGTCGCCGGACTCGCAGCGGCTGCTGGTCGCGCGCGTGGACGACACACCGGTACAGCGCTGGTGGATCGCGGACCCGGCCCGGCCGGCGGATGCCCCACGACAGGTCGCCTACCCGGCGGCGGGCACCGACAACGCGGATGTACAGCTGTTCGTGATCGGCCTGGACGGGGCGCGCACGGAGGTCGTCTGGGACCGGGCGCGTTATCCGTACCTCGCGCAGGTGCATTGGTCAGCTGCCGGTGCTCCGCTGCTGCTCGTACAGGCACGCGATCAGCGCAGCCAGCTGTACTTGGCGGTGTCGCCGGAGACGGGCGTGACCCGGACCGTGTACACCGACGAAGATCCGGTGTGGCTCGATCTTTTCCCCGGCGTGCCCTGCTGGAACTCCGCAGGACAGCTCGTACGGATTGCCGACGAGGGCGACGCACGGGTCCTCGCGGTCGGTGAACGCGCGCTGACCGGTCCTCAGTTGCACCTCCGCGCGGTACTCGACGTCGGGTCGGCCGACGTGCTGATCACCGCGTCGGCCGGCGCCGAGGCTGATGCGCCCGAAACCGGCGAGGTTCACGTCTATCGCGTCAACGAGCTTGGCCTGGAACGTGTTTCGCAGGAGCCGGGCGTGCACTCGGCGGTGCGTGCCGGGAGCGTCACCGTGCTGGTATCCGCCACGCTCGACCGTCCGGGCGCCGATGTGCAGGTGCTTCGCGACGGGACGCAGGTGGCGACGATCGCCTCGTACGCAGCCGATCCCGGCCTGTCCCCACGGGTAACCCTGACCGAGGCAGGCAAACGGCGCATCCCGTGCGCCGTCCTCCTCCCTCATGATTACGACGGCACGACCCCACTCCCTGTCCTCATGGATCCCTACGGCGGACCACACGGCCCGCGAGTACTCGCCGCGCACAATCCGCATCTCACCTCACAGTGGTTCGCCGACCACGGTTTCGCCGTCGTGGTCGCCGACGGCCGCGGCACCCCCGGCCGCTCCCCCGCCTGGGAGAAAGAAATCCGCGACGACCTCGCGGAAGTCGTCCTCGAAGACCAAGTGGACGCATTGCAGGCGCTCGCCGACGACTTCCCCCTCGACCTGAACCGAGTCGCCATCCGCGGCTGGTCCTTCGGCGGTTACCTCGCGGCGCTCGCAGCCCTCCGCCGCCCGGACGTCTTCCACGCAGCCGTGGTGGGCGCGCCGGTCATCGACCTGCGCCTCTACGACACCCACTACATGGAACGCTACCTCGGCCACCCGGACGAGCAGCCAGAAATCTATCGACGCAACTCACTCATCGACGACGCAGGCCTGGTCGACGCAGCCGACCCACACCGCCCGATGATGATCATCCACGGCTTCGCCGACGACAACGTGGTAGTAGCCCACTCCCTCCGCCTGTCCTCGGCTCTACTGGCCGCCGGCCGCCCACACGAAGTGCTCCCCCTGTCCGGCGTCACCCACATGACCCCCCAGGAGTCGGTCGCCGAAAACCTACTCCTCCTCCAACTGGAATTCCTGCGACGCTCTCTCTCCTAGCCGAGCAGACCTATTTCGGAAACCGCAAATAGAACGCCGCGAACACCAACACGATTCCGACGTTCACAATCAGCCGCGCCCAAAACTGATGCCTGAAGAACAGGACATCCACGCCAACCACAACAGCGACCAGCGCGAGCACATACAACACCACGACAGCCTGTCTTGCCCATTGCGCCGACCGGCGCGACGCACCGGGACAGCTCGCGCTGTTCAGCCCTGATCAGCATTGCAGCGTTGCCGCTTCTCGCGACTTCGGTTGGGGCTCAGGCGAACTCGCAGCAGGGTGCCGGGTGATGCCGGTGACCTGGGCCAGTCCCCACAAGACCAGTGCGGAGAGGGAGTAGGCGGCACCGAGCCAGCAGGTGGCCGACCAACCCCACGTGCTGTAGGCCCAGGTGGTGGTGATCGCGCCGAGGGCTGATCCGAGGGAGTAGAAGGCCATGTAGGCGCCGATCACGCTGCTGGCTCGGTTCGGGTGCGCTGCGGTCAGCAGGTGCTGGCTGCTGACGTGTACCGCCTGGACGGCGAAGTCGAGCAGGACGATGCCGATGATGAGCGGCAACAGGGTTGATTCGGTTCGGGCGATGAGTGACCAGGAGGCAGTGAGCAACACCAGCGCGGAACCCGTAATCACTTGCGCGCGGCCGGAATCGGCCCATCGTCCCGCGCGGGCGGCACCGAGCGCTCCGGCCAAGCCCACCACTCCGAACAGGCCGATCTGTGTGGTGCCGAAGTTCCATGGATCGGTGCCGAGCGGCAGGGCGAGCCCGCTCCAGAGGGTTCCGAAGGACGCGAAGAGGAAGAAGGTGATCAGCCCTCGGCTGAGGAAGAGCCGATCCGTGCGCACGAGCCGCCCCATCGATGCCAAAACCTGTACGTACCGCGCCCCGGGCGTTCTGCCGTCCGAGTCGAGCGTCGCGCGAACGATGAACGCCAGCACCACACACAACACGGCGAGCAGCGCGTACACGGCACGCCAGCCGACCGTGTCACCGAGGACGCCCGCAAGAACACGGACACCGAGGATGCCGATCACCACACCGGAGGTGACCGCACCGATATTGCGACCCCGCTCGCTTGGTGCGGAAACGGCGGCGACATAGGCGACCGTCACCTGAACCACTACCGCGAACAGACCCGCGACCGCCAGCCCCACCACCGCGACGACACCGTTAGGCGCAACCGCCACGACCGCCGCCCCCACGGCAGTAAGTACCAGATGCACAGTGATGAGCCGACGACGATTCAGCACGTCACCGAGCGGAACCAGCAAGACGAGACCGACAAAGTAACCAACCTGCCCAGCAGCAACCAGCCAGCCCAACGATTCGCGCGCCAACCCCAACCCGGTGCCCGCCGTCTCCAACACCGGCTGGATCGCGTAGATCGTCGACACGGCCACCGCGCACACCAGCGCCAGCACCCACCGCTGCGACCTTGTGACTCCTACGGCCACAACACCTCCCGAAATTAGTAGCAAAATGCAACCATTTGACGATAGGGCATAATGGTTTCAAAGTGCAACTGATTGAACGGAGGCGCATGACCACGACACCCGGCACCGGCCGCGACTGGACCGACCCCACCTGCCCGGTCGCGCGAACCGTCGACCTCGTCGGCGACCGCTGGAGCCTGCTGATCGTGCGCGACGCCATGGACGGCGCCGCGACCTTCACCGACTTCCAGCAGCGCCTCGGCATAGCCCGCAACATCCTCACCGACCGCCTGCGCAAGCTCGTCGACCACGGCATCCTCACCACCAGCACCGCCCCCGGCGGCAAGCGACACAGCTACGAACTCACCGACGCAGGCCAAGACCTCTTCACCACTGTCGTGGCCTTGCGCCAATGGGGCGAACGCCACGCCTTCACCGGCAACGAACCCCACTCGACCCTCGTCGACCACGACGGCCGACCCGTCGCCCGCCTACGCACCGAGGACCACGAGGGCAACCGCGTCACCGCGGCGACCACCCGAGTTCGCAAGGTGCCCAAGTCATCTCGGTGACCGGAACGCCTACCCCTTGGTCCGGTGGAGACCGGCGATGCCGGTGAGCACGAGATCGATCCCGATGAGGAACTGCTCCCGGTCGTCGTGTTCGCGCATCTGGCCCGCGACCGCACGGGTGAACGGATAGTCGGCGGGGTCGAGCTCCTCCCACGCCTTCGCTACGTCGCCGAGGAACTCGCCGCGATCCAATTCGGCCTCCAGAACGTGACTGTTCGTGACGTACTGACTGGTCGCGCCGAGGATGTAGTGCACCAGTGCCGAGGTCGCGGTGAACCAGCTGCCCTCGGGGACACCGAGCGCTTGGACCCGTCGCCCGATGCTTTCGATGATCCGCGGCGCTACCGACCCCGATGGACTGCGGGAGAACTGCACGGCGAGCTGCGTGGCGAGCCACGAGTGTTCGTCGATCGCGTCGAACAGTCCGAGCGCGACAGCACGGATCTCATCCTGCGGGGAAGCCGCGGACTCGACGGGTTCGACGGCCAGCGCCGCGGCGACAACGACGTCGGTCGCGGCGGCGAGCAACTCCCCCTTGTTCGCCACATGCCAGTAGATCGCCCCCGGCCCGGTGGCAAGACGCTCGGTCAGCGCCCGGAATGTCAGCCCACCCTCGCCGGTCGTGTCGAGCAGCTCGACGGCCGCCTCGACGATCCGCTCCCGGGACAGCGCGTCCGTCCGCCGCTTCTCCTTGCCCGCCCGCGATGCCATACCGCCATCTTGGCACGCCTGGAGCGCCGTTCCAACCTGTGTTAGATTGGAACGGCATTCCATAGCCGCCGGACCGCACCGGCCTCGATCCCGAAGGAGCCCACCATGCCCACTCCAGTCACGATCATCGGCGCCGGACTCGGCGGACTCACCCTCGCCAGCGTCCTGCAGGTCAACGGCATCCCGGTCACGGTCTACGAGGCAGAGCCCTCACCAACGGCCCGTGCGCAGGGCGGCATGCTCGACATCCACGACTACAACGGACAGCTCGCCATCGAAGCGGCCGGGCTGTCGGACGAGTTCCGCACCCTCATCTTGGAAGGCCGTCAGGCGATACGGGTCCTCGACCGCGACGGATCCATCCTGTTCGACCAACCCGACGACGGCACCGGCGGCCGCCCCGAGGTGCAGCGCGGCGAGATGCGACAGATGCTGATCGACTCGCTCCCCGCCAGCACCATCCAATGGGGGCACAAGGTCAGCGGTACCCGTGCACTCGGCGAAGGCCGCCACGAGGTCACCTTCACCGACGGCAGCACCATCACGACGAGCCTGCTGGTCGGCGCCGACGGCGCGTGGTCAAAGGTCCGGCCCCTATTGTCCACTGCCACACCCGAATACACCGGCATCTCCTACATCGAGACCTACCTGTATGACGCCGACACCCGCCACCCCGCCGCCGCGAAAGCAGTCGGCGGAGGGTCACTGATCGCGCCCGCACCGGGCAAGGGGATCCAGGCGCACCGCGAAAGTGGCGACACCCTGCACACCTATGTGTCGCTGACCAGATCGCTGGACTGGTTCGCCGCAATCGATTTCACCGATGCCGCCGCAACCAGGGCGCGCATCGTCCACGAATTCGACGGCTGGGCACCAGAACTCACCGCACTGATTACCGAAGCCGACACCGCACCGGTCTTCCGCCCCCACTACACCCTGCCGATCGACCACCAATGGGACCGAGTGCCCGGCGTAACCCTGGTCGGCGACGCCGCCCACCTCGCGCCCCCGAACGGCGAAGGCGCCAACCTGGCGATGCTCGACGGCGCCGAACTCGGCAAAGCCCTCGCCGCCCACCCCGACGACATCGAGGCCGCGATCACCGAATACGAGCTCGCCATGTTCCCCCGCAGCGCCGAAATCGCCCTCGACGGCGCCGAACTGCACGAGATCATGTCCGGCGACAACGCACCACACAGCCTGGTCACCATGTTCACCGGGCACTAGTAAACCCGCCGGATCGGCGCATCAACACCGATCCGGCGAGAATCACAACGCCGTTGTGGCGCTTCCTATTTGGCGATACCTGCTTCCGCAGCAGCTGATCTACGCGTCGGCTCGAACAGTTTCCCGCTCAACGTCGCGAAGACCAGCCCGATGGCCAGCCACAGGATCGCCTGCGCACCAATCGAATACAGCCGGAACAGATAGAGATCATCGGCCGGGAATCCCGGATAGACGATCGCACCCGACGAATCCCGCAGCGGCTGCGGCGTTTCCGTTGCTTGCCTGCCGAACTCGGCGGTATTCGCCGAAAGATGCCCCAGCTGTGGCAAAAGCAGCATCACGATACCGATCGCCACCACGAAGGCAACTGCCGCGACCAGGCTAGCAGTCCAATTACCAAGGCGTGCCGCCAGTCTCCGACCCAACAGCACCGCCCCGATCAGGAACAGCGACGACAACACCACCATCGTCAGATACAACGCCGTCCGGTCCTTGATCGTGTCCGAGTGTCCGATCGAGGGCGGATTCGCCGGATACTTCAGGAACGGCACCAGATACACCGCCGCGAAGAACGCCCCGGCCAGCAGCAGCGCCAGGTTACGCGCCGAAACCTTGCCGACCCGGCCGACGCTGAGCGCGAAGACCACCGCGAACAGTCCACCCATGGCGACACCGAACAGGATCATCCCTAGGCCGATCCCGACATTGGATTGCACCGACCGAGTGAACACCTCCGCGCCCATGTCCCCCATCGGGTGGCCAGCGGCCTTGTCCAACGCCTCCTGCGCCTCGTCCCTACCGCTTTCGTAGTCGATCGCCCGCTGGATCACCGGCTCCGCGAAGATCCGCGCGAACACGAACGCCAACAACCCACCGATCGCGCCCGCCAGCAGGCCGCGACCGATTATCTGCTTCTCCATACCGCTACCACTCGCTCCGGCCGAGCCGACTCAATGGCACGGGAAGCCGAGGAAATGCCGTGCGTCGTGCACGAATTCGTGGACGTGGGTATCGCTGCCGAAAATCGACACCGCCCCCTGATCGATACCGATGAAGTAGTAGATCAGCAGTGCCCCGAGCACCGTGCCGACCAACCAGAGCGTGCTCGACACCGAGGCACTGAGCGGACGAACCGTCACACCGGCATGCGGAACATAAGTGGCCATGAGGGACTCCTTCCAGGGATTACGCGTCCCTACGTCCAGAATAAAAACTCCTGCCGAGCCGAGTTTCTGACTCACACACCGCTATTCACAGCATGTTCACAGCGGCGCGACCGCTCTGGATTTACACCAGATTCCTCATACCCAGCAGACGTCAACTCTAGAAGCGGCCGAAACGACCGGTCAAGGATCGCCGAGTGCCGTTACCCGAGCGTGTTCCGAAACGCCTTATTGCTTACGCCCGACCGCGGCATATCCGGCAGCGGGCGGTTTCGGCGCGGCGCCGAAATCCGTGACAGGCAGCGGGACAACGGCGGTCGAATCCGGCGCGGTGCCGTCCGGGTACCACCGGCCGATCGGCACGATGCCCGGTTCGATCAGTTGCAAACCCGAAAAGAAGCGGGCTACCCCGTCATACGTGCGTGCTTCCATCCTGATACCGCTCGCCTCGTAGGCGCGCACCGTGCCCTGGACCGCCTCGGGATCGAGGTCGGCGGTGAGGTGCGTCATCACCAGAAACGAGCCTGGCGCAAGCGGTTCCAGCAACGTATCGATGATCTCGTACATCTGCTCGCCGGGCACGAAGTGGCACAACGCGATCAGACTCAGCGCGACCGGCTCGGCGAAGTCGATGGTCTCGCGAAGTTGCGGCGCCCCAAGGATTTTCGCCGGTTCGGTGACATCGGCCTCGATGTACCGAGTTCGCCCCTCCGGCGTCCCGATGAGCAGCGCGCGGGCATGGGCGAGCACGAGCGGATCGTTGTCGACATACACCACCCGCGCATCGCAAGCCGTCTCCTGGGCCACCTGATGCAGATTGGGTTCGGTGGGGATGCCGGTGCCGATATCGACGAACTGGCGGATGCCCTGTTCGCCGAGGTAGCCGACCGCGCGACGCATGAACTCGCGATTCTCCCGCGCGACCAGTCGAACATTGGGAATGGCCTGCTCGATCTTGTCGGCAGCCAACCGGTCGGCCGCATAGTTGTCCTTGCCGCCCAAGAAATAGTCATAAATACGGGCGCTGTGCGGCTGCCCCTGCTTCAGATCGGTCATCCCGTTCGCCTCCGCCATGACACCCTCCGCACTCGACACCGAAGTCTCCCTAACGAGTTAACCACTCCACCCGAACCCACACCTCCGACCACGTGAGACTCATCAGCCGTGCGCGCGACCAAAATGCGTCGAGTTACCCCCGCTGCGGCGACAGTTCCTCGGGCGCTGGCTCGATGCCCCGGCGGCGTAGGTCGGCGCCGGACAGCAGCGGCAATCCTTTGCGCAGGACGTAGTCGAGCCAGCAGCCGCAGGCCTGGGAGGTGAGCACGGCGGTGAGTACCAGGGTTGTGTAGAAAATGGCGTTGATGATGCCCGCGTCGAAGGCCACCGAGGCCATCACGATGCCCGGCCCGCCGCGGGCATTCTGGGTGATGGCGAGATTGACGATGTCGAGGCGGCTCATCCCGGCCAGCTTGGCGCCGAGCCCCACGGACAGGAACACCACCAGCGACGTGCCGACCAGGAACCCCACGAGCATGAGTGGGTCGAACGTCTTGGAAAGGTCGAGCCGGTAGCCGACGATGGCGAAGTACAGCGGAACGAAGAAGTGCCCTGAGACATCGCTGATGGACTGCATCGGGTCCCGGAACCGTTCCTGCTCAGTGCCTTTCATGCCGCCCATCACGCCGAAGCCGGCCAGCAACGCGGCGAATGCCAGCGTCACGTCAAGGGCGGCGGCCAGTGAGACATAACCCAGGAAGACGATGAGCATCCACGCGACAGGCGAATTGCGCGCCACCACATTCCATTCGGCCCGCGACAGCTTGCGCAGCACGGCAGGCATGACGGTGAGCGCGACGATCACGTAGGCGGCGTTGACCGCGATGTGCCCGCCGATGGTCGCGGTCAGCTCGTCGCCGGTCGCGCCGAGGGCGGCGCCCGCGATCGCGGTGGCGACGGAGAGCACTCCCCACAGCGCAATATCCTCCAGCACAGCGGATCCCAGCTGCAGGCTGGCGAATCGGGTGTGCAGGATGCCGAGGTCGTAGAAGATCTTGGTGATGACCGGGATCGAGGTCACCGCCGTGGCGGCCGCGAAGACGAGCACGACGGCCTGCTCACTCCCCGCGGTACCGGTGAGATCCTCGAGCGGCAGCAGCGGCGCGGCAAAGAGGGCGATGAGGAACGGCAGCGGCGTGCCGATCCCCAGAATCCACGCGGTGGCCGTGCGATTCTGCCTGCCCAACAGGTGCTTTGCGGCGCAGCCCGACACGAACATCAGCATCAACAGGCCGAGGTTGTACAGGAACCCGAGCACCACCGCGCTGGGATCACCCTTGTCGCCGCCGAACATCTCAGCCGCGAAGCCGGGCGCGATCTTCCCGAGAACCGTTGGGCCGACCAGAATTCCGGCCAGGATCTCGCCGACGACCTTGGGCTGACGCAGTCGGCGGAACAGCTGACCGAGCAGGTTGGCCCCCAGCAGGAGTAACAGGATGGCGAGAAGGATTTGACCCAGCTGCGTATTCGTCATCGATGCTCTCTGTCTGTCCGGCGGCGCCTACAAGAGCTCGTGCTCCAGCCGCCGCAGCGTCCGGTACGACCGTTCGATCTCGGCGGCGTCCTGATGCACGAGAAACACCACGCCCGGCGACGAATTGAGATCGACCGTCGGCCTGGTCATCGCCTGATCGGCGATCCGGAACCGAACACTCTCGATAGCGGGCAGCCGTTCGAGCTCCGCCCGCAACGCCTGGGCAGGCAGCGGAACCTCCCGGTGGGCAATGAGATTCACGCAGCGCGCCTGCTCCCGCCGCGAATACACCGACGGCTGCGCCGCCAGCGCGCGTCCCTCACCGAGGTAGCAGTCCATCGTCAGGTCGACCTGATTCACGCCCGTGCCGCGATCGAGCGCTCGTGGATCGGCCAGCCCCGAGAGCCGTGCCCCGGTCTCCAGCAGCACGGGACCCGCTGCGGTATAGATCAATTCGGTGTGCGCGGGCCCGTTCGCGATGCCGAGCGCGTCGAGCACACCCGAAACGTAGTCGATGATGTCGGTGAAGCGCGGATCGTCCTGCGACAGCAGGTCTTCGCAGTCATAGATCCGACGGTTGTCCCGCACGGTCACCTTGTGGCTGATCCACGCGTCGGTGAACCAGTGCTTGCCGTCCCGGCTGACCGAATTGACGATGAACTCGTCCCCGACCAGGTACTCCTGCGCCAGCACCGCCGCATTGGTTCGCAGCATCAGGTTCGTCTTACCGATGATCGCCTGGACCGCGGCCTGAACCTCCGCCTCGGAGTCGCTGATGAACACGTCATCGGATCCCGCACTGTCGAGCGGCTTGACCACCACCCGCCCGAGCCCCTCAGCCCGCCGCCATTCCAACAGCCGCGCCGCATCGCTGCCGCGCCGCTGCCGTGCGGTCCGCAGCCCGGCACCGGCCACCGCTTCCAGCATGTAGAACTTGTCCCGCCGCACGTGCGAGAGCGCCGGATCATTACCGCGCAGGCCAAGTTTCGCGGCGATCTCGTCGGCCACCTCGACGCCGTATTCGCTGCCCGCGATGACCGCGACCGGTCCCAGTTCGCCAAGCCTGCGCAGGACGTCGTCGGCCTGGTCCGCGTAGGAAAGGTCCTCGGCGAACAACTCGGCGGGCAGGCTCGCGGAGAAGGTCGCGGGCAGATGGGAACGAGACTGGACATGGATCAGCCGGTGCTGGTGCCGCGCCTGCTGCGCGAGCAGCGCTCCCGTGGAAAACGCATCCACCAGTACGACAATGGACGAATCATCCTCGGGCATGGCATCTCTCATTGGTTCGGTCATGGAATCAGCCTGCTGTCATAACTATTCGCCACGTGGTCGAGCATCCCGTAGAGCGCGTCGGAGCCGAGCCGCGCAAGATCCTCGCGACCGGCACCGGCGGGCAACGGAAGTCGGCCCAATTTCCCCCAACGCAGCGCGCCCTGCTCATCGATAACGGAGGTGGTGGCCCCGAAGTTGTCGGTGTGCAGACAGAACGGGACGTCGAGCAGCCCTTCGGTGAAGGCCTGCAGTAGCGCCACCCCGACGTCCGCGTCGAGGTTGAGCACCGTATCGATGAGGGTCCGCGCCTCATCGAGCACCTCACCGAAGTACTGCGCCTCGGCCGGCGACGCCGGATCCAGTGGCCCGTCCGCCTCTACTGACGCAATACGCAGCGCCGCAATGTTTTCCGCGACAGACGGAATCTGCCACGCCTCCGACACCGTCTTCACGATCATCCGTTCACACCCGGTCGCCATGGCCAGCCGGGCACTGTCGCGGATCAGTCGAGTCGCGCCGTCGGGTGTCCTCGGGAAAAGGCCCATGTACGTGTAGAACACGACATGCCAGGTCACATCGCCCAGATACTCGGCGGCCAGGGTCCGCAACGCCCGCAACGCGCCCCGATCCTGTTCGGCCAGTGTCCCTTGCGCGTAACTGAACGACATGTACCGCAGGCCGTGCTGCCGGAAGAAACACCCCTCCAGAATCCCCATCGCCACCAACAGCGACGGGGGACACAGCTGGCCGAGCATGCAGCCGCCGAAGCTCTCGATGTGCCCGAACTCAGCCGCGTCGGCGAGAAACCTGGTGCTCTCCGCCCACGCCTCGATCGCATCGCGCAGCGGCAGCCTGCTGTAGGGCAGGCAGTACGAGACCGGCCCACCTTCCGTCGCGTCCAGGCCGACCTCGACCAACCGCTGAAAGACCCGCAGCGGCAACGCAGTACCGTGTCGCACCTGGACCGGGAACGTCGGCCCGTACAGGTCGGCGAGCACCTTCTTGGTCTCCTCGATCGAGTGGGAGACAAGCGGATAACCGTTCAGCTCCTCCCCTGCGGCGAGGCGTTCCAGTGGGCTCTGGTAATCGCCGACCCGGGTGTAGCTGTCGAGCGTGAGCGTGCCGATCACCGGAAAATCCAGGTGGGCCACCCGGGCGAGACCGGACCGCATCGCCGACAAGCTGCCCATGCCCATCCGCGGCTGGACCACCAACTGCCCGGCGGCGGCGCGGTCCGCCACGAAACTGTCGAAGAACCCAGCCACGTCACCGACCCGAGATCAGCTCGAGCGTCGGCAATCCCGAGCGCGCGTCGACGGTGTGCACCTGGGATTTGTGCGGATCGCCCGCGCGCACCCTCGCCATCACCGTGTCACCGGCCGCGAAGTCAACCAGCGCACTGCGATACAGCGTGCGCAGGTGCGTGATGGACAGTCCGGACACCTCCGCCAGCCACCCGGCCGCGCTGTCGCTCCCTGGCTCGCCACGCAACGCGGCGTGCAAAGCCGGCACCTCGTCGACCCGCTCGGGATGGCACCGTTCGACGAATTCCGCCAGTCGCGCACCTTCATTGGTGAACGGCGAGAAGACCATCGCGACCAACTCATCCTCGCCCAGCCCAAACGCGTTCTCGGCGTAGGTGGCCGCCACGTCACGCTGTTTGACGACCTTCTCCGGCGTTTCGTAGCGACCGAGGGCGAGCGCGATGAGGCTGTCCGGCATCTCCTTCCGGCGCATCATCGTCTCGGCGAACTCCAGATACTCGGAGATCCCGGCCTGATAGGTTCGACCCTCGACGTACTCGACGCGGAGCCCGCGCAGGTGCGCCATGAGAGTCGGGTTGGCGCAATCGGATTCGGTGAAACTGAACGCCAGATCATCGAACCGGAAGCCGAGGAAATCGACGATCAGATCCCAATGATCGTGCACGCGATAGCTGACCAGGTCATAGATGGAAACGAAGGTGGGCTGCACCGACCGATCACCAACGGCCACTTCGCGTTCGGCGGGCTCGTGCTCGTCATCACCGAACAGCTCACGGAAATACGCGTCGCCGACACCACGCAACGCGGCAAGCAGGTCCTGGAACGTCATCCCCTTGCGCTGGACGTCGATGCCGATCCCCTTGGCCAGCCGCAGAATCCACGCGGCATAGAGCGCCTGTTCCCGTCGGGAGTCGCCGGTCATGATCGCGTCGACACCACCACGCCACCAGGCGGCCCGACCGTAGAAGTCGGCGACCGCCAGGTTGCAGCTGTTGCAGAAGGTGGGTCGTCCATCACCGGCCGAGCGGTGCCCGTTCATCAACACGTCGAGCCGGTTGATCGCCACCAGCTTGTCCGGCAGCGGCAAATCGACCCGAAAGCGGCGGATCTCGGTGTGATCGATGGTGAGCAACTCGGCCCGATCGTCATCGAGCAGACCCAGCGCCGAGTACACCCGATCGATGTTCTCCATCACCGCGCTCACCACGCCCGCGTGCCGCATGTTCGCCACCCGCATCAAAAACGTTCTGCCGTAGGCGAGTTGCAGACGCAACTGCACGGCCCGCACGAAGGCCACGACATAGGTACTGTCCTTGCCGCCGCCGTAGGCCACCATGACCTTGTAGTCGGCGAGCTTGGTGAGTCCGCCCGCGTCCTCGATCAGCTTGTCGCCGACCGCCGCCACCCCGCGGCGCTCGTCCGTGGTAAGGAAGCCGATCAACTGCTCGTAGCGCTCTAGGTCGTCTTTGGCATCATGTCCAGTGTTCACAGCGATTCCGCCTCGAAGTCGAAGTTCTCGATGATCTTTCGGATGCCGGCCTCGACGACGTGCTCATCCTCGTGCAACACAATGAAGCGCCCGCGATGCAGCGCGTCGTACGCGCCGCCCGGCGCCAGCACCTCGCCCGGCGCGGGCAGCAGCTCACGCCAGACGATCGGCACCTGGTCCCGCATGGACGAAACCCGCAGCACGCGTTCGGTGTGCTCGGCGGACTTGGGCATGATCAGCCAACCCCCGGAGGAGTCGACCACCTCGGGAACCGGCGGGACCGGACCACCCGACAGCACCCGCAGGAACATCTCGTACAGGTTGACGCCGAACACCCGGTAGAGCAGGTGCGGCACTTCGGCGCCACCCACTCGCCCACCGATCTCCAGAAACACCGGATCACCCGAGGGGGTTATGAACACCTCGAGGTGAAAGGGCAAGCGGCGCAAGCCGAGTGCCGAGATGATCTGCTTCGAGAAGTCCTCGATCAGTGTCCGTTGCGGTGAAGGCCCCATCAGCACCGAGCCGAGCGGCGTGCCGTGCGCGAAGGACAGACAGTCGTTGATGTAACGGGAGACCGCCTGGAACGGGACGCGGGCATCATCGTCCGCGAACCCGTCCACGTGGTAGATCTGCCCCGCGATGAACTCCTCGATCTCGTAGTCCGCCAACACGATCGATGACAGCGCGACATCCAGTTCCGCGGCGTTGTCCACCCGCCGCACCCCGATGCTGGCGGCACCGCCGAGCGGCTTGAGAATCAGTGGATAGCCGCAGGATTCGGCAAAAGCCCGCACCTGCTCGACGCTCGAACAGTCGGCGAACCGGGGCACCGGGATGCCCGCCTCGTCCAGCACCTGCTTCATCCGAACTTTGTCCCGGTACACGGCGACCTCGTCGACGGTCGGGCCCGGAATCCCCAGTTCTGCACGAACTTTGGCCGCGATCTCCAGCGTGAACTCCGACAGCGCGATCAGCTCGTCCACCGGCCCGACCCGCTCGATGATCTCCCGAACGGCCGCACCGAGCGCCGCCACGTCGTTGACGTCCTCGACCCGCACCTGGCAGGCGATCTTCGCCGCATCCGCAAGCACGCCATCGGCTCCGGGACCGTCCACGACGTAACTGACCTGATTGGCCTCGTGATCGACGAACTCCTCGTAGCGAGTGAGCTCGTTGTCCCAGCGGATCCCGTCGAAGAACCGCGGCCACCGATTGACGATGACGATATGCATCAGAACACCTCTCGCGTTGCCGCGTCCTCGCTGTCCCAGGGACTGATGAGCGCCCGATCCGCGCGCCAAGCCGAAAACCCTTGGGCCAGACCGAAACGCAGGAAACCGCGGAACCGCTCGATGGCGTCGTCGCCGAGGAACACGTCGGTGTATCCCAGTTCGAGCAGTTCGCGGCGGACCCGGTCGTCGTCGGATACCGCGGTGGTCAGCTTGCCGCCGATCGCGCACGGCACCTCGAGCCCGCGCTCCCGCAGGCCGGACAGCAGCACCTGCGCACCGTGGAAGCCGTGACCGTTCACACTCGACACGACCAGCAGGTCGGGCCGGTCCGCGCGAATCGCGTCGGCCACGTGTTGCACCGGCGTACAAGTACCGAGGTTGTGCACCGTCGCGCCGTGCTCCTCGAGCAGCTTCTGCAGATAGACCAGGTTCCATAGATGGGAATCGGACTCAACGGTGCACAGCACGCACCGGAAACCAGCGTTCATGTCACGACCTCAACGTTAGCGTTCTCGCGGGCCAGCAAGGCTTTTCGGAAACTGGCCATCGTCAACGGCAGAAAAACCGCGCCGAACAGGCAGAGCAGGCCGCCCAGCCACAGCGCGAGTCGTTGTGCGCCGATGCCGGCGCCCAGACCACCGATCAGCAGGCCCGCGATCGGATAGGACAACAGGTTGAGCAGATAGAAGGGACCCATCACCTTGCCGAGATGCTCGCGGGGAATCACCTTCACCCGCTGGGTGCGGTTGTAGATGTTGTAGAGCGCATCGCCGACCAGCATCACGACAAAAGCGGGGGCATAAACCAAATAGGAGGGTGCGAGGGCGGCTATCAGTACCGTGCCGCACATCAGCCAAAAGCCGATCGCCCCAATAGGTTCGACTCCGAAGCGCCGCAGCAGGGCGGGCATCAGGAGGAGGTTCAGCAGCCCGGTGACACCGACGGCCGCGTTGAGCAGGCCGTACGCGGAGTCGGGCGCGTGAAAGACATCGGTGACCAGCGCGGCGTTGGAGACGATCAGCACGCCGACCACCAGGTTGATGGTGAAGTTGAGGATGCCGAGCAGCAGCACCGGACGGATGCGCACCATGAGCTGCCAGCCGATCGCCAACTCCGCCAACACTTCTCGGGCCGCCCAGCCGACGGCGGCGCGCACCTTCGGTCGGGGCAGCGGCAGCCAGGTGACCGCGCTGATCGCGAACGCGGCGGCGGCCACGAGCAGCAGCCACAGCTTGCCGAGGAAGGCCGCGGCCAGGATCGCCAGGGCGGGTCCGAGCGCCATCGCGAGCAATTCCATGTTCTGCACCAGCGACTGCACCGTGGCGATCTGCGAGTCGCGGGCGATCTGCGGCACCATCCGCTCGATCGACATCCGGATGGGTGCTACGCAGACCGACAGGCACGCACCGCCGGTCATCAACGCGGGCACCATCCAGCCCGGCCGGGTGAGGCAGACCAGCACGACGATGACCAGGATGACCGCACGCATCACCGCGACCCGGGTGAACAGCCTTGCGCCACCGTCGCGGTCCGCGAGCAGACCCGCGAACGGGTAGGCGATCAGCGCGGGCAACCACTCCAATGCGAACGCGAAACCGAGGGTCGAGACCTGCTTGGTGTCGTGAAAGATCAACAGCGGCACCGCGAACAGCACAACTTGTTCGGCAACCAATCCGAGCAGAACGCCAGTGGCGAACAGCGCGCTGTGCCTACCCGCCCCGCCGGCTGCCGTCCCCGGGCGCTTACCCGCCCCGCCGGCTGCCGTCCCCGCGCGCCTGGGCACAGCCCGTTGCTTCATCCCAGCCGTCTCTCGTGTTCACGGATGAGCGGCAGCACATGGGTGTAGAAGATGCGCATCTCGTCGCGAGTCGGCCAGCCGGAGAAGATGAATTCGCTGACCCCGACCGCCTTGTACTGGTAGAGGTAGTCGGCGACCTCTTGATAGCTGCCGACCACGCACAGCGCCGGTCCGCCGCGATAGGGCACGAAGCCGGAGTAGATCATCGGCGACAGCCAGTCGTCGGCGGCCTGCTCGGCCAGCCGGAACGATGTCTTCACGGCCACCGAATCGGAGGCGGCCACGACCTGCGCGACCCACTCCCGATGTTTTTCGTCGGGGTTTTCCTGCATAGCGGCAAGATCGGTGAGCGCCTGCTCCCGAGTTTCCCTGGCCAGGATATGCATTCGAGTGCCGACCCGAGCGCCCTTGTCGAGCACCGGCCGGGCCGCCGCGCCCATCCCCTCGGGCGTATCGCCGTAGCGCAGCCAACAGTCGCCGTACATCGCGGCCGTCTCCTGCGCGATCTCCGAGGCGCCACTCAGATAAATCTCGGGCCGACCACCGCCCTTGTAGCCGAGGCCGAGCGCGGCCTCTTTGATGACGTAATGCTCGCCCTCATACGACAGCGGCGACTGCCCGCTCCAAAACCGGTGGCAGATATCGAGGAATTCCTGAGTGCGGGCATACCGTCCGTCATGCGCGACGAAATCGCCGTAGCCCGCCTGCTCCGCGGGCGAGATGCCCGCGACCAGATTCAACGAGATGCGCCCGTCGGACATCCAGGAGATCGTGTTCACCACCTGGGTGAACAGCGTCGGCGAGAGCAGGCCGGGCCGGTAGGCGAGGATGAAGGTGACGTTCTCGGTCTCCCTGACCAGCGCGCCGATCATCGGCAGCGGATCGGGCATGTAGTCGGCGATGCCCATCAGCAGGGAGTCGACGCCCAGCGCGTCCGCCTCCTGTACGAAGTCCACCATCCCCTCGAAGTCGAGTTCACCGACTCGGTACTTCTCGGTCGCCTTCTGCTGCCCGCTGTCCAGCGGGGCGCACCAGTGGAACCGCAACTCCCCATGATCGGGGTTTCGGGTATGAGACAGCGGGGCGAAGTTCGTACGGTCGTAGTTCATTGTTATCGGGATTCACTTCCGGTATCGCAACGGAGGCAGCAGAAGGTGTTTCGGCACCAATTCAGACAATAGCCGATCCAAGACCACCCTCTCAGAATGCACGCGTCCGGAGCTGTACCCCCAGAAGCTCCCAAAGGAAGTCGCATCCCCACGGCGACTCCCCTGCCCTGTTAAGGCAAAGTTACATCGACTGTTCGTCACTGTCAAAGAAGTATAAGCTGCCCGCAACGTTACAGTTGAACAATTGTTCGGCCCAGCGGAACACTGTCGCTTTCAGCAAACGATCTTCTGCGGAAAACCCCCCATTCGGGGGGTGGACGGCGACGTCCAGACAGGGGAGAATTGGGCCGCTACCAGTGTGTTAGCACCATGTTACGACAGGAACGGGGGGTTCGACGTAAACCGTCAAGCAATAGTTTCCCACCAGTTACCGAGTATTCTGGAAAGAATCTCGGATATATACGTTAGCCGATAGTTGCCGCATTGCCTACGGGAGATCCTCGGGCATCTGTTAACACCATCGGCTTGCCTACATATTTTCAGATGGCGAATATACGGGATGGAGCGCCGACGCCACACGCGTCCGGTCTTGTTATTTCACGGTTTCGACGCACATCGCACCGATGAACGACGAGCTCCCCCGCACGACTATTGAACGGATCGGACTGTGCCTGAATTGACTGAACCGACCGCACCGCCACTACCGCGTGCGCATCTCACGTCGAAACGCACCATCGCGGCGTTGACCCTGCAGGCCCGATTTCTGGCCGCCGCGCGCGAGTTCTTGACCGCGGAGGGTTTCACCGAGCTGTTGCCGCCCATCATCGGTCCGGTGACCGACCCGGGGGCGCGCGGCGCGAAACAGGTCGACATCGACTACTACGGGCACCGCTACAAGCTGATGACCAGCGGCATTCTCTACAAACAGACCTCGCTGCTCGCCTTCGACAAGATCTTCCACGTGGCCCCGAACGTGCGGCTCGAGCCGCTGGAAACCGCGGTGACACACCGGCATCTCGCGGAGTTCCACCAGCTCGACGTGGAGATCGCGAACGGGTCGCGCGAGGACGCCATGGACGTGGCCGAGCGCCTGACCAAGTACGCGGTGGAATACGTGCTGAGCAGCGCCCAGCGCGAATTGGAAGTCCTGGACCGCGATCTCGAACAGTTGAAGCAGGTCCTCGCCGGTCCCTACGACCGCAAGCGGCACACCACCGCGGTGACCGAGCTGCGCGACCTCGGCTACGACCAGCGCGAGCACACCGAAATCGACTGGCAGGGTGAGGAAATCATCTCCGCGGCGGCCACCCGCCCGTTCTTCATCACCGACTATCCCAAGGGGTCGCGCGGTTTCTACGACAGCGAAAACCCTGACGAGCCGGGCATGTTGCGCAACTTCGACCTGATCTTCCCCGGCGGGTTCGGCGAAATGATGAGTGGCAGTGAGCGCGAGTCGGATTACCGCACGCTGCTGACTCGCATCCGCGAAACCGGCGAGAACCCGGCCAAATACGAGTGGTATCTCACCGTGGCGCGCGAAGGGCTTTCGCCCAGTGCGGGTTTCGGCCTCGGTGTGGAGCGGTTCACCCGGTTCCTCGGCGGTCTCGCCGCGGTCTGGCAGGCCACCGCCTACCCCAAGATCCCAGGGGAGCTACGTCCATGAGTGTGCTGTCGGCTCCTGGATTTCCCGAGCGGGAGGTGCGGGCGCGGGCGCGCACCGCGGCGGGTTCGGTGTTTCCGGACAATGCGCGCTACGGCTCGACCCTGTTCGGACAGGGGCAGCACGCGGACGTGCCCGCCATGGACGCGATCGACCACGCCCGGCTGGTCCCGCCTGTGTTCGTGCCGCTGCGCGAGGAGAAGATGTTCGACCTCGGCCGGGAACCCCTAGCGGGTGACGTGGACCTGACCACCACCATCGGCGGTCTGCGTTCGACGCTGCCGGTGTACGTTTCGGCGTTCGGCTCCACCGCCGTGGCCAACGGCGATCTCGGTGTCGCGGTGGCCGGGCAGGCGGGTGCCGCGGGTGTGCCGATGGTGATCGGCGAAAACATCGTGCCCGTATCGGGTTACGGCCGGATGGCGGACGAGGAGCAGAGCTCGCTGCTGCGGCGGCTCACCGAATACAGCAAGATGGCCGCCGACGATCTCGGCGGCGTGATCGTCCAGCAGAGCACCGAGGACGCCGACGCCGAGGTCTGGAACCTGGTCTACAGCGACCCGGCGAGTGAGCCGCTGCTGGCCAGCGGCCGCCTGGCCTTCGAGCTGAAGGTGGGACAGGGCGCGAAACCCGGCATCGGCGGGATGACCCTCATCCCCCGCGAACGGGCCGCGCATCTGTCGGCGCAGTACGACATCCTGGACATCTACGACGCCACCGAGGCCTCGGTGTTGCGCTCGGCCACGCCCGGCACCTTCACCGCGGAGATCCTGCGTCAACAGATCCGGTTGATGCGCAACAACTATCCGCGCTGCCGGATCTGGGTGAAGTTGCCGCCCGCCCGGGACGTCGCCGACGCAGCCGAGGTCGCGTGGGCCGCGGGCGCCGACGCGGTGACCATCGATGGTGCCGAGGCAGGCACCGGCTGGGCACCGCACGGATTCCTCGATCATGTCGGCCTGCCGCTGGCCGAATGCCTGCGCCGGGTCGCCGACCGCGATCGACACGACCACAGCCTGCTGGTCTCCGGAAGATGTTGGGAGGGAACCAGAGTCGTCAAGTGCCTGGCTCTGGGCGCGTCCGCCGTCGGCCTTGGGCGGGCCGCCTTGGTCGCCGCCGACGAGAACGCCGATCATGGACTGACGAACCTGCTCGCCGCGTTCGAACTGGAGCTCCGGCTCCTGATCAGCGCGCTCGGTAAGTACCGGATCGCGGATCTGGCCGCCGAGGACATATGGTTCCCTGCTACCAACGAAAGGTCCAGATGACTACAGAGCGACAGTGGCGCGTGGCAGTACTCGGCCCTGGCGGTGTCGGCGGACTGATCGGCGCGCTGCTGGCCCGCGCCGGGCACCGGGTGACCTTCCTCAGTGGACCGGAGACGGTGCGCACCGTGCAGGAGCACGGAATGCACGTGCGCAGTGGGATGTTGGGTGAGTTCACGGTAAAAGTGGAGGCGGACACCGAGTTACGTGAACCTGTCGATCTGTGTCTGGTGACGGTCAAGCAGAACGTCCTCGGTGCGGCCGTCGACCGGGTACCTCCCGCCGCGCTGGGCGACGGCTTGGTCGTACCGCTGCTCAACGGGATCGAACATCCTGCGGTCCTGCGCGAGCGATACCGCCCGGAACTCGTTGTGCCCGGTGTGATCCGGGTCGCATCGAACCGCGTCGCACCGGGCTCCATCGAACACGGCAGCCCGTTCGTCGAGATCGATCTGGCCAGCGCCACCACACCTCCCGACCAGCTCGACGCACTGGCCGCGATGCTCAATGACGCTGGCATACAGGCGAAAACACGCGGCAACGAATCCGCCATGCTGTGGGGCAAGCTCTTCTTCCTCGCCCCCTTCGCCTTACTGACCACGCACCATCAGGTTCCCATCGGCGACCTGCGCACCGAGCGCCGCACCGAGCTGGTCGACCTCGTCACGGAGATCGCCACCCTCAGCAGCGCCGCAGGCGTCCCCGCCGACGTCGAAGCGGCCCTTCGCTTCTACGACGCCTTCCCACCGGAAGCCAAGTCCTCGATGCAACGCGACGCCGAGGCCGGTCGCCCCCTGGAACTCGACGCCATCGGCGGCGCACTGCTGCGTATCGCCCAGCAGCACGCCGTCCCGATGCCACTGACCGAACGTCTGGTCACCGCCCTGACGCCACTGATCAACGGATCGACGGCCGAATCGGGGCGTTGACGACAGCAGCGCATGTTCGAGTTCGCCTGCGGGCCACGCAGCACTTCACGGACAATGACTGTGCGACCCCGGCTGCGTCGAATGTTGTTCGCCGCGACCGACGTTCATCACAGCGGCGAGCTGTCACCCGATATCGCGGGTCGATCGCAGTACGTGGGGTGATGGTGTCGTCGAGGTACCAGAACAGGGGACATCGATGGACACTTCAGGGATTCCCGAGGGCGAACAGCTGTACTTGTTCACGGGCGGCACGATATTGACCGTTGACCGGGCATTCTCGGTCACCGAGGCCATCGCGGTGCAGGGCGATCGGATCGTCGCGGTCGGTGCGGAGGCGACGGTCCGCGAGCTCGTGGGAGCGGGAGCCACGGAGATCGATCTGGCGGGCCGGACGATGTTGCCGGGCTTCGTCGATGCGCATACCCACGTATTGACCGGCAGCATGGTGGCGGCGCTGATGGAGTACGTCGGCATGGCGCGCTTCGCCACCGCGCGAGAGGTACTCGATCATCTGACAGAGCTGGCAAGTCAAGCGCCCGAAGGCAAATGGATCCTCGCCCGCAATTTCGATCCGGCGGTGCAGCCGGACCTGGCGGCGCTGACGTTCGCCGAACTCGACGCGGTGTCGACCACGCACCCGGTGTTCGTCCTCAACGCCTCCGGACACATTGCCTACGCGAATTCCGCGGCGTTCGCCGTCGCAGGCATCGGGGAGGATGTGGAGGATCCGGAAGGGGCCGAGTTCGTTCGCGATGCCGACGGAAAGCTCACCGGGACAATGAAAAACGGTGTCGCATACAACCAGGTCCTCGGAAAATGTGACGCCGCTGCCGGATTGAACCCGGTCGACGCGCTGATCGACCTACTCGAAAGTTGGCGGCAGGTCGGGTTGACCACGGTGAGTGAACTGGGTTTGGGCACCTTGAGCCACACACCCGACGACCTCACGGTCCTGCGGCAGGCGGCAGGCACCGGCAAGCTCGAGACCCGTATCCGCGCCTACCCCTTCTACACCCTCGGGACCGACACCTGGGACGCCGCTGGGGTGCGGCCGGGCGATGGCGACGCGTTGGTGCGTATCGCAGGCTACAAACTCGTCGCCGACGGCTCCAACCAGGGCTTCACCGGCCTGCAACGCGAGCCGTATCTCAATACCGACAACTACGGAATCGCGTACATGGAGCCCAAAGTGCTCGCGGCGGAGGCGGCCGACCGCGCGACCAAGGGCTGGTCACTCGCGATCCACGGCAACGGCGACGCCGGTATCGACAACATCCTGGATGCCTGCGACGCGATCCGCGATGCCGGGGTCGAGCCGGGCGCTGTCCGAGTGCGGATCGAGCACTGCTCGATCCTGCACGACGAACAGATCACCCGCATGAAAGACCTGGGCGTATCCGCCAGCTTCCTGATCGGGCATGTCCACTACTGGGGTATTGCGATGCGCGACACAGTCTTCGGCGCGCAGAAGGCCTTGCTGCTCGACCGATGCCGCAGCGTGGAGGCAGCGGGAATCGGGTTCACGCTGCACTCCGACTTCATGGTCACCGACCCCAACCCACTGCACATGATCGAGATGGCCGTCACCCGGCGTACCTGGAAAGAACCCGACTACGTGCTGGCACCCGACGAGCGCATCTCGGTGGAATCGGCAATCCGCGCCGTGACCTCCGAAGCGGCGTGGCAGCTCTCCTCCGAACATGAAGTCGGCAGCCTCGAAGTCGGCAAATACGCCGACTTCGTCATCCTCGACCAAGACCCCCGCGCCGTCCCACCCGATCAGATCAAAGCCATCACAGTCCTGGAAACCTGGATGAACGGCAACCAGGTCTATGCACGGAGCTGACACCGGACAGCGGTCCGGTGGGTTTCGTTCACGCAGAAGGTAACCATCGTGATGCGCGGCCGGAGACCATAGCGTCGAGGGGTGGGTGCTACACGGCGGCGGCCGTTGAAAACCGTTACCGGAGTGAGTGGTTCGGCCGACGTTTACGGGGCCGCGGTGGATCCCGGACAATCCACCGTGACCTCGGCCATCGAGATCGCGAAACTCGCCGAAGCCAACGGATTCGACGCGCTGTTCGCCGCGGACCTGCTCAGCTTCGGGGCGCAGGGCGCGATCGGGGCGCAGGAGCCGCTGATCTTCTTGTCCGCGTTGAGCGCGGTGACCACCCACGTCGGCCTGATCGCCACGGTGACAACGACTTTCCACCATCCATACAACCTGGCCCGGCTGTTCGGCACCCTCGACCACGTCAGCAACGGGCGCGCCGCCTGGAACGCGGTCACCTCGTCACTGGGTGAGGAGAACTACGGCGACCAGGACCTACCGTCGCCGGAGGAACGATACGAGCGCGCCACAGAATCACTCGAGGTCGTCAACGCACTGTTCGACAGCTGGCAGCCCGGCGCCCTGACCCCCGACGGACACGGCGGCGCGATCCTGAGCGCCGACCTGGTCCGCCCGATCGATTACGCGGGCAAACACTTCACGGTCCGCGGCCCCTTGAACATCCCGCCACTCCCGCAGCGCCGCCCCGTGCAGTTCCAAGCCGGTCAATCCGAGGCAGGCCTCGAACTCGGCGCCCGCTTCGCCGAAGTCGTCTTCACCTCCCTACCAACCCTCGACGACGCCATCACCTACACCAAGAAAATCCGCACCCGCGCAGCAGAATTGGGCCGCGCGGACGGCCTCCCCCTGATCATGAGCTCGTTCCACGCCACCTACGGCGCCTCCGAAGCCGAAGTCCACCAACTGGTCCGCGAGCGCGATGAGGCCACCGATTTCGACGCGGGCCGCATCCAGCTCGCCGACATGCTCGGCGGCAACATCGACCTCTCCGAACTCTCCTTGGACAAGCCGATCCCGGAACACCTACTGCCCGACGTGCATTCAGTCCACCGGCGCCGCGGCCGAGTCGAAATCTTCAGCAGCTTCGCCCGCTCCGGAAAAACCCTCCGCGAGTTGATCATCGCCGCCAAGGACACCGGCCACTGGGCCGCCGCAGGCACCCCCGACCAACTAGCCGACGCAATCGCCGAACGCTACAACGCAGGCGTACTAGACGTAATCACCCTCGGCGGACTAACCGACCCCCGCACCCGCGACTTCCTCCTCAACGGCCTCCTCCCAGAACTCCACCGCCGCAACATCATCGCCCCCGACTACCTCGGCCCCACCTTCCGCGACAACCTCGAACTCCCTCCCCTACCCCCGGCCTGACACCTGGCGGGCGCTGACCATCTCCGGCACGGGCCGGGATGCTCAGCTGGACAAGCGCTCACGAGGAACTGGTGCTGTTGAACCCGCCTCGGGCGATGCCAACCTCAGTTCCCCATGATCGCCTGACCAGTAGCCGCGCGGTGTGTTCTCGACTTCGCGGTCAGTGGACCAGGGCAGCCAATTTCGTGCTGCGATCCCATAATTGGGCGGCGAGTTCGGCGTCGTCGGCTTGGCGGGAGGTCGTGCCGGGCTTGCGTTTCACGTAATACAGCCCGGGTTCCCAGGTGCGGTTGGGTTGTTCGTCGATGAGCCAGTTCAGGGTGTCGGCACCCTTTGCCGGCGAGATCAGCGCCCACCGCAGGGCCTTGTACATGAGTCGGATCGCGGTGCTGGTGGTGTCGCTGCCGAAGCTGCTGCCGACGGGGCCGGGGTGGAATGCCGCCGCGGCGATGCCCTGGTCACGGTATCGGCGATCGAGTTCACGGGTGAACAGGATGTTCGCCAGTTTCGAATCACCGTAGGCCTTCGTCGATGAGTATTTGCGTTCGTTCTGCAGATCGTCGATGTCGATCTTGCCGAACAATTTCGCGCCGACGCTCGAGGTCTGGATCACCTTGGCCGAGCCGGCCAGTAGCGCAGGCAGCAGGAGGTTGGTGAGCAGGAATCCGCCCAGGTGGTTGACCTGGAAGGTCTTCTCGTAGCCGTCGACGGTGAGTTCGCGCTCGCTCATCAACCCACCGGCGTTGTTGGCCAGCACATCGATGCGCGGATAGGCCGTGAGCAAGGTCTCACCGAGCGCGCGCACCTGATCCAGCTCGGCGTAATCGGCGACATGGTGGTCGATTCCCAGTTCGGTGCCGACCGCCACGGTCTTGGCACGGTTGCGTCCGACGATCACCACCCGATGGCCTCGGTCTACCGCGTGGCGGGCCGCGGCGGCTCCGATGCCGTCGCTGCCTCCGGTGATCAGAACGGTCTCCTTCTCGCTCATCACTGCCCTACTGCTGGGGGTGCTGGCCAGGCGCGCGATGCGCCGGTTCAACGTTCATGACCCAGCATGACGAAGTTGGCACAGTGTGTCAAACATGTCTGGTTGTGTAGAATTCGGTGCATGAGTGGAGCCAAGGACCCCGGATTACGCGAACGATCTCGCCGCGCGGTGCAGGGCGAGATCGTGGCCGTGGCGATCGAGTTGTTCCTGTCCCAGGGTTACGACGGCACCACCATCGAGCAGATCGCCAAAGCGGCGGGACTGTCCTACCGCAGCTTCTTCCGCTACTTCGCCTCCAAGGACGACCTGCTGGTGCAGGCAATGATCGCGACCGGAGCAGAAATCGCCGCGACCCTGCACGTCCGCCCCGACGACGAAACGCCCTGGCAAGCACTGCGACGCGCCTTCGACCCGCTGCTGGCACAGCTGTCCAAAGACGAGCAAGCCATAGCGACCACGAAGCTGATGATGCAAAGCCCATCCCTGCAAGCTGCGCACGAGGCAAAACAAGCAAGCTGGCGGCAAGCAATCGCCGAACCACTGGCCGCCCGTCTCACTCACATCGACGACGAACGCGAGCGAGAAATGGTCGCCGACGCCCTCGCTGGCGCCGCCCTGGCCTGTCTGCACAGCGTTCAAATGCGCTGGATCGCTGAGGAGAACAGCCAGCAGCTCCCCGATCTCCTCGACACCGTCATGCAGTCGGTACATCCACTCACCTAGCTGCCGCACTCCGCGCCCGGCCGACAGCGGAAGTCGCGCGGAGCGCGGAGCGGGCGCCGCCTAGTACGCCGCGACGGTCAGTACTTACCTGTCTGGCACTCATGTTCTCGGTAATCGCAGCGCCACTTATCCTTGTACCCGGGTTCGTTGTCGTTGTCGCGCGCGTTGAGCTTCTGCAAGTCGTCCAGCTTCGTTTCGAAGAAATTGTTCAAGAGTTTCTCGGTGGAACAGCAGTCCTTGATTTTGCCCTTGTGATTGGTGACGAGTTCCTTGAGGTGCACAGAGTAATTTTTCAGGTCGTTGCACATCTTGTGTCGGGTATAGGGATTGAATGCATATTTGCCATAGAGGTCTTTCAGGGTGTTGAGCATGGGATCATAGTCTGCCGGCCGCCAGTTATATGGAGCCCGGCGCTGGATATCGATGTACTCCCCGTACCATCTCGCGCTGCGCTCCTTTGCGCCATTGCCCGCGCAAAGCTCGCCGATTATTTCGGTCGCGATTTTTTCTTCACGTTCGTCGACGGTTTCCGCGACCGCGGGGCTCGCCGTTACGCCGAAAATCACTGTGGCAATCAGGATGAGCGCGCCCAGCGCGGCGCTGCGTTTCGTGAACAAGTCCAGATCCCTTCTTCGATGTCAGCACGCATCCGATCGAGCAAAACGGCAGGTGCCCGGCCTACGGCAGGACCAGCCGACCTATATTCGTCACCGTCGGCCGCTGGGATGGGAACGAACAAATCGGGTCGACGACAACGACGTCCCCAACGTGCCACCTCGCTCCACAGCGCCATCACGCTGATGACGGACGTTGGGCCTTTGCGGCCGGCATGTGGAGTTTTACCGAGTTGCCACTCGTAGAGATGTAGGAGGACACCAGCTTGTCGACCCCTGCGGCGCGCATCGCGTCCAGTAGCGCCAGCGAGGCGCGGGGGTTGTCCCTACCTTTGCTGGAACGCGCGCATCACCTTCTGGCGGACCAGCCCACGAAGACGCTTGTCCTCATTCGGATCCATGCCCTCGGCGACGAACACAGCATCGGTAAACGAGTCGACGTCCGTAGGCGGCGACGCGCACAACTTGCCCTTTTCACCCAATGGCAGACAGAAACCCAGTCGATACTGTCCCTCTACCTCCGGTCTGACACCTTGCGGACGCTGATCATGCCGGAGAAGACGGTGAGTAGTGCTTCCACGGCGGTCGGGTAGTCGGTCAGGAAACCCACCGGGAGTGCGACGATCACCGCGGCCGTCAACTCCTGCCAGGGCAGGCGTGGCGGGCGGGACTGCGGAGGTTGGGGGGTGGGATCCTCTTGGGGTGGAGTGGAACTCATGCCGGGGGTGTTCCGTTCTTCGGCAGGGCGGGGCCGGCCTCCAGGGATTGCAGCCAGGCCGCGGTTTCGCTTGGTCGGGCGGCCTGCATGGCGAGTTGGTTCGCGATGTACAGGTAGCGGTCGATATCGCCGAGGCTTTCCAAGTACAGCGTGCTGGTCGGTTGTGATACGCAGACGACGGCGGGTAGCTGGGTTTCGATGAAGCGCAGATAGAGGAAAGCGCTGCCCGCGACCGCTTGCCCACACAACTTGTCGCCGACGACCTGTACGACGATGTTCTCGGCCTGGATCGCCTGCCCGAGGCGATCGATCTGGTTGCCCCACACCGTGGTACCGCCGATCGGCCTGCGCAGCGCGCTCTCCTCGACCAGAATCCACAGATAGGGCGGATCGGCGCGGTCGAGGATCCGCTGCCGACGCAGTCGCACCTCGAGCAGGCGATCGATCTCATGCTCCGGCCACTCCGGATAGCGTAATCGTATTGCGGCCCTGGCATATTCGGCGGTTTGCAGTAGCTCAGGAACGACGGCGGGTTCGTAGCAGCGAATCGTTCGCGCGGCCGACTCCAGGTTCAGCAGCTCGAATCCCTTCGGTAGCGAATCGCTGTCCCGGTGCCACCAGCCGGGCCGGTTTCCCAGCTGCACCAGCGACAGGTATTTCTCGTATTCCTCGTGCTCGGTGACGCCGTAGTACCGGAGCAGTTTGATCACGTCGAGACGGTCGAGCCCGACCATCCCGGTCTCGATGCGACTGATCTTCGATACCGAGGCGAAAACCCCACGGCCGACGTCTTGCTGGGTCAGCCCCCGCTCTTTCCGCAACTGCTGGAGTCGCGAGCCGAGCATCCGCCGAAAAACCGTGGGCACATCTCCGATACTCGGGCTGCTCCAGACTCCGGGCGGTTCGTCATGTTCATGGGCTCGATCTGCGTTCACGCAACGAGTCTGACACTTCGAGACGGAAATGTACTTGCAGATGCGCGTGCAAATGTGCGTGCGTTTCGGGCATCAAACCGATGCGATATGGCAATGACCGGCCGTCCATCTAGAATTACCTCTGAGTCAGAGCTAATATGGCGACGTGGAAGAGACCCTGGAGACCGCCGCACAGATGGAACTGGTCGGGCGACTACTGAACACCTTCGGCCGCTTCCGCCGGCAGATCGCACGGCTGGTCGGCCGATCGTTCGATCAGCCCGGGGTCAGCGCCTCGCAGGCGGAGTTCCTGCGTCTGGTGGGGCGTAATCCGAATATCTCGGTCAAGGCGGCGGCCACCGAGATGGGGTTGGCTCCTAATAGCGTGTCGACGTTTGTCACTGCGCTGGTGAAGGCGGAACTGCTGGTGCGCGAACCGGATCCGGCGGACCGGCGCGCGACCCGGCTGAGCCTGCCCAAACCAGTGCAGCGGACGGTCGACGAAACCCGCAGGCGCAGACATGGCTTGGTCGCCGCCGCACTCGACGAACTGACCGCCGACGAGCGCGAACAGCTGATCCGCGGACTGGCGGTCGTTGGCAAACTGACCGGAATTCTGCACGAGCATGAACAGAGGACACGGCGATGAGAACGAATTCCCTTGCTCCACCGCACAACAGCCCTGCCGTCGAATGCACGGGCCTGACCCACCGCTATGGCGAGCACATCGTGGTGGACCATGTGAACCTGCGGATAGAACGCGGCGAGGTCTTCGGTCTGCTCGGCCCCAACGGCGCGGGCAAGACCACCACGATCCGGCTGCTGACCACGCTGATGCCGGTACAGGAGGGCACGGTTCGGGTACTGGGGTTCGAGGTCGGGCGGCGCGATATCGATATCCGCTACAACCTCGGCTATGTGCCACAACAACTTTCGATCGAAGGCGCGCTCACCGGCCGACAGAACGTGACCTGGTTCGCGCGCCTGTTCGACGTACCTCGCCGCGAACGCGCCAAGCGGGTAGAGGAAGTGCTGGCCGCCATGGACCTGCTCGACGTGGCAGATCGACTGGCCGCCAGCTACTCCGGCGGTATGGTCCGCCGCCTGGAACTGGCGCAGGCGCTGGTCAACCGGCCCGCCCTGCTGATTCTCGACGAACCGACTGTCGGCCTGGATCCCATTGCCCGCGACAGCGTCTGGGACCGGGTGCGCGACCTGCGCCACCGCTTCGGCACCACGGTGCTGCTGACCACCCACTACATGGCCGAGGCCGACCTGCTGTGTGACCGAGTCGCGCTGCTGCACAAGGGAAAACTGCAGACGGTCGGCTCCCCCACCGAACTCAAGGCCGCCCTCGGCCCCGACGCCACCCTCGAAGACGTCTTCCGCCATCACGGCGCCGCCCTCGACGAGGACTCGACCACCGAAGGAGGGCTGCGTGGTGTCCGAAGCACCCGTCGAACCGCTCAACGTGCAGGCTGACTACCCGCCCCTGCGCCTGGCCCCGCACGGCCTCGGCCGACTGCTCACCCTCGGCTCCCGGATCAACACCTTCGCACTGGTCGAACTCCAGAAGCTCCGCCATGACCGCACCGAACTCGTCACGCGCGCAGTACAACCCGCGCTCTGGATGCTGATCTTCGGCACCACCTTCGCCCGCCTGCACACCATCCCCACCGGGAACATGCCCTACCTGGACTTCCTCGCCCCGGGCATCATCGCGCAGTCGGCGCTGTTCATCGCCATCTTCTACGGCATCATGCTGATCTGGGACCGCGACGCGGGCATCCTCAACAAACTGATGGTCACCCCCACGCCGCGAGCCGCGCTCATCACCGGAAAATGCTTCGCCGCCGGGGTCCGCGCGGTTTCTCAGGTCCTGATCATCGTGGTGCTGGCCTTGATCATGGGCGTGCACATGACGATGAACCCGCTGAAACTATTCGCCGCGGTAGTCGCCGTACTACTCGGCGCATCGTTCTTCGCGTGCCTGTCGATGACCATCGCGGGCTTGGTCGTGAAGCGAGACCGCCTGATGGGCATCGGCCAAGCGATCACCATGCCACTGTTCTTCGCCTCCAACGCCCTCTACCCACTGGACCTGATGCCCAGCTGGCTGCGCGTCATCAGCCACATCAACCCACTCAGCTACGAAGTCGACGCCCTGCGTGGACTATTGGTCGGCGGCACCTACCACCTCTGGACCGACATGGGCGTCCTCGTCTTCGCCGCCGTCCTCGGAATCGCCTGCGCCTCGGCACTTCTCGGCCGACTGACTCGATAGCCGCCCGGCAGACACTTCAATCGGTCTTGTACCGGACGACTCTTCGCAGTACTGTCCAGACACATGTCCAGCAGGTATCTGGGCAGGCTTGCGGAGAGGAATTCCCTGATGACACTGGTCAAGCCGCAGCGAGTGTCCGGCGGAGCAGACGAGCACGGACACCTCGAGGAGTTCCGCACCGATCCGATCGCGCTGATGCGGCGCGTCCGAGCCGAATGCGGCGACATCGGAACCTTCGAGCTCGCCGGACGTGATGTCGTCCTGCTGTCGGGTGCGGAGGCGAACGAATTCTTCTTCCGAGCTGGCGACGACGATCTCGACCAGGCCGCGGCCTACCCGTTCATGACACCGATCTTCGGCGAGGGCGTGGTCTTCGACGCGAGCCCGGAACGCCGAAAAGAGATGCTGCACAACCAAGCTCTGCGCGCCGACGCCATGCGCGGGCACGCCGCGACCATCGCCGCCGAGGTGGACCGAATGCTGGCCACCTGGGACGACGAGGGCGAAATCGACCTGCTCGAGTTCTTCGCCGAGCTGACCATCTACACCTCCTCGGCCTGCCTCATCGGCGTGAAGTTCCGCAACGAGCTCGACGCCCGATTCGCGCAGCTCTACCATGAACTCGAACAGGGCACCGACGCGCTGGCCTACGTCGATCCCTACGCGCCGATCGAGAGCTTCCGCCGCCGCGACGAGGCCCGCGAGCAACTCGTCGAGCTGGTGCAATCGATCATGGCGGGCCGCGCGGCAAACCCGCCGTCCGGCAAGGACTCTCGCGACATGCTCGACATCCTGATCTCGGTGCCCGACGAGAACGGCGCACCACGCTTCTCGGCGAGCGAGATCACCGGCATCTTCATCTCGATGATGTTCGCCGGACACCACACCACCTCAGGTACCGCGGCATGGACAACCATCGAACTACTACGACACCCCGACGTATTGCGCACGGTAATCACCGAACTCGACGAGTTGTACGCCGACGGTTCGGAAGTCAGCCACAACGCATTACGCCAGATCCCGAATCTCGAAGCAGCACTGAAGGAATCACTGCGCCTGCACCCGCCGCTGATCATCCTGATGCGCATCGCCCGCGACGAATTCGAGGTGTGCGGGCACCGCATCGCACCCGGCGACATGGTGGCGGCCACGCCCGCGATCTCCAACCGGATCCCTGAGGACTTCCCCGACCCGGACACGTTCGACCCGAGCCGCTACCTCGATCCGCGACAGGAAGACATCATCAACCGCTGGACCTGGATTCCCTTCGGTGCGGGCCGCCACCGTTGCGTCGGCGCGCCGTTCGCACTCATGCAACTCAAAGCGATCTTCTCGATCCTGTTGCGGGACTGGGAATTCGAGCTGTCCCAGCCGTCGGACACCTACCGCAACGACCACTCCAAGATGGTGGTGCAGCTGCAACAGCCATGCCGCGTCCGCTACCGCCGACGCTCAGCTCATGGCTGAGTGCGGAAATTGGCGATGAGAGTGCTTGCCATCTCCGGCATTCCGTTGTTCTGTCGTTCAGCGGCGGTGACCACGTCGTAGTGCCGGTAGCCGGGAATGATTTTGGCGTTGGCAGGGAGGAGGCCGCCGTAGCCCGCGTTCTGCAAGGGCGAGTCACCCGAGAGCAAGGTGAGGTTGCGCCTGGCCGAAGGCGTGCTCTGCCAGCGGTCGCCGTGCAGCAGGAAGTTCAGGATGCCGCCGCTGCGGTTCTGCAACTGCCGCAGCTCACCGTCGCGACCGAGCCCGAGGGCGAAGATCGTGTCGGTGATGATGCGCAGCGGGGTGTACTCCTCGAAGAAGTCGGTGGGCTGCCCGCACCGGTGGCACTCGGCGTGGCGGCTCCTGCCAGCTGCAGGATCCCGGCGCCGATGTTCGGGTCCGCGTGGGTGAATCGCGACATCAACAACCCCGCCGCGAGCAGCCCCCATCCGAACAGCATCACCCCCGCGAGCGCTGCCCAGCGATGTGCCAAGGTATCTGTGCGTTCGCGCAGGTACAGCAGCACTGCGACGCCCGAGCCATGCCGCGCACGGTTTCGCTCCGTGCGCCCGAATCCGCCAGCAATTCCATACGCGGCGAGAGAATCGGTGCGCGCCGCACCCCAGCACCCGATGCAGGCGCACCGAGCGCACGCCTTACGGCCACTGCATCCGCCGATAG
>NZ_JBITJI010000001.1:704976-1229102 GCF_044459885.1 Nocardia sp. NPDC050175
TAGCGCGCACAAGTTCGCCTGGCGCGCACGATCTTGCTTGGCGCGCACGATTTTGCTAACTGGTTCGTACGCGGCGAGAGAATCGGTGCGCGCCGCACCCCAGCACCCGATGCAGGCGCACCGAGCGCACGCCTTACGGCCACTGCATCCGCCGATAGCGCGCACAAGTTCGCCTGGCGCGCACGATCTTGCTTGGCGCGCACGATTTTGCTAACTGGTTCGTACGCGGCGAGAGAATCGGTGCGCGCCGCGCCCCAGCACCCGATGCAGGCGCACCGAGTGCACGCCTTACGGCCGCTGCATCCGCCGATGGCGCGCACAGTTTTGCTTGGCGCGCACGATTTTGCTGGCTGGTTCGTGCGCGGCGAGAGAATTTGCGCGCGGTGCGGCGCTTCGGCGCAGTGGGGGGAGTCTTCGTCGAGGTCGAGGTCGCGGTCGCGGTCGCGGTCGCGGTCGAGGTCGGCGTCTACCTTGTCGCGGTTGGCCCATTCGAGGAGTTGCGCTTATCGCGATGACCCACTGCAGGTCGGGGCACCATACTGCCGCCTACAGACGGTGTGTGGCCCGCCCAGCAGGGTCGAACTCCACTGGGCGGGCCACTTCCCCGTTCACCCAGGGACGCCGCCACGTCCGCTTGGGCCGGACCGATCTTAACCCGTGCCGGGCTCTGCGGTGGGGAGGTCGATGTCGGTGTGCAGGGCGCGGAAGACCCGGTGGAGGTCAGCCTTGTCTTCGAAGCCGATACCCGGAGTGTCGGTGAGTCGTAGGCGGCTGTGTTCGATGACGGCGGCGTCGGCGAAGCCGCCGGTGGGCTGGAACTCCCCGGGATAGGACTCGTTGCCGCCGAGGCGCAGGGCCGCGGCGATGTGCAGCGAGAACTGGTGGCCGCCGTGCGGGATGCAGCGGCGGGCGGACCAGCCGTGCTGGCGCAGCATGTCCTGGATCCGGAGGTATTCGACGAGGCCGTAGCCGAGGACGGGGTCGAACTGGAGGTAGTCGCGGTCGGGGCGCATGCCCGCGTAGCGGATGAGGTTGCGGGCGTCCTGCCGGGAGAAGAGGTTCTCGCCGGTGGCCAGCGGGCCCGGGTATTGCTCGGAAAGCGTTGCATGCAAGGCGAAGTCGAGCGGGTCGCCGGGTTCCTCGTACCAGAACAGGCCGTACGGCGCGAGGGCGCGGCCGTACTCGAGCGCGGCGTCGAGGTCGAAGCGGCCGTTGGCGTCGACGGCCAATCGCGATCCGTCGCCGTCGAGTACGTCGAGCACGGCCTCGACCCGCTTGACGTCGTCGGCCAGGCTCGCGCCGCCGATCTTCATCTTCACCACGTCGTAGCCCTGGGCCAGGAAGCCGCGCATCTCGTCCTGGAGCTGGGTCAGCCCCTTGCCCGGTGCGTAGTATCCGCCTGCGGCATAGACGAATACGTCCTCCTCCGGTGCGCCGAGGTCGTAGTGCCGGGCGAGCCATTGATAGAGCGGCAGTCCGGCGAGCTTGGCGGCGAGATCGAACAGCGCCATATCGACCACGCCGACGGCGACCGATCTTTCCCCGTGCCCGCCCGGTTTCTCGTTGCGCAGCATGATGTTCCATGCTCGAGCGGGATCGATGGCGGCACCGTCGTCGGTCAGCAGCTCGTCGGGCTCAGCCCGCAGCAACCGGGGAATGATGCGGCGGCGCAGGATCTCCCCCGCACTGTAGCGACCATTGGAATTGAAGCCGTAGCCGACGACCGGCTCGCCGTCCCTGATCACATCGCTGACGATCGCGACGATCGAGCAGTCCATCGCGCTGAAGTCGATGAACGCGTTGCTCATCGAGGAACTGATCGGCACGACACCTTCGTGGATAGCGACGATTCGCGGCATTACTTTTCTCCTACTGTGGTTTTCGGGCGGGTCAGCCCGATGGTGCGGGCGGCGAGTTCGCGGTCGAGACCGTCGGGTTCCCATCGGGCGATGACGACGGTCGCGACCGCATTGCCGAGGACGTTGGTAAGCGCGCGCATCAGCGAGAGGAAGCGGTCGACCGAGAGGACGAGCGCGAGTCCGGCGACGGGGACCAAACTGGTCGCGGCCACCGTGTTGGCCAGCGTGATGAAGGCCGAACCACTCACTCCAGCAGTGCCTTTGGACAGCACCAGGAAGATGAGGAACAACCCGAGCTGGTCACCGAAGCTGAGCGGGATGCCGTACACCTGGCCGATGAAGACCACGCAGATCGGCACCACCACCGCGACCCCGTCCAGATTGAACGAAAACCCGGTCGGCACAACCAGACCGATCACGCTGCGTCGGCAACCGACCTGCTCCAATCGTTGCATCAGTTGCGGCAGCACAGCTTCCGACGACGAGGTGCCGAGCACCACCGCGAACTCCTTGCGCAGCACCTTGATCAGCCGCCACAGCGAGAAGCCCGCAAGCAGCGAGACACCGCCGAGCACCACGACCACGAAGGCCAGCAACGCCACCGCGGACACCGCGACCAACTTCATCAGTGCGGTAAGGGTTTCCGGCCCGTACTTGCCGACCGTCGCGGCCACCGCACCGAAGGTGCCGATCGGCGCGAGCAGCATGATCATGCCGATCATCCGGAAGAACACGTCGCTGAGTTTCGCGCAGCCGTCCACGATCGGCTGCGAGATCCGATCCGGCATCCGGAGCAACGCGATGGCGAAGAGCACCGCGAAGATCAGCACCTGGATGATGCTGCCGGTAGCGAACGCGTTGACGGCGTTGTCCGGCACCATCTCCGAGAGGAATTCGCCGAACGAGTTATGGTCGGCGCCGCCGGTCACATAGGTGGACAGGTCACCGGAGGCGTGTGCCGGCGGCGCGACACCCGAGCCCGGCCGGAACAGGTTCACCGCGAGCAGGCCGAGCAACATGCCCACCGTCGTGACGATCTCGAAGTAGATCAGCGCCCGTGCCGCGATCCGACCCACCGCCTTCATCCCGCCGGTCGCTACGATCCCGGTAACCATCACCAGGAACACGATGGGCGCGATGAGCATTTGAATCAGCGCGATGAACGCCTTCGCGATCGGCTGCATGGCGGCCGCCGCATCCGGCGCGACGATGCCGAATATCGCGGCGACAATGGCTGCGACGAGCACCTGGAAACTAGTGTTGGTGGCCAGCCTGCGCCACCGTGGATGAGGCGCCGTCGGCTCTGACGTGACCTCGATTGTCGTCTCGCTCATGCCTTCACCTCGCTGGCGCTCGGTTCCGGCATGCGCAACGCGCGCTGCAACATGATTCGCTCGCTACGCTCGCTCATGGGAATCGCCGCACATCAATGATCACGAACGAGGGTGTCGCGCAGTGCGGCGCGATCGACCGTCAGACCTAGACCAGGCCGGTCCGGCACGGTGATCCGGCCGTTCACCGGTTTCGGCGCATCCGGGAACAGCAGTTCGCCGACCTGCACCATGCCGAGGTGCCATTCGAGAATCCAGCCGTTCATCAACCCGGCCAGGGTGTGCAGGTTGAACAGCGGCCAGCCGCCGCCGTGCGCGAGCGGCAGGTTGTAGATCTGCGCGAGGTGGGCGGCCTTGCGTGCCTCGGTAAAGCCACCGCAGTAGCAGACATTGGGCTGCAGGATGTCCACGGCTTGCTTTTCGACGAGCTCGCGCAGCCGCCACCGATGCCCCTCCATCTGCCCGGCGGCCAGCGGAATCCTGGTGTGCCTGCGCAGATCCGCCATCGCGCGGGCATCGTTCTGGTGCAACGGCTCCTCGAACCAGGTCAGGTTCGCGTCTTCGATGGCGCGGCACAGGCAGGCGGCCTCGGTGGGCGTGAACAGGTAGTTGGCGTCGATCATCAGGTCGACATCGGGGCCGACCGCGTCACGGACCGCGTGAATACGCGCCGCGTCCTCACGCCAGCCGCCCTCGTCTACCGCCACCACCAGCTTCAGCGCGGTGACGCCCTGATCCAGCTGCAGTTGCGCTGCGGCGCAAAGTGTTTCGCGGTCGTACTGCGGGAAGCCGAACGTCACATACACCGGCACCTCGGTGCGCGCGCCACCGAGCAGGCTGGCGACTGAACGCCCCGCCGCCTTGCCGTTGATGTCCCACAGCGCGATGTCCAGCAGCGAAAGGGCGCTGGACACCACGCCGGTCATGGTGCGCGGGTTCAGTTTTCGCCACACTCGCTGGTGGATCGCCTCCAGCTCGCGCGGATCCATATCGACCACGACGGGCAGAAAATGTTGTTCCAGCGCGACGACAACGGCTCTGGCCAAGAAGTGACCGGTCAGGGCGACGCCGGTCAGGCCCTCGTCGGTTTCGACCTCGCAGAACACGAACTCGCGTTGCTCCTCGCGGCCGTAGCCGCTGACCCGTTCGCTCAGTAGTGGCACATCGATCGAGGTGGTGTGCACGCTGGCCCGGATGTCTTTGATTCTCATTTCCGTCCTCCTTTGTTCGCTCGGGACGGTGGATCGAGTCTGCGCGCGTCAATCGTCAACTGTCAACGATTTGCAATTGACGATTGACTATGCGAAACTGCGGAGCTGTTGGCTGGGTGTGGGCGAGGGAGACGGTGATGACCGAACAGGCACAGGCGATGACCGCGCTGCAACGCCGCGTCGCCGAACATCAGTCCAGTTCGCTCCTGCAGGTGATCGCCGAGGAACTCGAGCAGCTGATCATCGCGGGCGCCCTCACCGGCGGCGACCGGATCAACGAGTCGTCCCTCGCCGCCCGGCTCGGCGTCAGCCGCGGCCCGGTGCGCGAGGCGCTGCGCCAACTCGAACGCGGCAAACTCGTCGAATTCCGCACCAACAGAGGCATGTTCGTGCGCGAGGTCTCGGTCGCCGAGGCCGCCCAGCTCTACGACATCCGCGCCAGCCTGTTCGGCCTGGCCGGCCGCCTGGCCGCCGAACGCATCACCCCCGACCAGCTCACCGAACTACGCGCCAAGGTCGACCAACTCCAAGCCGCCGTCCCCACCGTCGACGACTACTACCCCCGCAACGTCGACCTGCACCGCACCCTCGTCGCCCTCTCGAACAACCCCCGCCTCGCCGACCTCTACGACGACGTCTCCAAAGAACTCCACCTCTTCCGCCGCCACGGCCTCGAATCCGACACCGCCCGCACCATCTCCAACCACCAGCACACCGAAATCCTCGACACCATCGCAGCGGGTGACACACTCACCGCAGGCCGCCTGATGGAGGCCCACATCCTGTCCGGCAAGGAACGCATGCTCGCCGCCCTCCAGGACTGAGCCCGCCGACCGCATTTCTCGCAACCTGAGAACCGTGCTCGGCAGTTCGCGAACCCGAGCCCGAACGACACGAGAACTGCTGTGGCGAAAAGGATTACGCCCATAGGCGCTTACAAGGCAGAGGAGGTAAGTCGTCGCTGGGGCCGTCATCTACAACGACCGGGACCCCGAGCCAGGAACCCACGTCGTGGGCATAGAGGTCCGCCGCTTGCCTGTCTGCGCGATACGAGAACACGCGTCCCGCCAGCATCACCCGCACCCGGCACTGTTTCTCCTGCATCCCAAGCCCTTCCGACGAGTCTTGGTATGCGGTCCGGGTAGACGACCGATCGTGCAGCCCACCCGGCCCGCCGCAGTCGACGCTACGAACAAGCCCGCGGAATATGAACAGAATTTCGCTACATTTCTCGCTGGTACGATTTCTGTTGACCAGTTTCCACTGGTACCCGACCATCGATCGCATGGAAGAAATCGTGCGAAACGCACCATTGGAAGACATACCTTTGCGCTTAGCGTTCCTCGGCAAGAACACGAGACCAGCATCGAGGTTCCTGTCGGACAGGAGATTTGGGTTCATGCAGCTACTCCGAGGTGAGGAGATCGACAACTTCCTCCGCTCCTGCGAACACAGCGCGTTCCACCTCGAAGTGCTCGATACATACGAGACGCCCGAAGAGGCCGAGCCCTTCAACAAGTTCCTGACGGGCGAACCCGACGATTACGCATGGGGCGCTGACTGGTGGAACCTGATTCGTGAGGTCACCAGTACCGGCCGTGCTGTGCGGCGTGCGCGCATCGTCACGGAGCCACACGTCGACTACACCCGCTGGGGGCTCGTCGTCGCGGAACAGAACATCGCCGTGGGCGAGGAGATCCGGTACCTCTCCCGACACCAGATCGACCCTGCCGAACTGACCACCGACGATTTCTGGCTGATCGATGACCGGACGCTCGCGTTCACCGTCTTCGAACCGTCGGGGCGCTACGTCGGTTGGGCTATCGGTCACGACCCGGTGATCGTTGATCACGCTCGTACGGTGTGGGACCGCGTGTGGGACAAGGCCGTCCCCCACGCTGATTACGTCAAGGCGTGACCACCACCTCATGCGGTGGTATGAGCCAGTCCTTGTGCCCGGCCTATTGCAGACCCCGCCGTACGCCGAGGCGATCCTCCGCACCGTGCTCAACTTTTGCGACGAGCCTGAATCCGAAATCGACGAGTCACTTGCCGCGCGCCTGGAACGCCAGCAAGTGTTGTATCGAGGCAATCACCGCTTCTACTTCATGCTCGCCGAGCAAGCCCTCCGCACTCGCGTCGGCACCGCGGACTTGATGCTCGAACAGATGGACCGATTGCTCACCGCGATGTCTCTGCCGCGTGTGGTCCTTGGCATCGTGCCGTCGGCGCACCGGTACACCACACCCACCAACAACTTCATCATGTTCGACACTCGTATGGTGCAGGTCGAGACAGTCACGGCCGAACTCACGATCACCCAACCCAGCGAAATCGCGTTGTACGACAAGGCATTCCATCGACTCAAGGATCAGGCCGTACACGGCAAGGATGCCCGCGCGATGATCACGGCGGCAATGGACGCCCTCCGGACCGATTCCTGAACCGCCTCATGTGTGGAGGACCATTCGATGTTGATCGAACCGCTACGGCAGCAGCTGATTCCCGAGGTGATCGCCCTGATGGGGCTGGGCGCGCCCGACATCACGGCCCGCAGTTATTCGGACTACTGGCTGTACGCGACATTGTTCTCCTCGACGTGCCCGGTCGCCGTCATCGATAACCGATTGGCAGGTGCGATCAGCGCCTTCCGCAGCCAAGACGATCCCGCGGATCTCTACATTCAGGACGTCATGGTCGATCCCAATTATCGGCGTCGCGGCATCACCCGCGCGATGATCGATCACCTGCGGGCACATGCCGAGGATCTGGGGTGTCGCCGAATGTATCTGACCTCCACGCCTGGCAACACCACAGCTCACCGCACCTGGGAAGCACTCGGTTTCCACAACGTCCGCGGCGACGCCACGGTTCACGGGACCTCGGTGATCACCGACTACAAGGGACCAGGAAAGACACGAGCGGTATTCGAGCGGTTACTCGAAACCTGAGCGCACTGTCCGACTCAGCTGAGCGGCACGTCGAGGATTGCCTTCTTGTGGCTGAAGGTTTCCAGGGAGTAGCGGCCGTGGTAGTGGCCCATGCCGCTGGCGCCGACGCCGCCGAAGGGGAGGTCGGAGTCGCGGAGTTGGGCCATGGGGAGGCCGAAAGAGATTCCGCCGGAAGTTGTTTCGGTGACGAGGCGTTCTCGGGTGGTGTCGGAGTTGGTGAAGGCGTAGAGGGCTAGGGGTTTGTCACGGTCGTTGATGAATTCGATGGCGTGGGTGAGGTCTTCGACGATCACGATGGGCAGGATCGGGCCGAAGATTTCCTGTTGCATGACCGGGGAATCCGGTGCTACATCGGTCAATACCGTTGGTGCGAGGTAATTCTGGGCGCGGTCGTGCTCGCCACCGGTGACCAGGCGGCCGGAATCCAGCAGCGCGACAAGGCGATCGAAGTGGCGTTGGCTGACGATCCGGCCGTACTGCGGCGATGTCGCGGGATCCGCGCCGAACCGCTTCGAGATGGCCGAGGGCAGGGCCGTCTCCAGCGCGGTGGCGGTGTCGGGATCGGTGAGCACGTAATCGGGTGCGACACAGGTCTGTCCGGCGTTGGAGAACTTGGCCGAGGCCAACCGGGTAGCTATTTCTGTGAGGTCTGCATCGCGGTCGACGAACGCCGGGGACTTGCCGCCGAGTTCGAGGGTGACCGGGGTGAGATGCTCGGCGGCGGCGGTCATCACGACGCGCCCGACGGTGCCGCCACCGGTGAAGAAGATGTGGTCGAACCGTTGGGCGAGCAGCGCGGTCGTCTCGGCTACGCCGCCTTCGACCACGACCAGGGTGTCGGCGTCGAAATATTGCGGCAGCAGCCGAGAGAACAGCGCCGAGGTCGCCTGCGCGATATCGCTGGGCTTGGCCACCACGGTGTTGCCGCCCGCCAAGGCGCCCGCGATGGGCGCGAGCAGCAATTGCACCGGATAGTTCCAGGTGCCGATGACCAGCACCACTCCGAGCGGGTCGTATCGCGTGCTCGCGGTGGTCCCGTCGGGATATCCGTAGCCCGCCGTCGGGACCGGTTCGGGAGTCAGCCACGACTCCAGGTGAGTCAGGAGATGGTCGATCTCCCGGACCACGAAATCGATTTCGTAGTCGTAGCACTCCTTTTCGGGCTTGTGCAGGTCGGCGTACAACGCAGCGGCGATATCAGGCCCGCACTCGGTCAACAACGCACGCAGCTGCCGAAGCTGCTGGGTGCGCCAGGCCAGTGGCCGGGTCAGCCCCGCGCGGACCAGAACGCGAAGACGGGTCACGAGATCGGTCGGGTTCATGGATGCGGCTTCCTTTCGGACGCCCGGACGCCGCACCGCGATCGACGGTCGCCGAGCGAACCTCGATGGAGAAATGAGCCGAACAAGTCGCCATCAGTGTGCCAATGCCTCGGTGATCCGGTCTATACAACGTTGGTATTGATCGACTATCGAGGCTTTCGCGCCCAGGCCTGGACTATCCGCGGCGCGGCCAACACCATCGAGGAATCATCCACCGCCGCGCGGAGATCGGCGAGCATCGCGGCCATCTCGGCGGCGCTGACAAGACCGGCATCGAGCGCGGCATCGGCGATGCTCTCCAGAGTGAGAACGTGGACGAGCTTGATCGCCGGATCCGGTTCGGCGGGTTGGTCGATCTGGATGCGGATATCGGTGAAACCCGCCGCATGCAGCAACAGCGGCAGCCGAGGACCGATAAGCGGATCGGCACCGTGATGGCGACCGGTGCGCACATACAGTTCGCAGAACGCTCGGTAGGCAGGCAGATCGGGACAGCACACGGGCACACCGAAGTCCACGTCCGCGACCGCCAGGACGCCGCCCGGCCGGACGGCTCGACCGATCGCCGCGACCGCCACGCCGGGCTCGGTCAGGTGCGAGAGCAGGAACCGAACGTGCGCGATATCGAACGTCTCCCCCGGCTCTTGACCCTGGATATCGAGCACTCGGTACTCCACCTGCGGATACGCCACCGACTCGGCCCGAGCCAATGCCACCTTCGCCGGATCGATGTCAGTGCCGAGCACTCGGCCGGTGGGTCCCACCATCTCGGCGATCATCCGCGTCACATCGCCGCCGCCGGAACCGACATCCCAGCACCGCTCCCCCGGCCGAACCGGCAACCGCTCGAGCAGCGTCCGCGCCATCGGCGCCAGCACTCCGGCCATGACGCGCAACCGTTCTCGCCCCTCGACCCCGCCACGAATGATGTACGAACCGGCTGAGCCCACGTCAGTCCGCATCCGCCTCCCCTTCGAGGATCAGCGCGTGCGGTGCGGCGAGGCAGGCGGCCCAGTAATCTTCGCCATACTCGGCGAGGCCTGCCTCGGACACGGTAGGTGCCGTCCATCGAAGGTGGACGAATCCGCTTGCCCTCGCGGCGATTTCATACGCTTGGCGGGACCACCAGTGCGCGGTCACGCTGAACTGCGCACCGTCGGGCATCGTGCCACCCATCGTGACCGGCGCGCCTTCGCCGTCGGCGTCCTGAGTGATGGTGAATCCGTAGTGTGCGAAATAGTCGCGGCCGAGTCCGTAGTCCGGGTTCAGTGTCATGGCGACGAACCGGCCGGAGTCGTGCAGTGCCTGGCGTCCGGTCGCGAAGAACCCCGCGAGTTCGGTCGGCGTGGTCGCGTAGCACAACACGTACACGGCGGTGACGAGGTCGAATCGGTTGTCCAGCAAGGGATCACCTGCGGCGGCCGGATGCGCGGCATCGCGGAGAAAGTACTCGAGAGTCGCCGGGCCTGCGCTCGATTCCGCCCGCGCGGTGGCCAACATCCCCTCCGAAATATCCACGCCCGCAACCGATGCGGCACCCGCCTCGGCGTAGCGGCGAGCGTAGAGCCCTGACCCGCAGCCGAGGTCGAGCACGTCGAGCCCGGTCACATCGCCCACTACCCGATGCATCGAGTAGCGCTCCAGATGTTCCCGAAACGGCAATTCCGTCGCCGAACGCTGATAGATATCGCCGAGAGTGTCGAAAACAGACATGACTGTCTCCTGTTCTGCGCGAATACCATTCGGGCGGATCAGGCCTGCGGCACTATGCCACGGCACTCCGATCGCGCGAATCCTCTTGGACCACAGCCTTATTGATAAGTTCCGCGAACGCACCGAACACCTCGCCGACGGCACCCGCGGCAGCCGGGGAAACGGCCTCCAGATTGAGGAATCCGTGAATGAGTCCGGGGTAGACCAGCGTAGTGACCGGTACGCCCGAGGTCGTGAGGGCATGCGCGTAGGCAAGGCACTCGTCCTGCACTGGATCGAACTCGGCGGTCGCGATCACGGCCGGGGCGAGGTCGGTGAAGTCCGTCGCGAGCAATGGCGAGGCGGGTGCGCGATCGCAGGCGGTGGGATCACTGGAGAGATAGAGCTCGGCGAAGTCGGCGGCTTCGCCGGGCGCCATCACATCGCCGGTCACGTAGATGCTGTACGACGGGTAGTTGATGCGGTGGGACAGATCGAGATTGGGATAGGCGAGCAGCTGTCCGGCCAGCGGCCTGCCCTCATCTCGAAAGCCGAGGGCCACCCCGGCCGCCAGGTTCGCCCCTGAACTATCCCCGGCCACTGCGAGATTCGCGCCACCGTACTCATCGATGTGGTCGGCGATCCATCGAGTCACCACCAGGCAGTCGTCATGCGCGGTGGGATAGCGGTACTCCGGGGCGAGGCGATAACCGACGCTGACGACCACCGCGTTCAGATCCCGGCACAGCCGACGAGCGATCTCGTCGTGGGTGTCCAAATCGCCGTAAACGAAAGCGCCACCGTGAAAATAGGCGACGGTCGGCACCTTGCCGGTCGTTTTCGGCCGATAAACCCGCACCGGCACACCGGCCAGGTTGTCATCACCGATCGAGCTGACCCGCAGCGGCGGATTCGGCGACATGGCAAGCGCCAGTAGCGCATTGCGGGCCCGCTTCTCGGCGATGGTCAGCTCCCTGGCCGGCTTCGGCACGGCTTCCATCTGCTTGACGAGGATTTCGATCGCTGGATCCAATGGCATGACGGTCCCCTTCAGTTCGGATAGGAGCGTTCGGGTTGCGGGCCGATGATCCACTGATCCGGACTGTGGATCACGCGTTCGTCGTCGTACCCGATGATCGGCGTAACCACCGGCGCGGCCCGGCGGTCGCGAGCACTCCTCGACACCACGTTCGGCCGATCGACCTGCGGCAGCGGGCTTCTCGGGAGCTCGAGGGTGACGTGGGTGAACTTGCCGTCCGCCACGACGTAGTGCGCGGCGAAGCTGGTCGTTCTGACCTGACCAGGAGCCAACGGCCCGGAGGCCAACCGTTTCACGGCCTCGAGCGCCACCAAGGTCTCGCGGACCCGCGCGTAGATATCGCGGCCGTTCGCACTGACCCGGAGACCATCGACGATCATGATCTCGATCAGGCCGACATGGGTGTTCTGCAACCAGTGCAGGGTGTCCGACGCGCCACGGGTGAAGTTCACGCCGTAGATGTCGATCCGAACATTCTCGTGGTAGTAGCTGTCCACCACGTCGCGATAGTTACCGGAGTTGTACAGCTCTACGTATCGCGCGAACTCGTCTTCGTTCATCAGTCCGACCTCTTCTGGAGAGTGGAGCGACCTGCCGAAACGGAATACAGCCGACTAAGCGATTGCTTACCTCTAAGCGCTCGCTTAGTTTGCTATAGAATTGCCGCACGCGTCAACAAAGGAGGCCTATGACCGACACCACACACCCCTCGGCCAACCCCAAGGACCGCCTGCTCGCCTCCGCGATCGACACCTTCGGAGTCAAGGGCTTCCACGGCACGACCACCCGCGATATCGCCGCGGGCGCGGGGATGAGTCCGGCGGCGGTGTATGTGCACCACAAGTCGAAGGAAGACCTGCTCTACCTGATCGCACTCGAGGGCCACCAACGCACGGCACGCGCGTTCGCCGAGCAGATCGCGGCGACCGACAACCCGGTACAGCAGCTCACCGGGCTGGTCCGCAGCTTCGTTCGCGACTACGCGGTGAACCACACGCTCGCGCGCATCGTCAGCTACGAGCTGGCCTCACTCGCCCCGGAACATCGCACGGAGATCCTCACGATCCGGCGCGAGGTGCTCACCATGGTTCGCGAGGTACTGCACGCCGGTAACGCGAGGGGCGTGTTCGATGCCGTCGACCCCGACATGACCTCCATCGCCGTGCTCTCCCTCGGCATCGACGTCGCGCGCTGGTTCCGCGACAACGGACGCTTCACCCCCGAAGCCGTCGCCGACCACTACGCCTACCTAGCCCTACGCATGGTCGGCGCCGCTGCCCGACCATAGATTCAGCCGGCGGTACGCACGCGTACCGCCGACTCGTTCATCCGATCAACCGCGACTCAGGCCGCCGATTCCGCTGTCTCGCGCAGCCTTTCGAGCCACACATGCATGGAGTTGGCCAGCCCGTCGCGCTGATTGTCGAGGTCGGCCCGGACCGGGTCGCCATCCCAGGACATGGTGCTGTGCACGAGGGTGCCGTCGTCGTCCGCCTCGAAGGTCCACAGGTGGATGCCGGTGATGCCGTGCTGGGACCCACCCCACAGGATGCGGTGCGGGGAATCGACGGCATAGATCGTGGACTCGATGCCGATCCGCGGGGTGTGCCAGTGGAAGGTCGAGCCCGGCTTCAGCGGTTCGTCCATGGTGGCCTCGGTGATGTCGGTGCGCCAGGTGGTCCAGGCGCCGATATCGGTGTGCAGGGCCCAGACCCGCTCGATCGGCGCGCCGATGTGGATGCTCTGCTCGACGACGACCGCAGCGTCGGTGTCGGGGTGTTCGGGGTAGTCCATGTCAGTTCTCCTCAGGCGAAATGGGAATCGGGATCGAATGGAGCGCGCCGGCCATGTCATACCGGTCGAAGGTTTTGACGGATATTCCGGATGCACGGCGCTCTCGCAGGTGCGGTGAGCAAAGTCATAACCGCGTATATGCGGCCCGACCGTCATGAATTCCCTTGCGGGCCCGTGGAATTCAGAACATCCAATAGTTACGCTAATTCAGCATCGACACCTGGTCAACGGATTGCGACTAGGCCGATAGTCGCAAAATAGACGACCGGATCAAAGGTCGAACAAGTGTTGTCGCCGCGGTAATCGACCCCTGCGATTCAGGCACCCGTTCTCGACTGCCGCACAGTCGGCAAGTCGGACACACAGCCGACCAATCCAAACCGGCTGGATTGCTTGGGATTACAGTCTCCGGAGTGACCGCCGCCAACTTAGCCGACCCCGCCCACCGGGCCACCGCAGCCGCAATCGCCGTCGATCTCATCACGGCCATCCACAACGGTCACTACCAACCAGGGGACAGACTTCCCTCACAATCGCAACTGATGACCACCTACGGCGTCTCCATGGCCACCGCGGCAGCGGCCTTACGCAAACTCCGCGAACACGGTCTCACCACCACCCAGCCCGGTCGCGGCGTCTACCTCGCCACCACCATCCCGCACGGACAATTCACCCAAACCACCACCGACACCGGCGAACTCGGCACACCCGACAGCGAACACTTATCGAGCGACGACAGCACGCCACAACGCTGGCAACAGCGCTACACCGACATCACCACGCTCTACCACGCGGCCAGCCATCTCGACACGCTCGCCCAGCGCACCGAGCAGTCGAGCACCGACACCAGGAATCCGCTGCGCAATCTGCACCCCGCCGTGCTGCAGACGCTGGCACACACCCTCACCAGCACCGCGCACCACATCATCAATCACGGCCCGACGCCGACCACCCACGTCACCATCACCGCTGCGCACCACATCCTCAGCCACGCTGGGCGACAGCAGAACTGAGCTGTCCCGGCCGACTCAGATCGGCGAGCAGTTCGGACCATCCCGCAAGGCGATCTCCCGGCAGTGCGGGATCGAATCGATGAGGGTGCCCGCGCCTTGGCGCAGCAGATCGGATCCGACGAAAAAGCCGAGCGCGTGCGGCTCGTCCGGCACGCCCCAGTGGTGCGAGTCGAGCCAGCGCGCGCCGTCCAGGTCGAACACCTTGCCGTGCAAGGAAAGTCGTCCGGACGGATCGGTCGTGCACAGACCGGCGATCGGCGAGTTGCAGTGCCCCTGCAAGGCGTGCAGCATGGCGCGCTCGGCGTCCGCCTGCCGGTGCGTGTCGGGGTCGTCGAGCATTGCGGCCAGGTCGACCAGCTCGATATCGTCCGTTCGGCAGACCAGGGCGATGGTCGCGGCACCGATCGGCGGGCACATCACCACGATCGGCAGCACCTCCGCGATCCGGTGGCCGAGCTCGACGCGGTGCAGACCCGACACCGCCGCGATCAGCGCGTCGAAGTGCCCCTCGTCGAGCCGCGCCAACCGGGTGTTGACGTTGCCGCGCAGCGGTTTCACCCGCAGGTAGGGATAGTGCAGGCGCAACTGCGCGGTGCGCCGGACGGAGCTGGTGCCGACCACAGCCCCCTCCGGCAACTCCGCGAGCCGCGCGCCGCTGCGGGTGACCACCGCATCGTGCACATCGCCGCGCGGCGGAAACGCGGCGAACGACAGCCCGGCGGCGAGCGGGACATCGCCGGGGATGTCCTTGAGGCAGTGCACCGCGAGGTCGGCCCGCCCCTCGCGCAGGGCATCGTCGATCTCCTTCACGAACGCGCCCTTACCGCCGAGCCGAGCCAGGTCGCCCATCCACCGGTCACCCGCAGCGGTGACCTGGACCAGTTCCGTCGCGGCCCCGAGCTTTGCCAGGTTGTCGGCAACCTGCGCGGCCTGCACGAGGGCCATCGGACTCGACCGAGTGGCGATCCGGATGATGCGCGACATGTGCCGGACCTACCGCTGCCAGGTCCGGGCGCCGATGACCAGACCGGAATCCCAGTTGAGCAGCGTCACGTGCATGCCGTCCTGGGTGGGGATCTCGGCCAGGAATTGCCCGACCCTGGTCGGCTGCCCGGCCGACCACATCGGCTGCGGCAGCAGATCGTCGCCGATGAACAGACCACCGGGCAGCAGCAACTTGAGCAGGTCGTCGCGGCGGCGGAACTTGCCGGGCCGGCAGTCGGCGAAGACCAGGTCGAACCCGGACCCGGTGTAATCGTCGAGCCAGCTGTCGGCGTCGGTGGTGTGCACGACGATTCGAGCGTCGTCGCCGAGCACGCCGCGGGCCAGCGCGGCGATCGGGCGGTCGGCCTCGACCGTGATCAGCTGCGAATTGGTGGTCATCCCGGACAGCAACCAGGCCGACCCGACGCCGACCCCGGTGCCGAGCTCGAGCACCCGCCCGTTCGGTTTGGACGCGGCGAGGGTGCGCAGCAGCGCGCCGGTCCGGTTGGTGCACGACATCACGAAACCCGCGTCGGCGGCGGCCTTCTGGGCCTGCACCACCAGTGGTGGCAATACGGAGGGTTCATCGTTCACGGCTGTCCTCCAGAGCTCGGGCCAGGCGCAGCGCGCCGTAGGTCAGGATCAGGTCCGCGCCTGCGCGTTTGAGCGCCCGCGCGTATTCGAGTTGCACGGCGATCGGCGCCGACGCGAAGAGTTGGTCCTCGCCGGAGACGCTGAACGCGGTCAGCGGCATCCTGGTCATGCCGCGCAGCTGGGTGAGCAGATCGATGGCGGTCATCGCCGGCTGCACCAGCAATCCGTCGGCGCCCTCGTAGATCCAGCGGACGGCCTGGTCGAGCGCTTGGCCGGGCTGGCAGGAGTCGATCTGGAAGCCGCGACGGTTGCCGCGGCCGGGGTCGGTGTTCATCGTCGACTTGTAGACACCGAACAGCGCCGAATCGAAGATCACCGACGGTGTGACGCTCACGTCGGTGAATCCGGCCTCGTCGAGTTCGAACCGGATCGCCTGCACCGAGCCGTCGAGCACGGCCGCCGGGCCGACCATGTCGGCGCCGGCCTGCGCGTGCAGCACCGACATGCGTGCCATCAGTTCGTAGGTGCCGATGATGTCGGTGTGTCCCCGCGAGTCCAGCAGCACACATTCACCGGTCTCGGTCCAGGCGCAGCCGCACACCTCGGTGGCGATCACCATGTCCGGCACCGCGTTTCGAATGGACTGGATCGCATCGATCATCATGTTGTCCGGCTTCAACGCGTCGGCGGCGTCGAGGGTCTTGTGCTCGCCGTAGACGAGCACCCGGCAGGCTCGCACCCCGGCCGCGTCCAATTCCTCGGCGTAGTCGGCGATCCCGGACAGCGGCACCGCACCGGGCAGGTACCGGTAGCGGGCCAGGTCGCGGTGGTCGGGCTGCACGAGGATCGGCGCGACCAGATCGGCGGGGGTGAGCAGGTCGCGGTGCAATAGCTTGCGCATCCGCGATCGAGCCCGCAGTGGGTTGACGCCGGTCACGTCCAACCTGCGGCGGACCGGGGTGATGGTAGGGCTCTCGGCCTTGGTCATCAGTGGTCGCCCAGCCCGACCACGAGGTGCCGGGGGAAGCCTTCCGGCCCGCGCACGATCTGCCCTTCCGGTCCCGGCAGCGGCCACGGATCGCGCAGGAACAGCTGACGCACCGACTCGGCGACCGTCGCCGCGCCGAGGCCACCGCCGACGCAGTCGTGGTGACCGAGACCGAAATGCAGCTTGTAGATGTGCGGCGGCCGGTCGAGCCGGAAGGCCGCAGGCTCGGACACGTGATCCTCGTCGGACATCGCCGATTCGAGGGCCACCAGCACCAGGGTGCCCTCGGGGATGGTGGTCCCCCGAGATGTTCCCGCCGCCACGGTGTACTCGTTGCGGGTCACCCGGGAAACCATCTTGAAGAACGGGTTCAGCCGCAGGGCCTCCCACACGTACGGGTCGAACTGCTTCGGATCCTGCGCGACGTCTTGCAGCGGCAGCTCCGGGTGGCGCAGCAACTGCTCCACCAGCTGCGTCGCGGAACTCATGCCGTTCTCCACGAAGCCGAGCAGGATGCCACCGAGGTTGATCGCGGCCCGCTCATCGTCCATGTCCAGGCCGGAACCGATGCTGGTGCTCTGCAGCCTGGTCAGCAGATCGCGGTGCGGCACAGTGACTCCCGCGCGCCGCTGCGCGACCAGGTCGCGTATGCAGCCCATCAATTCGCCGCCGGCGTGCTCGGTCGCCTTGCGCATCTCCGAGTCGTTACTGAAGTTGGTCACCATGTCCGCGAGGATGGGTCGCACCCAGGCCGACAGGTCGTTCGGGTCCGCGCCCCGAAACCCCAGATATTCCAGGCACATTCGGATGATCACCTTCCGGACGAACCCGCTGGCGATATCGATCCGGCGGGTCGGCCAGGCCTCGTCCAGCGCTTCGGCGGCGAAGCGGCCCGCCACCTCCCTGAGCCGAGCCAGATCCTCCGGGGCGAGCATGACCTGCATCAGCCCGCGTTCCCGCCAATTGATGACGTCCCCATCGGTGGCCAACATGTGCCGCCCACCCAACGCGGTGGCCAGCGCGGGGTCGTAGCGGACGTTGAATATCTCATGGCGCAAGAGCACCTCGGTCACGTCGGCATACCGGGTCACCAGGGTGAACGCCGGCGTCACCAGGATCGGCCGGTGGGCGCGGAGCTCGGCGAACAGTTCCTGCGAGTCGCTGAGGAACCATTTCTGTAGCAGTTCCACCTGCCCCATCGGACCGGCGGCGTCGTACTGTTCCAGATAACCGCCTGCGATCGTCTCGGTTGTCGTCATTGGATCGACCTCCATCTAGTTGTTGGTGCGGGTATGCGGTCAGTTGGTCGTTCAGGAGAGACGGCGCGGGGCGAACGCGAAAGCCGCTGCGGGAACGGCGATTCCGTAGCTGCGCAGCTGCTGCGCCCGGGTGAGCACGGCGGCGCCTTCGAGCAGATTCCGGGCGATCTGGACGACGGAGCGATCGGCCGGGTCGGACAGGAAACCCGAGCCGGTCCACTGGTTGAACGCACCCATCGCAGGCCCGCACCAGATCTGGTAGTCGCCGCGGCGGGTGTCGTCCCCCTGGATCGCCCACCGGCTGGACATGCCCAGATACCAGCGGAACACCAGGGCCATCCGGTGCTGTTCGTCGCGTTCGGCCCGGACCACCTGGTCCGGCTCCCTGTCCTGCCAGAAGGCGCGGGTACCGGCCCACACTTCGTCGAAAGAGGTTCGGAACAAATCCTTTTCGACCTTCGTGCGGGTCTGCTCCGGGACGTCCGCCCACGCGGCGTGACTCGAATAGATCCGATACAGGCGCTCCGCGCGAAAGGGAAACATGGTGCCCCGGCGCAGCACCTGCAGCTTGACCCCCAACTCGAACATGTCCGCCGCGGGCGCCATCGCCACATCGGCCAACCCGGCCCCGGCGAGCATGCGTTTGGCGTCGGCGGACAGGCCGGACTCGATCGCGGATTGATTGATGGAACCGGTCAGCACGTAGGCAGCGCCGAGCGCGAACGCGGCCGCCACCGCACCCGGGGTGCCGAGCCCACCCGCCGCGCCGACCCGGATCGGCCGGTCATAGCGGTGCCGGCGAGAAATGGTGTCGCGCAAGGTGAGAATGACTGGAAGCAGCGCGGTCAGTGGCCGGTTGTCGGTGTGACCGCCGCTGTCGGCTTCCACGGTGATGTCCTCGGCCACCGGCACCTGGGCGGCGAGTTCGGTCTCCTCGGGGGTCAGCTGACCCCGCTCGACCAACTCCCGCAACAACTCCGCGGGCGCGGGCGCCAGGAAATGCGCGGCCACCTCGGGCCGGGATACCTTCGCGAAAACACTGCGCGGGCGATGAATTCGGCCATGCGCATCCTTGATCAGCCCCTTCGCCGCGATACGCACCACGGCGGGGGTGAGATCCATGAACGCCGAAAGGGACACCGCCGGTACGTTGTTCGCAATCAGCAGGTCGGCCACCGCGTCCTCGGTGGCAGGCTCGGCGGGTGAATGGATGAGGTTCACCCCCCAGTTGGTCCGGCCGGGCAGGGCCGAAACCAGTTCCGCGACAGCCGCGGCCACCCGCTCGGGCGCGAGTCCGGCGGCACCGAAGAAGCCCATCATTTCCGCCCGCGCCATCGCGACGACCATGGCGGTGGTCGCGATGCCATTTGCCATTTCCCCTGCGACATAAGGAAAGCGGACGCCGTGCGCCTCGCCGAAGGAACGATCGCCGAGCCGTTCCGGATAGAGCGGAGGCAGCAGACCGACGACCGAATACGCGCCGGTCCCGGGTTCCACGACCCCGCCACCACCGACACCGATCGCCGACCCGCGGTCGCCGGTGAGGATATACAGCGGCTCACGGATGCGCGCCGCGAATGCGGCTATCCCCGGTCCGCGGAACACCGGCGGTTCACCCTCGGAGTGCCAAGTCAGCGTTGCACCCTCGGTCCAGCGCGTTCGAGGCAGCACTTCAGGTTCCATGCGCACGGCCTTAACTGTCGGCGTCCGAACGGAATATCCGTCCGCAACCAATTCTTGGGCAGCACGGTCGCCGATTCCATGAGAAGAAAGTAATAGGACCGGACCGGTACACAATGGATCCGAAGGTTGCAGCGTCCGAGCATTGACCGATTCACGGCGTCCTGTCCACACTGAATGCGTTACCGGTGTTCGACATTCGACCCGAGAAGGAATACATGTCCGCAGGTCACGGCTTTGCCCAACATCTCGACCACCAACAGGGAAATTACCTGAAATACCTCGAGGGGGTCCTACACACCATTCGCCGGTTGATACCACAGAGCCTGCACCATCGATTCGACACGATCGTGGCGAGTGGACCGGCCGGAGCTATCGCCATGGTCGTTTTCTTTGCCGCCCTTCCCATTCTGGGGATATCACTCTTTTCCGGCAAGAAGCGAACGGCCTGTGCCACGAAGAGAAACACGGAGGTATGAGAATGAAAGCCCGGAGCATCGCCACCGACGGGGCGGCGAACCGCCTGCGGTACCTGGCCCTGACGAACGGCAAACCCGTGTGGGATCTGGCCCAGCGCTACGCGCCGGTGCGGGAGGGTCTCAACACCTATCTGATCGATCATGCGATCCGCGAGATGCCGCCGCGGCCAGAGCCATTGAGCACCATGGCGCCGTACACCTCATGGTCGTCGCTGAACGACCGCACCTACAGCGGGCGGCACCTGCCGCCGATCGATGACGCGGAGACCGGCAGGCCGCCGGTCAAGGCGACCGAGAGCCTGTTCACCCGTGCGGGCGGGATGATCCCGTGCCGTCGCTCGACGGTCATGCTGGCCTATTTCGCGCAGTGGTTCACCGACGGCTTTCTGCGCAGCGACAGTCACGTGCCGCCGGACCCGCGCAAGAATTCGTCGAACCACAGCATCGACCTGAATCAGCTGTACGGGCTGACCGACGAGGCAACGACGCAGTTGCGCAGCCACGAGGGTGGAAAGCTCAAGAGCCAGTCCATCAACGGCGGCGAGTTCCCGCCGTACCTGTGCGAGAACGGCAAGATCAAGGCCGAGTTCTCGGCGCTGGGCGTGGTCCATTGGAACGAGCTCAACAAAGCCCAGCGCGACGCCTTGTTCGCCACCGGCAGCGACCGCGGCAACAGCCAGATCGGCTTCACCATGCTCACCGTGTTGTTCCTGCGTGAGCACAATCGGCTGGCGCGACTGCTGGCCGACGAACACCCGGACTGGGACGACGAACGACTGTTCCAGACGACTCGCAACATTCTCATCGTGGTGCTGCTCAAGCTGGTGCTGGAGGAGTACATCAACCACATCACGCCGTACCATTTCCAGTTCAAACTGACCCCGCGACTGAGCAGCGATGTGGCGGATTCGCCGTGGCAGCGGCAGAACTGGGCCTCGGTGGAATTCAATCTGGTTTACCGCTGGCACAGTCTCATTCCGTCCGTTCTCACCGTCGGCGGGCGCGAGCTGCCCGTGACGCAGACCCTGTACGCGGGCCCGATGCTGCCCAAGGCCGGCCTCGGCCGCACGTTCGAGGAGGCCTCGCGGCAGGGGGCAGGCCAGATCGGGCTGTTCAATACCGACCCCTCACTGGTCCCCACCGACCTGGCCAGCATCACCCGCTCCCGGCAGTTGCGGCTCGCGCCGTACAACGCCTACCGCAAGCACCTGAAGATGCGCCCGATCCACGACTTCCGGCAGCTCTCCAGCGACCCGAAGGTGTACGGCGCGGTCCGCGACATGTACCGCAGCGTGGACGACATCGATCTCTACGTAGGGCTTTTCGCCGAGGAACGCGGCTCCGACGTGGCCATCCTCGGGCCGCTGCTCACCAAGATCATCGCGATCGACGCGTTCTCCCAGGCACTGACCAATCCCCTTGTCGCGCCACGCATTCTGAACAAGGAGACGTTCACCGAGATCGGCATGGAGGTCATCGACTCCACCCAGACACTGTCGGATGTGTTGCACCGCAATGTCCCCGAGGATCCCCAGCCCCGACTTGTGACCATGACCCGCCAGGATGTCCAATGACCGTGGCCGAAAAGGCGCAGACGCTGATCGCGGACGCCGCGACCCTCCAGGAGTGCGCCACCCGACTGGAGGAACTCGGCACCCGCCTGCAAGGGTCGGTCGGCGTCTCGTCCGAGTTCTGCGCCTTCATGACCACGTACGCGGCCCGTTGTCGCACTGCCGCAAAGGATCTCGAGCTGATCGTGGCGCGGCTGACCGGCACCGCCTCGGCCGGCCAGCACGCGGCGGCCGGCGCGGTGCCCATGCCGCCCGGAGTACAGACCCTGCTGCAGTACTCACAAATGGCCGTGAGCAGACTCCCCATCCCCGGCAAGTCGTTCATCGTCGGCCGCCCGCCCGACCCGGATCAACACTGAACAGCTAGCCGTCGCCAATGGCACCGCACTGACGTGCGGTGCCATTGGCGTGTGGTCCCACGATCGACGTATTCCGATCCAAGGCCCCTGCCATAACGAATAGGTGGACATGTGATGCGCCGACCGGCGGGTCCACCTCGATGAATGGGAGAAACAATGCGTTTCGATTCGGCCGTAGCCAGGACGGCGCGCGGTGTGGCGGTGGCCGCCATCGTGCTGACCGCCACCGGTGTCGCGGGCGCTTCCCCGACGACCGACTCCGGCAATCCGTCGCAGCCGGTCGTTGTGTGCACCGACGCGGAGGAGGCGGCCGGGGCGACGGGAACCACCGCCGACGACGACACCGCGAAGAAATGCCATATAGCTCGGGCGAAGAGCATGTCCGTTCGACTCTGTGTCGAGAATGGCGTGGCTGCCAAGGCCGAGGGGAAAGAACTGTCTGCTGACGTGCAAAAAGCCGACAGCGACATATGTTCACAAGCGTTGGACCGCGCCGCGTCGGCCGCCGCGGCACAGAGCGCGAGCGGCGCCATCGGCGCCGCTTCCGGGGATGCCACCGACGATTACGAACCCGCCGACATCGATGCCATGGTCGACAAATACGAGAAGGCTGTCACAGCCGCCAAAACTCCCAGGGACCTCATCTTCGCCACCAGCTATGCGGCCAATGCCGCCTCGCTGGCTGCCGAGAGCGCCGGGGCACGGAACGTGCAGAAGAACCAAGCGGCCGACGCGGCCGAGCGCAGGGCGGTCGAGGCGTTGAAGAAGGCCGGCTGGAAACCTCCGCAGAGCTGATCAGCTCGTCGACGAGGGTCGAGCCTGGATCGACGCCGTTGTCGGTCCAGGCTCGGTGCGGGCGTCGTTGCCCGGTGGCCGATCAGCCGGTGGGGTAGTCCCACTCGCGGACGGTCACGCTCTCGTCGGACACTTCGGTGTGCACGAAATAGAGGTCGCCGGAACGGTTTCGGATCTGCGCCGAGCGGAGGTCCGCGGCGGGCACGACCTGGCTGGGATGGACCGCTGCGCGTTGCGCCACGTGGTCGCGCACGGCTACCTCGATGAGTCTGCGCATTTCGGTGCAGTCGGCGGGCAGGTCGTACAGGTCGGCGACCGCGTTGGGGAACCAGTCGAGGCTTTCCAGATCGAGCAGCGTGAGATGCGTGGTGCCGTCGTGGAAGGTCGACAGGCCGAAGCCGGGGACATGCCGGCGATCGCGGAGAAAGGCGGTTCGCTCATCGAGGGACGGGCGGGCCAGCGGGCCCATCGGCAGCAGCAGCTCGACCAGCCGGAAGCAGACCAGCGGTCGATCGGCGGACGAGATGCGGACGTCGAACATGGGCAGCATGTCGTTGTCGCCGTCGAAGCCGGCGAAGCGTGCGTCCACCCGGAGCAGGCCGGTGTCGGGGAGCGGGTCATAGAAGTCGGCGGTGGCCAACCGATAAGGGAATCCGACCTGACCGGGGTCGATGCGGTCGGACCACAGCCACAGCTCGGCGTGCGGGATGACGTGGATCGCCGCGTCCAGTAGCCCCGGGTGCAGGTGGCCGCGGGGCACACCGCCCCGCGCGACGTCCAGGACGCCGGATGCCCCGAGCTGCCCTTCACGCAATTCGGTCAGATACTGGAAAGCCTTGCCGTGGAACACCCTTCCGCGCGCGTAGGGCAGCTCGGTGCGACACAGCGAGGTCAGCGGCAGCAGCGTCGGTGGCAGCGGTGGAGGAGTGCCGACGAGGGCCGTCCCCGTCGCGACGGTCACGTCGTCGGTGGATCCCTCCCGTCGGCACCGGAGTTCGAGGTGGATGGAGTTGTCCGGTGCGGCAGTCACTTTCGTGCTCAGCCGGACCGGACGATCGATCAGCAACCATTCGCGGACCCGGACGTCGCGCAGGCCGGTCACCGGTTTACCGCTGTGTTCGGCGGCGGCACTGGCGATCCGGTCGAGAATCGACATCATCGGCAGGGCCGGAGCCGTCCAGATCGGGCGGTGATCGGCGAGCCACGTATCGACCGCCGGATCGAGCACCTCATCGGCCGAAATCGCATGGGCCCCAACGGCCGTGACGATGCGCATACCGAGGTCCGTCGCGTGATAGATCCGGCGGCCGTCCACCCAGAGCCAGGCGTCCGCGACCGCGAACGGGCCGCGGTCATCGGTGCCCACCTCGACCACCTCCAGCTCCACAGTGACTATGCCGTCCTCAGGAATCACCTGCCCGCGGAACTTCCAGGTCACGGGATGCTCGTCCATCCTGGTCTCGAAATGCGGTTCGGCGAGCCCCGCCGCCATCCCTTTGCCGATCATGTAGCACTGGAGCAGTTGCAGCATCGCCTCGAGGCCGAGCGAGCCGGGCTGTACGGGGTCCTGGAAGAAGTGCGCGCGGAAGTACCAGTCATCGGGACGGACCGTCTTCTCGGCGCGAAGCCTGCCGAGTCCGGCCCGGCCGCCTTCGGGCCAGTAGCCGGTGATCCGGTCCAGCATCAGCAGCATCGAGCCCGCCAGCGATGGTGGACCGGCCCGCAGGCTGTCCAGATCGACCGTGGTGGCGGGCGGCAGCTGAGTTCGCTCCGCGTCGGTGGGCGGCAGTCCCGGTTGCTCGGCGAACGCGTCCGGCGGGAAGAACCCGAAGACGCAGTGCAACTGGGCGACTCGGCGATCGTCGGCGAACACCGTCAGCTCGAACGAGTCGATGATCATGTCCTCGGTCCGCGAGCGGCGGACCAGTTCGAGTTCGGTCCGCAGTACCTGGGTGGCCGAGGTGATCGCCCCGTCCAGGGTGCCGTGTCCGTCGAGATTGCGGAACAGGAGCTCTTTGGTGCCCGGTCCGGAGTCGCCGGTATAGAGCGCGAGCCAGCCGCATGGTTGCAGCGCGACCTCGAGCAGCACGCAGAACGGCATCGCGTGGTCGCCGTTCTCCGACCAGTACCAGGCCGTGGCCGGGACGTCGTATTCGACGGTCATCGTGCTGCCTACCGCGTCGCCGGGCAGGCAGGCGAGGTCGGTGATCCTGGACATGAAATGGTAAGGCGGACCGGGCAATCGGGCGGTTCTGGTCGCGCCGTCCAGGCCTGCGAGCCTGGCGCCCATCATGTCGCCGGGGCGGCCCCAAGCGCACGCGAGCAGCGACGCGTAGCCGAGCTCGGCATCGGCGGCCACTGCGACGGCCTTGGTCTCCTGATGACCGGCCAACCCGCCGAGACCGGACAGTGGTACCGGCGTACCGGTCTGCTGCACCGCGGGCGGGCCGAGGTGCCGCCAGTGGTCGAGCGGCCAGTCGGGCACCAGCCGAAGGGCAAGGCCCGCAACGTGAAACGCCTTCACCCCGTCGACGCTGCAGAGCAAGTCGGCGGTCACGGTGGGATGCGGGCCCGCCATGACATGATCGACGAACAGCTCGTAAGTAAGAACCCGACTGGTCGGGGTCGCCTGGCCACGGCAGCGCATCTGATAGCTCTGATCCGGCACCGTCTCGAATCGCCAACCGTCTTTGTCGAGCGTGTATCCCAGCGCGGTGAGGTAGAACGCCATCGTCTGCAGGCAGCCTTCGAGCATCAAGGTCCCCGGCATGCACGGGTCATTCGCGAAGTGCCCCTTGAAGAACCAGCTATCCGGTGTGATCGGCAGCTCCGCGCGCAAGTAACCACGGTGATGCGGGCCACCGTCGGGATCGAATTCTGTTACGGTCTGGAACATTTCGAGGCCGGGGTGGATCAGCCGCGGCGTGCGCACGTGTGCACCGGCTTTCGCCCACTGTGCGCCGAAGCAGTCGGCGAGTCGGCCTGCGGCGAAGGCGGCTACCTCATCCGGTCCAAACGGACGCGGCTCGCTGCTGACCACCGGCCGCTCGGACGGCCGCACCGGCGCCGCGAGATCGGCGGTATGCCACAGCACGCCCTTGGAATTATCCAACTCCGCGTCGGTGAAGAATCCTGCCTGGCCGTCCCGAACACTCAGCCGCAGTTCACCATTCACCCAGCAGTCGTAGTGGAAGAAGAACAGCCGGACCCCGTCGTGCTCGGCATGCCCGTCGATGGTGATCTTGAAGGTGAGTGTCTCGCCGGGGACGGGCGGGCGGCCGTGGTAGGTCGGCGTCATGCCGAGCAGCCGATAGACCCGCTCCCCGTTGTTCTGCAGGTCCACTCCGAGCCAGCTGATGAGCAGCAGATCCGCCTGCCCCGCCTCGATCATGATGCCGCCTGGCATCTGCCCGGTCGGGTCGAGGTACCAGGAGTCCAGCCGCACGTCGGTCTGGGTCCAAATGGTGCCGGTGCTCATGGAACCCGGTGTCGCGTCGATCCGCAGGACTCGGTCGGCGAGCAGCATAGGCGGTGCGGGCATTCTGGTCTGCCTGCGCTGGTCGTCCTGCGCGGCGAACATGGGCCCGAACACGGCCGAGATGGGTCCGGTGGCAAGGAACTCCAGCGCATCGCGGTCGAGTGCGGTGTCACGAAATGCCGCATGCGGCACCGGATCAGCGGCACCACGCCCGAGCAGCTCGATCGTTGATTCTCGATGGCTGAGGAACCGGTGCTGGAATTCGTGTTGGAGGGCAAGAAAATCGCGATGGGCGCGGCTGACTGTTTCGTGGTGGACGACAAGGGCCGCAGCACCCGAGCGAGCGGATGACGGTGGCAGCACGGTGACGTGCTCAGCACGTGCGGGCAGACGCGAGGTCGACCGGGCGGGCTCCGAATGAGCTTGTCCGAGAACGGGATCAGCGGTCGGCGACGGCTGATGGACTGCCCGCTGCGCCGACTCGGGCAGTCGGATGGCCGGCGGATGCGCGGCGAACCGCAACAGCCTGCCCGCCTCGACACTGCCCTCCTGATAGCACTCCGCCAGTCGCGCGTACAGAGCTTCGTCGTCGACTTCCACACCGGCGGCGATCAATTCCGCCACGCACCTGGCCAACTGATGCACCCCGGACCGGCCCGTCTTGTCCAACGCCACCGCGAGGTGTTCTCGATCGCCGAGTGTCTGTCCGATCCAGTCGGTACACACGCCCTGCGGACCGTGCTCGATAAAGATCCGGACGCCGTCCGCCCAGGCGCGTTCGACAGTGCCGCGAAAGTCCACGCCGCGCAACGCGTGCGCGAGACTCGCGTCGGCGGCCGCGTCGGCGTCGGCGGTGAACCAGTCCGCTCGGCCGCAGCTGTAGAACCGGACGCCCGGCACCGGCGCGGTCGGGCGCAGGTGCAGGCTGCGCCACTCGTCCTGCACCTCAGCCAGCAGTGGTGCGTGCACCGCGAGGTCGTAGTCCAGTGGCAGCGCGTACTCCGTGTCGAGTCGAGCGAGTACCCGGGTGCAGGCCGTCGCTTCGCCGCCGATCGCACAGGAGACGGGCGAGTTGACCGCCATCAGATAGACCGCGGGCTCGTCCTCGAGTACCTGCCGCATCCGATCCGGTTCCACCGCAACCACATAACCCGACCATCGTTCACCGGTGATGCCCTCGCGCTGCCAAACCCGGCGGACGGCGTCGAACTCTCCAGCGAGTTCCGTGGTGAACAACGGCGATTCCCGAAGGTCCTCGATCAGCGCCGCCAGGTCGTGCCACGCGCCGAGTGCGGTGAGGGCCGTGCTCTCACCCGACGAATAGCCCAGTGCCGCATGCGGAGTGACGCCGAGAACGTATCGGGTGAGGTGGGTATGCAGATGACTGAGGTACGCCGCCCCGCAGATCCGCAACACCGCGTCGTTGGGCCGCGGATCGCCGTCGTACACCCAGGAAATCGCGTCGACCAGCGGTGGGCACTGGGCAACCAGTTCGGCCACCGGCTGCGGAAAGGCAAGGCCGAGTTCACGTCCCATGCCGGGATAGGCGGCCGCGCCGCCGGTGTAGACGAAGGCGATCTCACCGTGGATGGGTGTCTCTCGAAACACCGCCCAGTTCGGCTGCGGCACTTCCCCGCGCAACCAGCGGCCCGCCTGCTCGGTTCGTTCGGCAAGCTGATGCCGATCCGTGGCGAGCACGACCAAACGGGCTGGGCCGGAACGGGATCGATGATCTCGCTCGACCGCCTCGATCACCTCGGCTCGGTTCGCGCCGGCGTACACGTACGGTCGAGGCGCCGGTTCGGCAAGCCAGCCCGCGGCATCGCCGGCTCGCAGGCTGGTCCGAACCGGCGCCGCTCCGATCGGGTCCGTCGTCACCTGCGCGCCCGTGCCCGCGAGCCAAGGGCGGGCCGGCGCGGCGAGGGACGGTCGGGCCCGATGATGCAGGGCCTGCACCGCGGCGGCCACGGACACCAGCCCGCTGGCCGCGTGTGCGGACCCGAAGAGATCGGAAATCTCGCCGCCGAACTCCGGCACCGCATGGTCCGAATCGAGGATCGCCAGGACCGGTTCGCCGTCCCGCCTGGCATGGTCGAGATTCTTCAATGCGAGCACCACGGCGGCGTCCCCCGATGCGCGGCCGAGGCCGAGCGCGGCCATGGCGGCGCGGTGCACCGGTTCGTCGGACAGGTCGACGGCACCGACCAGCGCGGCATCCGCCTCGCCCGCCCGAATGGCCCGGGCGGCCACGTCCAAGGCCACCTGCCCGGAGGCTTCCTCGGCGGAGATCGCGAAGCTCGGACCGGAAAGGTCCAGCTGCCAACTGATTCGGTTGGCCACCATGTTGGCGAGGCAGCCGAGCACGGCGGCGGCATCGAGCGGCGGCACGATCGAGTCCGCCGACTCGGGCTCGATGCCGGGCAGGCCTGCCCGCACCCGCCAGCGCAGGTTGAAGCGCGCCAGCTCCGGATCGCATCCCATGCCGACCAGGACGAGGGTTCGGTCGCCGACCAATCGAATCCCCCGTGCCGCCTCGCGGGCCGCCTCCAGGACGAGCAGCTGCTGGGCTTGTGCCGCATCGAGATCGGCGGGCGGAAACCGCAGCTCGTCGAGTTCTACGTCGACGGTCTCCCTGGTCGCGGCCCCTACGCCGGTCAGCAGCGCCCTGGTGAAATCGGCGGTGTTTCGACCATCACCGACCCTGGCGCCGATGGCGACAACGGCGACCTGTGGCGTGGGCGGCCTACTGCCGCGTGGCTTCCGCAACGCGGCGGCCAGATCGTCGGGACCATCCGTCCAGGAGTCCACGATCAGGTGAGCGTTGTTTCCGCCGAAGCCGAACGCACTGATCGCGGCCCGGCGCGGACCCGCCCACGGCTCGTTTTCCCGCAGCACCCGCAGCGGAGTTCCGGCCAGCGCGCGCAGCGGCTGTCCCACCCCTGGCGTCAGCGGCCGCACCCCGGCCTCGATCGCGCCGAGCATCTTGAGCAGACCCGCGACACCCGCCACCGTCATCAGATGACCGAAGTTCGCCTTGGCCGAGCCGATCGGAAGATCGTCCGAGTCGGCGAAAATACGCGCGTTGCTTCGTACTTCGGTTGTATCGCCGATCGCCGTCCCGGTCGCATGGCACTCCAGCAGTGACACCGTTTCCGGCGCGAAGCCTGCCGTGGCATAGGCCTGCCGCAGCGCCCGTTCCTGGCCTGCTTGATGGGGGACGAGCAGCCCGTCGCGCCGGCCGTCGTTGCCGACGCCGATCCCGCGCAGCACACCGAGGATCGGCACGCCGCGCTTGACGGCGTCACGCAGCCGCATCAGGGCCACCATCCCCGCACCCTCGGCGGGGACGAGGCCGTCGGCGTCGCTGTGGAAGGGACGCGACCTGCCGGTGGGGCTCAGTGCCGACAGTGCGGTGAATCCGATGTGCACGAACAGATCGTCGGCACTGTTCACCGCGCCGGCCAGCATCAGATCCGCGGTACCGTCGTGCAGCCGATCACACGCCAGCTTCACCGCGTACAGCGACGACGCGCAGGCGGCGTCCAACGCGAACGCACCAGCGCCGAGGCCGAGCGCGCGGGCCATCAGGTGAGTGGTGAGCCCAGGCCAAAACCGGCCACGCGGATCGGACGCGAATTCACCACCCAGCCAGCTGTTTTCGGCGTAGCGCGCCATCGTCACGCTCGGCAGCGTCAAGTTGCCGAGCACCAGTCCGCAGCGGTCGAGCTCCGGCACCCCCTCGCCCGCCTCGCGCAGCGCCTGCCTTGCCGAATCCAGGCCCCAGCGGAAGCCAGGGTCGAGGGCGTGCAGATCGTCGGGTGCCAGCGCGAAACCGGCCGGATCGAAGGTCTCGTCGAATCCTGTGACGTAGCCGCCGATTTCATGCAGGACGAAGTCGGTGCTCGGCGTCAGCACCGAAGCAGGAGGCACCCGCCACCTGCCGTCGGGAGCGGTGGCCAGGCTGGCCCGACCGGCAATCACCAACTCCCACAGGGCCGATGGTGACAGTGCGCCGGGCAGCACGCAGCCGCGGCCGACGACCGCGATGGGAGTGGCGGGAAACAGCGACATCGGTGAACCTCCAGATCAGTTGCGGCGATCAACGGGGACGTGCGACCAACTGCAGCCCGGAGAACTCGGCGACGGTTGTGCCGTCCGCCCTGGCCAGCACGGCGTCACACACGGCATCGGCATCGTTGACGGCGACGGCCCGCACCACACAGCGCAGCGGCTCGTCGGTGGGTGCGGACGGATGGAATCGGCACTCGCGAATCGCCATCGGCAGCGTCGTCGCGCCGAGCGCCTGCTCGGCCCAGAGCACCGCGAGTTGGAAGACGCCGTCCACGGCGGCCGGGTCGATCCGCCATGGCTCGTTGGGCCAGCCGAGCTGACGCACCCCGACCACCGTGCCGATTGCCGTTGCCGCCGTTACTCCCTCGATGTCGGTGATCGCTTGGAAGCGAGGTCCGTGGAACAACGCGGGGCCCGCGTATGCCGTGGCGGGGTCGAGCGGGGTGAGCCCGGGACTGTCGCCGAGGTGGGGTGCCCGTGGCATTGTCTCGGCGTCAGGAAATACCGTTGCACGGCAATGATGTTCGCCGTATTGACCGGCCAGCTCGAACGACGGGGTCTGACCTGCCGTCCGGCGCGTGCGGACGACGAAGTTGGCGCGCCCGGAACTCGGCACGGTGGCCTTCGCGAGGACCTGCACGTTCTGTGCCACCAACACGCGCTCCGACAGCCCCGCGTCGGCGTCGACCGCGGCCCGCAGAAACCAGTCGAGCATCATCGCCAACGGGACGACCCGGCGTCCGACGATCATGTGGTCGCCCAGCTGCGGATGGGACGCGTCGCTCACCACGATCTCCGCCGTGCGCTCCGCCGGATCGGGATCCATGGCTACGGCATCGCCCGCCGCGAGGAGCACGCGGACGTCCGGCGAACCCGAAGTCAGCTCCGCAACGAAAGCCCTTGCCCCCAAATCTAATTCGATCAGCTCCACGTTGCGCTGCCGGAACTGCTCGGCAAGCTCGGGTCCGACCATCCCGCCCTGCCACGGCCCCCACGCCAGCGACTTCACCACGATGCCTTGATCTTTCGCCCGCCACCCGGACGCCAGATGTTCCAGGATCCGGTTCGCCATGGCGTAGTCACACTGGCCGGGGTTGCCGTAACTGGCCACCACGGAGGAGAAGACACAGACGAGCCGCAGCGGATCGGCCTGAAGCTGTGCACACAACTGCCCGAAGCCCTCGGCCTTGATCCCCATCACCTGCTCGAACTGCCGGTCGGTCTTGTCCGCGACCAACCGGTCGGCCAGCACACCCGCGCCGTGCACGAGGCCGGTGATCGGCCCCCACTTCGCGCGGACCTCGGCCAGCGCCGCGCGCACGGCCGCCGGATCGGTGATGTCCGCGGCCAGGTAGAGGGCAGGCGAGCCCGCCGCCTCGAGTGCCGCCACGTTCCGGCGGATCTCCCGGACGGCCAGCACTCGGCGCACCTCCTTGTCGATATCCGCCGGATTCGGGCGCCGGCTGCTCTGCCTGGTGCGGGCGATAAGCGCTTGGCGCACAGCGGATTCACCCTCGGCGGCGCGCAGATCGGACGGCTCCACCCCCAGGGCCGTCCGCCCGATCAGGGCCAGCCGCGGTCGGCGCGCCCTGGCCAGCGCCAGGACGCAGGCCGCCGTCACCCCGCGGCCGCCGCCCGTCACGACGATCACCGAGTCCGAGTCGATCGTCTCGTCGATCCGTCCTGGCACCAGCGGATTCGGCCGCAACCGCAGCTGGCTCCTGCTGCCGTCACCGCGCAGCGCCACCTCCGGCGCGGAGCCACCGCCGAGCAGTTCGGCGGCCAATGCCGCGGCGATGTCGGTCGAATTGCGTCCTGCGCCTTCGCAATCGATGGCCTTCACCGTCGCGGCGGGCCACTCCCTGGCACAGGTGCGGGCCAGTGCCGCGAGTCCGCCCACCCAGCCGCGCCGGGCCGAGGTGCCGCTGATCCCGAAGTCGCCGCCGGTGTCCTGCACGGTGACGAAGGTGCCGCCCTTGGCCGTCATGCGCGGCGCCACCGCTCGGGCACACCGAAAGGCCTCGCGTGCCACGTGAATACCGTCGCCCCTGGTCGTGATGCGGCGCAGTCCACCGAGGAAGACGACGGTGTCCAGCAGACCGACGGTGTCCGCGTCGGCGTCGGTGTAGAGCACCGCGGTCACGCCCGCGTCCTGCAGCTTGGCGATCAACGCCTTCGCGACGCCGCCGCCGTCGTCGGTGACGGCGACGGTTCCGCGCAGCAGGCCCGGGAGCACCAGGCCAGGCGGGGTGACCGAGATGAGTTGCGGTGTCAGCCGCGTGAGGCCGGAGGATGGTTCGCCCTCCTCGTCGTCATGCCCATTGCTCTCGCCTCGGTGCCGCGACGGAGTGGCCTGCTCGCGGGCCGCTTCCGGCCTGCGCAGGTAGCCGGAGATCTCCCCCATCGTGCGCAGCCGAGCCAGCTCGGCCGGATCCAGCTTCGGCAGGCCCGGGACGCGCTGGCGGATGGTCGACAGGATCTGCACCCGCTTGATGGAGTCGACGCCGAGGTCGTGTTCGAGATCCATGTCGGTACCGAGCATGTCGACCGGATAACCGGTCAGTTCGGCCATGATCGCGAGCAATGTTTCCTCGATGTCTGCCGAGGCGGCTGCTTCGGTCGGTGCCGGAGCGACGGCCACCGCGGCCGCGGGCGCGTCTGCCGGTGGGGCCGTCCGGGCAGCGCTCGCGAAATCCGCCGGAACAGCGACAGCCGAGTGGCCGGTCGTGCTGGAACCTGGTGTGCGCGGCGCGACGTGCTCCGCGGCCACCGGCGGCGTGGCCGCGTGCCCGTTGCCGATGGCCTGCTCGGGGGTCGCATGGACGGTCGGCATCGGCAGTGCGACAGGCAGATTCCGTGACTCGCGGACGGGGATAGAGCCGAAGTCGGCCGCCGGCGCTCCGCTCAGTGCGGTGATCATGCCGTTGAGGGTGGCCTCGCTGGTCCGCAGATAGGCGACGTGGCCGTCGGCCAGTGCGCGCTGATACGACGAATGCACCTCGCTGGTCTGCCGCTGGATCTCTTGCAGCGCCCCAAGCCATTCGGTGGGCTCGGCCGCACGCCGCGGCGGCCCGATCTCGTCGCCGGCGTGGTCGGTACGTGGCACGACCACGCCGGTCGTGGTGCGGATCGAATCGTCGTGATCAGTCGGCATCGGGGTCTCCAGTTCGTCGGCATGGGGCGGATGGGGCAGTCTCTCGTCGGTCGGCCGCGGCGGGATGACGACTTCCCTTGGCGGGTAAGGCTTTCCGTATTGCGTGCCGAGGAGCTCGACCGTCATCCGGTTCTGCTCGATCGGTGCGTGTACTCGGGACGGAAGTCGTAGCGGCGCAACGTCGACGGCCACGCCGTGCACGGCCAACTCGGCCAGTGCCCGCTGGAACGCGGTGACACCGTCGTGTCCCTTGCGGTCGAGGGCTACCGCGACATGTTCACGGGGACCGAGGATCCGGTGCACCAGACCGGTCAACGCGGCGCCCGCGCCGAACTCGACGAACGTGCGCGCCCCCGCCTCGTACATGGCCTCGATCTGGTCGGCGAAGCGAACCGGTGAGCTGAGCTGGCGGACCAGCCGCGCCCGGATCTCCTTGCGGTCGGCGGGATACCGTGCCGCATCGCTGTTTCCGTATACAGGCAGCTCAGGGGCGGTGATCTCCAGTGCGTCCAGGAAGGCTTGTAATTGCTTGCCCGCCGGTTTCACCAGTGGGCTGTGGAAGCCGGTCGAGGTGTTCAGCCGGACCGCGGTGACACCGCGGTCCCCGGCCCGCTGTTCCAGTTCGGCGAGGGCGTCGTGGGTGCCCGACACCACCGTCTGGTCCGGACCGTTGAGGTTGGCCACCCACAAGCCGGTGGCATCGCCGATCAGGGTAGCGGCCAGCGCGGCGTCGCCGCCGAGCATCAGCATCCCGCCGAGCTTGCCGCCCGCGTCGCGCATCAATTCGCCGCGCGTTCTGGCCAGCCGCACCAGCGCCCGCAGGTCGAAGCAGCCCGCCGCGTGCAGTGCGGTCAGTTCGCCGAAGCTGTGCCCGCCCAGCAGGTCCGCGTGCAAACCGACCTGGTCCGCCAGGCGCAGTTGGGCCGCACACTGCACGGCCAGTGCGGGCTGTGTCCACTCGGTCGCGCGGAGGTCATCCTCCAAACTCTGTCGATCGTCCGCGTCGAAAACCGGACGGGGGAAGACGATCTCGTGGATGGCTCGGTCGGCGAACCGCAGGTCGGCCGTCTCGTCCCAGGCCGCAAGGGCTTCGGGAAAGGCCATCGCCAGATCGGCGCCCATGCCGGTGTATTGGGCGCCCTGCCCGGAGAACAGGAAGGCCACCTTGCCCGGGGCCGCCGGACCGGTCCGGTACTGGATGCCCGAACGGGTGAAGGGCTCGGCGGAGTCGGTGGCGAGTCGCTGCGCCGCCTGTTCGGCGAGTTCGTCCAGCTCGTTCTGGCCGCCGACGATCGCCAGCCGCAGCGGGTCCGACGCTCGGAAGTCGGCCCGCGAACCGGCCCGCAGCCGGTCGACCAGTTCTTCTCCAGAACCCGCGCTGAGCAAGGCCAGCTCGGTGGACAAGGGATACATCCGCTCCGCCGCCCGACCGCCCCGCGCGGGCACGTACTCCTCCAACGTGACGTGAAAGTTGCTGCCGCCGAAGCCGAAACTGGACACCGACGCCCGGCGCGGATGGTCGGAGCCCCTGACCCACGGGCGCTTCTCGGTGTTGAGGTAGAGCGGGCCGTCCTCGAGGTGGAGCGCCGGGTTGGGTCGCTCGACCTTGATGGTCGGCGGCAGCACTCGATGCTGTACCGCCAGCACAGCCTTCAACAAGCTCACCGCGCCCGCCGCCGATTTGGTGTGCCCGAACTGCGATTTCGCCGAACCCACCGCACACCACCGACGGCCCGGCGGGCCCGCTTCAGCGAAAACCCCGGACAGCGCGGACATCTCGGCCAGGTCCCCGGCCTTGGTACCGGTGCCGTGCGCCTCTACCAGTTCGACAGTGGATGGTGAGTACCCGGCCATGTCATAGGTCCGCAGCAGCGCCCGTGCCTGGCCTTTAGGTACCGGCGCGTAGATCGCGGTGCCCTGACCGTCCGACGAACTTCCCACTCCGCGTAACACCGCGTAGATCCGATCACCGTCGCGCTCAGCGTCGGCCAGCCGCTTGAGCGCGAACATCGCCAAGCCCTCGCCGAGCATGGTCCCGTCGGCTTGATCGGAAAACGGACGACAATCCCCCGACGGCGACAACGCAGGCGTCTTGCTGAAACACATGTACATCGTGATGTGGTTGAGCGTGTCCACCCCGCCGACCAGCATCAGATCGGTTCGGCCCAGCTCCAACTCGGCCACCGCCGCCGACAACGCCGCGAGCGAGCTCGCACAGGCCGCGTCGGTGGTGCAGTTGATGCCGTGCAGGTCGAGCCGGTTCGCGATCCGGCCGGCCACCACGTTGCTGAGCAGGCCGGGAAACGTCGCCTCCTGCCACGGCGCGTAGCTGTCGGCGATCCGATCACAGATCTGCTCGGCCTCGACATCGGGAACGCCACTGTCCCGCAGCGCGTTACGCCAGACCGGCCGCTGCAATCGACACGCCATGTGCAGCAGCAGTTCCAGCGCGCCGGTGCCGATGATCACACCGGTCCGTTCCCGCACCGCCGCGGCCAGTTCGCCGCCGCCCGCCGCGTCGCGCAGTGCGCGCTCGGCCACCGGCAGCGCCAGCAGTTGCGCAACGTCGGTAGCGGGCAGCGTGGTCGGCGGGGTGCCGTAAGCCAGCGGGTCGTAGCTGGTCGGCGACAAAAAAGCACCGCGTCGCGCATAGGTTTTATCCGACGCCTTGGGGTCGGGGTCGTAGTAGTCGTCGAGCAGCCAATGACTCGGCGGGACGTCCGTCATCAAATCCCGACCGGCCAGTACGTCTCGCCAGAAACCGGAAACATCGACCGAGCCCGGCATCAGCGAGCTGATACCCGTCACCGCGATGGCGAGACGGCGAGGCTTCGGTCCGCGAGGCCCCTTGTCTTTTATAGGAACATTCTTCACGATTTGCAACATAACCACTTGGAAGCACACCTGAACAATACGAAAAACGACCCGGGCCGAACGATGTAGACTGCAACTTATCTAGCTATCTAGCTATCTCAAATAGCTTCCGCTCAGCGCGCTATACATTTAGAATCAGTCCAGTACGCATCGGGATGACTGCTATTTCAGGGTTAATTCGCCAAGATTGTCGATCATGATTGCTTCGCATTAGTGTCGTAATAGTGTTAGCAATTACGTCGTGATAGCGCGTTAGCAAGTCATATCTAATGCATGATCCGTCTTAGCGCCCCCTCCACCCTATGGTGCAGTCCCGGAACTGGAGGAGAGTGCCGCAATGTCAGCTTCGCGCGATCCCATCGAGCTCAGTGCCACAACCATCGAGCTAGCCCGGGAGGCGTCCAGCCAATTGGCCAAACTGATCGATATCATCAAGAAGCTGGAGGAATCCGCCGGCGACCGCAGAATAGATCAGATGGTGCAGATATCTCATAGACCGGGAGCAGGTGTCGGCGAACGTACCGCACCACAGCCTCGAATTCAAATAGAACTCCCCGATATGGGGCTGACCAAACGGGAGCAGCAGGTGCTCCGGCTACTCATCGAAGGACTCACCAACCGGCTCATCGCCCGGACCCTCGGCATCGCCGAGGCAACCGTCAAGAATCACCTGCATTCGATCTTCATGAAGCTCAAGGTGACCGGCCGGGCACAGGTCATCGCGATGATATTGAGCGGGCGGGCCACGCCGCCGCCTACCGAAGGTCGCTGAACCCGTCGGCCAGACAACTCATGAAAGCAGGAAGGTCCGTGACCGAGGCTGCGTCCACCGTGACACCCACTGAGGCTCCCGACCGCCGGGAGATCATGATCGCGGTGACGGCGCAGCCCGGTACCGGGCCGAAACACCAGAAGTCCTCGATGGCCGCGCCGGACAGATAGAAGCCGCGGTCGAAGACGGGGATCTGACTCAGCTGCAGATCGAAACTCAGTCCGATCCGCCGGGCCACCTCGAGCACCAAGGGCGTCGGCAGCCGATTGAGCAGGGTCGTCACGATATCCAGGCCGCTGTGATCGAAGGCCGCGTTGGCCTCCGCGAGTACCCGGTGCACGCCGGCCAGCCGGGCCAGCGGATCCTTCTCGGTCATCGGCGCGGCCACCCGCACCCCGCCGAACCGGTTGCCCGCCATCGGCCGGTTGCCGCGCACGCGCAGCGGCATCGCCACCGAAAGCGTCTCGGGCGCAGCACCATACAGCTCGTGGTAGCGGCGCAGCCCGCCGAGCATCGCGGTGAGGAAGACATCGTTGATGGTTGCCCCCGCGCTACTCGCGGCGGCGCGAAGCCCGTCGACCGGCACCGCGAGCAGGTCGAGTTGTCGTCTGGTGCCGCGCCCGCTCAGCAGCGGCGACAGCGGCCCGACGGGGCGTGGCGCCAGCTCGATGATCGTGCGCAGCATTCGAGTGAGCTCCACGACGGCATGCTGCGGTCGGGTCGCCGCCCGCAGCACCTCCTCGGCCAGCCGGACCAGCCCCGCGGACACCAGACCGGACCCCAAATGCGAAGGGAGAGAAGCCAATACCGAGGAATGCGGCGGCACCGGAGGCACCGGCGGCTGGGGTTTGTCGAGCCGCGGCGCGCGCTGACGGCTGAGCAAGGAGGTCAACCAGGTGACCGCGGCCTGACCGTCGGCCATGCTGTGATGGAAGCGCAGCAGCCACGCCGCGGCACAGGTCTTGCCCTCCCAGTGCAGTCCCTCGACGAGCACGCTTTCCCACAGCGGTCGATTCGGGTCGAACGGCGCCGTGGCCATGGCCTCGGCGAGGTCGAGCAGCTCACGGCGGCCTGCGGGTTCGGGCAGTCGCACCCGTCGAACATGGTGGCCCAGTTCGAATTCCGGGTCGGCGGTCCACACCGGCGACGCGGGCACCAGCGGCGGGGTCACCGGCCGCTCACGCAGTCGGGGCACCATCCGGGTGGCCCAGTCGTGGCCCGCGAGCAGCCGGTCCCAGTCGGGTACCTCGTCGAGCAGGAACAGCCCGATCAGCGGTGCGCGCAGCCGAGGGTCGGCCTCGCAGCGCCACATCAGGGCATCGAGCGCGTTGAGCTGCCGAGGAAGGTTCCAGGCGCCCGCACCGAACTGCTCCGAAAGTCTCATGATCGTCGCTCCTCAGGAGATGGGATGGTCGGGCTGCGGGACACCGACGAGCGTCTCCAGGTAGCGCCGTCGGACCCCCTCGATCCGCTCGTCCAGCTCGCGGATCGGCCAGTCGGTCACATCGATGGGTTCGTGGACGACCACATCGATCCGGCCGGGCCGTACCGTCCACGCGTTGCGGGCCATGTGCTGACCCGCGTTGCGAATGACGATGGGCACCACCGGAACTCCGCCCTTGCGCGCCAGCAGGAAGCCGCCCTTCTTGAACGGACCCGGCATCGGAGTCCGCGACCGGGTGCCCTCCGGCGCGACCGCGAGCGAGAGCCCACGGGATAGGCAATCCAGCGCGGGCTCCAGGAAATCCGGCGACAGCAGCTTGGCGTCCCGGTCGATGAACATGACATCCATCAGCCTGCCCAGCTGGGACAGCCCGGGCGTCTCGGCCAACTCGGATTTGGCGAAGCCGGTGTAGTCCTGGCCGAGGAGTTTGATCATGATCGCCAGATCGAGCGGACTCTGGTGGTTGAACAGGAACACGGCGGGCCTGCGGGCCCGCAGGTGCCTGGCACCCTGCACCTGCAACCGGATGCCGGCCAGGCCCAGATAGGTGTCGCTGGCCAGCAGCACGCCGAGCTCGGCCGCGCGACGGGGATCGGCGCCGAGGAGACCGACGCACAGTCCGGTGCCCACCCCCACAACGAGCCCACCGTAGGCGGCGGCCGTGCGCACTGCGCTCAGCCCGGCTGGCGTGTGCTCCGTATCAGGTTGCAGCACATCCCAGTTCCGTTCGACGGCAAGCGTTGCTAGCTCGTCAGCCGGACCGACGGCGCAGGGTTTGCCGACCATCTCCAGGAACGGAACGTCATCGATGGTGTCGGCGTAGGCATAGCTGGTCGCGAGGTCGATCTCGTGGGTCGCGCTGAATGCCTGCACCGCAGCGGCTTTCGCGGGGCCGTACAGCAGCGGTCCGGTCAGCTGCCCGGTGACCACACCGTCGACGACCTCCAGTTCGGTGCACAGCACGTCCTCGATGCCAAGTTCCCTTGCCATCGGCGCGAGTTGGTAACGCGTTGCGGCCGAGACCAATACGATCGTGTGGCCCTTGCGGCGATGTGCCTGCAGCAACGCCCACAGGCCGGTGCGTAGCCGCCCGGCGAGGGTGTCGGTGAAGACGCGTTCGCCGAGCTGCCGCAGTTCCGTTTCCCGACGGCCCGCGCACAGGCGCAGGGCCAGCCGATACGCCGACGGGATGTCGTCGTCGCCCGCCCCGCGCAGCCAAGTCGGCGCGAGCCATCGGGCCAAAGGGAGCCCGGTATCGAGCATTTCGCGCAGCATCGCCGCGGTGGAGACGCCGGGGCGGCCGAGCCGATCGGCCAGCATCGCGGGCAACATCGGCAGCACGGCGGGCAGGAACGCGGTGATCGATTGCCCGTCCACCAGCGTGCCGTCGAAGTCGAAGAAGGCCGCGATCCGCGGACCCGCCTGCCCACGCAGCACGTCGTCGACATGCGCGTCAAAGACGTTCATCCAACCCCCTCAGCAGGCCGGGCACGGTGTCGGACCTGGCGAGATGGACAAGCTGATCGAGCAGCGCCGCCAGTTCGTCCGCGAAGGCCGAACGCGCCTGCGCCGCATCGGGTTCGGATTCCATCAGGCCCGCTGCGGCGGCCGCGGCCAGCGCCGCCCGGCACAGTTCACGCGAGACCGATTCCGGCCAGTGCACCGTGCTCATGTCGATACCGGCGAACACCTCGGTGCACGACCAGCGTCGCCGATCCCGCAGCGGGTCGGGAGTATCCCTGAGCCACACCGCAACTCGGTGATAGGCCTCCAGCACCGGACCGAGCAGCCGGGGCGCGAGCAGGAACGCCTGATTGCCTAGGCTGGCCGAGATCGGGTCCTCCGGCCGTCGCGCCCGCACCAGGTCGGCCACTTCGCGGCCGACCACCTCCGCGTACTCCACCGGCTCGGGGAGCACGAAGACATGTTTCAGCAAGTCCCGCAGACGAATTGCCCGAGCTCCCGGGTCGACCGCGTCCTCGGCGGCCAGCAGGGCCAGTTCGGCGATCGCCCGCATGATCAACCAGTGGCTGCCGGAATACCGGTAGTAGGCCGCGATGTGGTGCTGCTCCGCGCCGATTCGGTAGCCGGGCTGGAAGTTTCCCTCGACCTCGGTGAGCACGCCCGCGCGGACAAGGCGGTCGAGGACGGTCTGCAGTCCGCGCGGGCCGCGGACTCGGTCCTTGCCCGCCACCGGGATTCGCCGATTCGCGGCGAACGCGAGCAGTGGTTCGAGGGCACGGCTGATCTGCCGCAGGCTCTGCGGGCCGCGTTCCCCTTCGGCCAGCACCAGAGTCAGCGCCGACTCCACGGTCAGCGGTGTCGCGCCGGCGAGTTGATGCGCCAGCTCGTGCGTGATCGTCTCCACGGCGGCCCAGTCACCCGCGTCGCCGGCGAACGCCAATTGCTGTCGCAGCGAAAGGGGTTCGCCGAAGACCAGCCGTGCGGTGCCGCCACGCGCGACGCGGTTGGCCCGGTAGTAGCGCAGCATCCAGGACAACCCCTCGGGCCGCTTGGGTCCGCCTCGATCCTCGTCCACCAGCGTTCGCGCTTCCGGTAGCACGTCGTAGGTGATCGAGACCGGCACGAGGTACAGGTCATCGATCCGGGCATCGTGGAAGGCGTTCACCAGGATTCGCAGCAGGCCCGGTCGAATCCGGCGCAACCGACCGGTGCGAGTCCGACCCGCTTCCGGGTACCACTCCAGATGGGCGCATTGCTCCAAAAGATGGGCCAGATACGCGCGTACCGCGAAGTGGTAGGTCGGATCGCGGCCGAAATCCCGCTTGATGAAGATCGTGCCTGCCCGGCGGCCGAGCGCGCCCAACGGCCAGAACGACAGGTTGTCACCCGCGAGCCGATAGGTGCGTGGTAGGCCCGCGCTGCGCAGAATCCGGTCCAGCAGAAGGGAATCGGCGTATGAACGGTGCGCGGGTAGGAAGACCATCGGGTAGCGACCGCTGAGCTCCCATACCTCCGTGAGTCCGGTGACATCGTGTTCGAGCCGCCAGGCGGTTCCGCTGAGCGGATAGAGCAGCAGGTCCATCAGCCGTCGCGCCCATTCCTGGCCGCCGATACCGTCGGCGACCAGGCCTTGCACGTCATCGGCCAGTCGCCGTTCGGCCGCGCCGCTCGGCAGTTTCGATCGGATCGAAAGCCGCAGCACGTCCGCATTCCCGGCCCAGCGGTCGAGGATCCCGGCGGCTATCCGGGCCCGGCGGCGGCTCATGCGCTACGCCCGCACATCATCTCGGGCGCCACCTGCGCAGGCTCGCCGAGCGGGATCGCCGAGAGCACGAACTCGGTCGAGGCGGCGGCCACGTCGACGCGGACGCAGGCCGTGACCGCGTCCGGGTGCGGTTGCTGCACCAGCCACGGCCCGTACTGCTCGCCGAGCTCGGGCAGTGAACTCTCCATCCAGGCAAGTAGATCGCCGACCCACTGAATCATCGAGACCACCGCGCATACGGCATCTGCCACCACCATCCTCGCCGACGACACTCGTCAGGTATTTGATCAAGGAAATCCCCCGGAAAGCATCTCTCCATCGTATTGACGAATTCGTCAGTGCGCCTTGGAGAATTCGATCCACGACCAAAGCATTTCCTAGAACAATGGGACCGGTTGTAGTCCGTTGACTACCGCCCAGAAATCGAATTAGCGTGGCTGCTGAATTATCTGATTCCCTCAGGCCAGGAGATATGCCATGAAAACTGGCAAGATATCGGCTGCTCGTTCGAACGGCCGAGCCGTCCGTGGGCGACCTCCGCGATTCATCTCGCCACACGAGCGGGAACATGACGACGATATCCAGCGGCTGAAAGGGGCCGCCCTGGAACTCGTGCAGATCGCCGAAAGCGTGCGGGACATCTCCCAGCGGGCCACCGCGCTCGTCGGCCAGCCACCGCCGCTGCGCGCGCCGCAAGCCGGCATCGCGGTGGCATACGGATTGCTCGGCACGCTGACCAATCGGCAGGGTCTCGGCTTCGCCTTCACCGGCGGGCTGGTCGGTGCGCTCACCGCCACGCTGGGCGGGGTATTCGGGCAGACCAGCCTGGCGGTGCAGATCATGGTGAGCTCGCTCAGCCTGCGGATGGCGGCGCTGAAGCTGGTCCATCCGGAGCTCACCGAGGACCCGAAGCTGGCGCGCTTCATCGATGCCGCGTTCGCGGGCAACGAGATCGAGACCATCGACGCGCTGCAGGTGCTGTTCAAGGATCGCGGCGCGGTGACGGGTTTGAGCGGCATCGCACCGATGTTCGCGGAGATCCTCAGCGTGAAGGCGCTGCAGGACAAGAATCCGTTCAACGACGCGTCGGCGTGGGGGGTGGCGTCGGGGAAAGCGGCACCAACCACGGGACTGTTGCTCGGGGTCTCGACCAAGGTGATGACCAGGTTCGACCGCGGGGCGGGCGGGGCCAGGCCGATCGAGGCGGGACCGCATGTGTCGAGCGCGCTCGCCGACGAGGGTTCGTTGTTCGGATTCCTCAGCAATATCGTGCTTTTGGGCAACGACGGACGCATCGTGATTCAAACGATCCAAGGAAAGGACGGTGTCGAAAGATACGCCGTCCAGGTGCCGGGCATGCGGCCGGGGCGCGCACGCAACGAGTCACCGCAGGACTTGGTCGGCGCATTCAGTGCCACCTTGAAGAACGAATCCACCTACAGCGGTGCGCTGCACAGCGCGATCGATCAGTACGGCATCCCCGACGGCGCGGAAGTCGCGCTGATCGGGCACAGCGCGGGCGGCCCCGCCGTCATGAACCTCACGCAGGAGGCGGAGTTCTGCCGCCGCTTCAAGGTCACCCACGCCATCGCGGTGGGTTCGCCGGTACAGCACAAACATCCGGTCGATCCGGGAACGTGGGTCGCCGCGATCGCCAACCAGCACGACATCGTCCCGTCGCTGGACGGGATCGGCGCGGGCAGCTGCTTCGACCTGCATCCGGACTGGTGCACCGTGAGCTACACCGAAGCGGCACACCAGTTTCCCGAATGTCACAGCCCCGCCCACTATCTGCACGATCTCGAACATCTGCTGCCGGAGGCGATGGCGTACATGGAGGAGCAGCTCACGCCGTATCACGGCGACGTCACCAGGACCCAGCTCTACCAAACCTATGACCAGCCACCGCGGCCGGTCGGCTACCCCTTCCTCACGGTGGCGTCGCAAACCGTCGACACCACCTCCGGTCCGGTGCAGTTGCCGGTGATCTGCCGCGATGGTCGCGGTCTGATCGCCTTCTTCGCCGCCGACGCGAAAGCCGCAGCCGCCCTGCCGGATAGCCGGGATCTGGGCAGGCTGGTACCGATCGGCCCCGGCCGGGTGCTGGCGGCGCTGCTCGCGATCGACCAGCGCGACGGCAGCCTCGCACCGTTCCGCTGCCTGGCCGCCGGTCTGGTGGTGCCCGGTCCGTGGAAGTCCGGCTGGAGCACGCTCACCGAGCTGATCGGCCGAGCCGACCAGGGCGGCATCGGTTTTCGCCCACTCGGCATGATGGTCTCCACCGACGAGGCCGACGACCTCAACCGGGAGGTGTGGGGTTATCCGTCGCTGCGCGCCGATGTGTCGGTGGCGGTGGGGCCGCTGCGGACCTCGGTCGCCGCCTACGCCGAGGACGGGCAGATCCTCGGCATGTCCGGCCTGCTCGGTCCCGGAATGCCTTACCCGGCCCGCGATTTGGTGTTCTACTCGCGGCTCGACCGGACCGTGCATCGGTCGCAGATGGACATCAAGGGCCGGATCTGGGCGCATGCGGCGACGACCGCCCGGCTGAAGGTCGGCCCGTCGCAGCAGCCGATCGCCTTGCGGTTGCGCGAGTTGGGGCTGCACGGCGCACGGCCGCTGTTCTGCCTGTCCACCCGAGGATTTCAGTCCCGGATCGGTGCGGGCGCCGCACTCACCACCTGACCCGACAAGGGCATTGAGGAGACATGATGCGTGGGGATTCCATTCTCGATCTGTTCGCCGCCGATCGGGCGGTCCGGCCTGATCGACCATTGTTCACCTTCGTGGACAAGGCAGGCAACGACGACGTCGTCTTGACGCCGAATTCCTTGGCAGCCGAGGCGAATCGAGTGCGCGGACTGCTCGACAGCGCGGGCTTCGTGCCGGGAGACCGGGCCGTACTGGCCTACCCACACGGGCCGGAATTCATTGTGGCGCTGGTGGGTTGCCTGATGGCAGGCGTGGTGCCCGCGCCGGTGCTGCCGCCCGTCCCCGGCGGCGGCCGCGGCAATGAGGCGGGTTTCATTGCCGCGGTGCGGGACTGCCAGGCGCGGGCGGTGCTCACCTGCAGCAGTTACGACGAGTTGCGCAAGATGGCCGTTGCCAGCGGGGCGTTGACCCGCGGCGGGCTGCGCTGGCCCGAGGTGCCCTGGTACGCGACCGACCAACCGGACGCGGGCCCCGGTCCGGATCTGCCGTGGTACTCCCCGGCCAACAGCGACGAGCGGGCGATCCTGCAGTACACCTCGGGGTCCACCGGCACGCCGCGCGGTGTGGTGATGACACATCGCAGTCTGCGCACCGAGGTCGATTCGAACATCCGCGACTACGGCATGGGGCCGGACACCGTCGGCGTCTCCTGGCTGCCGCACTACCACGATTTCGGTCTCATCGCGGTGCTCCTGAACGGGCTGAGCGGCAGCGGACACATGTATCTGATCTCGCCGCTCGACTTCATCCGGTCGCCGGCCATCTGGTTCGAGACGATGTCGCGGGTCGGCGCCACCGGCACGCCCGCGCCGAACTTCTCCCTCGATCTTTCGGTGCGCCGTACCACCCCGGAGCAGCGGCGGGCCTGGGATCTCAGCCGGGTGGAGCTGGTCATGTCCGCCGGGGAACCCATCCTGCCGCGCAGCGTCGATCGGTTCTACGCGGAGTTCGCCGTCACCGGCCTGCGCCCGGAGTCGTTCTGCCCCACGTACGGATTGGCCGAGGCCGCGTTGAGCGTAAGTTCTTGGGGCCGAATCAGACTCACCGTGGATGCCGACGCGTTGGCCGAGGGCAGGGTGGTCCGGATCGATCCGGTCGACGGTGCCGCGGTCCGGCGGGCCACCACCTTCTTCGGCTGCGGCCGGATCACCAAGCCCGACTCGCGCGTTCGCATCGTCGACCCGGAGACCCACCTGCCATGCCCGCCGGACCGGGTGGGCGAGATCTGGGTGGACTCCCCCACCAAAGGCGCCGGATATCTCGGCCGCCCGACCGAGACCGCGGAAATCTTCTACGCCAAGGTCGCCGACGAGCACGATCCCCGCGGCTACCTGCGCACCGGCGACATGGGATTCTTCGCGGACGACGAACTGTTCATCACCGGCAGGCTCAAGGACGTGATCATCGTGCGCGGCCGCAACTATCACGCCGAGGATCTGGAAGAAAGTGTCCGCCAATGCCATCCGCGCATCCGGCCTGGCGGTATCGCGGCCTTTTCCGTCGCCGCGCCGGACGGCACTGCCGAGCAGTTGGTGGTGTTCGCGGAGACCAGCGCGGATCCGGCGGGCGAAGCATTGACCACCGAGATCGCCGATGCGATCCGCAAATGCCTGCGCCTGGACCACCAAATCTCCTGCGACGCAGTCGTTGTCGGCGGGCCGGGACTGGTTGCCAAGACGACGAGCGGCAAGGTGCGGCGCCGGGCCTGCCGGTCGATGTACGTGGCCGGGGAGGTGCCGGGGACGACGACGGTGGCCGCCGGGTTCCTCCCGTCGGCCACCACGTGATTCGACTACCTCGCCGGATCGGCCGCCAGTAGTTCGGCGAGCCGCCCGATGCTGTCCTCCATGAGGAAATCCACCTCCGTCACATCGAGGTCGAGTTCCTCCTGGAGGACAACGGCGAGTTCTACCAGAGCCACCGAGTCCAGGTCGAGGTCGGCGAACGTCAGCTCGGGCTTGATCCGATCCCGGGGAATGGCGAAATGCCGGCTGATCACGGTGAAAATCGCGTCTCGCACCGATGTTTCTCTGTCCATTGTCGTACTCCTCGCGGTCGGTGCGCCTGCGGAGAATCAGCGCATAGTTGGATCTTTGCAAGACCCCGCCGAATAGACGAGAGGAGTAAAGGACTGAACCGAAAGTCGCTCTATTCCACCATTACTCACCGGAGGCGCACTTATGACAGTTCTCAACGCTGCCAGGATTACCGCTTGTGCGGCATCGATTCTCGTTGTGCTCTGCTATCTCGGTCCCCGCATGTACGACCTCGTCGCCACGCCCCATCGGCTCGATCGCGCAGTGGTTTCGGCGCACCATTACAACCCGGCGCTGCGCGAGATCGTCGATCATGAGCAGACCACGGTGGCGGCGTTCGAGCCGATGGACAACGCGCACACGGCGTTGAAAAGCGTGCTGGTCACCGACGCGGTGGTCGCCACGCAACTCGAATCGTTGATCGGGCAGGTCGCCAAGGATCTCCAGGGCATTCTCGATCACGCGGGAACGAACGTCACCGCCCTGGTCGCGGCGCTGAACACGCTGACCGCCGAGATCAACGGGCTGCGCGCACCGGCGGACGGCGCGACCACCGCACTCGCCGGCGACCGCGCCACCCTGGCCGCCATCCTCGACAATGCCCGTGGCACTGCGGATTCCGTCCATCGCGCGCGGGCTTCCGCGGCGAGCGCCGCCGCTGATCTCGGCGGGAAGTAGGAGCCAGTGATCTTCTTCGGACGACCTGGCGGACCGGCCCGGCTGGTGCTGTCGATCGTGGCCGTCGGCGTGCTCGGCCTGCTCATCTTCGTCATGATCACGCTGAATACCCGACTCGACAATCAACAGCGCGTCAACGAGACCAGCATCAGTGCTTCGCACAGCATCGTCGACGTCAATGACAAGCTGACCAGCCAGCTGCAGCAACTCACCGAACTGACCCATACCGCGCAGAGCGCGCTCGACGCCACGACCGCGCTCGGCCCGCTACTCGCCCGGCTACACGACGCGATCACCCCTGCCGCAAGGCAACTGGGCTCGAGCGCCGCTGGGGCGCAGCACACGAAGACTCAGTTGACCGATATCCACGACATTCTCGGCGAGGTACAGGACACCATCGTGCCGCTCGTCGCGTCGGCCGAGGGATTCGGCGGTCAAGGCAAGCAGCTGCTCGCCGTCCTGCAGGGACTGGTCGGCGATCTGCAGGCTTCGGTGGCTGCGGCGCAAACCATCAATCGGATGCTCCCGCTACCCGGCTGAAGCCTCCGAACCCGACCGTCGATTGGAACCTCATGATGCCCAACGACATACACCTACTCCCCACCACCGCACTGCCCACGTCCGGCGGCTACGCCGTCGCGACCGAATGGGTGGGCCGTCTCGCCGCCGTCATGGCCGCGGTGCTGCTCGCGCTCGTCCTGGTCTCCATTCAGAAGGGACTCGACGTTCAGCACAGCTCCCGCACCATTGTGCGAAACTTCCGCGACACCAATCAGTACTTCACCGAACGGGCCGACCTCACCGCACCGGCGACCGCGCGGCGGCAGATCGAGCAACTCAAAACCGTACTCACCGAGTTGAATACGGCTGCCGCCGCCGACGCGAACCAGCTCGCCGCTGTGCTGCCCGATATGCGGTCGCTGCTCACCGCGGGGCAGGACGACGCGAGCATCGCGAACCAACTGCAGACAATCGCGCAGACCCTGCAAAGCGCCGCGGCATCGATCCATCGAATCGCGGCGGACGCGAACTCGACGGTCACCGCCGTCAACAACCAGCTGACCGCGGCGATCGGCCTGGTCGACCAGTTGAATGCCGAATTGGGCCGCACCGCCCGCAAACTCGCGCCGATACCCGCGCAGGACGCGTTCATTCCAGCACCCGGGGGTACTCGATGATCACCGGGCGGGTGTTCCTGTTGACCGTGTTGCTGGTCGGAGTCGTACCAGCGGTGATCCTGGCGCTGGTCAACGGCTTCGTGCCCGCGCCACGCGATGTCCGTGACCCGCTGGGCCGACCGTCGACCCTGAGCAATGAACTCATCGACTCTGCGGGACAATTCGATACGCTCACTGCGTCGCTCATGCCCAAGCACGCCCAACTCGCTTCCGGCGCACAGGCTTTCGTGCCATTGTCGAGCGATGTGCAACAGTTGACCGACAAGGCCGGGGAGTTCTCCGGACTCGCGATCGGCCTCGGCAAATCCACGTCGACGGTGGTCTCGCTCGCCGGGCCGCTGCCCGATCTGCTGAATCACGTTGCCGGTCGGGTCGATCAAGCCAGCCCGACTGTCGCCGCTCTGTCGACCTCCGTGGGTTCGGTGACCACGCAACTGGAATCGGTCCACCACGGACTGCTGACCATCCAGCTCACCCTCGGCACACTGGGCACGAAAGCGGCCACCCTCGCGGCCACCCTGGCCACCATTCAGGAAGAAGCCAGTCACGTCTCGGAGTTCGGCCCGCTGCTTGCCATCATCGGCCCACTGGTCAATGGCCCGAATTGACCTCTGCGAGAGAGAATCCCATGCTCCGTCTGTCCTGGGCGCTCGCCCTGTCCCTCACCGTCTCAGCGCTTGTCGGAATTCTGATCCTGACGCGAGACCTGAGCATCACCAACGACCTGTTCAAAGATGGTGTTGCGCAGGCGAAAACCATCGATCACACCACCGATGACGCGCTACAGGGCGTTTCCCATCTCGGACCGGCCGACGCCGCGGTCAATCAGGGCATGCCCCAGGTAGTCGGTGTGATCGACTCCCTCACCCGCGCCGACCACACCCTCGGCAGCCTCGCCGACCAACTTCAAGCCTTGGCAGGAGCGTTGACGTCGGTCGATGCGCCGCTCGCCGGAATCATCCAGCTCGGCGGTTCGGCCGGGGACCAGGCCAACGCGGCGGCCGATCAGGCGACGCAGATCGCCGACACGCTAGGACAGGCCGACGCGCAGGCGCAGTTGCTCGGGCAACGGCTGGACCAGACGCTCAGCCTCAGCGCAACCATCGATTCGAAGCTTCGGATTGCGCTGCTGCTGCCGAAAGTTGGTGGTTAGCAGTCCATTCGCGAATCGAGCCCGTCACCGGAACCACACTCGGCACGCCGCGACGCGCCGAGCGGCCGCTGGAATCATGTTTCAGACCAGTCGGTACGGTACGAATAAGGTTCCGACGCGGAGGAGCTCTCGATGGACGGATTCCGGTCCCAAGCAGATCGCGCGGTCGAGTCGTTGGCCGGGCGAGACGACGTCGCCCTCATCCACAACGAACGCGCCCTGACCGGGGCCGAGCTGGCCGACCTCGTCTATCGACTGGCCGGTGCTCTGCGGGCCGCCGGAGTGTCCGCCGGTCGCCTGGTCGCGATCCATGCCGCGAACAGTCCCGAGGTCGTCGCGGTGCGCATGGCAACTCACCTGCTCGGGGCGTGCAGTGCGGTCTTCCCGACCCACGCGACCGACGAGCTCGTCTCATTCACCGCGGCGGACCTGCTGGTCACCGCGCCGCGCTTCGCCAAAGAAGGCGCTTACAGTCTCGGCCAGGCTCCCGGCTGCCTCGATCTGCTTGCCCTAGCGGACTCCATGCCCGCCACGCCGATCCACGACCAGGCCTCGCCCGACGATCTGTGCTTCATCGTGTTCAGCGGCGGCACCACCGGCACCCCGAAAGGCAGCTGCCACACCTACGCCGACCACAGCTCGTTCGTCGGCACGGTGCGCGAACCGCGACCACGGCTGCTGGTCGTCACGCCGCTCGCCTACCTGGCACAAACCCTCGTCGACAGCGCACTGGTGGCCGGCGGCCAGGTCGTCCTGTTGGACTCCCCCACGCCCTTCGACCCCGCCGTCGTCCTCACCGCGATCGAACAGCATCGCATCACGAACCTATTCCTCGTCGAACCTCAACTGTTCGCTCTCGCAACACATCCCGACCTGGCCGCGCACGACATATCCAGCATGCGACGCCTATTCCATCTAGGCGCGTCCGCACCCGCCGCCGCCCGCCGCATCGCGCTGAAACGACTGGGCCCGATCCTCTGCCACGGCTACGGCAGCAGCGAAACCGGACTCATCGCCATCCTCGACCCCGCCGAATACACACCCGAACTAGCCGACACCGCCGGAAAACCGTTGCCCGACAGCCGCATACGCTTCGCCGACACGGACGGAACATCCGGCGATATCGCCGTCGCCGGACCAGGCGTCGCCGTCGGCTACTGGCGCCGCCCCGACCTCGACGCGACCATCGCCGACGGCTGGCTCACCACCGGCGACGTCGGCTTCCTCGACGACAACGGCTACCTCCATATCCTGGGCCGCCGCCGCGACATGATCAACGGCGTCTTCCCCGCCCAGGTCGAGAACCTGCTCTACGAATACCCCGGCGTCCGCCTCGTGACAGCTTTCCCGCGCGCCGACGGCTTCTACGCCCTCGTCGTGCCCGAACCCGGCGCCACCCTAGACCCGGTCCGGCTGGCTACCAACGCGTCGGCCTCGCTCGGCGTACCTCTCACCGTCACCCTCGCCGACCACATCCCGCTGACCGAACAGGGCAAACCCGACCAGCAGGCCGTGGTCAGCTAACCGATCTCCGGACTACGACCACATCCACTACGAAGGTTGCATAGACCCGCTGACCTGCCGACAGCCACACTGCTAATAGCTGGACAACAGCCGGTCCGGGGCGTAAACCCTACGCCCCGTTGCAGTTTCGGCCTCGACAAAGGAGCACACCGTGAGCGCGGAGTCCCACATTCAGACGGTCAAGACCTTCTACGCAGCCTTCGTCCAAGGTGACGTGCCCGGCCTGCTGGCCACCCTCGGCGACGACATCGACTGGGCCAGCGAAACCACCTCCACCGTGGCTCCCTGGTACGGCATCCGCCACGGCAAGGACGCCGTCGCGTCATACCTGCAGCAACTCGCCGAAACACTCGAGGTCAAAGACTTCACCCCGGTCCGCTACGCCGTCGCCGACTCCGACGTTCTCACCGTCGTCCATTTCCACGCCACCAACCGAGCCACCGGCCGCCAGGTAACCATGGACCTGCACCACCAATTCACCTTCCACGACAGCCACATCGTCTACTTCCGCGGCACCGAAGACACCGCCCAAGTCGAGGCCACCTTCCAACCGGCCTGACAACGAATCGCACCAAGCGAAAGTGGCATTCGACGCCAGGCGTCGAGATCCATTGCGAGCGTTCGGTTTATGATCAGCCATCGGATCACTGTATGAAAACACCACCAGCACAGTGGATTCAAGCGACAATGGGAGTTGTTCTTCGGTGGGGCCCGATTTCCGATAATCCGGGCCCCACAACGGGTGTCCGCGCCTGCTCGGGCTCGGCCCCGCTGCTACAACCTGACGATCCACGACCGACGAACCTCGGTCAGCGAGAAGGACAGACCCATGGCAGATCGTGCGAAGAATCAAAAGTTCAACACCCTCTTCGACTGGTTCGACCAAGGCCGAGACGGCTACCTCTCCGAATCCGACTTCCACCAGATGGCCATCCTCTTCACCGCCCTTCCCGGCGGCGACGCCCCGGAAAACGCGAAGGCATTACACGACGCCTTCGACAAATGGTGGAGTCTGCTACTGGCCGGCGGCGACAGTGACGGCGACGGAAAGCTCGACCGCCAAGAATTCATTACCGTCATGCAGTCGAGCGTCACCACCCCGGAGAACTTCGAAACCGCAGTGCTAGCTATAGCCGACGCCTTCATGCGCATCGTCGACACCAACAACGACGGCACCCTCAGCCGCGACGAATACGTCCACATGTACGACAGCCTCGGCATCGACCCAGCCCACTCCAGCGACGCCTTCCGCCGCCTGGACCGCGACGGCGACGGTTCCCTCAGCTACGCCGAATTCCGAACCGCCATCACCGAGTTCTACCTCAGCGACGACGAAAACGCGCCCGGCAACTGGCTTTTGGGACCACCGCGCTGACAGTTTCACTTCCGGCCCCGGCAGTTACCCTGCCGGGGCAAGGAAACGTCAGACCAGCCAGGATTTCCGTCCGGGGTAGTCGTCGAAATCGTCGGGCCAGTCGGATGGGCCGACAACCGACGGATCAGAGCGTCCGGAAATATGCGAATCAGGCTGCGTTACAGGGGTTTCCGGGGTCCACTTCCAAATGAACCGATCCGAGGTCCGCAACTCCTCGAGCTCGGGCGGCAACGGCCGTGCGAGCGCCTCGATGTCGGGCCATCGGCACTCGCCGTTCTGCACCCGGATCGCATAGGCGACAAGTTCCGGCGATGCCCCGGGTCGCGCCGCCAGCAATCGCATGAATTCTTCATCGATCTCGGTCGGCTCGTCCAGAAAGGCTTGCAGATCGAAGTTGTCCAGCCGAATTCGCGCCGTCCGCAGATCGTCGACCGCGTTCATCAAGCCGCGGTAGGCGGCCTCGACCGCCGGATCGACGTTCGGGTCGGGGCCGGAACCGCGCGGCGGCCTCATGCGTTGTCCCATGGCTGCGTGCCGGAGCCGACGTCGTAGTCGGTGGGCCGGTTGTTGGTCTGGCTGAGGTCGGCGGCCTTGCGCGCATCGTTCAGGATGTCGGCGGCCTTGACGCCCTTGGCGAACGGCTCGACCAGCTCCTCGAACTTCTGATTCCCCTTGTCCTGCGCGGCCTTCACCGGATCTTTGATGACCTCGAGGAACTTCTTGGTCGCGTCGACGAGCTTCTGGATCTTATCCACCAGGGTCAGCGCGTCGCTCACGATTTTCGCCAATTTGATGGCCAGTTCGGTGATTTGGGCGGTCCAACCGACCACCGGAATCTTCTTGAAGGCAAACTTGAAGGCGTCCGTGATGCCGTCGATCTTGACTTGACTCTCGAGCAGTTCCCACAGCCACTTCAGCACTGAGCGGACCGCGTCACGGATCTCGTCGGAGACCTTGCCGAGCGCCTCGCCGAGGATCCGTCCGGTCGGTCCTTCCCATTGCATCGCCGCGACCTGCCGGTTCGCCCAGTCGTTGAACGACAGCGCGGCCTTACCGTTCCAATGCGGGTCGAGTCGTTTGACGCCCGATTCGAGGTTCTTCCCGCAGTTCTCCATCGCCTCGCCGGCGATCTTGTAGGCCTCACCGATGCGCCGAATCTCGGTCCAGTTTCCGGGAATTGGCTTGAGCGCCTCACCGAGCGGGTCGTACTCCCGGCCGACGCTCTTGGTAAGGCGTTTCACGGTGTCGTTGACGGCACCGAGCGGGGGCGCCACATCGCCGATCAGCGCGATCAGTTCCTCTTTGTTGCCGGACGGCGCATCGAGTTTTACCTCCTCCGGCTTCGGATACTGCGCGGCCGACTCGTAGGGACTCGTCGCGCCGACCGCCTCCTTGTCGGAGTAGACCGGCACCGACTGATCGCCGGTGGCCAGCAGGTTGGCTTTGTGCCGGTTGAGCGCCTCGTAGGTCTGCCGGTCTTTGTCGTGGTAAAGCCAGGCCGCGTTGTTCAGTTCGAGGGCGGTGTCGGCGGTTACGGTGCCGATACTCAGCATGCGCTGTCGTGTCAGCTCCGCGAATGACTTCAACGGATCGAGCAAGTCATCGATGATGATCGCGCTGACCCACTCCGCGGGCGGCCCCTCCTTGTGGATGAACTCGGACGCATGCCAAGCGTCTCGGCCGATGTCGGTCATCAATTTGCTCAGTCCGGCGATTTCCGACGGTGTCGCCTCGAACTGTTCACCCATGTATCTCTGCCCTATCCCCTAGCCGGTTTTGCGTATCGACCGCACGATCGAATCGATGTCTTCTTTCTTCAATGAGTTCTTCAAGTCGATGTGACGTTCCACGACGAAGACCGCTACTTCCGCACTCGCATAGCCCGGCGTGGCGATGACGTCGAACTCCGCCGAGTCGGGCTCGCACGACGCCCGCTTCGGGATGTGGTAGATCGCGGCGGTGTAGCGCACAGCAGGCCTGCCGCCGATCTCGAACTCGATCGGTCCGCGAATCTCGACCGTCGGCCGTCCCCCGACCTTGGCATCACTGAACAACTGCGCTGTCTTGTCGATCTCTTGCCGCGCGGCCGACGCGACGTCGATACCGTTGCGGCCGGTGACGCCGACATAGGCCAGCTTCGAAGTGTCGATCTCCGGGCAATAGCCGACTCGGTACCTGCTCACCGCCGCATAGGTGGCGATCGTTGCCTGCCCGGCCTCGTCGACGAAGCCGAGTACCGTCTCGTTGCTCGCCATCCAATCCGTCCCGGACGGCACCGCGTAAGTGAGCCCGTATCGAGTCGGCACGGGCTGGGGCATTCCGTTCGACGCGGGAGTCGTCGACGGCGGAAATTCCAGGTACGGAAATCCCGGCGGCAGGGCCGGGTCGACCGGGCCAACGTTGCGTGGTGGCGGTCGCCACGCGGAAGCTGCGCTCTCGACCGAGTCCTGATTGTCCAGATGCGGATTCCCGGTCTGCGTGACGTACACCACGAAGCCCGCGGCGAAGCCGACCGCCAGGACAATGCGCACCAGCCGAATTCGCCAGCTCACCGGACCGCGGCGAATGAGATCGCGCAGGAACGGGCCGACGCGATGCCACTGATCCCACCCCAAGGTTCCCCTCCTACTGCAAATCGTTGGCAACGATAACATCGCCGCCGAGGCCGCCCCCGGCGTATGTCCCCGCTCCCGATACAGTCGGGTCAGCATCGTGCCGACGAGAGCGAGCGGCCGACGATTCATCGACCGGGTAGCTGCCCGGCGCGACAGGGGGACGATCCGAACGTGATCCAGCGACAGAGTTCATCGACAGCGGGCAGGCCATCGCGGCTCAGCCGTCGTACGCGGACCGTGGCGACCGGCTTGGGGCTCCTGGGCACCATTGGCATGCTCGCCGCCTGTTCCTCTGCTGAGCCTGGCGATGCCACGCCCACCAGTGCGGTCGCGGGTCCGGTGTCTTCGACGCCCGCGGCCGAGCCGGTGCCCGGCATCAAGGTGGCCGTACCGCCCGCCGCCGATCAGGTCGTGCCGCGGCTCGTCGCGTTCGATCCGTGTTTCCGGGTGCGTGATTCGCTCATCGATCAAGTCGGATTCGATCCGGGGAGTCGCGAACGGTATGTCGCCGAAGTGACGTCGATGACAACGTTGACCCATATCGGCTGCACCTTCCGCAGGGTTGCGACGGTCGACGGGGTAGAAGCCTTCACCGGATCCCTCTCCATTACGACGAACACAGACAAGGTCGCGGAGTTCGGCGAGAGCAAGCGGAACCAGGTGATCGGTACCGATCCGATCAATGGTCGACCGGCTGTTGTCTACCGATCGTCGGTGGCCATTCCCACCTGCGACGCCGCCGTCGAAGCACCGGACGGCACACTGCTTATCTCGCTGACCGTTCCGCCCGCACCCGTCCCGGTTCCCGAGGCGTGCAGCCAGATTCGCGAGATAGCGACCGTCATCGCGTCGGCACTGGACGGCTGAGGGGCGACGCAGGGGTCCGCCTGATTCACGCCAGTTCGTCGTCGGGACCGAGCACGATGCGCGGCGAGCGGGTCGGGTCCAGCCAGCGCAGGACGCGGAGCAGGTCGGGTCGGGCGAGGCTGACGCAACCCGAGGTGTCGTCGGACCCGTTGGCGTGCAAGAAGATTGCGCTGCCGGCGCCGGGGACGGGTGGCACGTTGTAGGTGATGAAGGCGAAGTAGGCGTATTGCGGGGTGACCTGCCATAGGGCTTCGCTGGCACCGCCTGGGTCGGCACCGTGGTGGAAGGTGTTGTAGCCGGGCGTGGACGGGTTGGCGTTCCACCAATCATCCACGGCTAGCACGTGATAGGGATAGTGGGTGCCGGGGTCGGGTTCGAGTCCGTAGAGGGTGTCGCCGAAGCCGTATGTGCCGGTTGGGGTTGATGGCTCCGATTCTCGATGGTGGTCGCTGAAGCCGTTTTCGCCGATTCTGGCGACCATCGCCGGGAACACCGGGTGCCAGTCGCCGTCGACCTTTTCGAATGTTTCCAACGTCGCGTAAGTGGTTGCGGCGGTGGGCGCGTGCACGATCACCGCCTGGCTGGTGGTCGGCGGAAGAGCGTGCAGCACGGGCTCGAGATCGGGACCGCCGCACACCGAACTCGTGGCTGCGACGACGCCCGAGACCAGGAGCCCGATGACGCACTGGGTGGCGGTCATGGGTGTCAGACCCAGGCGCCGATGGCGAGGAACGCGCAGATCAGCACGAACAGGATGCCCATCAGCGGCGCGACGAACCGCACGTAGCGGTCGTAGCGCACCTTCGCCAGGGCAATACCGCCGGTAACCACCGCCGTGGTCGGGGTGACCAGGTTGGCCCAGCCGGACGCCGACTGCCATGCGGTAACCACAAGGGAGCGCGGCACATTCGCGAAATCGGCCAGCGGCGCCATGATCGGCATCACGAGGGTGGCGTGGCCGGAACTGGACGGGATCAGGAAGCCCAGTGGAATATTCACCAGAAACACCGCGACCGCGAACAGCGCCGACGAGGTGCCGGTCACCACACCTTCCAGCGCATGCAGTGCGGTGCTGGTGATTTCGCTGTTGTTCATGATGACCGTCACGCCACGAGCCAGCACGATCACGATGCCCGCACCGACGAAGTCGCCGAAGCCCTTGCCGATCGCCTCGGACATCTTGTTCTCGCCAAGGCCGCCGACGAGCCCGATCAGCACCGCGCCGACCAGGAACAGCGCGGTGAGTTCGGGGAAGTACCAATCCAATTCCCACCCGAACCGCTCGGCCTCGGGTCCGTTGATCACCTCCGCCCACGGAATGATCGCGAAGATCATGAACGCGAAGGTGACCGCGACCAGCCAGAGCACCGCGGCCTGCCTGCGCGTCATCGGGTCCGGCGCGTGATCTTCGGCGCGCACGTCGCGGTCGCCGGGTTGCCAACCCGACCAAGACTTTTCGGGATCACGCTCGACTCGTCGCGCGTACCAGAGCACGTATCCGACGGTGACCGCGGTGAGCACCACCAGCATGGCGATGCGCAGCAGAATGCCGTCGCCGATGGGCACGCCGGCGGCCGAGGACGCGGTGCCGGTCGCGAACGGGTTGACGGTGGAGCACAACATGCCGATGCCTGCCCCGCAGATGATCGCGCCGACCGCCGTCATCCGGTCGTAGCCGAGCGCCAAGGTCAACGGCACCAATAGCGCGTAGAAGCCGAGGGTTTCCTCCGCGAATCCTTCCACTGTGCCCGCTATCGCGAACACCACCATGACGCCGACGATCAGCAGCGCGGACCGGCTGCGCAGCCGATAGGCCAGCTGCCCGATTCCGCTGTCGAGCGCGCCGGTGGCGAAGGCGACGGTGATGAACGCGCCGACGGCCAGCACGAACAGGAATACCGCCGCAGCGCCGTAGAGACTGCCGGACAGGTCGGGACCCACCTGCCCGGTCTTGGCATCCTGAATTCCGTAGAGCCCGTTGATCGGCGAGAGGAACAGGTCGCGCAGCCGCGCGCCGAAATTCTTGGCGTCCTCGACGCGGTGGTAGGTCCCGGCGATCGGGCGGCCCTTGTCATCGGTGTTGTAAGCGCCCGGCGGAATGATGAATGCCGCAAGCCAAACCAGCAGCGCGACACCGGCGAGGATCGTGTAGGTCGAGGGAAAGAACCACTTCTTGTGCGCTGACGGCTCGGATTCCGGTGCAGCCGTTACTGTTTCAACGTTGCTCATCGGCGAACCCCGGCAGCGAAGAGTGTGAAGAACTCTGGCGGCTGAACATCGTAATGCCCGTACAGCAGCACAGTCGGCGCACCCGGCGGTGCGGGGATACGCCCGTAGACGACCGGAGCGGTATCGGGCAGCTTCAACACCCGAATGTCATCGACCCCGGACTTTCGCAACTCATCGGCAACGCGATCGTGCGCGCGCTGCACGTTCTCGACGGGATAGTCGGGGAACGCGATAGAGGGGATCGACATCAACTCTTTGAGCAGATCCGTGAGCTCCGGCAGCAGATCACTGACGATCACACGCAGGTCACCGCGCTGGTTCATGCCGCACATGGAACCACTCATCGCGACCGCTGCAGCAAAGCCTCGGCGATGTTTATCCAACAGAGACCGAAGCAGCGGTGTCTTGTCACATCGTGCGGCAGCGGTCGGCGACAACCTGTTTCGGCAATGAAGCCGCGCCGACGCTCTTCCCGGTTTCGGTGGTGCAGTCGAAGGTTTCAACCGAGGCCTTTTCGGCCTCGGCTTCCACACCCCCGCCGAATCTGTTCGGCCAGAAGCTCGCTCGCTTGCGCTCGTCTGGCGCAGATTCCCCCTGATCATTCGTCCAGCCGTGGGCGTGGAGGGCGGCGCGGACGCGGTCGAGGATTACGTGCGGGCGGTGGCGGAGGAGGGTTGCGTTGACGCGAATCACTCGCTGGCGAATGACCGGATTCTGGGTGATGTCCGGGCGATCGCAGGTCGGCGGGGCCAGGTCGACCATCACCATTGAGCGGATCAGTACTGTACGAGTGACTGTAAGGACAAGGGAAACTACACCCTCACCGACAAGGCGGAACTGGTTATTGCCATTTGGTGCCGGGCTCGAAGTCATCCGGGCAATACTGCGGCTCCGAATAAGTGCGTGACTGCATCGGACAACGCAAATCCTCCATCGAGCCCGCCCTGAGGCGGTTCGGGCTAAATCTCGCGTTGTTCGGAACACTTCTCGTCAACTCAGGAGGTTAGGTGCTCACATCGCGTTCGTGCCGCATGATCGCTGTGCTCGGAGCAACCGCAGCCATGCTGCTCACCCCCGGAACCGTGGCGTACGGATCCCCCAACTCTAAGGCTGCCAGTGGCTGCGAAAGGGACCGAGAATTAGAGCAAAAGTCAACAGGACATACACGACTCGTCCCGCGGTGCGACGAGAATGGCGACTACGCGGCTCTCCAGTGCCACGAAGGCAGTAGGTTCTGCGCGTGCTGGAGGCCAGACGGTACACCGATCACGCAGCCGTCGACGAAGATTCGCGGCTGTGACGACATAGTCGCACGTGATCGGCGTGAACACCCGAATAGATATCCCTAATCTCCCTCGGCCCAGGCAGTCGTGCCTGCTGTTGAAGAGCACCCTAACCAACCGCTGATAACGATAAGTGTCGTACGGTTTTGTCAGCACACGGTGTCCTCGGTGCTGGGCGTTACCCATAACGGCCTAGAAAGAGGGTTCGGTGATGATCGACGATCAAGCAGACGTCACGCGCGGGCAAGACCCGTTCGACGACGGTTTGTGGGACGCGGTCGCCTCGACGTTCGCGCGGCACACCGGACGGCGCGCGGCGATCGCCGCGAACGGTGTCGGGTTCGTCCTGGTCGCGGTGCAGCTGGTCGTGCTCAGCATTCCGTGGACCGGCGGCCATTCGCACTTCAAGCATGACGCCGTCGTGGTGAGCACCGTCGGTGTGGTGTTCTTCGGCCTCGCGGTGACAATCGGGGTTTATCGCGGCGAACGTCGAGCCGATCGAGCGTTCGGCTGGGTGCGTGAACGGCGCGTGCCAACGGCGCAGGAAAGGTCGTTGACGCTGAGTTTTCCCTGGTCCGAGGCGGTCGACGAGTTCGGTGGCTGGCTTATCGCGGCGATTACGACGGCCGTCGTGCACGCGGTCCTGCAGTACCCGGTGCTGTACACGGTGCGCGTCGTGCTCATTGTCATGCTCGGTGGGCTCACCAGCGGTGCGCTGTCGTACCTGCTGCTGGAACGGGTTGCCCGGCCGACCCTGCGGGTTGTCCTCGGCGGCGAGGCGCCGCCCGCCGGTGCCGTGCTCGGACTACGCGGGCGACTACTGCTGGCTTGGTTACTCAGTGGCGCCATCCCCGTGGTGCTACTGGGAACCGCGCCGCTCGGTCTGACCGCTGAAGAGCGGGCTTGGCTGCCGGTGTCACTGGCCGTGCTCGCGGCGCTGAGCGTCATCGCGGGCCTCGCCTTCACCGCCGCGATGGCCTGGTCGCTGATCGAGCCGGTAATCGGACTGCAGGCGGCGCAACGACGGGTGCAGGCGGGCGACCTGACCGCGCAGATCCCGGTCGACTACGGCGGCGAGGTCGGGCAGCTGCAGGCCGGGTTCAACCACATGGTCGAGGGAATGCGCGAACGGGAACGGCTGCATGACCTGTTCGGCCGCCACGTCGGCACCGAGGTCGCCCGCTTCGCGCTGACCGGCGACGTGCGCGTCGGCGGCGAGCGGCGCCCGGCCAGCGTGCTGTTCGTCGACTTGATCGGGTCGACCGCGCTGGCCCAGCGGCTGGCTCCGGAAGCCATGGTGACGATGCTCAACGACATGTTCGCGGCAGTTGTGGGCTGCGTCGGCGCCGAGGGCGGTTGGGTGAACAAGTTCGAGGGCGATGCCGCGCTGTGCGTATTCGGCCCACCCGACAACACCGTCGGGCACGCCGCCGCAGTGCTGCGCGCCGCACGATCGCTGCGGACCGCGCTGGCCGCCCTCGCCGAGCATTATCCCGAACTCGACGCCGCGATCGGGGTGTCGACCGGTGTTGTCGTGGCAGGCAATATCGGCGCCGAGCATCGCTACGAGTACACGGTGATCGGCGACCCGGTCAATGTCGCGGCCCGCCTCACCGAACAAGCCAAGCTGGTGCCCGAGCGAATCCTGGTCGCCTACGACACGATCGCCGATGCGGCCGACGAAGCCCGGTGGTGGCAGCCGCACAACACGCTGATGCTGCGCGGCCGCTCCACGCCGACCAAGACCTTCGCACCGGTCCCGGTCAACGACCCGACGGGGGCGCGGGCCTGAGCTGCTCGAGAGTTGCCGAGAGCTCGTACTCGGCGAGTACCCGCTGGACCAGTTCGGTGAGCTGCTCGGCGTCGACCAGCTTCGGCGCGTGAAAACCGTTGACGCGCAACGTCATTTCCCCGCCGGATTCGAAGAGCGACACGTAAAGATTGCCGCCGCGCTCGGTTACGACGGCGCGCGAGTCGAGGCTCTGATTCACCAGGCCGAGCCTGATCGTCGAGGCCGGGCCGCCGTCGATGCCGAGCATCGCGGGGTCGATTTCGCCGAGATTGGAACACACCGAGACGGTCGCGTCGGCGGCGACCTTGCGCACCAGCACCGCGAACAACCGGCGCGGTAGCGCGATCGCGAGCGGAATCAACGGTGGCGCAGGCTGTCCCACCGCCGCGCCCAGCTTCTCCTTCATCAGCGCGCGCAACGGTGCCAAGTCGGTCAGCATGCCGTCCCGGAGGTCCACCTCGAAATCAATGGAGGACAAGGCATTCGCGCGACGATCCGCCTCGGTGCGGGTACTGACCGGCATCATTATGCGCGCCCGGCCCTGGTCGTCGGTGCGACCGATCTCGGTGGCGATGGCCGCGGTCACCGCGACCGCCAACGTGGTGGCCGAGCCGCCGCGGGTTCGGGCGGCCGCATGCCACAGTGGCGCCGGAACCGTCGCGTCGACCGACGGCAGGTGGAAGTTCGGGTCTTCCTCGGTGCACCCTTTGGCTTCGCCACGCTGGGCAACCATCATCTGCACCGCCAGGCCGACGGCCTGCACCAGCACCCGGCCGCGGCGCGCGGCATCGCGAAAATCACCGGACAGCAAACGCATTCGCCCGAATTCATCCGACCTATAGTCCAGGTCGAAGGACTTTCCCGCGACCGCCTCCGCAACCGCGTCGCAGAATGCGCGACCATCGGCGATAGTGTGCGAAGCCAGCAGCGATACCGCGCTTTCGCCGTTATCGCACGCGGTCACCGCCAACCGCCACGCCGGACCGCCGAAGGTCTGCAATTCCGCGCGGCCCTGCTCGGCGATCCACGTCGCCAACTCACCATGTGGAATAGGCGCCTCGGTCACCTCGACCGGACCGAATTCCGCCCGCGCACTCCACCGGTCACCCGCTGCCGGAATCGTCGCGGCCGCGACCACCCGCCCCAACCTGCCGTCCTGCAACGCGGCGTGAAAATCCATAAGTCCGGCCATATCCACCGGACGGTCGTAGCGCCAGACCGCCTGTATCGCCAAGGTCCCACCCAACGCGGAATGCCCCCGCGCACTGACACAATCTATGTCGCCCAGTCGGTACGCCATCGTAAATCTCCCTCGAGTTGCCGCAGCAGCTACAGCGGTGCTGGGCTGCCCGGCCGGACAGCACATCCGGCCTGGCAACCCTGCGGTCAACCCTGTATCGGTAGGACGGCCCGCTCTGTATCACCTCAACTGACTGAGGTTGTAGATCGTGCTGCCGCCGACTGTTGTCGCCGTGAAATTAGCTTTCACCCAGGCGGTGATTTCGCTTGAACTGCCCTCGGACTCGTGATCCGGTCCGTGTCCCTGGGCGTCGTCGGCGATGAAGTACTTGATGTCGCCGTTCGCGACGTACTGCTGGAACTGTGCCAGGGTCGGCGAGTTGTCACTGCCGGTGAATCCGCCGATCGCCATGATCGATGTGCCGGTGGCGAGTTCGAGGCTGCCTGCGGTATGTGCGCCGATAGTTGCTGCGGCCCAGCGACCGTTGGTGTTCTTCAGTAGTTCCTGCAACGCGGTGTTGTTGTTCGACACCGAGCTGCCCGGTCCGCCGTCGTCGTGATTGCCTGCCCGGTCGGTGGTCTCGGTGTCGGAGGTTTTCCCCGGCATTTCGCCGGACCCTCCTGCGCCTGGCCCGCCCCCGCCGGGTCCACCTGCACCCGGCCCACCTGCACCCGGCTCAGCTGCACCGGTTCCTCCTGTGGCTGGGCTTCCTGCGCCGGTTCCTCCTGCGCCTGGCCCGCCGCCGAATCCGCCGTCGGTGACCGGGCCGGAAGTCGGAATGGAGCCGGTGTGTGGCGTCGCCGCCGTTTGGATCGCGTAGGCGGTCTGCCCCGCCAGCCCGAACAACATTCCAGCGATCGCGACGACGGCAGTGAACCTGCCGAGTCGGTGCGCGCCGAATACGACGATCGCGGCTACCACTATCGAGCCGATCAGCACGATCCAGCGCAGCGCCGGATACCAGTCAGGGGTGCGGTCCAACAGGACGAAATTCCAGACACCAGTTGTCACGGACATAACGCCGAGCACGAGGCGGGTGAGCATCGACTGCTTGCCGCGCCACATTTCGACCACCGTGATCCCCACCAGCGCGGCGATGGCAGGCGCGAGGGCGACCGTGTAATACGGATGAATTGTGCCCTGCATGAAGCTGAACACGATGCCGGTCACGAAAAGCCAACCGCCCCAAAGCAATAGAGCTGCACGACCGCGCCCGACGCGGGGACTGCGGCGGGTGAACCACAGTCCGGCCGCCAGACCGATCAGTGCTGCGGGCAGGAGCCAGGAGATCTCGGTGCCCATCGAGGCACCGAACAACCGGGTGATTCCGGTACTGCCGCCGAATGCGGTGCCACCACCTCCGCCACCACCACCGTTGCCCGAACCACCGAGCACCCGGCCGAGCCCGTTGTAGCCGAGGGCGAGATCGAGCAGGCTGTTGTTGGTCGATCCGCCGATAAAGGGGCGGGAATCACTAGGCCACAAACTCACCAGAACGACGAACCAGCCACCCGAAACCACCAGCGCGACAACGGATCCGAGTAGCTTTCCGATCCGATGCCACAGACTGATCGGAGCCGCCACCAGGAAAACCAGCCCGAACGCGGGCAGCACCAGGAACGCCTGCAACATCTTGGTCAGGAAGCCGAACCCGACCGCGACGCCCGCCGGCGCAAGCCAACGCCCGCTGCCGTTCTCGGTCGCGCGGACCGTGCAATACGCCGCCGCAACCAACAGCAGCACCAGCAGTGCATCCGGGTTGTTGAACCGAAACATCAGCGCCGCAACAGGAGTCAGCGCCAGCACCACACCGGCGAGCAGCCCGGCGGCCGGACCGTTCCACCGCCGCACGGCGCCGTACAGCAACCCGACCGAAGCCACTCCCATCAACGCTTGCGGCAGCAGCATCGAGAACGAGCTGAAACCAAAAAGCCTGCCGGACAAGCCCATCACCCACAACGATGCGGGTGGCTTATCGACCGTGATGGCATTGCCCGCGTCCAGCGAACCGAACAGCAACGCCTTCCAGCTCTGCGTGCCCGCCTGCACCGCGGCCGCGTAGAAGTCGTTGGCCCAACCGGATCGGCTCAGTCCCCACAGATAGAGCACCGCGGTAGCAGCCAACAACAGCCACAGCCCGGGCCGCGCCCACCTCGGCTGAGCAGGCGAACCGTATAGCAGCCGGGTCACTCGCGACTCATCGTTGGCCGGGCCGTCGATATCGGAGGACGCAGCATCGAACTCCGTGCGAGGTCTCGAGGTAGCTGTAGTCATCTAACGATCGTTGATGAACGGTGTGGGTCGGATCTTTGCGTGAGCTGTGCGTTCCCTGTGCGCCGAAGCCGACGCGAGACCTCGCAGCAATTCATAGCTGACGCATAGCTTCGTCCCATCTCGGGCAAACATCGGGCTCCAACGATTGCTGTGTCGGCCCGAGAGGTCGACGGTCTCGAAGCCGAGATCCGCCAGAACCGCAGCCGCAGCCGGGTCCGGGCCCACAGCCCGTCGGTCACGGCTTCTGGGCCTTCGGCCAGTGGGTCGCGCTGCCCTGATTCTCGAACCGGCGAAAGTCCCTATGCCCCTTGGACGTAGGGACTTTCGCCGGGTAGCCGGATGGTGAAGACGGTGTCGCCGGGGACGCTCGTCACCGCGAGCTCGCCACCGTGGGCTTTGATCACCGCGTCGGCGATCGCCAGGCCGAGTCCGGTGCTCCCGGCCCGCCGCGAACGGGACGAATCGCCACGGGTGAAGCGCTCGAAGATCGCCGGTTGCAGGGCCGCCGGGATCCCTGGTCCGTTGTCGCGCACCCGCCACTGTGCGCCGGAGCCGTCGCGTTCCAGCGAGACGGTGACGACGGTGCCGGGGCCGGTGTGCGTGCGCGCGTTGGCGAGGAGATTGCCGAGTACTTGATGCAGCCGCACCGCATCGCCGGTGATCAGCACCGGCTCATCGGGCAGGTCGAGGTCCCAGCGATGGTCCGGGCCCGCGATGTGCGCGTCGCTCACCGCGTCGATGGTGAGCCGGGACAGGTCGACCGGCTCGTGTTCCAGCGGACGTCCGGAGTCCAGCCGTGCCAGCAGAAACATGTCCTCGACCAGTGCGCTCATCCGATGCGCCGCGGCGTCGACCCGGCTCAGCGCATCGATCTCGCCGGGCGGTTCGCTCCGATCACGTTGTGCCAGTTCGGTATAGCCGCGAATGGCGGCGAGCGGCGTGCGCAGCTCGTGACTGGCGTCGGCCAGGAACTGGCGCACGCGGGTCTCGCTGTCGTGCCGCGCCGACAGCGCCCCGGCGATGTGCTCGAGCATCCGGTTCACCGCGGCACCTAGCTGACCGACCTCGGTCCGCGGATCGGCGTCGATCGAAACCCGTACGGGCAGTGTCACTTCCCCGCGATCCAACTGCAAATCGGCCACCTGGGACGCGGTGGCCGCGACGCGGTCCAACGGCAGGAGTGCGCGGCGAATAAGCCAGATGCCCGCAGTGATCGCGATCAGCACAGCGGTCGCGATAGCTGCCAGCAGAATGCCCACCACCCACGTCAGGGTCGCGTCGACCGAGGCAAGCGGAAGTGCGGTGACCACGGTCGTGCCCCGCCAGGTCGGATCCGCGATCACGCGATAGTGGCCCTGTCCGTCGATGCTCAGCGATCTCGGCTTGCCGTCCGCGACGACCGTGGCGAGCTGCCGGCGTGCGGCATCCGACAGCGCGGACTCCGTGCCGTCCGAGCCGATTTTCCCTGCGGCGGTGACGGTTCCGTGGTCGACGGCCGCGCCGATCGCATCCGGCTGGATGCCGCGCCGATCCAGAAAATCGGGGCCCGGCCCCGGTGGCGCATCAGGTGGCGGTAACCGGACACCATCGTATGGGACGCCGAGACTGGGCCCGCCGCCCGCGCCACCGACCGAGTGATTCTGCGCGATGACCAACTCGGTGTCGAGCTGATGTACCAGAAACTGTTGCAGCGCAAACACTGTCGCGGCACCGATGCCGACGACCACCGTCGCGAGCAACAGCAACTGACCGACCAGCAGGCGCGCACGCAGCGACCAGCGGCGCGGTGACCACCGTCGCCGCGGCTCAGTCCGCAGGCTTGAGGACATATCCCGAACCGCGCAGGGTGTGGATCATCGGTGCCCGCCCACTGTCGATCTTCTTGCGCAGATACGACACGTACAGCTCGACGATGTTGGATCGGCCGCCGAAGTCGTAGCTCCACACGCGATCCAGGATCAGCGACTTGCTCAGCACCCGCCTCGGGTTGTGCACGAACAGGCGCAGCAGCTCGAATTCGGTGGAGGTCAACGTGATCGGCTCGCCGCCCCGCAGCACCTCATAGGTGTCCTCGTCCAGCACCAGATCGCCGACCACGATCCGAGCGCCGCTGTCCGGCGCGCTCACCCCGGTGCGCCGCAGCAACGCGCGCAACCGCAGAATCAGCTCCTCGATGCTGAACGGCTTGGTGACGTAATCGTCGCCACCGGCGGTCAACCCGGCAATGCGGTCCTCCACAGCGTCTTTCGCAGTAAGCAACAGCACCGGCAGTTGCGGCATCCGCTCGCGCAACTTGGCGAGCACCTCGAGCCCAGTCATATCCGGCAGCATCACATCCAGCACCACCACGTCCGGACGAGTCTCGCGCCCGATGGTCACCGCGCTGCGCCCGTCACTCGCCGAACTGACCTCCCACCCCTCATACCGCAGCGCCATCGACAGCATCTCCGCCAACATCGGCTCGTCATCGACCACCAGCACCTGAACCGAACTACCGTCCGCCCGGCGCATGGCGATTCGCTCGGTCGGGCTGGTAGCAGTCGTCGGCGGCATCATCCCATCGTGGGCTGATCAGCTACGCCCCCGCTGTGTCCCAGCTGTGTGGTTCGTGTGAGCGCCGGGCTGCTACGGACCGCGCACCAGCGCTCGGCGTGCTCGTGTCCGACCTCGGCCATGTGGTGGGCGATGACGGTGCCCAGGAGCGCGGTGACGAGCTGAGCGTGTGCACGCCCGACCGTGACCAACGCCGAGTCCCATAGCCTCGCCACCTCCCCGGAGGTGTAGCGATTCGCTAAGTTCGTGACTACCTCGTCGAACACCGCTGCCGCACCCCCCAAGGCGGTGGCCGCCGCCAGCGGCCGGTAGCCCGCGAAATGCTTGCGTAGCAATGCCATCGCGTCTCCATGTAGGACATCGTCGGAGCGAACCGGTACGCAGTCGAGGTCGAGGATTCCCCAGGACCAACCAGCGAGACCGGTTGGCGGAATGGGTTGACGATGCAGTCCGGGCCGTCGGGTGTGGTGACGGCACACGTTCGTGCGGCTGCTGGTCGGGAGCCGCCGTGCGGTTCGGTCATGGCGATTCCGGCGAGTTCGCCGGTGCGCAGCCGGGGTATCCATCGTTGCCGCGTTGCCGGACTGCCGTGGCGTGCGATCAGGGCACCGTGCCCGAGACCGGTAGCGTCGCGGAGATCGATATCTCGGTAACCGCACACAAACTGTGCCAGCAACGCGAAAAGCGCTGGGTGCCTCCATCAGTGGGGCAAACCCGAAGACTGCTACCGAGCGCTGCTGGCCGCCGAACACGCCGCACCTGACGAAGTCCGCTACCGCAAGCCGATACAGCAGATCACCACCAGCCTGCTCCGCCATCCAGCCGCACAGGCGATGCCTGGTCTACAAGCCTTCGCCAAGCGCACCGGCGCGACCTCTGTCCCGACAAGTAATCATTGACCCAGGTGCGGGGGATCCTGCCCGGCCCCACCCTGACCCTGCCGCGCTTCGACGACCGCCTGGTGCGGACCGAAGGGTAGGCCAGCGCTCCTGGCACGATGTTGTCGCCGCGGCCATCATGGCTGGGTGTCTTCGTTTCGTTTGGTCGAACCGCCGCTGTTCACTCGTCTGCGGGACGCTTCCAGGGTGCTGATAGCCGGGGCAGGAGGCGGATTCGATGTGTACGGTGGCCTGCCGCTCGCCGTGGCGCTCGAAGGGCTCGGCAAGAAGGTGCACTTGGCGAACTTGTCGTTCAGCGACCTGCGCCGCACCCCGCTCGACGACTGGCTTGCGCCGGGTGTCGCCGCTGTTCACCCTGAGACCGACGGCAACGATGACTACTTCCCCGAACGCACCCTGGCCCGCTGGCTGGCGAGTACCGATCGCGAACCAATCGTGTACGCCTTCCCCAAGTCCGGCGTCCGCCCCTTGCGTGCTGCCTATCGCGCGCTCATCGATCATCTCGACGCGGACGCGTTGGTGCTCATCGACGGTGGCACCGACATCCTGCTCCGCGGCGATGAGGCCGAGCTCGGTACGCCGCATGAGGACATGACCAGCCTCGCGGCCGTGGCGGGTCTGGACGACATCGCCCGCGTCGTGGTGTCGATCGGGTTCGGCATCGACGCCTATCACGGTGTCTGCCACGCCCACGTCTTGGAGAATCTCGCTGCGCTGCAACGCAAGAACGCATTCCTCGGCGCGTTCTCCATACCGCCGAACAGCCCGGAAGCGGCAGCCTACCTCGCCGCCGTCAGCCACTGCCTGACCGAAACTCCATTGCGCCCCAGCATCGTTCACTCCCAGATCGCGGATGCGTTGCGCGGCAAGTTCGGCGATACCCATGCCACCGACCGCACCTGCGGCACAGAGCTGTTCGTGAACCCGCTGATGGCGATGTACCTGTCCGTAGACCTCCCCGCCCTCGCACGCAGTGTCGAATACCTACCGCTGCTCGAGCCCACCGACGACGCCGACCAGGTAGCCCAGATCATCGAAGCCCACCTGACAACCCGCCCAAAACCCCGCCCGCACAGCCCCATTCCGCACTGACACGGTACTAACTTGTGCGCGGCGCCACCCCGCGGCCAGATGGTCGCCTGCCGCGCACGTTGCCGCTGGTCGCGCACGAAATCGTCAGCAATCTTGCGCGCGTGAGACTAATCCGCACGCGGCAGCTGCGCCATGCTCCGCGACCGGGACCAGGCTGGGCGGTCAGCTGCGTTGATCGCTCGGGGTGTACGGGATGTTGAGGGCGTTGTTTTCGTCGACGCGGATGGGGCGGCCGAGTTGGGGGAAGGCGCGTTGGGCGCAGGCTGGGCGTTCACAGACTTTGCAGCCGGGGCCGATCGGGATGGCGGTGCTGGGGTCATCGATCGGAAGGCCGTGGGAGTACACGAGTTTGTGCGCGTAGCTGAGGTCGCAGCCGAGGCCGATGGCGAAGTCGCGTTTGGGTGAGAGGTAGCCGGGGGTGCTTTCGTCGGTGGTGCGGGCCAGCCACAGGTAGCGGCGGCCGTCGGGCATCTGGGCGATCTGGGTTCGGATGCGGCCTGGTGTCGCGAACGCCTCGTGCACCACCCACAGTGGGCAGCTACCGCCGACCCGGGAGAAGTGAAAGGCGGTGGCGGACTGGCGTTTCGAGATATTGCCTGCCCGGTCGGTGCGGACGAACAAGAACGGCACACCGCGTCGGCCGCGCCGTTGCAGGGTGGACAATCGGTGGCTGACGGTTTCGAAACCGACCTCGAATTTCGTCGACAGTAGATCGATGTCGTAGCGCAGCGCCTCGGCGGCATCGTGAAACGCGGTGTAGGGCAGGATCAATGCTCCGGCGAAGTAGTTGGCCAGCCCGACGCGCAGCAGGCCGCGCGACTGTGCGGCCAGCGAATCGGCCCGCGCGATGATCGCGTCGATGGTGTCGGCCTGGGTGAGGAACGCCAGTTGGGTCGCGAGCTGGAACGCACGTTGCCCGGCCGAGAGCCGGCGAGCAAGGGTGAGAATTCGGGTGGCAGGGTCGAAGGTGCGCTTCGGGCCGGGCTGATCAGGATCATCGGTGCGGATCACGACCGCGATGTCATGTTCCTCCCGCAGCAATCGGGTCAGCTGCAGATCCAATCCACCGAGTGTGAATCCGCGACGGGTGAACAGTTCCTCGGCGGCGGCGTCCAGATCCGGGATGTGGTTGCGATGGTCGTAGAAGAAATCGCGGACATCCTCGTACGGCATGCCGGTGCCCGCTTCGTGTGAATGCGGGTCGATACCGGCGGAGACACGTTCGAGCTGTTCGGTGGCCCCACGCAACCGACGGTGCATGCCGACCAGCACCCTCGCCGCGGCGGGGATGCGGGAGACGAGTTCATCGATCTCGGTGGTCGTGATGGTCACTCCGTCGGGATCCTCGGCGAAGACCTCCTGCAGATCGGCGAGCAACCGCGCGTCGGTGTCGGCGGCGAAGAACTGCATATCCAGATCGAAGGTCGAGTTGAGTCGCAGCAGCACCGGCACGGTCAACGGTCGCTGGTCGTTCTCCAGCTGATTGATGTAACTGACCGACAGCCCGAGCGTGCTGGCCATCCCGGTCTGGGTCAGCCCCCGCTGCTCACGCAGCGCGCGCATTCGACCGCCCGCATACATCTTCTGCATAACTGGAAATCTAGCACCGCCGTCTTACACAACTTCCACAAATTCACAGGCAGACTTCCACAAATATAGGCATTTGCGAGGTGTTTCCGCAGCGAACCGTGGTGTGTAGCGTGCGAAATATGAAGAATCATCTCGTTCGCACCCACCGGTCCGCCGAGCAGTTCCCGCGCGAAGAACACCTCGCGTGGCGCATCGCCGAGGTCGCCACCGACTCGGTCGAGGTGGCGCCGGAAACGGCGGAGATGATCATCAACCGGATCATCGACAACGCCTCGGTCGCGGCCGCCTCGCTCACCCGCCGCCCGGTCGCCAATGCCCGCGCCCAAGCGCAGGCGCACCCCTACCAGCCCGGCGCAGCCGTGTTCGGTGTCGGCGGCAGCTACTCCCCCGAGTGGGCCGCCTGGGCCAACGGCGTCGCGGTGCGTGAACTCGATTTCCACGACACCTTCCTGGCCGCCGAATACTCCCACCCCGGCGACAACATTCCGCCGATCCTGGCCGTCGCCCAGCACGCCGGGCGCACCGGCCGGGACCTGATCCGCGGCCTGGCCACCGGCTACGAGATCCAGATCGATCTGGTGCGCGCGATCTGCCTGCACGAGCACAAGATCGACCACGTCGCCCACCTCGGCCCGTCGGCCGCCGCGGGCATCGGTACCTTGCTCGGCCTCGACGCCGAGACCATCTACCAGGCCGTCGGCCAGGCGCTGCACACCACGACCGCGACCAGGCAGTCCCGCAAGGGCGAGATCTCCAGCTGGAAGGCCTACGCGCCGGCGTTCGCGGGCAAGATGGCCGTCGAGGCGGTCGACCGGGCGCTGCGCGGCGAGGGTGCGCCGTCGCCGATCTGGGAGGGCGAGGACGGGGTGATCGCCTGGCTGCTCGGCGGTCCGGACAAGGAATACTCGGTCCCGCTGCCCGGCCCCGGCGAACCCAAGCGAGCCATCCTGGACTCCTACACCAAGGAACATTCCGCGGAGTATCAGAGCCAGGCGCCGATCGACCTAGCCCGCCGGATGCGCGACCAGATCGGCGATCTCGACCAGATCGCCTCGATCGTGCTGTACACCAGCCATCACACCCACGTCGTCATCGGCACCGGCTCCGGCGACCCACAGAAGTTCGAACCGACGGCCTCGCGCGAGACCCTGGATCACTCGGTGATGTACATCTTCGCGGTCGCGTTGCAGGACGGAACCTGGCACCACGAACGGTCTTACGCGCCCGAGCGCGCGCAGCGGCCCGACACCGTCGAGCTGTGGCGCAAGATCTCCACCGCCGAGGATCCCGAGTGGACCCGGCGGTATCACTCCACCGATCCCGCGGAGAAGGCGTTCGGTGCACGGGCCGAGGTCACCCTGAAGAGCGGTGAGGTGATCGTCGACGAGCTCGCGATCGCCGACGCGCACCCGCTTGGCGCGCGCCCGTTCGCTCGTGAGCAGTACATCGCGAAGTTCCGGACGCTGGCCGAGGGCGTTATCGCACCGGCCGAGCAGGATCGCTTCCTCGATGTCGCGCAGCGCACCGCTGAGCTGAGTGCCGCTGAGCTGTCCCAGCTTTCGTTCACGGTGTCCGATGAGGTCCTCGCGCGGGCACCGCAGCTGCCAAAGGGACTGTTCTGTTAACGCTTCTCCTGCCTGGAAGGCGGAAGATTTCACGCTCAGACCGCAACCGAACCGGCCACCCGCAAGAGGTGATCCGACTGTCTGACATCCTCAACACGTGTGTGGCCGCGCTCTGCCACAGCCAGAATCACCCTGGCCGCGTTCCGATCCCGACAGTCGGTGAACCCGCAACTGTGGCACCGGAAGGTTCGCTCCCCGAGCTCGAGTCGCTGCTTGGCTCTCACGAAACAACTCGAACACGTCATGCTCGTATAGGCGGGCCGCACCAACACCACCCTCCGACCGGCCCGCACACCACGCTCGATCAACTCCCGCTTCGCCGCACCAATCGCCGCATCCGCCGCCTTACGCGCCAACGTGGACTTCGCCAGGAATATCGGCTTGAAATCCTCCACCGCGATCACATCATGATGATAGACAACACTTTTGGCCCAGACCCGCGAATCGTGGCGGGTTTGCCGAGCCGGTTTCTTGTACAGTCTCGCCGCCAACCGTGCGGCCTGCTGATACCGCGACCACACCACCGGGATACTGATGCCTTTGGCCAGCACCAGCCGCCCACCACAGATCCTGAATCCACGGCGCGTGTACTCCAGCGACACCCGAGCCCTCTTACGCGCCTTGAACACCGGGCGCCCCCGACCCTTGACCGTGAACGACTGAGTCAGCGCCTGCGAGTAGGTCCGCAGGGTCTGCTGTTGAGCCATCTGCGATCCCTCCCGCAACCACATGTTCTGGCAGCGGGCCTCGGTCAGCAGCTTACTCAGTCTGTGGAAAGTCGGTGTGCGGCCCGACTTCTGCTGGTGGACGGCCTCATTCCACAGAAACCGGCAACGATTCCACTCAGCCAGCAAAGCAGATTCCGCGGTGCGGCCCGGCCGCAAACGAAAGCTGTACCGCACCAGCTCATCCATGCCCCCACAACCTAGCCCGCACCACCGACACCGAACGGAGGACAGCGCATCCTCCCCCTCATAAACGAGGGGGTAACCGCGCTAAACATCTGATGACAGGCCTTATTGCCGCCGATACCTCGGCCGCCGACAAGCGCGCGGCCTTTCGTGCTGGTCTTGCTTCGGGTTCGATTCAGCGGTTCCCCGGCGCGTTCAATCCGTTGGTGGCCAAGCTGATTCAGGAGATCGGGTTCGAGGGCGTTTATGTCTCGGGCGCGGTGGTCTCGGCCGATCTCGCGCTGCCCGATATCGGGCTCACCACGCTCACCGAGGTTTCCGAGCGTGGGCAGCAGATCGCGCGGGTGACCGAGTTGCCGACACTCATCGACGCCGACACCGGGTTCGGTGAGCCGATGAGCGCCGCGCGCACCGTGACCGTCCTCGAGGACGCTGGGATCGCGGGTTGCCACTTCGAGGACCAGGTCAATCCGAAGCGCTGCGGCCACCTGGACGGCAAGGCTGTGGTGCCGACCGCGGAGATGGTGCGCAGGCTGCGGGCGGCCGTAACTGCAAGGCGGGACCCGAATTTCGTGATCTGTGCGCGTACCGACGCGGCCGGGATCGAGGGCATCGACGCCGCCATCGAACGCGCCAAAGCGTACGCCGATGCCGGAGCGGATCTGATCTTCACCGAGGCGCTGGTCGACGAGAAGGATTTCGCGAAGTTCCGCGCTGCCGTCTCAATTCCGTTGCTGGCGAACATGACCGAGTTCGGCAAGTCCGAGTTGCTGTCGGCCAAGACGTTGGAGTCGGTCGGGTACAACGCGGTCATCTACCCGGTTTCCACGCTGCGCCTGGCGATGTGGGCCGCTGAGAACGGTCTGCGCGAGATCTTCGCCGAGGGCACCCAGGCCGGTCTGATCGATCGGATGCAGCCGCGCAGCCGGCTGTACGAGTTACTTCAGTACGAGCGGTACAACGAATTCGATTCCGACGTCTTCAATTTCAGCCTGGGAAGAGACCAATGAATACAGCATCGCTCCGCGATCCAATGGGGGGTGGCGGCCGGGCGGCGGGTGGGCCTGAGACAGCCATTCCGACTATCTACAAAGGGCTCGCCGGTGTTGTCGTGGACACCACTGCGGTGTCCAAGGTCGTGCCGGAAACCAACTCGCTGACCTACCGCGGCTATGCCGTGCAGGATCTGGCCGAGCACTGCAGTTTCGAGCAGGTCGCCTACCTGCTCTGGCACAGCGAATTGCCCAATGACGCTCAGCTGGAACGGTTCTGCCAGCAGGAGCGAGCCGCCCGCCGCGCCGATCGGTCGCTGCTGTCGCTGGTGACGAAGATGCCCGACAACTGCCATCCGATGGACGTCGTGCGCACCGCGATCAGCTACCTCGGCGCCGAGGATCCCGCCGAAGAAGACAACAGCCCAGCTGCCAATCGCGCCAAGGCGTTACGGATGATGGCGGTACTGCCGACCATCGTCGCGGCCGACCACCGCCGCCGCCACGGTCAGGACCCGATCGCCCCGCACTCGCACCTCGGGTTCGCCGAGAACTTCCTGAACATGTGCTTCGGCAAGATCCCGTCCCGCGAACTGGTGAAGGCGTTCGAGGTATCCCTGATCCTCTACGCCGAGCACAGTTTCAACGCCTCGACCTTCGCCGCCCGCGTCGTCACCTCGACCATGTCCGACATCTACAGCGCCGTCACCGCCGCCATCGGCGCCCTCAAGGGCCCGCTGCACGGCGGCGCCAACGAGGCGGTCATGCACGACATGATCGAGATCGACGACCCCGCCTTGGCCGAGGAGTGGCTGCGCAACAAGCTCGCCAAGAAGGAAAAGGTCATGGGCTTCGGCCACCGTGTCTACAAGAACGGCGACTCCCGGGTGCCGACGATGAAGAACGCCTTCATCGATATCGCCGACGCCACCGGCGGCCACAAGTGGGTCCGAATGTACGAAATCCTCGAACGAACCATGAACGACGCCACCGCGATCAAACCCAACCTCGACTTCCCCACCGGCCCCGCCTACTACCTCCTCGGCTTCGACATAGAAGTCTTCACCCCCATCTTCGTCATGAGCCGAATCACCGGCTGGGCCGCCCACATAATCGAACAATCCGAATCCAACGCCCTCATCCGCCCCCTGAGCGAATACGTCGGCGTCCCCCAACGCTCGGTCGTCGCCTGACCCGAACTCCTCCTCACGATCGTCGTATCCAGTTGGCAGGTAGGCGCCTGCGTCCGTCGAACTGAGCCCCGGCGATTGGCTAGGCTCTCTTCCCATGGCCGTCTACCTCGTCACTGGTGCCGCCGGATTCATCGATGCCAAGGGCGAGTTGGCCTTTGATTGGGGGCAAGTTGCGCCTTCGCGGAAAGTGATCGAAGCTCGAGCATCGATCAGGCCGGGCTGAAAGGGCATCGAGTGTGCTGCGATTGGTTGATCTGCCGCTGTCGTGCTGGTTGATCTGCCGCTGCTTCGGTGGTTGATGTGCCGTGCGAAACGTGGTGGATCTGCCGCTGTGTGGCAAGCAGTGGTCCCGGTCGGTGGCCTGCCGACAGGGCACTCCGCGGCCACTTGCATGGCCTCGATCCTGTTTGATGAGCCGGATGTGATCGTCCGCGAGATCGCGAAAATGATTCCTTCGATGGAGAACACCGGATATGTTTTAGTGAATGGCATTGCGGCGTTACCGAAGTAACCCTTCAGCGTGCAAAGTGTGAGTGTGGCTTAACGTTTGTGAAGGTGCGCTAATCCTGGTGGCCGGAATTGGACGAGCGACTTAAACTCTCAGACCCGACGGTATTCGACGGAAAGTAGCCGATGGGTAAGCACAGCGCTCCACGAAAGCCCGACGTTCCGATGCGGTTGGCCATGGTGTCGACGGCCGCGCTGCTCACCGCGCTGGTCACTGCCGACCGGAACTCGGAGAGCAGCGAGCCGACCGCCAGCCGCGGCCTGACCACCGTGGGCGAGCCGAGTGGACCGTTCTCCGCACCACCACCGGTCAGTGGGCCGGAAGCGCTGCCGGACGCGACGAGCGGCGAGCGGCCGTTCGGGGATACCGAACAGACTGTCGCCCCTGAGCCAAAGCCCACACCCAAGCTCGAGCCCGGCGGCAGACATCGTCGCGAAGAGCCGGAGGTGCCGGTCGACGAACCCGAAACCCCGCACCCGCGCGACGTTCTCAGCGGTGCGACCGCAGCGTGGATCTCGGGCACCACACAGGGCTACGAGTGGCTCGTTCATCTGGAGCAGTGCATCGTTTCGCACATGATGCCCAACGGGGAGCAGCGCAGCGTGTAATCAACGGACGGCGGGTTGCGGTAAGTGGTTGCGTTTTGGCACTATTGCCCCACTTATGCCGCTGGTTTCCGATTTCGTTTCCGACAGCCTCGCTGGTTTGTCCGTTGGTGACGCGCTGGGTGCACAGTTCTTCGTGCCCGGCCGGTCCGTCCCTGATCTACTGGCCGGGCGACCGCCGGCCGCCCCATGGCCGTGGACCGACGACACCGAGATGGCCTGCTCGGTCTACGCGGAAATCCGCGGCCGCGGCCACATCGACCAGGACGCCCTCGCGGCCGTGTTCGCCGATCGCTGCGAACCGTATCGCGGCTATGGCGGCGGCACAGTCGTTGTGCTGCACGAGATTCGCGACGGCCGCCCCTGGGCCGAAGCCGCAGGCGCTGCCTTCGGCGGACTCGGATCATGGGGAAATGGAGCCGCGATGCGAGTCGCCCCGCTCGGCGCCTACTTCGCCGGCGATCTGGATCGAGCGGCGGCACAGGCCGCACTGTCCGCCGAGGTCACCCACCGACATCCGGAAGCGATCGTCGGCGCCATGGTGATCGGCGTAGCGGCCGCCCACGCCGCGGCGACACGCGAAACAGGCTGCACGCCAGGCGAATTACTGCAGGCGGTCGAACCGTATCTGATCGACGGCCGAACTGCCGACGGCGTCCGTCGCGCCGGCAAGCTGCTCGGTCGACCGGTGGCGGAGGCGGCATTCGAGCTCGGCAACGGCGCAGAAGTCAGCGCCCAGGACACAGTTCCGTTCACCTTGTGGGCAGCCGCAACCTTCCTCGATGACTACCCCTCCGCCATCACCGCCTGCGTCGAGGCCGGCGGAGACGCGGATACTACAGCCGCGATAGTCGGTGGCATCGTGGCGGCGCACACGGGAATCGGACCTCGAGGCGATATCCGCGGCATTCCGGAGCAATGGCTGGCCGCCCGCGAGCCGCTGCCGACGTGGGCGACAGATTGACGCGGACCATATCCGGTGCCAGTTGCGCGCGAAACTATATTTCGAAATACAGCCACACTGTTTGACAACTGGTCGGGATCTGCGACAGTACTCACTACAGCCCGTCCGCGCAGCCGCTCGGCATCTGCTGCCACGAACGCCGGACTGTCCAGTCGGATAATAATGCGATAACAGTTGCAGCAGGTTAGCCACGCGCTCAGGCAAACGCTTTCAAGATTTCGACATGTCACGTCTAGTACCGCACATGACTAGGCAAATCCCCAGATGGAGAGACCGCTCCGGCCGTAGTCGCCTGCGATTAGTTACGAGTCAAACAGAAGCCGTAGTGTGATAACGGTCACACCGGCACAGGCAAACACCATCAGACCAGAGAGGTGTCAACCACCTCGGCCGAGTTAAATTCTGGCTACTGAAACTTGTTTGCTGCGCTTCACACATCTTGATACGATAATTTCATTCAACCAATGGTTGAAGATCAATGATGACCAGAATTTCCGTCAGCGTGATGATTTGTCAATGATTTCGGTTCAGAATACACGGTTGAGCCGGTGGAAATCAAGCGCAGTTCACCGGAGGGAAAGCAGTGCAGGGGCTTACGCAAGAGGACGTCCGACATACATTCGACGGGGGTCTCCCGTCGCACAATGACATCGATTCGGTAATCATTGTCGGCGCCGGACTCACCGGACTCGCCGCGGCAAACGAATTAACAAAACAGGGAACCAAGGTCACCGTCCTCGAAGCGAACGCCCGCCCGGGCGGACGCACCTGGACCTACCGTGACCCATTCGCCGACGGCCTGCATGCGGAAGCCGGCGCGATGACGGTCACCGAGCATTGCCACTACACGATGCACTATCTCGGCGAGATGGGCCTGGAGACCGAACCGAGCGATCTTGTCGACACCGACTTCAGCTACTACCGCAACGGCATTCGAATCCGACCGGACCAGATCCCCGACCACGCCGAAACCTTGGGTCTACACCCGGACGAGCGGAACCTCACCGTCACCGACCTTTTCGCCAGATACGTCACCAAGTTCAACGAGAACATCGGCCCGGAGGTCGCGGAACTCGATTGGACCCCGACACCGAATCTGCTGGAACTCGACCAGATCTCGGTCCGCCGGGTACTCGAGGACCAAGGCGCCTCCCCCGCCGCGATCAGCCTGATCGAGCCGCTGTTCCTCGAAATGCGCGGCGGCGAACTGGGATCCGCGTCGGCGATGGCCTGGGCCCGCTACGAGTCGAGCCCACGCTCCTTCTCCACCGCGGACGCGCAGTGGTACAAGGTCAAGGGCGGCACCGACCGACTGGCCCAGGCCATGGCGGACAAGGTCAAAGACCGCATCTTCTACCGGAAACCGGTCGTCCGCATCACCCAAACCGACCACGAAGCACAGGTCACCTTCCTCGACCGCGACCGGCTGCAGACGTTGAGCGCGGACCGAGTCATTGTCACCGCACCTTTCAGCAGCGTGCGCAGGCTCAACCTGTCGATGGCCGGACTGTCGGCCGAAAAGCACTCGGCTATCCGCAAACTCAGGTATGTATCGGTCCTGCGCATATACCTGCAGATGCGCAAGAAGTTCTGGCCGGAAGACCGCCTGATGGTGTCCACGGATACCCCGATCTGCACGGTCCGCGACGCCACCCCGAGCCAACCCGGCCCCCGCAAGATCCTCGAGTGCTGGCTCACCGGCTGGCCCGCTCAGGCGGCAGCGAGCATGAGCGAGGACGAGCGGGTGACTTTCGCGCTGAACGAAGTGGAGTCGATGCTCCCCGGCGCACGCGCCAACTTCGAGGTGGGCGCCTCTGTGGCCTGGGACAACGAACCATTCGCGGGCGGCGCCTACGTCCTGCCGGAAGTGGGCCACAGCGACCTCATGGAACACACTCGAACATCTGAAGGCCGAATACATTTCGCAGGTGAGCACACCGCGTTCGAACCGAACGGCGGCTCGATGAACTACGCACTGGAGTCGTCTATTCGAGTTCTTCTCGAACTATCAGCCAGCTGACTTTCACGCCGACCGCCCCGATGCGCACCGCAGGGTCGGTCGGCACCATTTCGCGAGCAAGTAAAACTGAATCGCTACACCAGAAGGGAGGAGCGCTTTGCTTCATCCGCGCTTGTTGATCGTGTCGGATTGCGAGGGGATCGAGGATACGGTCAACGACCTCAAACGGCACGGTTTCGATCCCGAGCCGTCCTCGACGGGAGCCAAAACCCTGGCGTCCTACCCCGACTTCGACGTAATACTCATCGACCTCGACTTCACCGATTTCGACGGACTCACCCTGTGCCGGGAAATCCGCCGAGCCAGCGACATTCCGATCATCGGTTTCTCCTCGTTCGAACTAGACCAGGTCCTCGCGCTGGAGGCGGGTTGCGACGACTGCGTCGTGAAGCCGTATCACAGCCGTGAGCTCATGGCGCGTCTCAGAGGTCTGCTGCGCCGCGTGCACATGATGTCCCAACCGGCCCTCATCGTCGGCCAACTCGAGATCGACTCGGCGCTACGCGAGGTCAGAGTCGGCAACCGGCTGGTCGAACTGACCCGCAAGGAATTCGAACTGCTGCGGCTGCTCGCCACCGAACCGCAGAAGGTCTTCTGCCGGGCCGAGCTGCTGCAGCGGGTGTGGGGATATGACGATGTGGACGCCGAGGTGACGTCGCTGGCCAGCCGGACCATCGACACCCACCTCAGCAGCGTCCGCAAGAAGCTCGGTTCGCCGGACTGGATCGTCACCGTGCACGGCGTCGGGTTCCGCTTCAACGACGAAGCCACCCGCGGCAAGTCGGCGCAGGCCGTCGAACCGGCCCGCGCCGGCGGGGCCGCGGGCTAGCCGCTACCCCGTCTGCACCTTCGATGGGGTGAGCTGCGTTGTGCCACGGTACAACTCGGCGAACTCCCCGATGATGGCGTCCTGCTCTGCTCGAACGTCACGCCCCTCACACAGCGAGTCCAGCACCGCGCTCGACTCCTGCTGCACCCGCTGCACCGCGTCGTACGGCATGTGGGTGAATGCCACCAATTGGTAAAGCGGCGTGTACAAGTCGGGACGCAGCTCGTGCAGCCGACGTTCCAGCGCCTTGCGCTCCAGGAACAGCGGACTGTTCACGTGATCGGAGAGTTCCTCGAGATTCCGCATCGACAACTCCGCGAGCGCGTGCCCCGCCTTCACCCGCACGTCGCTGTATTCGTCGACCACGACCTCCGCCACGGTCTTCACGGTTCCGCCCTCGGACCGGACCGCGGCCTGGAACTTCTCCAGCAGACTCGCCAGCGTGGCGGCATCCTCGAAACTGCAGTTGATGCCCTGCCCGTAGAACGGGACCACCGCGTGCGCGGCATCACCGACCAGCACCGCACGCCGATGGTGATACGGCGCGGTATTGATGATCCGCAGGTAACCGGGACTCCGACTGGCCAGCTCGTTGCCGACCTCGGCCATCCGCCCGAAGACATCAGGGAACTCGGTCGCGCAGTACCGGCTGATCGCCGACGCCGACGGCAGGCCCGAAAAGTGCCGCTGCGCATCATCTCCGGCCGTCGGCTTGAACAGACTGGTGGTGAAGGTCTGATCCCGGTTCGGCTGGGCCTGCAGGAAGTGGTCGCCGCGCGGCCACAGGTGCATCCCCGTCGGGTCGGCGTCCCCGTAGTCCATGGTGATCTCGGCGTAGCCGTGCGCGATGGTGTCGCGCGTCATCCGCATGTCCGCCGGATGCGCGGCGACGATGGCGTCGCGCACCGCACTGTTGGCACCATCGCAGCCGACGAGCAGATCCCCGCTGACCCAGGTCGATGAACCGTCCCGGTCTTGCAGCAGCGCCGAGGCGCGCGCGGTATCCACATCGATGCACTCCTGCCCGTAGTGGATCCGCGCGCCCGCCCGCAGCGCTTGATCGCGCAGCAGGTCCTGCAGGATGCCGCGCGGGATGGACAGCAGGTGATGGTTGTACAGCGTGCCGTACGCCTGCGTGGAGATCGCGCCGTCCCGATGGTGGATGATCCGCTTGGCCAGCACCGAGCCCTGCAGATACAGGCGGCGCCGGACCGACAGCGGCAGGCAGTCGAGCCCGCGCGAGGTGAGCGTCAGGTTGAACGAGTGGCCCGACCCGGTTCCCGCCGACTCCGTTTGCCGCTCAAAGAGATCCACCGCCAAGCCCTGCCGCCGCAACAGCGTGGCCAAGGCGCAGCCGACCGGCCCGGCGCCGATGATCACTACCGAGCGCATCGCTAATTCAGACATTCTCTTCTCCTCCTTGGGCAGGCTGCGCGATGGCGCCGACGGCGCGGAAATACTCGAACATCCGGTGGATCCATCCCGGATCCGCCTGCGGATAGGGGCAGCCGACGTCGGCGAGGGCGCGCCTGGATTTCTCGTTGTCGAAGGAATGCGCGCCGAGGCGCATCACGCCCTCGCGCATGAGCGGCACCAGCGGACCGAGTCCGCGCCGTTCGTCGTCGTTCTCGGCGGTCTCGCGTTCCAACGCGGCCATCCACTCGGATCCGCTGGTCGAGTCCGTCGCGTAGCCCTCCGCGCGAATGGCCTCGATGATGGTCGGCCAGGCGAGCCCGTCCGGGTGGTACAGATGCCAATTCTCGTTGTCCCGCTTGTCTTCCGACAGCCGGATGATGGCGCGCGCCACGTAGTCCACCGGCAGCAGGTCGATGGCCGGCGTGTCGACGATGTCGTCCGGGTAGCAGCCGAGCAGCGCGAAACCCTTCATCTGCAACCAGAAGAAGTCGTCGTGCCTGCAGGCGCCGGTGCGGCGGTGACCGGCGATGCGGCCGACGCGGTGCACGGTGACCGGCAGACCGGCCTCCCGCGCCCGGAACGCGAGTTGCTCGGCGACCCACTTGCTCTGCGAATACCCGATCCCCAGCGACGCGGGGTCGCCCGGCACGGTGTCCTCGCCGACCTGACCGGATGTCGAGTCCGGCGGGAAGACGCCGAGTGTCGAGATCAGGCGCAACGGCGTGCGGTTGATTCCGCAGAAGTCCAACAGGTTTCGCAGTCCGTCGACATTCGTGCGCTTGACCGTGTGATACGGCACGACGAAGTTGATATGCGCGGCCGCGTGATAGACGTCGGTCACCTCGCGCGCCAACGCGTCGTACTCGGTGCCGAGGCCGAACCGAGGTTGGTCGAGATTGCCGAGGCAGACGCCCACCTCGTCCAGCCCGGAGGGGTCGAGCGCGAACTTACGGAACGTCCGGCGCAGGCGGTCCCGCCCGTCCGCGAGGCTGTCGGCGCGGACCAGGCAGTGCACCCGGTGCCCGGTGCGCAGCAGTTCGTCGAGCAGGTGGCTGCCGAGGAATCCTGTTGCGCCGGTGAGGAATACCGTGCCGTTGACCGGTTCCCGCCGCTCCCCCACGACCAGGTCGTGCAGGCGGGCGTCCGTGCTGAGGTCCGGGGCCGCGGCGGCAAAGCGGTCGGCGAGGCTCTTCGTCATCCCACGCGGCGTCGGCGTGCTCAGCAGCGTCGACAGCGCGACGTCGGTGTGGAAGCGCTGCTTGACCAGCCGGTGCAGGCGGGCGGCGAGCAGCGAGTGGCCACCGAGGACGAAGAAGTCGTCCTCCGGCGTTGCCGGGCGGCGGCCGAGCACCTCGTTCCACAGCTCGGCCATCGTTGTCTCCGAATCCGTCCATGCGACATCGGAATTCGCGACGGCGTCCGGCGTGGTGGCCTCGATGGGCAAGTCCGCCAAGGCACGGCGGTCGGTCTTCCCGTTCGGCGTCACCGGGATGGTGTCGATGCGGGTGACCTGCCGCGGGATCATGTAGGCGGGCAGCACGGCGGCGAGCCGGGTGCGCCAATCCGTCGGCGGCTCCGCGTCGCTCTGCACGAAGGCGTGCAGCGCGCGGTCACCACCGTCGGACACCACGATCACCGCGGCCGCGTCCACGGTGAATTCCCGTTCCAGCGCGGCCTCGACCTCGCCGGGTTCGACGCGGTAACCGCGGATCTTGACCTGGTCGTCCTTGCGGCCGCGGTAATGCAGCCGCCCGTCCGGTGCCAGCACGACCACGTCACCGGTGCGGTACATCAGCTGCCCGGCGACGAACGGATCGGGGACCATGGCTTCACGCGTCTTGTCCGGCAGCCCGATGTATCCGGGCGAAACGACCGGTCCCGCAACACACAGTTCCCCTTCGACACCGAAGGGCGCCAGCCGGGCCGCGCCGGTCGAATCGGCATCGAGCACATACGCGTCGACGCCGGCGACCACTCGGCCGATCGATGGGATGGTCGGCCACGTATCGGGATCGGCGGGCAGCTCGTCCCAGCTGCAGAGATGGGCCTCGGACGGCCCATAAGCGTTGATCAGCCGAGCGTCCGGATTCCGCCGGAACATCGCCCGCACGTCGCCGGTGATCACCAGCCGCTCGCCGGTGACATACACCTCGCGCAGGTCGGGCAGTTCCACCGTGGACGACCGCAGCACGGCGGCGAGCTCACGGAGCGTCACGTACGGCAGGTAGGCCCGCTCGACCCGCTCTTCCGCGAGCAGCGCGGCCAACGCCTCGAAATCGGTACGGGCCTGGGCGGGCGGTATCACCAAAGTGCCGCCGTTGCAAAGGGTTCCGAACACCTCGATGGCGAACACGTCGAACGCGGGCGGCATGTACTGCAGCGTGCGCATCCGGCGGTCCGAGGTTAAGAGGGCCTGGTTGTGCACGAGGTTGGCGAGGGTGATCTCCGGCATCCGGACACCCTTGGGGCGGCCTGTGGAACCCGAGGTGTAGACGATGTAGGCCGTGTCCTCCGGCGTCTTTCGCTGCTCCTCGAATGTGGCTTCCGTACCGGCGATTTCGGTCGCATCGATGACCTCGAGTCCCGAAGGCAACGAGGCCTCGGTAATGTCGATCTCGGGCGCACGCACCAGAATCGTTGCGCCACAGTCGTTCAAGGTGAAGTTCAATCGCTCCCACGGCTGATCGGCGTCGAGGGTGACGTAGCTGCCGCCCGCGCGCAGGATGCCGATGACCGTCGCGATCAGGTCGAGCCCGGGCCGCATCAGCACGGCGACCGGTTGCCCGTCGCGGACTCCTCGGTCCACCAGGATCGCGGCCACCGCGTCTGCGCGCCTTGCCAATTCGGCGTAGGTGGTTGCCGTGCCGTCCACCGTAATCGCAGGATCCGCACTTGCCGTCGCAGTGGTAGCCGCGAACAGGTCGGCGGTCAGCTCGGTGCCGAGCTCCGGTGCGTCCGTCCGGCGCGCGCACAGCTCGGCAATCGCCCGCTGCTCCGCATCGCTCGTCCAGTCCAGGTCGTCGACCTGCGCGTCCGGGTCGGTGAGCACGCTGTCCAGCAGGATCTGCAGGCGCTGTGCCAGGTATTCCGTGAAGTTTTCGCCGTCGGCCGCGGCTGTCGCGTGCTCGACGACCAACGTGTAATGGTCCGAGGTCTCGTCCACCGTGATCGCCAGGTCATACTTGGCGCCGCCGGTCTCGTGCTCCCACGTCTCGACGCCCCAATCGGGCAGGTCCAAACGTCGAGCGGCGGCGGGCATTACGGTGACCATCGCGTTGAACAAGGCACCGTCCTGACTGCCTCCGGCCGCGCGCAGCTCACCGAGCACGGCTTCCAGCGGCGCATGCCGATGCCGAAGGGCGTCCAGCACTTCGTGTTTCGCCGAACTCAGCACGTCACGGATCGAATCACCGTCGAACCGGTGCTGCAGCACAACGGTATTGGTGAGATGGGCGAGCACCTCGGCGTCGCCGGCACCACGCACGGAGATCGGGATGCCGAGCAGCACGTCGTCCTGACCGGTCTGCCGGTGCAGCAGCACGAAGCTGAGCGCGACGAAGAACATGCTGGTGGTGACGCCTTCGGCGGCGCAGAACTCGCGCACCCGCGCCGACAGTCGCTCGTCGAGTACCACCTGCCGGGTGACGTGTCGCGCCGGTCCCTCGGCGGGCAGCCCGAGCGGGGCCGCCGCCGGTGCGTCCGCCAGCTTGTCCCGCCAGTACCGCAGTGTCTCGGCATCGGCGGACAGCTCGGTCCAGCGCTCGTAGGCCTCGATGGCCTGACGCCGATCTTCCTGCGGCGGCTCGTCACCGCGCATGACCGCGGTGTAGGCCGCTTCCACCTGACTGAGGTACGGCTTCCACGACATGCCGTCGAAGACGGTGTGGTGAATGTTGAACACCAGCATGCTGTTGCCCGCATCGCCGAACCGGAGATGGCGTACCCGCGCGAGCGGACCGGCACGCAGATCGAAAGCGGCGCCGGCGATCTCGTGCACCTGCTCGGCCACCCACGCATCGGTGTCGCCGTCGGGCCGGTCACGCACATCGACGTCCGGTGCCAGCTCGCGGTGCACCACCTGTTGCAGATCACCGTCGGCATCCATCTCGAATGTGGTTCGCAGCGCGGCGTGATCGCGATGGACGACAGCCAAGGCCTCGACGAGACAGTCGTGGTCGAGCCGAGTGCCCAGGCGCAACACCAGTGGCTGGTTGTACGCCGTGGGATCGGCCCCGTAGATGCTGTCGAACCACAGTCCAGGTTGAGCCGGCGACGCGGGCAGACGCTGCGCGCCATTCGCGGTGTGTTGATCGGTCGCTGTCATGGTCAGCCTCGCGCACGCTTGGTGCGGATCAGGTCGGCGACACCACGTACGGTGCCTGCGCCGACGATGTCGTCGGGTGCCAGGGCGACGCCCAACACGTCCTCGAGCCGGGCGCCGAGGTCGATCAATTGCAGTGAGGTGACCCCGCTTTCGATGAGGCCGGCGTCCAGGTCGAGTTCTTCGGTCTTGGTGATGTCCGCCAGCGACGAGCGCACGACCGCGGCGAGCCGGTCCGGGGTGGCGCTGGGGGTGGCGTCGTCGCCTGCGGCCTCCTCCGTCTCCTCGGCGCTGTGCGCGGCGAGCCGTGAGCCGAGTTCCTTGCGATCGATTTTCCCGTTGGTGTTGCGCGGGAAGGCGTCGACCACCAGTACCGTCGACGGAACCATGTAGTCAGGCAGCTGATTTCGCAGATGATCCAGCAGTTCGGGCTCGGCGATCTCGTGCCCCGTGCTCGGCACGCACCACAGCGCGAGCTGATCGGCGGCCCCATCGCTCGGGACGGCCTGCGCGACCGCCTGCTGGACGCCGGGAAACGCCTCGGCCGTCAACTCGACATGCCTTGGCTCCACGCGGAATCCACGCACCTTCACCATCTGGTCGGTGCGGCCGGCGAGCACGATCTCCCCGTCGGTGGTCAGCTTGGCCAGATCGCCGGTCCGCAGCAATCGCTGACCGTCGTGCCGGACGAACTTCCGCTCGGTCTGTTCCGGGTCACCGAGATACCCGGAGGCTACGCCGTCGCCCGCGATGCACAACTCGCCGATCCGGTCCGGCGGGCATTCCACCAATTCCTCGTCACGCACGGTCATTTCGACGGTCGGCATGGGTCGGCCGACCGGGATCTCAGCATTGGCCAGATCCGCCGAGGTGATCTTGTGCACCGCGGTCAACGCGGAGTTCTCGGTGCAGCCGAAGGCGTTGAACACGTCGCCGTCGATAACCGCCAGCGCGCGCTCGAGGTGCGATGCGGACGGGAAGTCGCCGCTGACGATCACCGTCTGGACGTGCGTGAGATTCTCCGAATGATGCTCGACGAGCAGGTTGAACAGGCCGACCGACAGGTTGAGCACCGTAATCCGCTCGCGGGCAATAAGTCTCGCGAGCTCGCCGAGCGGCGGCATCTCCTGCGGCGCGACCGTGAGGCGGCCACCACGCAACAGACAGGTCCAGATGTCGGTGGTCGACGCAGCGAACGCGGGCTGCGCGAGCTGCAGGAACCGGTCGTCCGGCCCGGGCGTGAACCCGGTGAGATGCTGGGAAACCCGGGAGATCCCGCGATGCGCGATCACCACGCCCTTGGGCACACCGGTCGAGCCGGATGTGAACAGGACGAACGCCGGCGCAGCGGCGGTGACCGCCGACGGCCCCGATTCCGTGGACAACGACGCCGCGGCCGACAACAGCTCACTGACCGGCAAGCACGACTCCGCTGGAATCCCTTCCACCGCATCGGCATCCGTCACCGTCACGTCAGGCTCGGCGACCTGGAACATCCGCGACTTGTGCTCCGCGGGGTGGACCGGATTGAACGGAACCACCACCAGACCGGCCTTGAGAATGCCGAGGAACACCTGATAGGTGGCGAGGCTGCGCTCGAGATGCACCCCGACCCGCGCGCCCGTGGTCAGCCCGCGTTCGCGCAACGCCCGCGCGATCTGGCTGCTGAGGTTGTCCAGTTCCGCGTAGGTCAGCGTGCTGCTGCCGTCGGAAATCGCTTCGCGGTCGGCATGTTCGCGCGCCGTCCGCACGAAGGCGTCGACGATCGTTTCGGTGGTCGCACCCTCGGCCGGGCCCGTTGTGACGGACTCGACAGGGGCGGTCAGTGTCTGTTTCATCGCGCTGATGTCACCGTTCCTTCCGGTGTGGATGGGCCTGGGTGGCGCGGCGCCAGGCCGAGGTGCCGCAGGCTGGTCCGGCCGAACGGGGTCGACGGGTCCGCCAGGTCCAGCGGCAGGTCGAAGTGGTCCCGCTCGGGCACGATCTGTGCCGTCACCGGGACCGACTGGGCGGCAAGATATTCCGCGTACATCTCGTGCTGATGCAGATACGTTCGCGTCTCATGGCGCCCGGCGGCGAGCAGGATCGAATCGCACCGCGGCGGCGGCATCCGCAGCGGGCTGCACGCGGCAGCGAGCTCGGGCGTCAGCCGGACGGCCTCGTTGACGTAGGTCTCCGGGATCTCGGTGAGGTCGTACAGCCCGCTCAGCAGGCACGCGCTGCGTACCTGGGGCGCGCTGTCCCCGGTGAGCGCCGCGGCGAGCAGATGGGCGCCCGCGCTGCTGCCCGCCACGTGCAGTTGCTCCGGGTCGATGCCGAGCATCGGCCCGGTGGTGACGAGCCACTCGAGCGCCCTGGCCACCGAGGCGATCATGCCGGGCACGGTGCGGTCCGGGGCGAGCCCGTAACCCACTGCGACATAAGCACATCCGTGCGCTACCGCGTGCTCGGCGGCAAAGCAGGCGTCGTCGATGCCGGACTCCTGCCAGTGGCCGCCGTGCACGAAGACCAGCGCGGGTGTCTCCGGTCCCCGAGTGCCTTGCGGCACAGCGGGAAACACATGGCACCGTTCGCCGTGTCCCTCGCCGTACGGCACCGCGATGTGCACGTCGAGCCCGGACCGGGCGGCGTCGCTGCGGGTCCGATACCGCTGCAGCGAGCCGGCGGTATCGCGCGCGACCGAACTCGGCGAGTACTCGCGGTCGAGTAGCTTACTCATCGGCCTTACGCCCTTCGATTACGCCGTGCGGCGTCCAGCCTTCGTTGTGGATCTGCTTGATATCGACGAACCCGGAAGCGACGAGCCATTCTTCGTGCTCGTGCCACGGATAGATCGTGGATTCCTCTGCAGGCAATGTCGCGAAGTACACATTGTCCAGAGCGGTATAGAGCGGTCCGCGACCGTCGTCGTCGGCGAACGCGTTGAACACGATCACCCGGCCGCCCGGCGGCAGCGCCGCGTGCGCCCGCTCGAGCAGCGCCCGGTTCTGCTCCGGCGACCAGATCACGAACTGATGGGCGAACAGCGCCATGTCGTATCCGCCGGGCAGCGGATCGCCGAACATGTCGCCGGCGACGACGTCGATCCGATCGCCGAGTCCGGCGGCCGCGATATTGTCACCGGCCACCTCGACGGCGCCCGCGAGATCGAACACGGTGATCTTCAGGTGCGGGTGGGCCTGGGCGAGCGCGATCGCGTTGACCGCGTCGCCGCCACCGACATCGAGGAGCTTGGTCACGCCGCTGTAGTCCACCTGGTGCAGCAGCACCGGATTGGACAGCTCCGACCAGGAGTGCATGCCGCGGAAGAACAGCGCCTCCAGCTCCGGCGTCTGCTCGAGCCGGGTGTAGAGGTCGTTTCCCTTGCCGGGCAGGTGCTTCAGGCCGAGGTTCTTCCCGGTCCGCAGCGACTCGGCGTACTCCTTCGCGGGCAGGTAGGACAGCCGCTGCTGGAAGTCGATGATGTTGCGGATGAGCGGCCAGGTGCCGTCGGCCATCGCGTCGTGCAGCATCGCGCTCAGCGTGTACTGCTCACCCTCGCGGTCGGTGAGGCCGAGCGAGGTGGTGCCGAGCAGCAGCTGGCGCGCGGATTTGCCGGGCAGCCCCAGCCCCGCGGCGGCCTGGTCGCTGGTGGACGGGCCGTTCAGGTCGAGGTATTCGAACAGTTGCAATTCCGAGGCCGCGCGCAGCTGCTGAAAGGCAGCAAACCCGAACAACACCGGGACAAGCGAGGTGAGGTCGACCGGTTTCGTCAGCTCGGTCTTCAGTTCCGTCATCGGGTGTTTGGCGCGGATACTCCCGCGTTCGCGGGGAGAGGAAGCGCCATCCTCCTTTTCAGTGGTTTGGTCGTGCGGATGTGTCGGTGGTGGCGGTTAGGTTGTCGGGTGTGGTCTACATCCGGGTGCGGAAGGTCCACAGTTCCGGGAAGAAGCGGTGGTCGTTGATGGCACGGAGCCACGGTGCTCCGTCGGTGCCCGCCGTGCCGCTCTTGCCGCCGAGCATCCGTTCGACCACCAGCAGGTGGGTGGCCCGCCAGTGCGAGAACTGATAGGCGACCTCCAAGAGGCTCTCCGCCAGCCGGTGCGCGTTGTGATGCCGCTCCGGGTGCTGGTAGATCTGCAGCCAGACGTCTTCGATCAGCGGGTTCGACTCATGTTGTTGTGCAGGCGGTTTCGCGAGGCACTCGGCGGGGATCGAAAAGCCCTGCCGGGCAAGGTGTTGCAATACGGCGTCGTATATTGACGGCTTCTCCAGTTCGACCCGCAGCAACGGGTGTCCGTCGCGGACTGCCGCCTCCACCTGACGCTCCGGCCGGTTACCCATCACGAATTCCAAAGCGCGGTAGGCGAAAGACTGCGTGCCGGACGCATCGTTAAGCACATGCCGGAACGCGATGAACTCGTCGACCGACATGCCGTTCATCGACTCCCAGCAGGCCACGAGTACTCGTTGGGTGCGAGTCGCCCGCGCCAGCGCCAGGCAGGTGTCGGCCACATCGTCACGTTCCAGCGCGGCCCGCGCGGTGTCGAGATCGTCGATCACCGCGCGGAACAACAACTCCTTCACATGACTGATCAGGATGAAGTTCATCTCGCCGCGGGCATCGCTACGCGGGACCTGCAGCTCGTGCAGTTCATCCATGTGCGCGTAGGTGACGTACTCGGGTGCGAGATACTCGGGGGCAGTGGTCATTACAGTCCTTCCACGGCGCGGCACAGCACGTCGACTGCCTGCGCCACCTGCTCGTGCGTCACGTACAGCGGCGCGAAGGCGAAGCGGATCAGGTCGGGCGGCCGGGCGTCGACGAGCACGCCGTTGTCGGCGAGGGCGCTTTCGACCTTGTTCACCTGGGGAACTCGCAGTGCGAGGTGCCCGCCGCGACGGTCCGCGACCTCGGGCGACGCGAGTTGGTGCAGCAGTTCCGGGCGGCGGTCGGCGAGGCACTCGAGGAAGAATCCGCTGAGATCCTTTGAGCGCCGGTGCAACTCGTGGATGCCCACCTCGATCAACGGGGCGAGGGCGTGATTCAGGCCGACCAGGCTGAGCAGCGGCGGTGTGCCGGTGCGGGCTTGATTGATGTCGTCGGCAGGTATGAACGTCTGCGCCATCGCGAAGGGCTTGGCGTGCCCGTGCCAACCTGACAGCGGGAAGTCCACTGTCGACTGGAGTCTGGTGGGGACGTAGGTGAAAGCCGGTGCGCCAGGGCCGCCGCCGAGATACTTGTAGCCGCAGCCCACGGCGAGATCGACCGCATTGGCGTCGAGGTCGACCGGAAGCACCCCGGTGGCGTGGCTGAGATCCCACACCGACAGGGCGCCTACGGCATGACACAGCGCGGTGATCGGCCGGAGCTCGCGTCGCTCCCCCGTGCGGAAATCCACGGGCGCGGCGAGAGCAACCGCCACCTGAGTGCCGTTGTCCCGCAGGTATTCATCGAAGCCGGTGCGCGTCTCGACGACGAGCTCACGGTCCAGCAGCCTGGCCACCGAGTCCGCGATGTACAGGTCGGTCGGGAACGACTCGCCCTCGATCAGCAGCACCGGGCGGTCCGGGCGTAGGCGGCAGGCGGCGGTCAACACGTTGAACAGCGTCGTCGACGTCGTCTCGCCGGCGACCAACACCTGTCCGGGCCCCGCACCGAGCAATGAGCCCAGCTTGTCGCCCACCGTGCGAGGCAGATCCAGCCACCCGTCCTGGAACCATGCCTGCACCTGTCGAGGCGCCCACTGGCCGGTCACCACGCGATCGAGTTCGGCCGCGAGGCTGCCCCGCGGCGGGCCGAGCGAATTGCCGTTGAGATGGATGGCGCCGTCGGTGGCGAACTCCCGCGCGTACTCGGCAAGCGGATCGACCTCGTCGCGACGCCGCGCTTCATCGAGCATGCCTGTGCTCGGCATGGTTACTCCGGATTCCGGTCGTACTGTCATCCCTCACTCGCCTTTCTGCTCGTCGTCGATCGCGGGAACCCATATCTGCCCGGTGATCTGCACGCTGGCGGTGCCGTCGTGGACGGAACCGGTACAGCCGAAGACGGATTCGTTGCCGTCTCCCGTCACCTGGCGAACCGTCACCGGCGTCTTGCCGTCGGCGGTCAAGCCGAGCCCGGTGAGGCCGAGCGCGGCTGCCGCCGGTAGGCAACCGGCGTCCTCTGGAATGCCGAATCCCGGCGCGAAAACGCGGGCGAGCACTTCCTGTCGATCCGGGTCCCAGCGATAAGCGGTGAGATCCGTGAGCCCTACCTCCCGCATCCGCTCGAGATCCGGGATGGGCAGGGATCGCGGGTCCTCGGTGACCCGCACGAAGTTGAAAGCGCGGCCTATGCCGCCTGCATGGGAAGTACCCATGTTCCAGCCGAACAACCGGGGATCGTGCGGAATCTGTTCGTGCACAACGGGTCCGTCGAACGGCACCCGCACCTCGGTGCCGTCGGTCCACAGCCATTGGCAGCCGACCTCGGCGGTCCGGCCGAGGTCACCGGGGTCGAGCTGACCGGTGCCGACCAGGCAGGCGGCCACGCCGGCCAGCGAATGCGTGCCGAATGGTGTCTCGCCGTCGGTGCTGAAGATGCGCGAGGCGAAAGTCCGCTGCGCTCTGGAGCATTCGCTGACCAGAGCGGTCTCGTCCGAATTGCCGTGGCGCGCATACTCGGTGGCTTCGGCCACCACGCCGTCGTCGCACCGGCCCGCCGGGATCAGCACGTCCAGGGTGCTGCCGCGGCCGGGTGCCGCGCCGAACATGTCCACTCGCAGTACTCGCATCACTCGCCTCCGAGGTGCTTCTCAGCGAAGTCGACAACGACCTGTTCGTCGCCCTGATACGGCTGATCCAGGCGCGGCCAGTGCACGACGAGGTCGGTGATACCGATCTCCTCGAGCTCGCCGGCGGCGTCCTCATAGGCGGCCAGCGAACTGGTGATCCCGCCGACGGCCGCATCGCCGACGAACAGCTTGCCGAGGGTGGCTGGGTCCCGGCCCACCCGCTCGCACGCGGCGTCGATGGCGCGCACTTGGTCCCGCAACATGGGCACGACCTCACGCAGCGGCCGCATGCGGAAGTCGTTGGGCGGGCCGGAGGTAACCCAGTACCGCGCGTATCCGGCGGCCAGTGCCATCCCGCGCCGGCCGGTCGCGGCCACGGCGAAGGGCAGGCGCGGCGCGTCGTCGGCGCGCGGGTGGAAATCCACGCCCGCCGCGGTGTACCAGCGTGACACCTTTGTCACGGAGCCGCGGACGAGCACGGTATCGAGGAGTTCGACGAACGCCTCGAATCGATCGGCCCGCTCGCGCGCGCCGAGGTCCGGTCCACCGAGGACGCTTGCGTCGAATCCCGGTGCGCCGGAGCCGAGTCCGCAGATCAGCCGACCGCTCGCGATGTCGTCGACGGTGACGAGTTCCTTGGCGAGCGCGACCGGATGGCGGAAGTTCGGGGTGGCCACGAGCAGGCCGAGGCCGATGGAGCTGGTGACGGTGGCGGCGGCCGTGAGGGTCGGGATCGAGCCGTACCAGTTGCGGTCGGCGAGCCAGCGCCACATCAGATGGTCGTAGGTCCAGGCGTGCTGGTAGCCGAGCTGCTCGGCGGCCCGCCACCGGTCGGCGGCGACCTTCCACTCGTGCTCGGGCAACAGGACTATGCCGTGTTTCATCGGCGCGCCTCCTCGAGTCGCATGTCCGATACCAGCCGAGCCGCCCGGTCGAGCACCTGCAGGATGTCGCTGACCAGCGGTCGCATCACCTCGTCGGACTGTTGGGTGACGACCGGGTAGTGCTGGCCGTCGACGTTGGGATACAGCCCGTTGTGCTTCAGGTCAGCGGCGAGGTCAGCGATGCGGGCATCGAGCTGTGCCACGAATTCGGCGTGGCTCACGGGGCGCCGGACGGTCAGGAAGAAGTTGTCGTACAGGTCTTCCTTCTCCCGGGAAATGCTCACCCCCGGCGCGCCCACCGACTTCTGCAGCAGCGAATGACCGTCCGGCACAAGATGATCGGCGATGTGACTGTGCGTCACCTCGTTACGGGCGACCGCTTCGTCGAGCGCGGCGCACGAGCCGTCTTCCTGCCAGGGCAAATTGCTGCGGAAGAGTCGGCGCACCCCTCGGTAGTCCGGCGCCCAGGTGCCGCTGAACGCGGGGTGCTGCAACGCCATTCGCGCCCTGATGTCGGCGTGATAGAGCTCCCTCGGGACGGTGGACGAGTAGAGCAGCGTCGTGCTGTACCCGTCGATGCAGGCGGACAGCAGGTCGAGCTCGCGCTCGCCGGGCCGGTCGGCGTCTTCGTCGGCATGATGCCGGACGACGTCGTGCATGGCCCGCCACAGCAGGAACGAGATCTGGTGACCCGCGATCCAGCGGTACCAGAACAGCCGCTCCTCCTCGACCGGCTTGGTGCCGAAGACGTTGTACTCCAGCGTCTCTCGTTCGACGGTGGCGGCGTCCTCATCCGATCCGTCGAAATCGTCGCCGATCGGCGGCATGAACAGCACATGCGGCTGCAATGCGGGCGGACGGCGCTTCTTCGAATCATGTCCGTTGCGGCTGCTCACGACCCTGCTCCAGGAAAGTAGATGAACTCCATCTCGAGACCGTTGGGGTCGACGACATACAGGCTCTGCATGCCGTCCGCATCGGTCACGATGTCGGAGGGCCCCTCGTCGCTGGCCCAGGTGAGGTCGGTCGACTCGCGGGCCTTCAGCCACTGCTCCCGAAGCGTGACAAGGTCTTCCGGTCGGTTCACGGTGAGACCGAGGTGTTGGTATTGGTAGCCGAGCGGGTCCGGGCCGTCTTGCGTGTGCTCGGCCCGGTCGAAGACGTGGAATCGCACGTCCCCCGTTTTCAGCTCGACCAGCTTCTCGATTCCCGGCAGTCGGTCGAGAGTGAGTGGCGAGAAGCTGTCGAGCTTCCATTCCACCGTGGCGCCGAGGAATTCCTGGTACCACCGGATCGTGGCGTCCACGTCGTCGGTCTGAATGGCGAGGTGGTGAAATCTCGGCGCGATGTCAAGCCCGTGCATCGGATGCCTTTCCGTCGCGAATGTGCTCATGGTGGGCCCCTCACCGCAGTGGGAGGGGTTGTCCCAGCACCTTCCATACTCGGCGGGTAGCGACGTCCGGGGCAATCAAATGGGGTTCAAGAAACTCTTAAATCGGTGTCAGACAACAATTGTCGATGGTTGTCTAAAACCTTTGCCTGCCAGGGGGTTTAGTCTGCTCCGGACGGGTTACTCCAGCGCACAATGGGATTGAAAAGAGCGTCCACCGAAGCCGGAGCCCCGATGGACGCTCGAAATGGACGGTTTCGTCCACTAATACGTTACGCCACAATATTATCGGCGAACCTCACAAATGCTCCCTGGCTTCCTCGGCAGGCACCGGCTGCATCGCGCCGTCGTCCTGAGTGGACGGGTGCGCGCGTTGCAGGAGATCCGGTATCAGCGTGAGCAGCCCGCACAGCGCCATGGCAACACCGATCCACAGCGGTGCCGTGAGGCCGAGTCCGGCACTGATCCCGATGCCGCCGAGCCACGGGCCGATGACGACACCGATGTTGATGGCGGAGCCGTTGACGGTGTTGACCAGCGCGCCCTCGTTCGACACCGACATCACCCTGGCCGCCATGGCCGGGTTGAGCGGCAGGCCGACCAGGCCGAGCAGGACGGTGGCGGCGATCGTCGGCGCCTTGTACTCGACACACAGCGCGAAAGCGGTGAGTACCAGCATCAATGCGATCAGGCCGCCGAACAGAATCGGCCGCGTGTAGCGGTCCGCGAACCGGCCGACGACGGCATTGCCCACCACCGTCGCTATCCCGTACACGACGAACAGCAGCGGCACCGTCGCGGGCGCGAAGTGCGTCGCGTCGGTGAAAATCGGTGAGAGATAGGTGAATCCGGCCACGACCGAGCCGATGACGAGGGCATTGGTCGCGTACGCGCCCCACAGTCGCAGGTTACGGAACGCCTGGATCTCGGACCGGAAGTCCATGGTCTGGGTATTGCCGCCGGACGGAACCAGCAGCACGACCGCCGCGATACACAGCACCGCCAGCGCGTCGACCAGCCAGAAGCTGGCCCGCCAGCCGAAGTGCTGCTCGATGAAGGTGGCCACCGGCAGGCCGACCACCTGAGCGACCATCATGCCGCCGTACAGCACCGACATCGCGCGCCCGCGTCGCTCGGCGCCGACGAGTCGCACGCAAACCGCGGCAGCGACGCCGAAGAACGCCGAAGCCGCCAGCGCGGTAACCACTCTCGCCACCACCAGCACCCAGTAGTCCTGGGCCAGCGCGCCGATCGTCTGCCCGACCACGAACACCACGAGCAGCCAGATCAGCGACTTCTTCTGCGGCACTTTGGATAAGCCGACGATCAAGACCGGGCCGCCGACGACCATGCCGAAGGCGAAGATCGAGACCAGGTAACCGATGGCGGCGATGGAGACGCCGAGGTCGCTCGACATGCCGGGAATGAGCCCGGCGACCATGATTTCGGTGGTGTTGAGGCAGAAAACGCCCAGGCCCAACACATATACGGCGAAAGGCACGGTTCCCCTCACGGTTGGGCGAACGCGGTCCACCGATTACCGAACGGGTCGGTGAACTGTCCGATGATCAGACCGGTCGCGTCGGAGAAGGGATCCATCAGGCGTTGCCCGCCGGCCTGTTCGCAGCGCGCGAGCAGGTCGGGGACGTCGGTGACGAGCAGTCCCGGAATCGCGTAATCGGTCGGGTTGGGCAGCGTCGACACATCCATCGTGCCGCCGATCGGTTCCATGGCCCCGCCTGGGTGAATGCTGTAGTAGACCACCCCTTGCGCGGCCTCGTCGCGCTCATACGTCCAGCCGAAGGCTTGTTCGTAGAACTTCTGTGTCGCCACGAAATCCGTTGTGCCGATTTCGAACCAGGCCGTCGAGTTCGGCACCGGGGCCGAACGAGGCTCGTGCACAGCGGGTTCGAACAGGCCTAGTTTGTTGCCCTGCACGTCGGTGATCACCGCGTGCAGGTCGCCCGCCGCGGTACGCGCGGAGCTCTCGAAAACCCTGGCGCCCAACGTTTCCAGTCTCGGAATTGTCGCCTCGATATCGTCGCAGACGACACTGATCCATAGCGCGTCACTGCTGCCTCGACGTAGCGCGCCCATGCTGGCCGACGCACCCGGCGCGGTGATCGTGTAGTAACCAGGGCCGAACGAGGTGAATTCCCAATCGAATATCCGCTGGTAAAACTGCTTATTGAGCTCCGGATCGGTGGCGGCGATTTCGAACCACCCCACCGTTGTCGGGTTCGCGCCCGAGGTGCTCACGACTCCACCTCGCTGGCGCTCGGTTCCGTCGTACGCACTGGGGCGCTGTATTTTTGGTTCGCTCGCTGACGCTCCCTCATGACCACTCCTCCTGTATGACAGAGTACGAGTTGGTATCGCAATTTTTACCGTAAACTAGTTTCCAGCGGGAAATCAAGTCCACGACCGGGTGAGGAGAGGCCAGTGCCTGTTGACGAAAACGAAAACAGCCAGGTACTCGACTGGCAGGACGGGATCGAGAACGCGCTGGCCCACCTGACGTGCGTGCTGGTGGCGCAACGTACCCGGACTACACCCGAACGGGTGAGCTGGCAGCAGTACGACGTGCTCGAAATGTTGCGTCTACGTGGCCCGATGACGCCGTCGTTGCTGAGCGATGCCTTGAGCGTATCCCGCCCGACGGTGTCGAAAGCTCTTCGCGTGCTGAAGGATCAGGACCTGGTCGAGCAGGCCTCGCTCGGTACCGATCGGCGCGAACAGACGACCTCGCTCACCCCGGTCGGACGCGAATTCCTGGACCGCGCAGCGGAATGCAGGCGGGACAACGCCAAGATCGCCGAGTCCGTGCTCACCCCGGCCGAGCAGACCGTCTTCGCCGAACTGTGCGGCAAGGTAGCCGAGGCCATCAACGCGGCCGCGCAACCCGCGCCGATATCGTCATAACCTGCGTCAATTTACGGCTTCAAGAGCTTTTGACAGTAACTTGAGGATTCTCTGGATGTGCCGGGCATAGCAGTACGGATATGTTCGATGTAGTGGAAATTGGCCGCAGCCATCGTGCTTGCCATCGGTCAATACCATTGCGTCGAAAGGAGTTTGCCGTGCCTGAATTCAGCGCCGGCACTATGCAGTCCGCCGTCGTGGGTTTCGATCCGCTCGAGCGGAGTTGGGTCACCGGCGAGAATGCGGGACTGTCGTTCGCTACCGCGCCAGAATTGGCGGGTGAGCTGCTCGTCGATGAGGAGTCGCGCCAAGCGGTCGCCACCGATCTCGGCAACATCACCAACCACAAGCCGGCTGCGGTACTGCGGCCACGCTCGGCGGACGACATCGCCGCGATGATCCGGTTCTGCCGGGCGCACGACGTCAGCGTGTCGGTCCGGGGCGCGGCGCACACCACCCTCGGCCAGGGCCTCACCGACGGCCTGGTCATTGAGAACAAGTACCTCAACCGCATCCATTCCATCGGCGCGGACGTCGCCGAAGTCGACGCCGGAATCCTGTGGAAGGACCTGATCAACGCCGCCTACGAGCAGACGCCGCGGCTGACCCCGCCCGCCATCACCGGCTACACCTCGCTGACCGTCGGCGGGACGCTCTCGGTGGGTGGCCTCGGCGGTCTCGTCGGCGCGCTGAACACGGGTCTGCAGGTCGATCACGTGCGCGAGCTCGAGGTCGTCACCGGGACCGGCGATATCGAGCGCTGCTCTCCCGAGCACAAGCCCGATCTGTTCGAGGCGGTGCTCGGCGGGCTCGGCCAGTGCGGCGTCATCACCAAGGCCGTGCTCGACCTCGTGCCCGCGACCGAACGCGCCCGCACCTATGTGCTGGAGTACTCCGACAACGGCAAGTTCTTCCAGGACATGCGCACGCTCATCGAGCGCCCCACCATCGATCACGTCTATGCCGAGATGTACTCGCCGGAGTCCGCGCCGACCCACCGGCTGTACGCCACGGTCCTCTACGACCCGGCCACGCCGCCGGACGATCAGGTCGCCGCCGAGGGGCTGACCACCGAGCCGCTCATCGACGACACCCCGTACCTGGACTACGCGTACAAGATCGACACGCTGGTCGACGGCATGCGAGACGAGGTCGGCTGGGATCGGCTGGTCAAGCCGTGGTACGACGTGTGGCTGTCCGGCGCGATCGTCGAGGAGTACGTTGGCGAGGTCCAGTCGCAGCTCACCGCGCGCGATATCGGCCCCTTCGGGATCAGCCTGATCTACCCGCAGCGACGTTCGCACATCACCAGGCCGTTTCCGCCGGTGCCCGAGGCGAACGGCTCCGATTGGGTCTTCGTTCTCGACATCAACACCGTGGCCGAAACCCCCGGCGTCGATGCGGAATTCATCGAGGAAATGCTCGATCGCAACGATCGAATGTTCGCCCACGCGCGGGAAAAGTACGGCGCCGTGCTCTACCCGATCGGCTCGCTGCGCTTCACCGCGCAGGACTGGCGGGCTCACTACGGCGACAAATGGACGGCTTTCCGCGCCGCGAAAACACGCTACGACCCGAGCGCCATCCTCGCGCGCGGCCTGCAGATATTCCAGGACAAGTAACCGGGAGAACCCGATGCCTCCATCCAAGCCCGAGCTGACCGGCACCACCGGTGCCGTTGCCAGCACCCATTGGCTCGCCTCCGCGGCAGGCATGCGAATTCTGGCGAACGGCGGCAACGCATTCGACGCCGCCGTGGCCGCCGGATTCGTGCTCCAGGTCGTGGAACCACATTTCAACGGCCTCGGCGGTGACCTGTCCGTCGTGGCGCATTCCGCGAAAAGCGGTGACGTGCAGCAGATCTGCGGCCAGGGCCCGATGCCGAGTGCGATCAGCATCGATACCTTCGCCGATCTCGGATTGAGCGGTATCCCCGGCTCTGGTCTGCTGCCCGCCTGTGTGCCCGGCGCGTTCGGCGGCTGGATGCGGATGCTCGCCGAGTTCGGGACCATGCGGCTGGCCGATGTCCTGCAGCCCGCGATCGGCTACGCGGACAACGGTTTTCCGTTGCTGCCCGAGACCGCGCAGGCGATCGAGGTGCTGGCGCCGCTGTTCCGCGACGAGTGGACCGGGTCCGGTCAGACGTATCTGAAGGGTGGTGTGGCCCCGGCGGCGGGTAGCCGCTTCCGTAATCCGGCGCTCGCCAATACCTATCAGCGGTTGATCAAGGCGGCCGAGTCCGCGTCGACCGACCGTGCGGCGCAGATCCAGGCCGCGCACGACGCCTACTACAAAGGCTTTGTCGCGGAAGCGATCTCGGAGTTCCTCGCGTCCGGGCCGGTGCTGGACTCGACCGGACGGCGGCACAGCGGGCTGCTCACCGCGGACGATCTCGCCGACTGGCAGGCGACCGTGGAGACCGCACCGAGCTACGACTACGGTCCGTACCAGGTGTTCAAACCGGGACCGTGGTCGCAGGGTCCGGTGTTCCTGCAGCAGATCGCGCTGCTCGACGGCTTCGATCTGACGAAGATGGGCCTGGGCAGCGCCGACTACCTGCACACCGTGACCGAGTGCACGAAGCTCGCGATGGCCGATCGTGAGGCCTGGTACGGCGATCCCGCCTTCAGCGATGTGCCGCTGGCCGCCCTGCTCGACGAGGGCTACAGCCGCGAGCGGCGCAAGCTGGTCGGCCCGCGGGCCGCGCTGGACCTGAGGCCAGGTGCACCCGGCGGGCGTACCTCGTTCATTCCCGAACGGTCCGTGCCGGACTATCCGGCCGCCGAGACGGAGTGGATGTCGCAGCTGCGCAACGGATTGCCGACGATCCTGCTGGAGACCACGACGAAGGGCGACACCGTCACCGTCACCGCCGTCGACAAGCACGGCAATATGGTCGCCGCAACCCCCAGCGGTGGCTGGCTGAAGAGTTCGCCGGCGATCGCGAGCTTGGGCTTTCCGCTCGGCACCCGCGGGCAGTGCGGCTATCTCACTCCCGACCACCCGAATTCGCTGGCGGCGGGCAAGCGGCCGCGGACCACGCTCAGCCCGACCGTGGTGCTGCGCGACGGCCGCCCGTACGTCGCCTTCGGCACGCCGGGTGGCGATCGGCAGGACCAGTGGACGTTGCAGTTCTTTCTCAACGTGGTCGATTTCGGGCTCGACTTCCAGGCCGCGACCGAAACCACGGCCTTCCATACCGATCAGGTCCCCGCGTCCTTCACCCCGCACGCGCATCGACCCGGCGTGCTGGTGGCCGAGGAGACCTGCGATCCCGCGGTCGTCCAGCAGTTGGAACAGCGTGGCCACGAGGTGGAACTCGTCCCCGCGTACTCGCTCGGCCGGGTCTGCGCGGCCGGGTTCACCGAGGACAACGAGTTCGTCAGGGCGGCCGCGAGCCCACGCAAACGGCACGCCTACGCCGTAGCCGAATAGCGCTGGGCGACAACATTTTCGAAAGGAACAACGATGACGATCACCGAACACCGACCGGAGATCATCGAACTCACCGATGAGCAGCAACGCAGGGAGTGGCAGGCGTTCACGCTGTCCGACCTGCCCGAGATGATCAGCGCGATGCACGTCTGCCACGCGGTACGGGCCATCGCCGATACGCCACTGCTGGAACGACTCCGGAACGGCCCGCGCAACCCCGCCGACGGCCTGCTGGCCGGGATCGATCCCGATATGGGGCCCGGTTTCCTGCGTTACCTGGTCAATCGCGGCATCCTCGAGACCCGGGGCGAAGAGTTCTTCCTGACCCGGCTCGGCGAGTTCCTCACCACGGATGTGTCATTGGCTCGCCTCGGCGTTTACGTCGACGCGTACGGCATGGTGACCAGCCGGACCGGCGATCTGCTCACCGGTAAGGCGGTGTACGGCAAGGATGTGATTCGCGACGGCGGCAAGCTCGGCGCACACTGTGACACCCTGTTCTCCGCCTTCCACACGCCGACCCTGCTGACGGCCATGCGTGGTCGCAAGGTCGAGCGCATCCTCGACATCGGTTGTGGTGGTGGTCAATTGGTGGTGGACGCGTGCCTGCGTGATCCGTCGCTGACCGGTATCGGCTTGGATATCGATGCCGACGCCGTCGCGGTGGCCAACGAGCACGCCCGCACCTCCGGTGTGGCGGATCGGGTCAAGTTCGTCGTCGGTGACGCGTTCGCCCCGAAGACCTGGCCGAAGGAATGTTTCGAGGCCGACGGGCTCTGCATGATGAGCGCGTTGCACGAGCACTTCCGGCACGGCGAGCAGGCCGTGATCGACCTGTTGAACGAGATCTCCGCGACGTTCCCCGAGTTGAAGATCCTGCTGGTCGGCGAGCCCGAAATCCGTTACGACAGCAGGGAAAACGACGACGACTTCTTCCTGATCCACGTGCTGACCGGACAAGGGCTGCCCCGCGACCGTGCGGCCTGGTTCGACGTGTTCGAGAAGTCCGAACTGACCTGTCGCCGGATGTACACGCGACCGGAGGCCGGGCCCCGGTTGTGCTTCTACGATCTGGCCGGAAAGAAAAGGGATCAGCCGTGACCAGTTCGACAACGACGTCTGCGGTCGAGACCGAGCTGGACCCGTTCTCGACCGCGGCACTTCTCGATCCGGTCCCCTGCTACCAGACCCTGCGTGACCTGGGCCCGGTCGTCCGGATGACCGAGCACGATCTCTACGGCCTGTTCCGGTACGACCAGGTGCGCGCCGCGCTCACCGATTGGGAGGGGTTCAGCTCCGCCCGTGGCATCGCGATGAATCCCACCGCCAACGAGCTCGCGGACGGGTCGCTGCTCTCGATGGACCCGCCGCGACACCGGGCGGTGCGCAAGGTGATGGACGAGGCGCTGCGTCCCAAATACGTGCGCCAGGTCGCAGGCAATATCGAGCAGCTCGCGGACGATCTCGTCGACGATCTGATGCAGCGCGAAACGTTCGATGGCGTCACCGATTTCGCGGCCAAGCTGCCGGTGGACATCGTCATGGATCTCATCGGATTCCCGCGCGACGAACAGCGGGACAAGATTCTGGTCTGGGCCCTAGGCGCGTTCAATTACTTTGGGCCGCCCGGTGATCGGCAGCTGTCGACCTTTCCCGACGTGGAAGCGCTCATGCAGTATCTGGTCACCGACGCGACGCCGGACAAACTGTTGCCCGACAGCTTCGGCCAGATCGTCTGGGAGGCAGCCGATCGCGGCGAGATCACCGAGAACGAAGCCCTGATGACCATGAGCGCCTACGCGTGCGCCGGGTTGGACACCACTATCGCCGGGGTGGCGAGCACGCTGTGGTTGCTGGCCGAGAACCCGGACCAGTGGGCGGCCGTTCGGCAGGACCCGGACCTCGTCCCCGGCGCTTTCCTGGAAGGCGTCCGGCTGGAGACGCCGATCCAGCACTTTTCCCGAGTCACCACCGCGGACATGGACGTCGAAGGCGTCACGATTCCCGAAGGTGCCCGGGTTCTGGTCTCCTACGGCGCGGCGAATCGGGACGAACGCCACTATCCCGATCCGGACCGGTTCCAGGCCGACCGCAACCCGACGGACACTGTCGGTTTCGGTTTCGGCGTACACAACTGCCCCGGCCGCACTCTCGCCTCGATGGAGGCGAACGCCCTGTTCGTCGCCCTCGCCAAACGTGCGACCACGCTCGAACTCACCGGTGCCCCCATCCGGGAACCGAACAACATCACTCGGGGACTGGAGACGCTCCCCATCCGCATCTCCTGAAAGGGGCGACGATGAGAGCGGCACAGATTGTCGAGTACGGCGCGCCTCTGGAGCTGCGCGAAATCCCCGATCCCACACCGGAACCGGATGGTGTCGTGCTCGAAGTCCTCGCCACCGGCATCTGCCGCAGCGACTGGCACGCGTGGATGGGTGACTGGGGCTGGATGGGCGGGCAGGTCGCGTTGCCGCGCACATTGGGGCACGAGATCGTCGGCACCGTAACCGCTATCGGCGCCGAGGTGCGCGGCGTGCGGATCGGCGACCGAGTGACCACGCCGTTCCACCTGGCCTGCGGCACGTGCGCGTACTGCCGGTCCGGGCGGGCCAATGTGTGTGACAACATGCAGGTGCTCGGGTTCTGGTGCGACGGTGGCTATGCCGAGTACGTGCACATCGGCAATGCCGACTTCAACTGTGTGCCGGTGCCGGACGAGCTCACGCCGGTCGCGGCCAGCGCCATCGGTTGTCGATTCATGACTGCTTTTCACGCGGTCACCGGGCAGGGGCAGGTTCGGCCCGGTGAATGGGTTGCCGTGCACGGTGTCGGCGGTGTCGGGTTGGCGGCTGTTCAGATCGCCAGTGCCGCAGGCGCTTCCGTGGTGGCGGTGGATATCGATCCGGCCGAGCTCGCGCTTGCCGAAGAGCAGGGCGCGGCGCACACCATCGATGCGAGTGTCGAGCAGGACGTGCCCGCGGCGGTCAAGGAGGCCACCGGCGGCGGTGCGCACGTTTCGCTCGATGCGCTCGGCATCCGGGCGACGGTGGTGAATTCCGTTCGCTCGCTGCGTAAACGCGGTCGGCACGTCCAAGTCGGGCTAACCAGCGCGGCGGACGCCGGCGAGATCGCGCTGCCGATGGACATCATCACCATCGGTGAGCTGACCATCGTTGGCTCGCACGGTAATCCGCATTCCAGCTACCCGCAGTTACTCTCGCTGGTCTCGTCCGGTCGGCTCGCGCCGCAGACTCTGGTGCAGCGCACCGTTTCACTGGATCGGGCCGGGGAAGTCCTGTCCGCGATGAGCGATTTCACCACCAACGGCATCACCGTCATCGACCGCTTCTGACGCGGACCGGGAGGACTCGTGAATACCTTGTGCAGCACCGTGGGCGCTGCGGCCCGAAACTTCCTGTCCCGCAAGCACCTGCTGTACATCGACGGTAGGTTCGTTGCCTCGGCGACCGGACGGACTTTCACCACCGTCGATCCGTCTACCGGCGGGTACATCACCGAGATCGCCTACGCGGGCCGGGATGACGTCGCGGCAGCCGTTGCGGCGGCCCGCGCCGCGCTCGATGGACCGTGGCGTCGGCTGTCCGCGGCCGATCGTGGCCTGCTCATCGCCCGCCTCGCGGACCTCATCGAGCGCAACGGCGACGAGCTCGCCGAGCTCGAAGCTCTCGACGGGGGTAAGCCGATCACCATGACCCGCGCGCTCGATGTGCCTGCGGCGGCAGCCCAGTTCCGGTACTTCAGCGGGTGGCCCGCGCGGATCGAGGGCGAAACCATCCCGGTCGCGGTGCCGAATACGTTGTGCTACACCAGGAAAGAGCCGGTCGGGGTTTGTGCCCAGATCATTCCGTGGAACTTCTCGCTGTTGATGACGGCGTGGAAGGTCGGGGCCGCGTTGGCGGCGGGATGCACCGTGGTGCTCAAACCCGCGGAGCAGACACCGCTTACCGCGTTGCGTCTCGCCGAACTGATCGACGAGGCCGGGTTTCCGGCGGGCACGGTGAACGTGCTGACCGGTGATGGCGAGACCGGTGCGGCGCTGGTCGATCATCCGGGCGTCGACAAGATCGTATTCACCGGATCTACCAGTGTCGGACGCGAAATCGGCGCGAAGGCGGGCGCACAGCTCAAGCGGGTAACCCTGGAGCTCGGCGGGAAGAGTCCGAACATCATTCTCCCGGACGCCGACCTGGAGGCCGCGATCGCGGGTAGTTACAACGGGATCTACTTCAATACCGGCCAGGCGTGCAATGCCGCATCCAGGCTGTATGTACATCGGAGTGTGTACGACGAGGTTGTCGAAGGAATCGCGGCGCGAGCCAAGAGTGCGCAGGTCGGTCCGGCGCTCGATCCGACCACCGAGTGTGGGCCGGTGGTGTCGGCCGAGCAGTACCGGCGGGTGCGTGGTTACATCCACGACGGGGTTGCCGCCGGTGCGACATTGACCTCGGGCGATATCCCCGAACCTGTACCGCACGGCGGATATTTCATTCGCCCAACGCTTTTCACGGACATCACGCCGGACATGCGGATCAGTCGTGAGGAGATCTTCGGGCCGGTTCTGGTGGCCGCGCCGTTCGACAGCATCGATGAAGCCGTGCGCCTGGCCAATGACACCGACTACGGTCTCGCGGCCGGTGTCTGGACTCAAAACCTCAGCGACGCACACACTCTCGCCGCTCGCCTGCATGCGGGCTCGGTCTATCTGAACACGTGGGCGCCCGGCGATCCCGCCGCCCCCTTCGGCGGGGTCAAGGCGTCCGGCGTCGGCCGGGAGATGGGGCGCGCCGGGCTCGACGCGTATCTCGAACCGAAGACCGTGTGGGCGACCCTCGCGTGAGACGACGATAGCGAAAGGATAAGACGATGTGTGGAATCGTCGGTTGGACAGATTTCGATCGTGATCTCACTGCCGAGCGCCGGGTTCTCCAGCAGATGGTGGACACCATGGCTTTACGCGGTCCGGATGCCGAAGGGCTGTGGTTGCATCCGCATTGCGCCTTGGGGCACCGACGGCTCTCGGTGATCGACCTCGAAGGCGGCAAGCAGCCGATGGTCACGCCGGAAACGCTGCCCGACGGAACACCGCTGGCCGCAATCAGTTACAGCGGCGAGGTGTACAACTTCACCGAGCTGCGGGACGAACTCGAGGCGCACGGTCACCGCTTCGCGACCAAGAGCGACACCGAGGTCGTCCTACGGGCGTACCTGGAGTGGGGCACGGAATTCGTGCGGCGGCTGAACGGCATGTTCGCCTTTGCCATTTGGGACAGCCGGGTCGAGGAATTGCTGCTGTATCGGGATCGGTTGGGCGTCAAGCCGCTGTTCTACTATCCGACGCCGGACGGGGTTCTCTTCGGGTCCGAGCCGAAAGCGATTCTCGCGCATCCGGAAAGCCGGGCGGTGCTCACCATCGACGGACTGCGTGACGTGCTCTCGTTTGTTCGTGTGCCCGGGCAGACACCGCTGCAGGGCATGTACGAGGTCCGTCCCGGACATGTTGTGCGGGTTCGCGATGGCCGGCGGTCCGAGGAGAAGTACTGGGAGCTGGAATCCTGGCCGCACACCGACGACATTCCCGCGAGTGTCGGCAAGGTCCGAGAGTTGTTGGAAGACATTGTCGCTCGGCAACTCGTCGCCGATGTTCCGTTATGCACCTTGCTGTCCGGTGGTTTGGATTCCAGCGCGTTGACCGCGCTCGCGCAGCGAAAGTTGGATGCCGATGCGGGCGGTCGCATCCGGAGCTTCTCGGTGGATTTCGAAGGGCAGGTGGAGAACTTCGCACCGGAGCCGCTGCGGGAAGCCCCCGACCAGCCGTTCGCGGCGGAATTGGTGCAGCACGTCGGCACGGACCATCAGACCATCCTGTTGAACAACGCGGATCTGGTTGCCCCGAACATCCGGTCGGCGGTGTCGCGGGCCTGGGATCTGCCCTTCGGTGACGGCGATCTCGGTCCGTCGCTGTATCTGTTGTTCCGAGCGGTGCGGGAGCAGTCCACCGTCGCGCTTTCCGGTGAATCCGCGGACGAGGTGTTCGGCGGGTATCTGTGGTTCCACGACGAGAAAGCCGTGCAGGCCAATACTTTTCCGTGGCATGCGCTCGGCGAACGCTCGATCACCGAGCAATCGACGGCCTTCCTGGATCCCGAGCTGACCGCGAAACTGAATCTGCCGGAATACATCGCCGACCAGTACCACACTGCGCTGCAAGAGGTTCCGCATCTCAGCGGCGAAACCGGGCACGATCGGCGGATGCGGATCGCGAGCTATCTGAATCTCACCCGGTGGCTGCCGGTGATGCTGGATCGCAAGGACCGGTTGAGCATGGCCAGCGGGATCGAGGTTCGAGTCCCGTTCTGCGATCATCGTTTGGTCGAGTATGTGTTCAATGTGCCGTGGTCGATCAAGACCTTCGACGGGCGGGAGAAGAGCCTGCTGCGCGCCGCGTCGGCGGATCTGCTGCCGGCTTCCATTGTGAAACGCCGCAAAGCACCATATCCGTCCACCCAGGATTCCGGGTACGACCGGGCGATCAAGCAGATACTGGGGAAGATCATCGCGGAACCGAGTTCGCCCGCTCTGCCTTTGTTCGACCTGGACGCGATCGACAAGCATCTCAACGCACCGGTCGACAGCGCCTCGTCGATGCAGGAAAGGGGCCTATACAACGAGACCCCGATTCGCCTCGCCGAATGGCTCGCCGCCTATGACGTGAGCGTAATGATATAATTTCCAATTGGAAACTAGTTCTGGTCACGCTGAGGGGAGTGGATATGTCGGATCGAGTCGGACGGCAAGCGAACGACAGTATTACGCTGCAAGGCGTCCGAGAGCACAACCTGAAGAACGTGTCGCTGGAGATCCCGAAGGGGCGGCTGACCGTCTTCACGGGCGTGTCGGGTTCCGGTAAATCGTCGCTGGTGTTCGGCACCATCGCGGTCGAATCTCAGCGCCAACTCAACGAGACGTTTCCCTGGTTCATCCGTAACCGGCTGCCGAAGTACGAGCGGCCGCACGCCGAGGGCATGTCGCACCTGTCCACCGCGATCGTGGTCGACCAGCGCCAGATCGGCGGCAGTTCCCGGTCGACCGTCGGTACCATGACCGAGATCAATCCGATTCTGCGCGTGCTGTTTTCGCGCCATGGTAAGCCCAGCGCGGGCGAGTCGACCATGTACTCGTTCAACGTGCCGCAGGGCATGTGCCCCGAGTGCGAGGGGCTCGGTCGCACCGCCAGACTGGACCTGGACCTATTGCTCGACCGGAAGAAGTCGCTCAACGAAGGGGCCATTACCTCACCACTTTTCGCCGTCGGTGGGTATCCGTGGATCACCTACGCGGAATCCGGGGTGTTCGATCCGGATAAGCCGTTGCAGAAGTTCACCGCCGAAGAATGGGAAAAGCTGCTCTACGGCGGGGGTTTCAAGGTCCGGCGCCCCGGCAAGGACGTGACGCATTCCAACGAATACGAGGGGATTGTCGTCCGGTTCAATCGGCGCTATCTCAAGAACGGCCTCGATGCGCTGAAGGAGAAGGAGCGCAAGGACGTCGAGAAGGTCGTGACGACCGGCACCTGTGAAGTGTGTGGCGGCGGGCGGCTCAACAAGGCCGCGCTCGCGTCGAAGATCAACGGAAAGAACATCGCCGACTACGCGGACCTGGAGGTCAGCGAACTGATCGTCGAGTTGGGGCACATCGATGACCGGGTCGCCAAGCCTGTCGTTGAAGCCGCCGTCACGGCGCTGACCCGACTGGAATCGATCGGGCTCGGCTACCTCAGTCTCGGTCGCGAGACGTCCACGCTGTCCGGTGGCGAAGGTCAGCGGCTGAAGACGGTGCGGCACCTCGGCAGTAGCCTGAGCGATCTGACCTTCATCTTCGACGAGCCGAGCGTCGGCCTGCATCCGCGAGATGTGCACCGGCTCAACGAACTTCTCGCCGAACTGCGCGACAACGGCAACACGGTGCTCGTAGTGGAGCACAACCCTGACGTGATGGCCGTCGCCGATCGCATCGTCGACATGGGGCCCGGAGCTGGGTCGCACGGCGGCGAGATCGTGTTCGAAGGGACCTATCAGAAGCTGCTGAAAGCCGACACGCTGACCGGCCAAAGGTTGCGTGAGCACGCCGGTTTGAAGGAGCAGGTGCGCAAATCGACTGGCACGCTGGATATCACCAAGGCCACGCTGAACAACCTGCACGACGTCTCCGTCAGCATTCCCACCGGGATCCTCACCACGGTGACCGGCGTGGCGGGCTCGGGTAAAAGTTCGCTCATCTCAGGGGCTTTCGCGGCCCAGCATCCGGATGCGGTCATGGTTGATCAGTCGGGCATCGGTATCTCCTCGCGATCGACGCCCGCGACCTATGTCGACATCATGGATACCGTTCGTAGCTTGTTCGCGAAGGCCAATGATGCCGAGCCCGGCTTGTTCAGCTTCAACTCCACCGGGGCGTGCCCAGCCTGCAAGGGGCGCGGCGTGATCGAGACAGACCTCGCCTATATGGACCCCGTCACGGTGACCTGTGAGGTGTGTGAAGGTAGTCGGTACAACGACGAAGCGCTGCAGAAGACGTTGCGCGGCAAGAATATTGCCGAGGTGCTCGGGCTCACCGTCGAGGAAGGGTTGTCCTACTTCACCGAAGAGAAGGTGACCGGGAAGCTCGAACTGCTCCGCGAGGTCGGTCTGTCGTATCTGACGCTGGGCCAACCACTTTCCACGCTGTCCGGCGGTGAGCGTCAACGGCTCAAGCTCGCGCTTCGGCTTCAGGACACGGGCACTGTTTTCGTCTTCGACGAGCCGACCACCGGTCTACACATGGCCGACGTCGATCGCCTGCTCGTGTTGTTCGATCGCCTGGTCGATGACGGGAACACCGTCATCGTGGTCGAACACGACCTGGAAGTCGTCAAACACGCTGACTGGGTTATCGATCTCGGGCCCGACGCGGGCCGCCACGGTGGCCGAGTGCTTTTCGAGGGCACTCCCAAGCAACTCACCTCCGACAAAAAGTCGGTCACTGCCCAGTATTTGCGCACAGACCTCGAGCGGGCGGATCGCTGACCTATCTGGACGTGTCGAGCGCGCGGTCGGCCAGTGCGGCGACGATCGGGGTGAGGGTTTTCGCGTAGGTGACGGTCAGGTGGTTGTCGTCACGGTAGATGAGGTTGTTGCGGGCGATGAGTGGGCAGCGGGCGGTGGTACAGAACAATTCGGTGAGATCGACGTACTGCGCGCCGCCCGCTGTCGCCGCGGCTCGTTCTGCGGCGATACCTTCATCGTTGACGGCGATCTGACGTGTCGGCGAGCAAGCCAGGGCGTCATCGAGGTGGTCGGACAGGCAGGTCGGTGCGGTGCTGTGTGGATCCGGGATCGGGCCGAGGACAAGGACATTCGCGCCGGTCGCGCGTAGTTGGGTCGTCAGGCGGGACAGGCTGTCGATCCAGGCCTGGTCGTAGGTGGTGAAACCGAAGTCGCCGCCGTATCGGCGGGACATGCTCAGCACGATCAGCTTTGGATGCTCGGCTTGCAGGCGGGTCAGGATCTGGTGGCGCCACTGCACGCATTCGGTGTACTCCCGACCGAGGTAGGGGCTGGTGATAGGCAGCTCCATCAGCGGACAGGTGACCTTGCTCATCGTCTCCAGTCGCCAATGCCGTTGCTCAGCAACCTGTTCGAATGCGGGACTCCACATCGCGGCGTGTGAATCACCGACCAGCGCGACCCTGCTGGTCGAATCCGGATCACCCGAAACACATTCTGGTTGCCCGACATCGAGCCACGAACGGACGCAACCGTTTCCGAACACTGTCGCCTTGTCCCCCGGTGCATCGGCAAGTGCCGGGGAGAGATTCGAGGGAACAGCACGCTGGTCGGCCGACGCCGCCACCGCCGCCTGCACCTGCGCGGTCAGCTGTCGAACCGCCGCTTCGTGCGGATCGACGGTTTCCGTGGACGGTGCCACCGGTGCCGCCACCACAGTGAGCGCCTCAGCAGCCGCTCCACGACCGACCGGGGCGGGCACAAACACGAGCAACGCCACCGCGATACCGACCGCCACCGCAGTAACGACACCGCCGCTGGCAAGACTCAGCCCCGCCGAACGCCGTAACGGTCGTGCAAACCGCACCGGATCCTCGACAAACCACAATGTGAGCATCGCGAGCCCAGCCGCAGTGACCACCGCTCCAATCGCACCGACCGAGCCGAGGCCATGGCCGAGCACGCGCGGCGCGAGCAACAACACCGGCCAGTGCCAGAGATACCAGGAATACGAAAGACGACCGAGCGACCGCAGCGGATCCACGGACAGCGCCCGCCCGACTCCCCACCGAGTCATCCCACAGCCCGCGACAACAACCAGCACCGCACCGAGAACCGGCAGCAACGCCGCCGTTCCCGGATACGGTGTCCGCCCGTCCAATCGAGTACAGGCGAACACAATCAACCCCAGCCCCAACCACCCCGCAACAGTCGCCACCGACTCCGGCAACCGCCGCCACAGCGGAACCGAAAGCGCCACAACACCCCCGAGCGCCAACTCCCACGCCCGCGCAGGCAACGCGAAGAACGCCCACGGCGGCAACGTACGAGTCCAATTCAGCGACACCACAAACGACCCCGCAGCAACCACCGCAAGCACAACCAGATACGGAACCGGCGAAGCACCACCCTCCTCCCGCCGCCGACGCCGCACAAACCAGGCAACCCCGATGATCAACGCAGGCCACAACAGATAGAACTGCTCCTCCACCCCCAACGACCAGTAATGCTGAAACGGCGAAGGCGGCGCATCAGCCGCAAGATAATCCGTCCCAGTCAACGCCAGCCGATAGTTCCCCACATACAAAGCACTAGCAATCCCATCCCCCAACACCGCCCGAGCCTGCAACGGCGGCAACAACATCGCCGCCCCCACCGCGGTAGCAACCAACACAATCCCCGCCGCAGGCAACAACCGCCGCGCCCGCGCACCATAAAACCGCGCAAGCCGGACAGTCCCGCTACCCGCCACCTCCCGCCACAACATCCCGGTAATGAGAAACCCCGAGATCACAAAGAAAACATCAACCCCGACAAAACCCCCACCAACTCCCCACACCCCCGCATGAAAAGCCACCACCGCCAACACAGCAACCGCCCGCAGCCCCTCGACATCACCCCGAAACCTCGCCCGCGCAGGCTCCACCCCACCCACCCGGTCCCCCACTTCCCCCCGCCGAACCATCAATTCCCCGGAGGCAGTCCCTATCATGGGACGCATTCTTACCAACTCTCACCAAAAATGTCCCCACAACATTTGCCGATCAAGATGTACTGAATAAATCTGTAAGTCACGCTTACATAGCTCGTCGGAATCTTTTTCGCGTCAGCCGATCCGACGTCCACCCAGATCGAAGGGCGCGCAGACCGGCAGCGCCAGATGCTTGACGCAATGATTACGTCAATATATCGTTGACATGTGCTGTTTCCAACTCCCGCGCTGAGCAACGCTGATGAACGTGTGCTGTCCGAAGTGGATCGCATGCGCGATACGCTGCGCCACCAGCTACAGAGCGCACCGACTGGGTGGACGGGCAGGCTCCGGAAGTTCCTGACCGCAGACGCGGTGGCAGCGTCCAACTCCATCGAAGGATTCAAGGTTGCCACTGTCGACGTGGAGGACCTGATGGCCGGAGAGCGTGATGTCGACGTCTCCGACGAGAACCGGGCCGAGACGCTCGCCTACGAGCAGATGATGACGTACATCCAAACCTTTCACGATGTCGAGGATTTCTCCTATAGCAAGGGACTTCTCAACGCATTGCACTGGATGTTGCAGGGACACCGGCATGCTCCCCGTCGGCCCGCCGGGCAATGGCGGCGTGGCCCGGTATATGTGACCGAGGTGCGCGACCCGAGTATTGCCGCTTACACCGCGCCGGAGGCAGCGGCAGTGCCGGCGTTGATGGAGGAGCTGGTGGATTGGCTCGGTGTCGAGAAAGGAACGCATCCATTGGTTCGCGCCGCGATGGCGCACTTGCATTTGGTATCGATTCATCCATGGGCTGACGGCAACGGCCGGATGTCACGCTCGCTGCAAACGTTGATGATTGCGCGGGAAGGTGTGCTGGCTCCGGAGTTCTCCTCGATCGAGGCATGGCTGGGACGTCCGGGTAATACCTGGGAGTACTACCAGGTATTGGGACGTCGCGGCAGCGAGTATCGACCGGATCAAGATGTCTCGGAATGGATCCGGTTCAATCTGATCGCCTATCACCAGCAAGCGCAGACCGTCCACGCGAGATTCGTGCGGTCCGGGCGGGTGTGGGAAGCACTGGCCGACTTCGCGACCGCCGAAAGCTTGGACGAGCGGCTCATCACCGCGTTGCATGATGTCGCCATGTCGGGTCGCGTAAGGCGCACCCGCTACGAGCAGAACGAGGGCCTGAATCTGCAACAGGCACAACGTGATCTACGTGAACTAGTACGCAGGCAAGTACTGGCACCGGTCGGCCGCACCCGCGCACGGTTCTACGTCGCAGGTTCGATGTTCCCCGAGACCGCACTGGAGATCGCACGCACGCCAACGACCTTGACAGATCCCTACGCCGCCACCGGCTAGCGAATTTCGGTGCCGGAGGGGCGGGGCCGCTGTCAGAGTGGCGGTATGACGGAGCAGAGGGCGGTGTGCCCGGAGTGTGGCGGGGCGATGACGCCGATCATGTACGGCCTTCCCTCGCACGCCGCGTTCGAGAGCGCCGAGCGTGGGGAGATCGTTTTGGGGGGCTGCGTCAAGAGGTCCAACGCTCCGATGTGGGAATGCACGGCGTGTCGCGGGGACTCGGACTTGGACATCCCGAGTTTCCTGCGTGAGTAGTGCGGCGAGGAACAGCGGTGTGGTCGCGGTAGTGCGCGTCGCGGTCCCCAGCCTCGTTGATCAACGTCGCGTGTGGGTGCTGCGGCGTTATCCGTGGAGGGCGTGGGCGATGGAGTAGCCGAGGACCGCGGCCGCCAGGCCTGTGGCGACGCCGACGACGGCGTTGAGGATCGCGTGTCGGTAGGCGCCTTGCTCGGCTAGGCGGAAGGTTTCGTAGCTGAAGGTGCTGTAGGTGGTGAAGGCACCGCAGAAACCGGTGCCTGCCAACAACATCCAGGGGGCCGACAATCCCGCGCCGGTCAGTCCGCCCAGTACGAGGCAGCCGAAGGCGTTGACAACCAATGTGCCCCAAGGGAAACGGCTGTCGTGGCGCAATTGGACGGATCGATCGAGCAGGTAGCGCGAGGGTGCGCCGAGGGCCGCTCCCGCGATCACCAGCAATGCGTTCATGAGGCCACCTCCACCCGGAGGAACCGAGCCGCAACGCGGGTGAGCATTACGGCGGCGGTGGTGGCGACCAGTGCCACGACGAGGGTGGCGACCAGGTAGACGGCTGCGACGATGACCGTGGCCGGGTCGAGCAGGGCGCGAATGTCTTCGGCGTAGGTGGAGAAGGTGGTGAAACCGCCGAGCACCCCGACGCCAAGGAACGGGCGAACCAACGGGTGTGCCGGGCGAATCTCGGTGATCACCACCATCAGCACACCGAGCAGGAAACTTCCCGCAACGTTGATCGTGAACACCGCCCACGGGAACGCACCCGCCGGAGCGGGCCAGGCGAGGGTCAGTCCGTAGCGGGCCAATGCCCCGAGCGCGCCGCCGACCGCGATGACCGCCAAGACCGCACCGTGCGTGGCTGTGAGCTCGCACCGCTGGTCAGGGTTGTGCAGATCGATGTCGGGATCGACGGAAAGGCATGTTTGCGGGTCGATGGGCACGGCTGTCTCCTACTCCAAGGCCGCCCGAAGGCGGGGTGATGGGGTAGGGACTGTTGGCCGGCGATGCCCGCGGTTGTTCCGAATCCGATGTCCGGAGCGGCGAGCCCCACCGCCGCAGCAACAACTATATGCCGTGTCAACACTGCGGTGCGTGCGGGGTGTGGCCCGCGGATTCCGAGGTCGTCAGCGTGTCAACGACGACGACGAAGATCGAGCACAGAGCGAGCCGCCCACGATGCGGCAAACCCCGCCGCCAACGCGGTCAGCGGCGCGAGAACACGACCCCAGATATCCCGAATCGGCCGATACCGCGCGACACCGTGACTGATCTCGATGAAACCCACCGGCCGCACATCAACCCCGCCGCCTACCCCGCCCTCCGCACCCGCGAACCCGATGCCCGCCCGCGCCACCGGCACAACAGTGATGCCATCAGCCGTGACCGGTGCACCGAAAACCATTGCCGCCCCGGCCTGCCCACCGATCAAGTCCACCATCTGCTCCCGCGTCAGCGCGACCGCCCCCACGGTGTCGCCCCCTGCGTTCAGGGAAACCGGATCCTGCGATGCCTGCATGGTCGTAAACCTCCGTCGCCGTCGAAAACACCCGAGCTCGAGGCTAGCTGGACAGATGATCACGGAAAACAGCCACCGCTCCCCCACCACGAGTTCGCCACAACCACGTGCCGTCGACCCCACACCCACACCCACACCTCCCGTCACCAAGCCGCGGCTGAAGATCTGCACTCTCACTCGGGATCGGCACTCGGAATGGGGCCCTGGAGCCAGTGCAGGTCCCGAGTTAAGGTGCGGATTCTGTGGGGAGGGTTGGGCGGGGGGCAGGGGGACAGAACGCAACCCGGCGGGGCGGAGCCGCCGGGTTGCGTTCTGCCGGAATTCCTTCCAGACCTACATGGCGAGTCCACCGTGATGGGTCTGGGTCTTTCCGCGCTGGGCGGGTGCGGTCTTCGCAGCCGGGGTGCGGGTGGGCGGGTTGTCGCTGAAGGCGAAGGTGGCGACGGAGTAGGCGATGGCGCCGGTGTTGACGGCCAACGCCTTGTCGTTGATGTTGCTGGTCTTGTCGCAGGCCGAGTGGTAGCAGGCGTCGTAGGCCTTGCCTGCTTGGCCGCCGAACATCTTCTGTTCTTCGGCGGTCTTGATGCCCTCGGCACCGGTGAACAAGCCACCGACCGGGATGCCGATCGCCATGAACGGGCCGTAGTCCGAACGTCCGTCGAGCGCGGTGGGCACGTGCGGCAGGCGGAGGAAGTCGAAGTAGCGGGCCAGGTTCTTCTCGATCTCGGCGGAACCGGCCGGTCCCCCGCTGCCGTCATAGATCATGTACGCGTAGTTCGGCGACGCGATCATGTCGTAGTTGGCATAGAGGCTGATCTTGCTGCGATCCGCCTCCGGCAGGTTCGCCACGTAGTGATCGGAGCCGAGCAGGCCGAGTTCCTCGGCACCCCACCAGGCGAAGCGGACCTTGTTCTTGGTCGGCACCTTGGCCGCCTGCAACGCGACCTCGAGCAGTCCCGCAGTGCCGGAACCGTTGTCGTTGATGCCGGGCCCGGCCAGCACGGAATCGAGGTGCGCTCCCGCCATCACGACCTTGTCCGCGTTACCGCGCTTGGTCTCCGCGATGATGTTGTTGGTGGTGCGGGTCGTGCTCTCGGTATCGGTCTTGAGGTGGACGACCGTGTTCGGCTTGGCGATGAGCTCCTGGCCGATGGCGAGGCTGGTGCCGACCACCGGCAAGGTGAAGCCCGGCCCGCCGAGGGTTCCGGTGAAGGTGTCGGTGCGACCCGGCTGCCCCTCGTTGAAGATGATCACGGCCGACGCCCCTGCGGTCTGGGCGTTGCGTGCCTTGTCCGCGAACGGACAGGTGCCACGCTGGACCAGGGCGATGTTGCCCGCGGTGAAGCCCGCGAAGTCCTCTGCCTCACAGCCGGAGGTCGAGCTCGGTTCCGGAGTGGGCGGCAGGGTCAGGTCGACGGCCTGAATGGTCCCCTGCGCGTTGCCCGAACCCGAGTAGGTCAGGGTGGCGAAGTCGCCGAGCTCGCTGCTGCCCGGCGCGGTCGGCTTGTAGGTCTTGGCGACGGGTGAGACCTGCGCCATGGCCGCCGTCGACTTCTCCTGGAAGAACGGGAAGTCGAACTTCTGCACCGTCACCTGGTAGCCCGCGCCGCGCAGCTTGCCTGCCACATAGTCGCTGGATTTCTCGAAGCCCGGCGTCCCGGAGGCGCGGGTGCCGCCGTTGGCGTCGGCGATTTTCTGCAACTCCTGCAGGTGCCGTTTGATGTTGGGCGCCTGGACCGAGTCGGCCAGTTGTCGCTCCGGTGGCGCGGGGTCCGCGTGCGCGGTCCCGACCAACGCGAGGGAAAAGACGAGGGGTAAAGCGGCGGCAGCGGCGATGAAGCGACCGGCACTGGCACGGCGGAAGATGTGGGGCATGTGGGCTCCTCCAAAGGGACGGAATAATCCCGATGGTCGGAGGTTAAGCCGGTTTGTCGCATTGGTGAAACCCCAGTCGAAGTGGGGAAAGTGGTTGCGCAGGTGCGCCATCCGTGGTGCGGAGTGGGGCGGACGCAGCGCTCTGACGTCGGCAAATAGGGTGCGTTGTCGGCTCTGGACAACGAGTTTCGCGCCGGTCGAGAACGAAGAAACCCCCGGTTGCCTACGCAACCGGGGGTTTCGTTTTACTGCATTGAGGTCAGTGCTTGATCAATTCGGGTGTCGCGGTTTCGGATTCATCGGACCCCTCCGGATCGGCCGCCCGGTTCGGCAGCAGCACTGCCGCGACGATCACGATCAGCGCCAGAACGGCGGACACGAGGAAGGCCAGACGCATGCCGTCCAAGTGGGCGGTAACCGCGTCCACGCCGTTCTCGACGAGCGACGTGCTGCGAGCCGACATCACGGTCACCACCAGTGCGGTACCGAAGGCCGCGGCCACCTGCTGCAGGGTGCCGAGCATCGAGCTGCCGTGCGAGTACAGGTGATGCGGGAGCGCGCCGAGCCCGAGCGTGAACACCGGCGTGAAGGTCAGGGCCAGCGAGACCATCAACAAGATGTGCAGGCCGAGCAGCTGCCAGTACGGCATGTTCATCGAGATCTGGGTGAACCCGAACAGCGACGCGGCGATACCGATCGACCCGGGAACCACCAGCAACCGTCCGCCGAACCGGTCGAACAGCCGCCCGATGCTCGGTCCGAGCAGACCCATCGCCAACCCGCCCGGCATCACCAGCAGGCCGGTCTCCAGCGGGCTCAGACCACGCAGGTTCTGCAGGTACAGCGGCAGCAGGATCATCGACCCGAGCATCGCCATGAACGCGACCGACATCAGCACCAACGCCTTGGCGTAGGTGGCTGCCAGCAGGACCCGCAGATCCAGCAGCGGCGTGCCGGAGCGTTGCAGACTCAGCTGACGGAATACGAACCCGGCGATCAGGGCCACACCCGCGGCGACGATCAGGGCCGGGCTGGTCAGGTTGCTGGCCTCGAATCGGCTGAGCCCGAACACCAATCCGCCGAAGCCGAGCGCGGCGAGCACCACGCTGGCCCAGTCGATCGCACCGGTTTGCGGCTCACCGACGTTCTCCAGCTGACGCAGGCCGAGCCAGGCGACCACCGCGGTGATCGGCAGCACCAGCACGAAAAGCCAACGCCACGAACCGACCTGGAGCACCAGCCCGGAAATCACCGGACCCATCGCGGGCGCCACCGAAATGGCAAGCGTGACATTGCCCATCACCCGGCCGCGGTCGCGTTCGGGCACGACGGTCATCAGTGTCGTCATCAGCAGCGGCATCATCACCGCGGTGCCACCGGCTTGAATAACCCGTCCCAGCAACAGCACCGCGAACGTCGGCGCGACGGCCGACAGCGCGGTGCCGGCCAGGAAGACGCTCATCGCCGTGGCATAGGCCGTTCTGGTCGTAACCCGTTGCAGGAACCAGCCGGTGGTGGGAATGATGGCGGCCATCGTGAGCATGAACGCGGTGGAGACCCACTGCGCCGCGCGCTCGGTGACGTGCAGGTCCACCATCAGGCGCGGGATCGCGTTGATCATGATGGTTTCGTTCAGGATCACCACGAAGGTTGCGAGTACCAATACCCGGATTACCAGCGGTGTCCGTCCTCCCGTCGTGGGAGCGGATATGTGGGCGGACATCGAGTTACCTCCGGCATAGACGTTGAGAGCAAGTAGGCGGTCCAGGGTTGCGGTCCCGGCGCCTCAAAGGATCAGACGGACTCGGGTGCTCGAACTCATCGGGCGCGCATCAGTAAACCGTTCGGTACCGACAAAGTTCATGGGGTTTTCCTGCTAATCCGGCTGCGATCTACGCCGAAATACCTGGTCAGGACCATTTTATCGACTGGCTACAAGATCAAATCGTGAGCCTGATCACTTATCGTGACGTGACAACCACGGGTGCCGGGACGGTGTTGCACGGGATCAGTCGCGAGTAAACCAGTGTGAAAAGGCTCGGCGACGACGGAATCGCAACGGGGAGCTCACGTTATCGATGCGTGCCTGGTCAGAAAGTCGTCGATCAGCGCGTTGACGGTATCCGGAACTTCGAGCGCGACGAGGTGGGCACCCGGAGTGTGCCCAATCGCGTTGGTATATCCCGAGTCTCGAGTACCACGATGGTGTCCTCCGTCCACCCCGAAACGTGCCTGCCGCCGGTCCGCTGAGCGCACAGCAAACGTTACGCCGACGGCCCGCACTTTCGGCAGCGGCAGGACACTGTCTACCCGGAACAGCGGCCGATGGGCTTTCGGAAAGGGCGGGCGAAGGCGACGGAAGGTCGAGCCCCTGACCGATTCACCATTCGGCGAAGGCACCGTCCTTGCGGTGCCAGACCGGGTTACGCCAACGGTGTCCCAGCTCAGCGGCGCGGGCGACCGCTTTCTCATCGATGTCGATGCCGAGTCCTGGCGCGTGCGGGAGGTCGACGTAGCCGTCGCGGTAAGCGAAGACGGCGGGGTCGACGAGGTAGTCGAGTAGGTCGGATCCGGTGTTGTAGTGGATGCCGAGGCTTTGTTCCTGGATGAGCAGGTTGGGGGTGGCGAACCCGACCTGCAGGCTGGCCGCCAGTGCGATGGGTCCGAGCGGGCAGTGTGGCGCGATGGCCACGTCGCGGCTCTCGGCGAGGGCGGCGATCCGGCGGACCTCGGAGATGCCGCCCGCGTGCGAGAGGTCCGGTTGGACCACGGCGACGCCCTGGTCGAGCACGGTACGAAAGTCCCAGCGGGAGTAGAGCCGTTCGCCGGTCGCGATGGGAATGCTGGTCGCACTGGTGATCTCGCCGATCCGGTCGCTCACCTCGGGCACCAGCGGCTCTTCCACGAAGAACGGCAGGTACGGCTCGAGCAGCGGCAGCACCCGGCGCGCCATCGCGACGGACAGCCGACCGTGGAAGTCGACGGCGATATCGAAGTCGTCGCCGGTCGCCTCGCGCACGGCGGCGACGCGCTCGACGATGCCGGTGGTCGCGCGTGGCGTATCGATCGCCTCGAGCTCGGCCGATCCGTTCATCTTGATCGCGGTGAAGCCCTGCTGCTTTCGCTCGAGCGCGGCCTGCGCGACGTCGTCGGGGCGATCGCCGCCGATCCAGCTGTACACCCGCACCCGATCGCGGACCGCGCCGCCGAGCAGCTGCCAGACGGGAACGCCGAGGGCCTTGCCGGTGATATCCCAGAGGGCCTGATCGATACCGGCGACCGCGCTCGACAGGATCGGGCCGCCCCGATAGAAGCCGCCCTTGCTGAGCACCTGCCAGTGCGCTTCGATGCTCATCGGATCCTTGCCGATGAGATAGTCGGCCAGTTCGTCGACGGCGGCGGCCACGGTGTGCGCGCGGCCTTCGATCACGGGTTCGCCCCAGCCGGTGAGGCCTTCGTCGGTGTCTATGCGCAGGAAGCACCAGCGGGGCGCGACCAGGTAGGTGGTCAGTGCGGTGATCTTCACCGTGATTCCTTTCGTACGCTCCAACCACCGTCGACGACGAGGTTGGCGCCGGTGATGAACGAGGCGTCATCGGAGGCGAGGAAGGCGACCGCGGCGGCGACCTCCTCCGGCGCGCCCAAGCGGTCCAGGGCGGTGGCTCGCGCGGACAGTCGTCTGCCTTCCTCGTCGACGTCGTCCCAGACCGGGGTGAGGACGGGACCGGGCAGGATGGCGTTGAATCGCACTCGGGCCGAGCCATATTCGACGGCGAGCTGCCGAACCAACGCGGTCAACCCACCTTTGGCGGCGGCATAGACCGGATATCCAGGCAGACCGAACTGCGCATGCACGCTGGAGACGGCGACCACGTTGCCGGCACGAGCGCGCAGATCGTCGATGAAGGTGCGGACACCGAGGAACAGCGGCGTCAGGTTGATCGCCAGCCCTTCGTCCCACTGCGATCGGGTCAATTCGTGCGCGGGGATGGTGGCCTGTTTGGATGCGTTGCTGCACAACGCATCCAGCGGACCGAACAGCTCGTTGACCCGGTCCCGCAACTCGGCCCACGAATCTTCTTGCGAGACATCACATCGGACGAATTCGGCGCGATGGCCTGCTGCGCGAATCTTCGCGGCGACTTCCTCTCCTCCAGTCACTGCGATATCCGCGATGACAACCGAGGCTCCCTCGGCGGCGAGGCGCTGCGCCGTGGCGGCACCGATACCCGATGCCGCGCCGGTGACGACCGCGACTCGGTCTGCCAGACGACTCAATGGGTTTCCTTTCGTGGTCATCTTTGAATGTCTGTGCCGGTGAGCAAGTCGAGTTCGTGCCGGAACGGCAGACCGGCCCAGTCGCCGGGGACGGATACCGCGAACGCGCCGCAGGTTGCGGCCAGCCGCAAGCGGTTCCGGATCGAACCGCCGTCGAGGACGCCCGCGAGGTATCCGGCGACGAACGCATCACCGGCGCCGACCGGATCGACCATGGTGACCGGGACCGCCGGTTGCCTCAGCACTCTGCCGTTGTGCAGTGCGAGCGCTCCCTCTGCGCCGAGTTTCAGCACGACCTGCGACGGGCCCAGCGCGGCAAGGGATTCGGCCATGGCCGCCGCGCTGGCGGTGGGCACCAGCAGTGCCGCTTCCTCCGGTCCGGCGAAGACGATGTCGGCTCGCGCCACCAGTTTCGCCAGTTCCACGGCGGCCTCGGATCGCGGCCACAGTGCGGTGCGGTAGTTGATGTCCAGCGACACCGTCACGCCTGCATCGACTGCCGCGTCGAGCGCGGCGTGCACCGCATCGCGGGCGGTCGAACTGAGCGCCGGAGTGATGCCGGTCAGGTGCAGGACACCGGCCGCGGCAATCTGTTCTTTGTCCACCTCGGCCACCGACAGCCGCGAACCCGCAAGTCCCCGCCGATAGTAGGTAACCCGGATCCGATCCGCCGTACGCCGTTCCCGCAGCATCAAACCGCTCGGCAACTCCGAATCGGTCCGGCACCGCGAAACATCCACGCGCTCAGCCCGCAACCGATCCAGCACCATCGTGCCGACCGCATCGGCACCGACACTGCCCACCCACGCGCTGTCGTGCCCCAACCGGCTGACACCGATGGCAACGGTCGCCTCGGCCCCCGCGAAATCCATCCGCATCGCCGCACCCGGAGCCAACGGCCCCGGCTCTGTCGCCGCCACCACTCCGATCGCTTCACCGAGCGTTATCAGCTTGCTCCTCATAACAATCCGCTCCGCCCGACTGCCCAGTCCCTCATGACAACTGCTCGCGGAGGACAGCTACGCGTTCGCGCAGGGCATTGAGGTCACCGCCGGTGCAGGCGTCGCCGATGAGGGGGGAACCTATTCCGAGGGCAGTAGCGCCTGCGGCGAGGTATGCCTTGGCGTCGGTGAGGGCCACGCCACCGGTTGGCACCAAGGGGATTTCGGGCAAAGGGGCGCGGATGGCTCGGAGGTAATCGGGGCCGCCGACCGAGGCCGGGAAGACTTTGATCATAGTGCTGCCCGCGGCCCAGGCGTGGTGAATCTCGGTGGGGGTGAACGCACCTGAGATCACCGGGACGCTCAGTCGGTTCCCCTCCTCGATGACCTCGTCGCTGACGATCGGAGTGATCAGGTAGGCGGCACCGGCGTCGACCGCGCGGCTGGCGTCCTCAGCGGTGCGGACGGTGCCGGCGCCGATCGGGTGGGCGAAGTCCGCGCAGTCACGTAGGGCGTCCAGGGCACCTTCGGTGGTGAGTGTGAATTCCACTGCGGTGATGCCGGATTCGTGCAGCACGGCGGTGACTTCGGCGAAGCGGGTGGCGGTGGACGCCCGCAGGATCGCGATCACCGGTGTATCCAGTTGTAGGAGATCATCGGCCATCGCTGCGCACCAATCTCGTGTCCGAGTACGGGGTTGCCTGCAGCCCGACGGCTCCTGGGACGCAAGCGAACAGGCGTCCGGCACCGGGCTCACCGGCGGCCTTGCCTTCCGCTGCGGTGGTGATCACCAAGACGTCCAAGTCCGGCCCGGCGAACACACAGCTGGAAACCTGGGAGGGGCCGACCTCGATGATCACGCGCCGATGGCCGGTGGGGTCGAAGGCGTGTACCTGCCCCACGCCCCAGACCGCCACCCACACCCAGCCCTCACCGTCGACGGTCAGCCCGTCGGGCTCGCCGTTCTCGAATCGCGCGAACGGCTTGCCGTTGCCGAAAGTGCCGGTGGCGATGTCGTATTCGAACGCATCGACCCGCTTGGTCGGACTGTCCACGTAGTAGAGGACAGTGCCGTCCGGGCTCCAGTCGAGCCCGTTGGAGATGGTGACCCCGTCGCGCAGAATGCTCAGCGCACCGTCGGAGTCGAGCCGGTAGAGGGCGGCACTGCCCTGGACACCGTCTTCGGACATGGTGCCCGCGAGCAGCCGTCCGTGCGGGTCGACCTTCGCATCGTTGAGTCGGCGCCGAATCCCGTCGTCCGGAAACGGTATTGCGGCGATCGGGGTGGCTGTACCGTCCCCGTCGATCAGATAGAAGGTGTCGCCCACGGTGGCGAGCAGGCTGCCGGATGCGCAGGGCACCACCGCGCTGACCGGAGGTGTCAGGCTAACTGTGGATCGGTGGGTGAGATCGAGTGTCGCCCGGTCGAGTTCGGCTCGATGGATGTGTCCGCCGCGGATGTCCACCCACAGCAGCTCGCCGGTTCGGTTGTCCCACACCGGGCTTTCACACAGTCGTCCCGGTGCCGGAGCGCACGGATGTGCGCGCAATGTGATCATGGTTCGCTCCTGAAGTCTCGGTCGGCCCGCGGCCGTCTGCTTGCAGGCCATGGCTTATGTCGGCAACCCGACCGCACGTTCACCGCTGCGCCGCTGCTGAATCACCACCGCGGCCACGAGCAGCGACCCCTGCGCGACGTTCTGCCAAAACGTATTGACACCAACAACATTCAGCCCGTTGTCCAGCGCGCCGAGCAGCACGACCGCGAGCAGCGTGCCGCCGACCGTCCCCTTACCGCCCTTGAGCGCGCATCCGCCGAGCGCCGCCGCGGTGATCGCCTTCAGCTCCAGACCTTCGCTACCCGACACCGGCTGCCCGGACCCGGTGCGCGCGGTCAGGATGATGCCAGCGAGCGCGGCCACCACACCGGCGAGCACGAACACCGCGATCAGGTACTTGTTGATGTTGATGCCGGAAAGCCGTGCGGCGGTGTCATTTCCGCCGATGGCGTAGATGTTGCGGCCGATATCGGTGTATTTCAGCAGTACATGCACGGCCAGCGCGACGATCGCGAGGATGATCACCGGAACCGGCAGCCCGAGGATCTTGCCTCGGGCCAGGAAGATGAACAGGTCGTTGTCGAGCACGAAGCCCTGTGCCTTACCGCCCGAAATCAATTGGGCCAGGCCTTTGTACGCCGCCAAGGTGGCCAGCGTCGCGATCACCGGATTCACCCGCCCGTAGACGATGATCAGCCCGTTCACCAGGCCGAGAACCACGCCGACACCGACCGCGGCCAGGATGCCGAGAAACGCGTTGCCGGAGGTGGCGGTGAACGCCATCGCACTGATCACCGACGCGACGCCCGCCTGCGAGCCGACCGAGATGTCGAGCGCGCCGCAGATGATCACCACGGTCTGCACGACGGCCAGCAGGCCGAATACCGTTACCGCGTCACCGATTCCGGCCAGGTTCGCCGGATCGAGATAGCCGTCGTTGAGCGAGCCGAAGATGGCGACGATGACCGCGAGCGCGCCGATCAGGCTGAGGTTTCCGGGGCCGATCGCGTGCAGTAGCCGTCGCGGGGTGAGCGCGGCGGTGTAGCGGTTGAGTGCGGGGGCCGGGGTGGAAGTCGCCGCCACCGGCGGCAATTCGAGTTGTTGCTCAATCATTGGTTCCCTCGAGATGTAAGCGACGTGAGGTCATCGGCCATGGCCAGCGCGAGAATGGCCTCCTCGCTGGCCGCGCTGCGGTCCAGCTCGCCGGTGACGCGCCCGTGCTGCATGACGACGATCCGGTCGGCCAGGCCGAGTACTTCGGGTAGTTCGGAGGAGATCACCAGCACGGCCACCCCCGCTTCGGCCAATTCCTCGATGATTCGGTAGATCTCGGCCTTCGCGCCGACGTCGACACCGCGGGTCGGCTCGTCCAGGATCAGCACCTTGGGTTTGCGGGCCAGCCAGCGGGCCAGCACCACCTTCTGCTGATTGCCGCCGGAGAGCTTGCGCACCTCCTGCTCGATCGAGGGCGTGCGCACCCGCAGCGAATCGACGTACCGCTGGGCGAGCCGACGCTCCTCCCCCGCCTTGACGAAGCGCAGCCGCCGCAGCTGGTCGAGCATGGCGAGCGAAATGTTGTCGCGCACACCGCGATGCAGCAGCAGGGCTTGCGCTTTGCGCTCCTCGGGCGCGTAGCCGACGCCGGCCCGCACCGCGTCCCGCGGCTGCCGCAATCGCAGCTGCTTGCCGTCCACCGACACCGTGCCGGAGCGGATCGGATGGTCGCCGGCCAGCGCACCCGCCAATTCGGACCGGCCCGCACCGACCAGCCCGGCCAGCGCGACCACTTCACCGGCGCGGACCTGCAGACTCACGTCTCGCACGTCGTCGGTGGTGACCGCGTCGACGTCGAGGACGACCCGGCCCGGTGTGCTCGGCCCGCGGGTGAACAGCGTGGACAGGTCGCGCCCGACCATCATCCGGACGATCTCCTGATCGTCGGTCTCCTCGGTCGCCCGCACGCCGACCAGCGCACCGTCGCGCAAGACCGCGACCCGGTCAGCGAGCTGGAAGATCTCCCGCATCCGGTGCGACACGTAGATCACCGCCAACCCGCGCTCGCGCAACCGGCCGATCAGTGCGAACAGCGATTCGGTCTCGTGGTCGGACAGCGAGGAGGTCGGCTCGTCGAAGGCGATCACCTTGGCCTCGATGGTCAGCGCCCGCATGATCTCGACCAACTGTCGTTGCGCGGCAGTCAGTTTGGACCCGAGGGTGTCCGGGTCGAGGTCGCGATCGAAGCCGAGCCGGGCCAGGTCGGTGCGCATCCGCTCGCGCAAGGCCGCCCGGTCGAGCAGGCGGCCCGCCCGGCGCGGCAGGGCACCGAGGTAGACGTTCTCGGCGACCGAGACATGCGGCACGATCTCCGGCTCCTGGCCGATCACCCGGATCCCGGCCGCCCGCGCGTCGGCCGGGGTGGCCGGCTCGAGCACGATCCCGTCGAGCTCGAGCAGGCCGCTGTCGGGGCGATGATCGCCGCCGATGATCCGGATCAGGGTGGATTTGCCCGCACCGTTCTCCCCCATCAGCGCGGTCACCGCGCCGGCCGGGAAGTCCAGGCTCACATCGCGCAGGGCGGGCACCCCGGCGAAACTCTTGCTGAGGCCGGTGGCGCGCAGACCGGTCAGCTGCATGTGACGCCCGCCTGCTGCCAGCTGCTGGAGTCGACCATCGTGGTCGGCGCGAACGCCTCGGCGGGCATGGCCTTGCCGTTCTTCAGGTAGTCGTAGATCGTCTGCACCGCGAGCGCGCCGACGTCCTTGCCGTTGATGAACAGCGCGGCCTTGAAGCCGGTCGGCTTGCCGCCGCGCCACTCCTTGCAGGCCAGGTAGGCGCCGAGGCCGACGCCGAGCACATTGTCGGCGGCGTAGCCGGAGTTCTGGATGGCCGCGACACCGCCGCTGACGTTTTCGTCGTTGCAGCCCATGACGATCCAGTTCTTGACCGACCGGTTGCCCGCGACCGTCGCGGAGATCTTGTTCTGCGCGTCGGACGGGGTGTTGTCGGTGCCGACATCGATCACCTTGACGTCCACTCCGGCGGCCTCGCGGAAGGCCTTCTTGTTGGCCTCGACGCGGTCGGTGCAGACCGTCACGTCCTGCTTCCAGGCGTCGACGATCGCGGTCTCCTCCGGCTTCCAGCCCGCCTTCTTGAAGTCCTCGCCGGCCCGGCGGCCGACCTCGGTGCCCATCTGCGTGCCGCTGAAGCCGACGCGCGGAACCAGTTGGTCCTTGGCGCATTTCGACGGATCCGGGCCGCTCGTGCAGACCTGGTCGTCGGAGGTGAGCAGCGCGACGCCACCGGTCTTGGTGAGCTGCGCGACCTGCGGGCCGACCGAGGGATCGGGGACCACGACGATCACCCCGCTGGCCTTCTGGTTGATCGCGTTGTTGACCTCGGTGACCGCCTTGTTCGCGTCATTCCCCAGGTTCACGACCTTCAGGTCGATGCCTAGTTCCTTGGCCTTCGCCTTGGCACCCTCGGCCTCGCCGATGAAGTACTCCTGGTCGCCCTGTTTCTGGGCGTACACCAGGCTGACCGCGCCCGTCTGGTGCTGTGGGCCATTGGCGGCCGAATCGGACTCCTTGCCCGATGAGCAGGCGGTCGCGGCCAGCGCCAGCGACACCCCGCACAGCACGGCACTGGTCCAGCGTCGTCGATGGGTCCAGGACATGGGCACTCCTCGGTGATCTGACGCACACTCGCGTCGTGTAGTGATGCCGGTTACAGTAAGACTTCCGATAACTGTTGTAAATACTGTTGGTCGAAGTCGTTGGGTATGTTTGCGACCACCAGCGGACGAGGAGGCCCGACCCGTGTATCAGCTGACCGCGCGCGACATCCGACGGCGCAACAGGTTCGGCGTACTACAGGCGGTGTATGCCGCCGTCGGTCATATCAGCAGGCAAGAGATCGCCCGGGTCACCGGCCTGTCCTTCGCCACGGTCGGCAACATGATCTCCGAGCTGCTCGACGTGGGCGTGCTCGCCGAGCTCGGCTACGACGCGCCCGGCATCGGCCGGCCACGCGCCCAGCTCGCGATCAATCCCGAGCGCGGCATGCTGGTCGGCGTCGATATCGCCGAAACCGCTATCCACTTCGACCTTTTCGACCTGGCGATGACGGTGCTGCGTTCGGTCGAGATTCCGGTCGACCCGGCGGCCACCACACCCGACGATGTCGTCGCGCTGATCACCCGCGGCATCGGCGAATTGACCGCCGCGGACGCCGACAAGGTGCTCGGCGTCGGACTGAGCGTGCCGGGACTCGTCGACCCGGTCGGTGGTACCTCGGTGTTCTCGCCGTACTGGCATTGGCACGACGTGCCGCTCTCCCAACTGCTCGAACAGCATGTCTCCCACCCGCTCTATCTGGACAATCCACTGAAAGCCAGTACCGCAGCACATCTTTGGTTCGGTGCGGGCCGGGACGTGGACGATCTGATCGTCGTCACGCTGCGCGCCGGGGTCGGCATCGGTGTGGTGGTCGATGGCGCGCTCTATCGCGGCGTCACCAACAGCGCGGGCGAATGGGGACATACCAACCTGGTGCTCGACGGGCGTGAATGTCGTTGCGGGCGAATGGGTTGCGTCGAGTCGTACGTCAGCGCGCCCGGCATCGTGCGCACCCTGCGCGAACTCGCGCCGTCGAGCACCTTGATCGACACCGACGATGCCGCCACCATCGCCGCCATCGCCGCGGCCGCCCAGGACGGTGACGCCGTCGCACTGGCCGTCATCGACAAGACCGGCCAGTACCTCGGCGTCGCGGTGGCCAATCTGGTGAACCTGTTCAATCCGCGGACCATCGTCTTCGGCGATCTCGTCGCGGACCACCTCGGCGCGCCCCTCTTGGACGTGACCCGCCGCGTCGCCGCACATCACGCGATGACCGACCCGTTCGACGCTGTGACACTGCAACTTTCGACGCTGCCACACAACCCCGCCAGCCTCGGCGCGGCGACCTTCGCGCTGGAAGGTTTCCTCGCCGACCGCGAAACGTTCGGTTCGATCGCGGCCCGGCGCGCCCAGCGGACGTCCACACCCTGATCGGTCACCGCAGCGCAGGTATGACGCAGCCCACACTCGCTCCGCACACTCTGCGATACCGACCCTCGTAGGATCGACCATTAGTTCAGCAACCTAAGGGACGCCCGCCGACCCGAACAAACTATTTGAAGCGTTTACGTCGAAGGAGGGATGGGAAAGGCGGTCGCAGCGACCGCAGCGTACGCGAACTGGTTACCGCTGTAAGCTGCATGGTTTATAACGGCGATCGGTAGGTCCCATCCTTGGCCGATGAGCACCAGCCGCCGGGGGCGGGCATTGCGTCTATTTCATAGTGTCGACTAGATTGTCTGTGTGACTTGGGGAGTGTCGTTGACCAAGATTCGTATTATCGGCGCCATTGGCGTCGTCGTTCTCATTGTTCTGGCAGGCTCGCTTTACTTCGGCTTGCGCGACAAGTCTGATGAAGCTCCGGCGAATCAGAAAGCGATCTCGGTGGCGGTCGACGTGACCAATCTGCCGCAACGCGTGATTCAGGTGAAACAGACGATCCCCGTTCGGTCGGGCGAGGTAGATTTACTTTTTCCGCAGTGGCTGCCCGGCAACCACTCGCCGTCCGGTCCGATCGACAAGATCGCGGGCATCACCTTCACCGGCGCTGGGAACAAGCTGGAGTGGAAGCGTGATCCGCTGAACGTGTATGAGTTCAAGGTTACCGTGCCCGACGGCGTGGAATCGATCGACGCGAGCTTCCAGTACCTCACCCCCGCCGATTCCACTCAGGGGCGCGTGGTGATGACGCCGAATATGCTGAATGTGCAGTGGAATGCCGTGGTCCTCTATCCGGCCGGTACTCCCGTCAGTCAGATTCCCTTCAGCGCGAGCGTTACCTACCCGCCGGGATTCGAGGCCGGAACCGCGCTGGATGTCGCTGGCAAGGACGGCGACACCGTGAATTACAAGACTGTTCCGTTGGACATCCTCGTCGACTCGCCCGTGTATGCGGGGCGCTATCACAAGGAGTTCGACCTGGCTCCCGGCGCGAAAACCCCTGTGCGGCTACAGGTATTCGCTGACGCACCGGAGCAGCTCGAAGCCAAGCCCGAGCACATCGAGCTACACAAGGCTCTGGTGAAACAGGCTGTGGGACTGTACGGCGCACAACACTATGACCACTACGACTTCCTGCTGTCGTTGTCGGATCAGCTCAGCTCCAACGGATTGGAACACCAACGATCCAGCGAGAACGGCGAATCCACGGACTATTTCACCGGGTGGAACCCCACGCTTGGCAGCGACGACCTGCTCGGACACGAGTACACCCATTCCTGGAACGGCAAGTTTCGACGCCCGGCAGACCTGTGGACACCCAACTACAACGTCCCGATGCAAGACAGCTTGTTGTGGGTCTACGAGGGACAGACGCAGTATTGGGGCAACGTACTCACCAACCGGTCCGGCTTGCGACCCGCGGAAGTCTCTCGTGATGCGTTGGCTGCGGTAGTCGCCACATACACCGATAACCGGCCCGGACTCACCTGGCGCAGTCTGCAGGACACCACCAACGATCCCATCGTCGCTCAGCGGCGTACGAAGCCGTATCGGGCGTGGCAGCTCAGCGAGGATTACTACCAGGGCGGGCAACTGGTGTGGCTGGGGGTGGACGCACGTATCCGCGAACTGTCCGGGAACACAAAGTCACTCGATGATTTCGCTCGCGCGTTCTTCGGTGTCGACGACAGCAAGTGGGAGTCACAGAACACCTATGACTTCGACGACATCGTCTCGACCCTGAATGGCGTTGTCGCCGACGATTGGGCGAAGTACCTGCGCGATCGCCTCGACGGAAAGGAACCGTTCGCCTCGAGTGTCGAGAAGACGGGGTGGAAGTTGGTCTACGACAACAACCCAGGTGACCTCCTCACGGCTCAGCGGAAAGAGGCCGAGGGCGCCGTCAACTACACCTACTCCATCGGTCTCAACGTCTCCGGTGCAGGCAAAGTCACCGACGTGCGATGGGACGGACCCGCATTCAAGGCAAAAGTCGGCTCCGGGATGACGGTGGTTTCGGTCAACGACGCCCCCTATTCCCAAGCCACGATGGAAGCCGCGATCGAGGCGGCCAAGGCAAACCCCGCACCGATCCGCTTGCAGGTCAAAGACTTCGATCAGACGCGGACCATTGAAGTGAACTATCACGACGGCCTCCGTTACCCGCATCTGCAACGCATCGACGGCACCCCGGACTACCTCACCCAGATCCTGGCCGCGCGGAACTAACGCCGCACGGATCGGGACGTCGCGGACGCGCAGTCGGTCCAGCTCCCCTGGGTAATCGTCGGCCCACCGCCAACGCGGTGGGCCGACCGATTCGGGTAGTCCAGTACGCAGGCGGGCGCCGCGATCGCGACCAATACTGGATGCCTCTCAGTAGCAGCTAATTCAGGAGGCCGCCATGGCCGTATCCGTTCGCCGCAGCATCGGCAGACTTGCCGCCTGTGCCTTCTTGGCCGCCGTCGCCCTCGGCCCGACCCCCATCGCCCAAGCCGACGACACGCCCCACAAATCGTTCCGCTGGGACCACGACCTGCACGCCGGTGACTGCACAATGTTCCACGGCGCCAACTTCAGCCTCGTCGCCGACGGCTACGCCTACTTCTACGCCGAGGTCACCAGCAGCGACGACAACGACGCCTGGATCATGCACGCCCGCCTGGTCAGCGCCGACAACAGATACCTGAGCACCATCAACAACGCCAACCCCATCCCGGGCGATATCACCAAATTCGTCCTCAACCTGCCCAGCAGCGAACACCAGTACCCCTGGGCCTTCCGAGCCACCTACGCCCCGGAAGACTTCAACGCCGCCGCCCACATCGAACTGCGCAACTCCTGCTAAGTGATGCTCAGAGGTGTCCGGCACGACACATCGGTCAGTCCGGCGGCGGCTCGAATCACGTTGCAGGACTTCGAAATCGGCGAACTCGGCAACGCCGGCATTGATCGATCGACGCCACTACGGAAGCCAATTCGTGGCATCGCGTAACACGAAGGTCTGGCGGGATCGTCCCACCGCGAACTAGATGCCGTGGAAGGTCTGGTCGGCGATCATCGAGGAACTGTTCAGCATGAACGATGCCTCGAACCGACGAGCATCTGAAGCTTCGTCCAGCATGAGATTGCCGGTCACCCGAAAAAGCGTAGCGGCATCGGTGACCGACTGAACATCAATCGCGTTGACGTTGTACGCAGCCTGCGGGAGTCGGACGAGCTGCTCGAAGATCGCCGTCGTGCCCACGAACGGAGTGGGCCCGACTGTGAGTTGCGCATCCTCGGCATACCAAAGCTCCAGTGCGCTTTGTTGGGCCGTGAGCTGCGCGAAGTAGAGGGTGGTGAAAGCCTTGGCGTTCTCTTGGGTGAAGTAGTTCTTGACGGTGTTGTCGACCATGACGGTCCTCCTGATCAATCCGAGGAAGTGATTCGCGGAGATATCGGGCCGGTTCTCCGCCGGTGACCGGCATCGGTGCGCCTGGCTGGGCGCACCAACCCGATCCGGTCGTAATGATGCAACGTCCGAACCGTCAATCCGGCCTCGATCGCGAGCTCACCGACCTTCCACACCTGCTCGATTCCCTTCTCGTCCATCCGCTTCCATCTCACTTCCACCGACGCACCTCGCGCTGGTACCGCCGACGCTAGGACCTGACGGTACGTCAGGAGCAAGCCGAAACTTCCCGCCGAAGCGGTCGCGAGGCGATGGCCGGCGGGCCAGAGTCGCAGTCGACCGCGGGGTTTGTTGGGGTTCGGCCAGCAGAGACGTTCTCGGGCAGACTTCCGCGTATGAGTGCTGATGACGTAGACGTAGCATTCGTGCTCGACAACCTGTGCGTCGAACTGGGTTTCTGTCTGCCAGTGGATGAAAAGAGCAGATTGTGCGCGTCGCCGCCTACGGACGTCGACTCGTTTACCGATGCTGTCTTCGTCGCCGAGGGCATGGATCCGAACGAGGACAAGCGTCTTCGTGAGCTGGTCCGCCAGAAAATAATGCGCGCGTTCAAATGGGCAGATACGGTGGGCGCGTGAACATTTCCTTCAGGAAGGGCGCCGTGCGCCCCTGCCGGTGACCCCCGGCACCGGGCCGGTCCCCGACAAGAGCGACCACCAGCCCGAGTTGGATCAACCTCCCGCCTCCGACGCCACGAATACCCAACACTTCGTGTCACGAGCCAACAACGACTCCGTTGTGCCCCTTTCTCGTCGGCAGCGCGGGGCGAGGGTGCGTCGAGGACGGCGGTCCCGGCCGGGCCGAAACCTCAGCCGTAACGCCTTACGTCATATCCGCCGCATTTTCGGCAACCCCATCCTGGCCCGGCAATCGTCAGCTGGACCAAGCGGGGCGCGACGAAACTCGGGTTCGGGCTGATGCTGCGGTTCTATACCAAGCGGGGCCGGTTTCCGCGCGCCGGGGCCGAGATCTCCGACGCCGCGGTCGACTACGTCGCCCGGCAGATGGATGTAGAGCGGACCGAGGTGCGTTCTACGACTTCACCGGCCGTACCAGCAAGCCCACCGGGTCAAGCGGTGGTGTATCGGTAGGCGATAGGTCCGATGAGCAGGGGCTGGTCCAGCATGTCTGCCGTAAACGACACTCCGGTGACCTTCGCGGCCAAGGCGAAAGCTCTCGGCACGGCCGAGAGGTAGTCGGTGTCGTCCTCCCAATCACTCTCGTACTCGTCGTCGCAATCGTGCTCGTCGTCCCGCATGTCCAGCGGCATGCCGAGTTCCCGCATGAACCCGTTGAGCCGGTCGGGCTCGGAGCCGTGTCGAAGGTGGGGGCAGTCCAAGGGTTTGTAGCCCGTGACAATCGTGCCGTCGATCGCGTACGCGAGGCTGTCCTCGGCGTATTCGTGGTGGGTGATCGCCAGGACCTCACAGTCTCGCGATAGTTCCCCCAGCGTCTTGTGGTCAGTCATCGACCACCCGTCCGGTTCGATGGCCACGCTCCATGCACCGGCCCGAAACACGCCCACGTGACCGCCGCCGTCCGCGCCGACAGTCTTGCCGAGGAACTCGACCATCCTGTCGTTGAGCTCTTCGAAGTCCGACTCCTGGCCGGAGTCGTCGCCGTTGCTGAAGCGGCGCACCACCTCCGACGGGTCCAGGTTTCGGAAGAAGCCGACGCTGAAGATCACGCCCAGCGGGTCCGCTTGGCTCTCGGATGCGTTGAGCCACTGAAATGGGGCAAGGGGATCGGTTGTCGCCATATGAGTCATGGTGGCAGCCCCCACCGACAACTATTCGATCGTCTGGAACGCCTGATCGACCCACTGTCCTCAGCGCGGACTTCCCTTGGCTCCGTCGACGTCCGACAGGCTCGCCGGGCCGATCCGCGAGGGTCAGCAGATCACCGGACTTGCTACCACTGGCGACCATCCTTGCCGCGCGGGCGAGGCGGCCCTCGGCACCGAGCAACCAGAACCCTTCGAAGCACCACAGCGGCGCGAAGTATGTCGGCAGTATGTCCTTGGTATCTCGCCGATTCCGCTGCGCCGCACGGCGATACGCCACCAGGGCAGCGTGCACCTCGCACATCTGTGTCGACACGAGCGGGCTGTACAGAGAACGAGCCAGTTCATAGCCTGCATGGAGCTTGACCCTCGCGCGTTTCGCCACGTCAATCCCGCTCCAGCGAGCGACGCAGCCGCGGACAGGGCGCCGATACGTGGCGGTTCTCAGCCGGTTGGCGCTGCGCTTCAGATTTGGCCGTGCAGCATTCGCAGCAGGCGGTCGAGGACGCGTCCGCTACTGACGCGAAGACCGTCGTGCTCATGCTCATTGGTCGCCCATAGCCGTAGGCCCCTGATGGTCTCAGCGGTCTGCAGCGAGTAAGTGGCATCGACGTACATGTCGTCGAGGTAGACGGCGGCTGCGACGGGGACCTCGTTGGCGGCCAAGCGCTGAGGATCGTAGAGGTCGGGCCAGTCCTCGCGGGCGAACAACACCTCGGCGGGCTCGCGCAGGGGCGCGAGACAGGGTTGGTCGAAGTGGCACCGGTAGGTCATCTCGCCGGTGAACAGCACCGGCTCGTCCCCGGCCAACGCCATGCGCGCGTCGAACTGGAGAAACTCGCCGCGCACCCGCTCAGCCGCCCAGTTCGTCGCTCCGGCGCCGCGCTGAGCGTAGGTGAGTTCATGCATGAGCGGGTTCAGCGGCCGTTGGGCGTAGCTGAGGAAAGCCGCGGCGCGGGCCAGGAAGCTGTCGGACAGCTCCGCTCCGGCCCAGGTGTCTTCGAGAAGGTAGTGCAGCACGTCCGCGCCGTCGCTCATGCCGAGCATCAGCCCGAGCGACTGGAAGGCCTCGACGGTGAGTAAGGATCCGTCCGGCATGGGTGCCGGACGCTCGATCAGGTGCGCGGCGATGCGGCGGACCGAGGCGGCGTCCTGCGGGTACCGGCGATAGTAGGCGGTGTTCTTGCGGTGCACGCGCGGATAGGTGGCGCGGTAGACCTCGTCGGCGGTGACGCGCAAACCGGGAAGACCGCCGGTGATGATTGCCTCGCGCAGGCCCTCAGGCGCGAACGAGAGGTAGGTGACGGTGCACATGCCGCCGAAGCTCTGGCCGAGCACCGACCAGGGTTCGTCGGTCAGTTCGCGCCTGATCAGTTCGGCGTCGCGGACAATGGCGTCGGCGCGGAAATGGGTGAGGTAGTCGGCCTGCGCGGCGAGCTCGCCACGGGCCGGGAGCGTTTGACGAGTGATCGGAGTGGAGCGGCCGGTGCCGCGCTGGTCGAGCAGTAGGACGCGGTAGTCGTCGAGTGCGCGGTCCAGCCAGGAGTCCCGGCCGACCGGACGCGGCGGCAGCAGGCCGGGGCCGCCTTGCAAAAACAGCAGCCAGGGAAGCCGCTCGCGCTCGCGTCCGGTGGCCACGACCGCGCGGGCGTAGACCTCGATGTGCTCGCCTTCCGGCCGATCATGGTCGAGGGGGACGGAGAAGAGATGATCGGTCAGCGTGACACCGGGCATGGAAGGCTCCTTGCGGTAATGGAGTGATCTTGATACGGGCGCTGCTCGGCGCACGTCGAACACCGTCGTGGCGTCAAGGGTGCCTCGGCTTCGCGCGGATGCTGATGGCGTTGGCCGCGATAATCGCCGCGATGCTCAACCAAGCGGCCACGTCGAGCTGCTGTCCTAGAACGAGTACGCCGACGGCTGCGGCAAACACCGGGTTGACGCTCATGAACAATCCGAACGCCTCAGCGGGAACGCGACGCAGCGTGAACAAGTCCGCGAGGAACGGCAATGCGGAGGAGAGGATTCCGGCCGCAACAGCCGCACCGATCGCCCCTGCCGAAGGCGTGTGGTGCACCACGACGCCGGCTCCGATGGGCAGATAAACCAAGGCGGACAGCCCCGCCGCGGCGGCCGTGCCCTGTGCCCCGGGGATGCGCTTCCCGATGGAACGGTTGAGCAGGATGTAGGCGGCCCAGCAGGCAGCGGCGAGCAGAGCGAGCCCCATGCCGAGGTAATCGGCGGTAGGGCGCGGGCGCATCAGTACGACGACTCCCGCCACGGCAAGTACGGCACAGCACAGGTCCACGCGTCTGCGCGAGCCGGCCAGCGCGATCGTGAGGGGACCGAGGAACTCCAGGGTCACCGCCAGGCCGAGACCGATCCGGTCGATCGCGGTATAGAGCGACAGGTTCACCACACCGAAGACGGCCGCGAGCAGCAGCACCGGCCCCCACTGGCGCCGCGTGAAGGACCGAAGCCGGGGCCGGCCGAGGATGAGCAGCACCGCCGCCGCGACGCACTGGCGGACCGCGACGACGCCGACCGGGCCGAGCACCGGGAAGGCCAGCGACCCGATCGCGGCGCCGAGCTGGGTCGAAAGGCCGCTGGCGAGCATCATGCAAACCCCGGCTATGGGCACGGCGCCTCGCTTCGTGGGCAGGACCGCGCGGTCTGCTGGGCGAGTGTGGCCTGTTTGCACGCATCGATCGTGTGCCGCGATGGGGCATGCGCAAAATGCATGGACCGTACTGGCTATACGATTTGGTTATGGATGTCGAGCTGCGTCAGTTGCGCTGCCTCGTCGCGATTGTGGACGAGGGCACGTTCACCGACGCCGCGATCGCTCTTGGTGTCTCACAGGCTGCGGTCTCCCGCACACTTTCGGCGCTCGAGCAGCGTCTCGGTGTACGGCTGCTGCGACGTACGTCCCGCGAAACCTCGCCGACTGCGATCGGACTACGCGTCGTGGCGCACGCCCGGCGCGTGCTGACCGAGGTCGACCACCTGGTACAGGACGCGACATCGGGTCACATCGAACTGCGGATCGGCCACTCCTGGTCGGCCCTCGGCCGACTCACACTCGCCTTTCAACACCGGTGGCGGGAATCTCACCCGGAGACGCAACTGCACCTGCTTCGCATCAACTCTCCGAGCGCAGGCCTGGCCGAGGGCACCGCGGACCTTGCGGTCATCCGTAGGCCGCTGGAAGACCGCCGCTTCGAGGGCGCCATCGTGGGCCTGGAAGCGCGCTGGTGCGCGCTGGCCGCCTCCGACCCGCTGGCGCGGCGCCGCTCGGTGCATCTGGCCGATCTCAGCAGCCGCGTCCTGCTCGTCGACCGGCGCACCGGAACGACCACCGCGGATTTGTGGCCAGCGAACGCGCGCCCCGCGGAACAGGAGAGCCGCGATATCGACGACTGGCTCACGGTCATCGCCACCGGCCGCTGCGTGGGGGTTACCGCGCAGTCCGTCGTTGACCAATATCCCCGGCCCGGCATCGTCTACCTGCCGGTACGCGACGCCGAACCGGTCGCCGTACGACTGGTCTGGTGGCGCGACGACCCCCACCCGGCCACCCGCACCGTGCTCGAGCTTCTTACCGAGCTTTACCGCACATGACCGACGAGTTCGGCGTCACCCGCCCTCGTTCTCGCGCTCGGCACCGATACTCACGAAAAACGGGTCTTGATGACGACAACGGCTCTGGAATTCGGTCGTGAAGTCTTGGCCTGATCTCACCGCTGCGATCACCGCTTCGGCGAAGTCTCGAAGCTCCTCGGCATTCAGATAGCCCTGTACGGGCCAGAGATCGATCAGCCACTTGCCACTGGGACGATGCAGCGAGACGGTGGCGCGGTAGCGGCCGGGGACGGCATCGTTCTCGGTCACCAGATCAGTGAACTCGGCGATTTTTAGTGCAGTGTCGAACTGTGCTTGCCACTCAGCGCGCCCCTGAGCACGCTGCTGCTGTGTCGTCAACCGAGCTTCACACCGAAAACAGTAGTCATCATGCGAGCCTCCACGGTGGCAGACGTACCAGAGTCACTGCGGCTCAGAACATCCGGAAATGCCGCCGAGCGCGCGTCGACCGTCTAAATTAGTTGGCTGACAACACTTCCCGACGTGTGCACAGGCCGGTGAGTGGAAGCTTCCGGGTATCCCGACTGTTGTCGGCGAATCTCAGCGGCAGCGGGACAACGGTTACCAGCCGACCGGCTGATTGATGGCGATCAGGTTCCCGTCGATGGCTTTGAGCACTGCCAGACGGTTTCCGGGCATATCGACGATGCCGGTCTCTGGATCGCCATTGACGACAGGCGCAGAACCGATCTCGGCGAGCGACCCGTCGGCGATTTCGCCCAGCGCCGTGGCGCCGAGAGCCACCATCGCGGCATGAGTCGCCACGATGTCGACCACTGTCCAGAACGGCAGCGGCTGGTGCACCCACGGCTTGGACGACAGCGCGACACCGATTGCGTACATCGCATAGTCCTCGGTGCGGAAGACGGGCGCGGCGCCGAGCATTCCTGTGAAAGCCGCAACGCTCGCATCCAGATCCGCAGCTGGGTAGACGACGTTGGCAAAGCCGGTGGGGGCGTTCACGGGAACTCCTTCTGATACCGAGCCAGGCTCGATGGTGATGATCAACTTCTGCGGCCAATGTATCGGCACCCTCCGACAGCAAGTCCTATCAGCTCTGGAGGCTTGCCTCCTCGGTTACCAGGCCGGAATGTTGTGTGGCGTGTTCGTTTCGGGGGTTGGGGTGGCGAGGAATTGGTCGCGGAGGTAGGGGTGTTCGAGGTGGATGTAGCTTTCTTGGGTGGCGATGGTCGGGGAGGCGCGGTAGACGCCGTCGTTGAAGGTTTCGGCATAGTAGACGTCGATGTGGCCGCCGTAGCCGTCGAGGAAATCGCCCATCGCGTCGGGGTCGGCGGGTAGTTCGTCGAGGATCTGGTCGAATACCCGTCGGTGGTAGGCGATGGCATGTAGACAGACGAGTCCGGGCGCGTGACGGAGGAATGTTCCGGCTGGTGCGGGACCGTCGGTGCCGAGGGGATTCTTCTGGTCGGAGTAGAAACCGCCGAGGTAGAACAATTTCCACGGCAGGGCCATCAGTTCGCGGACGCTGTGGCGCAACACCCAGGTCGTGCCTTGGAGGAATACGGCGTCGTCTTCGAAAACCAGGATGTTGTCCATCCCTTGTTGCCGGGCCATGGCGACGGCACGGCGGTGCGACAGCGCGCACCCGATGGGGTAGCGCTGGGGTGTGAGGGTCGCGGGCAGGCGTTGCACCTTGCCCGCGATGCCCAGTGCGGCGAAGCGTGCGGTGACCCGCGACCAGCGTTCCGGCTGGCGGTCGGAGTTGATGCAGACCATGGCATCGAAGGCGTCGAAGGGATCATCGCGGCCCGCTTGCCAATGGGCGAGATGCTGTTCGACCCAGAATTCTCCGCGACGTTCGGTGAAGTGCGCCAGGATCGGTTCGACGGCTTCGCCGGTGTCCTCCCAGCACAACAGATATCGGAAGAACTGCTCTGCGTCGTGGGTCGGGTGCTGTGCGATGTGGGTTGCGGTGTTGTTCCATCGCAGGAACGGCAGACACAGAGTTCGGTGTCCGCGGGCGCGGAATTTTTTATGAAGGTAACCGGGTGGGCCTTCGCTCATCCCCAGCCGAGGGTCGATGCCAGGCCAGCAATCTTTGCGGCAGGCGAAAACTCCGAGGTCTTGCATTCCGACCTCTACTATTTGTGCCGTCGGATTCGGTGAGTGCGGTTCAGCGGGGACTCCGAATCGGCCGTGATGCCATACCGGTGCCAACTCGGTGTAGTCGGGGGATTGCGGGTCTGTGCTCATCGGGCCTTGCAGCAGGTCCGCGTATTCAGGATGGGTGGTGGCGAATTCCACCAGGCCGGTCAGTGCGGAGAGGTGGAGCCGTGTCCCTGGTCTGAGGAATAACACCCACTCGGCGCCGGCCTCGGTGAAGATGGTGTTTACGGCCGCGGTCCCCGGCTGCCACAGCACGTAACGCACATTCGTGGCAGTACTGATCTGCCCGCGCACGAGATCGAACTCAGATCGGTCCGGGGTCCCACTATTGACGATCAGGATCTCGAGTCGGCCGCTGTAGTTCAGCGCCCCCAATGTCACCGCGATGTCGTGCATCTGATGGTCGGGCGCGACGATACCGATCGTCAATACCGGACAGCCGTTCGCCTTCGTCTCTTGCGCTGCGGTGCCGGTATTTTGCGGGCGGGTCACGCGATCGATCCGCGTACGGCGAATCGAGACCCTGGTAGATCCTCGAGCGGCGCGTTCATCGGTCGCAGTTCAGGCGGCCGGGTCGCCGGGCGCAGCTCGGAGTAGAAGGTAGCGGGGAAGAACACGACGGTGTCGTGCTCGACCGGGCAATCGCGGTACTCGGCATCGAGTGAGGGATGGCCATCGCGGAATCCGACATCATAGACGCGCAGCTGACCACCGCAGAAGCGGCGAGGCCTGATATGCAGCCAATAAACGAAGCTCACCTGCGGAAGAGTTTGCCCCGCACCGGATGAAATGGCGGCGTCCGGCTGTCCCTGATCATCACCTGTCACCACGGCGAAGCGGAGCGGGGACTGCGACGGAGGATCTACACCCAGTAGATCGCACACTGTGCCGGCAACCCGGCCGATCGCGAGGGCCAAAACCCCGAGATCGGCCGGTGCTGGATCCTCGCCCTCACCAACAGTGAGTCGCTCGAGTAGCCGATCGGCCGTGGCGGCGCCCAAGAAGTCACGGAACCGACACAACGGAGCAGCCAACGCCGGAGACACTCGACCCGGTAGCGGGTCAGCCGGTGCGATCAACCCCGAGGGAGCAGCTGGTGATCCAGACGCTGCCAACCCCATCAGACTCAGGAATTCCCGGGAATAACGAACGCGAAACCGTAGTCCCAACTGATCTGTGTCTTAGCGCCCGGCGCGAGCGTACCCATCTGCTGCTCTGGTTCGGACTCTGAATTCAGAGCCTCTTCACCCGCGCAAGTGCCATCGCCCAGTGCGTATTCCACTGGCTTGTCGGTTTCGTTGACGATGGTGATCGGCCGTTTATAGACGTTCTGCTCTATTTCGTAGCATTTGGGACCGGCTTCGGGAGTGTAGGTTTTTTTCACTGTTTCTGAGCCGTTGAAGCTTTTGCCAGTTATCGTGACTTCCCCTTTGGCGGCGTTCGCGACCGCCGGAACCAGCCCGGAAGCTCCGGAAACGACTGCGGCCACCCCGGCCAGAGCAGCCATACGCCTGCTCAGGTCACTTCGATTCATCAACTGCTCCCTTTCAACACATACGCGGCTCTCACCTACCGGTAGACGTGAGGTAGCTCGGCCGCCCGGATGATCGTTGTCGAATGAGCATTCGTAGCCGCACACCTTCTGGATGGCAGTACTCCGTCGACGAGTACGAGGGGTTTGGTGCGCAGTTAGCCAGCCGGGTACTCCGCGTGGATGTCGCCGGCGAAGAGTTTCCAGTAGAAGGCGTTCATCTTCGCGGCGGCGGGTGCATGGCGGGTCAAGATCGCGGCGACCTTCGGTGGCACGTCATCCGGCATGCGGCCAGCGGCGCACTGGAGTACGTAGTCGTTGCGGGCGACTGAGCCGCCGCTGGACGGTGTCGGTACCCCGCAGACATCGGTTACCAGCCAGTTGACCAGTCGCATCGCGGCATAGTCGGCGTCATGAGTGATGTGTTGTTCGGTGAAGTCGCGCTCAGCGGACGACAGGTCGAATTGCGGCGATGTGGCCAGTCCGAAGTCGCTGAGATAGATCCTGGTTCCGTCGGTGCGCATGTTGTCGAAGTGCCCGTCCATGTGCAGCAACTCCCGATCCCGCAGAAATGTCACGATCTCGGAAAACTGACGCTCGACTGCGGAGGCCTTGCCGGCCGGGTTCTCGCGCAGCAAGTCCGACATCGAGTACGGGATGTACTCGCAGAACAGCACGAGGCTGCACGGTGCGGCGGCTAGCGCTTCGAGACGGGTCCGCACGGCCGGGCAGCCACCCTGGGCGGTGACGACGGTGCCGATGTCGGCGTGTTCGGCTGCGATCGGCGACCGGCCAGGTAGTACCCGCCAGTGGTAGAGCATCGGGAACGACTGCGTCTCGCCGCCCAGCACGGCTTCGGTGACGATGATGTTCGCCGCCAGCTCGCGCCATGCGTTGAAACTTGGGCCGCCGATACCGTACTGACAGAACAGCGGCAGGTCGAACAGGTTCGCCGTGGAGCCTTGGTTGGCGACCTCCCGATCGGTCAATGGGATCCGCTTGGTGAACACCGGTACGCCGTCGACGACGAGGACTGCCGAGCCACCACCCACACCCACGCTTACGACGCGACCGGCGTCGACCAGCGCAGCGAGCTCGAAATCGCTGCGGGACACCAGGAATGCCGAGAGCCGTTGGTGGCGGGCAGTTCTGGCAGCTGTCACCGCACGATTCTGCCACCGGCAACGAGTTACGCGTCGATCATGTCTTCGATCGCTCGGCGCGGGGTTTCGGCCAACGGCGCGGCATCAGCTGGTTCCTGCCCCGGAAATCAGGGCATGAACTCGGCCGAGGACGGATATGCTCGGCGACATTCGGGTCGGGTTCCGCCAACGTTCCAGGAGATCGCTGTGCTGACTTTCGCTCGCAAGCTTGGTTTGGGCGCGGTGTTTGTCGTCGCGTCCGGGTTGTCGACCGCTGGTGTTGCTACCGCGGCGCCGGTGATCGTTCCGTTTCAGATCAACCCGGCTCCCTTCGGAAATCCGAACGGCAGTTTCGATGTACCCGCGATTCAGTGTGCGGCGGTGGTCGGTGACCAATCCGGCGTGGTGGTGATTACCGGTGGCAAGCCTGGCGGATGGGGCTGTCTGCTCATGGCACCCGTGCAGTGGGTCAACTTGTCGACCGGCGCGACCGGCTCCGCACAGCTTTCCGACGGTCTGAATGGGATTCCGGCCCAGGTGTCGATGGCCACCGGTGCCGGACAGGTCGTCGTCATGGTCAGTCCGCGGCAGGGCGGAACGGTCACGCCCGGTTTCGCGACGCTCTCCGTGCCGTAAACCGGCCGGGCGCCGCCGGATCGTTGGTCGATCCGGCGGCGTGCCAGTCACGAAAACCGTTGCCGGTCAACGGGAATTCAGATCAGCCAGGGGTTGACGCTGCAGACCAGGTCGGGATGGGCAACGGGATCGAGTGCGTGCAGCGCGATGGATATCGCCCGTGGCGAGTAGAGCATAGAGTTGTGGTCGGAGATGTCCTGTGGGCAGCCGTCCTGCAGGACAACGTCGTTGACTGTGGCTCCTGGTCCGGCGGTGAGGAACGTCTTGTCGAACGGGGTGGACACCTCGTCGTAGATCCCGCCGACGATGGTGTAGTCCACGCCGGGAACCGTGTCGCCGCCCTCGTTCACCTTGGCGACGACCTTCGAGTCGTACACCTGCTGAACTCCGCCCGCGCCGAGTACCTGGGTGAACGGTTCGTGCAGATCGATGCTGCCCGGCGGCAGTTTCGCTTGGACGGCCAACATCAGCGTGGCGAAACTGTCGAGTGAGGTGCCGTGATTGGTGCCGCCGTAGGTGATGAGGTGTTTCACCTTGTTCCGTGCGGGATCTTCGGGATTCGCGCCGCCCTCATACTTCAGGTACATGCGGGTCTCCAGGGCGGCTTGTGAGTGCCCGATCATGTCGACCTGGTCGGCACCGGTGGCGGCAAGGACGCGGTCGACGAAGGTCGCGACCTGTTTGGTCGACTCCTCGATGTCGCCGGTGGCGCCGGGCAGCAGGGCGTCGAGTCCTTGGCCTCGAACGACGGGACGGCCGAAATTGAACGTGAACACGCAGTACCCGGCCTGTTTGAGCTGCGGGGACATCGAGGCGTAGGCACCGTAGGCGTTGGCCCAGGTGCCGTGCACCAGGACAACCGGGCGCGGGTGGGCCTCGTCCGGTTTGCAGGACCAATCGTTGGCGCCCTGGGGTGCCGCATCCGGGAAGGCGAGGCCATAGGCGAAGGCCGCGGCTTCGTCGCGCAGTTCGGGACCGTATCCAATGGTGTCGGAGGCGCGCGAGGTCGGCTCCGGATCCGCAACGGCCACTTCGGTATTCAACCCGAGCACGACGAGGGTTGCCGCCATGACCACCGCGATATTGCGCGGCCGGACGCGGTTCAGGCTTAGCGTGGCGCTGCGGCGGCGTTTCTGGCGAGCGCCGGTGTCGGCGTGATCGCCGGTTGGTGTGCTGGTCATCACGTGCTCCCTTCGTCCTGACCCGGCCTTACTGGTCGGTTGTCCATGATGTCGTCAGATCGAGACAGCAAACGAGTAGCTATCTGGTCGGTTATCAGTAGGATCACGACATGCGGATGGTCGCGATCGTCGTTCCCGCCGGGGTCAACACCTTTGATATGGCGATGGGTGGGCAGCTTTTCGCTGCGGTTCGGCTTCCAGATGGCAGTCCCGGCTACGACGTGCGATTTTGCGGTGAACCCACCGTCGCGCTGGCCTCGGGCCATCCGGCCGGGATGCTGCAGACCACCTGGCCGTTGACAACAATCGAGCAAGCAGACACGGTGATCATTCCGGCCGCGGCGAGCATCTTTCAGCCCACGACGCCGGACCATATCGAGCCGCTCGATCCTCGGCTGGTTACTGCCGTGCTACGCGCCGCGGACCGTGGCGCGCGAGTGGCGTCGATCTGCACCGGCGCGTTCGCACTCGGTGCGATGGGACTCCTGGATGGCATGCGGGCGACTACCCACTGGCTCTTCTGCGACGAACTCGCCCGGCGCTACCCACTCGTCGAGGTGGATCCGACCGTGCTGTTCGTCGACAACGACACGGTCGTCACCTCGGCAGGCGCGACCGCTGGGCTCGATATGTGCATGCATCTAGTGCGACGCGATTACGGTTCAGCCGTTGCCAGCGACACTTCACGCTTGTTGGTGATGCCGCTGCAACGCGACGGCGGCCAAGCGCAATTCATTCCCCAGTACCTGCCGCCACAGAACGCCACCGCGCTGCAACCCGTACTGGACTGGATCGAGCACAACCTCGCCCGGCCGCTCACGCTGAGCGAGATCGCGAACCACGCCGGACTCAGCGTCCGCACCCTGCAGCGGCGGTTCCGAACCCAGCTCGGCACAACCACGCTGAACTGGCTGCTGGCGGCTCGGGTTCATCGCGCCCAGTACCTGCTGGAGACAACAGATCTATCGGTGGACCGTATTGCCGCGGAAAGTGGTTTCGGATCGGTCGTCAACCTGCGCCACCACTTCATCCGCCAAATCGGCACGCCGCCGCGCAATTACCGGCGAGCATTCGGCAACCTCGCGGCGAGTTAGTCGAGCGCGCGGATTCGCGGGGAACGCCGAACCTCGCAGTAGCGGTTAGCAATTCGGCCAGGGGCTTTCCGCGAGGAGCACGCCCGACACTCGTTGCAGACTTTGACGGCGGCGCAGTTCCATCATCTCGCCGCAGGGTCGCGCAGGCGACACCGATGCCTGGCACGCGCACCACTGCGAGAGCACCAGCAGCGATCGCGGATCACCCTCGTCCAGCGACACCAGCAGGGTCGCATTCCGCTGCGGAAACGCGGGCCAGTCGACGTGCAACAGCACGAGCGACTCCTGATCGGGTTGCGCCACCACCGCCTGCACGTGCAGCTCCGGCCAGTCCAGCGCCGAACTCGGCTGCGGCACAGCCATTTTCTCGGCCAAAGCCTGCGCATCCAGGTTGCCCGCACAGACGAGATAGGCCGTCCAGACCAACCCTGATACGAGGAACAGGGTGATACCGACCAGCCCGACCGCTAGGCCCACCAACCGACCGTAAACCGAAACAGGCCACGACACACCAGGATTCCACGGTCCTTAACACCCCGGCGGTATTCCTCAGCTGTCGCCGCCACCCGAAGGGATGGGCGGAACGGCCGGAGTTGCCCCATCGGTCTCGTCACACGGTTCCGGATCAGGCTTCGGTTCCGCCGACGGCACAGTTTCTGGTTTCGCACCAGGCGCAGGCCCGGGACGAGACGCACGTTCCGGCTCTCGTCCCGATTCCGGTTCTGGTCCGGCCTTGGGTTCAGGTTTCGGCCTCAGCTCCGGCTCCGGCATCAGTCCGGCATCGGCATCGGCCATGCCTCCGGTCCAGGTCCAGGTCCAGGTCCCGGCTCAGGTTCGGGCTGCGGCTCGGGTTCGGGTTCCGGCTGCGGCTGCGGCTGCGGCTGCGGCTGCGGCTGCGGCTGCGGCTGCGGCTGCGGCTGCGGCTGCGGCTCGGGCTCGGGCTCGGGCTCGGGCTCGGGCTCGGGCTCGGGCTCGGGGTCAGGGTCCGGCTCAGGTCCTGGCTCCGGCTCCGGCTCAGGTTCGGGTTCGGGTTCGGGTTCGGGTTCGGGTTCGGGTTCGGGTTCGGGCCAGGGCTCGGGTTCGGGCTCGGGTCCCGGCTCCGGCTCAGGCCCGGGGTCCGGCTCGGGCTCGGGTTCCGGCTCGGGCTCGGGTTCCGGCTCAGGTTCCGGCCCCGGCTCGGGTCCTGGCTCCGGCTCAGGCTCAGGCTCAGGCCCAGGCTCAGGCTCAGGCTCGGGTTCCGGCTCGGGCTCGGGTTCCGGCTCAGGTTCCGGCCCCGGCTCGGGTCCTGGCTCCGGCTCAGGCTCAGGCTCAGGTTCGGGTTCCGGCTCGGGCTCGGGCTCGGGTTCCGGCTCGGGTTCCGGTTCGGGCTCGGGCTCGGGCTCGGGCTCGGGCTCAGGCTCAGGCTCAGGCTCAGGCTCAGGTTCGGGTTCCGGCTCGGGCTCGGGCTCAGGCTCAGGCTCAGGTTCGGGTTCCGGCTCGGGCTCGGGCTCGGGCTCGGGCTCAGGTTCCGGCTCGGGCTCGGGTTCCCACACAGCGTCGTCTGGAGGTACTGGGGCCTCGTATTCGGGGATCGGGGGTACGCCGAAGTATCTTGGCGTGTAAGGGATCTTTGATGTCGTGTCGGGGAACTCGTCGGGCTTCCGCTCGGCCTCAGGCGTGGGGTGGGGCTCCGGGCTGGGTTCTGCGGCGGGTGTCTGGTCGCCAGTCGGTGCCTGCTCACCGTCTGGCGATTGCCGACCGGCCGGTTCCGGAGTCGGCGGCGGCTCGGGCTCAGCGCGCGGCTGCGGCTCCGGGGTTGTGGGCGGCTCAGCGGGGGGATTCCCTTCCGCCCCAGCGGGTTTCCCATACTGCTCGAATTCCGATCGGAAATCTCTGCGCTGCGTGAGGAACTCGTCGATCTGCCGTTGCATCTCCATCCGTTGTGTGAGTAGCTCGTTCGGTCGCAGCCCCGCCCCTTCGAGCGCGGCGGTCCGGTCCGCGAACTCGGCGACCCGGCGCGCGAAAGCCTCCTCGCCTGCCTGCCGCAGCTGCTCTGGTGTCATGCCTTCGGGATCGATGCCGAGCGCTCGCGCTTTCTCGCGGGTCGATTCGACAACCTCGGCAGGCTGCTTGGCCTCCACCGGTGCGCGCTCTCCGGCTGGCTTCGACGTATTCTCGGCTCCCGATAGGGTTTCCGGCTGATGGGTGGCAACCGGTTTCCCGGTAGCCGCGTTGTGCTGTTGCCCGAATCCAGATCGGAGATCTTTTCGCAGGGCGAGGATCTCATCGATCTGCCGTTGCAGGGCCTTGCGCTCGGCGAAGTGTTCGTTCGGCGGCAAACCGGCGGTGTCCAGGTCGGCCATCGAACCGGTGAGCTCCGACAGGCGACGCATCACAGCATCCATACCGGCGCGCTGTACCTGTTCGGCTGTCATGGCCGCCGGATCGACACCTAGTCCGCGCAACTTCTCGCGAGTCGAATCCGACATCTCTGCGGGTCGTTTCGCCTCCGCCGCGTTCTGCGGCTGTTCCTCGCCATTCGCACGAGACTCGGGGCGCGACTGTTCCGTTCCAGGAGTGTGGGTTTCGGACGCCTTCTCGCCGGTGGAGTTCGCCTCGATCGGCGCCTCGGCTCCGGTCGAGGCGCCGCGTTCGGGGCTACCCGCACGCGGTTCGGAACCGGCCGCACGCGATTCAGCACTGCCCGCTCGTGGCGTCAACGGTTCGGCCGCCTTCACCGACGGCTTCGACTGGGTGCCGTCCGTGCTGACTGTCGATTTCGGATGGCTTCCGTCGCCGCCGGCGGACGCCGTTGCCGCAGAGTGTGATTGGCTGCCTTCCGATGATCGAGCCGGGCCGGGCGGATGCGATGTAGTCGGCGACTGGACCGTGCCGATCGGATGCTCGACACCCCGCTGACCGCCCGCACCGACAGGGTGCTCGCCGCCGGTACTCGTCGAGCCGCCGACTTCGGAGCCGAGAGACTTGTTCTCGCCGCCGATAGGCGAGGTTTGTTCCAGCGGAGTGGCTTTCATATCGCCAGACGCAGACTCGCGCGACTCGCCGGACGGCACCTCCCGGTGCTGCTGCACCGGCTCCGACCGCGCGCCATCTCCCTGCGCCGTAACGGAATTCGTGTCCTCGCCCGTATGCCCGGTCGGGTCCACGTTACGTTGCGGCTCGGCGACCGGCTGCGTCCCGCTGTCCTGACCAGCGTGGGTCGGTGAAGAAGTGTCAACACCGCCCTGCCCGTCCGGGTCGGCTGCATGTTGCGACTCGGCAACCGGCGGCGTGCCACTATCCTGCCCGGCGTGGGTCGGCGAGGCGGTGTCAACACCGCGTTGCCCGTTCAGGTCGGCCGCATGTTGCGACTGGGGAACCGGCGGCGTGCCGCTGTCCTGCCCGGCGTGGGTGGGCGACGGAGGGGCCTCACTGCTGTGCCCGTTCGAGGGCGTGACGTGAGATTCCTTGGGCCCGGCGATGATTCCGGACTCATTGTTTCCGGTCTGCGCTGGTGTTGCCTCGTGCGTACCTCTGCCTGGATTGGTCTCGGGTATACCGGCACGGCTTTCACCGTTGCGCGCTCCGGAATTCGTATTGGACTGGGATTCAGGCTGATTCCGAGTGTTGCTCGACGACTCCCCCGGATGATTGCCGGTGGTGGTCGATCCGCTGGTCTCATTCCCGTTGTTCGACGGATCCGCAGTGTGGGACGTGGCACCACTGTCGGTGCTGTTCCGCGGGCCGCCCTCGGCACCGCTTGCCGGTCGGACCCGCGGCGAACTGCCGTCGCCGCCGAAACGTGCGGCATCCGGCGCGTTGAATCCCCTTGCGCCAGGCCCATGCCCTGATGGGGAATGGCGAAAACCCTTGCTGCCACCCGTCAATATCCCGTATGACGCACCGCCGGTCAGCAGTCGCGGGTCCCAGGTCCACCCATTGGCGATGCCGCCGACACCCCACGCGCCGACCGCGCCGACCATGCCCGAGCCAGCGCCGACGGCCGCACCTTTGAGCGCACCACCCCAACGCCCGCCTGGCAGAGGAACTTTCGCTGCCCCCTTACCGAGCAGTCCCCCGGCCGGCCCGCCGATCGCACCCGCCGCCGCGGCGGTGTAGGCGGTCGTGCCGACGCGGTTCCAGTCGATGCTGTCGCGATGCCCGGCCCCGACCTGGTATCCCTGGATCGCGAGGTCTTGACCCGCGCCGAGCACGGTGCTGAAGACGACGTGCTTCGCCGTGAACTTGGCGAGTGCGGCGAGACCAGTCTTCGCGGCGAATCGAGCGATGGCGGTAACCGCCCGCTGACCGAGCAGCCGCACCGCCAACCTGGTCGCGCCGACGGCCGCCGCTTCGACCAGTGGCGCGGTCGGTGGAAAGAACCAGGCCGCAGCGATTTCGAAGGCCAGCATGGCCAGCGAGCTGATGACGAGGATCTTGGTGTACTCGATCTCGGTGGCCAGGGCGTCCGCGGATTCCGCGACCGAGTCCAGGATGTCGGCCAATTCCTCGAGTGACTCGGGGCCACGGTCCAGCTTGTCCAGCGCGGCGGTCATCGCCTCGATGCCCTCGCCCCAGGGATACGCCTCGATGGCCGCTTTTTTGGCGGCAGCCAAATCTGGTAGCAGCTCACGAATATCGGCGGCGGCCTTGCGCCAGTCGGCGGCGATGGCCCACATCTTGTCTTCGTCGCCGTCGGGCCAGTCCGATCCGGCGACCCAGCCGAGCCATTGCAGCTCGCTGGGCATGGTGATAGACACGCGTTATCAGCAGGAGTCGAGCTACCGCCGGTCCATTCGAGCCAGCAGCTCCGCCGCTTTGTACTGCCCGTCGGAATAAGAATCGAGGGTCTTGGCGGTATTGCCGATGCCTTTGGAGAGGTTCTTGTGCGCCGCCACGTAGCCCTGCGGGCCGTCGGCGAAGGTGCTGCCGTAGCCGTCGCCGCCCCAGGCCGGCCCCTTGGTCGACAGTGAGCTCTCCAGGGTGCTCAGGATGTCGTTCATCCGATCCCGCAGCGCGCCCATTTTCCCTGCCGCGCTACGTAATTCATCCGGGGTCACCCCAACCTTCGACGCCACACCTGTTCCCTTCACCAACAATCCGAATTTCGACGATCTCAGCGGCGGACCGCGCCGGAAAGGTCCGCGGCGCCGAATTGACGAATCCCTGACATGCGCTGCGGTACAACGCTTCTCATCGACATTCCAGCTCAGGCGGCACACACGCCGCTGACGGCACCACAATTGACCGGCCGCCGATCCGCGAAGCTTTGACGCGTCTTTTACGGCCTACGAGCGCGCGTGCTCGGCCCGCAGTCGCGCCGCCAGCGTGCGGAAGATCGTGAAGTTCGGAATCAAGCTCACCGGAAGCGATTCCAGTGGCGTCGACTCCCCCGCCACATCGACGCTGACCCACCCTTTGCTCAACACGACATCGGTCACCCGCGACCACAGCTCCGACCGGTCCCCCGCGCCGATCTCGGCGCTGGTCATCCAGAAGTACTCGAAGTCCAGGCACCCACCCGACTCCAGCACGCCGACGGCCGTGGGCAATTGCGCCTCGGTGATCGCCTGATCGATCGCCGAACCCCACTCCTCCGGACGTTCGATCCCGTGCCGCAACACAATCGGCTCACCGAGCGTGTCGATCAGGGTGTAGGCGTACGAGACCTGGTTCGGCGCAGGAGAATTGGCGTGCTCGACGATATTGCGCCGCAACGTAGTGGTGTCGTAGCGAACGCACCGGGGCTTACCTCCGACGACCACCACGAGACCGCGCTCGTACAGATCCAGTCGAATACGCCGGTTCCGCCCTTGTACATACGCCAGCCACAACAGATCCCACAGCAGCCGACCACCGACCATCAGCAGGCCTGTCACGCCGACAATGGCCACCACCGCAACACCACTCACGAAACCGAGCACCGCCACCACAGCGGCGATGAGCGTGGCAATCCCTTCGATGACATACCGCCGAACATCGGGTTGCGCTGCCGCGTAAGTTCTTCGGTGCGACCCCAGATCCTCCCGCGCCGCTACCCGGCCGATATCAGCACGAAGATCGACATTACCGACAGGATCCGTCACGACGGCTGACTATGCCCCGAACCGTCAACCCCGGCCACCGGCCTTGACGGAACCCATACACGAACTCAACGGCGCAGCGCAGTCTCGCGCCCCATGTGCGACAGCTTCTCTGGATTGCGCACGGAGTAGAGCCCGGTGATGAGCCCGTCGTCGATGCGCAACGCGATGACCGTGTCGATCTCCCCGTCCTGTCGGAGCAACAGCGCCGGAGCACCATTGACCTGCACGGGCTCGACCGACATCGTGGCGCGGATCCGGTCGAAGCCGACGGCCAGCAAGCGAGCCACGATGTCGGAGCCGACGACGGGTCGCGGCACAGCCTGCTTGATTCCGCCACCGTCGCCGAGGAAGACCACGTCCGGCGCGAGGATGTCGAGCAGGTTCTGCATCTCGCCCGTTTCGATCGCCCGCTGGAAGGCGGCGAGCGCGTCTCGAGTCTGCGACGGGGAAACGACTCCGCGCGGTCGGCGCGCCGTGACGTGCGCCCGGGCCCGATGCACGATCTGGCGGACCGCAGCCGGAGTCTTGTCGACGGCCTCGGCGATCTCGTCATAGGACAGATCGAAGACCTCGCGCAGCACGAACACCGCCCTTTCGGTCGGCGCGAGCGTCTCGAGCACCAGCAGCATCGCCATCGACACACTGTCCGCCAACTCGACATCGTCGGCCACGTCAGGCGCGGTGAGCAGCGGCTCGGGCAGCCACGAGCCGACATAGGACTCCTTGCGGCGGCCGAGCGTGCGCAGCCGGCCGAGCGCCTGGCGAGTGGTGATACGAACCAGGTAGGCCCGCTGATCCCGAACCATGTCGAGATCGACACCCGCCCACCGCAACCAGGTCTCCTGCAGCACGTCTTCGGCGTCGGCGGCCGACCCGAGCATCTCGTAGGCGACCGTGAACAGCAGGTTGCGGTGCGCGACGAACGCCGCGGTGGCGGGATCGGCCTGGCTTTCGGGCGCGGTGTTCGACGTACCTGCCATGGGTGGCTCCTGTCTAGCTCTCTGCTGTGTCACCCCACCAGATGCCGCACCGCGCGGTTTTGTGACACCGCCCGATTGTGGCGCTCGTCACGTAACCACGGCTGTCACAGGAGCCGAGTCGTCGGCATCTCATGTTCGTTCACCGCAACACCAACGAGTGAGGACGAAGTCATGGAACCTCGTATCGACCTGTTCACCAACCAGCTCGGCGCCAAGTTCGGCAAGCGGTTCGCCAACGCCAGCATGCCGATCGTGCAGTCGTCACTGCCGAAAGCCACGCAGGAATTGGTTTCATTGCGCGCCAGCCAGATCAACGGCTGCGGCTGGTGCATCGACCTGCACACCAAGGACGCCGCGGCCGCGGGCGAAAGCGCGGTCCGGCTCAACCTGGTCGCCGCCTGGCGCGAGGCCACCGTGTTCACCGAGGCCGAGCAGGCCGCGCTGGCACTGGCCGAGGAGGGCACCCGCCTCGCCGACGCCTACCAGGGCGTCTCCGACGAGACCTGGGCCCAGGTCCGCAAGTACTACGACGACGACCAGACCGTAGCCCTGGTCGCCTTGGTCGCGATGATCAACGCGGCCAACCGGCTCGCCGTGATCGTGCACCAGAAGGGAGGTTCTTACCAGCCCGGCATGTTCGACAGCTTGGTGAACTGACCCACGCGGATTATGGCCCGGCCCAGATACATTCCGGGCCGGGCCCACGCAGGTGAACAGCAAATGATCGAAAACTGATGGGTGTGTATATCGGGCTGCGCGAAGCTATAGGTGAGTACAGAGGTCCGAATAAGCGGACCCACCACCAAGTTCGATGAGGCCTTGATGACAGAACAGTTCACCCATTCCGCATCGAGCGACGGACCGAAGCGCAATTCCATCTGGTCGCTGAGACCACGGACAGTTGCCGTGATCGCGGTAACCGCACTGGCCGTGGGGACTGCGGTGGGAGTGACCGCGACCCAGCTGTCCCAGCCCGACATGCAGCTGGCTTCGCCCGCAGTAACACTGGTGACCGCGACGCCAAAGGAGTTGGCGGACAACAGGTTCTATGATCTACCCGACCTGGCCAAAGATAGCTTCAATGCGGGGCGAATCGAGGAAGCTCGTGCCTACGCGCAGGAATTGATGGCTGTGACGCCGCAGTACCAAGGGAACTGGAACTACGGCAACGCTGTCCACGATGCAAATATGGTTCTAGGACGCATTGCTGTGCGTGAGGGGCACATCAACGACGCCAAGAATTACCTGCTTGCGGCAGGCCAGACTCCCGGCTCCCCGCAGCTGGATACCTTCGGCCCGAACATGAGCTTGGCCAAAGACCTGCTCGAGAAGGGCGAACGCCAGGTCGTGTTGGAGTATTTCGAGTTGTGCCGCAGGTTCTGGGAGATGCACCGTGGCCGATTGGATAAATGGAGCCAGCTGGTCAACGTTGGGATGATTCCCGATTTCGGCGCGAACCTGGACTATTGATCCGGTGCGGTCACCGAGGTCGCAAACCGTTACAACGCTTGGGCTTTGACACCTGGTTCGGTTGTTCGATCCGACTCTCCGTACGGTCGGATCGTGGTTGATGTGGGGGTGAACCGGCGGGCTCGGCCGATCGTCGACCCGTCGATGGTGCGGCCGGAGCCCGGTCTGGGTGACACAGCACGCGGCTGGTGGGTGACGATCGCGCTGACGCTGATCGCGGCGGTCACCCGGTTCGAGCGGCTCTGGTCGACGACCAATGGCGGGTAGCCAGATATACGGGGCAGAATTCCAAGTGTGAAAGGCCAGATCACGATCGATGACGTGCGCGCGGCGGCGGACCGGCTCGCTGGTGTCGCCCACCGGACACCGGTGCTCACGTCCCGTGCGCTGAACGAGCGGGTCGAGGCCGAGGTGTTTCTCAAGTGCGAGAATTTCCAGCGGGTTGGCGCGTTCAAGTTTCGTGGTGCCTACAACGCGATCTCGCAACTGTCCGCCGACCGGCTCGCGCGCGGGGTGGTGGCCTGGTCCTCCGGCAATCACGCCCAGGCAGTTGCGCTGTCCGCGCGGCTGCTGGGCACCTCGGCAGTTATCGTGATGCCTGCGGACGCCCCCGCTTCAAAGATGGCTGCCACCAAGGGATACGGGGCCGAGGTCGTCACCTACGACCGCTACACACAGGATCGAACCGCGATCGGCGAGGCACTGGCTACGGAGCGCGGCCTGAGCGCCATTCCGCCATTCGACGATCTTCGGGTGATGGCCGGACAGGGCACCGTAGCGCTCGAGCTCATCGAGGAGACCGGACCGTTGACCGCCTTCCTCGCCCCGATCGGCGGTGGCGGGCTGATGGCCGGCTGCGCTACCGCGGCGACCGCGCTGTCCCCTGGCATCCGCATCATCGGCGTCGAACCTGTCGACGGCGACGACACCAAGCGTTCACTCGAAGCCGGTCACCGGATTCGGATCCCGGTTCCGCACACCATCGCCGACGCACAGGCCGCCGAAATCCCCGGCGAACTCACTTTCGCCGTCAACCGCAGGCTGGTGGACGAGATTTCCGTGGTCACCGACGACCAACTGGTCGCGGCCATGTCCTTTCTGTTCGACACGATGAAGATCGTCGCCGAGCCGACCGGTGTCGCCGGCGTCGCCGCAATGCTGGCAGGCCGGGTCCAGCTCCCTGGTGCCCGCGTCGGCATTGTCATCTCCGGTGGCAATATCAACGCGACACGATTCGCTGAGCTGGTAAGCCCATGCGGGTGACCATTCTCATGTAGGTGAGGCTTGCCTTACTGGCGACAACTCGTTCTAATGGCCGCCATGGACAAAATCCATATCACCCGCCGTCGCCTGTTCACGGCCGCTGCTGCGGTCGGGCTCGGGGCCGTCGCTACCGCGTGCACCCGGTCTCCCGATGACGGAACGTTCACGGGGCCGGGTGGCTGGTCGTTCACCGACGACCGGAACAGCACCGTGCACACCAAGGAGGTGCCGTCTCGGATCGTTGCCTTCGTCGGGGCCGCCGCGATGTTGGCCGATTTCGGGCTGCAGGATCGTATCGTCGGGGTGTTCGGCGAAACACGCACGGCGGCACATGAACTGGCACCGTTGAAGGGTGAGCTCGACGTCGACAAGGTGACCGTGCTCGGTAACAACTGGGGCGAGTTCAATGTCGAGAAGTACGCGGCGCTCGAACCTGATCTGCTCGTCACCGATATGTATGTGCCAGATCGGCTTTGGTATGTCCCGGACGAGAGCAAGGCGAAGATTCTGGCGATCAATCCGAATGTGGCGGCGGTGCAGGTCGCGCACCGGACGCTGCCGGACACTATCGCACGCTATACCGAGCTCGCTCGCGCATTGAGCGCGGATCTGAACGCGCCCAAGGTAACCCAGGCCAAGGCTCGCTTCGACGCAGCAGCACAATCGATTCGCGACGCGGTCGCGGAGCGGCCCGGACTGCGCGTGCTTGCCGCGTCGGCGGCACCCGGCATCTTCTATGTGTCCGATCCGAAAGCATCCGCCGATCTGAGCTATTTCGCACAGTTGGGTGTGAACGTGGTCGGGCCGGACCACGTCACCGGCGACGGCTTCTTCGAGGAACTGAGCTGGGAGCACACCGACAAGTACCCGGCCGACCTGATCCTGCTCGACGGCAGATCCACCGGATTGTCCCCGGAGGCGCTGGCCGCCAACCCGGTCTGGCGCGGCCTGCCCGCGGTGCGCGCCAACCAGATCGGCAGTTGGCAGCCGATCTATCGGTTCTCGCACGCAGGTACCGCGCCGCTGCTCGAGGATCTGGCCGCCGCCCTCCGACGCTCCGGCAAAGTCACCTGACAAGGAATCAGCATGCGCGCCCGAACTTTTCGCTTCTTCGAGAACGTGCCGGTCCTGCGGACCGAGCCGCTCAGCCCGGCATATTCGACAGCCTGGTGAGCTGATCGAACCACGAATTGCGGCCCGGCCCAGGATTATCCGATCCGAGCCAGGCCCAGGTGTGTGATCAGCGAAATGATCGACGAGCGACGAGTGCGTACTCAGCACTTCTTCCAGGCAAATTGATAAGTGGTGTTGACGCTGCCGTCCGGGGAATCCATCGTGATGAAGCTGGAGGTCTCTTCCGGATCCGAGGTGCCCGCATAGACTCGCAACTCCGTGTTTATGTTGAAATTTCGATCTTCTCCGCAGGGCAGGTAAACGATCGACCCGATATCGGGTTTGTCCGTCGTCTGCCAAACGTCATTGAGCGGACCCTTGAAATTGTGGTAGGCGAAGTCGGTCGACGAGTCGCCCTGGAAGTAGTACCTTGCCGCTTCCAGCGCGGTCGCGCCCTGTTCCAGATGCGCGAAGCCACGGTAGTCCGCCTGCGCAATCCCATAGGTGAACCCCTGCGGGACATTAACTTTCAGGTTGAGCTGGCAGTTCTTGCGGAAGTCGTGCGGCCTGGCGCCCACACCAACGCGTGCGGTGTACCGCCTGGTAGTGACCGTGAAAGCCGTGTTGTCGGGCAGGACCTCGACCGCCGCGGTGCCCTGCGGACAACCGGATCCATTGACCGTCACGACGTCGATGACAACCTTGTCCGGCGGCACGGCCCCATCCGGCGTCGGCGCACCAGAAGCCAGTGAACCCGATATCGGCGTCGCGAATGCGAATATGGCAGCACTGAGGACGGCAATTCTCTTATACATGAATTCCTCACAATGGCAGAGCATGGGTTTAGCCTCACTGTAAGCTGTGCTGCCCACCCGAACTCCCCAGCAGAAGTGGGGAACATTCGGAAACATCTCGGCTAATATTTCTGCCGGACTTCGCGATCAATGGTGCTGGTCAGCGGGTTGGAATTTGGGCGGCCACCACGTGATCATGCCGTATTTGTGTGGATACCACCGCATTGGCAGTGGCCGCAGGTCACCGCATAGACGTAGACGGCGGATTGCGTTGTTCGACAAGCTGATGGATCATGCGGCGCAGGCGCGACCGGGAGATCGGGTCACCATCCTCGGACCGGCCGACCCGGACAATCGCAACCTCGCGTTCCGCCCACCCGGCGACGCCGGATGCGTGCTCATCGCCGCCGACGAGACGACACTGTCGGTCCTCCCTTCGACCGACGACTACCGCCCGCACCCGCTCCTACCGTGAATCCATGAAATCGCTAGTGCAGTTCATCCAGGCCCGCATCCTGGACGACGAAGCCGCCGCCCGTGCCGGTCAGCACCACGGTGCCTGGTCGACCCAACGCATCCTCGACGAATGCGCCGCCAAACGCGCGGTACTCACCGCACTGGAACGCGACCGCAAGAAGAAGGCCGACGAAGACGCTTGGGCGTGGCTGGACGAGGACTCGGCGATCGACTGGCTGCTCGGCGAATCAAAGGAGGACCAGTCCAAGAAGCTGGCCCGCGAAATCCTCCGTGCGTTAGCTCAGCCCTACGCCGGTCACCCGGACTACCGCCGCGATTGGTTCGCCGGAACCAGGCGGACCCGCAAGTTCTGGTGACGCATGCCCTAGCATCGCTCGCCCCTTTGCCGCAATCACCTTGCCCGCCAGGAAGTTCCCGCAGGTCAGCACCATGTGCACCTCGATCCGGTGAAAGTCCTTTATATCTAAAGCTTTAGATGTAAAGTACTTGCTACCGCGACTCGAGGAGAGCGTATGAAGGTCGTGTGCATCGGCGGCGGGCCCGCCGGACTGTACTTCGGGTTGCTGATGAAGCAGCTCAATGCCGATCACGAAGTCACCGTGGTCGAACGCAACCGTCCCTACGACACTTTCGGATGGGGCGTGGTGTTCTCCGACGCCACGATGGAGACAATGCGGGTGTGGGATCGCACCACCTCGGACCGGATCGAGTCGGCGTTCAACCACTGGGACGACATCGAGCTGCGCTTCAAGGGACGCGTCTTGCGTTCCGGCGGACATGGTTTCGTCGGCATCGGCCGCAAGAAGCTGCTGAACATCCTGCAGGCGCGGTGTGAGGAGGTCGGGGTCAAGCTCGAGTTCGACCGAGAGGTCAACTCCGACACGGAATTCCCCGACGCGGACCTGATCGTCGCCGCCGACGGCATCTCCTCCAGGATCCGCGGCAAGCACAACGATGTCTTCCTGCCCGACCTCGTGACCCGCCCGAACCGCTACATCTGGCTCGGCACCGAGAAGCTGTACGACGCCTTCACTTTCGACTTCGTCGAGACCGAACACGGCTGGCTGCAGGCACATATCTACAAGTTCGACGAGAACACCAGCACCTTCATCGTCGAGGCACCCGAACACGTCTGGCGGGCCCACGGTCTCGACCAGGCCACACCGGACAAGTCGGTGGCGTTCTGCGAGCGGGTGTTCGCCGACAACCTGCAGGGCGAGAAGCTGATGACGAACTCCCGTCATCTGCCGGGGTCGGGCTGGCAGAACTTCCAGCGGGTCAAATGTGAGCGGTGGTGGCTGCACAACGGCAACAGCCACGTCGTACTGATGGGCGACGCCGTGCACACCGCGCACTTCGCCATCGGTTCCGGCACCAAGCTGGCACTCGAGGACGCCATCGAGCTGGTCCGCCAACTCGGCGAGCACGGCGACACACCGGCGGATCTGCCCGCCGTGCTCACGCACTACCAAGAGGTCCGCTCGATCGACGCGCTCCGACTGCAGAACGCGGCGTGGAACGCGATGGAGTGGTTCGAGGTCTGCGGCGAACGTTACTGCGACCAACTGGAACCCGAGCAGTTCATGTACTCGATGCTCACCCGCAGCCAGCGCATCAGCCACGAGAATCTGCGCCTGCGCGACAAGGGCTGGCTGGAGGATTACGAGCGCTGGTTCGACGCGCGAGCAGGAGTCGCCCGGACCGCCGAAGAACCTTCCGTCCCACCGATGTTCACGCCGTACACCGCCCGTTCGGTGACGCTGAAGAACCGGGTGATCGTCTCACCGATGGCCCAGTATTCGGCCGTCGACGGGGTTCCTGGGGACTTCCACCTGGTGCACCTCGGCGCTCGTGCGCAAGGCGGTGCCGGACTGGTGTTCGCCGAGATGACCTGTGTCAGTGCGACAGGCCGGATCACACCCGGCTGCCCAGGCCTGTACACCGACGAGCAGCGGCAGGCGTGGCAGCGTATCGCCGAATGGGTGCACGACAACACCGACGCGAAAATCGGCATGCAGCTGGGACATTCAGGAGCCAAAGGTTCCACTCGCCGCATGTGGGACGGCACCGATCAACCACTCACCCCTGAAGACGACGAACCGAACTGGCCGTTGATCTCGGCGTCGCCGCAGCAGTACCTCGATGGGGTGAGCCAGTGGTCGCGGGCGATGACCCGCGCCGACATGGACGAGGTGACCGAACAGTTCGTCATCGCGGCCCGCCGCTCAGCCGAAGCAGGCTTCGACTGGCTCGAATTGCATTGCGCGCATGGCTATTTGCTCTCGAGCTTCATCTCGCCGCTGACCAATCAGCGCACCGATGCCTACGGTGGATCGTTGTCGAACCGACTGCGCTATCCACTGGAAGTGTTCGCCGCCGTGCGTGCAGTATGGCCCGCCGAACTCCCTATGTCGGTGCGTATTTCGGCGCACGACTGGGCCGAGGGCGGCATCACCCCGGCCGACGCCGTCGAGATCGCGAAGCGGTTCAAGCAGGCGGGCGCCGACCTGATCGACTGCTCCTCAGGCCAGGTGACCAAGCTGGAGCAACCGACCTTCGGCCGCATGTGGCAGACCCCGTTCGCCGACCGGGTGCGCCAGGAGGCGGGCATCGACACCATCGCCGTCGGGGCGATCTCCGAGGCCGACCACGTGAACAGCATCGTGGCCGCCGGACGGGCCGACCTGTGTGCCATCGCCCGCCCGCACCTGGCGAACCCCTCCTGGACCCTCACCGAGGCGGCCAAGATCGGCTACACCGAACTCGGCTGGCCCAAGCAATATCGCGCCGCCAAGCGGCAATTCGAAGCGAACATCCAGCGCCAGCAGGCCGCCGCGGCGGGGAAAGGCTGATCATGCCCGAGGTCGACACCGGCGGTCTCGCCGACCGGCACGCGCTCGTCACCGGCGGCTCGCGCGGCATCGGCGCGGCGATCGCGAGCAGGCTCGCGCACGACGGCGCCCGCCTCACCCTGCTGTCTCGTGATTTCGCGCGGGCCACCGAAACCGTTGCCCGGCTGCCGAAGTCGGCCAAGGCGCACGCCATCGCGTGCGACATCACCGACCCGGAGGCCATCGCCGCCGCGTTCACCGATGCCCGCCTGATGCACGGCGCGATCGACATCCTGGTCAACAACGCCGGGCAGGCGGCGAGCGCACCGCTGCGCCGCACCACCGACGAGCTGTGGCAGCGCATGCTCGCGGTGAACCTCACCGGCACGTTCCTGTGTACGCGCAGCGCCATCACCGACATGCTCGCCGCCGGGCGCGGCCGGGTGATCAACATCGCCAGCACAGCGGGCCTGCGCGGCTATCCCTACGTCACCGCCTACGCCGCCGCCAAGCACGGCGTGATCGGCCTGACCCGTTCGCTGGCACTGGAACTCGCGAACACGGCCATCACCGTGAACGCGATCTGCCCCGGCTTCACCGACACCGACCTGTTGCAGGAGAGCGTGACCCACGTGACCGAGACGACCGGCCGCAGCGCCGACCAAGCACGGGCGGCCTTCACCCGGCACAACCCGCAGGGACGGCTGATCGAGCCGGACGAGGTCGCCGCCACGGTGGCCTGGCTCTGCTCGGACGCGGCGGCTTCGCTTACCGGACAGTCGATTTCGGTCAGCGGCGGGGAGGTGATGTGAGGTGACCACCCGGCACGAGCTCGGCGACGAACGCATCGGCATGGAGGCCCGCACGGTCTCCGGCGATCACCTCGATGTCCGGCTGTGGTTGCGATTGCTGGCCACTACCAACGAGATCGAGCAGGAGATCCGTACCAGGCTGCGGGTCCGGTTCGCCACGACACTCCCCCGATTCGACTATCTGGCACAGCTCGACCGGCATCACGACGGTCTCCGGATGAGCGCGCTGTCCCGCTATCTGATGGTGACGGGCGGCAACGTCACCGGCCTGACCGATCAGCTGGTGGCCGAGGGCTGGGTCGATCGGATTCCGGACCCGGTCGACAAGCGCGCGACGCTGGTGCGGCTGACCGAGCTCGGGCGTGAGTGCTTCGAGGAGATGGCCGCCGAACACGAACGCTGGCTGACCGAGATGTTCGCCGGCTTCGGCCGCGGTGACGAGCAGGCGCTGTTCGACCTGCTCGGCAGGCTCCGCGTCCACCTGGCCGGAACGGCCGACCACGCCCCCTTATCGAACCAGGAACGCTGATGACCCAGAACCTCGATCCCGCGTTGCGCGAGGCCAACCGCACCACACTCGCCGACTACCAGAGCATTCATTTCCAGTGGGACGTCCACGAGGGCGTCGGCACGATCATGCTCGATCGCCCCGACCGCAAGAACCCCTTGACCTTCGACTCCTATGCCGAGTTGCGAGATCTGTTCCGCCGCTTGGCCTATGCCGAGGACGTCGCGGTGATCGTCCTGTATGGCGCGGGCGAGAACTTCTGCTCCGGCGGCGATGTGCACGACATCATCGGCCCGTTGATCGCGCTGCCCGCACCCGAGCTGTTGATGTTCACGCGGATGACCGGCGATCTGGTGAAGGCGATGCGGGCCTGCCCGCAGCCGATCGTGGCCGCCGTCGACGGGGTCTGCGCGGGCGCTGGCGCGATTCTGGCGATGGCGTCGGACCTGCGGGTCGGAACCGCCCGCAGCGCAACGGCTTTCCTGTTCACCAGGGTCGGGCTGGCCGGGTGCGACATGGGGGCCTGCGCGATCCTGCCGCGCATCATCGGACAGGGTCGTGCGTCCGAATTGCTCTACACCGGACGGGCGATGCCCGGTGACGAGGCTTACGCGTGGGGCTTCTTCAACCAGCTGACCGAACCGGAGCAGCTGCTCGATGCCGCCGGGAAGCTCGCGCACCGGCTGGCCGATGGACCGACCTTCGCGCAGGGCATCACGAAAACCATGCTGCACCAGGAGTGGTCGATGACGGTGGACCAGGCGATCGAAGCCGAGGCACAGGCTCAGGCGCTGTGCATGCTCACCGAGGACTTCAAGCGGGCCTATCACGCGTTCCGCGACAAGCAGCGGCCGAAGTTCGAAGGGAACTAGTCATGCCCGAAGACCACTGGGACTGGCCCTTTTTCGAGGATGAGCATCGGAAGCTGGCTGCCGCGCTGCACGACTGGGCCGCCGATCATCTCAACCACGGCACCAGCACCGACGTCGACGCTCGATGTCGTCGGCTGGTCCGCGCGCTCGGCGACGCGGGCTGGCTGCGACACACCGTCGCCGGTACCGAGTTCGGCGGTAACCGCGACCAGATCGATACGCGCGCACTCTGTCTCGCCCGCGAAATTCTCGCCGAACGCAACGCACTCGCCGACTTCGCCTTCGCGATGCAAGGACTCGGCTCCGGCGCGATCAGCCTGGCAGGCTCCGACGAGCAGAAGCGACGCTATCTGCCGCGAGTGGCCGCCGGTACGGCCATCGCGGCGTTCGCGCTCTCGGAAACCGAGGCGGGCTCCGACGCCGCCGCGCTCTCGTGCGCCGCACGCGCGGACGGCGACGGGTACATCATCGACGGCGAGAAGACCTGGATCTCCAACGGCGGCATCGCGGACTTCTACGTGGTCTTCGCCCGCACCGGGGAAGCCGAAGGCGCGCGGGGCATCTCGGCCTTCATCGTCGACGCGGACACCCCCGGCCTGCACATTGCCGAACGCATCGACCTGATCGCCCCGCACCCGCTCGCCCGGCTGCGCTTCGACGGCTGTCGAGTGCCTGCGACACAACGCATCGGTGCAGCGGGTGCGGGCTTCTCGATCGCCATGCGCACTCTCGACATCTTCCGGACCTCGGTGGCGGCCGCCGCCCTCGGCTTCGCCCGCTCCGCCATGGCCGAGGCGCTCACCAGGGCGACCTCGCGGCGCATGTTCGGCGGCGTGCTGGCCGACTTCCAGTTGACCCGAGCCGAACTCGCGCAGATGGCGACCACGATCGACTCGACCGCACTGCTCACCTACCGCGCGGCCTGGCAGCGCGATCAAGGACGTTCCGTCACCCGCGAGGCCGCGATGGCCAAGATGGCCGCGACCGAAGGGGCCCAACAGGTTATCGACGCCGCAGTGCAGATGTGGGGCGCACTCGGTGTGGTCAGCGACCAGCCGGTCGAACGGCTCTACCGCGACATCCGCGCCCTGCGCATCTACGAGGGCGCCACCGAGGTGCAGCAACTGATCATCGCCCGTGAAGTCCTCCGTGGCGCCACCTCCTGAGTCACGATTTCCTTCTCCCCCTAGGTTCGACAATGACAAGCGCGCACCTCGACACCTTCGCCCGCGACAACCTGCCCCCGCTCGACCAATGGCCCGACCTCGTGTTCGGCGAACCCGAACTGCAGTTCCCGGCCCAACTCAATTGCGCCGGTGAACTACTCGACCGGCAGCTGGCCGACTGCAACGGCGACCGCCTGTGCGTGCAGGCACCCGACGGCACGCGCTGGACCTATGCCGATCTGCACGAGCAGGCCAATCGCATTGCCGCCGTGCTGGTGCACGACATGGGGCTCGTGCCGGGCAATCGAGTACTGCTGGACGCCCCGAACAACCCCATGCTCGCGGCGTGCTGGTTCGCCGTGATGAAGGCGGGTGGCATCGCTGTCACGGCAATGCCGCTGCTGCGGGTCAAGGAACTCACCCAGATCGTCGACAAAGCGCGAATCACGCACGCGCTCTGCGACTCCGCGCTGTCCGCTCGACTAGACGCGGTGGTGGCCGCCTGCCCCACGCTGAACCAGGTGCGCTACTTCCACAGCTCCGTCGACGACGGGCTCGAGGCGCTGATGGCGCGCCACGACGGCCGGTTCGACACGGTCGACACCGCCGCCGACGACGTCTGCCTGATCGCCTTCACCTCCGGCACCACCGGCGTGCCCAAGGCGACCGTGCACTTCCACCGCGATGTCATGGCGATCTGCCACTGCTTCCCGCGGCACATCCTGCGGCCGGAGCCCGACGACGTGTTCATCGGCAGCCCGCCGCTGGCCTTCACGTTCGGTCTCGGTGGGCTGCTGCTCTTTCCGATGACGGTCGGCGCCTCCACCGTGCTGCTCGAGCAGGCCGGCCCGCCGCAGCTGCTCGACGCCATCGAGAAGTTCAGTGCGACAGTACTTTTCACCGCACCCACCTCGTATCGCATTCTCGCCCGCCATGACCTGAGCGGCACCTCGCTGCGCAAATGCGTCTCGGCGGGCGAATCGTTACCGCCGAGCACCCGCGCCCGATGGCGCGAGGCGACCGGTATCGAGCTGATCGACGGCATCGGTGCCACCGAGATGCTGCACATCTTCATCTCCGCCGACGAGGCACACGCCAGGCCAGGCGCGACGGGCCTGGCGGTACCAGGCTATGAGGCGCGGGTGGTGGACGCGGACGGAAACACGTTGGGCCCCGGCGAGATCGGGCTCCTCGCGGTGCGCGGACCGACCGGCTGTCGCTACCTCGCCGACGACCGCCAGACCGCCTACGTACGCGACGGCTGGAACTACACCGGCGACGCCTATTCGATCGACGCCGACGGCTACTTCCACTATCAGGCCCGCTCCGACGACATGATCGTGTCGTCCGGCTACAACATCGCCGCACCCGAGGTCGAGGACGCCCTGGCCGGGCACTTCGCCGTCGCCGACTGCGCCGTGGTCGGCGTGCCCGACGAGGATCGCGGCCAGATCGTCAAGGCGTATGTGGTGCTGCGCGCGGAGATCGAGACCCGCGAGGGGATGGTCGAGGAATTGCAGGATTTCGTGAAACAGACAGTGGCACCGTACAAGTACCCGAGGGCGATCACCTTCGTCGACACGCTACCGCGCACGCCGACCGGCAAGCTGCAACGCTTCCGGTTGCGGGACGTCGGTGCGGTGCACGGAGATTCGGCGGCGACGGCATGAGGGTGCTGCAGCCGCCGGGGTGGCCACGGCCGCGCGGATACGCCAACGGCATTGCCGCGCGCGGGGAAATGGTGTTCGTGGCGGGCATGATCGGCTGGGACACCGAGGGCGTGATCCGCTCGCCCGATATCGCCGATCAGGTGCGCCAGACGTTGCGCAACATCGTGGCGGTGCTCGCCGAGGCGGGCGCGGAGCCAACCCACATCGTCCGAATGACCTGGTACGTCACCGATGTCGACGCGTACGTACGCGCGTATCGGGAGATCGGGGTGGTCTTCCGCGAGATCATCGGCGACTTCCGCGCGGCGATGACCGCCGTCGAGGTGAGCCGCCTGGTCGAGCCGGGCGCCAAGGTCGAGATCGAAGTCACCGCCGTGATCCCCGACCCACCGCAGGCGGGGGCAGCAGAGCAGGAGTGAACTCATGGGAGTTGTAGTCACGACCGCAGCGGGTGCCGTCGAAGGTCGCAGGGACGGTGACCTTTTCGTCTTCAAGGGCATCCCCTACGCCGCCGCACCGTCCGGAGCGCTCCGGATGCAAGCGCCTGTCCCGGTGGCCAGTTGGGACGGCATTCGACCTGCCCTCGAATACAGTGTCGCGCCACCGCAATTGCCGTTGACCTCCGGAACTCCGCCGTTGTGGCGGCCCGCCGACGGCCTCGACTGCCTGAGCGTGAACGTCTGGACACCGGGCGGCACCGGCGACCGGTTGCCCGTGATGGTGTGGATCCACGGTGGTGGCTGGAAGGCGGGTTCGTCCAGCGATCCGGCGCACGACGGTGCGATCCTGGCCCGTGGCGGGGTCGTCCTGGTGACGTTCAACTATCGAGTCGGCTTCGAGGGCTTCGGTTTTGTCCCCGGCGCGCCCGCCAACCGCGGCTTCCTCGACCAGACCGCGGCGCTGCGCTGGGTGCACGACAATATCGCGGCGTTCGGCGGCGATCCCGACAACGTCACCCTCTTCGGCGAATCCGGCGGCGGGCTCTCCATCGCCGCCCTGCTCACCGCGCCCGGCGCCCGCGGATTGTTCCGGCGTGCCATCGTGCAGAGCCCCGCCGCACGCTTGCTGGCCGCGGCCGAGTCCGAGCGGATCGCCGAAATCATCGCCGCCGCACTAGGTGTCGAGCTCAGCGAGCTCGCGACACAAACACCCCTCGCGCTGCTGTCCGTGCAGGATGAACCGCTCGCCGCGATGGAGGCCGACCCCGGCGCCTGGACGACACCCGAGGCGATCACCGCCTTCACCCCCGTCATCGACGGCGTCACCGTCGTCGACAAACCTTGGCTCGCACTGGGTTCGGGCGTCGCCCGCGACATCGACCTGATCTCGGGCTCGACCCATGACGAGTTCACCCTGTTCGCGTTGAGCCGCGGCCTGATTCAACCCAGCGCATCGGCGATGATCAAAGGACTGCCGACCTTCGCGCGCATGACCGCCCGCGGTCTACGCCGCCACGGCCTGCCGCCGACGCCACGTCGGAGTCGCCTGCGCACGGTCGATTTAGCCAGCACCGCAGCCCATCTCGGCCTGCCACCCTCGGCACCCGCCGCATACCGCGCGGCCTACCCGACGTCCACCGACGCCCAGCTCTACACCGTCATGTATTCCGACGCGATGTTCCGCATGCCCGCCATCTGGCTCGCCGAGGCGCACACCGCCGCCGGCGGACGCAGCCACGTCTACGACTTCACCTGGGCCAGCCCAGCTCTCGGCGGCATCCTCGGCGCCTGCCACGTCGCCGACATCCCGGCCACCCTCGGCAACACCGACAGCCCCCTGGCCTCCTTCGTCCTCGGCGGCCCCCGTCCCCCGGACAGCCTGCTCCGACTCTCCGAACAACTCCGCGCCTCCTGGATCTCCTTCGCCACCACCGGCGACCCCGGCTGGCCCGAATTCACCCCCGCCCAATCCCTCACCCGAATCTGGAACATCGAACCCACGGTCGCCGCAAACCCATTGGCCGCCTCCCGCCAGATCTGGCAGCAGAACTCCGGCCGCTGACCGCGGTCACGTCAGTCCGCTGGTCGCGCACGCCTCACGCTGCCACCCACGTTCCATGCCACCGCGCACGAAATCGTCAACGGATTCATGCGCAGCAGGCAAACCCGTGCACGGCAGACCAATCAAACGATCAGACGTCGCGCAATGTGCTGCGCGCGTTCTGTGCTGCCGCGCACTTCTCGTGCTGCCGCGCACCGAATAGCCAACTAATTCATACGCAGCAGGCAAACCCGTGCGCGGCAGGCCAAACGACATCAGTTGCCGGTGAGGTGCCGGAGGAACCAGTCGCGGGCGGCGGTGGCGGCGGTGGCGAATCCCGGCCCGGTGTAGGCGGCGAAATGCCCGCCGGGAACGAAGACGATCTTCTTCGGTTCGGCGGCGGTTTCGAAGGCTGAGGCGGCGAGGTTGCCACCGGTGAGGCCGTCGTGGCTGCCGACGATCATCAGCAGCGGTGTCGGTGTGATCAGGGGTAGGTAGGCGGCGGGTTCGTAGCCGCGCAACAGTTCCAGGCTCCGCAATGTCACCTCGTTGCACCATTCCGGCGCAATCGTTTCCTGCGCCCGGCTGAACCACTGGTAGGCATCGGGAGTCGGGACTCCGGTGACCCGCGCCGGGTCGGTGCCGATAACGGGGATCATCGCTGGGAGACCGCCCGCTGCTCGGGCGCATCGGTCGGCGGCGAACCGACCCGGGTCGATGACCTGGTTGTTCTCCCGGGCGACATTGTCGTAGGTCGCGCGGCCGCTGATCAGCGGCGCTTGACCGCACACCACCTTCACCCGCTGGTCGATCGCCGCGACCACGAACGCATGTCCACCCGAGAAACTGCTGCCCCACACCGCGATTCGGTCGGGGTCGACCTCGGGACGGTTCTGGGCGTAGGAGATGCCGTGCTGGTAGTCACGGATCTGCTCCCAAGGATCGATCTCGAGACGCGGCTTGCCCGGCGCGGCGTCCGAGTCACCGAAACCGCGGTTGTCCCACACCAGTACGCACATCCCGGCGGCGGCGAAGACCTCGGCGAAGCGGTCGAGATACAGGCGGCGCGTCGCCGACCAGCCGTGCGCCATGACCACGCACGGCGCGCCACCCGTGCCGGCGCCCTCGGCCTCGTAGAACCAGCCACGCAGCGTGACGCCCTCGGCGTCGAACTCCACATCGTGTCGCATGATCGTTCCCCATTTCCGATGACGGTTGCTGATGACCTTCAGCGTGGCCGCGCGACATCGGCACCGTCCAAGACCTGCTCGGTCGCCTGTGATACCCCGTGCGACATCGGAAACGGTTGATGCCCTCGAGGTATCACAGGAGGTGAAATAGGTCTTGGACGGCCTGGGTGTAGTCGCTGCATGGTGGGGTCATGAAAATCTTTCTGACCGGTGGATCCGGCTACATCGGCCGGGCAACGATCGCCGAGCTGGTACGTCAGGGACACACTGTCGAAGCGCTCACTCGCAGCGATAGCGCGGAACAGTCGGTGACCCAAGCGGGCGCGGTGCCGGTGCGCGGCAGCCTGACCGACCTGGACGTGCTCAACCAGGCCGCCGCCCGTGCCGAGGCAGTCGTGCACCTGGCCCAGGCCACGACCGGCGACCAGGACCTGGCTGCCGCGACGGCGATGCAGGATGGCGTGGGCGACGGTACCTATGTGCACACCGGCGGCAGCTGGGTCTACGGCGATACCTACGGGATCGTCGACGAGACCGCGCCGTGGAATCCGCCGAGTGTGGTGGCGTGGCGCAAGCCGGTCGAGGACACGGTGCTTGCCCGGGGAGGGCGGGGCGGGCGGCCGGTGATCGTTCAGCCCGGACTGCTCTACGGTGGCGACAATCGGCTGATCGAGGAATTCTTCATCGAGCCGGGCAAGAAGAACGGTGCCATCGCCTACATCGGTGCCGGTGCCAACCACTGGGCCTTGATCCACGTCGACGACCTGGCCCGGCTCTATGCCGCCGCATTGGCGGCAAAGCCTGGCTCGGTCTATCTCGGCGTCAGCGGCGTCTGCCCCACGGCGAAAGAGGTCGCGCAGGCTTGTGCGCAAAGTGCCGGACTCGACGGCAAAACCGTCTCGATCACCTTCGAGCAGGCCCGCGCACAGATGGGCCCAGTTGCCGACGCCTTTGCCCTCGACCAGCAATTCACCCCGGCCAAAGCCCGCAGCGAACTCGGCTGGCAGCCCGTCCACACCGACCCGCTGCACACATTCGCCCACAACTGAACACGTTCCCTCGCGCAGGAGTTCCGGCGAGCCGGGGGATGATGGGAAGAACATGGACGTTGATCTGCGCAAACTCCGCTATTTCGTCGCGGTGGCCGAGGAAATGCACTTCGGACGCGCCGCCACGCGACTGCACATCGCTCAGCCTGTGCTGTCGCGGCAGATCCGCGCGCTGGAAGCCGAGCTGGGTGTCGAACTGTTCCGTCGTGACCGGCGCGGCACCGAACTCACCGCCGCAGGCCAGCAGCTGCTCGACGACGCCCGGCCGGTGCTGACCTCGGCCGAGGCAATGACCCGAAGAGTGCGTGCCGCAGCGCAGGGGCCCGCCAGTTTCGCAATCGGATTCATGCCCGGCATCACCGTCACCTCGGCCGTCCGGTCACTCCGCAGCAACCATCCCGATCTGGACGTGCGGCTGCTGCGCACCAGCTGGCACGACCAGACCGAGGTGCTGCACGACGGGCGCGCCGACGTGAGCATCGTGCGACTGCCGATCGATCCGGCGGGCCTGGAGACCCGCGCACTCTTCACCGAGCCGCGCGTCGCGGTGGTACCCGCAGGCCACCGGCTGGCAGGCAAGGAATCGGTCCGGATCGCCGATCTGGCGGCCGACCACCTGCTGCAGGATCCGGACGCCGTGCCCGAATGGCGAGACATCGCAACAGAATTGCGATCCGGCGACCACCAGCCGGTCCGCCCCATCCACAGCGTGGAGGAGAAGCTCGAACTCGTGGCCGGCGGTGCGGGCATCGCGGTGATCCCCGCCTCCACCGCCCGCTTCTACACCAGAACAGGAGTAGCGGCGATCCCGATCGAGGACATCGGCCCCAACCAGGTAGCCCTGGCGTGGTCGAGCGGACGATGCACCGCGCTGGTGCAGGAATTCGCCGAGACCGCCGCCGAGCTACTGCCCGAATACGACTGACCGGGCATCGAAACGGGTTGGGTCAGAATGCTATTCGAGCGCAACTCCACCTATGCCATTAACTGGGAGGAATTGCATCAGATGCAACATTGTGCAGCTTTTGGTGAGATCCAGAGTATGTGGTCGTCGGTGTAGTTGTCGTGGATGTTGCTGATCGCTCTCCCAGCGCCACCGTCGATGGTCCGTACCCCACCTGCCGGGCAACCGGTCTATCTGCTGCCCGGCCGTTCGCCCACCCGACCACGCCATGTCGCAGGACTGCGCAATCAGCTCGCCAAGCACGGCCTGCCGGTGATCCACGCCCGCAACACCGCGATGATGGCAATCGTCACCGACCTACCACCCTCAGTGGTCTGTGACCTGTTCGGCGTCCATATCCACACCGCCCAGTTGTGGGCGCGCTACGCGCAAAGCAGTTGGATCGACTACCTCGCCGCCCCTGACTACCACTCGTAATTCCAGATCCGCGGATGTGCGATCAGCTTCCCGGATCGCGGGGAGTGATGGCCTGCTGAACGCACCACTGCCGGACTTCGAGACTGCCGTGCCGGTTGCCGGTAGTGACGGTAAAGGTGATCAATCCCAGCCACCCGCCGTCGGTCGCGCGTGCCCACGCATGCAGAAGTCCCGGCACCGAGCCGGACAGATCCAGACCTCCGGCGCGGACGCGCATCGGCAATTTGTTGGCACCGAAATGAAGGGATCGAGTCGGGATCGCTTGCCCCAGGTCGACCACAACTGCGACCGGCGGATCGACCACTCGCCGGAGCGAAGGCTCGAACACCTCAGGCCATCTATCGAATATAGTTTCGAATACTAGCTGACCTGCTGTGCGTAGCAACGCTGCTGCAATCATTGTGACGACAGCTCATATCTGTCACTTTCAGACCGTTTCTGTCACTTTCTGTCCCATCCGATTCTGCGCTCCAAGAGCTCGGGTTTCTGAGTGCATGCGTAGCCAGCTCACGCTTGGCCGGCTACAGATGATCGCCCGCTCATGCGGTGGCTCTTGCAGCAGGTCCAGCGCCGCCCTTCGCGAGTTTCCTTGAAAGGCGGCCCTTTTCGACCAAGTCTCAGTATTGGTGACTCGAGTAGTCGAGGTAGCCGGTATCGCCACCCTGGTACCAGGTGTTTTTATCGCTCTCGCGCAGCGGCAGACCGGTCCGAAGTCGTTCCACCAGATCCGGATTGGCGAGATAGGCGCGGCCGTAGCCGATCAGGTCCGCGCCCTGGGCCAGCCAGTGCTCGCCGTCGGCTCGGTCGGTCGGGGTAGGGCTGATCTGTCCGCCGGGGTTGAGGATGAAGGTGTTGGGCCAGGTCTTGCGCAAGGCGACGAGCAGGTCCTCCGCGACCCCGGCCAACACATGGACATAGGCGAGGTCGAGCCTGGCGAGTTCGGCGAACAGGGCACCGTAGAGTTCCGGCACCTCCTCTTCGACGGTGTCCCATACCGTGCCACCGGGCGAGAGCCGGATACCGACCCGGTCGGCACCGATCGCGTCGGCGGTGGCCTCGGCCGCCTCGACGGCGAAACGGATCCGGCCGGTAATGGATCCACCGTAGGCGTCGGTCCGCTGATTCGCGCCGGAGGACAGGAACTGCTGGATCAAATACCCGTTGGCACCGTGCAACTCGACGCCATCGAATCCCGCATCGATCGCGCGGCGCGCGGCGTCAGCGTAAACCTTTGCCTCGCCCGGAATTTCGGCCAACTCGAGCGCCCGCGGGACCGGCGCGGGTTGCAGGCCGCCTGCGCCGGTGAACACCTCGGCTCGCATCGCGATCGCGGACGGGCCGACCGGCTGGTAACCGGCGACGTCCGAGTGTCCGACCCGCCCGGCGTGCATGAGCTGGGCGAAGATACGGCCACCATTGGCATGCACAGCGTCGGTCACCGGCCGCCACGCGACCACTTGGGCGTCAGTGTGCAGTCCGGGCCCGCCCGGGTTCGATTGCCCCTGCGGGTTCGGATAAACCCCCTCGCTGACGATCAGTCCGGCGGTGGCACGCTGGGCGTAATAGGTCGCCATCGATGCGGTCGGCAATCCGTCCGCGGTGGCCCGCACACGTGACATCGGTGCCATCACCACCCGGTTGGGCAGTCGAAGGGTGCCGAGTCGGTGGCTGTCGAACAAGCTGGTCACGGTCATATCCTCGGTGTCGGTGGAAGCTTGGGTCGGACACCGCTACGCTAAAACCTGACTCTGACGTCAGAGGCAAGCGGCAGTGAGACGGATCACCAGGAGACAAGCATGCGAATCGGCGATTTGGCCGCCAAGACCGGAGTCAGCGTCCGCGCTCTGCGCTACTACGAGGAACACCACCTACTCCGCGCCACCCGCAGCCCCAGCGGTCAACGTCACTATCCCGACCATGCGATCGTCCGCGTCGAAATGATCCAGCGCATGTACTCGGCCGGCCTGTCCAGCAAGTCGATCCTCGAAATCCTGCCGTGCATGGCTACCGGTGCGGCAACACCGGAGCTCGCGGAAAGGTTTGCCGCCGAACGTGATCGAATCGATCGCCAGGTCAGCGACCTGATCCACACTCGCAACGAACTGGACGCCATGACCACCTGCACGACCGAAATGATCGTCACCGGCAATCACTGCCAGCCGCAGTAACTTGGTTCTTCGCAACACATTTCGACACCCTGGCCATCTGCTACCCGGCCATCGCGGACCGGGCGCACTGCGGCCGGTCTCGCTGACAGAACCGATCTGTAATCGGTGGCAACTGCCGTCTGCAACACTGCCTCAATCCCGTGGTCGGCAGCCGTAACCTGTGACAGGTAAGACCTGTCGTCACAATCATTGTGGCTGATCAACATACCTGTCACCTGATCACCGTTTCTGTCACCACTTTGGGTGGGTGCAACGGTGCATCGATGCACAGCGATGACGGGTCGCGGCAGAAGGCGGGCGTTTCCAAGACCTCAACTGCCGGGTCAACGCCTGCCTGATCGAACGCGCGCCCAGCGGCATAGATTTTCGGACGTTGAGTGGTCGGCTATTCACCGACGCCGCGGCGAGGAGATCGTTACGCTGCCATACGGTTCGGGGAAGCGATGCCTGCATACGGTGTGCCACCGCGGGAATCGGCCGGCCGTGGTACGGCCTCGGCGATGGCGTCGACGACCGCGTCGGCCCGCCTGGCGGCGCGAGAGTCATAGCGGATACAACATGATCGCATGCTGACAGCGGCCTTACTCCCGGGTGGTAGGAACGAGATCATGGTTGCTGAGTTCGGTTTCGGTATCTGCCTGGGGTTTCCGGGTTCGCGTTCGGTACTGCCCTAGCGGCCTGAACACGGCGCCGAACCATCCGGACCACCAGCCTGCCCACGCGGCCCGTCGTGTCTTCGAGAACCGCGAGCCTGGAAGGAACCCGCATGTCTACGAGCAAGCCCTCGACCGTCGACCTTTCCGATCTCGAAGGGTTCTGGCGCGCGCCGATACCGGAGCGCGCGGCGGGGTTCGCGGCGCTGCGCGACCGTCCCGATCTCCCCTGGTTCGAGGCGCCGACGGTGCCGATCCCCGATCCCGGGGCCGGCTACTACGCCCTCACCCGCTACGACGACGTCGTCGCGGCCAGCCGCGCACCCGGCGTGTTCACCTCCGGGCTCGGCGCGACCACACTGGCCGACCTCTCACCAGAGCTCCTCGAGCTCCTCGGGTCAATGATGATCCACACCGACCCCCCGCAGCACGCCAGGCTCAGACGGGTGGTCTCCCGTGGCTTCAGCCCCCGGCGTCTATCCGACCTGCAGACCATCATCGAGCACTCCGCGAAGACGGCGGTGGACGACCTCCTGGCGGCCGGACAGTGCGACGCCGTCGAGACCCTCGCCGCCCGGCTCCCGCTGACCGTCATCTGCCACATGATGGGCATCCCCGACGGCCAGCACGACTTCGTCTACACCCGCAGCAACGTCCTCGCTGGTGCAGGTGACCGCCGCTACGTGGCCGACCGAGGCGGGAGCTTCCCCGCGCTGCTCGCCGCGGGCCGTGAACTGGCAGAGCTCATGCACGACCTCGGCGAGCAGCGCCGGCGGGAGCCGACCGATGACGTCACCTCCACGCTGGTCCACGCCGAGATCGACGGCGAGAGCCTCACCAGCGAGGAGTTGGCCAGCTTCTTCATCCTGCTCGTCTCCGCGGGGATCGAGACCACCCGCAACGCGATCAGCTGGGGACTACACCTGCTCACCGAGCATCCCGACCAGCGCGCCGCCTGGCTGGCCGACCTCGACACCATCACCCCGACCGCGGTGGAAGAGATCCTCCGCTGGTCGTCCCCGATCATCTACATGCGCCGCACCCTGGCCGCCCCGACCGTGCTCGCCGGCACCGAGCTGCCCGCAGGTGCCAAGGTCGCGATGTTCTACTGGTCGGCCAACCGTGACCCCGCCCACTTCGACCGACCCGAGGAGTTCGACGTCCGCCGCGCCCCCAACCCACACCTCGGGTTCGGCGGGCCCGGCCCGCACTACTGCCTCGGCGCTCATCTCGCCCGCCGCGAAATCTCCACCCTATTCACCGAACTACTGCGCAGGGCACCGAACTTCCGCACAGGCGCACCCCGACGACAGCGATCGATGTACATCAACGGCATCGTCCAGATGCCCATCACAGCCGAAGCCGACACGGACGCCTCCCGGTGACCCACCGACACGCCGGGCAATACCCGGCTCACAAACCCCAGCACCGGGATCGGTATGGCCGGCGTGGCCCTCTACGGCGCGACCAAGGCGGCGTTGGAATCCCTGACTCGCGCCTGGGCCCCGGAATTCGCTCCCATGAAGGTACGCGTCAACGCCGTTTCGCCCGGCCCGATGCGCTCCTCGAAGATGATCGCCATGGTGAGCCCGGACGCCATCCGCGCCCTGGGTGACGCGGTGCCGATGGCCCGCACGGCCGACCCGATCGAGGTCGCCGAAGTGGTCGCCTTCTTGGCCGGTGACCGCGCCAGCTACATGACCGGCGCGATCGTCCCCGTCGACGGAGGCTGGACCGCCGCCGGATGACCGCTGGTCGGCCGCTGCCAACCGGTCGACCAGACCGACGAGCCGGTTGCCCTCGGGATATCGAACGAAGCCACACGGTGTCGAGAAATCGTGTCGAGCACGCGAGGCCGGCCACCAACCGCTCAATCGGCTGGCTGGCTGCGCCTCACGGCGCCAGCTGCCGTGGCGGGCGCCGTCGAGGCGGCTCGAAGCGGATGGCCGGCGTCAGTCTGACGAATAGCGCACGAATCGAATACCGACCCTCTACCGGTTAACGCGCAATCTCCGTCGAGCACGGCGAAGCCCCTGCCCGCTCGACGACCAGCCGTGTCCTTCGACGACGAGGATCAGGGGCCGGCTTCGACCTCCGTCTTGACCTGGTCGGCCGCCTCGCCCAGCAGCGGGATGGTCGCTTCGGGATCGGGGTTCTGGGGGTCGGGTTGGGCCGGGACCGGCAGCGGCGGGTCGGCGGTGGCGCAGTCCACCGTGCCCGCAGGGAGTTTCGCGTCGAGTAGGTAGGCGTTGACGGCGTCGTTGACGCAGGCGTTCGCGGGGGTGGTGGCGTAGAGGCCGTGGGCGCCTTCGTTGTGGACCACGATCAGGACGCTGTCCAGGGTCTTGGCCATGGCTTGGCCGTCGACGAGGGAGGTCTGGGTGTCGCCGTCGGACTGAACCACCAGTCCCCGTGGGTATTTCGGCGTACCGACCTTGACCAGCGGTTCGGCTTTGTCGGCGTGGAAGGAGCAGGCGTTCGGGCTGAGCTGGCCGACGGTGTTGCCGTAGGGGAAGGTGTCGCGGGCCGAGCGCATGTCGCGGAAGTAGACCTCCATGTCGGTCGGCCAGTCCCAATCACACAGCACCGCAGCGTTTACCGCGTCCGACATGTCCTTGTCGTCGTCGCGTTCGGTGACCGCCTCGTCGTCGAGGGCATCGGCGGTTTGCGCCGCGTGCTGGTTGCTGCGGTCCACCTCGGGTCGTGGTGGCGCGCCGTGGATCTCGTCGAGCACGTAGTGCATGCTCTTGGCGAAGGAGGCCCAGGATTTGCGGTAGCGGGTGAATTCGCCGACGGCTCCGTCGAAGTCGTCTCGGTTGTCGAATCCGCCGACTGGGCGCTCGATGATCGCCGCGGCAATGGTATCGATGGACGCACGCACGGCTTCCGGCTTCGCGCCGAGATGGAATATCGCGTCACGCTCGGCCGTCCAGGCGGCCCAGTCCTCGAAGTTCTTCTTGGTCGCCGCCACGTTGTTCACATCACCGTCGCGCCAGCTGACCTTCGGATCCAGCGACGAGTCCAGCACATTGCGGTTCAGCTGCTCGGGAAACATCTCCCCATAAACCGCGCCGAGCCAGGTGCCGTAGGAAACACCGAGATAGTTGATGACGGATTCGCCGAGTTGGCCGCGGATATTGTCCATATCGCGGGCGGTATTCATCGTCGTCACGTAACGACGGAACTGACCGCCGGTTTGCGCGCACGCCGCTTCTTTCGCTTTGGCCTGCTCGACGAGTTGGATTAGGTCGTTGTCGGTGGGGCGCGACTGCGAAGAAATCGGAAACCGAGTTTCATCGATGGGTGCGCAGGCCGCCAGGTTCGTCGACTTCCCCACGCCGCGCACGTCGATGCCGATGATGTCGTAGACCTGCCCGATCGGCTGTTCGGCGTATCCGATCGGCATCGCCAACCCCGCGCCACCGGGGCCGCCGGGATTGGTGAACAGCACCCCGAGACGCCGTTCCGGATCTTTGGCGGCGGCCCGGCTGATCGCGATATCGATCTGTCCGAGACTCGCATCTCGGTAATCCATCGGCACCTGCACCGTCGCGCACTCCAGGCCCGCGAGTTCATCACCTGCACAGGCCGCCCATTGCACATTCGAAGCCGGACGCTCTTGCACGGTCGCTCTGTCACCCGGCCGACTTTGCGGTTCCGACTTGCTACAGGCGGGAGCGAAGATCGCGACGGTGGTGAGCGCCGCGACCAATACCGCCAATGGCCATGAATCAGCCGGCTGCGGACAATCCGCCCGTTGTCGCACAACCGGTTTGGTGCGTGCGATCGCACGTCGCGTGATAGCAGCGAAGTTCCTGATTGCCATGATCGACTCTCCTGGTCTCAATGAATTAAGGCCACCCGAGCTATCAATTAGCAAACTACACAGGATTGGCGCATTTCCATTGACGAACACGAGAAACGAGCCGCAGACATTTGTGCACTCTGTCAGCCGAGCACGCCGGCTACTCAGGCAGAGACAGGCAACACGTCAGCATCATGCAGCGGGGGATAGCTCTCGCCGCCCATTCGCTCGGCCGCATCGATGTACTCGGCGAGCACGTCGCGAGATTGCGTGAGCTTGTCCAGCTGGTCGTCCAGTCGCCGCAGCCGGGTCCGCATCGCGGTCAGCAACTCCGGGCACCCCGGCAGCTCCGGCGCCTCGCCGACAGCGCACGGCAACAGGTACGCGATGTCCTCGGAGGACAGACCGGCACCGAGCAGGTGCCGGATCTGCTTCACCCGCAGCACGGCGGTCTCGTCGTACTCGCGATAACCGTTCGCGCCACGGTCCGCTACCAGCAGCCCCTGAGCCTCGTAGTAGCGCAGCCGATAGGCGTTGACGCCCGTCGCCTGCCCAGTTCCCCGATCAACATCGCAAACCTCTTCACACCGGTTTAACGCTTCTCCTGTCTGAGGCAGGAGATGTCACGCTCAGACCGCAACCGAACCAACCACCCGCAAGAGGTGATCCGACTGTCTGACATCCTCAACACGTGTGTGGCCGCGCTCTGCCACAGCCAGAATCACCCTGGCGGCGTTCCGATCCCGACAGTCGGTGAACCCGCAACTGTGGCACCGGAAGGTCTGTTCCCTGAGTTCGAGTCGCTGCTTGGCTCTCGCGAAACAACTCGAACACGTCATGCTCGTATAGGCGGGCCGCACCAACACCACCCTCCGGCCGGCCCGCACACCACGCTCGATCAACTCCCGCTTCGCCGCACCGATCGCCGCATCGGCAGCTTTACGCGCCATCGTGGACTTCGCCAGAAACGTTGGCTTGAAATCCTCCACCGCGATCACATCATGACGTTCGACAACTCTTTTCGCCCACACCCGCGAATCGTGCTGGGTTTGCCGAGCCGCTTTCTTGTGCAGTCTCGCCGCCACGCGCGCCGCTTGCTGGTACCCGCGCGACTGCTGGCCGTGCTTGACCCTGCGCCTGGCCATCTTGTGCGTTGCGCCCGAGCCAGTTCCGCCGCACAACGCGTCCGGTACCCACTATAGGGAAGATCGAATGCAGGGTCGGTCGTGGTGGCAGTGGTACGCACGCCCAGTCGACGCCGATGCGACCCGCAGCCATGGCAGCGGGTTCGACAGTGCGGCGCACGACGAACGCCGCGTACCAGTGTCCGAGCGAATCCTGGGTGATCCGCACACTGGTCGGTTCAGACGGCAAATCCCGCGACCACACCACCGGGACACTGATGCCCTTGGCCAACACCAGCCGTCCATCACTGATGCGGAATCCGTTACGCGTGTACTCCAACGACACCCGAGCCCTCTTGCGCGCCTTGAACACCGGCCACCCTCGCCCCTGGATGGTGAACGACTGACCGAGCGCTTGCGCATATGTCCGCAACGTCTGCTGCTGCGCGACCCGCGAACCCTCCCGCAACCACGTGTTCTGACAGCGTGTCTCGGTCAGCAGCTTGCCCAGTCTGGCGAAAGTCGGCTTGTTGCCCGACTTCTGCTGATGGACAGCCTCATTCCACAGAAACCGGCATCGATTCCACTCAGCCAGTAGCGCCGACTCCGCAGTGCGGCCCGGCCGCAAACGAAAGCTGTACCGCACCACCTCATCTATACCCGACAACGTAGCTGGCACCACCGACACCGAACGGAGGACAGCGCCTCCTCCCTTTCGTGAACGACGGGGTAGTCGCGCTAACGCGTGGTTCCAGGGCACCGCCATGCTCAGGACAGCCGGTGTCGACACCGCCACGTACGCGCCGTTCGCCAAGCAGATGGCGGCCGGGGTGGCCGAATGGCTGCCCGGGCATGCCGAGCAGATCGACAGCGGCTCCTTCCCTGCCGAGGTGGCGGCCCTAGAAACGCACGCGATGTCGATGGTGCACCTGATCGAGGAGAGTGAGCGACTGGGCGTCAACGCCGAACTGCCGAGGCTGTTCAAGGCGATGGCCGACCGCTCGATCGCCGCCGGGCATGGTGGCGAGCAGTATCCCGTACTGATCGAAGAGTTCAGTAAGACCGCCTAGTTACGTTGGACGGCAAGGTTATTGGCGAGCTGATGAACTCGGTGTCGCCCGCTCGCCACACAGCACGCTGAGCTCGCGGGCGCCTTGTCGTCCACCAGTCGCCGGATCAGGCGAAGATGTCACTCGCTTCCGGCACGACGTCGACTTGAATCAACGACGGTCCCTGAGCGGTGAACGAGTTCTTCAGTGCGGTGATGAGCGCGTCGGGGTCCGCGACTGCCACCGCAGGGACGCCGTATCCCTGTGCCAGCGAAACGAAGTCGATTCCGGGCAGCGTCAGGCCGGGCAGTTCTGGGGCACGCAGCCACGAGCCGAAATCGGCGAGGACCTGGTAAATGCCGTTGCGGACAATGACATAGGTGACGTCGAGGTGCTGTTGTGCGGCCGACCATAGGCCGGTAATGCTGTAGTTTGCCGATCCGTCACCGATCAGCGCGACCACCCGTCTGCCGGGCTGCGCGAGTGCGACGCCGACCGCGGCGGGTAGTCCGTAACCCAATCCGCTTGCCGCGGCGTAGAAGTAGCTGTTGGGCTGGTTGATCGGCACGATGTCCCACCAGCAGCCCAGAGATGGCGCCTCGTAGATCCAGGCCGCGTCGTCGGGTCGTAGCTGGGCGAGGACCTGCTTGAGTCGGGTGTTGGTGAGGGCACTGCCGGGCTGCCCGACAGTCGGCGAAAGCGGTTGAGGCATAGGGCGTTTACCGGAATCAACGAGCGTGGCCAACCGAGCCAGCGCGTCGGCGGGGTCACCGACGATCGCATCGCCGACCGGACTACGTGCCGCTTGATCCGGATCGGCTGTCACGGATACCAATTCGGTGCCTGGCTGCAAATATGGCCCCGGCGTCCAAGCGTGATACGGCAGCACCGCTCCGCCGATCCAGGCGATGAAATCGTAGGGTGCGAGTTGATCGCGGATCTGTTCGACGGAAAGACCCAAAGTGCCTTGGTAGCAACGATGATCGGTAGGGAATCCGATCCGGGCGTATTCGAAACTGCCCAGCAGCACCGGCAGCGCGGCCTGTTCGGCCAGCGCGACTCCGGCATCCCACCCGCCGTACACGTCGACATCGGGGCCGAGGACCAGTACTGGATTTCGGGCGGCGTTCAACCGCTCAGCGAGCCGTTCGAGCGCGGCAGCGGCGGCGACCGGCCGCCCTTGGACCGTATGGGCGACCAGATACTGCTGGTTGTCGGAGTCGGCTGTTTCGTTCCAATCCGACAGTGGCACAGACACATAGACCGGTCCGGTCGGCGCGGTGGTGGCGCACGCGATGGCGCGGGCGAGCACTGCGGGCACCGACTGGGGCGACGGCGCTTCGAAACTCCATTTGACGTGTGGCTTAGGCAATGTCGTCGGATCCGGGTTGGCCAGCATGCCTTGCGAGGTGAGCAGCTCGCGCGACTGCTGGCCGCTCATGAGGACCAAGGGCGTGCCCGCCATATAGGAGTTGACCAGGTTGCCCATCGCCTGCCCGACGCCGGCCGCCGAGTGCAGACTCACCAGCACCGGGCCGCCGGTGGCCTGTGCGTATCCGTCGGCCATGGCCAGTCCGGCGCCCTCGTGCAGCGCGAGGATGTAGCGGAAGTCCGCCGGGAAATCCTGCAGGAAGGGCAATTCGTTGGAGCCCGGATTGCCGAAGAATGTCGTCATTCCCCGCGCACGTAACACCTCGTAGGACGCTTCTCGCACTGTCGCCACGGCAACTCCTCCGCTAGGACGATCCGCCGGAAATCGGCGGCAGTACCGCATCTCCCCTTGTTCAGGATCGGCCGATCGCCGCCGTCTGGCAAACAGGATCGATCGTCAATCGTCTTTCCGGTCGAGTGATTCGCGAATTGCCACCTGGGCCGGATGCGGGAGGGTGTGCATGATCTCGCGGACGCGTTCCTTGCGACGCAGTACGGCCTGGCGCACCGGCATGCCGGGGGTGGCCTGCATTTGCGGGGCGATGCCTTCGACCTCTTCGGCACCGCCATGGTGGTGGCCTGCGTCGAACATGGCTTGCTCGCGGGCCATTTGGGCCTCGTCCTTTTCCTCGGACATGCCGATCGGGCCCTGCATGCGGCCGTTGAGGAATTGTTTGACCACGGGCTCGTCGGAGGTGAGCAGCACTTCGCGCGGGCCGAACATCACCAGCTGGCGGCGGAACAGCATGCCGATATTGTCCGGAACGGTGCGCGCGAGGTTGATGTTGTGCGTGACGATCAGGATGGTGGCGTCGATCTGTGCGTTGATGTCGATCAGCAGTTGGCTCAGGTAGGAAGTACGCACCGGGTCCAAGCCGGAGTCCGGCTCGTCGACCAGGATGATCTGCGGGTCGAGCACCAGTGCGCGCGCCAGACCTGCTCGCTTGCGCATACCGCCGGAGATCTCACCGGGGAGCTTGCCCTCGTCGCCGAGCAGACCGGTCAGCTCCAGCTTTTCCATGACGATTTGCTTGATCTGCGACTCCGACTTCTTCGTGTGCTCACGAAGCGGGAAGGCGACGTTGTCGTACAGGGTCATGGAACCGAACAGCGCGCCGTCCTGGAACAGCACGCCGAAGAGCTTGCGGATCTCGTAGAGCTGCTTGTTGGAGCAGGTGGTGATATCGGTGTCGCCGACAAAGATCGAGCCGCGCTCCGGCCGCAGCAGCCCGATCAGCGACTTCAGGAAAACGGACTTACCGGTGCCCGAGGGGCCCAGCAGCGCGCTCACCTCACCGTACGGCAGCGAAAGCGAGACATCTTGCCAAATCCGCTGCGAGCCAAATGATTTGGTGCATCCTTCGGCCCTGACCGCGACGCCCATGATCGACCTCCATAGATTCCCGACGAGAACCCACCGACGAGGCCTGACCGCCTCCGACATCTCGCGCTGGACCGTCGATCAACTGTAAACCGCGACGTACCGCGAGGGCCTCGATTCCGTGGACCGAGCCGAAGTTGACATCCCGCACAAATCGGAAGGTCCGACCAGTCGCGATGCCCGATTGGTCACCTATAGCGGTCGAGTTCTCATCGCATTTACCGACTCGACGCATCATAGAAACTGGACGGTCGACCAAGTTTCGTTCACTGCGTGCTGATCGATCGTCGATCACCGACAGCTGGGCCGGCAGATTGGAGCGGCCTGCGGCTCGTGGGTTACGGAGGAGGGCGTATGTCCTGGTTCGGATTTCGGCGTGGTGTCGCGGCCCTGCTTGGCGCGGGATCGCTGCTCGCCGGTATGTCGTTCGCCGCGCCCGCCTCGGCCGATTCCTATGATCCAGGCTCTGTCCCGCTGAGCCGATACGCGCCTCCGGGTGAGCATGAGGCGGTGAGCACGGCGGCGGTGTACCCGTGCCAGGCGCTGTACGCCGTGTACGACGCCGTCGGCCACGTACTCGGTAACCACTCGGCCATGACCTGCACGCGCGAATTCCCCGGCGGCCTGGACTCGCCCGTCGGCGTCGACTTCTACTACCCGAAGGACATCGCCACGATGACCCGGGTGCCGACGGTCATCTGGATTCCCGGATTCAGCTCCGAGCCAGGCAATTACGACGCCAGCGCCCGGCTGTGGGCCAGCAACGGTTTCGTCGTCGCGATGCCGCACGACCTGATCAACTCGCTGGACGAACTGCCCCTCGCCGCAGCGGCAGCCTTGTCCGCGGCCAACCGCGATCCGCGAAATGTGTTGCACGGCAGGCTCGATCTCGGCCGCACCGTAATCGGCGGCCACTCCGGCGGTGGCGGCGCCGCCATCAACGGCGCGGGCATCCCGCCGAACATCTACCAGCTGATCGATCCGGAATTCCGCATCATCGGCGCCGTCCCCACCCAACCGGGACCGGTCGCCGCCGCCTTTCTGGTCAACGTGCCCACGCTCTACCTCACCGGCTCCGCCGATTTCATCGTCCCGCACTTCCTGCCGCGACTCGTCGAATACGAACTCGCCTTCAACGCCCCCGCAATCCTGTTGTGCCTCAAGGGCGTAACCCACTGGACCCCGTTCGACGACGCCACCCACAACCCCACGGCGACCATCACCCTCGCCTGGCTCCGCTACCTCGTCGACGGCGACAAAACCGCCGCAAGTTACTTCACCGGCCCCGACTGGAAACTCCGCACCGACCCCGCGGTCGACTACGCGCTGCGCAACGTCCGCGCCGACAACCTCCCCGCTTAACGGCTAGCGGTCGCGTCAGGCCGAAACGGTGGCCTCGTGCAGGTATGGCGTGATGTTTCCCATCGCGCGGGCCACGTAATCTTCCTTCTCCCCCACCGGCGCAACGTAATACAGTGCTTCTTCGGCCGCTTCGACGCTTTCCAAGCGCGCGATCATCCAAGCGGCGAGATAGGGAGAGGCGAGGCAGCCGCCTGCGGTGGCGATGTTGCCTTTGGCGAAGAGCGGTTGGTTGAGGACGTCGACGCCTGCGGCTTGAACCCAAGGCTTGGTGGTGAGATCGGTGCACGCGGGGACACCGTCGAGCAGTCCGAGTTTGGCCAAAACCAATGTGCCGGAACATTGTCCGGCGAGCAGCTGGCGGGACGGGTCGAGTTGCAGCTGTGCCATGAGCGCTTGGTCGGCGACGACTTCGCGGGTCTGACTGCCGCTGCCGACGAGCACCGCGTCGGCGGCGCTGGCTTCCTCGAGGGTCGCCATCGACTCGATGACGACGCCGTTCATCGAACGGACGCGCTGGGTCGGGCTGGCGATCGAGACCCGCCAATCCGGCTTCTTGATCCGGTTGAGGACGCCGAGGGCGATGAGGGAGTCGAGTTCGTTGTAGCCCTCGAAGGTAAGGATGGCGATGTGCATGGCGGTTGCCTTTCCTGGTTGCTGCCAGGCACTGTATTGACCCCCGACCAATACGATCAACAGAATTTCACGCCCGGAACGCGCACCTACCGCTGACGCCCTAGACCCGTTTGATCGTCGCGAACCAGGCCGGTGCGCCGTCGTCGCCGTGATATCTCGTCAGCACCCGATCCTGTTCGATGGCAACGACATTCCAATCATCGCCGGACTCGAACGCCGCGCTGAGCTCGTCCCGGCTGACGGGATGCGGTCCGACGTCGGGGCCGATGTCGCTGAAGCACAACACATACAGCGTGCCGCCATGCGCGATCGTCGACCGGAGACTCGCCACATATTCCGGTCGCTCGTCCGCGTCGCAGGTGTGGAACATCCCGCAGTCCACCACGGTGTCGAACCTGCGCCCCAGCCGTGTCAGCTGAAATCCGTCGGCCACCACGAAGTCGACCTCGATCCCGCGCTCGGCCGCCTTCGCCCGCGCGATCGCCAATGCCGTCTCCGCCACATCGATGCCGACAACCGAAAACCCCAGCGACGCAACATAAAGCGCGTTCTCCCCCGACCCACAACCGACATCGAGCACTGTTCCGGCGAACCCGGAAGCCACTCGCACGATCGCCGGCTGCGGCCGATCGACATCCCACGGCGCGGGACCGTCTTGATACGACGCGTCCCAGGGCTGTCCCGTCATCCGCTCATGACTGGTCGGTTGCCGACCACCGAATGGATCGTCCGACCGTTCCGACACCGTCATACCTCTCCAGCAGACCTCCGTGATGACCTCATCATGGCACTGTCGACCGGGTTATTTGACGTATCCGATGCGCTGGTTCATCCAGTCGCCCAGCCACTGGACGGCGTTGCGGCCGGAGCCGTCGACGATCAACGCACCATAGTTCGTGTGCACGCCGGAGGCGACAAAGTTTGCGGCGCTGAGGCCGTCGACCACGAGGTTGACCAGGTTGACGTCGTGGAAAGGTGCCATTCGGCCGAGCGGGGCGGTCAGATCGCCGAGGTCGAGGTCCTGCTGGGCGATGGCGCGGGCCGGGGCCCGCTTGCCGAGTACCTGCGGCGCGGCCTGTTGCGGCTTGCCCGCGAACATGTCGGCCGCCGCCGCGGCCAGGTCGGCGCCGATCGGCAGCAGGCCGGACAGCGCGACGCCCGCGCCGACCAGATCGGGTGCCTGCCCGGCCGGCGGGACCACCTTCTGCAGCACCGACCAGGCGACGTCTTGGATCCGGGCGACGATGTTGACCAGCCGGGGAATGTCGACGTTGGACAGGATCGAGGTCACCTTGGCCGCGACCTCGGTGTAGCCCTGCGAGTCCGGGATGATCGACAGAACCTGCGAGATCCACTTCAGGTCGACGCTGCTACTGAGGTCGGCCAGTGGTTGCAGCTGGTTGTTCAATTCACCGGCGATCTCATTGGCACCCCCGGCGTCCATCGCGCCGACCTTCTGCGGCAGCAGCGTGAGGTTGTCGAGGATGCCTTGGAAGTCGAACGAGGTGACGTCGGCGGCGACGTCGAGTGCCTGGTCGACCATCACACTCGGCTTGAGCAGCGACAGGATTCGCGTTGCCGAGCCAAGGGTTTCGGCCGGGGTGGCGGCCAGCGGTGCGACCCGGTTGCGCACTGCGTGGGCTTCGGCGCGCAGTGACCGCGCTTTCGGCGAGCCCGCCGCCAGTGTGCCGACGCCTCGGTTCAGCAGTTTGGTGGTGGTGTCGGCGATCGTGCGCACCGCCGATACGGCACCCGAGAGGTCCGAGTCCCCTGCCGCGGTGAGGACCTCACCCGCGTTGTGCTCCGCCGTGCCGTCGGGGGCGGCGATCAGCCGGGCCGTGGCGGCCGGGTTGGCCGCACCGGAGTCGACCAGATCGACCAGTGGGTTGAAGGTGTCCAACAGCTTGTTCGCGCTGTTGCGGACCCGTGCCAGGTCGATGCCTGCGGGAGCCGCCAACCCGGCGGTCAGTCCGGCGACGTCGGCGGCCACACCCGGGAGATCGGTCTTCGAGAAATTCGAGGTCAGGGCTGCGGCTACCGGAAGGTTTGGGTCGGCCTGTGGTGCGCCGATACTCAGCGTTTTGCTCAGGATCGAACCCAACGCCCCGAGCAAAGGGTTGACGCCCTTCTGAATCGAGCAGTACAGGTCCTTGGGGTCGCAGATCGAGGTGACCCGGCCCGAGAGTTTGCCCATGCCCTGCGGCCGCGGATCGGCGATCCCGGTGCCCCTGGTACCGGGACCGACGACGACCTCACCCTTGGTGCCCGCGCCCGGATCGGAGAGCAGGCCGACGGCCAGCACCCGGTCGGCGGGGACGGGGCCGCGATCGTTGCCGATGTCGGCGGCGAGATCGCCCGCGGCGTCGGCGCCCTGGCTGTAGCCGTTGATCGTGAATCTGGCGGTGGGGCAGCGTGTTCCGTAATCTCGCAACGCGGCGGTCGCGTTGGCCAGCGCGGTGTTCTTGCTGTCGGCGTAGGTGTAGCCGTTGTCGAACGCGCGGGCCATATAGGGCGTGAAATAGATTTCGGAGCGCGGACCCTGCTGGCGGGCAATGGCGTCCGCGATCGGCGCGAGCATGCCGACGGGTCGTGCGGGGTCGGCGTCCTCGTTCGTCTCCCAGGTGCCCGGAATGAACAGATTGAAAGTCCCCGCGCAACCGTTCGGCTCCGCCTGCGCGATGGCGGGCGCGGTGACAACAGACGAACCGACGGCGACGGTCACCAGTGTGGCGACTACATACCGCTTGGACGAACGCATGACTGACACCTGCACCCTCACTGCCGAACTCGGTTGCCCGATCGCCGCGCGGACTCGCGCATCACCGAGCCGTCCGCCGCCTCGAGGCGATGGACTGCACTCGCTTCGATTGGTCGATCCGGGACTACGGTAAATCAATTTCCCGAATCATGAACTGTCAGCAGTGCCGTACTTACATTCGTTAAGAAGCACTTTCAAATCGAATGCATGCGAACTTACATTATCCGAGGACGAGAGGGAGTTTCGTTGTCAGCTCGCCTAATTCGGCTTGTTCCGCGGCTGTCGGGATCCGGCGTCCGGTGCCGATCAGCAGCGCGTCCTTATCGGACCACGACGCCGGGAATGGGGACCCGGCGATCTTCTCGAGCATCTCGCGGGCACGAGACAGGGATTCGGCGGGCGGTTCGGGGGCGTCGGGGAGGTAGGCGATCAGGTCGAGGTGGTGCAGGGTCCACTCCATGACATATGCGCCGAGGTAGTCGGCCACCGTGAGTACATAGTCCTGGGTGCTGACGCGGAGTTCCGGGTTCGCGAGTTCAGCGGCGCGACCTGCGGCGGAGCCGACGTCGTCGAGGTGAAACTTCAGCAGCTCCGGCTGCTCGTAGGCGGCGGCCAGCCGGACGATGAGCGCGTCGAGCGGGTCGTCGCCGGTGGGTGTTTCGACGATCTTCCAGTAGGTCACCGCGTCACGGTTCGGTTCCTTGCCGGTGGGTGTCACCAGCGTGATCAGGACGTCCTGGGCATCAATGATCAAGTGACACACCAGATCCCGGACCAGCCAGCCGGTGCAGCCGGACGGCTGCGCGAAGTCCCGGTCCGGAAGTTCGTCGACGGCCGCGCGCAACGCTGTCCACGAGCGTGAGAAGAGTTCCACGGCAGCAAGCTAGCAGCGAGCGGCCGGTGAGGCGACCGGATTCGCCGGCCCAGCGGTCGCGGCCGGCCGTCAGGCCGAAACACGACCGGCCGCAACCACTTCAGCGAGAGTACTGCACGCGGGCGATCGTCCGGTCCATGATCCACGCCATCACCCCGGGTGCGACGGCAGCGAGCCATTGCATCAGGCGACCGGACAGCGTGGGGACGACCGAGGCGCGGCCGCGAGCCGCACCGACCAGCAGCGCGTGCGCGACGGCGTCCGCGGTGATCGGCGCCGAGGAGCTCAATGCCCGCAGCTCCGGCGGTTTGGTCGCGGACTCGGCGGCCAGCTGCGGGGTGTCGACATCGGGCGGCATGACCACGGTGACCGTGACGCCATGGGGCTTGAGCTCTTGGCGCAGCACCTCGCACAGCGTCCGCACGGCGGACTTGCTGGGACTGTACGCGCTGTAGCCGAAGCAAGGCAGCACCGCGGCCAGGGACGAGATGACCGTGACGCTACCGCGCTCACCGGCACACAGATCCCGCACCGCCGACTGGATAACATGCAGCGCCCCAAAGTAATTCACCGACATGTGCCTGACGAAGTCGGTGTCGTTCAGCTGCGCGAAGTAGCCGGGCCTGGCTATCCCGGCACAGGCGATCACCGCGCCGATTGCGCCGTGGCGGGCCCGGGCTTCCGCCACGGCCGCGTCGACCTGCGCCTTGTCCGTCACGTCGACGGCGAACACCGCCAGCCCCGACACGGACTGCGCGAAGGCCGAAAGGCGTTCCAGTGCAGTGTCTTCGAGCGCGAGAACACTGACCCGCGCACCCACCGACAACGCCGCCTCGACCACCGCGAGCCCGATACCGCTGCTCCCGCCGGTGATCACGACATGGCGACCGCTCCAGTAGCCCGCCACGTCGGCGGGCAGCGAGATCCGGGCGACCGGAGCCGAAACGCGCTCGGGGCCGGTCAGGTAGAGGTTCTGAGACATGGCGGGCACTTCCTTCCGTCACGATCGCCCGGCAACCACCGGGCGTCTCAACTAGGTTGGACGGTCCCCGTCAGAGCAATGCCAAGCCGACCGCAAAACGGCGTAAGAATCCGCACAAGCGCACTCACCGCAGATTCTTACGTCCCTTTGCCACAACCCCACCACCGCTTTTACCTCGCACGCGAACACTATCGACTACCACACCCGTGGAACACTCCAAAACCATTGGGAGAACCGGTATGCCGCCATTTCTGCAATTCATCCTGCTGCTCAACCTCCTCAACCAGCTGACAAATGGCTTCGTCAGCGGCGCCCCGGTATCGGGCAGCCAAGCCATCTGACGCAACGGATTTCGCCCGCTGCGAATCGCGAGGTCGGACTCTGCTGATCGCGCGGAGGGTAGGGGCCGGCGGTTCGACTGCGGTGGGGATTGGGGGGCGTGTAGAAACGGGGTGGGTGTACTCGGCAGGATGAGGTGGATATGTGGAAGATCTGTCAGACGTGCGCGGTGGAGCACGAGGCGGCGGCGGAGGTTTGCCGTATCTGCGCTGATGAGCGGCAGTGGGTGCCTGCTGCGGGGCAGCAGTGGATGACGCTCGAGAAGCTCGTTGCGGCGGGGCACAAGGTGGTGGTGCGGGAGTTGGAGCCGGACATGTTCGGTGTGACGGTGGAGCCGGAGGTGGGGATCGGGCAGGAGTCGCATTTGGTGCGGACACCCGCAGGGAACGTGCTCTGGGACGTGACCGGCTATGTCGACGAGGATGCGGCACGTCGGGTGCTGGAGCTCGGTGAGGTCGTCGCCATCGTGCCGAGTCATCCGCACCATTACGGCGTGCAGGTGGAGTGGAGCCGGGCGCTGGGTGGCGTGCCGGTGTATGTGGCCGAGTCGGATTTGCAGTGGATTGCCCGGCCGGATCCGGTGATTCGGCCGTGGTCGGGGCGGCTCGACCTGCTGCCGGGGATTACCGTGCGCCAGTTGGGCGGGCACTTCCAGGGCAGCGGAGTACTGCATTGGGCGGCCGGGGCCGAGGGCCGAGGTGTGCTGTTCAGTGCGGACACCATTCACGCCAACCCGGATCGCAAATCGGTCGCGTTCATGCGTAGCTATCCCAACCGGATCCCGCTGTCACCCGCCGTCGTGGAACGCGTGACGACGACCGCCGAAGAGTTCGAATTCGACCGCCTCTACGACAATTTCGGCAAAATCATCGACGGTGACGCGCGCGCCGCCATCCGCCGCTCGGCCGACCGCCACATCGGTTGGGTGCGTGGCGATTTCGACCACCTGACCTGAGAGCCGGACTCCGCCACCCGTGTTCGCGTCAGCGGGTGGTGGAGCCGGGGGTGAAGCCCCAGCGTGCGGTGTCGGTGATCTGCACGAGGTGCGAGATCTGTTCGCCGCGAGTGGTGATGATGTGCGCGAAGGCGGCGTCGACCTCGGTGTCGCCGTTACGCGCCGGACCCCAGTAGCGGCCGAGTACGACGACGCGATCGGGGCCGACGGCGAGGTATTCGCTGGGGTCGACGTGGATGTCGTAGACCTTGCCGAGCACACCCCACATCCGATGAACCATGTCTTCCGGACCGTGGTGCGGTCCGGCGACGCCGTGCGGCATGCCCGCGCTGATCTCGCCGACGAAGTCGTCGGTCAGCAGGGCTTTGAGTCCGTCGATATCGACCTTCGCCAGTGCGGTGTAGAGCTGTTCGGCGGTTTCCGTTGCTGTGTTCATGATTCCTCCCAGCTAGTATTAGAGAGTCATCTCTAATACTAGCTGTAGGATTGCTGATATGCCACGGCCTGCGATATACGACACCGATCTGCTGCTGGATACCGCGGCTCGGATCGTCGCGGCGGCGGGCGTGAGCGGCTTGTCGGTCAAAGCGGTTGTCCGTGCTTCGGGGGCACCGAGCGGATCGGTGTATCACCGCTTCCCCACCGGCGCGGCACTCAGCGGGGCGCTCTGGGTACGCACCCTCGAACGGTTCCACGCCGGTTTGCTACCGCTGTTGGCGGCCGACGATCCGATCGAGGCCTGCGTCGATGCTGCCCGGTACGTACTCACCTGGTCACGCGACCACCCCGACGAGGCGCACGTCCTACTCGCTGGCCCCGCCGGGTACGCACCGGACCGCTGGACCCCCGACCAAACCACCCGCAACACCGAACTCGGCACCGCGTTCCGCGCCGCCATCACCACCGTCGCTCGACGACTCGAACCGGCCGAACACGCCACCGACAAGGTGGTCATCGCCGTGATCGATCTCCCCTACTCCATCGTCCGGCGCTACCTCGGTACGAACACCGAAATCCCGTGCCACATCGAAGAACTCATCGCCACCTCCGCCCGTGCGATAGTCACTCCCCCGTGACGACACCCTCGGCGATTTCCCTCGGCGGGATGCTGACCTTTTCGGCTTCCAGCAGTCCATTGATGTGATCTGCGAGCCAGATGACCGCGGCTTCCGACGCCTCTGCCACGCGATCGGTGAACGACACCGGGGTGTTGGCAACTCCGTGCGCACTATCAGGGTTGATCCACTGCTCGCGACTGAAGAGCGTCTCCGTGCCACGTTCCTCGAAGGTGTATCGCAGGGTGGCGTCGTGCCCGCGGTCATACAGCATCACTCGCCACGGGCGCTCGTACTCGCGCACCTCCCAATAGAGGTGAAAGTCGATACCGTCGGTCACGCCGTGCTCGTATATGGCATCGCCCAACCGGAAGGGGCGTTCGGTGACACCGCCGACCGAACGCGTGTACGGGTGCCACTGCGGCCAGAATCTCGCCTGGGTGATCAGGTCGAAAACAGCGTCGATGGGGCCGTGCAGGAGAACCTCGAACCTTTCAGCCACGACGACCTCCTGAATCGGGGCAGTGCCCAAAACTCGGCCTCGCTCAGCGGTCCGTCAGGACACGCTGCATACGGTTCGGCTATTCAACCACGCATAACCGTCGGCGCAGGGTGACGCCGGACACTCGCTCCGGTGTAGCGCGGAGCGGCTACTTCCCGTCCTTACGCTGCCCGATTTCTTTCGTGAGGGCGATAACGTCGGTCAGCAATTTAGGAGATTCGTTGCATTCGTCGGTGGTGACGCGCTTGCTGGTGCCGTCGCGGTAGGTGACGGTCACGGTGTAGAAATACGAATCCCGGCAGTCGTTGGGGCCGGTGTAGGCGTCGGTCAGCGTCTGGAAGTCCGGGCTGCCGACCATGTCGAACAGGCTGCCGCGGCGCTGGTTATCGACCTTGTCGTCGACGGTGTAGAGCTGGTCGACACCGGCGAAGCCGCCGGTCTGGTTCACCTCGACGCTCGTTGCCTGCGGATCGCTTGGCTTGGCCTGGGTTTCGCCGGTGCCACCACAGGCGGCCGACGCGAGAAGGAGCGCGACCACGGCGGAAAGCAACAGCGGCTGCACGAGACCGCGGCGGAACCGAGATTCGCTCATAGCCGCACAGTATCGCTGCCGGGACGTCGAGACAATGCCGGTGCTCCCCAGTTGAATCCGGCGAAAGTCGCTGCTGTCGACCGATCCGCGCGTCAGGATGCGACGTCACCGCTGCTGCGCGACCGCAAAATCCGCTGCGCGCCGGTCAGCGCGGCGGCGCCGAGGACGTCCTCCAATTGCTCCCAGCGACTGACGAAGTCGGCGAGCATCATCATCATGACGTCGGGGAAGGCGTAGAGGAAGGTCTTGTATCGGTAGTGATCGAGGTAGTAGAGGCGGACCGGAGTCATGGCGGTGACCGTGCTGGTTCTGGCATCGAAGAACAGATCGTGGCTGCCGAGGACTGCGCCTCGGGTCAGCGCGGCGCGTTCGTATACGCCGCCGAAGTCAACCTCGACATCGCCCTCGGCGACCACATAGACGCCGTGCGCGGTGTCGTCCGCACGGCAGACGGGATCGCCTGGGCCGTAGGTGAGTTCGGATTCGGTCTCGCCGCACTCGCACCGATCAGCGGCCCCTACGACGTGCAGCACGTCGAGACGCCCGCCGGACTCGACGGCCGGGTCGCACCGGCGTCGGCAGTGTTCTACTTCGCATACTGGGTCACCAGCATGAACCGGATCTATCACCTCTACGACAACCCGACCGAAGCCTTCCAGGAGCCCTACGCCGACAAGGTCGACGGGCTCTTCGACGGCGAGCACGACGAAACCGCGATCAGCACCGCCCTGCCCGCCACCCCGGACCAACTGCTGACGCCACAGTTCATCGCGCTGGCGCAGAACCCGACCGGCGCCACCCTGAAGGCAATGACCGACAGCGACGGCACCTGCGATTGGACCCCGCGCGTCCCGGTCCACCTCTACGCCGCCACCGGCGACCACAACGTGGCCTTCGCCAACGCCGAACATTGCCTGCAAGCCCTGCACAGCGACAACGCCACCCTGCAGGACCTCGGCAATATCGACCACACCGCCACCGCGAAAACCGCGCTGCCACAGATCCTCACCTGGTTCCAGCAACAAGTGCCTGCCAGCTGAGGATCTGCGGCTTCCGCAGTTAAGCCGCTGCGCTGCGGATGATGTTCGCGACCACGTCCGGGCGGGATACGTAAACCGCGTGGCTGCCGGGCGTCTCGACGACGGTCGCGCCGATCCGTTCGGCCATCGAGGCCTGCGCGGCAGGCGGGATCATCTTGTCCTCGGTGACGTGCAGGTACCAGCTCGGCTTCAGCCGCCAGGCCGCCTCGCTGATCGGGCCGCCGAGCGCCTCGAGGCCCCACGGCACCTGGGAGTCGGCCAGGAACGCCGCGTCCTGTGCGGACAGGTCGCCGGCGAACGACTCGTGGAACTTCGCCCGGTCCAGGAAGAGGTAGCCGTCCTGCGGCGGCAGGATCGGGGGCTGCGGGCCGTCCTGCGGGAAGGTGCCGAGTAGGGTGTTCACCGACTCGCCCTTGTCCGGTGCGAACGCGGTGATGTAGACGAGCGCGGCGACCTTGTCGTGGGTGCCCGCCTCGGTGATGACCGCGCCACCGTACGAGTGTCCGACGAGAACGACCTCGCCCTCGATCTCGTCGAGGATCTGCCGCGTGGTCGCGGCGTCGTCGGCCAGTGACTTGGTCGGGTTCTGCACAACGCGCACGGTGAATCCATCTTGGGTGAGGTTGTCATAGACCCCTCGCCATCCGGCCCCGTCCACGAAACCTCCGTGAACCAGGACAACTGTCTTGCTCTGCGCGCTCATACCGAGTCTCCTCTGCAGTGAATTGCTGTTCGGCACAACCGAATCTAGTTCCCTGGTCGGAGCGGTGAATCCGTCAAATGACGTATATCAGCCGGGTTGCCGACTCATCGCGTCGCGCAGCGCACTGCGAGTGGTGATGCCGAGTTTCGGGAAGACGCGATGCAGGTGGGTGGACACCGTCCGTGCCGACAGGAACAGGCGCTCGGCGATCTCCTTGTTCGTCAGCCCCGAAGCCGCCAGTTCGGCGACCGCCAGTTCCTGCGGTGTCAACGCCGAGCCGCGGACGTCGGCGGGCGCGGAGTCGCCCGCCGCGCGCAGTTCCGCTCGAGTCCGTTCCAGCCACGGAATCGCTTGCAGCCGTTCGAAGGTTTGCGACGCGGCGGTCAAATGGGCTCGGGCGGCTGCTGGTTCGCGCTCGCGGCGCAGGCGTTCGCCATACAGCAGTTCTATTCGGGCACAATCGAATACCCATCGATCGTGGTCCGGGGTGGCCAACGCCTCCTCGAACACACTGCGCCAGTTGGGTGGATCGGTAACGGCGAGTGCGGCTTTGGTCAGCATCCGGAGCCTGCTGGAAAGCTCTGGCAAACCGGCCGCGACGGCGGCTTCGACATGGGCCCGCGCCTCGACTATCCGGCCGCTGCGGGCCGCTGCCTCGGTGAGATCGAGAACCAGCCAGAGCGCGTGCGGTGTGTAGCGCGGAAAACTCCCCGGCGGGCTGACTGACGCGGCGTGCCGGTACGCCTCGTCGAAGCTCGACCGGCCGAGCGCGGACAGGCACCGGATGTGGGACGAGTACCCGGCATAGGTGGCGAGGTGTCGCGGTGCGGCCCACAGCAGCAATTCCTCGGCCGCCAGGTCGGCGGCGTCGGTTCGGCCGCGGGCCGCATCGACGAGTGCGTGCAGGAATTTGCCCGGCCCGGCGACCAGTGTGTAGCCGAATTCGGCGCACAGCTGCTGTCCCTCGGCGGTGACGTCGATCAGCTCGGCCCAGTCGCCTTCGAAGAAATCGACCTGTGCGATCAGGAACAATGCCTCGATGGCTTTGGCGACCGCGCCGCCGCCACGACCGTCGGTGATCACCCGCCACAAGGATTCGCGGGCCAGGGCGACGCGATCGACATAGGCGGCGGCCGTCGCGACCCGGACGATTCGCAACGGATCGGCGGAGAAGCGCAGTCCGTCGAGTGCGTCGGTGAGCTGCCGCAGCGCGGCCGGTGTCGCCTCCACCGGATTGACGAAGACGTGGTGCAGCAACGACAGCGTGTCCGTCGGCTTCGGCTCGGCGAGCTCCAGCACCTCGCCGATGTCGTCCCAGAGTTCCGGCCGTCCGCTGTAGAAGCCGACATACAGCAGCGTGTGCAGTGCCTCGACCATGGTGTCCGAGCCGGAATCGATAGCACTCTTGTGCACCCGAATAGTCGCGAGCAGCAACCGGCCTGCGGTGTCGGCGTCGCCCTCGTCGTTGAGCAGCTGGGCGGCCGCAGCGACCGCCACTTCCAGCGACGGCGTCTCGCGAACCTCCGTGCGGTTCGCATCCAGCAGCAGCCGCGAGGTGTCGGCGAGGTCGCCGGTGATCGACGCACCGAGATACGCCGCGCGGGCGGTGCGCCGGGCCCGATCGGACTCCGAGGTGCTCAACTCGGCGGCCCGCAGCATCGCGGCGGTCGCTCGCCTGCTGTCGCCGTGCCGAATCATCTGCTGCGACAACGATTCCAGCGAGGCGGCGATCTCACTGTCCGGGCCGACCGCGGCCTGCCCGAGATGCCAGGCCCGGCGCTGCGGGTCCCCGGCGAAGGCCTCGGCGAGGATGCGATGGACCTCGCGGCGATCCCCGCTCGTCGACTGCTCGATGACCGCCGCGCGGATCAGCGGATGCCGGAACTCGACCCGGCCGGTCCGCGTGTTCGCCCGGACGATCCCCGCGCGCTCGGCCGCCGGGAGATCGGCGATCCCCGCCGGTGTCGGCGCGCAGTCGTCCAGGGTCAGGCTGTTCTCGGCACCGGCGAGGATGACGAACAACAGCATCCGCCGCGTTCCCGCGGGCAACCCCGCGAGCCGATCGGCGAACATGCGCTGCAGCCGATCGGTCAGCGGCAAGACCGCAGGCAGATTCGCCGGGGACGTGCCGTTCTCGAAGGCGGCGGGCAATTCGAGCAGCGCCAGCGGATTGCCGTGCGCGTCGGCGCGGAGGCGTCGGCGCACCCGCGCGGTCAGCGCCGGATACGCCGCGCGCAGCAGTTCGTCGGAGTCGCTGTCGTCCAGCGGCGCCAAATCGTGCACCCGGAAACCGCTGCGGGTGAAGCCGTCGTCGGATTCCGCGCGCACCGCGACGAGCATCCGGATGTTGCCGGTCCAGCGCCGGGCCGCGTAACTCAGCGCCATCGTGCTGGACAAATCCAGCCACTGCACGTCATCGACGATCAGCAGCAGCGCGGTGCCCTGTTCCGCCGACACCTGCAGCAGTGCCAGCGTCGCCGCGCCCGCGATCAACTGCGACGGCATCGGTCCCGATGTCAGCCCCATGATCACGCGCAACGCGTCTCGATGCGCGACACCGAGTTCATCGATGTCACTCATCAGCGGATGCAGCAACTGGTTGAGCGCACCGAACTTCAACTCGGCCTCATACTCGAGCGCCGCCGCCCGCAACACCCGCAGACCTTCGGCCGCGGCGATATCGGCGGCCATCTCCAGCAGGGCGGTCTTCCCGACGCCCGGTTCACCGCGGAGAACCAATACCGGCTGGTCGCCGGCCTGTCCGAGGACGAACTTCGCAACCAGGTCACGCTCGACCTCACGACCAACCAACACGGCGATCCACACCCCCGCTCAACAGACTGATTATCGAGTTAACGCCACCGGCGAACCGAAATACAACCACTTCGCTCGCCAGCCGGACGGACCGCGAGATCGTCGCGCACCGGACCTATGTCCGGTTCCACCGCCGGAGCAAGCGGATCCGCAACCGAAGGCAGATACTGTTTGTACCCAATGTGATTCATCGACGCGACCGGCCCGATTCCGGACGCCGACCCGTCGGGCGAACCACATCCCGGACCCGCCGACCCCGGCTTCTCACACGCTACGGGCCGGTAACACCCGTTCGCTGTGCACATATTTGGATTAGAGGTGCACACTACGCGGGACCGTGAGTTGTAACCTTCGCCCGTTGCTCGGGCCAGCTCTGGAGAGGAAGGAGTCGGCGAGTGTTCAGCCGCATCGCCATCGTGAACCGGGGAGAGGCCGCAATGCGCCTCATCCACGCCGTCCGAGATTTGGCCGCGGCAACCGCGCGTCCGATCGAAACCGTCGCTCTGTACACCGACGTCGACCGGAACGCGACGTTCGTACGCGAGGCCGATATCGCCTATGACCTCGGGCCCGCCGCCGCGCGGCCGTACCTCGATCTGAAGGCGCTGGAGCAGGCGCTGGTCGCGACCGGCGCCGACGCGGCCTGGGTCGGCTGGGGTTTCGTCGCGGAAGACCCGGCGTTCGCGGAACTGTGTGAACAGATCGGCGTCGCCTTCATCGGCCCGAGCCCGGATGCCATGCGCAAGCTCGGCGACAAGATCGGCGCCAAGCTGATCGCCGAGGAAGTCGGCGTGCCGGTCGCGCCGTGGAGCCGCGGCGCGGTGGAGACCGTGGAAGCCGCCATGACCGCCGCGGCCGAGATCGGCTACCCGCTGATGCTCAAGGCGACCGCCGGTGGTGGCGGGCGCGGTATCCGCGTGGTCACCAACGACGAAGACCTCGTCGACGCGTACGAGCGCACCCGGCAAGAGGCCGCACGCGCGTTCGGCAGCGGCGTGGTGTTCCTGGAACGACTGGTCACCGGCGCCCGGCACGTCGAGGTCCAGGTGATCGCGGACGGCCAGGGCACCGCATGGGCGCTCGGCGTGCGCGACTGCTCGGTGCAGCGGCGCAACCAGAAGGTCATCGAGGAGTCGGCGTCACCGGTGCTGAGCGCCGAGCAGGCGGCCGAGCTCAAGGCCTCGGCCGAGCGGCTGGCCATCGCGGTCGATTACCGCGGCGCGGCGACCGTCGAGTTCCTCTACCACCCCGGCGACCAGCTGTTCGCGTTCCTCGAGGTGAACACCCGCCTGCAGGTCGAGCACCCGATCACCGAGTACACCACCGGTTTCGACCTCGTCCGGGCGCAGCTGCACGTGGCTTCCGGTGGCCGGCTCGAGGGCGATATGCCCGTCGAGCGCGGACATGCCATCGAGGCCCGCCTCAACGCCGAAGACCCGGACCGCGACTTCGCACCCGCCCCCGGCCGCATCGCGCGGCTGAATCTGCCTGCGGGCCCTGGCATCCGGGTCGACACCGGTGTCAGCGAGGGCGACACCATCCCCGCCGACTTCGACTCGATGATCGCCAAGATCATCGCCTACGGCAGCGACCGCGAGCAGGCGCTCGGCCGACTGCGCCGGGCCGTCGCGCAGACCAGGGTGATCATCGAGGGCGGCGCGACCAACAAGAGCTTCGTGCTCGACCTGCTCAACCAGCCCGAGGTGATCGACGGCAGCGCCGACACCGGCTGGATCGACCGCGTTCGCGGCGAAGGCAGGCTCGTCTCGCATCGGCACTCCGCCATCGCGCTGGCCGCGGCCGCCATCGACGCCTATGAAGAGGACGAGCGGGCCGAACAGCATCGGCTGCTGTCCACCGCTTCCGGCGGGCGACCGCAGGTGCAGCACGAGAGCGGTCGGCCGCTCGATCTCAAGCTGCGCGGCGCGAGCTACCGCGTGCGCGTCGCGCGGATCGGTGCGCACCGGTTCCGCATCGGCATCGAGGCGAGCGGCGACATCCGCACCGCCGACGTCGATCTGGAGCGTTTCGACCGGCACACCGGGCAGATCCTGGTCAACGGCACCCGCTACCGCCTGACCACCGGCACCCACGGACCGGTCCACCTCGTCGACGTCGACGGCGTGACCCATCGGATCAGCCGCGACGAGGGTGGCGTTGTCCGCTCCCCCGCGCCCGCGCTGGTTGTCGCGACGCCGCTCGAGGTCGGTGCCGAGGTCGAGGCAGGCGCGCCGGTACTCGTGCTGGAGAGCATGAAGATGGAAACGGTGCTGCGCGCGCCGTTCAAGGCCCGGGTCAAGGAATGTGCCGTATCCGTCGGCACCCAGGTGGAGACCGGTGCACCGCTGCTGTGGCTCGAGCCGCTCGGCGATGCGGACGAAGCCGAGGCCGAAGCCGTTGGGACCGTTGAGCTGGACCTGCCTGTCGGTCCCGCGCAGGTGCAACCGCACGAACGCACCACCCGCGGCCAGGAAGACCTGCGCAGCCTGCTGCTCGGTTACGACGTCGACCCGCACGACGACAGTCGCGTGCTCAGCGACTACCTCACCGCGCGCCGGGCCGCCCTCGCGGACGGTCGCAGGCCGCTCGCCGAGGAACTCGAACTCATGCAGGTGTTCGCCGACCTCGCCGAGCTGAGCCAGAACCGCTCGTCGGACGAGGACGGCAGCCAGAGCCACGTGCACAGCGCGCGTGAGTACTTCCACACCTATCTGCAGAGCCTCGACGTCGAGCGGGCCGGGCTGCCGGAGTCGTTCCAGGCCAAGCTCGCCAACGCGCTCGGGCACTACGGCGTCACCGAGCTGGAACGTTCGCCCGAGCTCGAAGCGGCGGTGTTCCGCATCTTCCTCGCGCAGCAGCGTCCGTCAGACACGGTCACCGTGATCACCACGCTGCTGCGTGAGTGGCTGCAGGAGCCGATGCCGGATCGTGCGTTGCGCGAGCCGGTCGGCCTGGCGTTGGAGCGGCTGGTGGCGGCGACGCAGATTCGCGTTCCCGTGATCGCCGACCTCGCGCGCGGCCTGGTGTACGCCTGGTATGGCCAGCCGTTGCTGCGGCGCAACCGCGCCAGGGTGTACACCAACATCCGTAAGCACCTGCGCCACTTGGACGCTCAGCCGGAGTCGGCCGATCGCGCCGAGCGCATTTCCGACATGGTGCGCAGCACCGAGCCGCTGGTGCGGCTGCTCGGTCAGCGGCTGGTGCGCGGCAACCAGGACAACACGGTGATGCTGGAGGTGCTGACCCGTCGGTACTACGGCAACAAGGGTCTCGCCGGTGTGCGGACCCACGAGGTCGGCGGCTGCACCTTCGTGATCGCCGAGCGACGCGGTCTGAGCCTGGTGTCCGCGGCGGTGCGCTTCGACGCGCTCGACACCGCGTTGCGCGGGCTCAAGGAACTCGCCAGCGGTGCCGCGTCCATCGACGCCGACATCTACCTCAGCTGGGAGAAGCAGCCTGCGGACTTCGACGCGATGGCGGCGGAGTTGCACGAGGTCCTCGGCGCCTACACGTTGCCGAGCCAGGTGCACCGGATCACCGTCGCGGTCGCCGGTAGCGGCGGCGCGGTGATGCACCACCACTTCACCTTCCGTCCGTCGGCCACCGGCATGGCCGAGGAACGACTCATCCGCGGCCTGCACCCGTACATCGCCCAGCGGATGCAGATGCAGCGGCTGCGCAAGTTCGACCTCACCCGGCTGCCGTCCTCCGACGACGAAGAGGTGTACCTGTTCCGCTGCGTCGCCAAGGAGAACCCGGCGGACGAGCGGCTCATCGCGTTCGCGCAGGTACGCGACCTGGCCGCGCTGCGTGAGCAGGACGGCAGACTGCTCGCGCTGCCGACCGCCGAGATCGCCATCGCGACCTGCCTCGACTCGATCCGCCGGGCCCAGTCGCTGCGGCCGTCGGCGAATCGGTTCAACACCAACCGCATCGTGATGTACATCTGGCCGCCGATCGACGTCACCCCGGCCGAGCTGGAAACCGTTGTCCGGCATGTGCGTCCGACGACAGCGGGTGCCGGGCTGGAGGAGATCCTGCTCATCGCCCGCCAGCGCGATCCCAAGACGGGCGAGCTGACCAAGGTCGCCCTGCGGATCGGCTTCGACGCCACCGAGGTGACCGTCGGCGAGCGCTCCGACGAGGTGGTCGAGCCGCTCGACGAGTACCGGCAGAAGGTGCTGCGCGCAAGCAGCCGTGGCACCGTGTACCCCTACGAGTTGACCGGTCAGCTCGGCGAATTCGCCGAATACGACCTCGACGCCAACCACGCGCTGGTGCCGGTCGACCGGCCCAAGGGACGCAACACCGCGGCGATCGTGGCGGGTGTGGTCAGCACGCCGACCGCACAGTATCCCGAGGGTGTCACCCGGGTGATCCTGCTCGGCGATCCGACGAAATCGCTTGGCGCGCTGTCGGAACCGGAATGCCGCCGGATCATCGCGGCATTGGATCTCGCCGAACAGATGCGGGTACCGCTGGAGTGGTACGCGCTGTCCTCCGGCGCTCGGATCTCCATGGAGTCCGGCACCGAGAACATGGACTGGGTGGCGGCCGCGCTCAAGCGGATCGTCGAATTCACCCAGGACGGCAGCGAAATCAACATCGTGGTCGCGGGCATCAACGTCGGCGCGCAGCCGTACTGGAACGCCGAAGCGACGATGCTCATGCACACCAAGGGCATCCTGGTGATGACGCCGGACTCCGCGATGGTGCTCACCGGCAAGCAGGCGCTCGACTTCTCCGGTGGTGTCTCGGCCGAGGACAACTTCGGTATCGGCGGCTACGACCGGGTGATGGGTCCGAACGGCCAGGCGCAGTACTGGGCGCCGGATCTGGCCGCGGCGCGCGACGTGCTGATGTCGCACTACGACCACACCTACATCGCACCCGGCGAGCAGGGGCCGCGCCGGTCGCAGTCGAGCGATCCCATCGATCGCGACGTCTCCGACTTCCCGCATGCGTTGGCGGACAGCGACTTCCGGACCGTCGGCGAGATCTTCTCGGCCGCCGCGAACCCGGATCGCAAGAAGCCCTTCGACATTCGGTCCGTCATGCGGGCCGTCTCCGACCAGGACCACCCGGTGCTGGAGCGCTGGGCCGGCATGGCCGACGCCGAGACGGCCGTGGTGCAGGACGCGCACCTCGGCGGTATCCCGGTGTGCCTGCTCGGTATCGAGTCGCGGGGCGTGCCGCGGCGCGGGTTCCCGTCCACCGACGGGCCGGACACCTACACGGCGGGCACGCTGTTCCCGCAGTCGTCGAAGAAGGCCGCGCGAGCGATCAACGGGGCCAGCGGCAATCGTCCGCTGGTCGTGCTCGCCAACCTGTCCGGCTTCGACGGTTCGCCGGAATCGATGAAGAAGCTGCAGCTGGAGTACGGCGCCGAGATCGGCCGCGCGATCGTGAACTTCCAAGGGCCCATTGTGTTCTGCGTGATCTCGCGGTACCACGGTGGCGCGTTCGTGGTGTTCTCGAAGCAGCTGAACCCGAATATGACCGTGCTGGCACTGGAGGGTTCGTTCGCCTCGGTGCTCGGTGGCGCGCCGGCCGCCGCGGTGGTGTTCGCGGGTGACGTCAACCGGCGTACCGCGGCCGATGCGCGGGTGCGGGACCTGGCGGCGCGGGCCGCGAACGCGTCCGGCACCGACCGGGCGACGCTGACCGCCGAGCTCGACGAGACTCGGTCGTCGGTGCGCACGGAGAAGCTCAGTGAGGTCGCCGCGGAATTCGACAAGGTGCACAACATCCACCGTGCGGTCGAGGTCGGTTCGGTCGACGCGGTGATCAGCGCCGCCGAGCTCCGGCCGCGGATCATCGAGGCGATCGAGTCGCGACTGCCCTGATGATCGTTTGAGTTCGTCGGCAACGGCGGGTTCGGCCTTCGGGCCGGGCCCGCCGTTGTCGTCTGCGACGAAGCTCTCGGTGCGTCGCAGGGCGATGCGGATTACGGTCGAATTGAGCGGGAGTCGGTATCCGCCGCGACCGTGGCGAAGCCGCCTCCCGAGGGAGGATTCGCGACATGATGCCGCAAATTTCGAGCGTTATCGAGAGACGGCTCTTGGTCAATTACCGCGTCGAACCCGAGGTTGCGGCAGGCCTGCTACCTGCACCGCTGCGACCACAGTTGGTCGGCGACTGGGCGGTTGCGGGGATCTGCCTGGTTCGGCTCGGTCAGGTCCGTCCGGTCGGGCTGCCCGGCTCGATCGGCGTGCGCAGCGAGAACGCGGCGCATCGGATCGCCGTCGAATGGGACGGTCCGGATGGGGTCGAGAGTGGTGTCTATATTCCGCAGCGAGACAGCGGATCATCGCTGAATGTGCTGCTCGGCGGGCGTCTGTTCCCCGGTGTGCACAGCCTGGCCCGGTTCGACGTCAAGGAGAGTCAGCACGACCTGCACGTCGCATTCACGAGCCAGGACAACACAACCCAGGTCAGTGTGGACGTCCGCACGGTTGATGAATTCGAGGGCAGCGAACTGTTCCCCGACCTGACCACGGCCTCAGAGTTCTTCCGCCAGGGCTCCGTTGGCTTCTCCGCCAGCCGCGACGGCCACCGCCTCGACGGCCTCGAGCTGAACACAGCCAAATGGCAAGTGCACCCGGCCCATACCCACGCCGTCCGGTCCACCTACTTCGAGGACCAGACCCGATTCCCCAGCGGCAGCGCAACTCTCGACTGCACGCTGCTCATGCGCGACGTCCCGGCCACCTGGCGCGTCACCGCGCCGATGCCGATGCCTGCCATGGCCTGACCTCCCGCCCAGGCGCTCCCAGACCGATATCACCACAGAATCTGCACCCTCACTCGGGACCCGCACTGGCTTTAGGGCCCTATTTCGAGTGCCGATCCCGAGTGAGGGTGCAGATTCTGCCGTCAGCGTGGCGAGTGGGGGCCGGACACCGGTTGTGTGGGCCGGACACCCTGTGTACTGGGTGCGGCTTATGCAGAGGGTGTGGGGTTTCGACGCGTGTGCCGTGGGAGAGTGTGCTACCGGTGGAGCAGGCTCATCTTCGGGTTGGCGTGGGCTTGTCTTCCTTGGCAACGTGGACCGATCGGAGACGATATGCCGACATCGCTGTATACAACGACTGGGCTGCTCGAGGCGCCGCTGGTAGGGGCCGACGGTAGCGTCCTGTTCGTCGATGTCACCGGCGGCGGGGTCTATCGCTATCGCGAACAGGGTACGGAGACCGTGCTCGCGGCGCGGCGGGGAATCGGTGGGCTGGTGTGGCATGCCGATGGCGGCGTGGTGATGACCGGGCGCGACGTGTGCTACCTCGGTACCGACTCGGTGACGCGGCAGATCCTTACCTTGGATGGCGCAACGGGTTTCAACGATCTGGCCGTCGCGGCCGACGGCGCACTGTACGTCGGAGTTCTGCGGCACCAGCCACAGCGGGGCGAGCCCGCCGGGCCGAGCGAAGTCGTCAGGATCGGTCCGACGGGCGATGTCTCGATCGCCGCCGACAACATCCGCTGGCCCAACGGACTCGGCTTCACACCGGACGGGCAAGCCCTCTATGTCTGCGAATATGCCGAGAGCCGAATCCTGTTGATAGACAACGGTGAAACGCACGTCTTCGCGACAGCACCGGTCGGCGAATGCGATGGCCTCGCCGTCGATGTCGAAGGAGGCGTCTGGGTCGCGCTCGGCAGCGGAAGTGCCGTAGCAAGATTCACTCCGGACGGGCGACTCGACACGCAGATCGACCTCCCCGACGGGTTCGTCTCCTCAGCCGCGTTCGACGGAGGCAACCTGCTGATCACCACCGCGGGCCGCTTGCTGAGCCACCCGGTCGGCATCACCGGCACCCCCATGCCCGCAACCCTCATCCCGCTCCCCTGACTACTCAGGCGCGATACGGAAGTAGGAGAGGTTGAAGTCGTGTTCCCACGCGGTGCCGTCGGCGGATTTCTCCCACGCGCCGGTGATCTGATTACCGTCGGCGCTGAAGGTGCCGGAATACCGTTGGGAGAAGCCGGGTTCCATGCGCCACATGCGTAACGTGCTCTGGTCCAGGCTCATCTGGTAGGTGCGGCTCACGCCACGGGAATCGTAGTAGTGCCGGACGAATTCGCCGTCCCGGCCGGGCTCGATGATGACGATCGAATCCGGCGCCATGGGATTGTCGACGGTCGACCGCTCCACAAGGACCCGTTTGGTTTTCATCCATTCGAAGGTCGTCCTGCCGCTCCGATCGGTGAGAGCCGGGGCCCCGGGCCCGAAGAAGCCCGCCTCGAAGAAAGCTTCCGCCTCCCATCGCCCCACAAGCGGTTCGAGGCGTTCGAGCGCGGCATCCCGGTCGTCGGGGATGTCCGAGGGGTGTGCGTCGGTCATCGATTCCTCCTGGTAGTCCTCACCAATGTGGACGTCGCGAACGTCCCGAAATCATCGCCTGGTCACGCCTTACTGCCCGCCAGCACCGGCGTTGACAAATCGGAACACTGCTCCGTATATTATTTGGAACAGCGCTCCGCTTCGTTATAGCCACAGCGGACGCTTGTGAATGCCTCGGTCGAGGCCCTCGAAGGGAACCGCATCATGAGTGAATCCACTTACCCCGCCGACACTTTCGGCTCCGCCACCCCGGTTCTGTCGGTCAGTCCGGTCGTGCTGCCGACTCCCGGTCGCGCCGTTGACCTGCAGATGCGCGTCTCGGCGCCGGTGACCGGCAGCGACTTGCCGATCATCCTGCTCTCGCACGGTCAGGGCCACTCGAACCACCTGTCCTCACTTAACGGCTACGCGCCCCTCGTCAACTTCTGGGCGGCGCACGGTTTCGTCGTGATCCAGCCGACCCATCTCAGCTCCACGACGCTGAAGCTGGACCCCAATACCCCTGGGGCGCCGCTGTATTGGCGATCGCGCGCCGAGGACATGCACAACATCCTCGATCAGCTCGATGCGCTCGAGGATGCCGTTCCGGAACTCCGCGGACGTCTGGACCGCACCAAGGTGGCCGTGGCCGGGCACTCGATGGGCGGGCACACCGCGAGCCTGCTGCTCGGCGCGCGGCTCATCGATCCGGCGGACGGAACCGAAGTTGACCTGACCGAGCCGCGGATCACGGCGGGCGTACTGCTTGCCGCGCCCGGCCGAGGCGGCGATGCCGTTACCGAGGCCGTGGCCAAGAACTACCCCTTCCTCGCGGCCACCGACTTCTCCGAGATGACGACGCCGACTCTGGTGGTCGCCGGCGAGAAGGACGCCTCGGCGCACCTGACCGTTGCGGGCCCGGACTGGCACGCCGATCCGTACTTCCTCGCCCCCGGCCCCAAGTCCCTACTCACTCTGTTCGACGCGGAGCACGGGCTCGGCGGGATCTCGGGATACGACGTCGCCGAGACCACCGACGAGAATCCCGAGCGAGTGGCTGCGGTCCAACGACTCACCTCGGCCTACCTCCGCGCCGAGTTCTACCCGGGCGATACCGCGTGGCAGGCGGCGTGTGACGCGCTGACCGGCGGCCCGGACCCGCTCGGCCGGGTCGAATCGAAGTAAGCCGAACAAGCATCCTCCGTATCGGGCGAAACACGGTGCGATGCATGCTGATCCGATTATGTCGGTAGGTGGCGCTAACCTGCTGACATGGTCGGAACAGACTCGGCACTGCGCCGACTAATGCGCGAGACCGGCAAGCTGCTGCAGCCGTATGGCTTCGACGGCTCGGAGGACACCTGGGTGCGCGTCCTGCCCGATGGTGTGGCGTCCGTCGGGCGCACCCGGACGCTGCGCACCTGGACCGACGGGCAGCAGGTGCTCAGATTCGGCCTGTGTCTGAGCGCGACACCGACCGCCTGGTGGGAGTTCCACAACTGGCGCAATGCGCGGCTCGGTCGCCCGCCTGTGCCGATCGAGCAGGCGAGCGGACCGGGCCTGATCAACGATCAGGGCATGCCGGAGAACCTGACCGAATTGTGGTCGCTGGGAGTCGATCCGTCCCAACCGGGACGACACGCGCTACAGGCCGATATCGACACCATCCGCGCCGAGCTACCCAAACGCGTGCACGCCTACGCGCGCCGCGCGCTTCGACTGCTGGAACCCGACCGATACCTCGACGAACTACTGACCGACCCGAACCCGCAGTACGCAACCTGGGAGGCGATCGTCGTCCTGCTCGCCGACCGCGGACCAGGACCGGAACTGGACGAGGCGGTCAGCCGGCTACTTACATGTCTCCCGGATCAGGACGCGCCGATCGACGCGGAGCACCTCGTCGCCTACGCACAGGGCCGCGCAGCTCTGGTCTGAGATAGTCGACCCGAACTACACGTCGACAGCACCGCACGCGCGATGGTCGGCATCATCTTCATGCGAATCCTCCAGGCCGCCACCGGAAATCGCGAAGCGGAGGGGATCGATACCTATATCACCTCCGCCACGGCGTTGATCACTATGGGCGTCCAGGCCTAGTTCTATTTGGCGTCGAAGTAGCACTCCACCACGGCGGTCGTGAACGGGAACCGGACCGGGATGGGACCAAAGGTGATGCGGCCCGCGGCGTCTGCCGCGGTGGTGATCATTTCGGCGACGGTCGCGGCCTCCTCGGCGGGGCAGTGCACGATCACCTCGTCGTGTTGGAAGAAGACCAGTTCCGCGCGGAGGCCGGCTTGGCTCATCGCGTGGCGTAGGCCCGCCAGCACCAGTAGGGCCCAGTCGGCGGCGCTGCCCTGGACCACGAAGTTGCGGGTGAAGCGGCCTCGGGCGCGGGCTGCGGCGGAGCTGCCGTAGCCGTTGACCTGCTCCTGCGATAGCTCCGCCTGCTCGGGCGAGGTGACCGAGGCCGGTGGGCAGGTGCGGCCCAGCCAGGTGCGCACCAGGCGACCTTGCTCGCCGGCGCGCGCCGCTTCGTCGACATAGGCCATCGCGATGGGATAGCGGCGGCGGAGTTCGGCCATGTGGGTGAGGGCATCGCCGGAGGTTTGGCCGTAAATAGCGCCTAGCAGTGCGATTTTGGCTTGGGCGCGGTCGCCGCCGAAGGCACGGGCGGCCAGATCCGCGTAGAGGTCTTCGCCGCGACCGGCGACCTCCATCAGTCCTGGATCGCGGGAGATCGCGGCCAGTATTCGCGGCTCCATCTGGGCGGCGTCGGCGACCACCAGGGACCAGCCAGGGTCCGCGCGGATCGCTTGCCGGATCACCTTCGGAATCTGCAGGGCGCCACCGCCGTTGGTGGTCCAGCGGCCGGAAACTGTTCCGCCGGGCAGGTATTCGGGACGGAAACGGCCGTCGTGCACCCATTGTTCGAGCCAGGCCCAGCCGTTGGCGGTATGCAGGCGGTAGAGCGATTTGTATTCCAGCAGGGGCGCGACCGCAGGGTGATCGATCTGCTGGAGTTCCCATTTCCTGGTGGAGGACAACAAGATTCCGGCGCGGGCGAACGCCTTGATGATGTCGTTGGGCAGGTCCGGTCGGACGCGCACGCCACCGAAGGCACGCGATACCTGGTCGGCCAATTCCGCCATCTTGCGCGGCTCCAAGCCGCTCGGGAAGCGTTCGCCGAGCAGCTTGTCCAGCAACTCGCGGTGCACGTCCGCGCGCCAAGGGATTCCGGCTCGGGACATCTCCGTGGCCACCAGCATGCCCGCCGATTCGGCGGCGACGAGCAGCCGCATTCGGTCCGGATGTTCAGCCTTCGCGGTACGGGCAATCTGTCCCGCGTAAACCGCCAGCAGGGCGGTGAATTCGTCCGTGCCGGGTGGCAGTGGCACCGGGCCCGACTCGAACAGCGACGGCTGAGTCTCCGCGGCCCGCGCGGGCGCGTCCGCCGGGACAGGCAGGTTGTGCAGTCGCGCCCAGGCCGCCGCCAGCGAACGAGCCTGTCCGGACTGACCCTCCTCGTGCCCGATCAGCAGTGCCTCCGCAGCCTGCACGTCATAGCAGCGCTCGACCCGCACCCCGGCCGCCAGCAGCGAGCGGTAGACCTCCGCCGTGGATCGCCACACCCACCGCTCGACCTCCGGACGCGACCGCACCGCCTCGGCGAGCGAGGACTCGCGGACCACCGGACCCGCCGGTCGACCGTCCTGGTCAAGCGGACACAAACGAGCACCCCCACCGTCCGTCTCGGCCACCGCCCATCTCATGCCCCGGAGTCTTGCACCGAGCACCGACATCCTCGCCGATGGCCGACCACTGCGCGAGAGTCGCGCTGCGGATCACCAGGCTGGTCGGCCGCCGACCGGCACGTTGGCGAAGCTCGGTTCGCTCGGGTCGAGTTGTAGGTGCTGCGGTTTCAGCTGGCTGTCGACCAGCATGGGCATCAATGGCAGTCCCTTCGGGAGGTTGCCCGCGAAGACGTCCACCCGTAGCCGGTGGCCTGGCTGCAGCACGGCATCGGTCGGCGTGAGGCCGATGTCCAGGGTCGTGGGCACGCCGGGGAGGATCGGTTGGCGGCTGCCGAGGGTCAGCTGTAGATAGGGCGTGGTCAGGTCGCCGTTCAGGGAGCGCACGCTTCGCTCGGGATCGATGGCGCGCAGTGAGGCGGTGAGCTGACCGGTGGCCAGCACTGTTGAGCGGCCGTCGGGAGCGACGTCGTTGATGGTCGCGGTCCAGTAGCCGTCGACGGCGTCGAGGACGGTGTTGAGATGGACGTTGACCGGACCGGAGATCAGCGTCGGCTCGTTGACGGGTGCGCTGGTGAAGGTCAGTCCGTTGAGTTCTTGGGGCCGTGCGTCTTTCGCGCAGCCGGACAGGATCGAGGCCGCACCGGCGGTCACGACGGCGGTGTCGTTGGAGCAGATACTCGTGATGCCCGGCGCGACGGTCAACCGACCTGGCGTGGAATCGTTTGTGATGGTGAGGCTTCCGTCATGGACGCTGGTGTCGGCGGTGCCACTCGGTGCGGCGTTGAGGTACATCCGCTGGTATTCGACACCGGCGCGCGGGAACTGGTCGGTGCTGGTCCAGCCGCCGCCGATCTGCTTGCTGGTGATCGGCCCGTAGCCGTCGACACCGTTGTCGATGCCTTTGAGCCACTTGTCGAACCATGCCCGCTGCAAGACATCCAGCCGTGGCGGGAAGCCCGGTTCGCCGAAATCCGCGCCGACGTTGATGTGGTAGGCGTTGTCCATCAGCAACTGCTTCTGCCCTGGAGGCAGCTGAATCTGTTGGTAGATAAAGGGTTCGGTGTTGGTGAACACGTCGTGCCACCCGCCGACGACGAAGGTCGGCGTATGGATCCGTTCCGGGTGCGAGAGCATGCCGTCACGCAGCGGACTGTGGTCGTTGAGCAACGCGCGCACGCTGTCGGGCAGTTGGCCGACGTCGGGCACGGACAATGCGCCGAACAGCATGTCGAAGAAGGTCATTGGGCTGGACACGCGGTCCGCCAACCACTTCCAGTCGAACCGCCCCTGTACGGCGGACAGCAGGTCCGGTAGGAGCTTGCTGACGTTGACACCCACCAGCCACGCCGGCACGAAACCGATCTGCAGCGCGCCGCCTGGCGCGAGGATGTCGCGCAGCAGATCGCTACCCGGCACCACCGGAAAGATCGCTTTCAACGCGGACGGCTGCTTATCGGCGGCCTGGATCTGATTGACCGCGGAATAGGAGACCCCACTCATCCCGATATCGCCAGTAGACCAGGGCTGCTTGGCGATCCAATCGATCACCTCGACGGAGTCCTGCTGCTCGCGCGCGCCGAAGAACTCCATCACGCCCTGCGAAAACCCAGTCCCCCGCACGTCAACGACAACCTGGGTGTACCCGGACTTGATCAAGTTGCGATCAACGGTCAAGTTACGTGGCAGCCCGGTACCCCACGCCTTGGTGATGTCGGTGATCCCGTCGAAAGGCGTTCCGGTGAGATCGAAGTCGCGAAACAACTGCAAGATGGCATCACCGAGCACCGGCACCGCCAACGCCGAATCCAGCACATTCCACACCAGTTTGGTATACGGCGTGAGATTGAGAATGGTCGGCGTCGGCTCCGCCACCGCCGCCCCCGACGCATCAGCAGGCCGATAGACGTTGGCTTTCAACACCGTCCCATCACTCATCGTGACAGGCACGTCCCAGTCGATATGCACATTCGGATACCGAGACGGCTCATTGTAGGCCGCCGCCCATGCCGCACCCTCCGCCCCCGCATCCGGATCAGCCTGTGCCGCAGTAGAATACGGAGTGACAACGAGCAGTGCCGCGGATACCACTAACAGCATCCGAAGCGCGAAAAGACAGGAAGCGCGCATTCCGAAACCATATGTGTGCCACGTCACTACCGACTAGGACCGAGCCGGGCGCAGACCGCCACCGAATCGAGCGCTCCGGTCACTGCCTTGGCGCGAACAGCGCAGTATCGCTCGGATCGGCCGACGTACCGAACAGGCTCGGAACGATGTGGGGCCAGCCCGCGGATCTCAGACGCTCATCGCGGGTTCTTGGACCAGGGGTTCCGGTAGGGCGTCAGCGTGGATGATGCGGAGGTTGCTGACCGCTCGGGTGAGGGCGACGTAAAGCCGTTGCAGGCCTCGTTCTTCCGACTCGGCGATGCGGGCGGGCTCGACAACCAGGACCGTGTCGAACTCTAAGCCTTTGGCGAGGGTGACTGGGATCAGGGTCAGGCGGGCGGAGTCGGTGTTCGGTTCGTTGGTGCCGAGGACGGTGTGCTGTAATCCGTTGGCGAAGAGGACCTTCTGCAGTTCTGGGATGTCGAGGTCGGCGGCGATGAGGCCAACGGATCCTTCGTTGATCAGTGCGGTGGCGCATGCTGCGAGGATTGTGTCGGTCATGTCTTGCGGTGCGACCCTGGTGATTTGGAGGGCGTCGGCGGACTGGCGGTATGACGCTGGGCCGCGTAGTTCGGGCGCGATGTGTGGGAGTAGGCGGGCGGCGTAGTCGATGACCTGGGCGGGGACTCGGTAGCCGCGGGTCAGCTCTTCGATGTGACCGTCCGGTTTCGCGAGGTGGGTGAGGACGGTGGTCCAGTCTTTGGCGGCCGAGGGGCTGGTGGCTTGGGCCAGATCACCGAGGACAGTGCAGGCGCCTGCGACGCGGCGGCCGATTGCTCGGATTTGCATGGGGCTGAGGTCTTGGGCTTCGTCTACGACGATGTGGCCGAGTTTCGCAGGGCGTTGGATCATGGCCGAGGCCTCGTCGATCAGTGCCAGGTCGGGGCCGGTCCAGGTCATGGATTTCAGGCTGCGTGGGCGCGGAGTGCGCAGGATGGCGTGCTGCTCGTCGGTGGCGAGGATGCCGCCGGCTGCGGCGGCGAGTTGGTCGGCGTCGGTGAGGAGTTCGAAAACCATTCGGGTGGAATCGGTTTCGGGCCACATCTGCTGGACGGCACGGACTATTGCCTTGTTGCGACAGAGCTGAGCAAGTGTGCTCGTGCTGCTCGGATGCCCAGCCCGTTCCATCTGACGCAGGACAAGCAGGGCCAGACGCTGGGCGAGCAGTGCGATGCCGCTGCTGTAGTCGGTGCCGCGGTTGCGGACCTCGTCGAGTTCCTCGGCGATCTCATCGGAATACAGGTGCCAGGTGCGTTGTAGGTACTTGACCTGCACTGACTCGTCGAGCGGCCGGATGCGTGACCACAGGTGGCGCCGAATGACTTCGGCCATCCGGGCGTCGCCTTTGATGCGCTCGGTGTGCGGATCGTCGTCTCGCGTGACGGTGAGGCCCGAGTTGGTGAGCTCTTCGATGGTGGTTTGTAAGACCTCGACTTCGCCGAGGGCGGGCAGGACGTTGCGGACATACGCGAGGAAAGCCTGGTTGGGGCCGATGACGGCGACTCCACCCTCCCGCTGCAACCGTTCCCGCTCGGTGAACAGCAGATACGCCAGCCGGTGCAGGCCGACGGCGGTTTTTCCGGTGCCGGGCGCGCCCTGAATACACAGCGTGCGTTCCAGCGGAGAGCGCACCAGACTCATCTGTTCGGGTTGGATCGTCGCCACGATGTCGCGCATCGGCCCCTTGCGTGGCCGTTCGATGTCCGCGGCCAGCAGATCACTTCCGTCGGACTGCGCGAACCGCGGGTCCAGCGATTCGTCTTCGAAGGCGGTCAATTCGCCATGGTGGTCGAAGCCGAACCGGCGACGCACCCGAACCTTCATCGAGTCTCGCGGACTGGCTTCGTAGAAGGCGCGCGAGAGCGGGGCACGCCAGTCGATGACCATGAGCTCGCCCGCCTCGTCGCTCACGCCGCGGCGGCCGATATAGACTCGATCACTGTCCGACGCCGCTGAAGGTGAACCGACACTTCGGATTTCGTCGTAGACGTCACCTTGCGGGAAGTCCAGACGTCCGAAGAACAACGGCACATCCTCGAGATCGGACAGCTCCTTGATCTGCTTCTTGTGGAACTGCCGCGCGGCGAAGTTCTGCATCTTGTCGAAGACGTCGCCCGTACCCCTACCGGTGGCGAGCGCGGTGACGGCCTCTTCGCGCATACGGGCAAGCGCCGCGCGGCAAGTACTCAGATAGTCGCGTTCGACGCGAATCTCGGGCTCGACCTGGTTGTACTCGGCATTGTGCATGGTCACGGCAACTCCCCCACCTTGAAGCGCAAATAATTTAACTCGGTCAAGTATATGACCAAGGCAATTTGTATACCAAATTAATTTTGACTACCCTGGATCCATGGAAGAACCCGGGCTGCGCGAGCGCAAGAAGCGCCGCACTCGTGAGGCGATTGCGGAGGCCGCCTTCGCCCTGTTCCAAGAATCCGGGTTCGATGGCGTCTCGGTCGCCGACATCGCCGCCGCCGCCGAGGTATCCAAGCCAACCTTGTTCGCCTACTTCCCTACCAAGGAAGATCTCGTCCTGCGCCGATTCATCAACGGAGGCAGAGGTTCCGCGCTCGTCGTGCGCGAACGCCCCTCCGGCACATCGGCATTGAGCGCACTGCGCCAGTACTTTCTCGACCGCCTCGCCGACCGCGATCCGCTCACCGGACTCAACGACACCCCGGCGGCGATCACCTTCCACAACCTGCTGTATTCGACGCCCGCCCTGATGGCCCACCTGGCCGGCTTCATGCTCGTCCAAGAACAAGACCTCGCCGACGAACTGCTCGCGTCCGGCCAGCCGAGCGACGAGTTCACCGCACACCTTGTAGCGGGCCAGGTCTTCAGCACGCAGCGAATCCTCTCGCACTACAACGCCTTGGCGATACGTTCCGGCCACAGCGCGGACGACATCTATCCCGCGGCGGTCACCCGCGCCGAGACCGCCTTCGGCCTTTTGGAGAGCCAGACGTTCACCCCCTGAACGTGCTAACCGGCGTGCGTGGCGAACAGGTCGTCGACGAGGCGACGGGCGTAGTGGGCGCTCAGGTCGCTGGGGCGAAAGAGTATGCGGTACATCAGTGGGGCGACTACGCGGTCGAGGATCGATTCGACGTCGGGCGCGGATTCGCCGCGAAGGTTGGCGCGGGCCACGATGGTGTCGATTTGTTCGGCGGCGTAGTCGGAGCACCGGCCGGCGTTGGTGCCGTCGGGGTCGCCGAGTAGAGCGTCGCGGATGTAGGCGCGGCCGGGGGGCGAGTTCATTTCTTCCAGGAATTGTTCGGCCCAGACGGTCAGGTCGGCGGCGAGGGTGCCGTGGTCTTCGGGTTCGGTTTCCGGGCGGAGGTGTTCGACCGCGACGTCGGAGAGTAGTTCGCGCAGGTCACCCCATCGGCGGTAGATCGTCGACGGGGTGACTCCGGCGCGGGTGGCGATCAATGGGACGGTGAGCGCGTCGCGGCCGAGTTCGGCCATCAGTTCGTGTGTCGCCGTGTGGACTGTCTGTTGGACGCGGGTGCTTCGCCCGCCAGGACGGACCATCGGTTTGCGGCTCATCTTGTCACCTCACAGTGCGTCGAGCAGGTCAGACAGCTGCGGAGATGGGCTTCTGCCTCTTCGTGCGCCACCTCGGGCGCGGCGAGTGGACATGGGCCCTCGTGGTCGTTAAACGCGAACGGTTTGCGTTAACGTCAGAGTAGGAGCTACCGTTGCTTAACGCAAATCAATAGCGTTTACCCGCAGCCGAAGGAGCTCTCATGACCACATCCCCCTCCTGGACTGTCGGCGACCTCACCATCCATCGCATCGACGAGATCGCGCTGCCACGCCCTACCGGCGCCTGGTTGCTCCCCGCAGCCACCCCCGAGATGGTTGCCGAAAACTCTTGGCTGCAACCAGATTTCGCCGACAACGACGGCATCCTGAATCTGAACAGTCACACCTTCGCCGTGACGATCGATGGGTTGCGTGTGCTGGTCGACACCGGCATCGGCAACGGCAAAACGCGCGCGAACCCGGCCTGGGACAACCTCGACACCGACTACCTACAGCGACTCGACGCGGCCGGATACGCACCAGAATCCATCGATCTCGTCGTGCTGACGCATCTGCACACCGACCACGTCGGCTGGAACACTCAGCGGCACAACGGCAAATGGATTCCGACCTTCCCCAACGCCCGCTACCTCACCTCGCGCACCGAATGGCGATTCTGGGCCGACTACAAGATGGACGAGCCCCGGCAGCAGATGTTCGACGATTCCATCCACCCGATCAATGACGCCGGACTCCTCGACATCCTGGACGTCCCCGATGCGGGCCTGGAGGTAGCCTCCGGACTGCGCCTACTCCCCACCCCGGGCCACACACCCGGACACCTCACCGTCCAACTCGGCGACGCCGCACTCATCACCGGCGACTGCATCCACCACCCCGTCCAATTCGCCGACCCCACCATCGGCAGCTGCGTCGACATCGACCCGCACCAAGCCGAAACCTCTCGCCGCGCCCTGCTCGAATCCCTCACCGGTACAAGCACTCTCCTGCTCGGCACCCATTTCCCGCCACCCACCACAGGTTTCGTCGTCGGTGATGCAGGTGCCTACCGACTCGTCCCGGCCTGAGCGCTCGACCGCAGTCCGTCCAGCACGACGGTGATGATCGGGTCGTCACGTCGAGCCGCCGGTCGGCAAACGGCGAGGTTGAGGATCGTAATCACCTCGGGCGGCGTGATATCCGTCCCCATGCCACCTTCGCGCTGTGCCCCACGCACCAACTCTTCGAGCACCCCGTTCGTCTCCGAAACCGACGCGGCGACACGCGGATTCGGCTCGGCGGTCGCGAGCAGCGAATCCCGCTGCTGATCAACAGGTTTCATGAGCGGATGGTGGCGGATCGCGTCCGCCACCATGGCAGCTCGGGGTCGCGCTACGAACGATCAGTGCTGGCAGAGCCATTCGGTCCCGTAGTGCGCGGCGTTGTCGCCGGTGAGGTGGACCCAGCGGCCGTCTCCCTCGCAGGGCGCGCCCTCGACCCTGTCCTGCGGAGTACTCGAGGTGGGCTCGACCGGCGGCGGAGTGGTTTCGGGGCCGGCCCCGTAGTTCGGGTTGGTGCAGATTGTGCCTTCGCACGGCACCCAGGTGCCGTTACCGTTGGGGTTCTGGATGGCGTTGGGGCCGATGTAACTGCCCAGCGGGCAGCCCGGATCCTGGTTCTTGGCGCAGTATTCCGGGCTCAGGTTGTTGTTGGTGGAGCCGTCGGCGCCGCGCTGCTGCGGGCTGGTGAGCGGTGGTGCCACCGTCGTGGTGATGGGGATAGTGGTGGTCGGTGCCGCCGAGGTAGTGGTTGTCGCCTTCGGCGTGGTGGTGCTCGGTGTCGAGTTGTCCGAACAGGCTGCCGCACCCCAGATGGCGACCATCCCGACCAGGACTGTCAGTACACGTTTCATCGTTCCCGCCTCTCTCGAAAGAACCACGAACCCCTTGCCGGTATTGGTGCCGCCGGGCGATCAGCGGATGCAATCGCGCAGACAAGTCTTCAGGTGGGCGTGCTCGCCAGGACAAACCGCCAGCCCGTAGCGGTGTGTCTCCCGATCGGTGGAGTACCCGAGTCTGTTTACGGTGACCGCTCGACGTGTTTCCGGCTGAGTGACGAAGGTAGGCGAATCGGCCGGTCCAACCGATCAGTGGGGCTGCCGGAACGACACGCTGGTGGGGCCAGCACGAAGGGAAAGTAGGGTGCCTGCTGGATAGGAGAGAACCCCGGCTGCTCATAGCGTGAACCAAGTCCACAACAGAAGGGAATCACCTTGCGCATCAGGGTTTGTGATCGATCGTTGGCCACCGTGGCGGTGACCGGAGCATTGGTCGCCCTCATGGTCACGTCTTGCAGTTCCACCGGAACCGCACCAGCCGGGCCCGCCGCCGATACCGGACGGGCGAAAATCACTGAGGCCCTGAACAATCTGATCTCAGTAGACCATCTGCCCGGCGCGCAAATCGTGGTCACCGATCACGGTCAGGTGTGGAGCGCGACCGCCGGAGCAGGCAACGTCGAGCAGGGCACGCCATTCCCAGATAACGCTCGAGTCCGGATCGCCAGCAACACAAAGACATTCGTGTCGACGGTGATGCTGCAACTGGTAGCCGAGGGCAAGGTCGAGCTGGATGCGCCGGTGGAACGGTATCTGCCGGGCGTTGTGCACGGGCCGGGGATCGACGGGAATCGGATCACGATCCGAAACCTGTTGCAGCACACCAGCGGAATCCCCGAATATGCGGCGGAGTTCGGAACGACGCCCAAGCCCGGGCAGATCGAGACCCACGACGAGCAAGTGCGTTGGGGGAAAACAGATATCGCCGAAGTCGTCCGCAACGCCCTCACCGCGCCCGCCGATTTCGAACCCGGCGCACAGTGGGCCTATTCCAACACCAACTACGCCATCGCGGGCATGATGATCGAAAAGATCACCTCGAGCACGATCGGCGCGCAGATCACCCACCGCATCATCGAGCCTCTCGGCCTACCCGACACCTACTATCCCGAGCCTGATGAAACCGACATTCGCGGCCCACATCCCCTGGGCTACACCGAAATCGACGGCAAACTGATCGACTACACCAACCAGAACGTCACCTCGGCAGGCGCAGCGGGAGCAATGGTCTCGACCGGCGCAGACCTCAACCGTTTCTTCACCGCACTCCTGGACGGAACCCTGCTGCCACCAGCTCAACTGGCCGAAATGAAAACTACTGTCCCCCTCGGCATTCCGGGCCCACCCACCGGCTATGGCCTAGGCCTCCTCTACCAACAACTCTCCTGCGGTAAAGACAGCTGGGGCCACGGCGGCGACATCGACGGCTTCGAAACCCGCGGCGGCATAACCACCGACGGACGCTCGGTCACCGTAATCGCCAACCAGGTCCCCACCACTTCAGCGCCCACCAACCACATCAACGAACTCGTCGACACTGCCCTCTGCCCCACGCCCTGACAACTACCGTTCGCCAGCCGTGATTGTCGGTGCCGCAGGGCATGATCTGGCCTATGAGCTTCGACATGCTGGTCTGGGAAGGCGAACAGCCGGACAACGACGCTGACCTGCACAACGTGCTGGACAGCTTGTCCAGATATCGGGAAGGGCGAGTTGTCAGGGACGAGAAGCCCGATCCGCCCAGCCCGAAGATCGCGGACTTCGTGCGGGCCCTGCTGCGGCGCTGGCCGGACTGCCGCGAGGAGGGTAGTCCGTGGTCCTCCGGCGGGACCGGAGACGCGGACGGCTCGTCCCTGAATATCCATATCCGCTGGGGCAGGGAAGACGAGGTCGCGCCCTTCGTGGCCGGATTGGCGAAGGTGCACGGCCTCGTCTGCTACGACCAGCAGCAGGGCTGCTTACGTCCGTAGCCGGGATCAACTCGAGAACAGAGTCGATCCCCAGTAGTCGTCTGCCCCGAGCCCCGGCGGTACCGCGAAGACCGCTGAGCCAACGTGTTTGATGTATTCGTTGAGCGCGTCGTTGCGGGCGAGGTTCTGCTGCATCGGGACGAACTGGGTGAGCGGGTTGCGACAGTAGGCGATGAAGAACAGGCCTGCGTCGAGGTGACCGAAACCGTCGGAACCGTCGGTGAAGTTGTAGCCGCGGCGCAGGATTTGGATGCCGCCGAGTTCTTCGGCGGAGGCCAAGCGCACGTGGGCATCCTTGTCGACCAGTGGTCCGGATGGTCCGGCCGACTGCAGATCGAGTTCGTCGAACTCGTCCTTGCCGCCCATCGGTGCGCCAGTACCCTTGGTGCGTCCGATGACTCGCTCCTGCTCATGCAGCGTGGTGCGATCCCACGGCTCGATCAGCATGCGGATCCGGCGGGTCACCAGATACGAGCCGCCCGCCATCCAGGCCTGATCGTCGCCGCGATCGACCCAGACGAACTTGTCGACGGTGTCGTGATCCTCGGCCTTGATGTTTCGCGTTCCGTCCTTGAACCCGAGCAGGTTTCGCGCCGTCACCTGACTGGTCGAGGTCGAGGACGTGCGACCGAACCCGAGCTGCGACCAGCGCACCGACACCGCACCGAATCCGACGCGCGCGAGGTTGCGGATGGCGTGCACCGCGACCTGCGGGTCGTCCGCACACGCCTGGATGGCGATTTCGCCACCGCTGCGCGCCGGTTCGAGCGCGTCGCCGGTGAACTTCGGTAAATCGGTGAGCGCCTTCGGTTTACGCGACGCGATCCCGAACCGGTCGACGCCGTCGGCGGTGGTGAACAGCGACGGACCGAACCCGATCGTCAGCGTGAGCCGCGAGGGCGACAGATCCAGCGCCTCACCGGTATCGGTCGGCGGTTTGTACGTCCCGGCACCGATGGCACCGTCGGGCGCGGCCTCGCGACCCGAGGTCATCCGCTCCGCCATCAACGTCCAGGTCTTGAGCAGATCGACCAGCTCGGCGCGCGATTTAGTGTGCACGTCGAACACCGCGAAATGCAGCCGGTCCTGCGCGGGCGTAACGATGCCCGCCTGGTTGGTGGCGCGGAACGGCACCACCCCGGAGGTGGCGGCCGCCGAGGCCGGGCTGGACATGCGCCCGGCCAGCACCCCGGCCCCGGCCGCCGCGACACCGATTCCTGCTGACCCGATCAGGCCGCGGCGCGAGATGCCGCCGCGACCTGCGGTCTCACGATCCCGCGACAACGCCCTGCACCTGACTCACCACCGCGGACAACGCATCGATCTGGCGCGCTAGCGCGGCGCGCTGATCGTTGTTGACCGTCTCGTAACTGACATGACCGTCGCCCTGCCGGTACTTGGCCAGCTCGCTGTCGAGCTCGGCGAAGCGCCGGTCGATCTGCGTGCCCAGATCGGCGTTGCGCTCATCGAGGATCGGCCGCAGGCTGGCGATCGCCGCCTGGGAACCGTCGACGTTGGCCTGGAAGTCCCACAGGTCGGTGTGCGAGAACGTGTCCTCTTCACCGGTGATCTTGGTGCGCGCGATCTCGTCGAGCAGACCCTGCGCACCGCCGGCGACCTGCACCGGGTCGACGGTGTAGGCTGCCGCGTTCACGCCGGCCACCAGTTCCCCGATATCGGTGAGGAGCTGGTCTGCCATTTGATTGGTGTCGGGCTGCAGACCCTGTGTCCAGAGATCCTTTTCCAGCCGGTGGAATCCGGTCCACTTGTCGCCGGGGACGACATCGGCTTCGCGGAGATCCAAGCGCGGATCCAGATTGTCGGGGAAGCTCTCGGCGACCGGTTCGATGCGTTCGTAATAGGTGCGGGCCACCGGGTACTGCTTCTTGGCCGACGCGATATCACCGGACTTGATCGCCGCGACAAACGATTTCGTGGTTTCCTGCAGCGCGGTCACCTGGCTCACCAGATACCGCTTGTAGCCGTCGGCCGCCTCGGCGAGTTTGCCGGTCTCGTCACGCTTTTGCGCCTCGCCGGTCACCGTGAAATCGTGCCGGATACCGTCGCCGACCATGCCCGGCTTGCACGCGGTCTGGTATTTGCCAGGATCGGGCACCGACACGATCAACTGGCGGGTGAGCCCGGGGCCGATGTTCTCGACCTCACCGATGACGCGCTCGCCGGTGCCGTACACGTAGAACTCGGTGACCTTGGTCCCGTTGTTGGCGATCCGGAAGGTCACCGTGCCGGTTTCGGCCGAATCCTTGGCCACCGCGCAGGTGGAGTCGTCGGCGGTGACCGCGATATCGCCCGCCGACGCGGCGTCCGTCTTACTGGTGCAGGACACCAACAACGCAGGGACTGTCACCGCGACTGCTATCGGGAAAATGGAGAAACGCACGGAGAGTGGACCTTTCGTTGTCACGGCTTGGCCGCGGTATCTGTCGAAGAGCGAGTCACGTGGTTCGCGCCCGCGGTGGCCGGCACCGGGCGCAGAAACAGGAACAGCACCACGACCACGTAGAGCAGCCAGGCGAGCGCCTGCAGCACCGTCGGGTCGGCGCGGAAGTTGAAGATGCCCTGCGCGACCGTGCCGTACCAACTCGACATCGAGAACCACGACGAAATGTCGAACGCGTTGTGCGCCAATCCCGGCAGCCAGTCCGCGGTCTGCAGCGCTCGAATGCCGTAGGCGAGAATTCCCGCGGCGACCACGATCAACAGCACGCCGGTGTATTTGAAGAAGGTGGCGAAATTGATCCGAACGGCGCCCAGATACATCAGCACGGTCAGCGCCGCCGCGACGACAATTCCCAGCAGCAGGCCGATCAAGGGCCATTGACTGCCCGCGGTGTTCTCGGCGTATCCGACCATCAACAGCGCGGTCTCCACACCCTCGCGCCCGACCGCGAGAAACGCCAACATGGCGACCGCTACCGGACCGACGTCGAGCGCGTGCGCCAGACCCGCTTTCAAATCCCCCGAAATGGACCGGGACGCGGTCCGCATCCACAGGACCATCCAGGTCACGATCACGACCGCGGCCAGCGACGCGAGCCCGGCGATCAGCTCCGCGGCGATGCCGGTGACGGTGGAGGTGCCGTAGCGGATGCCGACGAAGATCGCGACGACCATCGCGACGGCAGCGCCCACCCCCGCCGCGACCCACTTCAACGACTCGCGGCGCTGCGACTTCACCAGAAAGGCCACCAAAATCATGACCACGATTCCGGTTTCGAGCCCCTCACGCACTCCGATCAAACCGCTGCCGAACAATTGAGCGGCGACCGAAGGTGCGCCGGAAGCAAACGCCTGCTCTGTCACATCCACTCCCAGTCCAACCAAACCCAGCCTAACCACAGTTCGGCAAGGCAAACCTAGTGTTGCACGCAGATCGGCACTTTTGAAACCCGGTCCGGAAAGGTCGGCGCGCCGTACCGTTCCCGGCCGGCGTCAACCCATCCGCGCGAGTTCCCGGTTGCGCAGTGCACGATCCAGCGGAAACACCGGCGCCGATCCGCGCGGGCCGCGCGAACTGGGGAACGCGCGTGCTTATGAAATTGGTTGCCTTGCCTGACAATTGAGCGACGGCATGACGATGCGCTCGTCATCCGGTGACGCTCCCCTGGAGGGCTCGATGACTTTCGTGACTGCGCTATTGATGGCCGGCTTCCTCGGGGCGATGCCGCTGCCCGCCGCGCAAACCGGCGCGGTCTGGCTGCACGACGACAGCTACGTGTCGGCAGGCAAGGCCAATGCCTATATCGACGTGCAGTGCCCGAAGGGGCAACAGGGCTGGACCCTGACCGTCCACCTCACCGCCGTCAAACCCGGACAGCCCACCGCCACCGGCTCGCTGACCTCGAAAGTAACCTGCGACGGCGAAACCCAATGGCACCAGCACCCGGTCACCGTCCGCCCCGACAAGACACCGTTCTTCGCCAGCCACAACGAGCAGAACGCGGGCGTCGCCGAACTCCGCGACCCCACCGGCACCCTGGTCGGCACCAATAGCAAGCGGATGACCTTCTACGCCTGGGACTAGCCGCCGACGAGCACAGCCAGCGCGGTCGAGGCGCATCGGCAGGTCAGCCGATATCGAGGAGGCGGTAGCCGACGCCGCGGATGGTTTCGATGGTGGCCAGGCCGAAGGGGGTGTCGATCTTGCGACGTAGGTACCCGACATACACCTCGACGACATTGTCGGATCCTTCGTAGTTGCTGTCCCACACGCCGCGCAGGATGTCGTTCTTGGTGACGACGTCGCCCTTGTGCCGGATCAGGTATTCGAGCACGCCGTATTCGCGTGGGGTCAGCGAGATTTCGTGTTCGGTGCGGGTCACGATTCGGCTGGCCGGGTCTACCGACAGAGTGCCCGCGGTGAGGATCGCGGGGCGTTCCGGTGCGCCGCGGCGGACCAGGGCGCGCAGGCGGGCGATGAGGATGACGAACGAGAAGGGCTTGGTGAGGTAGTCGTCGGCGCCGAGATCGAAGGCGTCGGCCTGGTCGTATTCGCCGTCCTTGGCCGAGAGCATCAGGACCGGCGTCCAGACCTGACGTGCGCGCAGTTCGCGCACGATCTGATATCCGTGTTTGCCGGGCAGCATGATGTCGAGCACCAGCACGTCGAAGTCGCCGGAGGCGGCCAGTTCCAGGCCGTCGAATCCGTCATGGGCGACCTCCACGACGAAACCCTCGGCCGTCAAGCCGCGACGCAGCGTCTCGGCCAAGCGGACCTCGTCGTCGATCACCAGTACGCGCACCCACCACCGCCCTCTGTGCTCTCAGTGTTTCCACAGCGGCTCGCGCCGAGACTGCGAGCATGTCCATCATTCTCGACCTCGTCGACAGCACGGTACGCGAGATCACCACCGAGGCGGCCACCGCGGAAATCACCCTTTCGATAGGTGCGGCCGGTGCCGCGGCGATCGTGACGTCACTGCTCGCCGATCGGTGGCGACCGGCGCACAGCCTCGGGCACACCACGGTTCGGCGGCTCGTGCGCGCGGTGGCCGTGCTCGCGATGTTCATCGAATTGGCTGTGCACGCCTCGAGTTCCGGCTGGTTGACCGGCGCCGACGCCGCGGTGCTCGACTGGTTTACGGCAAATCGGTCGCCAGGGTGGACCTCCGGCGCACGCGCCATCACCACGGTGGGCGATCCGATGGGCATCGCGGTGCTCGGCATCGTGGTGGCGACCATGCTCGCGTGGCGGGCGCGTAGCGCGGTGCCGATGGTGCTGGTCCTCGGCATCGTGGCGGTTTCCTCGGCGGCGAGCACGATCACCAAGGGGCTGGTCGGGCGGGCGCGTCCACCAGCCGTCGTGCAGTTGATGTCGGAGACCGATATGGCGTTTCCCTCCGGGCATGTCACGGGTGCCACGGCGCTCGCGGGAGCAGTGGCGCTTGTGTATCTCAGCGCGCATCGGTCGGCCGTGCGGCGCGTTGTCGCGGTGGTATTGGTTGTTGTTGTGGCGCTCGTAGTTTCGGCGACCCGCCTGTACCTGGGTGTCCATTGGCTCACCGACGTCGTCGGTGGCGCGGTGCTGGCGTGTTCTGTGGTGTTGATCGGCGCGGCCGTGCGGCCCTACCTGCGGTGGGGATTGCGGCGACACACCGATGCGGCGGATGCGCCGTTCGCGGGGCACAGCACGTAAAGGTGGTCACGATGAAGCCACTCGCGTCACGTCGACGGCACGGCCACGGGTTCCTCGATGCCGCAACGCGATTGCTCGACGCGATCACTCACCCGACCAGATGGGGGCTGAGGGTGCGTTCGGCGCTCATCGTCACCGTCGTCATCACCGCGGGACTCGCCATCGCGGCGCTGTCGTTGACCTATGTGCTGTATCGGTCGTTGATCACCGCGTCCGACGACGCCGCGGCCGACCGGATCCGGCAGATCGAGGGACAACTCACCCTCACCTCCCCCGCCGAACTGGACCGCGGTGCGCTGGCCACCGACAACCGCGTCTCGATCGTGCAGATCATCGATCAGAACGGACAGGTGGTGCAAGGGTCCGCCGGAAGCCCCACCGCGCCGATCACCGACAGCCGACCGCATCCGGACGCCATCGCGCACGACCTGCCTGCGACGTCCGGGGCCGAGGAAGGACGGGTGAGCGCGGCGACCGTCGGTGCCTACACCATCGTCGTCGCCACCGATCAGGAAGAGGTCGAGCGCACCATCAAGCTGGTCGCTGTCCTGGTCGCGCTCGCCACCCCGTTCATCGTCGCGCTCGCCGCGCTGGCCACCTACCTGCTGGTCGGACGATCCCTGCGCTCGGTCGAAGACATCCGAACCCGCGTCGCCGCCATCACCAGCGCCGACCTCACCGATCGCATCCCGGTGCCACCCCAACGCGACGAAATCGCTTCTCTCGCACGCACTATGAACGACATGCTGACCCGGATCGAGGCCGGGCACAGCGCGCAACGCCGCTTCATCAGCGACGCTTCCCACGAACTGCGCAGCCCCCTCACCACCATCACCGCCGCCCTCGAACTCGGTCGCACGCGACCCACCGTGCTCGACGCCGCCATGCTCGACGACACCCTGCTCCCCGAGGCCGAGCGGATGCGCCACCTCATCGAGGACCTGCTGCTGCTAGCGCGCGCCGACGAAAACGCCCTCACCCACCGACACACAGACATCGACCTCGACGACATCCTCACCACCGAGGTCGCACGCACCCGCACCACCACCGCGCTGACCATCGAGGTCACCGTCGAGCCTGCGCGCATGACCGGCGACCCCACCCAGATCGCCCGGGCGGTACGCAACCTGCTCGACAACGCCACCCGCTACGCCACCAGCACCATCTCGGTCCGATTGCGGCAGGACGGCGGCTCGGCGCATATCGAGATCGCCGACGACGGACCGGGCATCGCCGCGAACGAGCACCAACGCGTTTTCGACCGCTTCTACCGACCAGACCACGACCGTGGCCGTGGCACCGGCGGCACCGGACTCGGCCTCGCCATCGTCGCCGAAATCATCGGCGCCCACCACGGCACCGTCCGCGTCGACGCCAACATTCCCACCGGCACCATCGCCATCATCGACCTGCCGCTCGCCCACATCTGGTCCAGCACTTCGTGAACCAATGGCGATGGCCCCCGAACCAAACTGGTTCGGGGGCCTCAACCAGCAAAGGTACACCGAGAATCGGTTGCTCTGCGGGGAATTCACCAAAAATCTACCGACGTGGTACTCATCGCGTCATTCCTCGCAATTCGCCCACCCTGCCCCGACCAGGGACACGCCCGGCAGTTCGTCAGCACCAGGGCAGACGCACCGCTTCGAGGTCCGGTGCCGATTGCAGCGCCTCGATCAACTCGGGCGGGCCTGCCACCTTCGTTCCGCAGAGATCCCAATCGGACCAGGTGATCCAAGATCGGTCGGCGGCCCAGACATTCGAGGGTGAGCCGGAGCCATTCGGATGGTCGTACAGGTCCACGGCGTCGCCGAGGGGGCCCGACACAGTGACTCCGGTGTCGAACTCCCCGCTGACCGCCGGAGCGAAATAGGCAACGCACGGCGTGTCCGCACCGCCCGGGGACCACGCGATCAGCACCTCGATCAGCACCTGCCACGACTCCCGGTCGAGTGAGCCCTCGGCGGGCGGGCTGATGCTTACCGGCCAGCTCCCGCGCAGGCGTGCGCCGGACAGGCTGCGGAAACTGGGGTACTGCCCCTCGACGACCGCCGCCTCGCCCAGCCGAGCCGCGAGTTCGGTCCAGCGCAACCGCCGCCAGCCCGGTCCGGGATGCTCGGAGCGGCCCAGATCGTTGCCGGGTACGGACGTGCTGGCGTCGAAGTCGACGCCGCCGATGATCGTCGGCTGCACGAGCCCGGCCGCCAGTCGCTGCCGTAGCTGCTCGTCGTATGTGAGTTCCGTTGCGCCCAACTCATGCTCGTACATCGCGTGCAACAGCCACACCGCGTCGGGCCGCGAGTCGATTTCGTACCCGCACCACCCGAGATCGGTTTCCGGCGTGCCGAGCCACGAAACCAGCTCCCGATCCGCAACATTCCAGGTCACAGCGGGCAAGCGTACCCAGCACTGAGCCCGCCGCGATCAAACAGTGGCGTGTCTGAACAGACTGCTGCCAATTGGGCTTCGAGGCTCAGCTGTTGGCCAGGGCGCGCGCGAGGAGGGGAAGCAGGCGATCCCAGTGACGTTGGAGGGCAGCGGGATTGAAGGCGTCGGTGTCGGACATGGTGAAGCCGTGGACGGTGTTGGGGTAGAGCTCGGCGGTGCTGCCGAGGCCGACGGCGTCCAGGGCCTGGTTGAGTAGGTCGACAGACTCGGGTGGCATGTCGTTTTCGGCGAGGCCGAGGTGGAGTTGGGTGGGGAGTTCGGGGATGAGGAGGTGGGGGCTGTCGGGGGCGTCGGTGACCAAAGCGCCTGGGTGGAATCCGGCTACGGCGGCTACTCGGTCAGGGAAAGCGGCTGCGGTGCGCATCGCCACGACGGCGCCGAGGCAGTAGCCGATCACGGCGACCGCGCCGGGGGTGACCTCCGGCTGGGTGGCGAGGAAATCGAGGTAGGCGTCGGCGTCGAGCAGAACACGTTCGGTGGTGTGTGCCATGACCAGAGGGATCAACTGGGCGGCGATCGCGGGTCGGATCTCGTGGGTGATGTGCTCGGGAAGTTCGACCAGAGGTGTCGGGCCGTTGCGGTACAAGAGATTAGGGATGAGCACGTAATAGCCGTGCTCGGCCAGTTCGCGGGCTCGCTGTTCGAGCACGGGTCGTATGCCGAAGACATCCATGTACAGCAGCACTGCCGGGTGCCGCGCGCCGTCGTCGGGGAATGCAGCGAACGCGTCGGCCTGGCCGTCTGGCGTGGGAATCTGCAGTGTCTTGGTCTCGGTGGAAATAGTGGATCTTCCTTTCTCGGGCTGCTGCACAGCCGCTCCATCGTTAGTGAGATAAACGTTCTAGGCGCTAACGAACATAGAACGTTAGTGGCACTAACGCAAGTGGGTATGCTGGATCCATGACTACGACGTCACCGCGTTTGCGCGCCCTGCCCAGCCGGCTGTTGAGTCAGGCCGCGACCCATAGCGATCGACTGGTGTCCGACGGCCTCGCGCAGATCGGCGCACGCAAGTGGCACTACGCGGTGCTGGCCACGCTGGCCGACACGGGCCCGGCGAGCCAGGCCGAAATGAGCAGGCGCACCGGCATCTACCGCAGCGACATGGTCGCGGTGCTCAACGAACTCGAGCGCGACGGATACGCCCAACGAGTCCCCGACCCGGACGACCAGCGACGCAACGTCATCACACTGACCAAAGCGGGCACCAAGCGTCTCCACGAACTCGATGCCGTATTAGCCGACCTGCAACAGGAACTGCTCACCCCGCTCACCGCGACACAACGCGAACAACTCGCCGCACTACTGACCCAACTCGTCGACCATCACGACGGTCGTCACGACCGCGACCCGAGTTCGGCGTAGCCGACCAGGTAGTCCGTTTCCGAAACTTCAGGTATTCGGTACTCGTGCGACGGGTCGATGATCGGTGGACGCTGGCAGTTGCCCGATACCGATTCAGCTGGAGGTGCCCCTCGTGGCCGCATTATGGATTCGCACGCGCCGGATGGTGCTGCCCAACACGTTCCGAGATATCAACGACCTGAAGGCCAGCATTGTGCCGGTGTTGGTACAAAGCCACTTCGATCATGTCGTGAACACCGACGGCGAGGTGGCCGGGAATCGAGGGCCCATCCGCCTTTCGGTCGTGTACTTGCCCATCGCTGGACGAGAGTTCTACCAGCAGATCATTGCCGCCGGCGACGACGCCGATGTCACGTTGGGTGTAGTCGAGGACATTCAGCGCCAGATCTCGATTTAGATCGCGAGCATGTTCCGGTCGGCGGCTCGGATGGTGCCGCCCTCGGCTCACGTGTCGGTACGCACTGCGGTATCACTCATTTCAGGTTTGCGGCGGCGGCTTCGAGGTCGGCGATGTTGCCGGACATGATTGTTCGGATGTGTTCGGTGAGGTGGTCGACGGGCCAGTCCCACCAGGACACTGCCAGCAGGCGGGCGATGTCCTTGTCTTCGTAGCGGGTTCGGATGAGGCGGGCTGGGTTGCCGCCGACGATGGCGTAGTCGGGTACGTCGCTGACGACGACGGAGGCGGTGCTGATGATCGCGCCGTGGCCGATCTGGACGCCGGGCATCACCGTTACGCCGTTGCCGAACCAGACGTCGTTGCCGACGATGGTGTCGCCTCGGCTCGGCAGACCGGTGAGCAGGTCGAAGTGGTCTGACCAGGAGCCGCCCATGGTGGGGAACGGGAATGTCGACGGGCCGTCCATGCGGTGGTTGGCGCCGTTCATGATGAAGCGGGTTCCGGTGCCGAGCGCGCAGAACTTTCCGATGATCAGTTTGTCCGGTCCGTAGTGGTACAGCACATTTCGGGTTTCGAACGCGGTTGGATCGTCCGGGTCGTCGTAGTACGAGTACTCCCCCACCTCGATCAGCGGTGAGGTGACCAGCGGCCGCAACTGCACGACTCGCGGCTGGCCGGGCATGGGGTGGAGCACGGTCGGGTCGGCGGGAAGGTTGGGCACAGCGAAACTCCTTCGGTGCGTGGGTGATCGGATGTCAAACGGACGCCGAAGCGCGCAGGTCGAGGCGGGCTCCTCGCCAGCGGGTACGTAGCCGACGATCATGGCTGACGATGACGAGGGCGCCCCGGTATTCGGCCAGGGCTGTTTCCAGCTCTTCGACGAGACCGGGTGACAAGTGGTTGGTGGGCTCGTCGAGCAGCAGCACATCGACGGGCTCAGTTACCAACCGCGCCAAGGCAAGTCGCTGCCGCTGCCCGGTGGACAGGTTCTCGGCGCGCGTCGAGAACTGAGCGCGATCGAACAGGCCCAGCGACATCAATCGTTCGGCATGCTCGTCGGCTTGTCCTGCGCGACCGCGGGCGAAAGCTGCCAATAGCGTGTCCCCTGGTTCGGCGGGACGCGGCTCTTGTGCGAGGTAACCGACTGTCCCGCTGCGGGTTACGGTGCCTTCGTCCGGGACGAGCACACCTGCCAGCACGCGCAGCAACGTGGACTTGCCCGCACCGTTCGGACCGGTGATCAGCAAGCGGTCACCCGCATCGAGCGTGACACTCGTCCGATCGAGCCTGCCCGCGACGGCGATGTCGGTGGCGTCGAGCACGCTGCCCTGCACCCCTCCGGCCCGCACAGCAGGAGCGAAACGCAGCGGTTCCGGCGGCGCAGGCACCGGGTCGGCGAGCAAGCGACGCAGCCGTTCCTCGGCATTGCGAACCCGGCTGGCCAGCGACTGCTGCACCCGTCCCCCGGCCCGGTCGTAGGCCATCTTGTTGTTGTCCTTCATCGCCCGGCCCGGCGCGACGTCACGCGCCGTGGTGGCGGCGACCTCGCGCAGCCGATCGGCGTCGGCCTGCCATTGCGCGTGCGCCTGCACCCACCGCTGCCGCGCCGCCGCCTTCTCGGTCAGAAATCCCGCATAACCGTTGCCGTAGCGGATAACTCGCTGCCGGTCCGCGTCGACTTCCAGGAGGCTGGTCGCGACCCGTTCGAGGAAGACCCGGTCGTGCGAGACCGTCACCGTGGTGCCGCGGCGGGCGCGCAGGTGGTCTTCCAGCCAGGTCAGGGCGTCGCCGTCGAGGTGGTTGGTCGGCTCGTCCAGCAACAGCACCTCGGTGCCTGCCGCCAGCACCGCGGCCAGGCGCAGCCGGATCTGCTCGCCACCGGACAGCCCGTCGACCGTGCGGTCGCGGTTCACCAGGTCCAAGCCGAGTCCGTGCAGCGCTCGTTCCACCCGAGCGTCGGCGTCGTAGCCGCCGCGAAACTCGAAAACTGTTGTCAGTTCGCCATATTCAGCTATCCGCGACTCATCGCCCACGGCCATCGCGTCCCCGAGGCGGCGCAACCGCTGCTCGATCGCGCGTAGCTCGCTCAGCGCTCGGTCGATGACTTGCTGGACGGTCATCCGCGGCGGCAGCTGCTCGTCCTGGCTGAGGTAGCCGATACCGCCGTCGGCGTGGACGACGATCTCGCCATGATCGGGCCGCTCCCGCCCGGCGAACAGCCGCAGCAGGGTGGTCTTGCCGGATCCGTTTTCGCCGACGATGCCGGTGCGCTCACCGGCGGCCAGCGAACACGTCACCTCATCGAGAACGCACTTGCCGTTATAGGACTTGCTGACCGCGAGCGCGGTGATCTGGGTTCGCATATGCACACTCCGAAGCATTCGAGGAAGACACGGTCATGGGGAACCGCAGGACCGGGTGAACACTTCGGATGAGCATCGGCTGACCTCACTAGTGCGACTGATGTTGCATTAGTATGGTGCCACAGCCCGCCCCCATCGAGCAACCGGACAGGCGACAATGAGTTCCACACCCGCTGCACCAGCGCCCCGACCTCGGCCGGGTGGCCGAACCGCCCGTATCCGCGACCAAGTCCTCGAGGCGGTCCGCGCCGAGCTGACCGAGCACGGTTACGACGCGCTCACGGTGGACACCGTCGCCGCCCGCGCGGGCGTGCACCGCACCACGGTGTATCGCCGCTGGCACGATGTCGGCGGTCTGATCACCGATGTGTTCGACGCGGCGAGCGATATGGAATGGCATCCCCGCGACACCGGCTCGCTGCGCGACGACCTGGCGGCGCTCAACCAGGAGATCCAGGATTCACTGCTCGAGGAACCGTCCTTCGCGGCGGCACTGATCGCGATCTCATTCCGCTCCGAAGCGGCCGCCGGTGCACTGCGGCGATTGTGGGAGGGCCGATATACGCAGTGCGAGATCGTCATTCAGCGAGCGATCGAGCGCGGCGAACTCGCGCCTCCCGTCGACGCGCGCGCCCTACTGATCGCCGCTACCTCGCCGATCTACCACCAACTGGTGCTGCTGCGCACCCCGCCTGACCCGCAACTCCCCGACTACGCGGCCGCCGGTGCCGCGCTCGCCGCACAGTCCGGCGCGTTCACCAGCCCGCCCACAATGGACACCCCCGGACTCCTCAGTTGACAACCCACGAACATCCGTTGTCGACGGGCACGCGAGTTCGGCTGCGGCACACCGAAACTCACGCCACCTACGCCCGCTCGACCTGCCGCGCCAAGCCGTCCGCGATGAGCGTCAGCCCCGCCTCGAACGCCGCCTCGGGATCAATCTGCGGCAGCTCCGCCAGATCGTCTGCGCTGCGACCGATTTCGGCGTCCGCCTGCTCCTCCAGCACCGCACCAACCGTGTAGCGCCCCGCAGCCAACATCGCCATCTGCGCATCCCGCTCCGGCACACCCGACGCGATCAGAAACGCCATCTTCTGCGCGAGTCGATCGAGATCCGTTGCCCCAGGCCGACTTCCGGCATGCAGCCGAGCCCCGTCACGACGCATCAGTAGCGTCCGCCGGAAGCTGCGCATGTTCTCGAGGAACCACGCACGCCAGTCGTCCGCGGACGTCGGCAGCGGCTCCGCCGTGTGGGGCGCCATCGCGGCCTCGGCCATCGCGCCGAGCAGGTCCTCCTTCTTGCGGAAGTGGTAGTAGAGCGACGGCTGCTCGACGTTCAGTCGCTTGGCCAGCTGCCGCGTACTGACGGCGTCCAGCCCGACCTCGTCCAGCAGATCGAGCGCCTCGGCGATGACATTTTCCCGGTTCAGCTTGGCCACATTGACAATCTATCAGCGATAGGCAACCATGTAAAAAGTCAACCTATCACCGATAGAAAAGGTGGCTGACATGGCACTCGAATCAACAGCTCCGCCCCTGAAAGTCCTCATCTGCGGCGGCGGGATCGCCGGGCAGGCACTGGCCTTCTGGCTCGCCCGCGGCGGTCACCAGGTCACCGTCGTCGAACGCTTCCCCGCACTCCGCGCCACCGGCGCGCAGGTCGACCTCCGCGGCCAGGGCATCGACGCCATCGAGCGGATGGGCCTGCTCGAGGTCGTCCGCAGCAAGCGCGTGGACGAAGCGGGCGTCTCGTTCGTGGACGCGCGAGGCAAGGCACGCGGAACGATCATGGCCAACACCTCCGGCCAGGGTCGACAGACGCTGACGTCGGAGTACGAGATCATGCGCGGCGACCTGGTGCGCGTCCTGCACGACGCGACGAGCGACGACGTGAACTATGTCTTCGGCGTGAGCGTCGACCGCTTCCAGCAGCACGACGATCGCGTCGTCGCCCACTTCTCCGACGGCACGTCCGGCGAATTCGACCTGCTGGTCGGGGCGGACGGGCAAGGATCACGCATCCGTCGAGCCATCCTGCCGTACGGTTCCGCCGATCCGTACTGGCCGGTGGGCATCCACATGGCCTACTGGTTCATCCCGCGCATCGCCTCGGACGGCAATATCCGCGACACCTACCATGCCCCACGCGGCCGAATGATCATGCGCCGCAGCCACAATCCGGCCGAGACCCAGGTCTATTTCGTCCTACGGGAAACCTCCGCCGAAGCCTCGGCCATCCACCGCGAGCCGGTCGAACGCCAGAAGCAGTTCTGGACCGAGAAGTTCCGCGACGCGGGCTGGCAGACCGAGCGATTCCTCGAAGGCATGGAAACGACCGAGAGCTTCTACTCCCAGGAGGTTCTGCAGGTGCGCACGGACACCTGGTCCAAGGGTCGCGTCGCCCTGGTCGGCGATGCCGCGCACTGCGCATCCCCCTACAGCGGCATGGGCGTCTCCGGCGCGCTGATCGGCGCCTACGTCCTGGCGGGCGAGATCAACCGGCATCCGCATGACCTGCCCGGCGCTTTGGCGAACTACGACACCGTGCTGCGACCGTTCGTCGACGAGATCCAGGCCACCGTGAAACCAGGCCTGCTGCGACTCGGCATGCCGACATATCAGCTCGGCATCGACGCCTTCCACGCCCTCACGACCGTGGCCTGCTCGCTGCACATCCCCGAGCTCGTCGCGAGGTTCGCGAAAGAGGACCGAGGTGGCGCCTGGCCACTTCCCGAATACCCGGAACTCGCGGAAGCGACGAGATCACTTGGGCCATAACGGCGTCAAGCGTGGCACCGGCGGCAGCGGCGTGGACACCGGCGAGACTTCGAAGGCCTGGATCAGCAGAGCGACGAAGCGTCGGGAGGCGGCGACTCGTGCCGCCGGCGTGCTCGCTTGAATGCCGTTGTTGGCCATGATCATCAGGATCAGGTCATCCAGCACGATCTCGGGGCGCAAGCGGCCGGTGTCCTTGGCTCGGCGGATCAGCTCGGCGGCGCCGGTCAGCGAGGACGTGCGGATCGCGGCGAAGTCCATCGCGTGCGGGAAGGCGGACATGAAGACCGCGGTGAAGCCGTGATCGCGGGCCTGCAGCTCACAGAGATTCTCGAGCGCGCGGCAGAAGCCGTGCCAGGGATCCGGGTCGGCGAGCCCATCATCGACGATGGTTCGGCAGGCGAGCATCTGGTCGGTGAACGCCTCGGCGACCAGCAGCTCCTTGGTCGGGAAGTGACGGTAGAGGGTGGCAGGCCCGACGCCGGCGCGGCGGGCGATCTCCCGGATCGGCACGTCGAGGCCGTCGGTGACGAACACCGCGCGGGCCTCCTCGAGGATGCGTTCGCGGTTGTCGCGAGCATCCGAACGCAAGGTGTGAGGCAAACGAGTGGTCACCACTCTCACTTTAGCTAAACGGACGGGGGTGTCCGTTACGGTCCGCTGGTCAGCTTCGCTCGAAAGAACACGGAGACACCAGTGAAAGCAGTGATGGCCCAAGCATTCGGCGGTCCGGAGACCCTCACGGTCGTCGACCTCCCCGACCCGAAACCAGCCGTCGGCGAGGTGCTGATCACGACCGAGGCGATCGGCGTCGGCGGCCTCGACGCCCTGATCCGAAGTGGCGCGCTGGCCGCCTACGGCGCCGCGCCCGGTCGCATCCCCGGCCAAGAGGTCGCGGGCACCGTGTCCGAAGTAGGCGACGGTGTCGACCCGACGTGGATCGGTCAGCGCGTCTGGGGTTTCACCGGCATATACGGCGGCTACGCCGAACACGCCATCGCCGCGGCCGAGACCCTCGTCCCCATCCCGGCGCCCCTGTCATCCGTTGCTGCAGTGACACTCGGCAGCTCCGCCATGGTCGCCCACTTCGCTTTGCGCCATGCCCATTTCGCTCGCGGCGAGTCGGTACTGGTGCGCGGCGCGGCCGGCGGCATCGGCGTCATGGCAGTCCAACTCGCGGCCCGCGGTGGCGCCCGCGCGGTCGCGGTAACCACCTCGTCGACCGAGCGCGGCGATCGCCTGCGCCAGCTCGGCGCAACACACGTGCTCGACCGCGCCGGGCAGGGCGAACCCGACGCTCCCGCAAGCTACGACGTCATCATCGATATTGTCGCGGGCCCAGACCTACCGTCGTTCTTCACCAAGCTCGCACCGAACGGTCGCATAGTGGCAGTCGGCGCGATGGCAGGCATGCCACCGACAGACTTCGGCACACCGATGATCACGGGCTTCCAGAAATCAATGTCCTTCGCCACCTTCAGCGCCGACACCATCTCCCCACCCGCCCGCCGCACCGCAACCGCCGACCTGTTCGCCGCCGCCACCCGCAACGAACTGAAAGCAGTTGTCCACGAGGTACTTTCCCTGGACCAGGCCGTACTGGCCCACCAAAGAATGGAAACAGGCGAGGTCTTCGGCAGAATCGCCCTCACCCCAACGCCGAGCTAGCCGACACGCAGTTCGGCTATTGCATCATCTGGATGTGGGGGTGGTCGGGTGATGTCGGGCAGACTCGGATGATCTGGCAGTTGTTGTCGGCGATGCGGATTTGGGTTGGGGTGCGGTTGTTGTGCGGCGCATCTGAGATGTTGGGCTGGTTGTCGGCGGGGATCCAGTGTGGGTGGTCAGGGTGCCATTCGGTGCTGTCGATCGTCAGTAGCGGCTTGGTGGGGGTGCCACAGGTGGAGCAGGGGTTCGGGAAAGGATCGTTCAGGCCCCAGTTGATCCAGCCGCCGACCTTCCAGCCCGGCGCGATAGCCAAGGAGTCGTAGGGCTGGTCGAGGTAGGCGAGACCGCGGTCCTCGATGCCGGGGAAATGGGCCATGTTCCACTGGTTCAGTCGTTGCCGCAGCTCTGCCTCGAGCTCCAGAAATTCCGGATATTCGATGATCTGTTCCGGGTCGAGCGCGCACGGTTCGGGGACGTAGTTCACGCTGGCGACCGCCGCCGGTTTCGGCGGGTCGAGCAGGAGGTCGGTGACGGCTGCGGCGGAGCGCCAGAACAGTGCGGTTTTCGGCATTATGTCGTCGTGTTCGAAGGGGCACCACAGCACTTGCAGCAGGTCCGCACCCTCGGGTGCGGGCAGGCCGGGTACGTCGCGGGCGTATAGCTGGGCGACCGGGAGCATCGCGATCGGCTCTTCGGGCTCGTCGAGTTCCTCGATCCCGGCGAGGAGCTCCCGTTCCTCCGTCGTGTACGCCCTGTCCTTGCTGGCCACGTCTATTCGTCGCTGCAGCTGGGCATCCACCAACGACACTGCCGGGAACAGCAACGGGCCGTGGTCGTCGCCGTCACAGTGCGGCCACGGCTCGTTCGCCGGCCACAACAATGGCCCGCCGATCGAACTATCGTGCGGCGACGGGGTTCCCGGCCGCGGGTGCAGTCGAGTCGCGGTGCGGGCCAAGGGGGCCAGTTCGGGAAAGACGGCGACCGGATCAACCGGGCGTGGCGGTGTAGTGCTGGTCATACATCCTCGGAAGCGACGCGGCGATAGTCGAACTCGACGATGGTACAAGTCGGCAAGTGTCGAACACGCAACACAGGTAACCGATTTCGGCCAAGGCGATCAGGGGCGGCGGCTCGCGAGGACGCAGAACTCGTTCCCCTCCGGGTCGAGCAGAACGACCCAGCTCACCTCGCCCTGGCCGATGTCCACGTGCCGAGCCCCCAGGTCGAGCAGGCGGCGGACCTCTTCGTCCTGCTCTCGGTCGGTGGGGTTGACGTCGAGGTGCAGCCGGTTCTTCACGGTCTTGCCCTCGGGCACGCGCGCGAAGGTCAGCGTCGGCGGGACCGGGCCGGGACGGTCCTTGCCTTCCGGCACCAACGGGGAGCCGATGGTGACGAGTCCGTCCTCTTCGTCTTGCACCTCGTAACCGAGGACCGCGCACCAGAACTGGGCGAGGCCGAGGGGATCGGCGCAGTCGATCGCAAGCTCGGTGAACTTGCTGGTCATCAGGACCTCCCGGTAGCGGATCCGTCGACACGTTCAACGGCCCACCCGGCAGCTTAGCCATGCTGTTGCGCGACAGGTTATTTCAGAAGACGAAGCCCCGCAGCGCCACGAAGCGCATACCGCCGACCGCCGCCATGACGACGAGCACGGCACCCGCCTGCGCGATCGCGCCGAGGCCGGGCGCCAAGAACGCGAGCCCGGCCAACGCCGCCGTGCTGATCAGCAAACCGATCAGCGCTAGCCCACCACCTTCCCACTGTGCGGTGAACCAGCCGACCCGTCCGGCCGCCCGAAAGGTCAGCTGCCGGTGCAGTTCGTTCGCGATCACCGTGCTGACGATCGAGCCTGCGATATTGGCGACCAGCGGTCCGGTCCCGTTCAGCATCATGAACAGCAGCACGTAGGAAATGTTGCTGATACCGCCGACCAGCGCGAAGCGGATCAGCTGGGCGACAGCGTGATCACCACGCGGATACCGCATTACCCGAGCGAGCCGGTCGAGCCATTCCGCGCGCAGCACCGAGTACGCACCGAGATCGATGCCGTCGAGGACCGAGGTGTCCTCGTAAGCGTTCCGCATTCCGGAGGTGGCGATTGCTGTGCTGTTCACGTGAATACTGTCGCTATCCCGGCTTACACCGCGCTGTCACCGAACTGACACGCCCTGACACGGCGTGCAATCGGTCGGCCGATGACCTTTTCGATCAACAGCCTGGCCAGCACGTAGTCGGCGTAGCACCGAACAACGATGAATCGGGCAACGTCGCATTAACCGCGGAGTTGATAACCGGTCATGAGTGGAATCGGGTGGTCTCGCCGAGTTCGGCGCGTGGCACGGTGACGGCGTTGGCGGCGGCCGAGTGGTCGGCGTAGCCAAAAGAGATGCCCAGCAGGATCTTTCGGTCCTGAATGCCCAGTTCGGCGCGGATGGTGTCGGCGTAGAAGCTCAGCAATCCTTGCGGGCAGCTCGCTATGCCGTATGCGGTCATGGCCAGCATGAGCGTCTGCGCGTAGATGCCCACGTCGGCGGCCATCCGCACCTCCGCGTTGGGCGCGGTGAACAGCAGCGCGACGTGTGGCGCACCGTAGAAGCGCAAGCTCTTGGCGTTGTAGGCATCCCGTGCGGCGTGGTCGTCGCGCGCGATCCCGACGGCCGAGTACAGCCGCTCGCCCGCGCACTGGCGCCGCCGCTGGTAGGTGCCGCGGTAGAGGTCGTCGCTGTAGGGGAAGTCGAGCGAGGTGTTGTTGCGGGCGTGCGCGGCCACCAGCGCCGCGCCGAGTCGGTCGCGGGCCGCGCCGCTGACCACCTCGACGTGCCACGGCTGGGTGTTGGAGTTGGAAGGGGCCGCGCCGGCCAGGGAGAAGACGGCTCGCAGCGTGTCCTCGGGCACCGGGTCGGAACGAAACGCACGGGTGGCACGTCGTCCTCGGATCAGGTGTTCGGCGTATTCGGGCTGGTAGTCGGTGTTCATCGCCTCACGTCCATGCAGTCTTAAGTAAACGGTCTTGTTTACCTAGCGATGGACGATAGCCGAGAAACAGGCTGAGGTAAACGGTGTCGTATACTTAAGACGTGGTCGAGGAACAAGAAACTGCCCGTCGTCGCGGGCGCGGGGCACGAGAGCGCATCCTGGCTGCCGCCACCGCGTTGTTCGAGGCGCAGGGGATCACCGCCACCGGCATGGAGCAGGTGGCCGCGCGGGCCCCGGTCTCCAAACGCACGCTCTACCTGCACTTTCCGACCAAGGATCAGCTGGTGGTCGCGTACCTGCGCCACCTCGTCGAGGCCGGGCACACGATGGAGAGCGTGCTGGATCGGCAGGATCTACCGCCCAGACAGCGACTGCTGGAGTTGTTCACCGTGCCGGACCCCGGCGCTGGGCCCATCCGGGGCTGCCCGTTCATCGACGCCGCCGCCGAGTTCCCCGATCCCGACAGCGCGGTGCACGCCTATACGCGGCAGCAGAAACAGCGCTTCACCGAACGCGTCATCGACCAGGTGCGGCAACTCGGCGCGGCCCACCCCGCCGCACTCGGTGAGCAACTCGCGATTCTCGCCGACGGAGTCGCCAGCCGCTCGATGGTGTTCAACGACCCCGCGTGCGGCAAGCACGCACGCGCCGCCGCGGCGGCATTGCTCGACGCCGCCATCGCGTGAGGGTTATCCCAGCCACTGATTACACACGTGGATCGACAGCGGAGCCTCGACGCCGACGTCCTCTGCGGTGGATCGGCATATCGCACTCAGCGCGACACAGGCGGCGAGCTCGAGACCGCGTTGTTCGGTGATGGTGAGAAACGGAAAATCGTCCTCCGGGTGCGCCAGCGCGGGCCAATCGCGAATGAACGCCGCGTTCATCCGCTCGCCGCCGAACTCGACGGACTCGATGCTGATGTAGCGGTCGAGGAATCGCTGTCCGATCAAGCCGACACTGTGCAGCACATGAATCGCCGCGCGATCGGTGATCGAGCCGGATACCAAAGCGCCACCCTCTAGTAGGTCCCGCAGTTCTTCAGCGGTATATCCGTCAGTCATTTGTCCTCCCCTGCGCGGCCGGTGATCATCCCGCGAGCACCGATCACCGAACCGCGCCTCGACAACCTCATACACATTCGGCGACTTTGTCATCGGAATCCACAAGACAGGCATTGGGACAGCAATCTGACGTCGAAGCCGAAATCCCCCATTCCTGTCCTCCCCTCCGCTCATCCGAGCCGCCTGCGACCGAATCGCGCCGCACACCCATGATCCGGCGCGGGTGGTCGCGATGGCTTGGACAAACCTGCTACGACTCGACGCTGAACGCCATCTCGCTGGTCAACACGGCCGGCGACATGCCGAATGTCTTGTTGCACACGCGCGTGAAGTGCGCACCGTCGAAGAATCCCGCCGCATGCGCGGCCTCGGTGAGGTTGCGCCCGAGCGCGATTTCGTCGATCGCCCGAGTCATCCGCAGCCATCGCACGTAGGGCCGGAACGCGAGCCCCATCTCCTCCGAGAACAGATGAGAAAGCCTGCTCTCGGACAGCCCGACCGCATCGGCCAACTCCCGCAACCGAACCGGTCCGGCCGCGATGCGCTCCGGTAACAGGCACAAGGCCGAGGAAAGCGCGGGATGTCGCATCGGCTTGACGGTCGAGCGTACATACGGCAATCCGTCCGCCCACCACCCGCCTTCGCTGAGGCCGGCCAGCAGCGCGTCGCCCGCCTCGACCCACGCCGCGGCGCATTTCGGCTGCAGCACCGTCCGGCTCACCTCGACGCCGTCCTCGGATTCAGCGGCGAGATGGACCATTTCACCTTCTTCCACGCCTTGCAGCAACGCATGGCCGATATCCGGCGGAATCACCATCGCTCGACACACGACCTCCGCTCCCTCGGTATCCGACACGACGAACTCGCCGCGCCGGGCAACCATCACCTGAACCGAATGATGGGCATGCATCGCCGCCACCGACAATCCGCCGCGATAGGACAGCACACCCGGCCGGATAGTCATCTCACCAAAACAAGACAAGACGCAATCCCCCTTCGATGAATTCCTCACTGCCACAATCACGTTAGCGTTGTCAGAATACCTCTTTCAGCACTCCCCCAGTGGTGCTCTCGCCGAGGCATGACACGTCGATGACAGTCCGGTTACCGTCGACCCGGGCGAGCCGACCGGAGGTAACCGTCGCCCGCCCGCCCCCGGATTTTGCTGGCACTCAATAACCTTGACGGCTGACGAGTCGAAATTTACGGTAGCAGAGTTCGATTTCTGAGACCGATGTCACACTGAGTGGAGCAGTCACCGTTCGCGGCGGCACCCACCGGTCGACGAAGGGGAGGGGGTCAGGTGGCACGCATCGGACTACACGCAATCCCATGACCAGCACCGACGCTCGCCCGCCGCTGCTCGCGATGACCGGCATCGTCAAGGAATTCCCCGGCGTGAAGGCGCTGCGCGGTGTGCGACTGACGCTGCGCGGTGGCGAAGTGGTCGCGCTGCTCGGCGAGAACGGCGCGGGCAAATCGACCTTGATGAACGTCCTCGCGGGCGTCTTCGCCCCCGACGCGGGCAGCATCGAAATCGACGGCACCCCGGTGCATTTGCGCTCCCCCAAGGACGCCACCCGGCACGGCATCGCGATGATCCACCAGGAATTGAACCTGGTGCCGGAGCTGTCGATCGCCGACAACATCTTCCTCGGCCAGGAACGACGCACCCGCCGCGGCACCTTGGACCGCACCAAAATGGACGCGCAGACCCGCCGCCTGCTGGCCAGGGTCGGCCTGGAGTTGACGCCGCGCAGGCTGGTTCGGCAATGCCGCCTCGCCGAACAACAACTCATCGAGGTCGCCAAGGCGCTCAACCACGACCTGAAGGTCCTGGTGATGGACGAGCCGACGTCCGCGCTCACCGAGTCGGAGGTGGCGCGGTTGTTCACCGTCATCCGGAATCTGACCGGACACGGCGTCGGCGTCGTCTACATCTCGCACCGGCTCGAGGAGCTGGAGGAGATCGCCGACACGGTCACGGTATTGCGCGACGGCGCGTATGTCGGGCAGCGATCGATGCGGAACACGCACCGCGCCGAACTCATTCAGCTGATGGTCGGCCGCCCGCTCGGTGAGCTGTTCCCGCGCCGCGCCGAACAACACCAGGGCGGACAGGTCTGCCTGACCGTGCGAAATCTGACGACCACGCCGACCGCCGGTAGCGACGCAGTGCCGTTGCACGACTTGTCGTTCGAGGTGGCCGAGGGCGAAATCGTCGGTCTGGCAGGCCTGATGGGGGCGGGCCGCAGCGAAGTACTCGAAGCCATCTACGGCGCGGGCACCGGCGTCAGCGCGACGATCGACCTCGCGGGCCATCGCTATCGGCCGCGCAGTCCGCGCCGCGCCATCGCGCACGGCATCGCCCTCGTCGCCGAGGACCGCAAGGCACAGAGCCTGATGCTCGCCAACAGCGTGCGCTTCAATGCCTCGCTGGCCGCGCTGAACCGCTATCTGCGCCCGTGGGGCACGGTCGACGGCAAACGGGAGCGTGCCGCGGTCGCGGCGAAAGTGACTGAGCTGAAGGTGAAGACGCCATCACTCGCCACTACCGTCGCCACCCTGTCCGGCGGCAACCAGCAGAAGGTCGTGCTGGCCAAATGCCTGCTCACCCAGCCGTCGGTGCTGCTCATGGACGAGCCGACCCGCGGCATCGATGTCGGCGCGAAGGCCGAGGTGCACGCCCTGATGGACCAGCTCGCGCGGCAGGGCACGGCGATCCTCGCGGTGTCCTCCGAACTGCTCGAACTGATCGGCATGTGCGACCGCATCCTGGTGCTCTGCGAAGGACGCCTCACCGGGGAGTTCCACCGGGATCCCGCTCGTGGCGCGCCGTTCGATCAGGAAGCGATTCTCGCGGCGGCGATGGCCAGGGCGCCCGCCATCCGCACCCGGCGAGAGGACCAGGGATGACCGACCCGCTGCCCACCGATGACCAAGGTTCCCTCACGACGCGCGGGTGGTTACGGTTTACTCGGCTGACGCCGTATCTCGGTGCGGCCCAGGGATATATCGGCCTGCTGCTGGTGATCGTCATCGGGATCAGCACCAAAGGGCAGTACTTCTGGAACCAGACCAACATCACCAACGCCATCACGGCGTTCTCCTCGCGCGGCATTCTCGCGGTCGGGGTCACCCTGGTGATCATCACGGCGGGCATCGATCTGTCCGTGGGATCGATCCTCGGCATCGGCTCGATGACCGCGGCGATGCTGCTGGTCGACCACAATCTCGACCCGTGGTTGATCATTCCGGCCTGCGCGGCGGTCGGTGCGTTCTTCGGGCTGTGTAATGGGTTGGGTACCACCGTGTTACGGATCCAGTCCTTTGTCATGACGTTGGCGATGCTGTCGATAGTTCGCGGGATCGATCGGCAGATTTCCGGCAATGTCGCGGTCGGCACCGCCGTGTACGACGAGAACGGGCACCTGACTCCCACCTCGTCCGAGTTCGCGTTGCTCGGTACACCCGGTCACACGCTGTTCAAAGGAACCTGGCTGCCGCTGTTCGGCACGTCCGGGATCCCTTACCCGGTGCTGGCATTGGTCGGCGTCTGCATCGTCGCTCAGCTCGTCCTGTCCAAGACCACGTTCGGCCGTCACATCTACGCGGTCGGCGGAAACCCCACTGCCGCACGCCTTTCCGGGGTCAATGTGACGCTGGTCGTGATCGCGGTGTTCACCCTGTCCGGCCTGCTCGCCGGATTCGCCGGGCCGATCGACGCCGCCTACCGCGCGTCGGGCGATCCGCTGGCCGGTGCCGGATACGAGCTGGACGCCATCGCCGCCGCGGTCATCGGCGGTGCCAGCCTGGCGGGCGGAAAGGGCACCATCACCGGCACTTTCGTCGGGGCGCTCATCCTCACCCTGCTCGACAACGTGCTCGGCCTGAACGCGGTCAGCGACAACCTGCAGCTGATCATCAAGGGCCTGATCGTCGTGGTCGCCGTGGTGCTGCAGCGGCCCGGCTTCTTCCGCGGTCTCAGCGGACCGATCGCGCGGTGGCTACCCCGGCGACCGGAGACCGTCAACCGCGAGTAAGCGAACGGCACCCGATGCCGTTCCGACCGAGGCCAGCGCGCCGGCGTCCTCCCATCCAAATCTGTTCCAGGAGTAAACATGTCATCCACTCATCGCTCGGTTCTGATGGCGATCGCGCTGTGTACGGCGGCCGTCGCAGCCACGGCCTGCGCGTCCAGCCCACCGAGCCCCTCCGACGGCGGCCAGTTCGTCGTCGGCTACTCGCAGTCGAACAACGCCGAGCCCTACCGGGCGCAACTCAACCTCCAGCTGCAGTACTTCGCCAAGCAGCACCCCGACCTCAAACTGCTCCCCATCACCGATGCGCACCAGGACAGCGCGACGCAGGTGAGTCAGGTGCAGACCTTCATCCAGCAGAAGGTCAATGCGCTCATCGTCTCGCCCAACGAGCCCGCCCCGCTCACCGCCGCCGTGCAGCAAGCCTGCGACGCGAAGATCCCGGTGATCATCCTGGACCGCACCGTCAGCACCGACTGCTACAGCGCGTTCATCGGCGGCGACAACTACGTCATCGGCAAGCTGGCCGGCGAGGCGGCCGTGCAGGCGCTGCCCAACGGCGGCAACGTCGTCGAACTCCGCGGCATCCTGTCCGATCAACCACAGATCGACCGCGACAAGGGTTTCCGCGACGCCATCGCGGGCCACAACCTCACCATCATCGAGGAGCAGGAAGCCAAATGGCTCAAGGCGAACGCCACCACGGTCATGCAGCAATGGCTGTCCAAGGGTGACAAGATCGACCTCGTCTACGCGCACAACGACGACATGGCACTCGGCGCCCAACTCGCCATCCAGGGCGCGGGCAAGGCCGGGTCCATCCAGATCATCGGCGTAGACGGCCTCGCCATCCCCACCGGCGGCATCCGCGCCGTCCAAAACGGCCAGCTGCTGACCACATTCGTGTATCCGACCGGTGCTGAACAGGCGGTCGACACCTTGGTAAAGCTGCTGCACAACCAGTCGGTCGAGAAGAAGCAGGTGCTGTCGACGACACGGGTGACTCCGGAGAACGCCGCCCAGATCTACCAGCAGTACGACATGTCCGGCAAGGTGGGCTGAGCACACTATATGGTCTGAATACATTGCGTTAGAGCAACATTCGTGGCGTACCACTAACCGCGGCCTGCGTTGCGGGCGGTGCCTCGGTGGGCGGGGACGGTGGTGGGGTCTTCCGGCCAGGCGTGTTTGGGGTAGCGGCCGCGTAGGTCGGCGCGGACCTGGGGCCAGCCGGTGCGCCAGAAGGAGGTCAGGTCGGCGGTGACGGCGACCGGGCGTTGGGCGGGTGAGAGTAGGTGCAGCAGGATGGGGACGCGGCCGTCGGCCAGGCGTGGGGTGTCGGTCCAGCCGAAGACTTCCTGCACCTTGACCGCGAGGACCGGCGGGTCGGTCGAGTAGTCGAGGCGGGGGCGGCTGCCGGAAGGGACCAGCAAGCGTTCGGGGGCGAGTTCGTCCAGGCGGGCGGCCTCGGGCCAGGGCAGTAGGCGGCGCAGTGCCTGGCCTGCGTCGATGCGTTCGAGGTTGGCGCGGTTGCGGGCGGTGGCCAGTTCGGGGCCGAGCCAGCTGTCGGCAGCGGCGAGCAGTGACTCGTCATCGACTGCGGGCCAAGGGGTTCCGAGCGTGCGGTGCAGGAATTCGAGACGCTGACGGAAGGTGATCGCGTCGGCATCCCAGCGCAGCACGCCGAGACCGGTCGCGCTCAGTCCGCGACGCAGTGCGGCGGCGAGCAATTGGCGATCGGGGTCGCGAATCCGTTTCTCCGACAACACGATCGCTCCCAGTCGTTCGACTCGCCGGGCGACCACATCGCCGTCGATCCAATCGACCTCGTCGACGGTCGTCAGCAGGCTCGACGCGGCTCGGCGGGCCAGCTGTTCGTCCGCGACCGCGGCCAACCGTATCCACCCGTCGGACCGACCCGGATCGCGCGTTGCCACGCCGACCGCCAGCCACGCCGCATCGCCCATGCCGGAGCCTGGCGGCAGCGTCACCGCGGTGCCGCCGACCATGAGATAGCTCGACGATCCTGGACCACGCCGTCGCGCGAGTCGTTCCGGATGAGCAAGCGCGACAACGAAAGCCGGATCATCGACGCCGTCCGACACATCGACCAAGCGGGCCAGTCGCTCGACCTCGCGCCGCCAGCGTGCCGGTCGCTCGCGTCGCAGCGCCCGCAGACCGGCCGTGAGATCGACTCCGGCGATAAGGGTGTCGTCGTCGAGGACAGTCACCACTTCCGCGGCCGCCTGCGCACCGACCACGGCCGCCCCGTCGAGCAATGCCCGTGCCAACCGGGGGTGCAGGCCGATCCGTGCGATGCGCCGCCCACGATCGGTCACCGCGCCGTCCTCGTCGACGGCGCCCAACGCGCGCAACACCTCCCGACCCGCCGCCAGCCCGCCGGGCGGCGGCGCGTCCCACCAGGCCAGACCATGACCGTCGGCCGTGCCCCAGCACGCCAGTTCCAGCGCAAGCCGCGTCAGATCCGCCGTCCGAATCTCCGGCTCCGGATACGCGGGCAGCGTGCCGTTCTCATGTTCCGGCCAGCAGCGCCACACCCGCCCCGGTGCTTCACGCCCGGCTCGCCCCGCCCGCTGCTCCGCCACCGCCGCCGAAACTCGAACTGTCGCAAGCCCGGACAGTCCGCGCCCGCGATCGATGCGCGGCACTCGCGCCAGTCCCGAATCCACCACCGCACGCACCCCGGGCACCGTCAAGCTGGATTCCGCGACCGCCGTGGACAACACCACTCGCCGCCGCGGACCCGGCCGCAACGCCGTGTCCTGCCCGGCGGCGGAAAGCCTGCCGTGCAACGGCACCACATCGACGCCGTCCACGTCGGCCAGAAGTGTTGTCGTCCGCCGAATTTCGGCCGCACCGGGCAGGAAGACCAGCACGTCACCGTCGGTTCCGGCGAGCGCGGCCCTGGTGGCGCGGGCCACCTGTGCCTCGACCCGCTCCCGCGGCAACGACGGAACATACGTCATCTCAACCGGATACGTCCGCCCCTCGACCTGCAGCACCGGCGCCGCACCCAACAGCACCGAAAGCCGCTCAGCCGCAACAGTCGCCGACATAGCGAGCACCCGAAGATCCGGCCGCAACCCGGCCCGCGCATCGAGCAGCAGCGCCAGCAACAGATCCGCGTCGAGATGCCGCTCGTGACACTCGTCGAGCACCACCACATCCACTCCCGCCAACTCGGGATCGCCCTGCAACCGTCGCACCAGCAGGCCCGACGTGACGACCTCGATCCGTGTCCCCTTCCCTACCCGCCGATCCCCACGCACCGAATACCCGACGGTCTCCCCCACCGACTCTCCCAGCAGCGAGGCCATCCGTCCCGCCGCCGCGCGAGCCGCCAACCTGCGCGGCTCAGCCACCAACACCCGCCCCGCAGTCCCCGCCGCCAACGCCAACGGCACCAACGTCGTCTTCCCGGTCCCCGGCGGCGCGACCAGCACCGCTGTCTCGCGCTCCGCCAACGTTTCGACAATACGATCGAGCGCACCGCGAACCGGCAGATCAGGAAGCTCGGGCAGTTTCATTCAAACGCCTCGGCCGAGGTCAGACCCTGCAGGAACGTCTCGAAGTCCGGCGCAAGGACCACCGAGGTCTCCCGATCCGCATCGAACAACGCCACGGACGGCTCACCCTGCGGCCCGCCAACGCGATAGTCCAGCCCGACCCAGTAGTGCCCGTCCCCATCCAGCAGCACAATCGGCGCGGGCAGCCCCCATTCCTCCACCAGATACGGCGTGTCCAACACCGTCGTGCGGCCGTCGGCCCGACCGATCCCCATGACCTCATCCAACGGCACGTACGGATCGAACCCTAGCGTCGGCGCCGAAACCGGCAACGCATTCCACCGCTTCGCGACGGCCCCACCGTTCTGCACCCGCAAGAGCCGCACCAACGACCCGGGCAACGCAACCCCCAACTGCTCCTCAGCCGCCCGAATCGCCTCATCGGTCAACGAACCGAGGACTCCATAGCCGGAGTCATCCCAGAACGACGCCACCACCTCATCGAATGTCACCACAGCGCGAATCATACGAACAACGCGAGCCGCGCCCCGACGACGACTCCGTGAATCGAGCCTTAGTTCAGGCCAGTGATGAACTCGCTGAACAGGCGGTTTGCCGCGCCGGACTCGAACAGGCGCTCGAGGTCGGCTCGCGCGGTCTGGCGGCGGAATTCGCCTTGGTATGAAGGGTCGCCGGCGTTGTGCACCAGTTCGGTCCACCATGCTGCGAAGGCTTGGTAGTTCCATATGTGACGGAGACACGTCGACGAGTAACTGTCGAGCAGGGACGAATCGTGATCGTTGGTCTGGTAATGGATTACGGCGCTCGCGAAGACCTCGGCGTCGTGCAGGGCCAGATGCATTCCTTTCGCGCTCATCGGCGGAACGATGTGGGCCGCGTCGCCGAGTAGGTATAGGCGGCCGTAGTTCATCGGGCTGTACACCACGCTCCGGAGTGGCACCAGTTGGGTATTGGCGATCCGGCCCCGATTCTTAACGGGTTCACCGAAGCGGGTCTCGAGTTCGGCCCAGATGCGCTCGTCTGTCCACTCCGAGATGGCGGTGTCGAGTGGGCACTGCAAATAGAATCGACTCGCGTGCGGACCGCGCGCGAATTGTCCTGCGAATCCGCGAGGATGTAGCGCCATCATGGACTGGTGATCGGCGGGAACCTCCGCCAGGATCGTCAGCCACGCGTACCCGTATTCGTGGGAGTACCGCGTGAGCGACTCGCTGGGGATGGCGGCCCTGCTCGCACCACGGTCACCGTCACAACCAGCGATGAACTCGCAGCTCACCGCTCTTATCGAGCCGTCGCCGCCGCGATAGCGCACGAGCGGATGTTCGTCACCGACAATGTTTTCCAACGAAACCTCGGCATCGAAACGAAGATCTCCACCGTCGCTGACGAATACGTCGATGAGGTTCCGAACGAGCACCTGCTGCGGGCAGAAACGCCCATCGGCTTGATCGGCGGACACGAATGCGAGCGGACGTGTCTCGCCGTCGATCCGGAAATTCAGCGCCGGCGCGACCGGATCACCGCCGATCACCCGCTCTTCCATCCCCCATGCACGGAACATGCGCACTGCTCGACTGTCGACGACCCCGGCGCGCTGTCGTTGCTCGACATATTCGCGATCCCGTCTTTCCAAAATAATGCAGTCAATCCCACTGCGCAGCAGAAAATTACCGAGGGTGAGGCCGGAAACTCCCGCGCCGATGATTACTACGGTGGTGTTCTCGTCCGCTTCGGACATTATCGGGACACTCCCTGAAAGATGGTGGCAATTCCCGGAAATCGGGAATACCACAACCGTATGCACGCCCGCAAAGGCTTACCACCGGTATCCAGCCGCCTTGCACCGTAAACCCGCCACGACTAGCGCGCCGCGCGCCGGAGGTCGTTCTGGTAGCGGCCGGGAGTCTGCCCGACGATCGCGGTGAAGGCCTCGATGAAGCTGGTCGGATTCGACCAGCCGCACGCCAGCGCGGTGCTGGTCACCGGGCGGCCGTCGAGCAGATGCACCAGCGCGTGCTGCACGCGCAGCAGCATCCGCCACTGTTGAAAGCTCATGCCGAGCTCGGCCTGGAACAGCCGACTGAGCGTGCGCTCGCCCGCGCCGACCGCACGCCCCAACTCGGCCAACGTCGCCGACGTCGCCGGATCGGCATGCAACAGCGCCGTGGCGGCCCGCAGTCGATCATCGCGCGGCTCGGGCAGATAGACGAACTGCTCGGGGATATCGGTCAACTCGTCGAGCACCACCTGGCACAGTCGCGCCCGGGCGCCGGGCTGGAATGGCCGCTCGGTGGTGAGCGCTACCAGTACTTCCCGCAGCAGCGGCGTCACCACGAAGACGGTCGGCCTGCTCGGCAGTCCGCCGCAGAGTTCACGCGGCACCTCGAGCACGTGCACGTCGGTTTCCCCGTACGCGCGATGACTGTGCTCGAATCCGGGCGGTGTCCAGGTGAGCCGATCCGCAGGCGCCACCCACGTGCCGAGTTCGGTCGTAGTCGCCAGCACGCCGGTGGACGGATACAGGAACTGTCCGTGCCGATGTCGATGCACGCCGATATGCGTCCCGTGGCCCATCCGGCCGTGCTTGGTCGTATCGAAATCGAACTCGGGTGGGGTCTGGCGGGTTTCCGGCATCTCCACCCAAAGTACCAGAACCTCCGACGCGCGAAACCGTCTGCGGCCCTGCCACATTTGCGCGCCGCGGGACGGCGACTCGCGGAGACGAACACCGACTATGGTGCGATCCACCTGTCCGTGGCGCGCGTCCAGTTACCCTGAGGTGATGCGATTCCGGTTCCGTAGGTATGCCTTGGCCGTACTCGCCGCCGCTGCGTCGACGATGATGTTGTGCACGAACGCTTCTGCGGCCCCGCCGATCCAGCCGGCCGCCGCGCCGCTGGACGGCGGCTTTCTCTGGGGCGTAGCGTCCTCCGGATTCCAATCCGAAGGACATGCGCCCGACAGCAATTGGACGCGCTACATCCCCGCGCACCCCGACTACGACGCGGTGCAGGACTCGGTCGATTTCTATGACCGCTACGCCTCGGATATCGACGCCGCGGCCGGGCTCGGTGTGCGGGTGTTCCGGATCGGGATCGAATGGGCCCGAGTCGAGCCCGCGCCCGGCGTCTGGGACGAGAACGCATTCCGTTTCTACGATGCCGTCATCGCGAAGATCGAACAGGCCGGGATGCGGCCGATGATCACCCTCGACCACTGGGTGTACCCGGGCTGGGCAGCCGACCGCGGTGGCTGGCGCAATCCGGGCATGGTCGGCGACTGGCTGGACAACATGCGCAGGGTGGTCGATCGCTACGCCTCCCGTAACTCGCTGTGGGTCACGGTGAACGAGCCCGCCGCCTATATCTCGCAGGAAGTCCGGCTGAACGCCACCAATCCCGGTGACATGCTGGACCGGATCGCCCAGTCGCACAACGCCATCTACGACTACATCCACCAGGTCGAGCCCGGCGCACAGGTGACCAGCAACGTCGGTTATGTCGCAGGCTCGGAAGACCAGGTCAACGGGCCATATCTCGATCGCATCGGGGGCAGGCTCGACTACGTCGGCATCGACTACTACTTCGCCTTCGACCCCGCGCAATCGCTGCTCAGCTCCATAACCCGAGCCCTCGGCTCCGCCGCGCCCACCCTGCCCGGCATGAACATCTGGGACCTGCCGTTGCGCACCGAGGGCATCTACTATGCGCTGCAACACTATTCGCGCCGCTTCCCCGGAAAGCCGCTCTACATAGTCGAAAACGGCATGCCCACCGACAACGGCCGCCCGCGTGCCGACGGCTACTCCCGCAGCGATCACCTGCGCGACACCGTCTACTGGATCCAGCGCGCCAAGGCCGACGGCATGAACGTCATCGGCTACAACTATTGGAGCCTCACCGACAACTACGAATGGGGCAGCTACACACCACGATTCGGCCTCTACACGGTCGACGTACGCACCGACTCCGGCCTCGGCCGCCGCCCCACCGACGCCGTCGGCACCTACACCCAGCTCATCAACGACGGCGGCGTCGGCGCCGACTACCGCCCAACCCGCGCCCCTGCCCTCTGCATCCAGATCGACCCACCGGCCAGCTGCCTGACCCCGGTCGGCGTCCCGTAGCCGAGGCGACCCGAACGCCTACTCCGTCCGTCGTCGCCGATCGCGGACGGTCACCGAGATCACCGAGCGGGCGAGCGCGCGGAGGTCATCCGGGATGAGCAGGGGTTCGACCGCGCCCTCGAAGCCCTCCAGGATGGCACCGTCGGGCCAGCTCACCTCGTAGCGGTACCAGCAGCGGACCTCGCTGGGGTGGTAGGGCAACTCGAGTTCCAGGCGGACGGCCATCTCGACCAATGCGGCCGCTACCTGCGCGGCGCCGCCGGTGTTGGTTACCTGCCACCACAGCGGGCTGCCCCGGTCGTCTTCGGAGATTTCGACCAGGTACATCAGCTTGCCCCTGTCGCTGAACTCGGTCACATCTGACACCCTGCCAGAACAGGCGGGTCCGGCAAACCAAAACCGGTGCGCGGCGGCGTATCTCGCTCAGGGATTGTGGCCGGATCAGCGTGTCGGATTCATCCGATATCAGTGCTTCGAGAAGCCGAGCGCCGCGCGCAACGGCACCGACCCACTGTCCGGGATCACCGCGGTTTCCGTCGAAACAGCAGTCGGCACAATACCTTTGAACAAGGCGATCACATCGAGGACGAACCCGGCTCGGCTGACACCCAGCCGCCGCAACGCGGGCCCATGGTCCGCTGCGACCACCATCGTGGCGCCGACCAGCACGATCCACCACAGCAAGACCGGAATCAGCCGGGCCAGGCCGGAGGTGTTCGCGAACGCGACCCGCAGCCGGTGACAGTGGAACGGCACGTGCCGCAATTCGTCGTTCAGGATCAGCCCGGCGACCTGAGCGGTCAACGCATCGCCGGTGCCGTCGCGCAGCGCACGGTAATACCGCAGCGCGACCACCTCGGCGACCATCAGCACCATCAATTCCAGCCGCAACCCCAGCGCACGCCGGAGCCGAACAAATACCGTGTCACTCCAGTGCGCGCGAATGGTCGCAGACCCGCCGGCCTCGAGCAGCAACCCCAACATCCGCGCGTGATTGATCTCCTCGGCGACGAACAGTCGCACAGCGGCGGAGTACGCCGGATCGCCCGCGGCTTCGGCCTTCGCGATCAGATTCGCCCCATCCCCACTCTCGCCGACCTGGAACCGTTGCACGCTCCGCGCCACCGCCGGATCGAGCTGCGCACCCCGCCCCCAATCCGGATCCCCCGCCGCCGCCCGCGCGACCTGCTTCGCCTCGAATTCGGTTGCCCATCGGGAAAACTCGTCCACACCCTGCATACCGGCCTCCATGCTCGTCGGCTCGCCCGGCGGCGAGCTTGGACGCAAACTTAGGCAACGCTTGTGCAGGTCCCTGGCGTCAAACGTGGAGATCCTGTGCAGAACCACCTGGCACAATAAGCCCGTGAAGCTCGAAGACATCACCATTCCGGATTCCGCGAGCTGCCGCGCGGCTACCGACGTTGCGTCGGCCTACTCGACGCCCGCACTGTTCAACCATTCGGTCCGCTCGTATCTCTGGTCCGCGGGTCACGCGGAGCTGAACGGCATCGACTTCGACGCCGAACTGCTCTATGTCGCGGCGCTGCTGCACGACCTCGGCCTGGTCGAGGAGTTCGACAACGCCAGTCTCTCGTTCGAGATCTCCGGCGGCCACCTGGCCTGGGTCTTCGGCGCCGCCGCCGGTTGGCCGGTGCAACGGCGGGCGCGCGTCTCCGAGGTGATCGTCGCGCACATGGCGGACAGCGTCGACGTCGCGATCGACCCCGAAGGCCATCTGCTGGAACACGGGACCTCGGTGGACATCTCGGGCCGAGGGTGCGACGCGCTCCCGCCGGAATTCCGGAGCAGCGTCCTCGAACGCCACCCCCGACTCGGCCTTCCCGAAGAATTCCTCAGCTGCTTCCAGGCCCAAGCCGGTCGTAAGCCGACCAGCTCACCCGCGGCGGCCCTGCGCAGCGGAATGGCCGCCCGAGTCGCGGCCAACCCACTCGACCGCATTTAGGGGTACCGCCCGGAACTCCACTCCGCCACGGCGATTCGCGTTGCGACACGCCGCAGTGCGGTAGGGGTTTGCCCGTAATCAGGGCACGCGACACTGTGCGCACTGGCGAAGTCGCGGCAATACTGGCTTGGATCGAGGAAACGCAGTGAGGGAGGACGAATGAGCACGGCAACAACAGGTGCGTGGGTCCGACGATTCCATCCGGCCCCCGACGCCGCGACCCGGCTGATCTGTTTCCCGCACGCCGGCGGCTCGGCCACCTATTACTTTCCGGTCTCCCGCGCGCTGGCACCGGAGATCGACGTACTCGCGATCCAGTACCCGGGACGGATGGATCGGCGCAACGAGCCGTGCGTCGAGGACATCCACGAACTGGCCGACCTGGTGGTCGAGCAGCTCACCCCGTGGCTGGACCGGCCGTTCACCCTGTTCGGCCACAGCCTGGGCGCCACCCTGGGATTCGAAGTGGCCCAACGACTATCGGCCACCGGCGAGCATCCGCTTGCCCTGTTCGCATCCGGCCGGATGGCACCGTCCCGGCATCGCGACACGCAGTTCCACCGCTTCGACGACCCTGCCCTCATCGAGCAGATCGGGCGATTGAGCGGAACCGACGCCAAGGTGCTCGGCGACGCGGAAATGCTGCGCCTGATCCTGCCGACGATTCGAGGCGACTACAAGGCCGTCGAGACCTACCGCATGCGACCGGGACCGCCACTGACCTGCCCGATCACCGTGCTGACCGGTGACGACGATCCCGAGGTGACCCTCGACGAAGCACAGGCCTGGGCCGCGCACACCAGCGGCCGGTTCGAGATGACGGTGTTCAACGGCGGGCACTTCTTCCTCACCGATCATGTCGATGCGGTGCTGACCCAGATCAGCGCACAGGTCGCGGCCGCGTAATCACATGTCGCACAAGGCTTCCACCGCGAGCGCGAGTTGCTCGCCGTTCACCGTCGCGGCGGCAGGCGCGATCAATTGCGTCATCGCGAGCCCTTGAAAAAGATTGAAGTACAGCGTGATGACGGCTCGCGCCTGCTCAGCCGAAATCTCGGGATGCGTCTCGCGCAAGATGCCCGCGAGGTCGCTCAACGCGGTCTCGGTGGCCTGGGCCATGAACTCCTGCGACTCCGGCGACCGGGCGATGAGCAGGCCGTTCTCCACGCTCAACAGCAGCGCGTCGTGGTTGGCGCGGATCACCTCGAGCAGCCCGGTCCAGGTGGGCCCCACCGACTCCCGCAGGGTTCTGCCCGCACCCCCCTCCCGGATCGCCGCCTCCATACCGTCACCGACCTCGCCGCCGAGCCCCTCGGCGATCGCCTCGGTGATCAGCCGATCCTTCGACCCGAAGTGGTAGCCGATGGCGGCCAGGCTGACCCCGGCGGCGCCCGCGATATCGCGCGCGGTGGTTTTGGCGAGGCCGCGTTCGAGCACGGCCTTGCGCGCCCCGGCCAACAGGTCTTCGCGATTTCCCATCAGGTGAGAATACCAGCGTCTTAGACATTTGTCCCATGCAGGTCCACTGGGGCAAACCCGCATCTGGGCACGAATTTTCGGAAACCGCCGCAGCCAAGACTTGAATGAGTAATACTTCGGAACGTGTCCAACTCAGCCGAATTCGAGCGGATGCTGCGCGGCGCGGCTCTGCGGGTGACGGCACCGCGACTAGCGGTGCTCACCGCCGTGCACGCCCACCCCCACGCCGATACGGACACCATCCTCGGCCACGTGCGCCAGACCCTCGGCGCGGTCTCGCATCAGGCGGTATACGACGTGCTGCGCGCACTGACCGCCGCGAAACTGCTCCGACGCATCCAGCCGATGGGCACCGTGGCGCGCTATGAAACGCGCGTCGGCGACAACCACCACCACCTGGTCTGCCGGTCGTGCGGCGTCATCGTCGACGTCGAGTGCGCCGTCGGCGAGGCCCCGTGCCTGACCGCGGCGGACGACAACGGTTTCGTCCTCGACGAGGCCGAGGTCATCTACTGGGGCCTATGCCCGGCCTGCGCGGCGCTACCGGCGTCGCTACCCAACCCGTGATCACAGCCCGATTCACGCACTCTCGAAAGGAATTGCCGTGCCCGAGGAACACCCGCCCATCGGAGAGGCCAACACGGAGCCCGCGGAAAGCGGTTGCCCCGTTTCCGCTCGCCTCAAGTACCCGACCGAGGGCGGCAGCAACCGTGACTGGTGGCCCAACCAGCTCAATCTGAAGATCCTGCAGAAGAATCCGGCCGTCGCCAACCCGATGGACGCGGACTACAACTACGCCGCGGAATTCAAGACGCTCGATCTGGCCGCGGTGAAGCAGGACATCGAGGCCGTGATGACGACCTCGCAGGACTGGTGGCCCGCCGATTACGGCCACTACGGTCCGTTCTTCATCCGGATGGCCTGGCACGCCGCAGGCACCTACCGGATCAACGACGGCCGCGGCGGAGCCGGTGCGGGCATGCAGCGCTTCGCGCCGCTGAACAGCTGGCCCGACAACGCGAGCCTGGACAAGGCTCGCCGCCTGCTCTGGCCGGTCAAGAAGAAGTACGGCAAGAAGCTGTCCTGGGCCGACCTGATCGTCTACACGGGCAACGTCGCGCTCGAGTCGATGGGCTTCGAGACCTTCGGTTTCGGCGGCGGCCGCGTCGACCAGTGGGAGCCCGAAGAGGACGTCTACTGGGGTCCCGAGCACACCTGGCTCGGCGGCGACGAGCGCTACACCGGCAAGCGCGACCTCGAAAACCCGCTCGCCGCAGTGCAAATGGGTCTGATCTACGTGAATCCGGAAGGGCCCAACGGCAATCCGGATCCGCTGCTCGCGGCCACCGACATCCGCGAGACGTTCCGCCGGATGGCGATGAACGACATCGAGACCGCCGCGCTGATCGCGGGTGGCCACACCTTCGGCAAGACGCACGGCGCGGGCCCGGCCGATCACGTCGGCCCCGAGCCCGAGGCCGCCCCGCTGGAGGAGCAGGGCCTCGGCTGGCGCAGCACCTTCAACACCGGCGTCGGCAAGGACGCGATCACCAGCGGCCTGGAGGGCGCCTGGACGCCGACCCCGCGGACCTGGGACAACAGCTTCGTCGAGACCCTCTACGGCTACGAGTGGGAGAAGACGAAGAGCCCCGCCGGTACGTGGCAATGGATTCCGAAGGACGGCGGCGGCGCGGGCACCGTGCCCGACGCGCACGACTCCTCGAAGTCGCACACCCCGGTCATGCTGACCACCGACCTCTCGTTGCGCGTGGATCCCATCTACGAGCAGATCACCCGTCGCTGGCTCGACCACCCCGAAGAGCTCGCGGCAGAGTTCAGCAAGGCCTGGTACAAGCTGACCCACCGCGACATGGGTCCGATCGTCCGCTACCTCGGCCCGCTGGTCCCGCAGGAGACGCTGCTCTGGCAGGACCCGGTCCCCGCGGTGACGCACGACCTGATCGGGGCGGCCGATATCGCCACCCTCAAGAGCCGGCTCCTGGCGTCGGGTCTGACTGTGCCGCAACTCGTCTCGACCGCGTGGGCGGCTGCGTCCTCGTTCCGCGGCAGCGACAAGCGCGGCGGCGCCAACGGCGGTCGCCTCCGGCTGCAGCCGCAGCGCGGCTGGGACGTCAACGAGCCCGATCAGCTCACGCTGGTGGTGCCCGTACTGGAGGGCATCCAGGAGGCGTTCAACTCGGCGCAGACCGGGAACACGCGGGTGTCGTTCGCCGATCTCGTGGTGCTCGGCGGCGTCGCGGCGGTCGAGCAGGCCGCCAAGGCCGCCGGTTTCGACATCGAGGTGCCGTTCGCCCCGGGGCGGACCGATGCCACGCAGGAACAGACCGACGTGGAGTCCTTCGCCGCGATGGAGCCGAGTGCCGACGGCTTCCGCAACTACCTCGGCAAGGGCAACCAGCTGCCTGCCGAGTACCTGCTGATCGACAAGGCGAACCTGCTCACGCTCAGCGCGCCCGAGCTGACCGTCCTGGTCGGCGGCCTGCGCGTGCTCGGCGCGAACTACCACGAGTCGTCGCTCGGCGTCTTCACCGCCACCCCGGGGTCGTTGACCAACGACTTCTTCGTGAACCTGCTCGACATGGGCACGAAGTGGGAGCCGACCTCGGCCGACGAGGGCACCTACGAGGGCAAGGATCGCGGCACCGGCGCGACCACCTGGACCGGCAGCCGGGTCGACCTGGTCTTCGGGTCCAACTCGCAGCTGCGCGCGCTCGCGGAGGTCTATGCCACCGATGACGCGAAGGAGAAGTTCGTGCAGGACTTCGTCGCCGCGTGGGACAAGGTGATGAACCTCGATCGGTTCGACCTGGCCTGATCGGTCAACTCGTGCGGCACCCCGCGAACTGATGCAGTTCGCGGGGTGCCGTGCTGTTCACGCACCGTATGCGGTGAATCCGGCCCAGGTGAAGCTTCGATCGCCGCGTTCATGCGAGGCCGCGATCGCCGCTCTGAGTGCGACGCGGCCTTCGTCGCCCGCCTGTAGTGCGCGGTGGAGATCTTCCAGGAGCGCGATCGTCGCACGGGAATCGATAACCGGTAGCGCGGAAGCGATTACGGTGCGCGCACCGGCCGACAGGAACACCGCCGGGAAGCCCAGTAGTTCGTTCGGCAGGCTCGTCACCACTCCCCCGACGTGGCAGGCGGACAGGACGATCACCCCGCCCGGTGCCACCGGCCGGACGAGAAACTCACTGAGCGAGATCGGGTTCTCGCCGAGGAGCAGGACCGAGTTGAACACCGGCTCCTGCACCAGCACGCCATGGCAGGCGAAGTGCACGACGGCGGCCTGTTCGATGGTGTCGAGGATGCCGCCGTCCGGGTGTGGTGCGCCCGGGTAAAGGGCTTGGGCGTCGGCGATTTCGCGTTGTCTGCTCGGTGTCATCGTCCGGATGCGAGCTGGTGCGTCGTGCGTGTGCGGGATAGCGCGGTGCGGCCGCGGGTTCACCGCTTGTGTCCCGTGTATCGCGGCTACCGCGTCACCTTCCGGCCCGACTCCGGGCAGGAAGTCATCGCCGGTCGACGGGTCTGCCGCGACCACTGCGGCGTGGGACGTCGGCCTGGGAGGCAAAGTGGCAGAAAGGAAGATGCTCGCGTTGGGTATGACGGTCATGTCGAACTGCAGTTGGGCGGGCCGCTCGTCCACCAGTGCGCCGCCGAGCGGCAGCGTGGCCGCCGCGCCGACCGGGGCGAGCGCGAAAGCTGTCAGGTCGGGCCAGTGCGCTCGGATGACCGCCAGGCTCGCCTCGCCGAGTTCGGTCAGGATTTCGGTGAGTTCGTTGTGCAGTATCGCGGCACCCGGGCCGTCGATCTCCCGCCGCCGGTAGAGGACTCCGATGCGGCTCTGCCACGCGTGCACCCGCTCGCTCGTGAAGCGAGGAAGGTCGAGGCTGACCGTTCGGCCGACGCGCGCGCTGTCACCGTAGCTGCGAAATGCCGCGCCGCCGAGCGGAGTTGCGACGACATAGACGATGTCACGACCCGAGCGCATCGCCGCGAGCTCGGTAACACAGTGCCGGGCATCGGCTTCCAGCGTGATGCGGTGCAGAGGTGCCGCGTCCACCTGTTTCACCTGGCGGGCCCGGAACTCCTCCAACTGCCGGTTGATCATTCGGGTGTCGCTGTCCCCGTGATCCCAGAATTGCTCCGACCGGAGGGGAGTGCCCCATTGCTGGTTCTCCTGCGAGAGTTCGGTCAGCTGCTGCGGGTCGGGGTCGAACGCGCGAATGGCGGTCATCGCCTGCGTCGCCAGATACAGGCTGCCCGAGACGTTCTCCAGCAGCATCGGCGCGAACGCGGGCATCGAGCAGCGGTGATTCGCGTAGGCGCCGAGCTCGAAGGCGAGCTGATTGGCCGCGCGCAGCGGCATCTGGGTTTCGTCGTTTTGCCAGAACTGGGCCACCGCGTGCGCGTAGGCGCCGGCGTGCATCGTCGCGGTCAGCGCCACCCGGAACCAATTGCACTCCGGCAGCTGCGATTCCAGGATGATCGCCCAGCGCAGCACCTGGGTGCCGATCAGTGACTTCTCGAGATCGGTGCCCATCGTCGGCACGAATTCCAGGATGAAGAGGTTCAATTCGGCCAGGGCCGCGCGCATCTCATCGGGCGAGCCCGACTCCTCGGCGTCGGTAACGCGTTGTTTCAGGTACTCGACCCGACCGAGCAGCGTGGGGTCAAGGCGATTCGTCAGTCCGTCGAACACGTCAATTTCCGAATCACCAGTCTCGCGCATCACGAAAGCCTCTGCGTGACAACAGCTTATTGATGCTCGCGGGAACTCGGTGTCCGCCAAACGACCTACAGCGAAGGTGCGGCAGCCGAGGTACGGACCAGTCCCGACCGGTCCGTACTCGGTATCACGCTGACCGACAACAGATTTGCGTGTTACACCTCGACCCGCTCACCCATGATCACGGTCCGCTCCCCCGGCAACCCGAAGTACTCGGCGGCGTCGGCGGTGATGTAGGACGTGGCGATGAACAGCCGCTTGCGCCACGCCGCCATCGTCGGCTCGGGTCCGCGCTTCAACTCGATCTTCGACAGGAAGTAGGACGCGTCGTCGACCGAGATCCGCCCTTCGGTCTGCGCCGGGTCGAGCAGGCGCAGGATGTCCGGGATGTTCGGCGTCTCCATGTAGCCGTAATGCGCTGTCACATGGATGATTCCGTCATCGCGGTAGCCGAGCGCGTCGATCTCGGTGCGCTCCCCGTCGGGTACCCGCGGCACCGGCACCGTGTCGATCGCCAGGATCACCACGTGCTCGTGCAGCACGTGGTTGTGCTCGACGTTGGCCCGCATCGCCAGCGGCGCGGTCGCTTTGCCGCGGTTGAGGAACACTGCCGTGCCAGGGACCCGCACCAAAGGCGGCTTGCGGTCCTGCAATTCGTCGACGAACTCGCGCAGCGGGCCCTCCTTCTCTTCCCTTGCGCGGGTGACGACGTCGCGACCACGGGCCCAGGTGCTCATCACCGTGAACGCCGTGAGCCCGATCAGCAGCGGCAGCCAGGCGCCGTGCACGAGCTTGGTCATGTTCGCCGCCAGGAACATCGCATCGACCGCGAGCAACGGGATCGCGCCGAGCAGCACCAGCCACAGCGGCGTATTCCACTTGATCCGGGCGAGATAGAAGAACACCAGCGTCGTGATGGAGATCGTCGCGGTCACCGCCATACCGAATGCGTAGGCCAGCGCCGCGGAACTGCGGAAGGAGAACACCAGCGTCAGCACCGAGAACATCAGCACCCAATTGATCCACGGCACGTAGATCTGCCCGATGGTCGATTCCGAGGTGTGCGCGATCCGCAGTCGCGGCAGATATCCGAGCTGCGCGGCCTGCGAGGCCACCGAGTAAGCGCCGGTGATCACGGCCTGCGAGGCGATCACCGTGGCGGCGGTCGCCAGCAACACCAGCGGCAACCGCGCCCAGCCGGGCGCGAGCAGAAAGAACGGACTGCCGACGTTGCTTTCATCGCCCAGAATCAGCGCGCCCTGTCCGAGATAGCTCAGCACACACGCAGGCAACACCAGCCCGAGCCAGCCGCGGGTAATGGCTTTCCTGCCGAAGTGCCCCATGTCGGCATACAGCGCCTCCGCGCCGGTGATGGCGAGCACGATCGCGGCCAGCGCGAAGAAGGCAATACTGAAGTGCCCGAACATGAAACTCACCGCATAGGTCGGCGACAGCGCCTTCAGAATTTCCGGATGCCGCGCGATGCCGGAAATACCGAGCACGCCGATCGTCCCGAACCAGAGGATCATCACCGGCCCGAACAGCCGGCCGACCGCCGCCGTGCCGCGCCGCTGCACCATGAACAGCACGATGATGATCACCGCCGTGATCGGCACGATCAGGTCTGCCAACCCCGGCTGAACGATCTTCAGGCCCTCTACCGCGGACAACACCGAAATCGCCGGAGTGATCATGCTGTCGCCGAAAAACAGGGCGGCACCGAAGATCCCGACCCCGGCCAACAAGGTGGCGGCCCGGCCACCGCGCCCGCCACCCAGCCGCCGCAGCAGCGTGATGAGCGCCATGATGCCGCCCTCGCCGTCGTTGTTCACCCGCATCACGAGCGAGATGTAGGTGAAGGTGACGATGATCATCACCGACCAGAAGATCAGTGACACAACGCCGTACACGTTGTCCGTGCCGATCGGCACCGGATGCGGATCGCCGGGGTTGAACACCGTCTGGATCGTGTAGATCGGGCTGGTGCCGATATCACCGAACACCACACCGAGCGCCCCGACCACGACGGCGGTCCGCACCGGTCGATCCGCACCCGTTGCGGAATGCACCGGTGTCACGTCGACCCCTGTGTCCATGACGCCTCCTCGCTGCGCGGCCCGCACCCATCGTGCCGTGGTTTGCCGCCACGTCACTGTAACCACGCCGCGCCGGTAAAGAGCGGTACGCCCGCACCGAACCGGCACTTCGTCGGGTCGACGCGGCGTATCTCTCGAATAGCCGCTCAGCAGGTCGTTTTCAGGTAGCGCCTGCGGCGAACTTCAACGAATGAAGTCGAAGTACCATCGCCGGACTTCTTTCGACGTTGCCAATGGATTAGTAATCGCGCTCTCTGCTTTACGAGATGAAGGCGCGGTAACTGAAATCGGACATGACTCCCGCACGCCACCGGACACGCCATGACAACGCGCTGGCAAATGGTGATCCCCCTTGACAGACTTACGACGCGGACCAGACGCTGATCGAGGTCGAGAAGCACTGGCGCGCAGCCGAACCCAGCGGGGCATCGGCCCTGGTCCAGGTAGCCGGCTGCATCGATGATCAGAAGCGCGAACGGGTCACCCGCGCAAACCGAACCGGACGGCCTGGGAATGCTCGCCACGAGGCGCAAGCCACGGCCACTTGAACCGGCGGCGAATTCACAGCATTGACATATGAATTCACGTACTCTTATACACAAGTCCCATCGCGGATCGGTCGCTAGTTCATCACCATTGGATAACAGGTAGTGAGCGCTGTTCGCATGCGTACGCGCTGACGCCTGACTTACCTGACGATCGAGGTCACACCGGATGTGCATAGAGGTACAAACACGCGCCGATGCGTGGTGCCGGTTGGTTGGGGATCAGGGCAGCGGATACCGGGCGCTGCCGAGTGGCGGTGCCGCATGAGCGCACCACCCGATCGAACGGCCAACTGGCACAATGGGTTCCGAAGATTCGGCGGCCGTACCGGCATGCTGAGCGGTCCGCCGCTGATCGAGATCAGGGAACCGGGGCAGGCCGCCCGGCGGCTCATGCTGAGCGGCCCGGTGACCTTCGGCCGCAACGGCGACAACGAGCAACTGCGCGACGCCACCATTTCGCCGCGACACCTACGGCTGGTGCCGAGCCCGACGGCGCTGTCGGTGGTCGACCTGGGTAGCCGCAACGGCACCACGGTCAATGGGGTCCCGCTCACCGGGCGCGCCGCGCTGACCACCGGCGATACGGTGCAACTCGGCGATACCGAAATCATCGTGCTGTACGAGCCGGTCACCGAACCGCTCGCCCGGATCGACGAAGAGGTGCCGACCGCGCCACCCGCCCCCGCACCTCCGGCCGATCCACCACCGTCGCAGTTACTCACCCTGGCCAATCGGATGCTGGGCATCGATCCGACCGGGAAACGAAATCTGTTCCCCGCCTCCACCGAACTACCCACCCGGATGCCACCGAAAATGTGGCACCTCGTGCGAATCGCCAGCATGGCGGTCTACTTCGAAATGATCGTCGCGATGTTCGTCCGGCCCGCGGGCGGGTTGTTCGTCTTCTTCGGTGTGGTGGTTCCGCTATTACCGGGACTATTTCTGATCGCGCCAGGGCTGTGGCGGAACAGCTGCCCGCTGGCCGCGACGAACCAGATCCCCCGGGTACTGCGCTTTACCCGCGGCAAGAATCCGCCCGATTGGCTATATGCCCGAGGTTATCTCGGGGCAACCACGCTGTTCTTCGGCATCGCGGGCGCCAGGCTGGCGGGATTGGATCGCAACGGCGCGGCCGCCGGCGTCGTGTTATTACTGGTCGCCGCCGCCGCTTTCACCGGCGGCGTGCTGTTCAAAGGCAAGAGCGGCTGGTGCAGCAGCATCTGCCCGTTGTTCCCGCTGCAACGCGCCTACGGGCAGACACCGTTCGTCACGGTGCCCAACAGTCATTGCGAGCCGTGCGTCGGCTGCGCCAAGAATTGCTTCGACCTGAAACCGCGGGCCGCCTACCAGTCGGATCTCAACGATCCGGAGCTGGCCTGGAGCGCGCCGCGCAAGCTGTTCGCGGCCGCGCTGCCCGGCTTCATCCTCGGCTTCTTCACCCTGGCCGGGAAGACCGAAACCAGCCTGGTGCAGCGATATTCGGTGCTCGGGCTGTTCATGATCGTCGCGGTCGGCCTGTTCTTCGCCCTGGAGGCGATGACCCCGCTCAGCGTCGCGACGATCAGCGTCGGTTATTCGGCGCTGGCGCTCAACATCTTCTACTGGTTCTCCGGCGTGACGCTGGCCCGGTCGTTCGCGACGGTTACCGGGATCAGCGCACCGTGGTTGCACTGGCCGATCAGCCTGGCGATTCTGTTCGCCACGATCGTGTGGATAGCCAGGACCCGGGTCGTCGAACTGCAATTCGCGGTCAGCACCGGCACGCGCACCGAACCGGTCTTGCTGTCGCTGCCGAAGGTGCGGCCGCGAGACCCGGCGGAAACATCCAGCGCGCCAGCGGCTTCGGTCACCTTCGATGGCGTTCAGGTGGACGCCGACAGCGGGATGAGTCTGCTCGACGTCGCCGAACGAGGCAAGCAGCCGATCGAAGCAGGCTGCCGGATGGGTGTCTGCGGCGCGGATCCGGTCGCGGTGCTCGACGGCATGTCCTGCCTGTCACCGCCGGGCCAGGACGAGCGGAACACCTTGCGGCGCCTCGGCTTCGCCGATAACACCCGGATGGCCTGCTGTGCCCGGATCAGCACCGGCAACGTCGAGGTGTCGTTGACGCCGGAACCCGGCAGTACGAACAGACTGCGACCGACGCGCTTCGATCGGTCCATCGTCAGCGTCGCGGTGATCGGCAACGGCATCGCGGGCGTGACCGCCGCCGACTTCCTGCGGCGCAACCACCCCGACTGCGAAATCCACCTCGTCGGACGGGAATCCCACCCGCTGTACAACCGGATGGGCATCTCACGGCTGGTGTACGGGCGCTCGGCGATGCAGGGCCTGCACCTACTACCCGAGCAGTGGTACGACGATCATCAGATCACCACCTGGCTGAACACCCTTGCCACCAGTATCGATCTCGCGGGCCGCCGGGTCTTCCTCGGCACCGGCGAGGCGCTCCCCTACGACCGCTTGATCCTGGCCATGGGCGCTAGCAGCGCACTGCCACCCATCGAAGGACTCTCGCGGCCAGGCTGTTTCGTACTCCGCGAAGCCGGTGACGCGATCTGGATCCGCTCCTACGCCCAGCAATTCCGCTGTGCCACCGCGGTCGTCGCCGGTGGCGGGCTGCTCGGCCTGGAGGCCGCGCACGCGCTGCACCTGCTCGGCCTGCAGGTCACCGTGCTCGATCGCGGCGACCGGCTCCTGGCCAAGCAGATCGATGCTCGCTGCTCGCAATTGGTGCTCGACCATTTCACCAGGACCGGCATCCAGGTGCTGCGGCATGCCGAAACCGTCAGCGTCCTGGGCGATCCCGCGGTGCGCCGGGTGGTGCTGCGGGACGGCCGCGAGATCGACTGCGACCTCTTCCTGACCGCCACCGGCATCCGGCCGAATATCGATCTGGCCCGTAGCGCGGGTGTGCCCGTCGAACGCGGTGTCCTGGTGGACGATCGGATGCGCACGCGCGTCCCCGACGTCTACGCCGCCGGCGACATCGCCGAACTCGACGGACAGGTCTTCGGGCTGTGGCCGGTCGCGGCCGAGCAGGCGCAGATCGCGGCGGTGAACGCACTCGGCGGCGACCGGCCGCTCGCCGGTGCGGTACCCGGCATGATTCTGAAAGGTGTTGGACTGGAGCTGTTCTCGACCGGAAAGGTGGAGCCGGAGTGGGGCGACGAGGTGATCGTCATCGATCGCCCCGACTCCTATCGTCGGCTGATCCTGTCGCACGGGCGCGTTGCCGGCGCCACCGTGCTCGGCCACCATCCCGGCGACCTGGCGGCGGCACAGCAGGCGATGAGTAGTCGGCTGCCGGTGCCGGTCACCGCGCGAGGCGCGCTGTACGCCGGGGATTGGTCGGTGCTGGCGCGCACCGAACAGACTGCCGAGCAACCGATTCGGACGCCGTGAGGTGCCCTGCCCGACCCCTCGAACGGGCAGGGCACCCTGCGTCAGCGCGCGGTCCAGGTGGTCGAGACGACCAGGGACGCAAGGACACTGAGTCCCGCACCGAACCAGAGCACCACCGAGAGCACCACGTTGTCGGCGATGATGCCGCCGAACAGCGCACCCAGCGCGATGGCCAGGTTGAACATCGCGGTGTTCAGCGCGGTGGCCGCCTCGGTGGAGCCCGGCGCGGCCTGCAGGATCCAGGTCTGCACGCCCACCGGGATGCCGCCGAAGGCCAGACCCCAGACGATCAGCAACGCCAGGCCGGTGATCGGGGTGCCGCCGACGAGCGCGACGAGCGCGAGCACAGCGGCGAGCACCGTGCTGATGGTGATCAGCGTCGTGCGGATGTTGCGGCCCGCCGCCACCCCGGTGATGAAGTTGCCCGCGATGCCCGCGACGCCGAAGGCCAGCAATGCCGGGCCAACCATCGCCTTGTCGATACCCGAGACGGACTGCAGGATCGGGCTGACGAAGGTGAACGCGGCGAAGTGGCCGCTCACCATCAGGAACGTCACCAGCACTCCGGCCCGGACCACCGGGTTGCGGAACTGCTCGCCGAGGGTGCGTAGTCGCACCGGCTCGGTCGCGGGCATCCGCGGCAGCAGCAACAGCAGTGCCACGACCACCAGCAGGCCCAACCCGCCGAGCAGCCCGAAGGCGATCCGCCAGTCGGTCAACTCGCCGATCAGCGTCCCGGCCGGGATGCCGAGCACGTTGGCCGCGGTGGCGCCGCCGAACGCAATCGCGGTGGCCCGCGGAACATACTTCGCGGGCACCATACGCACCGCGATCCCCGCGGCGAGCGCCCAGAACCCGCCGATGGCGATACCGACCAGAAAACGCGCGGCAAGCAGCAGACCGAAGTTCGGTGCGAAAGCGGCAAGCACATTCGCCGCCACCATCAACGTGATCAACCCGAGCAGCACGACGCGGCGATCCAACCGCCCGATCGCCACCGGCAAGATCGGTGCCGTCGCCGAGGCGACCAGGCCGGGCACCGTCACCATCAAGCCCGCCGTCCCCGGCGAGACGCCGAGCGCGCCGCTGACCGAGGTGAGCAGCCCAACGGGCAGTTGCTCGGAGGTCACCACCGAGAAGGTGCCGAGCGCCACCGCGGCGACCGCGAACCATCTTCGGAGCGGCACCTTTTCGGCTGCGGAATCAACGGCCGCAGGGTCGGCAACAGTCACCATGTCAATCACTCCTCATCTAAGAACATAAGCGTCAAGTAGCTCAGCGCTAAGGTTTATTCCGAGCAGCACGGAACGCCACATCGGCACCCCCAGTGGGAATTACAGCTGCGCCGCGCCCTCGTCTGGCGCACCGGCGCCGAATCCGATCCCGTTCGCCAGGCCACACCCACCGCCACATTGGTCGCCGATCCAACCAATCGCTCGGCGTACCCGTGACGAACCTCCGAGGAGAGCATTGTCGAGTTCGAGGTGTGATGGTGATGGCAACAGTCGGAATATCAACTGAGCGAACCGTGGTCCGGGGGGTGCTGCTCACCGACGGTCCCGAACCGGGCACGCGACCGGGAGTGGTGCGCGAAGTTCACCAGCAGGTCGACGAGGATCCAGCGACCGCCGTCGTCGTTGCCGTCCTCGACCGCCTCACTACCGAGTCCGACCTGCAGGTCGACGATGTGGCCGTCACCTATCGCACAGTGGCCGAGCGGCGTGCTCTGGTATCGCACCTTTCGTCACTGAAATGGCGCTCGGCGTCGCTTGTTTCGGCCCGGTCGGCGCTGCTCGCGGTGATACAGGACATGCCGGGCCTCGACGAGTTCGGCACCGTGCTGGTGGTGGAGGCATTGAGCGACCACACCTGCTGCGCAGTCATCGGACCCGATCGCGCGCGCATCATGGCCGCCGACTCGTGGCCGGTCGGTCTCTCCGACGCCGACTCGACCAGCAAGGCGATCAGCCGAATGTGGCCGATGCTGGACGCGATCTCGGCCCGACCCGACGCAGTAGTGCTGTGCGGAGCGGCGGCAGCCGAACCCGAGATAGCCACCGTCCTGCAACTCGCACTGACAGCACCGGTCCTCCGGCTACCGGACTTCGCCAACGCCGCGGCTCGCGGCGCCGCTTTGGTCGCCGCCGAACAGATCCGGAACCCGCCCGCCGCCATCCCGCGCGACCGCAGGCCACCCATTCGACTATTACTCTCCGCCGCTGCCCTCGCCACCCTGCTCGGCGCCTCGTCGTTCACCATCGCGCAGTTGCACGCCGAGCACTCGCCGGTCATCGACGTCCTCGGTTCTTCGGCCGAGCCGGCCCCGCCGCAACCAGCTACCTCGGCCATGCTCCCGCCGATCCAACCATCCATCGCCCGTGAACCCGGCGAACCTCGATTGGTGCCGCCCACCAGGGTTGCCGCTCCCCTGGCGCCGAGACCAGCCCACACAACTTCTGACTCGGTCGAGCCACCGCCCCCGAGTTCCTCGAATGCCCCCGAACCTAGTGCCGCTGCGGCTCCCACCACCGTCGGCGCCCCGAACAGCGACTGGCTGTTCCCCGGCGAGCCCCCGCCACCCCCGGCCGGATCAGATCCCGCAGCCGTCCGCGCATGGTGGGACAACCATTTCCTGTTGAAGGAGCGTTGGTTGCACGGCGGCTGAGGCGGCTTCCCATGCCCTGGCAAAGTAGTCGCCGACCTGGGCACTCCGACCTCCTAACCGGTAGCGGTACAGTGCATTTGGCATACTCGCCGGTTGGTCACACCTGGCCGGTAACTCGATGGGGGAAGACGTGAAGATTCCGTTCGAGCTTTGTTCGATACAGGTGGCGGTCGGCACGCTCGCGCTGACATCACTCGAGCTGAGCATGACATATGAGGGCTCATTGGAAGGCGGACCGGGTCGACGCGTCAACGACTACCTGGTCGCGAACCTGGCTCGGTCACAAAAGAACTGGGGCGAGCACTTGTATCTCGTCCCGCCGATCCGGACGATGGACAACGGACGAGAGCTGCTCCCCCCAGTGCAATGCATCGGCTATTTCCGAGGCCCGAGCACACTCACCAGTGCGGACGACTGGCTCTACAGCGACCTGATGGTGGCCTGGTTCCAGCAACCACACCCCGCAGGACTGATCCACCCCGACGCCGTCACCCAGATGTACGACATCCCCTGGAACGACATCGCACGAGAGATCACCCTGTCGAACCTGTAATTTCCCCTCGAATCAGCATGTGAACCCGCCGGAGATAGCGGAACGATTCTGTCCGCTAGGGGTGTCAAGGTTGCCGCTGAGAAGCGCCGCCGGTGGCGGGGATCAGCGGCGCTTCTCGAAACAGTTTCGGCCTGCGGCAGGTTTCCCGTTGGGGCCCAGGGACTTTCAGTCGGTCGAGTAGTCCTGGGTGATCCAGCGGTCGGGGCGGATGGTGAAGAGGACGGATTGCGCGCCGTCCATGCGGGCGGCGAAGGCGGCGCCTTCTTCGGGGCCGAGGTAGCGGGTGGCTATTGCCACTCGTGTTTCCTCCGGGGAGGGGGTCGCGGCATCGATGACGGTGCCCTCGACGATGACGTACTGATAGGGCAGTTCTTCGCGCTGGACGGTGAGGGTGACCACGCCGGCCTCGCGGATGAGCCTGGCCTTGCGGCGCTCGGCGCCGGTGTTGACTCTGATGTTGCCGTCGGGGGTGTAGTCGTACCAGATGGGGACGCTGGCGGGCGGGCGGCCGTCGTTGGCTGCGACCGACAACACGGCAATGTGCTTGCCTGCGAGGAATTCCTGACGTTCGGACTCAGTGAAGGGTCTCGGCATGTGATGTCGAACACTCCGATCGGCGACGTTATTCCCGCGCCCGCGGCGGCGTCCCCCTGTGACAGTGCCCAATCCCGCAGCCGAGAAACTGTGCGGCGATCCGATCTGAAGTTGGATGTGAAGCAGATCCCGGCGGACCAGATGCCGGTGAATGCGCGGTGCGATAGGCTCGGCCCGCGTAATTACCCAAGGCCTTATTCCGAACAGAATATTGACGCCGAAATGCCACGTTGCCTGTCATATTCACAACGTGGCCGCTGTATCTCGTCGAACGGATATGAGGAGCTTTTGTGCGTGGTTTCAGATTATGTGCGGCCGGTCTGAGCGTGCTCGCGCTCACCTGCCTGTCGGCCACCGCCTTCGCCGATGCGCCCGCGCCGGTCCAGGGATCGTCGGACGTCGACGTCGTACCACCGCCGCCGGGCGCGAACGACTGGTCCTGCCGGCCGAGCGCCGCCCATCCGCGGCCAATTGTCTTGGCGCACGGCACCTTCGAGAACCGCCTGGACAACTGGTTCGCGATGTCGCCGAGACTCGCGGCGGCGGGCTACTGCGTGTACGCGCCCGACTTCGGCCTCGGCCTAGGTGGCACAGTGTCGGGCCTCGGGCCGATGCGCGAGTCCGCGCAAGAGATCTCGGATTTCATCGACCGCGTACTCACGACTACCGGTGCGCAGCAAGTCGATATCGTCGGCCATTCCCAGGGCGGCATGCTGCCGCGGTACTACCTGAAAAACCTTGGCGGCGCAGCGAAGGTGCACACTCTTATCGGCCTCGCCCCCGATAATCACGGCACCACTTGGGGTTTGGTCGGCCTGCCGATCACCCTCGTGCCACCGGCGACCAACCTGGTGTGCCCGTCGTGCACCGAACAGTTGCCGACGTCCGAATTCATCACCCAACTGAATAGCGGTGGCGAAACACAACCCGGCGTCAGCTACACCGTCATCGCATCCAAGTACGACGAGTTCGCGACGCCGTACTCCACCGGTTTCCTCAACGGCCCCGACGTCGACAACATCACCCTGCAAGACGTCTGCCCGGGCGACTTCTCCGAACACATGGCGATAACCTCCGACCCCGTCACCATCCAATTGGTGCTCAACGCACTGGATCCGGAACATAAGGCGCCGGTTCCCTGCGGTACCGGCACCGGATCGGTACAGACGAAATAGCAGCCCCCAATTCCGGTGGCGCATCTTCCCGGGTCTGTCCGTTATGTCGGTACCGCCGCTAACGTCTCGAGCGGCGGCACCCCTCGCCGCCTAGCGGCTCGGCCGCTAACCACGGCGATCGGCTATCGCGGCGGTCGCCTGCGATAGCCGATCGCTCGTCAGCGGTCAGCCGGGAATCTGGAAGTCGGCCTTGAAGCGCGGGCCCGGCGGCAGACCACGCAGCACCGCACTGATCCAGGCCACGGCGGGTGGCCACACCGCGCCCGCGTTGACGACGTGTTCGGGCAGCGGCATCGTGTAGAACCGCAGGTCCGCACCGCGGTTCCAATACTCGTTCACCACCGGCAAGACCACGGACGCGGGAATCAGCTCGTCCCAAATCCCGTGCGCCCAGAAGATCGGGCTGTCCGGAATGTGTTGGCCCAGGCTCTGTTCCTGCAGCACCTGCATCACCCCCGGCGCGTTTTGCAACGTCATGCCGGGGTTGAAGTAGTCACTGATCGGCCGATACATCCCCGACAGCGCCACCGTGTACACACAGCGACTCTGCATGTCCTGCAGAATCGCCTGACCTTCCTTGGTCAGCAGCTTCGCCGCATCGAACTGCTCGGGAAACTCACGGGTCAACCCGGCGAAACCGAGCCACATGGTGAAGTTGCTGATTCCGGTGAGACCGGGCCGCTGCTGGGTCGCGTACTCCGCCTGCAACCGCAGGTCACCAGGCGTGCCGCCGAGGGCCGTGCCGAGCAATCGGACGTCGGGAGCGTAACTTTCGCGCATCTCGGCCGCCCGGATCGACCCGGAACCGCCACCGGAGTATCCGTACATGGCGATCCCGGAATCCGAAAGCCCCAGCGACGCTTCATTTTTCATGGCCCGCAGGCTGTCCAACACCATCTTGCCCTCATCGAAGGTGTTGAAGGTATTGAACTTGCCGTCGAAATCGGGCACGTTGATCGCGAAACCCTGCGCCAACCAGCCCGCCACCAGCGTGGCTTCCTTCATGGTGCCGACCTGCAGCGTGTAGGACGGGTTGCAGGCCGAGTTCGTCGAGTCGATCGCCTCCTGGAAGGAAACCACCGGCCGCGGTCCGCCCGCCCAGGGAATCCCCGGCGTGATCACCGAGGTCGCCGTCGCGATCGGGTTGTCGCGAATGTCGTTGCTGCGGAACAACAACTGCCTGGTATCGACGGGGAACGGGATGCCGAGTATCCGGGTCTGCACGGTGCGCGATCGAATGACCTGGCCCGGCGCGTACGACGCCAAATCCTCCGGGTCGGCGTACCACGGGTCCTCGGCGGGCACCGGGATGGGCAACATGTCGTAGAGCTGCGGCTCAGCGGGCAACTGCGGCAATTGATTCTGATCAGGAGGGAACGCCGGATACGGATCGGCTGCCGCGATCCCGGCGCTGGACACCGCGAGGCAGAGCGCCGTCAATGGCACCGCCGCCCATGTGAATCTCTCCCCGAACATGCACCCTCGTCTCGTCACGTGTGATCGGCATCATGCGAAGACCGAACTGGTGTCAGTACACCCCTGCGCAAGAACGTCCCGCTATCGACAAACCGACAGACTCGCGTCCGGAGCAGTTGTGCACATCCATAGAATTCGATCCGCCGCGGCCGCCGCGAACCCGAATCCCGCAAGAAATCAAGCGGAGAACGCCTTCGATTCCAACAGCTGCGCGGTCCGCGCCGCCGACAACGTCATCGCCTCGGTCGGCCGCTGCGGATCATAACCGGTGAGTTCGGCGATCCGCGCCAGCCGATAGGTGATGGTGTTGCGGTGCACGAACAACAGTCTGGCGGCGGCATTCTGATTGCACTCGTTCGCGAAGAACACCCCGAGCGTCTCCGCCAGCACCGGTTGATCGGCGAGCGGCTCCAGCACCGAGGCCAGCTCTTTGCGCACCGACCCGTCGACCGCCACCGCATATTCCAAACGCAGGTCCTGCCGACGGCAGATCATCTCGCTGCGGGAAAGGCAGCGACCGAGTTCCGCGACGACCCGCGCCTCCGCGAAGGAGACCGGGATGGCCGCGCGCGTCATCGCGGGCGAGACACCGATCCACAGCAAAGGCGATGCGCCCGTGCCGATTCCAGGCGCCAATCGGGTGGACAGATTCTCGGTGACCGCCGCGCTGTCGTCGCCCGAATCGATCGGAATCAAGGCCGTCCAGCCAGTGATGTCGCGGCGCAGGAACGCACCGGGAAGATCATGGATGCGACGCCGCAGATCGGTCAGCGTGCCCGGCCCTGGGTCGCCGGGGCGAATCACCGCGACCACGAACGCCTCCGCGACCGGCACCGCGGGATCGCCTACCCAATCGACCGGATCACGCCCGGCCAGCAGCGCATCCACGATCCCGCGCCGCCGTTCCAGCTCGTCCCACGGCCGCCGCCGGGCATCCTCGACGCAGGCCACCGCGATGCGGGCCGTCATCAGTGAAAGATATTCAGAGAGCGGCCGTCCGATCTCCGCCAGCGCCGCCCGCCCGGCCGCGGAGGCCGTGTTCGGCAGCTGAGACCAGAGGAAATCGACGCCCGCCCGATAGTTGCCGAGTACGTCGTCCAACGGCATCCCGTCGTGCACCAGCGACACCGCCCGCTCGACCAACGGACGGGTATCTTCCTCGGTTGGTTTGGCACCGTCGAGCCAAAACCGGAAGAACAGCCGCACATTCAGCTCGGCGGCCGGGACGAAGTCCGCGTCGACCAGCGAGCTGGGGACCTCGTCATATACGGACGATTGTGTCGAGAAGCCACCGACCAACGCGATAGCATCCGACAGCAATCGCTCGATCGCGCCGGCCCGACGGGTCGGACGATCGAACGCGGCAACGGTGCCCGCTGTGCTCACGGCAACTCCCAACGACGATGTTTGGTACCGCCCGCCGCTGCCGGATTCCATGAACCCGGTACCGCCGGTAACGAGAATCTAGCAGACCGTCTCAGCCACCGTCAGCAGGATTCGCTGGCCACCCATCGCGCGGCCAGGGGCACAATCTATCGGTCGCACTGGTCGTCGTCGGTGCGGAATCCGCGCAGGGTGGGGTCCGGGTGGTTCTGCTCGTAGGGGCCCTCGGTCCAGAAACTGATGGTGCCCCAGACGGCAATCGCACCGATTGCCAGCGCGACGAGCGTGACCAATACATCCATCGGAAGTCACACTCCCCGTTCGGGAATCGAGATCGGCGCGGGCGGATCCGCAGCGACCCGATCAGCGAAATGTTGTGTCCCGAAACGAAAGAAGGAGCTCGCATCCTTGCGCGGTCTAACCATGTAGCCATGCTCACCCCCACAACGCGCGCGGGGTATCCCCTGAACGTCCGACAGCAACCCACTGATGCCGCGATCCGTCTGATGAGCCTGATCGAGTAGGAGTGTTCGAACTCGAACGTTCGATCAGGAACCCCATCCATCCGCACCGCAGCGTCGAATACGCGTTGTGCGGTCAACCGACCGGCCGGTCCCGCGCCGAGGACTGTCTGCGCGCTGATCGGGCGGTGAATCACCGTCCCGGTCAGCGCTTGCGTGAGGAGTCGATCATGGGCAGCACCCGAACGAAACTCGTCCTGTTGGCGGCCGTCGCCGTAGCCTCGAGCTTCATTCTTCCGCAGTCGGCCAACGCTGCTGCCGGTAAGACCATCAAAAACGCGGAAGGGAACTGTCTCGCCGCCCGCAGCAACGGAAACGAGGTGTTCTCACTCAAATGCAATGGCAGCAAGCAGCAGCAATGGACCATCTCGGACTCGGACAAGTCCATCAGAAACGTTGGTAACAAAGGGTGTCTCGCAACCAAATCTGGCGGCGTGTACGCGTACGGGTGCAAGGACGTCGACGCAACACGACAATGGACCATCTCGGGTAAGTCCATCAAAAACGAAGGTGACGGGTGGTGTCTTACCGGCGAAGACGCCAGCGTGGGTTCGTTCGAGTGCGATGGAAGCAAAGAGCAGCAATGGACCATCTCCGACTGAGTCATCGGCCGGTCGAGGTGGCCTGGGTCGGATCGGATCGTTCGGCCTGTTCACGTAACTGCTGAACCACCGCTAGTGCTGGCGGATGCGCCGACCGTGCGCCAGCACTAGCGCGATCATCCATCGTAGGCGACCGCGGTGCCGCAGCCGTGTAGTAGCTGGACGACCGGCATTCGAGCTCGGATATCCAGCAGGTCCGGCCGTCGACACTGATTTCCAGTGGAATCCATGTTTGGTCGCCGGACAACCGGGGAATTGCCCGCCTGTAGCTGATCGATCGTGCCCGTATGCGGCGGGGAGCCGAGCTTTGTCGGCTCGCGCATCGCACTGACGAATCGAGGAGATCATGCCTGAAATGTTGGATACCCATCGGGGAAAGACCCGGCGTCGCACGTCGCTCACGGTCGGCGCCGTGGCTCTGCTCGCCTCCGGGCTGCTCGCCACCGCACCGTCCGCTGTGGCTGATCCGTCGGCGGAGGCGACCAATGCGATCGACGCGCACTATGCCGATTTCGGCGGGGCGGGTTCGTTCCTCGGCGCGCCGCTCGGCCCGGCCACCGACGTCGCCGGTGGTGCCGAGCGCGCCTACCAGGGCGGCGTCATCTACTTCTCGCCGAATACCGGCGCCAAAGCCGTGTATGGCGAGATCCTGGTGAAATACAAGTCCCTCGGTGGGCCGAGTGGTCCGCTGAGCTTCCCCACCAACGATGAGACCGGCGCGGGCGATGCCGTCGGACGCTTCAATGATTTCGCCGAGCCCGGCGGGGCCGCGATCTATTGGAAGCCGGAAACCGGCGCCTGGGCGATCAAGGGCAAGGTGCTCGACGCCTGGCGTGAAAGTGGCGGCATCACAGGACCTTTCGGCTACCCGCGCTCGGATATGACCGTCGATAACGGCGTCGCGACCGCGAATTTCGAGGGCCCCGGCGGCACCGAGATCAAGTGGTCCGACAGCGAAGGCCTAGCGACACTGCCGCCCGAGCTAGCCGCGACGCTACCGGGATTCCGGGTGGGCTCGCCCGACGTCGCAGCGCCGAATCCCGATGTGGCCGTGACCAATGACTCCGGCAACTCCGGCATCAACAGGTGGTGGGGCATCCCCATCGGTTTGGCCATCACGGCCGTCGTCGGCGGGCTGCTCGGCATGCTCGGTCGGCGACGGGCGGACCCGACACCCGTGACAACGCGCACGACCCGCGGACCGGCCGCACGCACCTCGGCGGCGACCACGACGGGCGATCGGCAGGGGTTCGTGCCGCCGCGCACTGACGCCACCGCCGCGGCTACTGCAGCCGGTGCCGCACCGCGCGGCACATCGAATGTCGCTGGGGCACATGAGATGCACCGCGACGCACCGCGCACTCGCGGCTAGCCAGAGCAAACGACCACGGGAAAGGAACGACAATGGAATGGCTATTGGGCGTACTAGGTGGGCTGGTCGGCGGCAACATGGCCGGTGCGGGCAAGGGCTTCGGCCTGGTCGGAAATAGTGCTGCTGGCGCGATCGGTGGCGGCGTGACCGGCGCGATCATCCAGGCGGCGACCGGATCCGGCCTCGATCTCGGGCAGGTCATCGGTCAGGTCGCGGGCGGTGGTGTGGTCGGCGCGGTGCTGACCGCGGTGATCGCGATGTTCACGAAGAACCGAGGGGCGGCGGATCGACGCGAGCTGGCCGATCACCGGTAGACCACCGATCTCGGTGTAGCGCAAACACTCCCGGCGGTGCGTCCTCTTTGAGGCCGCACCGCCGGGAAGCGTTTCAGGTGACTAGTTCTCGCGCAGGCTCGACTGCAGCCGGTCGAACTCCTGCTTCGTCATTTCCTCCGGCGACCGCTCCGGCAGCTGCCGCGACTCGACGCCGACCGGGCCGACGTTCCCGCCGTCGAATACCACTGAGGCCCAATTGTTCTGGGCTTGCAGGGTGTTGTAGTTGCGGTCGTTGTTCACGCTGGTCTGCACGGCGCCGGTCTGGATGGATCCATTGCAGTTCCAGTCGATCGGCTGGTCCGCCGATCCGGCGGTCTTCCGGCGGGTGTTGTCCGGGCAGAAGTAGACCGTCTTCCAGCCCGCGGACACCGCACCGAGGCCCTGCCGCTCCTGCAACGAATTCTCGTTCAGCGCAGGAGGATTCACATTCGAGTAACCGAAGTTGGCAGTGCCGTCCGTCTTCGGTACACCGGAGAACTGGAAGCTGTAGTTCATCACGCTCAGGTAGTTCGGCTTGTAGTTCACGTGGTCGGTGCCACCGTGCTTCAGGCCGAGGTTATGCCCCAGTTCGTGGATGAACGTGCCGACATTGCCGTCGTCACCGGGATTCCAGTTGCACTGCGGGCCCAGTGCGACGACGAAGGTGTCGGCCGGTATGCCCAGCGAAATGCCGCTGCTGCAACCGTTGTCGTAGGAATCCGCCCAGATCATGTAGTGGAAAATACGCGAACGGGCGGAGGCGAAGTTCGTTCGCTTGATCGCCGCGACCTGATCGTCCACCGGCGACAGATTGCTGTCGTAGGGCACCTGATTGCCGCCGCCGAGATCATATTTGGCGCCTCTGGCGTTGCCCGCGTCCAGATGGATATTGATCCCGTTGCGGCCGTCCGGGTTGGTCACCGGGGCGGCGGCGAACACCCCGGTGACCCGATCGAGTGCCGCGGCGGTCGGCAGGCGCCCGTTCATGTAGTCCATCTCGACGAACAGGTCCTTGTGCTTCGGATCCGCGCCCATCTTCGGCAGATCGACGTCGATCTTCCCGTCGCCGTTGGCGTCGTAACCGTTGATCTCCCATGCGTCGGGCAACCCGTCACCGTCGCTGTCGACCGCGGCGGCCTGCGGTTGAGCCACTGCGGTCACCGGGGTCAGGAAAGCCCCCAGCCCGGTTAGTAGCGCGAAGCTGGCGATAAGAGTTTTTCGATAAGGCGACACCTCGGACTCCTTCCGGATCGTATCGGGGGACGATCCTGTAATTCGAACGAACCTTGTGATGGAAATTCCGAAGTGACCTTCGGATTATTGCGCAGCGTCGGCTATTTCCAGTCCACCTGCGGGGAACGGTAGAAATTGATGCCCTGCGCGGCCCAGATCGCGCCCTGTTTGGCGAGCCGCAGCCGATACGCGTCCCAGTTGTGGGTCACGGACGGTGACCAGCCGATCTCGGCGATCCCCGCGAGCCGCGGGAAGGCCATGTACTCGATGTCGGCGCTGGTCCGCAGGGTCTCCGACCACAGCGGCGCCTCGACCCCGGCGAGCTGATTCTCCGAAACGCCCTGCAGGAAGGTGGCCGGATCCCAGTTGTAGGAATCCTTCACCTCGACATAGCCCGCCCAGTGCAGACCGAGTGGTGAATCCTTGTTGTACTGCATATCCAGGTACGCCTTGTTGGCAGGCGACATCAGGATCTTGTTGCCGCGCTTGGCCGCCGCCGCGACATCGGCATTGGTGTTGGCGGTATCCCAGTACTGCGGGATCGCCGATGTGGGCGGGTTGGTCACCACGATGTTGTGCCAGCCCGTCGCCTTCTTGTCGTAGGTGGCCAGCATCGGCGTCACCTTGTCGTAGAAGGTCTTGTAGTCGGCCGCGGAGGTGGAATGAGCCTCGTCACCACCGATATCGATGTATTTGCCGGGGGTGATCGCCGACAGCTCGCGGATGACATCCTCGACGAACTTGTAGGTGGTCGGGCTCGCGATGCACAGCGAGCTGTAGCCCACCTCGATGTCGGTGCGCGGTGGCACCGGCTTACCGTCGCAGTTCAATTCGCCGTACGACGCCTGCGCGGCATTGGTGTGGCCGGGCATGTCGACCTCGGGAATCACCGTGATGTGCCGGGAGGCAGCGTATTTCACGATGTCGGTGTACTGCGCCTGGGTGTAGTAGCCTCCCGGGTCACCGCCCACCGCGGTCTGGCCGCCGATCTCGGCCAGCTTCGGCCAGCTCTTGATCTCGATGCGCCAGCCCTGATCGTCGGTCAGGTGCAGGTGCAGGGTGTTCACCTTGTACTGGGCGATCTGGTCGATGTAGCGCTTGACCTGGTCGGGCTTGAAGAAATGGCGGGCCACGTCGAGCATCGCGCCGCGCTGACGGAAGCGCGGATAGTCGACCACCTTGCCGCCGGACACCGTCCAATCCTGGTGCTGCACCGACGTTTTGTTGATCGCCGCGGGGAACAGCTGGCGCAGCGACTGCACGCCGCCGAACAGTCCGTCCGTGGTGTTCGCCTTCAGGGTGATGCCGGACTTGGCGACGGTGAGCTGGTAGCCCTGGTCGCCGACGCGATTACCCGCGTCGCCGAGCTCGAGGGTGATGCCCGGCTTGGCCAGGTCATAGCGCTCCACCACCGGCAGCGGGAAACCCGTGGCGGGCCGGAGCAGCCCGCCCAGGTACTCTCCGACGTCCTTGGCCTGGTGTTCGGCGCGGATCACGCTGGCGGAGGTCAGCTTGAAGTTCGCGCCTGCGTCGGGCTTGGCCTCGACGGGGACGGGCACGATATCGGTGACAGCGCGCTCGGTTGTTTGTGGATTGTCGGCTGCGTTACCGGTTAAACCGGGCATGACAAGCGTGGTGAGAGCCACGGCTGCGCCGAATGCAAAGGGGTATAGAAACTTTCGCATAGCGTACCTCCGGTACAACTTTAGGGGGCATCGAGAAGTATGGAGCAGCGTGCGAGATATGAGTGGGGACCTTCTCAACTGGGGATATGCGCCGATTTAGCGATCACCGGTCGCGCCGGACCAAGAACGTTCCGAATTCCCCACTTCTACTGGGGATCTCCGGGCGGCTCGGTCATGTCATGCTTGCGCCGGTTGTTCGGGACACGGCGGCTGCGGGCTGCCCGTTGACTGAGACATCCGCTTGTACAACAGCTCTCATGAGATATCCACTTGTACAACAGCTCTCATGTCCGCTGAGGTGCGTCGTCCGGCGTCGTTCTGCAGCGAACAACGGGAAATAGCTGTCGCGGTGAAAAATGGCGGCGGTACCGCAAAGGTAACCGTCGACGTCGACGAAGGATTGGTAAGCCGATGCGAATATCCGGTCCGATTACCGCATCCGCGCTCGTTTTTGCCGGGCTGCTGATTTCCGGTTCCGTGGCAAGTAAAGTGCCCGACGGTGTGCTGGCCTCCGCGATGACACCCACCGGTCAGGAGAATTCGGCGGCCGATCAATCGGTCATCGTTATCCCGACCTCGCCCAAATCGCTGCACCTGCAGGCAGATCCGCCGCAGGATCCGGGGCCGGACGCCACCGTCCCGCTCCACGATGTGGCGCTGCCCAACGTGCCGACCCGCGGCATTCCGGAGATCGCGCTCGCCGCCTACCGCAATGCCGAATTGTCACTGCAGGCCTCGACGCCCAACTGCGGGATGCCGTGGCACCTGCTGGCCGGCATCGGCAAGATCGAGTCCAACCATGCGGGCAACGGGCGCACCGAACCCGACGGCACCACCCGCGGCATCATCTACGGCCCGGCCCTCGACGGCACCCTGCCCGGCAACGAGGTCATCAAAGCCGCCGAGGGCGGCTACGTGCGCGCCGTCGGCCCGATGCAATTCCTCCCCGGCACTTGGTCTCTCTACGCCGCCGACGGCAACGGTGACCGGAAATCCGACCCCAACAACATCTTCGACGCCGTACTCGGCGCCGGCAAATACCTGTGCTCGGGCAACCTGGACATGCGCGATCCCAAGCAGGAGACGCGAGCGGTCCTGCGCTACAACAATTCCCTCGACTACGCGTCAAAGGTGCTCAGCTGGTCCAACGCCTACAAGACCGGCGGCGCCCCACCCCAGGGCGAGCTCGCCCCCATCCCCGACGCCACCCCCGACGGCGGCATGCCCGACGGTGCCGGCTCGAGCATGAGCCAAGGCGAAACAGCCACCATCGCCGATCCCGCGGCCCCCACCGACACCCCCGCCCCGGACGCGACGACCGACCCGAACCCGACTCCCACGACGGACCCACTCCCGTCCGATCCCCAAAACCCCACGGGCACCCTGGAAATCAGAATCCAGGTGATGATCAACATCCCCGGCCGAGACCCGATCCCGTGCGGCGTCTTCTGCCCGCCGCCCGTGCCGGACGCGTCCACCATCCCGCAGACGACCACACCGCTGCCAACGCCGACCACCCAAACTCCCACCACCACAACACAACCCGACACAACCACGCCGCCCGTACCCGCGCCGTCGACCACACCGATCCCGACAACCACTTCCGTCGCGCCGACAACGTCAACGTCGCCGACACCTGCGCAGGTACCACCCGCCATGACCACTCCGCCGCAGGTCAGCAACCAACCACCAGTCGCACCGGCCCCGGCAACCACCGAGCAGAAGCCACTCCAAACCCCCACCGCAACACCAGCACCCAAGTCGGCGACACCGACCACCACCACCCCCACAACAACGCCGAAGCCACCGGCCCCGCAACCCACACCGAACCGGACCCCACCAGTCCAACCCACCACCCAGCCAGTTGCACCGGCCCCGGCTACCTCCACACCCAAACAACCGCCAGCCGCACCCGCGCCTGCTCCCGCTCCGGCACCGGCACCGGCACAACAACCGACCGCACCAGCACCAGCCACCACCACGCCCAAACAACAGCCGATCGCACCAGCTCCAGCTCCGGCTCCGGCTCCGGCTCCGGCTCCGGCTCCTGCTCCTGCTCCGGCTCCGGCTCCTGCTCCGGCCCCTGCTCCAGCACCGGCCCCTGCTCCCAAGCAGCAACCGACCGCACCGGCCACCCCCGCGCCGAAACAGCAACCAGCCGCTCCAGCCCCGACACCTGCTCCGGCCCCGAAGCAACAGCCCGCCACACAAGCCCCAGCTCCGGCCCCCAAGCAGCAACCGGCCACCCCCGCCGCCCCGGCTCCTAACCAGAAGCCACCCGCCCCAGCCCCGAAACCCGCTCCAGCACCAACCAGCCGGCCCCCCATTCCCCCCGCCGCACAACCCTGAGCGATGCCGTCGCCCGGCGCCTACGGCCCAACTGGTTCGGTGCGCTTCCCACCACCGCTTCACGACACCCTCGACGGCTACCCACAGCCGCAACGACCACGGCCCCACCAGCAGCGCAGTTCCCGAGAAAGGGTGCAGCAGTCGCCAACAACGGGCCGCCGCCCTTCGCCCCCGCAATGGGTAACACCGATCGCCGCCCACCGGACCGTACGGGCCAGACCCACAGACCCCCCATACCTTTCACAGGACGTGAACTCCCTGTGAAAGGTAGGCAAGCACTGTGATCCCGCTGCACACCAACCGATTTCACTACACCGGGGCTCTTGGACGCAGGCCACAGCCCGATCGTCACCCAGAACCCACCAGCGCACCCACTGCTTAAGCCTCACACCCACTACACGCGGTGTGAGGCTTAAACAGTGGGTGCGCGGCCCCCTCCCACCCCGCTGGAACGCGACATTCGCTGGATAGAGGGCTCTCGAAACGCCACCACAGCCAGATGACCACGCTGGAACATCCACACCGCGTGACCAACTGCTAACTAAAGCCGGGAACCCCCGCCTGACGCGCCCAGCACTACTCGACCATTCCCTTGGATCTGTATACCTACCGGGCGAGTACAACTAAGGACTGTGCCCAGCGCCGACGGTTCAGCTGATTTGGTGTGCTTTCCATCGCCGATTCACGACGCCCTCGACGGGACCAACCGCTATCCACAGCAGTAATGACCACAGGCCGACGTGCGGCACCAACAGTGCGATGACCAGTGCCACGCACACCACTGCCACCGAAATCCAGCGAACCGCAATGTCGATACCCGTCACTCGCTCGGCGTCCGCCAGCAGGTTCGCTCGATACAGCACCAACTCCGCCAATCGGCTGAGTGTCATCGCGCCGATCATCACCCCCAGGTAGATGCCGATGGCGAGCCGATCAGCTCGGTGCGAATAGACGTCGAGAACGGTCGCGAGCGGCAATGCGACGATGCAGAGTAGCCACAACATATTGATCCGCACCAGCAGCGGCGTATACCCCGTCGCCCGCTCGAAGAGCCGATGATGCTCCCGCCAGAACGAACTGATCACGACGAAGCTGACTCCGGCCGCGATGAGCCCATAACTGTTCTCGGACAAGAACTTCGACGTGGACGAATCGGCCACATCCCGAGCATTGTCGACCAGCGGCAACACGATCAACGTGATAGCGATCGCCACCACCGCATCGCTGAAGAAGATCAATCGCTCCAGCCCCCGCTCCGTCCGAATAGGGCTGTTCACACTGCCTGTTGCTCGGTCGGTCATCTGCAGAGACTACCGAGTTCAACGAGATTCCTGGACCGCCACGATATTCGGATGCGTGTCCAACACCTGCCGACTAGCGTCCGAGCGATGCTCCTCCCCCACGATGTCGCAGGCGGCGGCCCACCGGTGGTACTCCTGCACGCGGGCGTGTGCGACCGGCGAATGTGGGATCCACAGTGGACCGCGCTCATCAATGCCGGATATCGAGTTATGCGTTGCGATTTCCGGGGTTTCGGTCAAACGCCTGTGCCGCCGCACCTGTTCAACGATGCCGAAGACGTCCTCGCCCTCCTGGACCGGCTCGGCATCGAGCACACGGCGCTCATCGCCTCCTCGTACGGCGGGGAAGTCGCCATGGAGATCGCCGCCCGCTGGCCGCAGCGCATGACAATCCTGGCGTTGCTGTGCACCGCCATGCCCGAACACAATCCAAGCCCGGCCTTGCAGGCATTCGATACGCGTGAGGAAGCTCTGCTCGAAGCCGGCGACATCGCGGCCGCGGTGGAACTCAATGTGGCCACTTGGCTCGGACCGGACGCGGACGCGCAAACGCGGGAGTCCGTGCGCCAGATGCAGCGCCGCGCCTTCGAGCTCCAACTGGCCGCCGCCGACGCCCCCGGCCGGCGCAAGGCCGAATTCGACCTGTCCGCGATCACCGCGCCAGTACTGGCCATCTCCGGCGAACACGATCTGCCGGACTTCCGCCAGATCGCCGCCCGGCTCCCCCACCAGCTCGCCGACGCCCGCCACCGGGAGCTCGCCGGCGCCGCCCATCTCCCCAACCTGGAGCGTCCCGCCGAGACGACCGCAGCACTGATCACCTTTCTGCGGAAGACGATCCCGACCAACTGAGTCGACGAGGCGTTATCGTGCAATAACCCAATTCGGTAAGACACCTTGTCAGATTGATCGTTCCTTGCTATGTTTCGAACATCAGCTATTCATCAGCTACACCGACGCGGCTGTCCGCACAACCCAGGACCTCACCGTCCACACCACCAGGAGGACCTGGATGCGCCGACCTCCGACGCCGCGATACATTCTGATCCTCGAAACCACCGTCCTGGTCATGATCGCGGTAGGCCTGACCTTATCCCGCCTGTCGACCAAAACCCCTGGGGGCGTGACGATCTACCTGTTCGTCGGCGCTGTGCTCGCGGGCCTCGCCGCGATCGGGGCGTTCTACGGCGCCCGCCGAGCACGCAACGAGCTGGAGCGGCAAAATCCGGACGACCCCGCCCCGTAAGACGCTCATTCGGGCATAAGGAATCCCGAGAAACCGGGCCACGCCATTCGCGAGCTGTCCGGAGACAATTCCGTAGGAGGTTGTCGCTTCGATGGTGTCGATGGTCATGTGTCTGCGCTCCATATGCCGGTTGACCACGAACGACACTGCTGCGAACAGCTTATCGGCGATCACTGATCAACAGACCAAAATGACAGGCACACAGGATATTTCGCGAATCAGGTCACGGCCGCCCGGCACCAGGCGCGGGAGCTGGAAAGGCGACCACCTGTCCGGTGGGTTCCGTCGACTCGGGTCCGCCCCAATTCTGGCCTACTACATATAGTTTCGGATCTTCACCACGGCTGAGCACACAGGCGAACGCGCCGCGATCTAGTTCTACCGTGGCCAACACTTCCCCGCCTTCAGCAACCCGAACGCAATGCCGGTTGCCCACATCGGCGTACCAAACCGCGCCCTCGGCGTCGACGCAGATCCCGTCCGGATGATCGCCCGGCGTCGCCGCCCACACGCGGCGGTTGGCAAGGCTCCCGTCGGGCTCGATGTCATAAGCGGTGAGCTGGTTCGCATAGGACTCAGCGACGATCAGCGTCGCGCCGTCCGCCGTGATCGCCATCCCGTTCGGGAAAGCGAGACCGTCGGCGACCTGCCGGACGCTGCCCTCCGGCGTGACGAGCACGATCGGACCCGGCGTGAATTCACCACCGGGAAAATCGAAACCGATGCTGTTGACGTAGGCGTTGCCGCGATTGTCGACCACGATGTCATTCCACGGCTTGTCCGACACCACGGACAGATCGGCGTGCGTAACGAGCGACCCGTCGGTCTCGAGCCGCACGAGCCTGCGCTGCGCCGAGTCCACGACCAGCAGTCGCCCGTCCGGCAGAAAGTCGATGCACATCGGGAACGACGGGATCTGCACGATCACCTCGGGCCGGTTGTCCTCCCCCAGCGCGATCACCTGATTCGCGCCCCAATCGGAGAACCAGAGTCGTCCGTCGTGCCAGCGCGGGGACTCGCCGAACACGACTCCCTCCAGCAGAATTTCGGGCTTGGTCACGTCGCGTTGTCCTTCTGTAGTCGGTACAGAATCTGACGTGGTCGGCCTCGAAAACTCATCGGCCGGCTACTGCGCGCGGTACACCACAATGCCCGGCACCGACCGGACGTATTCGGCCAGCGGCGAATCGACCACCTTGCTGTTCGCCGCCAGCGAGGACGCGTTCCGGAAAACCGGACCGCTCGGCGTCATGACGAAGATCCCGACGTGCGTGACATCCAACCCCGCCTGATCGGTGTAGGCACCGATGTAATCGCCGGTACGGAGTCCACGGATGACACCGTCGTCAACGGCGGCACTGGGAATGTAGGCGATAGCGCGATCCACCACCGGCAGCCCGGCAAGGTACGTCCCGCCGTCCGCCTTCGCATTGAGATGCTTGCCAACCGTGACCGCGGCCGTAGTCAACGCACCGGTGACATCGGTAGCCGCAACTCGCGGAGTACTCACCCAATCACTGAAGAAATGCTTCCGCTGCAAGAAATCTACGCGCCCACCGGTATACCGCGTATCGACCAGGTTCTGGTCGAACTGACCACGATCGGCCGATCTACTGAGCGCCTCGACATAGTCGAGATAGGTGAAGCAATCCACCCGCCGAAAATCGATGACAAGCTGCTCCGGCTGCGTCGCGGACCCGATCAGCATGTCGGCCCCATACGGCGTACCGAGAAACTGCCGCGACAACAGCTCGACCAACTCACCCTTGCTCTGCCCAGCAGGCGCACCGGCCCGCAACGCTAGCAACGCATCGATCTTCTGCCGGGTGACACCATCCACGGTCACCGACGGCACGGGCTCAGCGACGGCCGCAGGCACCATCGACGCCGTACCAGCGGCGAGAACCAGCAGGACCAGCAGTAACCGGGCCAGGGTGCGCAAGAAGCCTCCACAACGAGTGCATGATCCATCGAAGAACAACACCCACGGTAGCCCGGCCGTCAATCCGTCAGCCCGCACACGACGGTGACCGCCGCGGAAACCCGCGGCGGTCACCGTGTGCGATCAAGCCGCTACATAGACCGGCTTCTTCTTGAAGACACCCCTGACGGCGACCGGCGTTGCCGTGCCGACACTCACCCCTTGCCCGCTCTGCGGCTCATATTTGACCGGGCCGCACGATATCGCGCCCTGCGCACACTGAGCAGGTGACGAGATGTGCTCGTCCGGCGCCGCATGCAGCGCGGCCACGATGAACGGTGCGATGGTGGCCGCCATGACGAAGGACCTTATCGACCGCGGCAAGGTGTGTAGCGAAGAAACGGACGTCATTTCCGATCCCCGCGCCCGAACGGCCATGCGTCGGTGCTCGGTGCCTCGGGAGCTTCCTGCAGGCCCTGGTTGCTGAGGCTGCCCGGGTACAGGTATTCGCTGGCGGGCCGCTTCTTGCCGTTCAGCCACGCGTCGAAGAAGCCGTCCAGCTTCTTGGTGGTGCGGGACTGCACGAACTGCCGGAACTCGGGAATCGACGCGTTGCCGTGCTTGTGGCCCTGCGCGAAATCCTTGACGGCGGTGAAGAATACGTCGTCGCCGATGTAGCGGCGCAGTGCGTGCAGGAACAGCGGACCGCGGGTGTAGACGGTGGTGAATTCGTTGCCCTTACCGGGGTTGTAAAGCGGTGTCGCCCAGACGTTTTGCTGATCGGCACTGGCGAGGGCCCGGCGATAGATCGTATCGGCGTTCTGGTGATTGACCCGTTCCGGGTACAGGATGTCGGCGGTGTAGCTGGCGAAGCATTCGTTCAGGCAGACATCGCGCCAATCCTTGACCGAGACCGAATCACCCCACCACTGATGGGCGTTCTCGTGGATCAGCGTATTCAGATCCGTCCACGGCGCGTAGATCGGCCGGGTCTGGGTCTCCAGCGAGAACTGCAGATCGGTGTCCACATAGATGCCGCCGCCCGCCTCGTGCGGATACGGGCCGTACAGCTGCTCTTCGAAGGCGAGCACGCTGGGCAGCTTCTTTTCCAGATCCTTCTTCTGCTGGGCCCCACCCGGCGCGAAGAAGCTCTCCAGCGGCGTATTGCCGACCTTCTGATTCAAGCGGGTGAACTTGTCGATCGCGATCGTGGACAGATACCCGATGATCGGATCCTTGGCCTCCCAGGTGACGGTGTGCTTGCCCGTCCCGGCGGCCACGTCCGACGTGCGGATTCCGTTCGAGGCGACATCCCAGCCGGTCGGCACCGTGGCCTTCACCGTCAAGGTGACCTTGTCCAGCGGTGTGTCGTTGAGCGGGTACCACGTTGTCGCCGAATGCGGTTCGCCCGCCGCGAAGGCGCCACCGGACGGCGAGTAGGTCCAGCCGTTGCCGTTGGTGTTGGGCACGGTGCCCGCGTAGTCGACGACGACGGTGAACGGTTGTCCCAGCGGCAGTGCCGCTTTCGGCGTCACGACGAGTTCGTGCTCGCCGGTCTTCTTGAACTGCGCGGGCTGACCGTTGACGGCGACGGAACCGACTGCGGGACCGGCATAGTCGAGGTTGAATGCCGACAGGTTCTGGGTGGCGTTCGCCGTGATGGTGGCCTTGCCCTTGAGGTTGTGCGACGACGGGGTGTAGTCGATGGCGACGTCGTAGTGGATCGCGTCGTAGCCGCCGTTGCCGTCCTGCGGGTAGTACGGGTCGCCGAGACCGTCCGAGCCCGGCGTCGGATCGGCCGCGCTCGCGGCCGTACCGTTCGGCGAAGCCGGCGGCGGCGCGGCGACCGCGGCAACGCCGGCCGACAGGCTCAACGCGAGAGCCAACGCGGACACCGCGACCGGCCGCGCCCTCAGCGCGACGGGGATCGGATTGCCTCTGTCTGACCACTTATGAATTCGCATGGTGCACAACCTCTTTGGTAGGCGACCCGATGAGCGAGCTCGGTCGCGCGAACGTGTCGTTGCCCGATCGGATCTGTAATCGACTGCAGGAAATGCCAACTCGGCAATCTGCAGGTACTGCCCGGGCGGGCCTGGCGGCTCGCTCGGAGCAACCAGGCCGATCCGGTAAAGCGATGAGCCGCTAGGCGTTCAGCGACTGCTCCAGCCGCCGAGCACACGTCCGGTGTTGTTGGCGTCGATGAACACGACCCACTGCACGGGCTGCCTGCCTTGCGCGGCGGCGCCTTTGACCGAGACCTGAAACGCGGGGACCGCGACGCTTGGCGCCGTCGAGTTCTTGGCGGCCAGCTTCGGGTCGAACCACCTGGCGGCCGTCGCGGAGACGGCGAACTTGTCACGCGGCTGCTTGGTCTGCTCGGCGAGTGCGCGCAGCGCGGTGGCCGCCACAGCGGCGGGCGGTGTGCTGGCCGTGGTGGTCCCGGCGGGGTACTTGCCCTTCGCCTGCTGCGACAGTGCGCCGCTGGCCGAGACGAGCTTGCCGTCGGCGGCCAGCGACTGCGCCACCGTCGCACCGTAGACCGGCACCGAGTCGATCTCCTGACGCAGCTGCACCGTCGAACCCTGAGCAGCCGGGGACACCTTGTCTACGACGAGGCTGCCGACCGATCCCGCACCGAAGACCTGCTGGACCGTCTGCGCCTGGGCCTGCGCAATGGCCGGGGCCTCGGCCGGCGTGCCCGGCGGGATCGGCAGCGGGTTCTTGAAGATCACCTGCATGGCGATGCCGTCGGGATCGGTGAAGATGTTCCGCGGCAGGGAGGGCAGTTCGAAGATGCCCGGCTTGGTGGGCGGCGGGGTGGTGGTGGTCGGTATCGACGAGGTCGTCGGCGACGGCGAGGTGGTGGGCGACAACGTCGTTGGATCGGTCGTCGGCGAAGTGGTCGGTGCCGAGGTCGTCGGCTCGGTCGTCGGTGCCAACGTCGTCGGATCGGTCGAGGTCGTCGATTCGGTCGTCGGGGACGAGGTGGTCGTCGGGGACGACGTCGAAGGGGTGGTCGGCGTTGGTGTTGACGAGGGCTGGGCGAGCGCACCGGAGCTGGCCGTGAAAACCGTTGCCGCTAAAACGAACACCACGGTAGCGGTGTAGCGAGCCGCCCTTCGATGTGGGTATTTCATATCCAAGTAGAACCACACTGCGGGCGTTATTTTCGACTGGGGACGTACTGGGGAGTTTGTATTACGACTTAATTAACTTTCCCCGCTCCGCAATTCGGCGAAGTGTCCCGCACATGCACTCGAGCAGCATCACTTTCGGCGCAAGTGCGACGAAATATCAAGCCCCCGAGCCGGACCGGCAGCACGATCGCGCCGCGACGCGACGGTGTGCTCCGACGGACCTTCGGTGCCGCAATCGACTGGGCACACTCGAGCAACATCTGCTCCGTGCCGAATAGCGCCGACGCCGTTGGCGTGTGCGCCGTGGGTCGCGGCACCGAAGGCTCGCCGACGCGCAACCTGCGGACAACGTTCGATTCGCAAGTCACGCACCGTATCGCGAGGTAAAATGCACGGTCATTTACTGTGTAGTCGATCGCCGATACGCGTCGCGAAGTCCTGCCAGTTGGCCGCGTTCTGCCGGGCCATATCGAGCACGAGATTCAGACAGTGTTCCGGGATGCGATCGGCCAGATCGAGCGACTGGGTCGGCGTGCGCGGGCTCGCGTCGAGCCAGCGCAATACCGTGCGCCCGGTTTCGGTGAGGCGCAGCGACGGATCGCGGCGCAGGCTCTGCAATACCGACGAGGGGCAAACCCGCTCCGGCGGTGCCGGATCCGGTGCGAGCGGCGCGCCGTCGGAGCCGTCGCAGGGCTTCTTACGGCGCTGGTGTTCGACGTCCGGGCGGCGCACTCGGCGCATCCGGCCGTCGCGCCCTAATCGGTGCCTCGTCTGGGGAACATCCCCAGACGACTGCCTGCGCACCGCACCCACCGTCTTGTGGTCCAGCCCAGCGACCTCGGCCACCTTGCGGTCCGACCACAGCGGGTACATCCGCATGATGCGCAGCGAGGCGGCCTTGCGATCGAGGATCGACAGTGGCAGGCCATGCGCGATGTTGGCCTGTACCGCGAGCACGAACGCCTCTTCCTCGGTGCCGTCGAAGAATTGTGCCCGGATGACGCTGTCCCCCTTCAATTTCGCGGCCTTCAGACGGTGCACGCCGTCGATCAGCCGCATGGTTTCTCGATGCACCAGGATCGGCGGCAACTCCGCCTCGGTCGTCGCTAGCACCTGCGTATGCGCCGAGTCCTCAGCACGCACGCGCAGTGCGCCGCTGATGTCTATCGACTCGATAGGAATCTCGATGACTACGTCGGCAACTCCGACTCTCGCATCGTCGTCCACGTTCAACCTGTGTTCACTCACGGCGGTACTCCTGCGTCGAAGCCGAGATCATTCCGTAGCACACTTCGCCCCGCTGCCAGTACCGATCCGAACCACCACAACAAGCGGGACGAATCGATGCGGTAGGCACGGCGCTGTGCCGGGTCAGCAGTGACTAACTAGCGCGGACAGCAATATTTCACATTGGCAGAGTTCCGGCAACGATACGGTGTCGAAACGCCCCTGCATTCGCAATCTGCGGAACGCCAGCGTGATTCGTGGCGTTATTTGTGAAAGGTGTTAACCCGAAGATCCCCCGCTCCGCCTTTCGGAAACATTTCGGAAAGTACCAGTTCCAGCCCGAAACCGCAGTCAGCGTGGATACGCTTAAGAGTTGGACTTGCCCGTCGGCCGCGAAGGGCGCGATGGACATGCTTGTACGCCAGGGTATATGGCGGAACAAAGCTCCGAACACGACGACCACCCTGATCGCCGCGACAACAAACAGAATCCGGAACAATTCGGCTCCGGACGCAACAAAAGGACGGTATTCCGACCGAAAGGAATTACCGCTCGACCTACACCACGTGCCTCACGCACACCCATACCGCGTTCGTGTTCAAGTCCCCTCTCGCACACGAAGAACAAGGCGGGTTCCGCCTTGTTCCAAACGATTTCAGCTGAGGAACTTATCTGCCCGAACATCCCTCAGTTCCGATCCATCCTATCATCGGACCTCCCGCTCAGCAGCGCGACGAACGAAATTCCCCGGGTTAGTTCACCCTTCGAGAGTCCATACAGGAGAACATGTTTCGGTGATATCCGGTAGCCGTCACCGAAGAACTTCTCGAGTGTCCACTCGCCGCCCTCTTGCTGGTTTCAAGCCGGCCCATCCGGTGAGCACGGAATCGGCGTCCTTGTGACACCTGCCGTCGCTGGCCGAATCGGACAGGCGGCGAGGCCTGATCGCACCGGCGGCCGACCCCGAGTCCGGCCCACCGCGCGGTCCGGAATCCCCCTTAGCACTGCGGTATTGACGGCAAATGGCACTGCGGCGTGATGCTCGGCGGGGTCGCCGATTTCTACGGTCGGGACATGCTCAACAACGAACCCGCTTCAGTTGCTCACGACGCCCCCGTGCGTCCTACCTGGTTGCGCGGCACGATCGCCCTCACCGTGGCGGCGGTTGCCACCGCGGGCCTCATCGGCGCGGCGACCGGAAGCGCCAGTGCCGCACCGGGCGGCGACTGCCTGTGGGCGGGCACGGGCCATGCGCAAGGCACGACCGTCGTAGCGGGCGGCCGCGCTTTCACCTGTGCGACAGATCAACTCGGCGCACCGCGGTGGCAGCGGGGCGCGGCCGTCCGCACGCCGAGCACGGTCGCCAATCCCGGCGCCACCACCGCTCCCGCGGGCAACTTCAGCGCGGGCGCGCAGCAACCGGGCACCGAGTACAACGACTACTGCGTCGGTACCCAGCTCGTCGATGGCAGCGAGTCCGTGTACGAGGTGGTCGCCGACGCGACGGGTGCGCTGCGCTGGAAGGCGGCCGGACCGATCGCCCAGTGGACCTTCACCCCCGGTACCGGCCCGGTGCCGACCACCCGCTCGGCCAGCCTGTGCCTGCCGGACCAGGTGCTCTGGCCTGAGCCGATCCGATCGACGAATCAGTAAGCGATGAACAAGATCTCGTCGCGCGAGTACTCGTGACCCGGATGATTCTCGGCCAGGTGGGCCTTCGTCTTCTCGACAAGATCGTCCTCGTCGGTGCCGACGATGGCTTCTCCGCAGGGGCAGTTCAGGTTTCGCTTCATCAGGGGTGTCCTTTCCTCTCGTTCGACAGTCTAAGCAGACCGGTGACCGGACCCCGAGGTTCCCTGGCGATAAGGACTGGTCCCCTGGGTGTACTCCCCTACGCATCCCGGGCTACACCGGGTCGTCCGCCCGGCTGACGCGCTCGCGACGCGACTCTTGCCATCATGGGCTCGAGCCGAACGTCGAGGAGGACCACCGAAGTGATCACATTGCGCAGCTGCGCGCTGGCGCTGACCGCTGCCATGGCCGCGACCGTCCTGCTCACCGCGTGCGAGCAGGACGCGCCCGAGCCGACCACTTCGGCCGCGGCGAAGATCACCCTGCCGCCGCTGAGCGGGCGCTACCCGGTCGGCACAACCGACCTGCATCTGGTGGACACCCGACCGGACCCGTGGCATCCGGCCGACAAGCGGGAACTGATGGTCACCGTGACCTACCCCGCGCAACGCACCGGTGAACGCGCCGCCTGGATGTCGCCGGGAGTGGCGGCCGCCGTCGACCAGCTCGCGGCCAGCTCGCCCGAGAACGGCCTGAAACCGGGCACGATCGACTGGGCAGACACCAAACGCCAGGCGAGCACCTCGGTCGAGGTGGACCGCACCGGCGGTGCCTGGCCGGTAGTGCTGTTCTCGCACGGTTTCGGCGTGGAGCGCGAGCTCAATTCGGTCCGCACCGACGACCTGGCCAGTCACGGCTACGTCGTCGTATCCATCTCCCATACCTATGACGCGAGCGTGGTCGAGTTCCCCGGTGGACGCCTGGTCACCAGCGACGCTCGCCCGGATCTGCAGTACCTCGCGACCTCGGTCGATGCCCGCGTCGCCGACACCAGGTTCGTGCTCGACCAGCTGACCCGCCTGAACCGCGGCGAGAACCCGGACGCGGAAAATCGCACGCTCCCCACGGGATTGCCGGGCGCGCTGGACCTGTCGACGGTCGGCATGTTCGGCCATTCGCTGGGCGGCTACGCGGCGGGCGAGGCGATGTATCAGGACCAGCGCATCGGCGCGGGCATCAATCTCGACGGCAGCATGGCCGCCGGCAAGGTCGGCGAGATCGTGCAGCACGGCGTGGACCGGCCGTTCATGCTGGTGGGTGCCGACGGCGTGGATCCGGCGACCGGGCGCAAGTTCGAGCACTCGCACCTGGCCGACTTCGACCCGAGCTGGGGCCAGTTCTGGACCAAGCAGCAGGCGTGGAAACGCGACCTGCACTTCGACGGCGCCGCCCACATGAGCTTCACCGATCTCCAGGTCGCGGTGCCGCAGTGTGCCAGCGTGCTGACCGAGGAGGCGCGGCAACGCACCGTCGGCACGATCCACCCGGCCCGCTCGGTGAGCGCACAGCAGGACTACATCGCAGCGTTCTTCGACCTGCACCTGAAACACATCGCCACCGACCTGTTCGACGGGAACAATCCGCGCTACCCGGACACCAGGTTCATCCCCTGACGCAGGCCGCGCGGCAGGACCACCGGCGAGGTTCGCCTAAGCTCCTGGCCTTATGGCACTCCCCGCAACACTGCACAACTTCGCCGTCCAACTGGCCGACGTCGACCGCGACGTCTACCAGGACCTGGAGTTGCGGATAGCGCGCCACCCGTCCGAAACCGCCGAGTTCATGGTGACCCGCCTGCTGGCCTACTGCCTCGAATACCAGGAGGGCATCGCCTTCAGCGAGGGCGGCATCTCCTCCACCGACGAGCCCGCAGTCCTGGTCCGCGACCTCACCGGCCGCCTCACCGCCTGGATCGAGGTCGGCGCCCCCGACGCGGAACGCCTGCACCGCGGCAGCAAGCTGGCCGGCCGCGCCGCCATCTACACCCACCGAGACCCCGCCAAGGTCCTGGCGCAACTCGCGGGCAAGCGCATCCACCGCGCCGAAGCCATCCCCCTGTACAGCTTCGATCGCGACTTCATCGATGCCGCCGTCGCCGCGATCGACCGCCGCAACACCGCAACCCTGTCGATCACCGAACGCTCGCTGTACCTGGACCTCAACGGCACGAACCTGAGCACACCCGTCGAACAGCACGCGCTCGGGTAGGGCCGAACTCGGGGCGTCACCGCGGCGACCTTGCTACCCTCACGGCTCATCATCAACGTGGAGGATCTCTTGAACCGTCCCATGCTGAATCTTGTTGCCGCCGGAGCTATCTCTCTGGCGATCGCCCTGCAGCCCGCGCTCGCCGCAGCCGCCCCCGCACCACAAGCACCCGCGACGACCGCTCCGGTCACTGCACCGTTCGACCCGATCTGCCCGCTCTGCTTCATCCGTGAATTCCTCGAAAGCGGTTCAGGGCGCCCGTAATCCGATCCCGGGCGAGCAGTATGGGTGCTGCTCGCCCGGCGTCGGATCAACGACTGATAGCGAACTCGTCGCTGACGAGGCGGAGACGACGGGACAGGTCGGAGACGAACACCCGCTCCGGGTCGACAGCATCGCGAACCCGACGCCATTCGTCCAGCTGCGGATACATCGCTCGGACCATTTCGGGCGTCGTACGTGAATCCTTTGCGAAGTACAGACGTCCGCCTGCGGCCAGTACGCGCTGATCTAGTTCGGCACAGAACTCCCCGAGCCCCGGCTTGAGCGGGAAGTCCAGGCTGAGCATGAAACCGGGATGCGGCCAGGAGAGCGGTGCCTGGTTGCCAGGGCCCATGCGCTTGAACACATTCAGGAACGACCGGTGTCCTGAGTGCGCGATGGCTCGCACCGCGTCGGCGAGTTGCTCCTCAGCACCGAACGGCATCGAGAACTGGTACTGCATGAACCCGCGGCGACCGTAGCCCCGGTTCCACTCCCCGAGTAGGTCCAGCGGATGAAGGAACTGGGTGATGTTCTGGATCAGGCCCCGCCCCTCCTTCGCGAAGGTTCGGTGAGTGACCTCACCGCCGAGCCGCGTGGTCAGATTGTTGACCATGCCGCCCGGGAAAATGTCGGGGACGGTAAACAACTGCGGCGCACTGAAATGCAGCGGATTGCCGCGCAGTTTGGCAGGCAATTCATCGAGTTTGGCAAGGTTCCCGCGGCTGAACCCGGCACGGCCCAGTTTCGCGCCGGTGCTGATCGTGTCGGGCACCGCGACCGAGTACTCGTAACCCTCGTCCGAGCCGCCGGTCAACAGCTCCATCGTCTCGTCGAGGTTGCGGGTGCGGTCGCTGTCCACGATGAAATACGCGGTCTCGGTGTGCTTCATCCGCACTCGCGCCCGAATGATGATCCCGGTCAGCCCCATTCCGCCGACGGTGGCCCAGAACAGTTCCGCATCAACACCTTCCGGTGTGATAGTGCGCACCGACCCGTCGGCGGTCAACAGCTCCATCGACAACACGTGATTGCCGAAGCTGCCGTGGGAGTGATGGTTCTTGCCGTGGATGTCGGAGGCGATCGCCCCACCGACCGTCACCTGCCGTGTACCCGGCAACACCGGGACCCACAGACCGGACGGCAGCACCGCCCGCATCAACGCGTCGAGGCTGACTCCCGCATCGACATCGACCACACCGCTGTCCGGATCGATGCTGTGCACACGGTCGAACACCGTCATATCGACGACAAGCCCGCCACCGTTCTGCGCCGGATCGCCGTAGCTGCGGCCGAGGCCGCGCGCGATAACCCCGCGCGGCCCCGCCTCCTGCACACTCTTCGCCACCAGATCGATGTCAGGCGTGGACAACACCCGCGCGACAGTCGAGGCAGTCCGGCTCCAGCCGGTCAGTGGACGCTGATCAATCACCGGGCCCCCATCTCCGAAATTCACCAAGCCACCGTAGCGCTTGACGGCATGCGGGTGCAGGCACCGGGGCTGGCTCACCTCGCCAGGAACGCCAGCATGCGCTCGCGGAGTTCGGTGTTGGGCTCGCATGCCGCGGCTGCTGTGATCCAGCCGCGGGTGGCTGCCGGGCGGGTCTCCGGCGGCCAGGAATCGAGGGTGTTGAGGGCGCCTCGGCGAGCTCGGATTACTCGGCTGCTGAGGGCGACCGGCAGCAGGTTCTGGCCGATGCCAGGGTGATCGCGTAGCTTTTGGACGATGATCTCCAGGGCCATGTCCGCCTCGTAACCCGGCCCCAGGCCTAGCGATTCGGTTGGGCCCGACGCCAGTTCCTCGAGTGGGAGGAGTTCTTCGGCGAGAGCTACGACCTGTTCGACGGTGTCCGCGTCGGCGTGGTAAATCGCCCACTGCCAGATGTAGGCGTTGCAGCGATCAATGCGTAAGCGCGCCAGGGCATGTGGCAGTGCGTCCATACCGAGTCGTCCCGCACAGGACAGCGCTGTCGCGAACGTATGGGACCGCGACTCGGCGTCTTCGCCGCGTGGCACGAGTTCGCGCAGCACCACCTCGCGCCACCGAGGTTGCGCGAGCAAGGCCGTATACCGGGCGCGCAGCCGTGCGGGCTCGCCGTCGGGCCAGTCGAAATCGTCGTCGTTGACCAGTTTTTCGAGGGTGAGCGCCGCGTCGAGCAGGTCGAGGCGAGGTTCGGCCACGGCGACGAGTTCGGCGAACCGGTGCATGGCGGGTACTGCGTCGTCGTAGTCGTGCATGTCTTCCGCGGGGCCGCCGATCGCGAGTGCTTGCAGGATGCCCGCCGCACCGGCGAGCAAGGTGTCGTCGACCTCGTGTTCGAGCAGAGCTTCGTAGAGACCGCCGGTCGTGGCGGCGAGGTGGGCGAGGTATTCGTTCATCACGCCGTTGCGGAAGCCGGTGCGCAGCAACCACGCTTTGATGTCCGGGTCGGGGCAGCCCTTCAGGCGTTCGACCGCGTGAATGCGGCCCCATCCGTCGAGACGCTGCGCCAGCTCGAAAACCGCACGCTGCCTGTCGGGTTGGGTGTTCATCAGCGCGACGACGGCGAAAAGTGCGAACTCGTCGAGTGTTCCGAGCAGTTGCAGCAGTTCGCGGTCCCGTTCGTCGCCGCTCACGCCGAGCAGCACGATGCCGAGTTTGGCGACTTCGCGGCGGGTGGCGTTCTCGGCGACGAATCTGGCCGCCGTACGCAGTTTTTCGCGCGGTACCGGGCGGGATCGCAACCCGCCCACCAGATCATCGGCGACGCGCACGGCCTGCACCTCGGCGAACACCCCGAGCAGGTAAGCCGGATCGTCGAGATGCCGGAGGATTCGGTCGGTCAGTTCGGCGACCGGCTGCGATCCGGTCCCGAAGTGGTGGGTGCTGACACCGTCGTAGACGACGCTGGGAAAGACGAATTCGTCTGCCTTGCGGGGCTCTTCGTCCGGGAGCGGATATCCGTCGCGCGGCCAAGGGCCGGGACCGTGCAGAGCGGCGAGAGAGAGTGCGTGGGCCACAAAGGTGGCCTCGCGGGGGCTCAACAGCCCGGGCGCAGGACGCCCTTTCCGTAGGTGATCATGGGTACGAGGATGGCAGCTCGGCCGCCTGGACGCAACCTCACGATTTTCTATATTTCAATAGATAATCCTTTCAATTATCCCCACTTCCACTGGGGAGAGGCTGCCGATGTCTTTCATGTCACTATTCAAACAGTTGTTCAGAAAATGGCGGCGTACCCCATAGCCGTCGACTGGGACATCCTCTCGCGCAACAGTTCTCGGTTCTCGTTCGGCCATACCCTGCGGCGACCGCTCGCGGCGAGTAATGGGAAAGTTCCGAGCGCCGGCGGTAATGGGTTCGTCTGACTGTTCAGCACTCCGCCCCGCACGCCCAGCCCGAAGTGAGCACCTCATGAATCGCAAACGTCTCTTACCCATTGTCACCGCCTGTTTAGTCCTGTCCCTCGGGCCTGGCTCCGTCGCGGTGGCAGCCCCCGCCAGCCCCCAGGCCGCCGACGCCGCGCCCTTCTGTTACGAAGAGCCGTCTACCCCGCAGGCCGATATCAGCGACCTCAAAGCCCGGTTCAACAAGTCGAACTGGATGCCTACCCTGCAGGCCATGTACCAGCGACGTTGGCCGAGCGGGCAGAAATTGGCGATCGCCCAGGCCAAAGATCAGTACTGGAATCAGTTCGTGGAAACGGGCAGTTTCGAGGCGTTCGCCGAGTCGATGATGGTGGCCATCCACGAGGAAACCCACATGTGGGACCTCGACGGGTCACGCACCGAGTGGGACAAGTACACCGCCTCGTGGATCAACGCCACGCAGCAAATGACGAACATCCCGCTGTACGCCGGTTTCCCGCGCAAGGAAATCCTGCCGTTGATCAAGGACAAGCTCAGTGACGACATGGACGGCATCTATCTGCGCGATCAGCAGCAGGGCGACTATCACTTGCAGGGCGTGACAGCGGAATTGAACGCGGGCCTGATGGGCCTGCCCGCGGTCACCGTGGTGCAGGAGTACATCAAGGGCATCGGCGCCAGCAATGCCAGGGATATCGCCGCGACCAACCTCCGGTACCTGCTGCTGTACTTGCGGGTGGCCAAGGACAAGCACCCCGACTACTGGGCGAAGATCAAGAACGAGCCCAAGCTGCGCGACCTGGTGCTGACCCAATTCCTGCGCACCGCTTACTGGTTGGAGAAGTCCGCGCCGTACTCCGGCAAGCTCGGCGGCCCCAACGCCGACAAGATCACCGAGAAGAACTACGCCCCGGAGAACATCTCCATTGTCGAGGAATTCACCGGCCGCAAGGTCCGCACCGACGCCCAAAAGAACTGCACTGCTTGATATTCGGTAGGTGAGCGGGATTGCTGACCGCCTGCGGCAATCCCGCTCAGAGCTGTTTGACGACCGCGCCGTGTTCGTCGAGGATCGCGATGGAGGGCGTACCGTCCATCGCGACGCGCAACTGAATTCGCGGCCGCCCCTCCGGATCACACAGCGTCAGCCCTGTTCCGTTCTCGGTGTCGGCGTACAGCCGCACTCCCAGTGGATGTTTCGCTTCCTCGATCGGCGCAGCCGGATCCCCGATATGCGTCATGGTCAGCGCGGCACCGCCGGCTTTGTCCTGCCATCTGGCCTGCAGGTGGATGGCGTCGCCGTTGGGATAGTCGAGCGAGACCAGCGCGCCGTCACTGCTCGCGACGATGCCGCCCTTCTCGTCGCCGTTGTCGTCGTTGAAGATCAGGTACGTGCCGTCGTCCGGACCGCCCCGCGTCTCCTCGGGATAGGTCTTGCCGCCGAGGATGATCGGTGGCTTGCGCGTCGCGAGCAGGAAACGCTGCTTGCCACGGCGATCGACCACCGTGAACGGGCCGTCCACGGTCGACGTGTCCGCGTCCGCCTCGGCGATTCTCCCGGCGGCCACCCCTATCCCGACACCCGCGACGGCCGACGCGGTGCCGACGATCGCCGCACGCCGGTTGGTCATTGCATTCTTTGCTTCATCTCCCACCACCTCGACGATCCTATTGGTGGACTGGCCATTTCGCCCGGGTACGGTATCTTCGGCCACGACTGCATCCGGACGCTGAATATGATCTTCGGCACGGGCCGACCACGCCGACCGAGATCGAGATTGCCGCTATGCCTGCACACCCCGACCTAGCCGACGTGATCGAGGCCCTGCACTCGGACCTGGCCGAATGGATGGGTTCGAACGCGCCACCCAAGGTGTTCGACCGGTTCGCCAACGCGCTGCACGACGAGTTCTCCTCGGTCACCACCGTCGGTCAGGTCATCGACCGGGACACGCTGCTGGCCGGGGTGTGGTCGGCGCGCAACGCGCAGCCGGGATTCACCATCGAGATCACCGACATCGAGGAGATCGCGCAGAGCGGCAGCATCCTCACCGTGCGCTTCACCGCCGAGAACCTACAGGGCGATATCCGCAGCCGTCGCCTGGTCACCGCGATCCTGCTCAACACCGACCACGGATATCTGTGGCGCTCGCTACACGAGACCACCACTCCCCCAGCCGAATAATCCGTACCGATGCTCCCGATCAATCTGAGTCATTCATTGTTCACTATTTGACCGGGTCGCCGACTGTCAGAATCATTTCCGACAACCGCCGAATACCACCCTGGAGGCGAACATGACGGAGGAATTACCCGAGGCCCCGGCGAGCGAGGCCGACGCTGCGGAACCGGCGGTAGCCCACGGCGAGCTTCGCCATTCCGCAGAACTCGTCGTCTTGGACGACGAGGGCAATCCCATGCCCTACGACGAAGCAGTCGCCTGGCTGGAAGAGAACGTGCACGATCGCAAGGACGAGTTCCTCTCCTATCTCACCGACACCGACAAGCCCTGAGCGCGCCCCACCAGGACGCAATCCGCCTATCGTGGCACCGGGACGAATCCGAACTGGAGGAGAGTTGTGCCGGCTGAGGACGAAAAGCAAACAGCGCACCGCGCTTTGGTGGACCGAGTCCTGCACGGAAAGGGCACGGCGACCGCGGACCAGCGCGCCAGCGCCTTCCACAACACGGACGTGCCTCCGCCCTTGCGCACGCTGATCGACAAGGTCGTCACCAGACCGACCCAACTCACCGACGCGGACTTCGCCGCGGCCAAGGCCTCGGGCTACAGCGAAGACCAACTGTTCGAGTTGGTGGTATCCGCCGCGGTCGGCCGGTCCACCCGGCTGTACGACGCGGGGTTGGCGGCCTTGACCGAAGCGATCGGCGAGGTCGGCTGATGCGACTCGACATCCTCAACGACGGATACCGCCCCGGGACCAAGGTCCTGTTCACGATCATCCGGGTATTCTCCGGACATCCGCTACCCGACGCCGCGAAGCTGGTCTTCTACCGGCCTGACTTCTACGGTGCGGCCGCGAAGAAGTTCACCCACGCGGCAATGCGAGGAGCGTCCGACTGGTCGGTGGGCGATCGTGAGTTGATGGCCGCCGTCGTGTCGCAGGTCAACGACTGCGCGTTCTGCGTCGGTGCGCACACCGCGACCGCGGAGCAGGCCTACCGGGACGAGGCGAAGGTCCTGGCAGTGCTGACCGACCTGGACTCGGCCCCCATCGAGGACGGCCTGCGGGCAACACTGCGGATGCTCAGCACGCTGACCAGGACGGGAACCGTTGGCGCCGAGGACATGCGCGCAGTGCTATCGGCGGGCGTCACACCACGGCAGGTCGAGGACGCGCTGGCAGTCTGCGCCGCGTTCGACATCACCAACCACCTCGCCGACGCCTTCGACTTCGAATTGCCCAGCCCCGCAGGCTTCAAGGCGGGCGCCAAGTTCCTGCTCAAACGCGGCTATCGATAGACCGGACCAGGACGATGGGATAGGTGATGCCGAACCTGTGGGTCAACCGATTCTGCATGCTCATAATGGCCCTCCGCGTGAGGTTTTCGGCGTCCTACATTCCTTGCAGGCTGGCGATCTGTTGTTCGAGTTCGTGATTGCGTCGGCGCAGGTCTTCGATCTCATCGGTGAGCGGGGCGCGGGCCAGGCGCAGGGATTCGGCCATCCGTTCGCTGCTGTATTTGACCGGAATGTTCTTGAGACAGTTGCGATCTAACGCTTCGACGTGGATCAGGAACGCACGATCGCAGCGGGTTCGCACGACGCCATCCGGTGTGGTGAGCAGCCGGTCGATGAGTTCAGGATCGGCTGCGCGCTCGATGATTTCGGCGCGGCCGAACACTTTGACGCGGGTGCGGGTCGGGTAGTCGATGAAGAACAATGCGACCCGATTGTCACGGTCGAGATTGCCCAGGGTGACGAACTGCTGGTTTCCGGAGTAGTCGCCGAGCGCGATCGTCGCAGGGTTCAGGACGTGGACGAAACCCGGTGGCCCGCCGCGATGCTGGATGTAAGGCCAGCCCGACGGAGTCACGGTGGCGATGAAGAACGAGTCGGTCGAGCCGATCAGCGCCGCAGTCGGTCCGTCGAGTTCTTCGGGTACGCCCATGTTTTCGCCGTCGGCCATCTGGTGGCCGTACCAGTTGACGCTTCCGGTGGTGCGCTGGCGGGCGGCGCTGGCGTCGGAGAACGCGATCGCACCGTAGCGGGTGGTCCTATTCACCGGCCGACAACGCGGCGAGTTCGCCGGTCACGTACTGGGCCACACCGAAGCCGAAAGACCAGTCCTGGGGCGTATTTTCGCTGATGCCGATGAACAGGTCGGGCCCGTGCACTCCGACCGGTTCGAGATGCTCGGCCAAGGATCGGAACAGTTGCTGTTTGACGGTGGCGCTGCGCCCGCCCTGGGTGAAGATCTGCACGATCACCACACCTGAGGTCCGCTCGAATCCCAGACCCGCATCGAGTGCGATGATCTCCCCGCCCCGGTGCGGAGTCAGGATCTGAAAGCGGTCGCGAGCAGGGATGCCGAGTACGGCCACCAGCGCCTCATGCACGGCGTCGGCGATCTCGCGGGCTTGCGCAGACGTGCGGGAGTCGTTGTAGTCGATACGTACCAGTGGCATGGGATGGCTCCGATCGGTTCTGAAGAAACGGTCAGGACAGCGCGGAATGTACTGGCATGCACCGCAGTTCGGCGATCTGCGCAGCGAGGTGCGCGACCACGACGGCAGCGGGTTCGGTGGTTGCGTGGCGGTATCCCGTTCCGGCCCAAAGGTTCAGGGAGTGCGGATCGGCTGCGGCGGCTTTGCGCAACGCGGCGGTGAGGGTGTTGACGTAGGGGTACGCCGCGGGCGCGGCGGCGGAGAACTCGTCGATGAACGAATTGCGTAGCGCACGGGCCGGGCGGCCGGAAAACGCACGGGTGAGCACGGTTTCGGTGAACTGCGGGTCGGCCAGGGCGTCTTTGTGCGCGGGCTTGGTCCCGGCTTCCGGGGTGCGCAGCAGCAGGGTGCCCACCTGCACGGCCACCGCGCCCAGTGCCAGCATCGCGACCGCACGTGCCGCGGTAGCGATGCCGCCCGCGGCGAGCAACGGCAGCTCGGTCACCGTGCGCACCTGTGCCAGAAGCTGATCCAGCGGCACCTCCTCCGGAGTGTCCGCGATATGGAAGGTACTGCGGTGCCCACCAGCTTCGGGCCCCTGTACGCACAGCACATCGGCACCGGCCTCGTCGGCGAGCCGCGCCTCGGCGATGGTGGTGACAGTGATGACAACGCAGATGTCGTGCTGGTGCAGCCGAGCGATCACCGCACGGGACGGGATACCGAAGGTGAAGGACACCACGGGCACCGATTCGGTGATCGCCAGATCGACCTTGGCATCGAAATCGTCGTCGCTGAACGGGATTTCGTCGGGCAGCGGTGCCCCGAACCGGGCGGCGCGGTCGGCGAGCAACGCATGATACGCATCGAGCAACGGCCTGTCCGGTGAGATCGGCTCGGGCACAAACACATTGATGCCGAACACGTCGGTATGGTGCCGCAACTCGCTGATGTCTTCGCGCACCTTCGCCACGGTGGCGTAACCGGTGGCCAGGAACCCGAACCCGCCGGCGGACGACACCGCAGCCACCAGTTCCGGGGTCGAGGGCCCACCGGCCATCGGAGCGCCGACCACTGGGACGGTCAGGGATCGGAAATCGAACATCGCTGCACTTCCTGAAGGTCGAGGGGACCCTGCTTACGCTACGACCGCACGAACCGGCCGTAAAATACCCATTCAGCATGCGGTATACGCTGAAACTATGGACTTGCAGCTGCGTCACCTCACCGCGTTCGTCACGCTGTGCGAGGAAGGCACCTACACGCGCGCCGCAGCCCGCCTGCACATCACGCAACCGTCGCTGACCCGCACGATCCAAGACCTCGAACGGGTCCTCGAATGCGACCTGGTCGCCCGCCCCGCCCGCAAGCTCGAACTCACCGCCAACGGTGAGCTCTTCCTGCAGCGAAGCCGCGGCATCCTGACCGAGGTGAACGAGCTGCAAGCAGAGATGCGCACACGCAGCCAAGTCCGGGTCGGCTTCGCGTGGCTGTTGCCCAGCGACTGGTTCGCCGCCACCCGCGCTCGCTACGAAGAGCTCGGCGGCCAGATCACCATGCACCGCAACGACAATCCCGCCGCGGCGCTACACCAAGGCACCATCGATATCGCCGTCGCCCGCAACTTCACTCAGCCCACCGCCGCCATCACCTGGCGTCGCATCGGCACCGAACAGCGAGTCCTCGCGGTATCCGCGCGCTCGGACCTGGCACACGCCGCGGGGCTGCGCTGGGCCGACCTCGCCCATCATCCGCTGGTCGTCAATACCCAATCGGGCACAACTACTCCCGACTGCTGGCCCGATCCCGATCCGGACCGCGAGATCGTCACCTGCGGCAACTTCGACGAATGGATCGAACTCATCGCCGCCGACCGCGGCATCGGCGCGGTGCCCGCCATCGCCGAACACCGTGCGCCCCATCCCGATGTGGTCTATCGCGAACTGCCCGACATCCCGGATTCTCCCCTCTACCTCGGCTGGCGGCGCACACCGCCACCGCCGCGTTCGGTCCGGCGTTTCCTGGATGCCGCGCTGGCCACAACAGATTCGGCCCGATAGGCACCTCGGGCATGACGCTCGAACGGTCAGCGACTCGCAACAGCCCGATCGGCCACCTCCCACGCCGCCTCGATCATCTGGAATATCTCATCGACCGCGGCATCCGGGTCGGCCGCCTCGCGGGCCAGCGAATGGGCGTCGACGACGAACCGCGCGATTGTCCGGCAGGCTGTCTCGCTCTGCGGCAGTTCGGGATCGGCAATGATGGCCGCTGCCAGCGACTCCGCATGACGCAGCCGCATCGACTCCTCATACGCCCGCAGGTCAGGTGATTCGTCGATCATCCGCCAGATCGGCGCGCCGCCGTCGGACGCGCAATGTCGCACCATCGCGTGTATCTCGCGGCGCAGCGCGGGAATGAGCGGTTCGTGTGGCGCGCGGTCGGCGACCGCCTGCGCGAGGCGGTGCTCGAAGTCCTCATCCTGCTCGAAGATCAGCGCCTCTTTGGCGGCGAAGTGCGAGAAGAGGGTGGTGACGGCCACGTCGGCCGCGGCGGCGATCTCGCGGATGCCGACCGCGTCGTATCCCTGTTCCAGGAACAGTCGCAGGGCGGTGTCGGCGATCTTCTGGCGGGTCGCGGCCTTTTTACGTTCACGACGTCCGAGCGGCTCGGTCATCCGTTGATGCTATCAGGTAGGAAAAACTAACCGTTGTTAAACACTAACCGTTAGTGTTATGTTCGATCGCATGAAGAGAGTGAGCTTCGCCGAGTTCGGCGGTCCGGACGTGCTGCGACTCGAAGACGCCGAGGAGCCCCACGCGGGGCCAGGTCAGGTGCGCATCGCCGTGCGGGCGGCGGGCGTGAACCCCGTCGACTGGCGGGTCCGTGAAGGCCAGAAACTGCAAGCCCATCCGCTCGAGTTGCCCGCCGGAGTCGGGATCGACGCGGCCGGGGTGGTGGACGAGGTCGGCGCGGGAGTCGACGGGATTGCGGTCGGCGACAACGTGTTCGGCGAAGGCTCGAACACCTACGCCGAGTTCGCCGTGCTGTCGGCGTGGGCCGTGATGCCCGCGGAGTTGTCGTTCGAAGAGGCGGCCGGTTATCCGTCCGTGGTGGAGACCGCACTGCGCGTCATCCGTGAGGTCGGTGTGCAGTCCGGACAGACGCTGCTGGTCAGCGGTGCGTCCGGTGGAGTGGGATCGGCGGTGCTGCAGATCGCCCGCGTACACGGCATCACCGTGATCGGCCTGGCCGGAGCCGCGAACCAGGACTATCTCCGCAGCTTGGGTGCCGTCGCCACGACCTACGGCGCGGGCTGGGTCGAGCGGGTGCGACAGCTCGGAGCTATCGACGCGGCGCTCGATCTGGCGGGCTCGGGCGTGATCCGCGAACTCGTCGAGCTGACCGGCGATCCACAGAAGGTGATCTCGATCGCCGATCTCGGTGCGCCGCAACTCGGTGTCCGATTCTCCGGCGTCGCCGGGAGCGTCCCGGACGCGCTCGCCGAGGCGGCCGACCTCATCGCACAGGGAAAGCTGCACATCCCGGTTGAGAAGTCGTACTCGCTCGCCGACGCCGCGGCGGCGCACATCGACAGCCATGCCGGTCACACGCGCGGGCGGCGGGTCATCATCATCTGAGCTTGCCCCGCACGGCCGCAGTACTGATACTGCAAACGGCGCGATGAGACCCGCAGCCTTCCCCCGCTGACCGCCACCTGCATGATGGGCGGATGCTTCCCACCGACCATCTGGCTCAGGCAGATCGTCGCCCAGCGGTGATCGACACGCCGCTGGGCACCATCGGGTTCTCCGTCGCGCTCGGCACGGACGTGCTACCTGCCGAGCCGAATACCCTGTGGCGGTTGCCGAATGGTACGTATCTGCATCGGTGGCGGCATCGCAGCGCGACGGTCGATCTGCTGATCGGCAGCGTCGACGAACCGGCCTGGGACGGCGGCGCGCCGGTGCCGATCTGGGCCGGCATCTGGCAGGTGCAGGCGCGCGCCAAGCTACCGGGACTGATCATCTCGGCGGAGCTGACCGACATTCCCGTCGATGCCTACGGCGGCCGGGACTCCGGCGAATGCCTCGCCGCCGTCAGCATGGAAAACCCAGACTTCATGGTGTCGATCGGCGGCCCGGATACCGAACTGCTCGCCATGCAGGCCGCCGACGGCAGGCTGATGCCCACCAGCTGGGCCCGCCCGCTGCGCGCGAGCAATGACGACAGCACCACCGAATACGGTGTGCGCTACACAGATCCGGCTCGAATCGCCTGGCACCTGCCCGGCCTGTCCACCTCGGAAGTGGCCCGGCTCTGCATCGCCTCCGCCTGGTGTCCCCGCGACGACGACCGCCCCGCGGCCTGGTTCGCCGTCGACATCCCCCTCGACACCGCCTACCACCACCTCGTCAACGACCCGGCCTGACCGCCACCCGCCGTCACAGTTCCGTTCGGCCCCAGTCGATCACGTCCACCGGATCGCCGACGCTGATCTTCCCTGGCCGCACCACGGCGAATTTGGCGCCGATCGCGACGCCGCCTGCGGTGCGCCGATACCCGGCGAGGGTCCGCAGCGGTTCGTGACCGGCTTTGCTTCCGGTCTGCTGGTGGACCATGGTGATGGCGCAACGGATAGCGAGTTTGGCGTAGCCGAGTTCGGTGTCCCCGATGGTGATCCGGCGCAGTTCGTCCTCGAGGTAAGGCTGGTCCACACCGTCGAGCACGAGATTGGGCCGGAACCGGTCCACGGGTACCGGCTGCCCGCCGCGAGCGGCGATGCGCTGGTTGAGATCGCGAACCGAGGACAACGAAATAATGTGAACGGGGCAGCTGTCGGCATAGGCGGATGTCCCCGGCGTCAGTCCATCGGTAACCCGGTGATGGTCCGGCGGCACCCGCACCAATCCAGTCGAGGCCCCCAGCACGGTCGAGATCCATTCCGCCACTTCGTGCCCCTGGTCCAGCCCCTCGAACGGAGCACCGAACAGAGTCACCGCGCGGCGCGGACCGGCCGGGTCGACCGTGAGCCGAAACGGATCGATGTCCGGTGCGTGTAGCGCGAGTTGCGTTCCATCAGTACTGATTTCAGGCCTGATCGAGGCCAACCGAGGATCGCTCCGCTGCGAACGAAAACCCCCGTCACTGTCGACGACCAGAAAACTCCGATCGTGCACCAGCCCCGCCGGAGTGAGCACACCGTCATCAAGAGCAATCCCAGCACAGCTCTTGACCGGATAGGTGTGCAATGCGGCAACAGTCGCAACGTTCATAGCTGCCACGCTAGCGAAACCGCTTGTCACCCAGCGCAGCTGACGACAAAGATCACTAGACATGGCTGGCCTTCCTGGAATCGGCATTCGGACCGCCGTCGACGGCGACGACCGAGCACTCGCCGTCATCGACCACGCCACCTGGTCACCGCAGGTGCATCCCCTCCCACTCTGGCCGCTGGACAAGCCCTTCTTCACCGAGGGTGCCGCACCGCAGAACGTGCTGCTCGCACACCAGGACGACCGCATCCTCGGATACGTGAAACTGCGGCCGTGCCCGATTCCGGCTGCCAACGGGCACGTCCAAGAGATCAACGGACTCGCCGTCGCTCCAGCGCACCAGGGACGCGGCATCGGCCGCCTACTCCTCGATGCCGCCAGGCAACTGGCAATCGAGCGCCGCGCTCGCCGCATCACCCTGCGCGTCCTCGGCACGAACACCGGGGCTCAGGCGCTCTACCTCGCCAACGGTTTTCACGTCGAAGGCAGACTCGTCGGCCAGTTCCTACTCGAAGGCCGCTACGTCGATGACGTCTTCATGGCTATGGAGATTGCAGCGGATCTCTACGGTGATGCGCCGAGCAAGCCTGCGAGATAGCGTGGACTGGTGAGTGGGGACGATTTGCTGCGACGCTGGGGCGAGCGTTGGGTGGAGGGGCCGCCGATTGCCCATTGGTTGAGGTACGCCTATCGGGAGCAGTGGGTGCGGTTTCACAGCTTGCCGAAGTCCAAGCGGTATGCCGATACCGAGGACGAGTATGCGATCGTGCTGGACCGGTACAACACCGTCTTGGACGAGCTCTTCGGTGGCGAAGTCGTCTATGTCATCACAGTGGACTGGTCCGACACTCCGCTTCCGCCATCGCATCCGCACGAGCCAGCGCGCTGGCACCCGGGATCAGCCGAGTACTGGACATCCGTCTGCTCAGAGCCCGATCCCGAGTACCTCACCTACACCCACTTGTACGTCAGCCAAACACCGTGGGAGCGTGGCTGTCTCGATGAATTGCTGAGGACCGTCGCGGACGACATCCTCGCCGGGGTACTGATCACCGACATCGCACTACAGCGGATCTACCATCCTTACGATGGTGGCGCCGACGTCATCCTGAGCACCACCGAGGAGCGCGATCAACTGCGTTCCCGACATGCCGAATGGCTGTCATCCCATCCGCTAGGCCTCTGAATCAGAGGATCACGCAGAACCGCTCACCCTCCGTGTAAGCCGGACACCCGCTATACCCGGTGTGCAGCTGAAACAAAGGGTGAGCAGCTCCCATTTCCCCACGCGGCCACCAAGCCGAACCCAGAATCTGCGCACTCTCTCGGGACCTGCACTCGCTCTAGGGCCCTATTCCGAGTGCGTGTCCCGAGTGCGAGTGCGGACTTCAGGCAACAGCCGTGAGCCGGGGCGGACGGTGGAATCCGCACGCTCACTGGGTATGTCTTGCGCGCTGACAGCCGGAACCGGCGGCGCAGATCGGAGTCGGCCCGAGCCTGCCCACCGATCTCACAGGACCTCCATACCCCTCACGGCAGCTATAACTGCTGTGAGGGGTATCCACGCTCTGTGAAACCCCTTCCACACCCCCACTCGACCACCCCCGCTCTTGTCCAAAGCGCTTGTGACGGAACCGCAGCCAGATGACCACCTCCAGAACGCGACACCGCGCACCTGACGCACACCTAAAGCCGCGTACCCCACCTGACGCGCTCAGCGCCCACCCCACCAAGCCGAACCCAGAATCTGCGCACTCTCTCGGGACCTGCACTCGCTCTAGGGCCCTATTCCGAGTGCGTGTCCCGAGTGCGAGTGCGGATTTCAGGCAACAGCCGTGAGCCGGGGCGGACGGTGGAATCCGCACGCTCGCTGGGTATGTCTCGCGCGCTGACAGCCGACACCGGCGGCGCAGATCGGAGCCGGCCCGAGCCTGCCCACCGATCTCACAGAACCTCCATACCCCACTCGACCACCCCCGCTCTTGTCCAAAGCGCTTGTAACGCAACCACAGCCAGATGACCACCTCGACAACGCGACATCGTGCACCTGACGCACACCTAAAGTCGGGTACGGCAGGCGACGCGCCCAGCACTACTCACGGGAAAACGTGGATAGGTCTTCAGCTTCTATGAGCTGCCCACGTGCGGAGGTCTAAGAAGCACTTGCCCGGATAAGTGCACCTTTCCGAGGATCTCTGGGTGTACTGATCCGGGATCGTGTGCTGAGAGATCTCCGATGGTGTGCTGTCGTCGGGCGCCTGCGGCGGTGTTGGAGTGGGGTTCGGCGGCTTGTGGCATCGCCTGCCCGGCTCTAGCCTGACTTGCACTCAGTGTCTGTACCAATCGGAAGGAAATTGAATGATGAGGTCGTGGTCAGCCAGTGCGCTGGTTGCCGTTGTCGTTCCGCTGACCGCGATGACCGTAATCGGTGTTCCTGCGACAGCTGAGGCGGACGCCAATGATGTTGGCACAGCCGGGATTCCCACTGCCGAGTGCATCGATCGGTCGATCCAACTCGGTCCGGAGGAAGCGCGCCTGAACAGGCCGGAACCGGCTGAGTTGATCGAGGGTGGTGGCTTCACCGACCTTGTGCAGTCGTTCGTGTCGGATCTTTGTTCGACGGCGGATTACCCGTCGGCGGTTTCGCTGGCCACCACCGACACGAAAAAGCTGTGGCGGCACGCGGTGGATCGGGCTCAGGGCAGGCAGCCGAGCGGATCGTTGTCCGCCAGTGACGATCGGCCGCTGTATTGGGCTCGGCTGGCGGAAGTGGCTGCGGTGCAGCAGTGGAAGCCGTCGTTCGGATTGTCGCAACAGCAACGCGCCGACATCGTCGCGGCGATCGACCGGACCGGTCGTGGCCAGGATTCCATCAGCTACTCGACGCCGCGTTCGACTACCCGGCATGTCCTGATCACCGGTTTCGACCCGTACAAGTTGGACTCGGATATCCGAGGCGGAAACCCTTCGGGTGCAACGGCGTTGGCGTTGAACGGCAAGGTCGTCCAAACCGCCCAGGGCCGTGTCGAATTCGCCACCGCGATGTTCCCGGTCCGCTGGCGTGACTTCGGCAACGGCGTCGTCGAACAGACCTTGCGACCGTTCCTGACCAACGGAGCCGATCAGGTGAACCTGTTCGCCACGCTCAGCGTTGGCAGTCCGGGCGAATTCGACCTGGAGCAGAACAACGGTGCCTGGCGCGGCGGAAAGGCCGACAACGAATCCGTCTGCTACCTGGGCAGCGTGCCCAATACCGCCGCCGCAGGTCCCGCACCGCAGTGGACTCGATCGACCTTGCCGCTGCCGGAGATGGCGGCCGTTCCCGGGCCGTTCCCGGTCAAGGTGCGCACCTCGGTGGACACCGCACTGCTGCCGTTCTTTCCCGCACTGCCTGTCATCACCGACTGCCGCGTCCCGGCCATCCCCGGCGTCCCGATGCCCGATGGCCCGCCGGCGGACTCGACCGCGTGGGCAGGCGGCGGTGGCAGCTACCTCTCCAACGAAAGTGCCTATCGCGCAACGCTATTGCGTGATGTCGCGGGCGCGGGCCTGCCCGGCGGCCACATTCACACCCCGGTACTCGAGGGGCTGCCCGAGGCCGGATTGACCGGTCCGGATTTCGACAACAACCGCGACGCGATCATCACCCAGCTCACCAGCCTGCTACTGACCGCCGCGGACTCGACCAGGCCCTGAATCCTGTCGTAGCCACACCTCCCCCCGCGCGAATCGCCGCACCACCGGCCGGTAACCCGAGTTCTCGAGTGCGTTCCGAGAATTCGGGTACCGTCTGCGGCCGTCGTGGCGAAGTGGGGCCGTTGCCCCTCGTTTCGGGAGGTTTCGGGAATTTCGGACAGCAGGGTTTCTCGGCGTCGCTTGCTCGGCACGTTGGCCGCCGGGGCCGTCGCCTCCGGCGCGATCGCGGCGACGGGGTGCGCCCCGGCCACCACCGACGATCGTTCGCGCGATCGCAGCGAACTGCTGGCCCGAGAGCTACTGGGAGTCGACGAGAACGGTGCCGACCTCACGCTGTCGTATCTGAAGGTCCTCATCGATACCGGCCTGCCCGCGTCCGCAGAGCGCAAGAAGATCGTGGTCGTCGGGGCCGGTCCGGCCGGGCTGAGCGCCGCGAACCTGCTCGCCGATGCCGGACATCAGGTGACGGTGCTGGAGGCCAACGGGAGTCGAACGGGCGGGCGGGTCAAGACCTTTCGCGGCGTCTTCACCGATCCCGCCCTCTACGCCGAGGCCGGGGCGATGCGGTTGTCCAGCGTGCACCCGATGGCGCTGGCGCTCGCGGACAAGCTCGGTGTGCGGCGCAGGCCGTTCTACAGCTCCGACGTGCTCGCGGAAACCCGCACGCCGCCAACACCTCCCGTGTACTACCGCTCCTGCACCGGCGAGGAGTGGTCCAACGGGCCGAAGCAGCAGTACGTGCCTCCCCCCGCGGCCGGGCGCGGCCTGATCAGAGTCAACGGAACCACCGTCACCCGAGCCGAATACACCGCGAACCCAGGTGCGGTGCATGCGGGCTTCGGCTGCCGGCTGACGACGTCCAGCAGCGCGGCCCTCGATACCGCGCTGCGTAAAGCCGAAGTGCTGCAGAGCGAGTCGATCGAACGCCGAGTCGAGGGCTGGACCGAACTGCTGTCCGCCTACGAAAACCATTCCCTGCGCGGCTATCTCATGGAGCAGGGCTGGCCCAAGGAACGCATCGAGGCCGTCGGCACCCTCGAAAGTGTCACCGCCCGAGTACGACACAGCGTCATCTTCCCGCTCGTCGACCACACCATGATCCCGTCCGATGCCACCTACTGGGAGCTGGCGGGCGGCATGGCATCGCTCCCCGATGCCATGGCCAAGCGACTCGGACCGGCCATCCTGATGAGCAAGCGGATGACCCGGCTGGAACAGACCGACCACGGCGTGCGGATCTGGACCACCGGCGAGACCGGCGACGAAGCCTCCGACGGTCAACCGACCGGTCCGGCCGAATCCTTCGACGCCGACTACGCGATCGTGGCCATACCACTCACCGCGGCCAGGTTCTGCACCTTCGACCCGCCACTGTCCTACGACAAGCGCCGCGCCATCATCGAAATGCACCACGACGCGGCCACAAAAGTGTTACTGGAGTTCAAGAGTCGCTTCTGGGAGCAGGGCCCGACCGGTTTCCGCGGCGGCCGCTGCGTCACCGACGCCCCGAACCGCTCCCTCTACTTCCCGTCGCACGTCGAGGGCTCCGACGGCGGCGTGGTGCTCGCCTCCTACACGTTCGCCGACGAAGCGATGCGCTGGGATTCCCTCACCGAGGGCGAACGCATCCACTTCGCGCTGGCCGGCATGCGCGAACTATTCGGCGCACGAGTCGATTCCGAATTCACCGGCGTCGGCCTCACCCAGAGCTGGGTCCGCGCCCGCTACGCCCTCGGCGAGGCCGCCATCCCGACCCCCGGCCAGCTCCACGAACACCACATCGCGACCCGATCAGTCGAGGGCCGAGTACATTTCGCCGGCGACCACACCAGCCTCAACACCGCCTGGATCGAGGGCGCCCTGGAAAGCGGCGTCCGCGCCGCGATCGAGATCCATCGGCGCTGACCGCCGACCCCGTTTCGCCCTAGGTCGACTTGCTCCAGCGAGCACGGATACGCCTGATCGTCTGCTGCCACAACAGTTTCGGTACGGCGATCGTTTCACCGACGAGCATGCCTGCGTCCGCGGAGTCGGCACCGTAGCGGGCAATCTCGACCATCGCTTTGCGGCGGAAGGCGTCGGACACCTTGCTCGGATGGCCCGCGTCGAAGGGTGGCTTCGGGTCGTATTCCATTAGGAGCTGGGCGGTCTCGGCGCGCTCCTGGCCGGCGATTTCGCCGAGCAACCACAGCGCCATGTCGATTCCCGCGGAGACACCGGCGGCGGTGACGTATTTCCCGTCCTGGACGACGCGCTGGTCTCGCATCGGCTTCGCGCCGAGCGCCGCCAAACCCGATTGGACCATCCAATGGGTGGTGGCGGAGCGACCGTCGAGCAGGCCCGCGGCGGCGAGCACGGTCGCCCCGCTGCACACCGAGGTGGTCCACGTGGTCGTCTTGTCGACCTTGCGCAGCCACGCGTGCAACGTCGCGTCGGTGGCAACCGCCAACGGCATACCGCCGGGCACCAGGACGATGTCCGGTGCCGGTGTCTCCTCAAAGGTGTGCGTCACGCCCAAGGCGAGCACACCGCTGTCGACAACGATCGGGCCGGTCTCGTGCCAGACGAATCGAATCCGCGAGTCCGGGACCCACCGCAGCACTTCGTACGCCCCGATCGCGTCGAGCGCGGTCATCCCCGGGTAAAGCACAATCGCAATCTGCACACTCGCCACGGTAATCCCGTCCCGCCCCGACCGTCGACGAGCAGAGTCAGTCAGCCGACGTTGTCAGCGAGTCCGACTCCAGCTGCCGCACACTCTGGCCACGCCATTCCTGTTCCAACATCGCATAGATCAAGGTGTCGCCCCACTCGCCCTTGAACCACAGGTCTTGCAGGTGCAGCGCCTCGCGACGCATCCCGAGCCGCTCCAGGACGCGGGCGGAGGCGTGGTTACGCGGGTCGAGATTGGCGATGATCCGGTGCAGCGACAGTCCTTCGAAGCCCAACCGCAGCAGCACACTGGCCGCCTCGGTCGCGTAGCCATGACCCACGGCATCGGGCGAGAACACGTATCCGATTTCACCGGTACGGTTTTCGGCGTTACGCCAGAACAGGACGACGTCGCCGAGCAACCGGCCGGACGCCTTCTCCTCGACACACAGATAGAGCCCCTGCCCCACCTCGGTCAGTTCAGTCCTGCCCCACACCCCCGCGATGCGCTCGGCCACCGTCTCGCGGGACATCGGCTCATACGGCAGATACCGGCACACATCCGGCTGCGATTTGTAGGCGAACATGGCGTCGGTATCCGCCGCGGTCGCGGGGCGAAGCAGGAGTCGCTCGGTAACGATCGGATAGTCCGGGTGCAGCACGATTTCCGACTATAGCGACGCCGGTACAACCCATGTAGACCTCAGAACGGGTGTACCCGAGGGCAGCGAACCAAGTGGGGACCCCGTTAGCTAAGGATAGCCTCGGTCGCCAGTTGCTGAACAATTCGCCGCTGCGGATCGTAGTCATGAATACGGGTGGCGCTTCCGATCATCCGAAACCCTCCGGATTCGAGGTTGTGTCATGCATCTGTTGTCTTCCGAACCGAACGCCGGGCCCGCGCCGGGTGGTCGTGGTGCGGTGGTGCTCGGCTTGTTTCGTATTCTCGTCGGCCTCTCGTTCACCATCCACGGGCTTTCCGGGCTGTTCGCCTGGCCGGTCGCGCCGCACGGTGGCCATGTCGCGGCGATCGGCAGCTGGCCGAGTTGGTGGGCGTCGCTGATCCAACTCGTCGCGGGCGGGCTCGTCACGCTCGGCATCGGCACCAGGATCGCCGCGCTGATCTGCTCGGGGTCGATGGCGTACGCGTTCCTGTTCGTGCACCTCAAGAGCGGTATCTTGCCGATCCAGAATGGCGGCGAGGCGGCCGTGATGTTCTGCTGGTCGTTCTTCCTCGTCGCCATCCTCGGCCCCGGCGCCTTCGCGCTGGACGCCCTGTTGCCCAGCCACGCTCAGCGGCGCACCGCCCCAGCCGACGTCGCGCCCACCCGCAGCTAGGCGCTCAGCCCCGGCTCATCTCGCCGGCGATCGCCTCGGCGAAACCGTCGATATCGTCCTCGGTGGTGTCGAACGCACACATCCAGCGGACCTCGCCGGTGTGCTCGTCCCAGAGGTAGAACCGATACCGCTTCTGCAGCCGCTCGGTCACCGGGCGCGGCAGGATCGCGAAGACCGCGTTGGCCTGGACCGGACGCACCAGCCGCACCCCATCGATGCCGCGCACGACCGCCTCGAGCCGCTTGGCCATGGCGTTGGCGTGCGCGGCGCCGCGCAGCCAGAGATCACCACCGAGCAGCGCCTCGAACTGCACCGAGACGAAACGCATCTTCGAGGCCAGCTGCATCGACATCTTGCGCAGGTAGACGAGGTCGCGGACGGCATCCGGGTTGAGCACGACGACGCACTCACCAAGCAGCAGACCATTTTTGGTGCCGCCGAACGACAGCACATCCACCCCCACATCCGTGGTGATCTCGCGCAACGGCACGCCGAGCGAGGCGGCCGCGTTGGCCAGCCGGGAGCCGTCGACGTGCACGAGCATGCCGCGCTCGTGGGCGTGCTCGCAGATCGCGCGGATCTCGTCGGCGGTGTACACGGTGCCGAGTTCGGTGCTCTGCGTGATCGACACGGCCAACGGCTGGGCGCGATGTTCGTCACCCCACCCGTAGGCCTGGCGGTCGATCAGTTCGGGGGTCAATTTGCCGTCCGGGGTCGGCACGGTGTGAATCTTGATTCCGGCGAGTTTCTCCGGCGCACCGCATTCGTCCATGGTGATATGCGCGGATTCGGCCGCGATCACCGCACCCCACCGCGGCAGCAGGGCCTGCAGCGCAACGACATTTGCGCCGGTGCCGTTGAAGACCGGATAGGCCGTCGCGCGCTCGCCGAAGTGCCCGGCGAAGACGTCTTGGAGGTGGGCGGTGTAATCGTCCCCGCCGTAGGCGATCTGGTGACCGCCGTTGGCCAGCGCCAGCGCGGCGAGCACCTCGGGGTGTATCCCAGCGTTGTTGTCGCTGGCGAATCCGCGCACGGCGGGGTCGTGCCTACGGACGGCGTCGGTCGTCGGCGTGTCGGCCACAGAGAGGTTCCTATCAGTTCGATTGTTCGTACCCGGATACCGCGAAGTCCACGCGTTGTTCGGAAGGTCTACGATTGTCGCTTCTACACATTCGAGCATCTACGAAGGGGAAACTCCATGGCACGCAAGGTCGTTGTGACACTGGTCGACGACTATGACGGCAAGTCCCAGGCCGAAGAAACAGTGCACTTCACCTTGGACGGCGTGGCCTACGAGATGGATCTGTCGGCATTGAACGCCAAGCAACTCCGCGGCATTTTCGCGGAGTGGACGCCGACCGCCCGCAAGGTCGGTCGCGCGCCGCGCGGTACGAGCACTCGCTCGCAGCCGTCGGCCGGGCGGGAGCAGACGGGTGTCATCCGTGAATGGGCACGCCAGAAGGGTATTGATGTATCGAGCCGCGGGCGGATTTCGGCCGAGGTGGTGGACGCCTACAAGAAGGCGAGCATGTAACTCCACCAGAAGCGCCGAGTCGGGCTCGGCCGTGCAGACCTGGATCTGCCCTGCCGAGCCCGCGGCTTTCTCAGCTCCGTCGACCGTTCACCGCGCGGGTAACGCGCCGGATTCGTTCGCGCGCAAGCAATTCGGTCATTTCGGTGAGCGAGTCGGCCAGAAGCGGGTGTAGTTCGGCGCGAGCCTGCGCGACGGCGGCCTGGATCACATTCGGCGACACCGTCGGGAATTCCCCGCCGAGCCGCTGCGCGGTGACCCGACTGGCCGTCATGGACTTCACCCACTGCCACACCAGATCCGGTTCCAGCTTGCCCGACCCGCTGCCCAGGCTGGGCGCGGCCGTAATCGGCCGGTATTCGGAACGTTTGCGCGCCGAGCGCAAATCGGTCTTATCGCTACTCATCGGCATGCACAACTCCAGAGACGGCACCAATACGCAGCGAGCCGCGCTTCGGGACCCGAGGAAAGTAGTTGAACTCTACACCGGAATACATACCGCAGGTACGCATGTCGGTCGAACAACCGACAGCCGGCAACGCCGCCCGCGCCGGTCGAGTACTCACCCCAGGCCCGCGTCTCTGGCGCGGACGATTGCGTTGGCGCGGTCTGCGACACCCAGTTTGGTGAAGATGCGGGACAGGTAGTTGCTGATTGTTTTGGGCGCCAAGTTGAGTTCGGCTGCGATGGCGGCATTCGGCAGTCCAGCGGCGACCAGGGTGAGCACGTCGAATTCGCGGGTGGTCAGCTCCGGGAACGGGCGGGTGTGCCGGTTGGGGGTGGCCAGCATGGTGGCGAGCCTGCCGGCGATGTGCGGGCTGAGCACCACCCAGCCTGCGGAGACCGCGCAAATCGCGCGCAGCAGGTCGTCGCGGTCTGCGGCATTGCGCAGGTAACCGCCCGCGCCTGCCCGGATCGCGGCGAATACCGACTCGTCGTCCTCGGCGACGCTGAACACCAATACCGCGACGCCCGGCGCACAACGCGCCAATTCGCTGATGACGGCACCGCTTTCGGGTTGTCGCCACTGGCCGAGGATCAGCACGTCCGGCCGGTTCAGCACCGCCTCGCGCAGCGCGCCGTCGCAGCCCGTCTCGGCGACCACGGTGATCCAGTCGACGGAGGTGAGCAGCGACCGCAGCCCGGCCCGGACCACCGCGTGGTCATCGGCGAGCACCACGGTCAGCGGGTGCGTCCCGGTCAACATCGCGCCGATACCGTCGATGACCGAAAGCTCCCCGAAGGTTCGCCGCTGGGGAACAGGCTTCGGCAGCGCACTCATCAAACCCCCTGGCACAGTCCTGGTTTCGAGGCCGCAGGATTCGCGCATCGCACCCGACGGCTATCCCGCTGAGAATCCTCTGACCAGGGACGAATGGGAAGATTCCGGACCGCTGACCGAACCTCGGCAGTGCGGCCGACTTCCCAGCCGTTCGGGAAAGGTTCCCGACCGAGGTAGGGCCGTACGCCCTGTCCGATGGCCGACCACCGGCCCATGCTGGCTGCTGGAAACCTGACGAAAGGTGAGAACAATGCAGCTGCGCTGACTCGCCACGTCAAGTCCCTCGGACCGGAATATCCGGCGGCAGATCGACAGTTGCTCAGCACATGAAGATCGGAATCAACACCTTCGTTACCGACGAAGGCATCAGCGGTCCGAAGCTCGGTGTAGCACTGGAGGAGCGGGGGTTCGAGTCGCTACTGCTGGCCGAGCATTCGCACATTCCCGCGAGCCGGGAAACCCCCTACCCGGCCGGCGGCGACCTGCCGCGGTTCTATTACCGCACGGAGGATCCGTTCGTCACCCTCGCCGCCGTCGCGGCCGTCACCCAGACGCTGATCGTCGGCACCGGCGTCACGCTGTTGATCCAGCGCGACATCATCCACACCGCCAAGCAGGCCGCGACGCTGGACCGAATTTCCAACGGCCGCTTGCTGTTCGGTGTCGGCGCGGGCTGGAATCGCGAGGAGATGGCCAATCACGGCACCGATCCGCGCACCCGCGGCGCACTGCTCGACGAGCAGATCGCCGCCATCCGCGAGATCTGGACCAAGGACCTCGCCGAATACCACGGCCGCTTCATCGATTTCGACCCGATCTACGCCTGGCCCAAGCCCGTGCAGCAGCCGCACCCGCCGATCTTCGTCGGTGGCGGCGCGGCCGCCGCACAGCGCGCGATCCGGCACGGCGTCGGCTGGATCCCGCTCGCCCTCGCCGACCCCGCCGCGATACCGGCCCAGCTGGCCGAACTCGACGGCAACGACCTGCCGATCTCGGTAGTCGGCGCCGCACCGGACCCGGCGATCTTCGACGCCTACGCCGAGGCCGGCGTCCAGCGCCTCACCCTCTCCCTGCCAACCCTCCCCGAATCGGAAACCCTGGAAAAGCTGGACGAATTCGCGAAGGTCGCCGATAGCTACCTTTCTGCCCGGTAACCGGTTACGCGGGTTCGACGGGTAGCCACAGCTCACACGTCGCGGTACTGAAGTCGTCCGTGCGTTCGAGCACCGTGACAATTGCCGGACCAGGCCGCGACCGCCACGGATTGGCCGGGAACCACTCGGTCGCGGTCGCGGCCCACACCTGCTGCAGCGACTGCGGATAAGGCCCGGCGGTGCGGAAGACCGCCCAGGTCCCGGTCGGTACCTCGATGGCGTCGAGGTCGTCGGCGACGGGCGTATCCCGGGAGACGGCGACTCCGTGCAAATAGGTCAATTCGCTGCCCTCGGTGCCGTCCGGATCGAGGTCGTCGCAGACCTGCAGCAGGCCCTCGGGTTCAACATCTCCCAGCGCCTTCAGCCGCAGATGCTCCTCCTGCGGCAGCGCGGTGATGTGCTGCTGGATGTGCGGATTGATGCCCTGGTGGATGAGTGGAACCCGGGCCGCGTGGCCGATGAGCCGGAACGCGGGTCGCTCGATGATGCGGGTGTCCATGGGTTTGCTCCCTTCGACAGTCAGGCGAAACCTGACGTGCGGTTGTGTGCGAAGGGGGCCGCCGTCGCGCCGGACGTCACCGGGACCGGCGCCGTGCACCGCCCGGAACGCCCGCCCGAACGCCTCGGTCGAGCCTTAGCCGTATCGGACGGCGATGCTCAGCAGATCGTCGGCGCTGCGCACGACGTCCGCGGCGGCGACGGTCATCCGTCGTCTGCGCACGTACTCCGACAGCGGCATACCGGCCAACGACGAGAACATCCGCCGGAGGTGGTATTCGGTGGTGCCGAGCGCCTTTGCCAATCCGCTGACGTCGAGCTCCTCGGTGAGGTGCTGCTCGACCAGGTCGACGAGCCGGTTGAGTGCCGAGATCATCGGGCCTCCCTTCGACGTCAACTCTGTCCGAATAGGCCGGGCCGGACCCGACCGCTGCGGACCGATTCGATCACCTGTACTGCCTGGCTCCCGCCAGTTCGGTTCCCAGTTGCGGGATGTTCATTGCCCAGTTGCCTCCGAGCGAAAACATCGCAGATGGTTATAGCAAGCGAACATTTTCACTCTGCACGTCAGCTATATGTCGTCTCGAGAGGAATGCTGTGCCCGACGTAGATTCTGGTTTTCCAAGGCGACGATTCATCGGTGGGGCGCTCGGCGCGGCGGCATTGGGTGGTGGGCTGCAGTTGTTGCCCGCCGGCATGGCCGAATCCCTCGCGGCGCCGAGCCGCAAGGGCACCTTGAGCGATGTCGAACATGTGGTGATCCTGATGCAGGAGAACCGCTCGTTCGACCACTATTTCGGCACGATGCGCGGGGTGCGCGGGCTCGCGGACGCGAGCGCCGTGGTCAAGGCGGACGGCCGCAACGTCTACTACCAGCCGGATCCGGGCCGATCCGACGGCGGCTACCTGCTGCCCTTCCACGTCGACACCAAGGTGGTCGACGGCCAAGACCTCGGCGATCTGCCGCACGGCTGGGACGACCAGCATCGCGCGGTGCGCGGCGGCTGGAGCGACGGCTGGACGGCGGCGAAAGGCGAGATGGCCATGGGCTATTTCACCGAGGCCGACATCCCGTTCCATCGCGCCCTCGCCGACGCGTTCACCGTCTGCGACCACTACTACTGTTCGGTCCTCGGTCCGACCACACCCAACCGGCTCTATCACTGGACCGGAACCATCGATGCCGCAGGACAATACGGCGGTCCGGCGATCAGCAACCCGGCCGACTACAAGCCCGTCTATCGCTGGACCACCTACCCGGAACGCTTGCTGGACAAGGGGATCAGCTGGAAGGTCTACGCCAACGACGAGGTGGGCGACGACGGCGGCCACCCCTTCGTCGGCGACTACGGCGACAACCCGCTGTGGCTGTTCGACGCCTATCACGATCCGAAGAACACCGAACTCTCCTCACGGGCAAAGGTATTCGGTGCCGGGAACTGGAAGCCCGACTCCGGGCAGGGCAAGAAGGTCGACCACGTCCTCGCCGACTTCATCGCCGACTGCGCCGGTAACCGCCTCCCCCAGGTCTCCTGGGTGGTGGCCCCCTACGGCTACTCCGAGCACCCGGCCGCCCGCCCGGTCGACGGTGCCGCCTACACCCAGGCCGTGCTGAAAGCGTTGTGGGGCAATCAGAACCTGTGGAACTCGACCGCCCTGCTGATCAACTTCGACGAGAACGACGGCTTCTTCGACCATGTGCCGCCGCCGATGGCACCGCCTGGCACGCCGGGCGAGTACGTCAACGGCCAGCCCATCGGCCTCGGCCCGCGGGTGCCCATGCTGGTGATCTCGCCGTGGAGCCGCGGCGGCTGGGTGAATTCGCAAGTGCACGACCACACTTCGGTGATCCGCTTCCTGGAGAAGTGGACCGGCGTCAACGAACCCAACATCTCCGCCTGGCGCCGCTCCATCTGCGGTGACCTGACCGGCTGCTTCGATTTCGGCAAGGCCAACACCACGGTGCCGACGCTGCCCGACGCCAATGCCCTTCGGGCCCAAGCGGATGCGACCCAGAGCAAACTGCCCCGGCCCGCACCGCCCGCCACCGGTAGCCAGCACCCGCCGGAGCAGGAAGCGGGCACCAGGCCCGCCCGTCCCCTGCCCTACGCCCCCGTGGCGAACGCAACACTGGCAGCCGGTGGCGCGCTGACCACCACCTTCCGGAACACCGGCTCCGCCGATATTCAATTGGCGGCGTACCGGAACGACGGGCGAACCGATGGACCGTGGCGCTACGACGTGAAATCGGGGGCCACGGTCTCCGATACCTGGAACGTGCAGAGCTATCCCGACAAGAAATACGGCATCGCCATCCACGGCCCGAACCGTTTCCTCTGGCGGATGACGGGCACCTCGACGTCCCCGCTCGAAGTGACCGCCTCCTATTCCACCGACAACAAACTGCAGCTGTCGATGACGAACAAGGGCACGGCACCCGCCGTCGTCACGGTAAAAGCGAACAGCTACCGCACCGACGGCCCGTGGACCTACAAGATCGCACCGGGAAAAACCACCACTGACACCTGGAACGCGCTCAGCTACGGCAAGGGCTGGTACGACCTGTCGCTGACCGTCGACATCGACACGACCTACCAGCGCCACTTCCGTGGCCACATCGAGAACGGTCAGCCGAGCGTCACCGGTTGAGCTATGGCGCGACCGGCCAGGGTGCCTGTTCCGGTCGCGCCTCCTCGAACGCTGCGGCCAGCTGCAGCAGCCGGACATCGTCGAATCGGCGGCCGATCAATTGGACGCCGATCGCGGTGCCGTCGGCGGCCTGGCCGCAGTTCATCGAGATCGCCGGATGTCCGCCCGCGTTGAAGGGGACCGTGAATCCGATGTGCCGGAACGGCAGCGTCGGGTCGCCGTCCGGCGCGGTCTGTTCCATCGGCCACGCCGTGACCGGGGAGGTCGGCGAGACGAGGAAGTCGACCGTGTCGAGCCTGCGGTCGGCGGCGATGGACATGGCGTCGAACTGCGAGTAGCCGTCGAAAACCGCTGCACCGCTCAATTTTTCGGCACCGGCGATCCATTCGTGGATGTACGGCAGGATCTGCTCGCTGCGCGCCTCGGGCAACGATCGGACGTCGGACCACAGCCGGACCCGCCAGAAATCGTTCAGCCCGGCGAGCATTTCGTCGGTCATGATCGGCTCGACCTTTTCGACCTGGGCGCCCAAGGATTCCAGCAGTTCGGCGACCCCGCTGATCGCCGCGCTGACCATCGGCTCCACCGGCCACCCGGTGCCTGCCTCGGACATCAGGCCGATCCGGACGCCGGAGAGCGCGAGCGGCCTGGCCGCGGCCGCCCAATCGGTGGGGAGTTCCGGGGCGGCGGTGTGATCGCGGCGGTCCGGTATCGCCACCGCCGCCGTCGCGAGCGCCGCGTCGGCCACCGTCCTGGTCAGCGGTCCGATGGTGCGGCCGAGGTATGGCGGAACGACAGGGATGCGCCCGAAGCTCGGCTTGAAGCCGACCACGCCGCACCAGCTCGCGGGCAGCCGGATCGACCCGCCGATATCGGTGCCGTAGTGGATCGGTCCATAGCCTGCCGCGGCCGCCGCGCCCGCGCCGGAGCTCGAGCCGCCCGGATTGCGGGCGAGATTCCACGGATTGCGGGTGATGCCATGGAAACTCGACAGACCGCTGGACGACATTCCGTAGTCGGGCATCGTGGTCTTGCCGACCAAGATGCCTGCCGCCTCGCGGATCCGGTCGGCAGTGGGACTGTTCGCTATCGCTGGCGCGAGATCCGTGGCCGCGCTACCGAGCGGCGTCGGACAACCCGCCGTGGCGATGTTCTCCTTCACAGTGAGCGGGATGCCGTCGAGTGCGCCCGCCGGTTCCCCGCGCCGCCAGCGCTCGGTGCTCGCGACCGCCTCGGCGCGGGCCTGCTCGGCGTAGCGGATGTAGAGGGCGTTGAGCTGCGGTTCCCACTGCTCGATCCGCGTCAGCACCGCATCGATGACCTCGACCGGCGTGAGCGTCCGATCGCGGTAGCCCGCCAGTAAGGCGGTGGCAGGTAGGTCGGCGGGGTCGGTCATGGAGACTCCTCTCGCGCGCTACCGTCCCCGCGCGTGGACGCCGAGACACGGCACTCTGCGCACTGGCGAACGGCGTGTTGGCGTACTCAGCGAGACAGCCACCGGGACAACAAGATTCTTCCACCGGAGCGGCTCGGCCGCATGACGGCGGTGATCTCAGTGGCGATGCGCCGTGTCGTACCACTGGTGCGGCACGGACCAGTCCCAGCAGTCCGTCGACGGTCGGTCGACCGGGTTTTCGCGCTCCCACTCGACGTAGCAGCGGGCCGATCCGCCGACGCACGCGCCGCACAGGATCAGGCCGCCCAGCACGTGGCGCCACAGCGAGTGGAGTGAGATGCGTCGCCGCATTGCGACCTCCTCGACGGAGAAAACGGGTCTGAGCAGGGGGCTTAGCCTCAGGTCAGGGACGATACCGGCGCGTCACGCGGCGCGGACGCGAATCGCGTGGACTGCTTCACTCAGCGGGAAATTCGCACCATAATGCTTGCTTGGAGTGCACTCCAGGTGACTACGGTTGTTGCATGAGCGAACGAAGAGAGCGAATCATGTGCCAGCGCGCTTTGCGCATGCCGGAGCCGAGCGCCAGCGAGGCGAAGGCATGAGCAAAGTTTGGTTCATCACCGGTGTTTCCCGAGGATTCGGCCGCGAATGGGCACTGGCCGCGCTGGAGCGCGGCGACAGTGTCGCAGGCACGGCGCGCGACCTGAGCACGCTCGACGACCTGGTCGCCAAGTACCCCAACACCTTTCAGCCGATCCGGCTCGACGTCACCGACCGGGCGGGCGATTTCGCCGCGGTACAGCAGACGGTCGACCGGTTCGGGCGGCTCGATGTGGTCATCAACAACGCGGGCTACGGGCAGTTCGGCATGATCGAGGAGCTCACCGAAGCAGAGTTGCGGGCGCAATTCGAGACCAACGTGTTCGGCGCGCTGTGGGTGACGCAGGCGGCGGTGCCGATTCTGCGCGAGCAGGGCAGCGGCCACATCATCCAGGTCTCCAGCATCGGCGGTATCTCCGCGTTCCGGAACCTGGGCGCTTACCACGCGTCGAAGTGGGCGCTGGAGGGGTTCTCGCAGTCGCTGTCGCAGGAGGTCGCGCCGTTCGGTGTGCACGTGACGCTGGTCGAGCCCGGCGGGTTCGGCACCGATTGGGCCGGCCCGTCGTCGAAGCATGCCACCCCGAATCCGGCGTACGACTCGGCAAGGGAAGCGCGGAACGCGCAGCGTTCGGCAGTACGCAGCGGTGACCCGGCCGCTACCCGCGACGCGATTCTGGCCGTGGTCGACGCGGATGAGCCGCCGTTGCGGATCTTCCTCGGCGAGGCGCCGCTCGCGATGGCCACCAGGGACTACGAGTCCCGGCTCGAGCTGTGGCGTAGGTGGCAGCCGATCTCCGCTGCCGCGCAAGGGAATTGACGGTCCCGGACAACGCAAGAGCCCCGCACCCAAAGGGTGCGGGGCTCTTTCACGCTATGTCGATCAGATAGCGCGGACGTCCTGGGCCTGCGGCCCCTTCTGTCCCTGTCCGACCTCGAACTCCACGCGCTGTCCTTCTTCAAGGGACTTGAATCCCGAGCCGGACACGGCGGAGTAGTGAACGAACACGTCAGCGCCGCCACCATCTTGAGCGATAAAGCCGAAGCCCTTTTCGCTGTTGAACCACTTCACACTGCCTTGAGCCATTACTTTTACTTCTTCTTTTCTGTAGATGAGCCAAACGAATCACGTCGATAAGCTTGATCTCACTGGACCACCATGTCACAGATCGCTGGCAATCCCTACGAAATGTCCAACTATGTGAGCTAACCGACACTCGCGCGGCCCACCGAGCTCCACCCACTCTCGACCCACAGCGTGCCCAATCACGTTGTACACCAGCGTGTTCAGGCCCTCTGGCAGCATGGCGAAGGCCTGTCCAGGGGGACGGCATCCGAGCTGCCATCGACTAGCGCAAGCAAGGGGACCATGACGGACTACGGCAATTTACCGACGCAACCGCTGCCACTGGGGACGAACTGGCAGCCAGCGGCCAGCCGGGAAACGCCCCAGCTGAAAGGGATGCAGCCGGGTGGGCGGCGTTCGTCGGGCGGTGCGCTCGCGCGGGCCGGTGGTCACGTCGCGTTGGCCGGTGTGGTGAGCCGATTGACCGGGTTCACCCGCACGATCCTGCTGGCGGCGTTGCTCGGCACCGCGGCGGTCGGCGACGCCTACACCGGGGCGAACAACTTGCCGAACATGGTCTACGAGTTGCTGCTCGGCAGCGTGTTCGCCAGTGCCGTTGTGCCCCTGCTGACTAGAGCAAGAAGGCACGGGCGCAAGCACTCTCGGGAGTTCACCCAACGAGTGATGGTGGCCGCGGTGCTCGGGCTCGGCGCGGTCACGGTGGTCACCGTGCTCTGCGCGCCGCTGATCGTGCGTGTTTTCGTGGGCGATTCCGATCAGCGGCAGCTCACCACCTTGTTCGCCTATCTCCTACTGCCAGAGATCTTTTTCTACGGCGTGACCGTCTTGCTGACGGCCGTGCTCAATGTCCGCGACAGCTTCGCCGCGGCCGCATGGGCACCGGTCGTCAACAACGTGATCGTGTTGCTGACGTGCGGGATCTTCGTACTGCTGCCCGGGCCGGTCACGCTGACGCCTACCTCGATGACGTCCGCGCAGGTGCTCACGATCGGGATCGGCACCACCCTAGGAATCGTCGGGCAGGCCGTGTGGGTCGTTTTCGCGTTGCGCCGCAATGGGTTCCAGTGGAAATGGCGGGTTCGGCCGTTCCCGTACACCTGGCGTCCGGTGCGCGCGGGTATGCCCGTGCTCGGATGGATCCTGACCTACGCCGCGATCAGCCAGGTGGGTGTCGCCGTGACGATGCGAGTCGCGTTCTCCCACAACGGAGTATCCATCTACACCTATGCGGATCTGCTGTTCCAAGTTCCGTACGGCATCCTCGCCGCCTCGCTGCTGACGGTGCTGATGCCGCGCATCTCCCGGTCGGCCGCGGCGGGCGATCAGGCCGCCGTGATCGCCGATCTCGGGCGCGGCGCACGCTATCTCACCGTCGCGCTGGTACCGATGACCATGGCCATGGGCCTGCTCGGCCCGGTGCTGGCCGCCGTCGTATTCACCGGTCGCGTGGACGCGCACGCGGCCGGATTGATCGGCACGGCGATCGCATCGTCCGCGTTCGGCTTGGCGCCGTTCGCGCTGGTGATGCTGCAGATGCGAGTCTTCTACGCGAACAACAACACTCGCACGCCGACCATCATCAACGTCGCCATGGTGGCCACGAAGGTCGCCGTGGTCGCCTTCTCCGTCAACGTCTTTCCCGACCATGTCGTCGTGGTGATGCTCAGCGTCTCCAGCTCGCTGTCCTACGTGGTCGGCGCGATCATGGGATACGCGCTGCTGCGCCGCCGCTACGGCCTGCTCGGATTCTCCGACGTCGCAGTGACATTCACGCGCGTCATCTGGGCCACCGCCACCGCGGGCTGGGCCTGCCTGGCGATCATGGCCATCACCCGCCACCTGGTGCCCGATCCGGGCGTCGAACACCTCGTCACGCTCGCGGCGGGGACGCTGATCGGTGTCACGGCATTCCTCTTGGCCGCCAAGGCAATCGGAATACCGGAGGTGCGCAATGCCCGCGCGTTGCTCGCCGCCTGACCGAAGTCCGTTATAGGCCGACCAGTTCGGCACTGCGGAGCCACAGGCTGTGCTGGTAGTCGGTGTCACGACGGGATGCAACGGGAGGGAGCAGATGCAGGCCGGGCGTCGAGGTAATGAATTGGCCTGTCGTGGTTTCCAGCTTCGGATCGGTGCTCAGATCGATGCCGGTGCGGGCGCCCACCTCAGGTCGTCTGATAATCCGGGTACGCGCCAGCGCCTTCAACGGGACCGAGATGAGGCGGTCGTCGCTGATGAGGCCGGTGGCGTTGGCACCCGGGCAGAAGCTGTTCACGGTGACGCCGGTGCCGTCGAGTCGCCGGGCGAGTTCCTGGGTGAACAGGATGTTCATCAATTTGGACTGTCCGTAGGCGCGAAAGGAGCCGATCGGTCCGAAATTGCGTGGCTCGCCGAGATGGTCGAGGTCGGGGCGGCCGCCGTTGCGGTGGGCCTCGGAGGCGGTGATGACGATTCGGGACGGTGCGGCGGCGATGAGTTGATCCAGCAGCAGGTTGGTCAGCAGGAACGGCCCGAGATGGTTTGTCGCCGTCATGGATTCGAAGCCGTCCACGGTCGTGCGCGCGAACAGCGCGTGAATGCCCGCGTTGTTGATGAGCACGTCGATGCTGGCGTAGCGATTACGGATCTCCTCGCCCGCGCGCCGGACCGAGGCGAGGTCGGACAGATCGCCGTTGACGATATCGGGGCGGCCCTGCGCGCCTGGTTCTGATTCGAGTTCCGCAGCGGTCGCCGCCGCTTTGGTGTCGTTGCGGGCCACCAGTGTCAGGTTCGCGCCGCGCCGAGCCAGCGCCCGCGCGATCTCCTTGCCGATGCCGTTGGTGGCGCCGGTGATGACGATCCGTTTGCCGGTCACGTCGATGTCGTTGCTGCCCATGGGAAATCAGCCCTTCGTGATCCAGTGGCGACGACGCGGCTGGTCGGCATGATCGTTGTGGCCGAACGGGAATGAGTCACCACGAGTTACAGATAACAGCGATGGTCACGACCGTAGCGCACCACGACCGTCGGCACTGCCGGATTGCGTGGCCGGTGTGGCAGTCGAGGAAGACTGTGGGCGTAGCACGCTGGCTGCACCCGCGGCGACGACACAGAATGCCACGGGCAGCAGGAGGACGATGTTCAGCGGAGCCAGGTGGGTCAGCGGTCCGATGATCGCGGGCCCGGCGAGCACACCGAGGTAGCCGAGCCCGGCGACGCGAGCGACGTTGGCGCCCGCGGCATTTCGGTCCGTGTGGCCCGCGGCACTGAACAGCTGCGGGACACATCCGGACAGTCCGGCGCCGAACACGGTCCAGCCGACCAGCGCAAGCGGAACCCACGGGGACAGCGCGGCGATCGTCAGGCCGAGCGCCCCCACCCCCGCCCCGTAGCGGAGGATGGCCACCGGCCCGAAGCGGGTCGCGACCCGGTCGGCGACCAGCCGGCCGACGGTCATCGCGGTGGCAAAAGCGCCATAGGCCAAGGCCGCGGTGGCAGCCGGTGCCGTGAGCACATCGCGCAGGTGCAGCGCGCTCCAATCGTTGGCGACGCCTTCGCACAGCATCAGCAGCAGCGCGATTCCGGCAAGCAACCAGATGCGTCGCGGTGTCGCCTGCCGCGTCCCTTTCTCGAAACCCTCAGCAGGATGCGGTTTTTCGGGCCGCAGCAACGCGGGCGCGCCCAGCGCCGCGACGACCAGACCGAGCAGCGCCGCCATACCGAGCGCGGTCGCCGGGCTCCAACCCCAACTGAGCGTGCGCGCACCGACCAGCGCCGCGAGGACACCGCCGAGCGAATAGGTGGCGTGGAATGCGGACATGACCGACCGCTGATAACCGTGCTCGACCTGGACGGCGTGCGCGTTCATCGCAACGTCCAAGCAGCCGTTCCCAAAGCCGAGCACGAGCAGCGAAACCCCGAGCGTCCAGACACTCGCGGACAACCCGGGCAGCACGACCGCGGCCGCACACAGCGCCCCGCCGACCGGAACGACGAGGCGCGCGCCGAACCGATCGGACAACGGACCCACCAGCCGCATGCCGACGAACGCACCCGCGCCGAGCAGCAACAACAGCCAGCCGAGCGTCGGATGACCGATCCCGACCCGACGCTCGACGGCCGGGATATGCACGACCCACATCCCGATCAGAAAGCCGTTCAACGCGAAATAGGCGAACGTGGCCAGTCGAGCGGCCCGCAACGAACTGTGCATGCTTCCGAACATATCGGACAGATTCGATGTTCGAAACATTGACTTTCAAACACAAAAGATGTTCTATTGCGGGTGTGGCGAGCGTAGACCGACTGAAGCAGATCGCCGATGCCGTGCGCGAAGCAGGCCAGCTCGGAGTAGCGGAACTAGCCGAACGCACCGGCGCCTCGGAGATGACCATCCGGCGCGACCTCGAGACCCTGGCCGGTCAGGGCGTCCTGGAGCGCTACCGCGGCGGCGCGCGCACCCTGCTGCTGCGCGGCGACGAACCACCCTTCGGCATGCGCGCCCACGAGGGACTGGAGATCAAGCGACGCATCGCCGCCGAGGTCGCCGGGCTGATCGCCGATGGCGAGTCGGTCGTCCTCGACAGCGGCACCACCTGCCTCGAGGTGGCCCGCGCACTCGAACACCGCCGCCTGACCGTGCTCCCCCTGTCACTGCACGCGGTGAACGCACTCACCGGCGCACCGCTGCTCACCCTGTTGGTCCCCGGCGGCAAGCCACGCCCTGGCGAGCTGGCGTTGACCGGTCCACTGACCCTGGCCTCGTTGTCCGCCTTGCGTTTCGACACCGCGGTACTCGGCTGCTGCGGACTGAACGCGACCGACGGACTCACCGCCTACGACCTCGACGACGCCGCCATCAAACGCGCAGCGATCGCCTCATCCCGCCGAGTCATCGCTGTCGCGGAAGCCGCGAAACTCTCCCGCACCGCCCTCGCCTTCGCCGCCCCGGCCGCCGCGCTGCACGCCGTCGTCACCGACGCGTCCGCCACGCCCGACGACATCGCCGCGCTCGAAGCCGAGGGCGTCACCGTACGACGGGTCTGAACAGGCACGATCCCGCCAGGTGAGCAACGTCGCAACCGGGTTGGTGCGTCTGGCAGCGGGTATGCGGGGCGTGAAGGGAGCGTGACCATCGATGACAGACCTCCGAGCACCACGCCTGATGACGAGCGGATCGATTGCGCTCCCCGAACCGCGCGGCGAACTCTCCGCAGCGGTCATCGAAATCCTGCTGGCGGCACCGTCCGCACAGACCCGGTTCCCGGAGATCGGTGCGGCCGATCCGTACGGTGACGACCTGCAACTGGCGCTGCACACCTGCTACGAACTGCACTATCACGGCTTCGAGGCCGTCGATCCCGGGTGGGAGTGGGACCCGGAACTGCTTCGGCTGCGCGGAAACATGGAGCGGTTGTTCCGCCAAGCATTGCGCAACGACGTCAAGGGTGGCGACGACGTGACGCAGGAGCTGGCGGAGCTGCTGGTCGAGCCGATCGAACCGAACGATGTCGCGCAGTATCTGCACGACGAGGGCGAGTGGTGGCAGCTGCGCGAGTACTTCGTACAGCGCTCGATCTATCACCACAAAGAGGGCGATCCCCATGCCTGGGTGATCCCACGCCTGTTCGGGCAGGAGAAAGCGTCGCTGGTCGCGGTCGAATACGACGAGTTCGGCGGCGGTCGCGGCGACCGAATGCATGCGCGCCTGTATGCCGATCTACTCACCGCCGCCGGGCTGGACGACGGCTACCTGCACTATGTCGACGTGGTACCTGCGCCGATGCTCGCCCTCGTGAACATGATGTCGCTCTTCGGATTACACCGAGACCTGCGCGGCGCACTGGTCGGCCAGCTCGCCACCGCCGAGATCACCTCCTCGCCCGCTGCCCGCCGAATGGGCGCCGCACTCGACAAGTTCGATGCACCAGCGCAATGCCGACTGTTCTACACCGAACACGTGGAGGCCGACGCCGTGCACGAACAGGTGATGCGGCACGACGTCATCGCGGGTTTGCTCGCGCGCGAACCCGCACTCACCGAGTCCGTGGTCTTCGGCATCCAGGTGACGAACCTGCTGGAGGATCGGTTCACCGACCACGTGCTCGGCAGCTGGCGGGCGGGCCGCAGCTCATTGCGCTGAGCTCAGTCCGTCCGCCGCGACCGCTTGCGATGGCTGGTGTCGCAGAACGGAAAGTTCTTGCTGCGCCGGCACATACACACCGCGACGAGGAAACGGTCCGAGCACACCACGGTTCCGTCCGGGCGCACCAACTCGACCGGACCTTCGATGAGCGCGGGACCGTCCGAGGCGAGGGTGATGCGGCGCCGATCGATGTCCGACCCGTCTTCGTTCGCCGTCTTCGACGGGTCGTCTCGGTTTGCTCGCATGTCGCACCTCCTACGCCTCGGATACCCCCGGGCGCGGTACGAAACCTGCGACTACCTCACACAACTTCGAGGTCGTAGGTGACCTCGGTCCAGAACCCGCCCGGCTCGTACTCGCCGCCGAGGGTGAGGATGTAGTCGCCGCGGCTGAGCTCGTCCAGGCTGCACCACAGGCCCCAGGCATTCGCCCGGTAGCGGCCGGGTGGGCCGAACGGTCCATCGGGATGCGCATCGATGAGGAACGGGCTGCGGTTGGCGACTTCGCGCAGCGGCAGGGAGACGCCGTTGAGTTCCGCGTGACCGCTCGCCGTCGGCACCACCGGAACGCGCCTGCCGAACAGCGACGCGCGCTGCAGGTAATTGAAGGCGGGGAAGAAGATCGGGCGACCATACGGCACGGAGCATTTCCGGCTCACCTTGCCGCCGAACGTGCCGGCGAGGAACCAGACATCCGCGGACTGGTCGACGTCCGCGAACTTTCCGGTTTCGTCGCTGACCGGATTCGTGGCGGTGGGAATCGCCGAGGCCCACTGCCACCATCGAGCCGCCAGCTCAATGTCCCTACTCCGCATATCTACCCACCTTGATCATCAAGCCTTGAACCAGGTCAGGATAGCCATGCGCGGACGGCGGGGACCACAGGGAAGGACGATCCCCAGTTGTCCCCAGTTGGGCGTCAGCGGTCTCGAACCTGCTTGGCGGTGTCGCCTGGGCGGCGTCTGCGGTCTGCCGGGCCGGGCAGCGGGTGGGCGGCATTGGGTAGCCCGAGTGCGTGCGAGGCATCATGGGCGGCGGCGATGAGCAATGGCGCGCAGGTTCGGACCTTCGCGCGGTCGAGATCGAACGCCAGCGCCGACACGCTGATGCCGCCGATCGGCACGCCGTGGTGATCGAGCACCGCGGCGCCGAGGCATCGGGTTTGCGTCTCGTTCTCCTCGTCGTCGACGGCGTAGCCGCGGGCAGCCACCGCGCCGACATGCGCGATCAGCAGGTCGGGGTCGGTGATCGTGCGCGGTGTCATGGCGGTGAGCGGGATCCGGGTGAGCAACTCTCGTAACTCCGCGCGGGACAGTCCTGCCAGCACCGCCTTGCCGATTGCGGTGCAGTGCAACGGGATCGACAAACCGACCCGCGAGCGCATCGCGTACGCGCGGTCGCCCTCCAGCTTGTCGACATAGATGGCCTCGTCGCCGGAACGCAACGCGAAGTGCACGGTGTGCCCGGTGGCCGCGCAGAGCCGCTGCAGGATGGGCCGCACCAGGTGCGTGATGCCTGCGGTCTGTCCGGCCAGCGACAGCAGGCGCACGCCGGGCAGATAGCGGTGGTCCGGGTCGATGCGGACCCAGCCGACGGCGGCCAGCTCCTGCAGGATCCGATGCACCGTCGAGGTGGAAAGCCCGGTGCTCCTGCTGATTTCGGTGACTCCCCGGCAGCTCGGCAGCGCCTCGAGCACGAGCACCACCTTGGCGACCGCACTCGGCGAGGAGTCGGGGTTCACCGGGCCAGCCATCCCCCGTCGACCACCAGAACGTGGCCGTGCACGTAGGCCGCGGCGGGCGAGCAGAGGAAGACGATGGCGCCGGTGATGTCCGCGGGCTCGGCCCAGCGGCCGATCGGAATGCGTTCGGTGATGGCGTGATTGCGGGCCGCGTCGGCGCGCAGTGCCGCGGTGTTGGCGGTGGCGACGTAGCCGGGGGCGACCGCGTTGACGCCAACGCCGAGCCCCGCCCATTCGGTGGACAGGGCTTTCGTCAGTCCCACGACCGCGTGTTTGCTTGCGGCATATGAGCCGACATTGACACCGGCCTGAAAGGACAGCAGCGACGCGATATTCACGATCCGTCCCGCGCCGCGTTCGAGCATCGGCGCCCCGAGGCAGCGGGCCAGCAGGAACGCGGCATCGAGATTCACGTCGAGCACCCGTCGCCAGTCGGCGAGCGACACCGTGGTCGCCGGGCCGCGGCTGATGATGCCCGCGTTGTTCACCAGCAGATCGATACGGTGTTCGGCGGCAACGGAAGTCGCGACGGCCTCGACCGCCGCCGGATCGGCGAGGTCGGCTCCAACGGTGACACATTCGCGACCCAGCGCCTCGATCTCGGCGGCCACGGTTGCCAAGCCGTCTCGGTCGCGACCCCACAGCACGAGGTCGGCGCCGGCAGTGGCCAACGCGAGCGCGGCGGCCCGGCCGATGCCGGTGCGCGCGCCGGTGACGAGCGCGCGCTGTCCGTCCAAACGGAACGGGTCGGTCACGAAAGCGACTCCGTCGCAACCAGATCCATATCGTTGTAGGCGAGGTTCTCGCCTGCGGTCGACCAGACGAACCGGTAGGGCGCGGTGCCCGCGCCGGTGTGCACCGACCACGGCGGGCTGATCACCGCCTGCCGGTCGGCGACGATGATGCTGCGGGTGCGGGTGGGTTCGCCGCACAGGTGCACGACGCGTTCGGCCGGGTCGAGGCCGAAGTACAGATAGATTTCGGTGCGCCGGTCGTGGGTGTGGCAGGGCATGGTGTTCCATACGCTGCCCGGCTCGAGTGTCGTGATACCAAGGGCCAGTTCGCAGGAATGAGCGCCGTCCTCGTGCACGTATTTGCGGAGCGTCCGCTCACTTGCCTTGTGCGCCTCGCCGATCCGCACGCTGTCGGCGGATTCGCGGGTGATCAAGGTCGTGGGGTGCGCCAGATGCGCTGGGGCGGAGACGATGTAGAAGACCGCGTCGCCCGCCACCGTCACGCGCCGGGTGCCCTGACCGACGTAGACGATGTCCTCGGCAGACACCGAATGGGTCTGCTCATCGGCGTGCACGGAACCTGTTCCGTCCAGACACACAATGCCGAGTTCGCGTCGGTCACAAAGGTTTTCGGCGCGCAGCTCCGCGGGCGGGGTAAGCTCGAGCTCCGCACCGTCGGGCATGGCACCGCCGATCAGCAGCCGGTCCTGCTGGGACAGCGTGAACCGAACCTCGCCGGTGGCAAACAGATTCGTGACCAGAAATCGTTCCCGCAGTTCCTCCGGCGAGAGCCTTGCCATTTCCCCTGGGCTGGTCGCGTAACGGACGTCGGTCATGGCGCCACCTCATCTTTCCCGTCTGACGGAAAGTGCTTTCCCGCACAGAGAAAGCCGGAGGAGTATCCCGTACGAAGCAAGACCGTGGCAAGGGAGCCGCCCCCGCAAGGAGCAGCGGTGCGATGAACAACGCCATCCCAGAGTTCGCCACGAGCGACCGGACAGTGCACAGCCTTGACCGGAACGGATATGTGCGAGATTGGCTCAGCACGGCGGCCTTCGCGACACCGTGCACGGATCTGCACGAGGTACTCGAACCGGACGGCAGCCCGTGGGGCCCAGACGGCCGATGGATGCTCACCAACGGTCCCGACGTGGCACCGTTGAAACAGATTCTCTACCAACACCATCCGCTTGCCACCGATCCACTGCTGCCCGCAGTGCAGGAGAGCTGGCGGTTTGCGTGGCAGGTGACACCCGGTGATGCGCGGCAAGCCGAGTGGGAGCGCAGGTACACCGGCGCGGACGGGCTGCTCGACTGGAGCGAGTTCTGTTTCACGCCGGAATATCGGCAGGCGGTCGCCGCGACGGTGTTCGAAGTCGACCAGGCCGAGTATCGCACGTTCGAGGTGGGCTGCACGGGTCCGATTGCCGTCTTCGTAGACGGCGAATTGGCCTTGCTGACAACAGAATTCACCTATATGGAGCCGCACCGGATGCAGCTGCGGTTGCGGTTGTGCTCCGGGCTGACCGCTGTGCACCTCGTCACCTGGCAAGTCGCGTTCCGGGAATGCAGGCACGTCGCCTGCCTGCGGGTGTCGGGACTGCCGGTCCGCGTCGTGATCCCGGTGCCCGGTGCGGACGAATCCCGTTCGGCGGCGGCCGAATCCATGCTCGACGCGGTCGGACTCACTCCGTGGGCGAGTACCGATGGCACCGTCACGCTCACAGGTCCGGCGGGTGGGCGATACCTGGTCTCGGCAGACGGAAACGCTGCGACCCCAGTAGTACTCACAGACGGGACCGCTCGCTTTACATTACCGGGCGAGCTCACCGACACAGCCGACGCCACGGCCTCCATGCTGCACACGGGTGAGACGGTGCTGATCGTCCGCGTCGACGACCCGGCCGCGCCGGTGGTCCGCCAGTTGCGCGCAGCACGGGTACCTGCCGTATACCGCGCACATCCCGTTGGCGACCCGGCAATCTGGCAGGGCGAGCTGCTGCACCATGTCGCAAACGGCGTCCCCGGCGTGGCTCGCGCCCTCGCCAGGCATACCGTCGACCCGACCACAAGGCTCCCCGACGACGATCTCGCGCCCGCACTGCAGATGATCGAATCCCGCTCCGACTGTGCCGATTTCGAGGCGGTCGGATTGGTCCACCTGTGGCGGCGACTCGGCGACGACGCATGGTCACCGGCACAGCGCGACCGGGTTCGAGACGCGCTGCTCGGCTTCAAGTACTGGATCGACCAGCCCGGCCTGGACGCCATGTGCTACTTCACCGAGAACCACCAGTTCGTCTGGCACACGGCCGAAACACTTATCGGCGAACTGTTTCCAGACGATCGATTCGCCAACACCGGTTGGACCGGTTGTGTCCACGCCGACCACGGGCAGCACCTCGCCGAGGAGTGGATGCGACACAAGATCGCGGGTGGTTTCAGCGAATTCGATTCCAACGCCTATCTGGCTATCGATTCGCTCGCCCTGATCTCTTGGATCGAATTCGCCCACAACGATGCCCTGCGGCAGCTCGCCGAGGCCCTGCTGGACAAGGCGCTGCTCACCCTCGCAGGCAACTCGTGGCACGGCATTCACGGCGCAGCACACGGACGCTCCTACGTACCGACGCTGCGATCGTCGCGATTCGAGGAAACCGCGCCGATCATGTGGACCCTATGGGGCGCAGGCTCATTGAACACAGCGGTCCTGCCCGCCACCGCGCTCGCGACCGCGACGCACTACCGTCTGCCCGAGCTCATCCGAGCCGTCGCCACCGACCTGCCCGAGGAATGGGATGGTCGGCAGGTCTACTCCGGCAAGTACCGCCCGCACCACGATCTGCTGGACCGACCGTACCGATCCGATCTACGGGTATGGCGAACACCGGATGCGATGCTGTCCAGCGTTCAGGACTACCGCTCCGGACTACCCGGATTGCAGGAGCACATCTGGGGCGCAACACTCGGCCCGGAGGTGCAGGTGTTCGCGACGCATCCCGCCGCGGACAGCACCTCGTCGTCGGCCCGCCCCAATGCCTGGGCGGGACAACGGATCTTGCCGAGGGCACACCAGCACCGCGACACCGTACTAGTGCTGCACCGAATTCCGGAGCCCGACTGGTTCGGTTCGACGCACTTGTGGTTCCCCACACCGCATATGGACGAATGGGCGGCCCACGGTTCCTGGCTGGCCGGTCGCGTCGGCGACGGTTATGTCGCGGTCGCCACCACCGGTGGTTTCCGTCCCCGCACTACGGGCGACGAGTGCGGCCAGACCTGGCTACCCGCGGGTGACGGCCTGGCCTACGTCGCGACGGTCGGCCGGGCGGCGACCGATGCGACCTTCGCCGACTTCGTATCCGCCCTCACCGAACCGGTTTTCACGCCCGACTCGGTGTCGTGGCACACCAGCGACGGACGCACTCTCGCCTTGTCGTGGCCCGGCGCGTTCACCGTAAACGGCAGTGCGGCAATCGATTCAGCCGACGGTCGACCGACCGACCCACCGCACCTGGACAACCCGGCCGTGCACGTTCCCTTCGGCGCCGACCGGCTGACGGCCACCTGGCGCGGCCACCGGCTCGTCCTCGATCTCGCCCAAGGCCGCCGGATCGAACCGCCGAGCGCCGTACCCACCGCGCCGGAAGACCACCATGTCGGCTGACGATCTCACCTCCGCACAGCACGCCGCTCCCCCGCTCCCACCGATCACCGACCTGTCCCTCGCCGCCTTGATCGTGACCGGCGAGCGCCTGATGACCCGCACCTGGCAGACCGGCCTGCCGTCCTGGTTCTGGGGCGAAGGCGTCTGCCTACTCGGCATGCTCCGCTACACCCAGGCCAGACACCTCCCGATACCGGCGGAGGTCGTCACTTGGCTGCGCCGACAACACTCGGCGGGCATCAGCGTCACCCACGTCAACAACCTCGCCCCCGGCACCGCCGCCCTGATCGCCGCCACCGACCATCCCGACCTCGCGGCCACCGCGGACCAACTCGCACAGTGGTTCCATGAACCGTCCTCGACCACCCGCGCGGCCAACGGCGCACTCGAACACTGGCCCGACGGAGTCTGGGCCGACACCACATTCATGGCCGGAGTCTTCCTCGGCCATCTCGGCGAATACCGCCGCGACCCCGACCTGGTCGCCGCCTTCGGCAACCAGCTCATCGCCCACGCCGAAATACTGCAGCACCCGGACACCGGACTCTTCGCACACGGTTCGCACCGCGGACAAACAATCTGGAACTACTGGGGACGCGGCAACGCCTGGTGCGCGCTCAGCGCGGTCGAGTTCCTCGAACTGGCCGCACGCGGCAACGTCTCCGTCGACAACGACCAGCTCAACCGGATCATCGACCTGCTGACCCGGCAACTGTCCGCCCTGGCGGCACGGCAACCCGAACACGGCGTCTGGAGCGTGCTCGTCGACGAACAACCCGAAAACGCAGGCATCCTCGAACCATCGGCCGCCGCAGGCCTCGGCGCAGCCATGCTGCGCGCCGCAGCGGTACTCGCGGACTGCCCGCCCGAGATCGCGCCCGCGGGCTGGCGCGCGGTGGCAGGCGCACTCGGCTACGTCGACCCCACCGGCACCCTCACCAGGGTCAGCGCCGGAACCGTGCTGCAACTCGTCCCCTTCGGCTACAGCGTCATCCGAAACGACCGCATTCAACCCTGGGGTCAGGGACTCGCGTTGCACGCGGTGGCCGCCGCCCTACAGGCCATCGAACAGGGCCTGAGTCCGCGTTGAGCCGCCCGCGCGAGCGCATTTCGGACACGAAACCAGCACTTCGCGATACGTTTGACCTTCAGGCACCTGGGAAGTCGATCGGGAGAACCGAGACGGACACCGAACAGCCTTCGACCGTCGTCGGGACATCACGACCGGCTCGCCGCAGGGCGCTCCTTACCGCTGGTAGAAGAGGAGAGACATGTCTGATCCGAACTACACCACCGATGACGCCGGAATCCCGGTGCCCAGTGACGAACATTCGCTGACGGTCGGCGCCGACGGCCCGATTCTGCTCAATGACGCATACCTGATCGAGAAGATGGCGGCGTTCAACCGGGAACGGGTGCCCGAGCGGCAGCCGCACGCCAAAGGCGGCGGCGCGTTCGGCACCTTCGAGGTCACCAACGATGTCAGCGCCTACACCAGGGCCGATGTCTTCCAGCCCGGCAAGAAAACCGAAGTGCTCGCCCGCTTCTCCACCGTGGCGGGCGAGCGCGGCAGCCCGGACACCTGGCGGGATCCGCGCGGGTTCGCCCTGAAGTTCTATACCGAACAGGGCAACTTCGACATGGTCGGCAACAACACCCCGGTGTTCTTCGTGCGGGATCCGATGAAGTTCCAGGATTTCATCCGCTCGCAGAAGCGCCGCGCCGACAACAATCTGCGCGATCACGATATGCAGTGGGATTTCTGGACGCTGTCACCGGAATCCGCGCACCAGGTCACCTGGTTGATGGGCGATCGCGGCATTCCGCGCACCTGGCGGCACATGAACGGCTACTCCAGTCATACCTACCTCTGGTACAACGCCGCGGGCGAAAGGTTCTGGGTCAAATACCATTTCAAGTGCGATCAGGGCGTCGAGTTCTTCACTCAGGACGAGGGCGACCAGATGGCCTCGATGGACACCGATTACCACACCCGCGACCTGTGGGAGGCGATCGACGGCGGCGACTTCCCGAGCTGGACGCTGCACATGCAGATCATGCCGTTCGAGGACGCGAAGACCTACCGGTACAACCCCTTTGACCTCACCAAGGTCTGGCCGCACGGCGACTATCCGCTCATCGAGGTCGGCAAGATGACCTTGAATCGGAATCCGGCCGACTATCACACCGAGATCGAACAGGCCGCGTTCGAACCGAGCAGCTCGGTGCCGGGCACCGGCCCGAGTCCGGACAAGATGTTGCTCGGCCGGTGGTTCTCCTACCCGGACGCGCATCGCTACCGGATCGGCGTCAATTACAAAGAGCTGCCGGTCAATTCGGCCCATGCGACGACGGTGCGGTCGTATTCGAAGGATGGCGCGATGCGCCACCACAACCCGGGCGATCCGGTGTACGTGCCGAATTCGAAGGGCGGCCCGCACGCCGACGCCACCGTCTCCGGCCCGGTCGTCGGCTGGCATACCGACGGCGAAATGGTCCGCACCGCTTACACATTGCGCAAGGACGACGACGACTGGGGCCAGGCGGGCACCATGGTCCGCGAGGTGCTCGACGACGCGGCCCGGGATCGATTGGTGGACAACATCGTCGGGCATCTGCTCAACGGCGTCACACCGCCGGTACTGGGCCGCGCGTTCGAGTACTGGCGCAACGTCGACAAGGGACTCGGCGACCGCATCGAGGCGGGCGTGCAGGCCAAGAAGGACGAGCTCGATCCCAAGGCCGCGAAGCAGGCGAATCCCGCCCGCTCCTCGGCCCAAGACAAAGCCTGACAATTCCGGCAACGGCAGGGCGCGCCACGGTGCGCCCTGCCGTTGCCCTGTTTGAGCGCGAATTCGCGGGGTAGCTCGGGGGCCATGACTGCGAGAACGACGCATCGCGCCCAGGGGCCGCGTTCGGAGCGGGACACAGCATGGCTCGAGTCGCTACTCTGCGCGCTCGTCACCGCCGGGGTAGTGATCATCAACTCGGTCGGCGCGGCCGCGACGGCGACCCTCGGCATCGTCTCGGCACTGGTCCTGGTGCTATGACACGGTAGGCTCCGCCCCTCGCGTGAGCGGCCCGTGTTCACCACGTCGCATGGTCATGTTCACATCGTGTTTACGATGTCCGAATGCTTATTCACGACGAACCGGGTAGCCAGCCTCCACCCGCAGAGCAAACGGGTGCTGCGCGGCTCCAGGAACGTCGCGTTCGACCGTCGATGGTCTGGTGCGGTATCGCCGCCGCGGTGCTCGTGCTGGTGGCCGGTGAACTCATGGCCGCGCACATTCACGCACTCGGCCCGCTGACGAGCCTGTTCCGCGACTATGTCGGCAGGCCGAAGTCGGCGACCACCTCGTGGGCGGGCTTCCTGCTCGCGCTGGTCGGCGTCACCACCCGCGTCCGGGTGACCGCGCTGGCGGCGGCGATCGCCATCGACCTGATCTTCGTGGTGATCCGGGCGGTCGAGGGCAGGCTGTTCACCGTCGGCAACGGTCCGACCATCGTGCTGACCGCGCTCGCGGTGATCGCCGCTTGGCGTTGGTCCGGCGAGCGACGCCGAACCGCGCTGCGCGCCATCGCATTCGGTGCACTGCTGATCCTCGCGACGAAGATCGGCGAGATCTGGCTGGACGTGACCGCGTGGGCCTGCCCGACGGTTCTCGATCCGTACGCCGAGCTCGCCGACCACGCGCTAGGCAATCCGTCCTGGTTCATCGGACATCTGCTCGACGTGGCGGGGCCGGTGCCGTTCGGCCTGGTGCGCTGGGTGTATTTCGAGCTCCCGGTCGCGGCGATCGTCGTCGCCGTCTGGCAGTTGCGCGGCGTGACCAGCGGCCGCTGGCCCCGGCACCACCTGGTGCGCACCTTCCTGACGCTCGGCCTGATCGGCCCGCTCTTCTACGTGGTCTTCCCGGTGGTCGGCCCGATTCTCGCCTTCGGACCGCAGGGACACGGCATGGAACTCGCCGACGTCTGGCCGAGTATCGTTCCGCCGCTGCCGTTCTCCGTCGAACCGATGCCCTTCGACGGCATCACCCCGCGCAACTGCATGCCGTCGCTGCACACGGCCTGGGCGCTGTCGCTGTTCATCCACTCCCGCCGCGGGCCGCTGTGGCTGCGCATCGGTGGCGCGTTCTGGCTGGTCTGCACCCTCATCGCGACGCTCGGTCTCGGCGCGCACTACGGCGTCGACCTGGTCGCGGGTGCCGCGCTGTGCCTGACCGTGGAATCCGCACTGCGCGACCCGGACCGGGGCTGGGATCACTACCGCATCCGCGTGGTCGCCCTGGGCATCGTCACCTTCGCGACGACCCTCCTGTCCGTCCGCTACCTCGCTCCGACGATGGCCGACCACCCCTTCGTGTCCGGGCTCGGCCTCCTCGGCCTGCTCGCCGCCCTGGCGATCCTGTTCTATCTGACCTGGTTCGCCCCGACTCGCCCGCAGAAAACCGCGGCGCCGGACGCCGAACGCATCCCCCTCGACGAACGGATTGCCCGCTGACGAGTTCGTTTCGGAGACTGGACGAACCGAAGGTGCGATGCTCAGATCCTCAGGAGCAACAGAGGATCAACGATGAAGCAGCTCTCCGGCCTCGACGCCGCGTTCTTGTCGCTCGAAACCCACAACTCCACCGGGCATGTCGGCGGATTGTGCGTGCTCGACCCGAGCGAATCACCGACTGTGCTCGACCTTGCTGCACTGACAACGCTGGTCGGCGAGCGAGTGCCACTGATCCCGCTGCTGCATCAGCGATTGACGTACGTCCCGCTCGGACTCGACCAGCCCTATTGGATCGATGACGAGAACTTCGACATCGAATATCACGTCCGTGAGATCTCGCTGCCCACACCGGGTTCGGACGCGCAACTGACCGAGCAGGTCAGCAGGCTGCACGCGCGGCCGCTCGATCGGCGCAGGCCGCTCTGGGAGGCGTATCTGATCTCCGGGCTCGCCGGTGGGCGACTCGCGGTCTATACGAAGATGCATCACGCGGCGATCGACGGCGTCTCCGGGGCGGAACTGATGACGATCCTGCTCGACCTGACGCCGGAGGGCCGACTACTAACTCTCCCATCGACTTTCCCCGCGGAGCCGAAGCCGAGCAGGCGCACGATGCTCACCCGCGCGGCAGTGTCCCTGGCGAGCAGGCCATTACAGGCCGCACGGATCGCCGGCGACCTCGGGCGTTCGCTGCCACTCGTCGGCAGCTACCTGACGCCCTATGTCGGCGCGATACTCGGCCGCGAACACGACGACGGCGACGTGATCGCCAGCGCGGTCGGGCTCGCGCCGAAGACACCGTTCAACCGCGAGATCACCCCGCACCGCCGGTTCGCCTTCCGCAGTGTCGATCTCGACGAGGCGAAGGCGGTCAAGAACGTCTTCGGGATGTCGGTCAACGACGTCGTGATGGCCATGTCCGCGGGAGCGTTGCGGCAGTGGCTGATCGATCACGACGCGTTGCCCGCCGTCCCGCTCGTCTCGATGATCCCGGTCTCGGTGCGCGACGAGGGCAGTAGATCCAAGCTGGGCAACAAGGTTTCGGCGATGCTGGCATCCCTGCCGACCCATCTCGACGATCCCGTAGCGCGCCTCACCGCCGTGCACCGGGCCACCAAGATCGCCAAGGCACAGCAGGCGGCGATCCCGCCGGGACTCATCGAGAACGTCACCGACTTCGCGCCGCCCGCGCTGGTGGCCCGCGCGGCCCGCGTCGCCTTCGCGATGGGCCTGCCACATCGGATCCCGCCGTTCAATCTGGTGATCTCCAATGTGCCGGGCCCGAACGTCGACGTCTACCTCGGCGGCGCGAAAATGGTTGCCAATTACCCCCTTTCGGTCGTGATGGACGGCCAAGGCTTGAACATCACCGTCAGCAGCTCCGGCGGCCGCCTGCACTTCGGCCTGCTCGGTTGCCGCGAACTGGTCCCCGACATCGACGTCATCGCCGGCTATCTCGTCACCGAGTTGGACGAATTGCTCCGCGCGGCAAAGCAATACGCCGAGCCGAGCCGACTCTCAGAGCGCGGAGAGTTCGGCGACAAGGTCGTCGAGGCCGAGTGAGCCTTGCGACAGGGCGGCCATGTGCCAGGCCTTCAGGTCGAACGCTTCGCCGTGTGCCGCGGCCGCGGCGGCCCGGCCACGCAGCCAGGCACGTTCGCCGAGCTTGTAGCCGATCGCCTGGCCCGGCCAGCCGAGGTAGCGGATGAGCTCGCTGTCGAGGTGTTCCGGCGGTAATCCGCAGTAGCTGGCGAAGAATTCGCGGGCGTTGTCCGGCCGCATGGGCTCGCCGGGCCGGTACGGGGAATCGGGTGGATAGTCGAGGCCGACGTGCAGGCCGATGTCGAGGATCACCCGGAGTACCCGCAGAATTTGGGCGTTGAGGTAGCCGAGGCGGTGGCCGGGATCGGTGAGGTAGCCGAGTTCGTCCATCAGCCGCTCGGCGTACAGCGCCCAGCCCTCCAGGTTGGCGCTCACGCCGCCGAGGGTGACCTGATAGACGGATAGTTGGTCGGCGAGGTGGATCCACTGGGCGATCTGGAGGTGATGGCCGGGGACGCCCTCGTGATACCAGGTGGAAACCAAGCTCCACACCGGAATTCGGTTCGGGTCGAGGATGGGCAGCCAGGTGCGGCCCGGTCGGGTGAAGTCCAGCGAGGGCTCGGTGTAGTAGGGGGCGGCCGCGCTCCCCGGCGGTGCGATCATCGACTCGACCTTCAGCAGCGGCTCGGCGAGATCGAAATGGGTGCCCTGCAGATCTTTGATGGCTCGGTCCATCAGGTTCTGTAGGTAGCGGCGGGCGCTGTCCGCGTCGTCGAGTGCCGGGCCGTCTTGTTCCAGCCACCGCATGGCCTCGATCGGCGTCGCGCCTGGCCGCACCTTGTCTGCTTCGGCGCGCATCTGGGCGTCGACCTCGCGCAACTGCTCCCACGCCCAGTTGTACGCCTCGTCGAGGTCGAGTTCGGCACCGCTCCAATAGCGGGCGAAACGCTGGTAGCGCTCTCGACCCACCGTGTCGGGAACGTCGATTGCCTTCGGGCCGTAGACATCTCGCAGCCAGTCGCGTAGTTCCGCCACGGCGGCCGTTGCGGCGACGGCGGCCGAATCCAGTTCGGGGCGCAGCGATTCCGGGCCGACGGCAACGAAATCGCCGAACCAGCCGCCCGGATTGTCGCCCGCGACCCACTCGTCGAGTTGCTGTGCCACGGCACTCACTTGCAGAGGCCCGGCCAACAGACCACGGTCGATGCCAACGGCCAGCGTGGACCGGTACTGGTCCAGCGCGACCGGCACCCGGTTCAGTCGGCGGCCGATGGCCTGCCACTGCGCCTCGGTGTCGGTGGGTAGCAGGGTGAACAGGTCACGGACGCCATGCACCGGCGAGTTGATGTTGCGAAGCGCGCGGAAATGTTCGCCTGCGTCGTGCACCGCCAGTTCGGCGGTGAGACGCTCGCGCAGCAGTGTGGCGCAGCGGCGGTCGGCCGCGTCCGGGAAGCCATCGGCGGGCGTCGCGGCGTCGAGCTCGGCAAGTGTGGCACGGGCACAGGCGGCATGTGCTTCGAGTCCGGCCGGGGACAGGTCGGGAAGTCGGTCATCGTCGGGGTTGCGCCCGAGCATCACCGCGATCAGCGGATCGAGCTCGGTGAGCGCGTCGACATAGGCGTCGGCGATGTCGCGCGCGCTACGCACAGGAGTCGAATCTGTTGTGGTCTCATCCATCTCGTCGACTCTGCTGGAAATCGGCATCCCTGACAAGGCCATTTGCGCCCGCGGCGGGTGCGCGTCTCGCGCACCCGCCGACCCGACCTCAGCCGCAGACGGCACCGTAGGACGCCGACCCGACCAACTTCGAATACTTGGCGAGCACGCCACGGGTGTAGCGGGGCGGCAACGGTTCCCAGCCCTCGGCGCGACGCGCGAGCTCTGCGGCATCGATCAGCAGGTCGAGGGTGCCCTTGCCGACATCGAGGCGGATCTGGTCGCCGTCGCGCACGAACGCGATCGGTCCGCCGTCGACGGCTTCCGGCGCGACGTGCCCGACGCACAATCCGGTGGTGCCGCCGGAGAATCGTCCGTCGGTGAGCAGCAGGACGTCCTTGCCAAGTCCGGCACCCTTGATGGCGGCGGTGATCGCGAGCATCTCGCGCATGCCGGGACCGCCCTTGGGGCCTTCGTAGCGGATGACCACCACGTCGCCCGCCGAGATGGTGCCGTCTTCCAGCGCGTCCATCGCCGCCCGCTCGCGGTCGAAAACCCTTGCCGTGCCGGTGAATACGTCGGAGTCGAAGCCCGCCGACTTGACCACCGCGCCGCCGGGCGCGAGGGTGCCCTCCAGGATGGTGATGCCGCCGGTCGGATGGATCGGCGAGGTCATCGCCCGCACCACCTTGCCGTCCGGGTCCGGCGGCGCGATCGCGGCCAGGTTCTCCGCGACCGTCCGGCCCGTCACGGTGAGGCAATCCCCGTGCAGCAGACCGGCATCGAGCAACGCCTTCATCATCACGGGTACGCCGCCGACCCGGTCGACGTCCGTCATCACGTGCTGCCCAAAGGGTTTCACGTCGGCGAGGTGCGGCACCTTGCGGCCGATCCGCGCGAAATCGGCCAGCTTCAGGTCGACGTTCGCCTCGTGCGCGATGGCGAGCAGGTGCAGGACCGCGTTGGTGGAGCCGCCGAAGGCCATCACCACGGCGATGGCGTTCTCGAAGGCTTCCTTGGTCAGGATGTCGGAGGTCGTGATCCCGCGCCGCAGCAGTTCCACCACCGCCTCGCCGCTGTGCCTGGCGTAACCGTCGCGGCGGCGATCGGTCGCGGGCGGTGCCGCGCTGCCCGGCAGCGACATGCCCATCGCCTCGGCCGCACTGGCCATGGTGTTCGCGGTGTACATGCCGCCGCAGGCGCCCTCGCCGGGACAGATGGCCCGCTCGATGGCGTCCACGTCCTCGCGGCTCATCAGCCCGCGCGAGCACGCGCCGACCGCCTCGAACGCGTCGATGATCGTCACCTCGCGCTCGCTGCCGTCGGACATCTTCGCGATGCCCGGCAGGATCGAACCGGCGTACAGGAACACACTCGCCAGGTTCAGCCGAGCGGCCGCCATCAGCATGCCGGGCAGCGACTTGTCACAGCCCGCGAGCAGCACCGAACCGTCGAGCCGCTCGGCCTGCATCACCGTCTCGACACTGTCCGCGATCACCTCGCGCGACACCAGCGAGAAGTGCATCCCCTCGTGGCCCATCGAGATGCCGTCGGACACCGAGATGGTGCCGAACTGCATCGGGAACCCACCACCGGCGAACACCCCGTCCTTCGAGGCCCTGGCGAGCCGGTCGAGCGAGAGATTGCAGGGCGTGATCTCGTTCCACGACGAAGCCACCCCGATCTGCGGCTTCTCCCAGTCGTCGTCCCCCATCCCGACCGCGCGCAGCATCCCGCGAGCGGCGGTTTTCTCGAGGCCGTCGGTGACGTCGCGGCTGCGTGGCTTGATATCGGTGACGTTCGGATCAGTGGGCACGATTGCCCATCATCCTCTGCTCGGATCCGAAACCTGCGGCGCCCACGCCCGACGGAGGTTCGACCGGGCACTGCCGGACCCGTTGGCCGGCCTCAGCAACACGCGCAGCCGCGCCTAGGCTCGCTGAGTGCATCTGGAACTGATTGCGATCATCGTCGAGGAGTACGACTCGGCCATCAAGTTCTTCGTCGAGACACTCGGTTTCGATCTCATCGAAGACTCTCCCTCGCTGACCAACGATGGCCGCACCAAACGATGGGTAGTCGTTCGCCCACCCGCCGCCACCACCGGAATCCTGCTCGCACAGGCGGACGGGGACAAGCAGCACCGCGCTATCGGAGAGCAGGCCGCGGGCCGGGTCGGATTCTTCCTCCGGGTCACCGACTTCGCAGCGGCGTATCACCGGATGGTCAATGCTGGGGTGTCGTTCGTGACCGAGCCGCGCACCGAGCCCTACGGGCAGGTCGCCGTCTTCCTCGACATCTCAGGCAACCGATGGGACCTACTCGGCCCCTGCGAGCCTGAGGTTGCTTAGCCAGCAATAACTTCCACGCCCCTCAGGACCCCTTGACCGTTTCGGACCACGCACAACGCGACCACTGAGTGCGTGTTGGGAAGCCGTGTCGACCAATAGATTTGGACGGCCGACCAACGCGCGCTCAGCGGCGTAGAAAGACGTTCGCGAATGCGGAGGTCGCGGCAATTACGGCGCGTTGTGAACTGCGAGCGGAGTTTGGTCCGTGTGTGCCGGGTGGTGATCTCGGCTATCAGCGTTCTGGACCGTCGATGCTCGGTGGGACAGGGTGGTTGATCTGCTCGCCGAGGATGTCGCCGTGGCCGGCATGACGTGCGAAGTCCTCGATCGCAAGCAGATAGACGAAGCGGAGGCTGACATCCCCGACACGGGGGTGCGTCTTGATGTCATCGAGGTCGAATCGGGCGGCGATCGCGCGGGAACGTTCACTGGCGCTCTCGAATTCGGCGATCACCTCGGCCAGGGTCTCGTTGTCATCGACAACGAAACTAGCGTCGCCCGGCGTCGTGCCACCGTCGCATTGGCTCTCAGGTATGCCGCCCAGGACGTGATGGAACCAGATTCGTTCAGCGACCGCGGCGTGCTTGAGTAATCCGATTGGTGTAGTCAGCGACGCGACGAGGCGGCGGCGGGCATCGTGTTCGGACAGCACGCGCACCGTGTTGATCAGTTCGGCCCGGTTGCGGTCGAGCATGTACTCGAGCAGACGGCGTTCCGCGCCCGTGGTGATTCGTGGTATCGACCATGTCATCGCTGGCTCAATTCTTTCGGTTCGGATCGGCTTGCCGTACTGGCGGTTTCGGATAGTCGGTACTGCGTTCACCACGGCCGGAGGGTGGATTTTCGATGCGACGGGCGTGTGATCGACACCTGGTGTCGTCGGCCTGTGGTCGGCCGGTGTTTTCCTGGCGGTGGATGGCCGGACGCGCAATGGCTTGTCTGCGAGGTCGGTGGACTGCGGCGACCGTGCCGCTGACTGTATGAATGGCTCGCTGAATGAGCGGTTACCGGCCTCTAGTGGCGAGAGCTGCGCATTGCGGGCGACGATACGTCGCGAGTTTGTGGCATCGTGCGCAGGGCGTTGCGTTAGACACTACACGCGAGGGGGCGGGGCCACCTAGAGCGCGAAACGCTCTGATCAACACCCTGGCGAGCGTGCCGTACTGCTTCTGCAGCTGAAGTCCGGTCATCGGGCCTGAGCGGTCACAAACCGAGCCGTCCCGGTGAAATTTACCGCCTGTGCCCGATCTTTGACCGCTCAGACCGGTTCCACACAGCAGCGACCACGCCCGCGACCTGCACCTCCGACGGTGCTGACCGAACCGCACAGTCGAGGACTTCCGTTGGACGACCGGACCGATTGAGCAGGTCCTGGGCCCCTGGAACTCCGGGGTGTACAGCGCGCCGGCGTGCTGTTGTCATTGGCCGATGAAAGAACCTGTGCCGCAACGCCATCCGTCGGTGCAACCATCGCACCGCTTCAACTGGATGACGTATGCCGCCTTGGTCCTCGCCTGCCCGGCGGTCACGCTGCCCTGGACTCTCTACCTAGTCCCGAGTCCGTTCGTGGATTCCGGTCTCGGTGATGCGCTATTCGCTGTCACATTTCCCGTGATTCTCAGTAGCTCGGCGTTTTTGCTCAGCAAGGGAGGGATGCGGCGCTCCCAGCGCACAGACCGCGGGTCCGGACCTGCCTATGCTGCCCTCATGATCGCGAGCATCAGTCTTGCGATCAACCTCTTTGTCACGGCGCTTGCAGTGTTCTTCGTGTATTTGATGGGCACGGTGCATTTCGACTGACCCCAGGCCCAGCCTCCGGGCTTGTTCGGTGTGCTGGTCTAGGTGCGGAATCTGCCGGCCGCACGCAGGGCCTCGTCGAGTGGCGCACGCTGGCGCTGATCGCCGAACTCGTCGATGCGGGTGATCCGGGCGTCGTGCACGGTCACCAGCAGACACCGCGAGATCCGCAGCGCGGTGCCGTCCTCCAGTTCGCCCGAGGCGGTCGCGGCCAGCGCGAAACCGTCGTGGCCGACGGTGAGGGACCAGATCCGGTCGCGGTGGCCACCTACCATTTCAGCGGTCGCGCGGAGCATCCGCACCATCGCTTTCGCCAACTCGACACCGGGCAGCGACAGTGTCTCGTGGTCGAAGCTGTGCCATACCTCGACGGTCTCGGCGAACAATTCGTCGAATTCAGGGTCGACTCGGGTCAGGCTGTACGTCTGCACGAACCGGGTGGCGACCTGGTGGACTGGGGTGTCGACCGACATCGTCGACGCCGGGCGGCTCAGGAGTTCGTTCGCGGTTCCTTGTTTGTCGATCACGTTCGAAATGTGTCAGACGAACCGAGTCTCCACCGACGTTCTTTGCCGGTTCAGCAAAAAGTACCGGGCCGGTGACGCAGCTGTCGGAATCGCCACATAATCAAATGGTCTTCAACGTCCCGCCATCGATGATGTAGTCCGCACCGATGATGTTGGTGGCCTTGCCGGAGACCAGGAAGGTGACCAGGTCACCACGTATCGAAGCGTGTCGATCTCCAACAGCCCTCCAACGCAACGATTCCGAAATGTGGCGACGACTCCCCTGACCCTACCTATCGTGCGGGGTCGAAGGGGTTGCTAACTGTCGAGCAACCGCGAGGCGAAGACGTCCTTCGACCACCGGTGACAGCTGCGGCTGCGAGCCATGTTCCCGTTATCCGGCAGGCAGGGACTCCAGGGCCGCCATGGTCTCCAGGGAGAGCAGGCGTGCGTTCTCCAGAGCCACGACCACCCAGCGGTCGTCCCGCCACACCGTGACGAAAAGCTGCATGGAGAAGCGTGTCGACGGCGGCTCCTCCTCGCCCGGCATGAGGATCCCGACGCGGGCGTGGACCACACCGACACCCGGGCTGATGATGCGGGCGAACGGCACCTCGCCCCGCACCAGCCGGGAACCTTTCATCACGGTCGCGAAGATCGTCTCGTGCGCCGCGATCGCCTCCGCGCGACTGCGGTAGATGGTTCCCTCGAGCTCCGCGAACAGGACGTCCTCGGCGAAGTCGGCGAAGAAACCGGCGACGTCCCCGCGGTTCCATGCCTCATACATCCGGCCCGGAATAGCGCTGATCGCCTCGACCGACTGTTCCATGTGTTCACCTTTCTAGAATGTGTGCGCCTCCATCCTCACCGGGCCCGGCGGCGGGCGCCTTGACTGTGCGTGCACGGTTGCTGACTGTCAGCGTCGCCGCGTTGTAGCCGTACGTCGCCTTGAACAGCCTGCTGAAATGCGCCGGATCGACGAACCCCCAACGCGCAGCGACAGCCGCGACGGTCCGGTCGCTGCGCGCCAGGTCGGCGCGGCACCGCTCCAGACGGCGCCGGCGAATGAGGGCCGCGACGGTCAGCGGTTGATCGTCGAACAGCTTGTGGAGCCTGCGTAGCGAAATATGGTGTGCGGCGGCGATTTTGGCTGGGGCGAGGTCCCGGTCCGACAGCCGCGCCTCGATGTAGCCGAGAACGCGGGCGCGCAGCGCCTCGTCGGAGCTCGGACGCGCGTCGCCCAGCTGTGCCTCGAGTGCCACCGAGATCAGCTCGATCACCGCGGCCGCCGACCGATCCGCCTCGCCGGCGCGGAACCCGGTCAGTGACCGGGCCATGTCCCGCGCCAGCGAGGACACCAACGCCCCCGGGCCGCAGTCGCCTGCGATGCGTACGCCGGCCAAGCGGGCGGCATCCCCGGAACGAAGCCGCAGCTCCCGTCGAGGCACCAGGATGGTCACGTGCGTGCATGCGGTGCTGGCGAACCGGACCGGCCGCGCCGGATCGATGAGAACCAGGTCGGCCGGCCCGAGATCCGCAGTGCCACGGCCCTGTTCGACGCGCGCCCGACCCCGCGTCACCAGGTCGATCTGCCACAGCTCCTCGTCGTCGGCCCGGGCGCAACGAGCGTCCCGGAAGCATTCACCGGCGGGCGTGACCAACTCGATCAGCTTGAGCGGCCCGAGGTCACGCGCAACAAGGCCGGCCCGGAATTCCCCGCCGTCGTGCCGCCCACTGAGCACAGGCGGCAACCCGCTCGCCGCGCGTATCTCCTGGAAGGTTTCGATGTCGGTGAACACCTGCCCACGGTAGCGCCGACCGGTGATCGTCCAGCCGGCGTCGGCACCGTAGCTCCGTTCGGCGAGGTGACGGAGGATCTGATCGACTCTATGTTCGCCACCAACGTCAAGGGAACGATCTTCACCCGAGTCGGTCGTAGACCGCGCGGGCAGAGGTATTGCGCTCGTACACCTCGAGGGGCAGGTCGCCGTGCATGGCGACAGCGTGTTCGACCAGTAATCGGCCAATGCCCCTGCCCTGTGCTTCGGGGGCGACGAACAGCCCGCCGATTTCCGAGCGACAGCGACAGGATTTGCCGTTATCCGCCGCTGCGAGTCACAGGCCTCAGCAGCACGCGCAGTCGGGCCCGGCGACTTCGGTTCGGCCCGCCGCGATCGGCGTGGCGCAGCACGCGTCGCCGCGCCACGCATCGCGGCCCTCCTTGATCGCGACGACCGCGATGACCAGCGCCGCGATCGGGTCCGCCCACGACAAGCCGAACAGGGTGTTGAGCAACAGACCGACCAGCAGGACGGCCGAGAGGTACGTGCACAGCAAGGTCTGTTTCGAATCAGCGACCGCCGTCCGCGAGCCGAGTTCCCGCCCGGCCCGGCGTTGCGCCGACGAGAGCACCGGCATGACAGCCAAACTCACTGCGGCCAAAGCGATTCCGACGGGCGAATGTCGGGCTTCACCGACCCCGAGCAACGAACTGATCGCGTCGACGGTGACATACAGCGCCAGCGCGAAGAACGAGAACGCGATGATCCGCAGCGTCAACCGTTCTCGCGCCGCGGGATCCTTGCTGGAGAACTGCCAAGCCACTGCCGCCGCGGAGGACACCTCGATGACCGAGTCGAGCCCGAAGCCGATCAACGCCGCCGAGGACACCCGGGTGCCCTCGGTCAACGCGATCACCGCCTCGATCACATTGTAGCTGATCGTCGCCGCCACGAACAGCCGGATCCGCCGCGAAAGCACTTGTCGCCGTGCCAGATTCGGGCCACTGGGGACACTCGGCAACCCGAGGTCCGAGGTCATCAGCAGCACCCCTCGGTATCGGAGTCTGGGCAGCAGGCCGGATCGACCGCGAGCACCAGGCCGACCAGGTCGTCGAGGGCACGACCGATCCGAGGATCAGCGAGCTCATACCGGCTGCGCCGCCCCTCGGGAACGGCGACAACCAACCCGCAGCCGCGCAGACAGGCTAGGTGGTTGGACAGGATCTGCCGGGAGACACCGATCCGATCAGCAAGCTCCGACGGATAACTCGGCGCGGTCCGCAGCGCAAGCAGGATCTGCGAGCGCGTCGAATCCGACAGCGCGTACCCGAACCTAGAAAGCGCGTCGCTGTGCACCAAGGTGGCCATGCACGAACAGTACAGAAATTCCTGTATTCATGTCAATCTGTACAAAAGCTAGTCTGCCGCCTCACGTATGAAGGAGCTGAAGGCGGCGGCGAGGGCTTCGCGATCGAGCTTTCCGCGTGGGGTGCGGGGAAGGCTTGGGAGGGTGAGGATTTGGATGGGGATGCTGGGACTGGGGAGGGTGGCGCGTAGGTGGCGCCAGATTTGGTCGGTGCTCGGGGCGGTTTCGTCGACCACTATTGCCGCGGCGGGGGCTTCGCCCATGCGATGGTCGGGGACGGCCATGCAGGCGGCTTCGGTGATGCCGGGGATGGCGGTGAGGGCGGATTCGATGGCGGCGGGTTCTACGTTGAGGCCTGCGCGGATCAGCATTTCGCTTTCTCGGCCGAACAGGTGTAGTTCGTTGCCGAGCATTTGGCCTCTGTCCCCCACTGACATCCAGCCGTCGACGGGGCCGTCGGCTATGCCGTGTTCGGTGAGGTAGCCGTCGAAAAGCATGTTGCTGCGGGCGAATACGAGGCCGTCTCGGATGTCGATATCGACGCCGTCGAACAGTTGGCCTGCCGAGTTCTCGTTGGGGTTGCCGAGTCCTCGGTCGAAGGAGACGAAGCTCAGTTCGGAGGCGCCGTAGAAGTGCACCAGGGAAGCGTTCGGCAGGACCTCTTGTAGCGATTGCCTTCCCGTGCGTTGCCAGCGGGCCGCGGAGGAGAGGACCTCACGGACGTCGGGGAACGGGCCGGTGCCTGATCGGACTATGTCCCAGGCGATGGTCGGCACTGAATACAGGTGTGTCGCACCGTCTTCGAGTGATTCTAGGACCGGGCGGAGGTCGACTGTCGCGCCTCGGGTGAGTGTGTGTAGTGCGCCGTAGAGGAAGTGGGTGTGGTCGAGGACGCCGGGGGTTGAGACGAGGTCGCGGGGGCCGATGTCGAAGGTGGTGTCGGAGCGGTCGAGGGTGGTTGACCAGGATTGTTGGTTGCGTACGAACAGTTTTGGTTCGCCGGTGGTGCCGGAGGTTATGCCGACCAGTAGCTCGGTGCCGGGTAGCGCCTGGGCGGCTGAGCCATCGGATTCCAGGGTGGTGGCAGTCTGGATTGGCCCGTCATATCCCATTTTTCGCAGTCGGCGGTGTTGTTGGGGTGAGGCGACGATGGCAGCTGGTGTGGCGAGTGCGAGGACGCGGGTCAGTTGTTCGGGCATGAGGTGACGGTGCAGCAGCACGATGCTGACGCCGGTGTGCATGGCCGCGGTTACGGTGACCACTGAATCGATGTCCGAAGTCGGTAGTGCGGCAACGCGATTCATGCCACTGAGGCCCGCCGCGGTGCGGGTGACGCGGGACCAGAACTCGCGATAGTCGACGCGTTCACGAGTGGAGATGACGGCGGTCGCGTCCGGGTGCTCGGCGGCGCGGCGGGCGATGCGCTCGGCCAGTAGCTCAGTCATCGTCGACTCCTCTCGCGGCGAGGGCGTCACCCATCGCGTCGGCTGTGCGCAAGGCGCGTACCAGTACCGGGGTCGCCAGGGCCGTCATCGACCATTGCAGGCCGCGGGCTCGTCGCGCCTCTGCGACATCGTGCACGATTCCGGCCAACAGCGGAACACATCGAATGGCAAGCGCCAGTAGCAAACCGATGCGATCCGGGTCGACGCCGAGCCTGCGCAACGGCCCGAGCGCGCGTGTCACCGTGTCGAGCAGGTCGGTCACGCGGGTGGTGAGGGTGACCAACGCGGCAAGTGCCACCGAGATCAGCAGCACGCCGCAGACGACGACGGCCCGCGCGGGCGAGGTGATCAGGACCTGGAACACGGCGATGATCAGCAGCATCCACACCATCGGACGCAGTTGCGCCACAGCGACTTTGAACGGGATGCGGGCGAGGGCGAACAGTCCCGCCACCGCTGCGGCGACGATGCCGACCTCGATCGGGCTGCGCACGAACACCGTTGCCGCCACGATCGATACGATCAACAGCAACAGCTTGGCCCCGGCGGGCATTCGGTGCAGCAGTGAGTCACCGGGCCGGTACAGCCCGATCATTCGACCAGTTCCCGGTAGGCGGGGACGGCAGCGGCGGGCGTTCCGTCGAACGCGACGAGACCTTCATCGATCACAATGACCCGCTCGAAACTATCCAGCAGCGCAAGCTGATGCGTCACGACGATCACCTGCTGGTCCATCGCGTCCAGCGCGTCGGCGACGACGCGAGCGTTGCGCAGGTCCAGGAGGGTGGTCGGCTCGTCGGCGATGATCACCTCGGGCCTGCGGATGAGGACCGCGCCGATGGCGAGCAATTGTTTCTGCCCACCGGACAGCAGGTGCGAGGGGTGGTCGCCGTGCTCGTGCAGGCGGAACCGAACCAGCATCTCCTCGACCCGCGCCGCGACCTCCTGCTTGCTCAAACCTGTTCGGCGCAAAGAGAAAGCGAGATCCTCGGCGACGGTCGGCATCACGATCTGGGTGTCGGGGTCGGTGAACACGAACCCGACCTTGCGCCGCACCTGCCCGCCCTTGCGTGCCGCGTCGATGCCGTCCACGGTGACGGTGCCCGAGGTCGGCGCCAGCAACCCGTTGATCATGCGCGCCAGGGTCGACTTCCCGGAACCGTTGGCTCCGATGATGCCGACCCGCCGCTCGGTGATCCGAAGATCGATGCCACGCAATACTTTTCGTTCACCGAAGCTGTGACTCACCGAGGAAAAGACGATCTCACTCACGACACACGCTCCACGAGCATGGCAATGCCTTGCCCGCCACCGATGGCACACGCCGCGAGCCCGAGCGCGGGCCCACCCTCGCGCAGCATCTGACTTGCCAACCGCACCAGCAAAATAGCTCCCGACGCACCCCACGGATGCCCCATCGCGATCGCCCCACCTTCCGGGCAGATCTTCGATTCATCCAAACCCAGCTCGTCCGACACCGCTAGCACTACCGAAGCGAAAGCCTCGGTGATCTCGACGATTCCCACATCTGTCACGTCGACTCCGTTGCGCCGCAACAGCTTCCGTATCGCAGGAACCGGCCCGAGCCCTGGGTAGGCAGGATCAGATCCGGCCACCGCCGACCCGAGTATCCGCAATGCGGGCAGCCCCGCGGCCAGCGACTCGCTGGTCACCGCCACCACCGCCGCCCCGTCGGAGATGCCACACGAATTACCCGCCGTCGCAGTCCCGTCGACCCCGAAACTCGGCCGCAGCCGCGCGAGCCGCGCCTCGGTCATCCCCGCCCGAATACGTTCGTCCCGACGCACCTCCCCGATCGGCACGATCTCCGCAGTGAAGTCCGCCGCCGCGGCAAGAGTGTGCGAACGCGCGGCATACGCGTCCTGCCGCTCCCGGCTGATCCCACGAACCCGCGCCAGATCGTCGGCCGCCACCCCCATTTCGGGATCCGGAAAGCCGTGCGGCGCAAAGGGAGCGCGCGTGTACCGCACCGGCTCGGCCCCGGCGACCGGCGGCCAGAACCGCCACGGCGCGGTACTCGCCGACTCGACACCACCCGCCAGAATGAGCTCATCGGCCCCACTGCGCACCCGCAATGCCGCCTGCATCACCGCATCGAGACCCGACCCGCACTGCCGATCAACCGTGACACCGGGAACCTCCACCCCGAACCCGGCCGCCAACGCCGCGATCCGCGCCGGATCCCCACCGGGACCCAAGCAGTTACCGAGTACGACATCGTCCACCTCGGCAGCAACGCCCGCCCCGCGCAGCGTCGACAGCACCTCGCGCAACACAGGCGCGGCCAGGTCAGTGGTCGTCAGCGCGGCGAACCCGTGCCCGGCATTGCCGATCGGCGTTCGACGCGGCGCTACCAGCACGGGGACCGAGTTCATGCCAGCAAGTCTTTCAGCTGACCTCTGGCCACCTTCCCGCTGGCGGTCCGTGGCAGCGTCGGCAGCGGCACCCAGCGACGCGGCATGGCCTCTTTCATCAGCAGGCCGCGCGCCTGCGCACGGACCGTATCGATGCCGACGCCGTCGAGTTGCACTGCGGCCGTGACGATCTCACCGAGCACCGCGTGCGGCGAGCCGACCACCGCTACGGCGGCGACGCCTTCCAGTGTCCCGAGGATGCGCTCGACGTCCTCGGCGAGGACCGTGGTGCCGCCGACATTGATTGCGGATTCTCCCCTGCCTCGGACGGTGAGCTCGCGGTTCGCACCGAGTTCGGCCAGGTCACCGACGCCGAACCATTCGGGCGTACCGAGCACGCTGTACGGGGTCCGGACATAGAGCAGCCCGTCGCGGATTTCGGCATCGACCTCGTCCAGCAGGCGAAGCGGTTCGGGCACCCGACGCGCCGCAACGAGCGAAACCTCTGCGGACCCGTAGTATTCGATGATCTCGATATCGTCCGCCGCCGCACGAGCACCGTCGTCCAGGGCGATGCCCGCGACGATCGCCGTCCGCAGCTTCGGTGCCTTGTTCACCACGTCACGAAGCACGGCAGGTACCGCATGCACAACCGTGGCTCGCGTCGGATCGTCGGTGACGCACGCGCCCCGCCACAATGCGTGCAGCGCACCGAACAGATGCATAGTCGCGTGCAACGGACCGGTGATCAGCACACGATCCGTGGCCTCGACGCCAGTAATAGCAGTGAACGCCGAAAAACTGTCGAACCAGGACGCCGCAGTACGGGCGAGCGGTCGTGGCCGGCCGGTGGAACCCGATGTGGTCACCACAAGGAATGCCGAGGAAGGAATGTCCGGGCGATCGGGCCGTGCCTCGGGATTCTCGACGATCACCGGCACACCCCGCCGAGCGGCAGCACAGACGCAGATCAACGCATCGGGGACCGACAGCATCGACGCGTCGTAAACAGGCGCACTGTCCCCTGCGATCCATTCCTCGATCGCACGATCGAGCTGATCGTAAGTGTAAGCGCGACCGCCGAATTCGACGGCGGGCTGATCCCCCGAGCCGCCGAGCTCCGGACTACGCACGAATCAAACCGGGATACGCGCGATGCACACCCTTGGCGACCACCGTCGCGACCACAACCTTCGCCAAGTCGCCGGGAATGAACGCGAAGTTGGTGCTGATCGCATGCCGAATATCCAGATCGGTGCGCAGCAACAGCCCGAGCGTGCCGAAGAGATAGATGACCACAAGCCCGCCCAGCGCATTGATCAACAGACCGAGCACCAGCGGATACTTCGGCAGGATCCGCGCGGTCAGCAAGCCGATGACCAGCGCCGCGGGCACCCACCCGACCAGATATCCGGCACTAGGCCCAGCCATCGCGGTCAGTCCGGTGCGGCCACCCGACAGCAGCGGCAACCCGATCAGCGTCAACGCGAGGAACACCAGCACCGCGGCGGTCCCCTTGCGCGCACCGAGCACCGCGCCGGCCAGGATGACGCCGAGCGTCTGCACCGTGATCGGCACACCGCTGAATCCGACCGTGATCGCGCCGGGAAGCCCCATCGCCGCGATCAGCGCGGCGAACACCGCGACCTGCGCGATGTCCCGCGCGGAAAAGGCAACCCTCGAGCCCCGAGAGTTCTCGACACCGTCCACGACGACTTCCTCCAACTACCAGCTTGAACGACGTTCAAGATAGCAGGCACCCGTTCGCCGACCGCACCCGCGCACAGCGACCGATGCCGAGGCAGCGAGGCTAGTCGTGCGAGTGTGCCCTGGCCTGAATCCGCGCCTGCACCTCGGGCCGACGCAGCGGCGGCACCGACTTCGGCGGCACCTTACGATCCGGCAGTTGCTCCAGCAGCCGGGTCGTGATCGCGGCGATATCGGCGACGGCGGCATCGACCGCAGGCTGAGTGGCGGCCGAGATACTCGACAACCCGCCGACCTTACGCACGTACTGCAACGCGGCGGCCTGGATCTCCTCCGGCGTCGCCGCGGGCTCTAGCCCCCGCAGGGCAGTGATGTTTCGACACATACCCCGAGGCTAATCCGCCGCCCCGACAGATACCGGCCCAGCGGCATTCGCCGCCCAGAAACAGCTAACACAGCGGATACATTGTGAGGCCGTCCGCTTCACACGCACTGCCGACAATCGACAGATGCGAAATCCAGGGCCAACTGTCGCGGAGATTCTCGCCTCGCACGCAGGCGGCAGCGGCTCGCCGAGCAGCACCGCGGCCCGGGTCGCGGACGCCATCGAGGCGCGGGGCGACGACGGCACCTGGATCACCCCCGTACCGCGCGCACAACTGCTCTCCGCGGCCGCGGAGCTCGAGCGGCGACCAGGCGCCCGAACCCTCCCGCTGTACGGTGTGCCGTTCGGGGTGAAGGACAGCATCGACGTCGCAGGCTGGCCTACCACGCTGGCCTGCCCCGACTTCGCCTATGTCGCCACCGAAACCGCGCCCGCGGTGCAGCGGCTGCTGGACGCGGGCGCGCTGTATGTCGGCAAGACGAATCTCGACCAGTTCGCGACCGGCCTGAACGGCACCAGGACGCCATACCCCATGCCGCGCAGCGTCTTCGGCGGCGACCTGATCTCCGGCGGCTCCAGTTCGGGTTCCGCGCTCGCCGTCGCCCTCGGCCAGGTGCCGTTCTGTGTCGCCACCGACACCGCGGGCTCGGGCCGAGTTCCGGCCGCGCTCAACGGGATTCTCGGCTGGAAGCCGTCGCGCGGACTGATCAGCACGGTCGGGCTGGTGCCCGCGTGCAAATCGCTCGACTGTCTGACGCTGATGGCCTCGCGGATCGAAGATCTCGACCGCGTCTTCGCGGTGATCGCCGCCCCGGATCCGGCCGACCCGTGGAGCAGGTCGCGCGGCGAACGCTTCCGCGGCGGGCCCATTCGGGTGGGGCTGCCCGTCGAATCGGAGCTGGAGTTCTTCGGTGACGAGGCCTTCCGCACCGCGCACCTCGGCGTGCGCGACCGGCTGTACGGACTCGGATTCGACTGTGTGACAACCACACTGCGGCCGTTCCTGGACGCGGGCGTGCTGCTCTATCAAGGCCCGTGGGTCGCCGAGCGGCTCGTCGAGTTCGGCACCTTCCTCGCCGAACATCCCGAGTCGATACTGCCCGTGGTCCGCGAGATATTCACCAGCGGTTACGGATTCACCGCGGTCGATGTGTTCCGTGCCCAACAGCGTCTGCAGGAACTGCGTGCGGTGGTCGCCCGGATGTGGGCCGATTACGACGTCGTCGTAGTCCCGACGATCGGCACCACCTGCACGATCCAGCAGGTGCTCGCCGACCCCATCGCCACCAACACCATGCTGGGCCACTACACCCATTTCGGGAACCTGCTCGACCTCACCGCCATTGCGGTGCCGGTGGGCAACACATCGGACGGACGCCCCGTGTCGGCGATGGTCTTCGGACCCGCGCTCGCCGACGACACGGTGCTCGCGGCGGCCGCCCGAATCCTCGACGAGCCGCGCCTGGCCGAGGCGCATCTGGATATCCGGCTCGTACAGAAAGAACGAAGATGACCGCAGTACAACACATTCCGGCACAACCGACACCCTTCACCCTCGACCGAACCACCGTCGCCCTGCTCGTGATCGACATGCAGCGCGACTTCCTGCTCTCCGGTGGGTTCGGCGAAAGCCTCGGCAACGACGTCGCGCTACTCCGGACGGTGATCGACCCGCTGGCCCGGCTGATGGCGGCGGCACGCGCGGCGGGCATCCCGGTGATCCACACCCGCGAAGGCCATCTACCGGACCTGTCGGACTGTCCACCGGCGAAACTGGAGCGGGGTAACCCAACTCAGCGCATCGGCGATCCGGGCCGGTTCGGGCGCATTCTCATCCGTGGCGAGTACGGCCACGACATTATCGACGAATTGGCCCCGCTCGCAGGCGAAGTGGTGATCGACAAGCCGGGCAAGGGCGCGTTCTACGCCACCGATCTCGCGGCGGTGCTGCAGCAGAACTCGATCGAGACACTGCTGGTCACCGGCGTTACCACCGAGGTGTGCGTCCATACGACGGTGCGCGAGGCGAACGACCGCGGCTACCGCTGCCTGGTCGTATCCGATTGTGTCGGTTCATATTTCCCCGAGTTCCAGCGGGTCGGGCTCGCGATGATCGCCGCCCAGGGCGGCATCTTCGGCTGGGTCACCGATTCCGCGTCGGTCATCGGCGCACTCGAGTCCGCGCACATCCCGGCTTAGCGAACAGGAAATCCCGATGTCTGTCGATACGAAGACCACCGACGAAGCCGAACCCGTTGCCGCACTTACCCTTCCCTGGTGGACGCGCGGCGACACCAACGCCTTCTTCGGGCTCGCGTTCAACATCCTGGTGAACGTGCTCACCCTCACCACCCTGTCCATCGCGGTCGTCAAGATCCCGAGCGGCGACGTACTCGGCACGGTGCTGCCCGCATTGGGCGTCGCCTTGGTGCTCGGCAACCTGTACTACATGCTGCTGGCGCGCCGCCTCGCCCGCCGCCAAGGCCGCGCGACGGTGACCGCGTTGCCGTACGGCCCGAGCGTGCCGCACATGTTCATCGTCGTGTTCGTGGTCATGCTGCCGATCTATCTGAAAACCAACGACCCGATGAAGGCCTGGTCGGCGGGCCTGGCCTGGGCATTCATGATCGGCGTCATCGTGATGATCGGCGCCTTCGTCGGTCCGTTCATCCGCAAGATCACCCCGCGCGCGGCCATGCTCGGCACCCTGGCGGGCATCTCCATCACGTTCATCGCGATGCGGCCCGCCGCGCAGATGTGGGAGGCCGCGTGGATCGGGCTTCCGGTGCTCGCGATCATCCTGATCGGCTTCTTCACCGATGTGAAGCTGCCGGGCAACATTCCGGTCGGCCTGGTCGCGCTGCTGGTCGGCACGGCGATCGGCTGGATCGGCGGCTACATGTCGGCGCCGGACGTCTCGAAGGCCGCGCACGATATCGCGCTCGGCCTGCCCGACCTGCGGCTCGATCTGCTCTTCGACGGGCTGAGCAATCTCGCTCCGCTGCTCGCGACGGCAATTCCGTTGGGCGTCTACAACTTCACCGAGGCGATGAGCAATGTGGAGAGCGCCGCGGCGGCCGGCGACAATTACAACCTGCGCAGCGTGCTGCTCGCCGACGGCTTCGGCGCGATCATCGGGTCGGGGTTCGGCTCGCCCTTCCCGCCCGCGGTCTACATCGGCCATCCCGGCTGGAAGGACGCGGGCGGGCGCACCGGATACTCGCTGGCCAGCGGCGCGGCCATCGGATTGATGTGCCTGCTCGGGCTTTTCGGGCTGCTCGCGACGGTGCTGCCGATCCCGGCCATCGTGCCGATCCTGCTCTATATCGGACTGCTGATCGGCGCACAGGCGTTCCAGGCGGTGCCGCGACTGCACGCGGTCGCCGTCGTCGCGGCGCTGCTGCCGAACCTCGCGGAGTGGGCGGTCGGCCTGATCGACAACGCGCTCAGCGCGGCGGGCACGTCTGCGGACAAGGTCGGCGCCGAGGCGCTCGGCCAAGCTGGCGTCGTCTACGACGGCCTGAAAACGCTCGGTTCCGGCGCTGTGCTCGCCGGACTCGTGCTCGGCACCATAGTGACGTTCGTGCTCGAAAAGCGTTTTGTCGCTGCGACACTCGCCTCGCTGGTCGGTGCGGTGCTCAGCTGGATCGGGCTGATTCACGCCGCCGAGGTGGACTGGGCGGCCGCGCCACAGGTCGCGCTGGGGTACCTGTTCTTCGGTGTCGTCTGCCTCGGCTACTCACTGTTGCGTACCACCACCGAGCCGCCGGACGAGGAAGCCGCCGGGCCGCCTGCCGAATAATTCAGTCCGCCACGGAACGGCGTCACCTGACCGGGTGGCGCCGTTCCGCGCTGTGGCCGGAAGATAGCTACCGACCCGCGATCTGTCCCGACTTTCGCGATTCACACGAAGGTGTTATCCGCCGGTGTCCCAATCGAACACGTGTCGTAACCATCCTGATAATAACGACTAATATTCGAAGTTTGGGTACGCCCACGAGGTTTCGCGGCTTAAGATCGACATCGTCTGAAACGCACTGCCATATACCAACATTCGCTCCAGTGATCTGATTCCGCGGGCTCTGCGCCGCCCGTCGACCTGCTGTGCACAACCATCGAATCTGAACGATCACCTATTCGGACATTCCATGACAAACCGTCCACGGGTGACCATTTCGAGGTGAGGATCAAATATGACAATCGAAATGCCGGTTTCTACTGAGACCAATGGTTACGGTAATGGCAACGGCAATGGTAATGGCCGAAAGAGCCTCAGTACCGCAGCCGCTCACCAGTTGGCGACCACCACCAAATCCGAACCACAGATGCAGGGCATCAGCTCGCGCTGGCTGACCCGCATGCTGCCGTGGACGCAGGTCAACGGCGGTGTCTACCGGGTGAACCGCCGCCTCACCCACACCCTGGGCAATGGCGAGATCGAGTTCGTCATCGACGGCTCGCAGGCCAGGGTCATCCCCCAGGAACTGCGCGAGCTGCACGCACTGCACAACGTCGAAGACGAGGAAGTCCTGCAGGCCCTCGCGCAACGATTCGAACAGCGCGACCTCGAACCGGGCACGGTCGTCGCCGAATTCGGAAACCCGATGAACCAGATCATGCTCATCGTGCACGGTAAATTGGCCAAGATCGGTTCCGGTGAATACGGCGAGCAAACGAAGCTCGGCATGCTCGCGGGCGGCAACTTCTTCGGCGACGAATGCATCACCGACGACTCCGCCATTTGGCCGGTCACCGTCAAGGCGGTCACCAAGACCACCATGCTCGTCATGCCTCGGGAGGCGTTCGAGCAAGTACTCGACAACGCACCGGCACTTCGAGAGCAACTCTCCGAGGTAGCGGCGGCCGCCGCGCAACCACAGAACAAACAGGGCGAGGCGGCCATCCAGATCCATTCAGGCCACGAGGGTGAGCCCCTCTTGGACGGCACCTTCGTCGACTACGACGCCAGCCCACGGGAATACGAACTCAGCCTGGCGCAGAGCGTGCTGCGGGTGCACACCCGCGTCGCCGATCTGTTCAACGACCCGATGAACCAGACCCAGCAGCAGTTGCGGCTCACCATCGAGGCGCTCTACGAACGCCGCGAGTACGACCTGGTCAACAGCCCCGACTTCGGACTGCTGAACAACTGTGATCTGAAGCAGCGCATCTACACCGAGTCCGGCCCGCCCACCCCGGACGATATGGACGAGCTGCTCAGCATGCGCCGCAGCACCAATCTCTTTATCGCGCACCCGAAAGCGATCGCCGCGTTCGGTCGCGAGTGCAGCAAGCGCGGCCTGTACCCGGACCCCGTCGACATCGATGGCCACCGGGTGCCCGCCTGGCGCGGAGTGCCGATCTTCCCCTGCGGCAAGATCCCGGTCAGCGGCACCCAGACCACGTCCATCCTCGCCATGCGCCTCGGCGAGAAGGACCAGGGCGTCATCGGCCTGCACACCGTCGGCCTGCCCGACGAGTACGAGCCGAGTCTCAATGTCCGCTTCAAGGGCATCGACGACCAGTCGATCATCTCCTACCTGGTGAGCTGTTATTACTCGGCGGCGATCCTCGTCCCCGACGCGCTCGGCATTCTCGACAACGTCCTCGTCGCACGCCAGACCGACTGACGCAGGACGATCAGCGACCTGGATGTCTTCGACGCCGCGGCGGCCACGAAATACCGAGCAGCCGCGGCGTTCCCAGGTCGTGGGCGGCCGCACGCCGGCGTCCGCGACACCGCAAGGGAAGGTGTACGTGCTGATGGTCGAGAGCACCTCGGCGGCGACGAGCCGCCGGGCCACAGAGATCCTGTCCAGCGCCCGCAAGATGTGCGATCCGGTACTGCGCGAGGCCGTTTCGTCGCTACCCGAGCCGCTGTGCCTGATGGGCGGCTACCACCTCGGCTGGTGGGATGCCGAGGGAACCGCCACCCCGCAACCGGGCGGAAAGGCGCTGCGACCCGCGCTGACCGTCTGCGCGGCCGTGGCGTGCGGCGCCACCCCACGGGTCGCGCTCGCCGCGGCGGCCGCCGTGGAACTGGTGCACAACTTCACGCTGCTGCACGACGACATCATGGACGTCGATCAGGTCCGGCGCGGCAGGCCGGCCGTGTGGACGATCTGGGGCGTTCCCGACGCGATGCTGCTCGGCGACGCGCTGCATGCCCTGGCGGCCCGGGTGCTGGTGACCGGCTTGCCGGGCCGGACGGCCACCGCGGCGGTCGGCCGCCTCGAGTCGGCGGTCATCGAGATGTGCCAGGGACAACAAAAGGACTGTCAGTTCCGGTCGGGCGCGCAGGTCGATGTCGAGGAATACGCGCGGATGGCGATGGGCAAGACCGGCGCGCTGATGGGGTGCGCCTGCGCGCTCGGGGCGCTATGCGCGCAAGCGGATCTGCCCACCGTATCGGCGATGGACACGTTCGGGCGGGAACTGGGTATGGCGTTCCAGTTCGTCGACGACCTGATCGGAATCTGGGGTGATCCGAAGGTCACCGGCAAACCGACGAGCGACCTTGCCCGGCACACGATGTCGCTACCGGTGGTGACGGCTCTCGGTTCGGGCACCGCGGCGGCCGCGGAGCTGGCGACGATGTACGGCCGCGATCCGGACTCGATGGATATCGCTCGGGCCACCGCCCTGGTCGAGTCGGCGGGCGGACGCGAATGCACCCAGCAGCTCGCCGACCGCCGGGTCCGCGCGGCCATCGCGGCACTGGCCGATCCCGCCGCCGCAGCGGACCTGATGGTGCTGGCAGGCCTGGTTTCGCGCCGGAACCACTGAGCCGCGAGTGTCGATCGTAAGGAGATGACATGCAGCCCTTCGAACTTCCCGATTTCTACATGCCCTACCCGGCCAGGCTCAACCCACACGTGGACAGCGCCCGCGCGCACACCAGGATCTGGGCCGATGAGATGGGTTTCTTCGAACCCCAAGAGGGACACCATATCTGGGACGAGACCGACCTCGAAAAGCACGACTACGGCTTGCTGTGTGCCTACACCCATCCCGAATGCGACAGTCAGGAACTGTCTCTCATCACCGACTGGTATGTGTGGGTGTTCTATTTCGACGATCACTTCCTCGAATTGTTCAAGCGAACTCGGGACAGTGAGGGCGCGCGAATATATCTGGAGCGGCTGCGCGACTTCATGCCGCTGGCCGGCGGCCCGATGCCGGAGCCGACAAATCCCGTCGAGCGCGGACTCGCCGACCTGTGGGGTCGGACCGTGCCGTCGATGCCGATGGACTGGCGGCAGCGCTTCGTCGCGACAACCACTGCGCTGCTGGAGGAGTCGCGGTGGGAGCTGGCCAATATCACCGAGGGCCGGATCGCGAATCCGATCGAATACATCGAGATGCGGCGCAAGGTCGGTGGCGCGCCGTGGTCGGCCAACCTGGTCGAGCACGCCGTCGGTGCGGCGGTACCGGCTCAACTCGCCGCAACACGACCGCTGGAAGTGCTGCGCGACACCTTCTCCGACGCGGTGCACCTGCGCAACGACATCTTCTCCTACGAACGCGAGGTGCGCGAGGAGGGTGAGAACGCCAACGGAATCCTGGTGGTCGAAAAGTTTTTCGGCTACGACACCCAGCATGCCGCTGACGTCGTCAATGATCTGCTGACCTCACGTCTGCAACAGTTCGAGCACACCGCGCTCACCGAACTGCCGATGCTGTTCGCCGAATACGCGGCCAGTCCGCAGGACCAGGCCGCAGTCGTCGCCTACGCAAAAGGATTGCAGGACTGGCAATCCGGCGGTCACGAATGGCACATGCGCTCCAGCAGATACATGAACAAGGGCGGTACGACCGCGAGCGACCCGTTGCCACGATTGTTCAAACCCGTTGGCCTCGGCAGTTCCGCAGTGTATCTGTTCGCCCCCAACGCGGCGCTCGGGCCGAGCCGGATGAAGAGTTTCCTGCGTCCGCGCTTCGAGGAGGTCGGGCCGACGGCGTTGCCGGAGCTGTATCTGCCCTACAAACTCCAGGTGAGTCCGTTCGTCGACGCGGCGCGGGAGAATCTGCTCGCCTGGGGCAAGGAGATGGGCTTCCACGGCCCGGTACCGGAACTGGGTGGCCGGGTGCTGTGGCGTCCGGTGGACCTCGCCGAGTTCGACTTCGCGCTGTGCTCAGCCGGTTTGGATCCCGACGCCACCCTCGCCGAATTGGATCTGTCGGCCAATTGGCTGGCTTGGGGTACCTACGTCGACGACTACTACCCCCAGGTGTTCGGTCAACGCAAGGACATGCTCGCGGCCAAGGCTCAGGGCAAACGCTTCTCCGCGTTCATGCCGCTGGAGTCCGAGGTGGTCCCGCCCGCGACCAACGCGATGGAGCGCGCCCTCGCCGACCTCTGGCACCGGACCACCGCCGTCCTCGACGACGAGCAAAGGCGTGAATTCCACCGCGCCGTAGTGGCTTTCCTGGAGAGCTGCGAATGGGAGGTGGCCAACGACATCGCCAATCGCATTCCCGATCCGGTCGACTATGTCGAAATGCGCCGCCGCACTTTCGGTTCAGATCTCACCATGGCGCTGTCGCGGTTCTCGCACGGTCATCTGGTGCCGCCGGATGTCTATCGCACCCAGACGATCATGGACCTGGAGCACACCGCGAGCGACTACGCCACGATGGTGAACGACCTGTTCTCGTATCAGAAAGAGACACAGTACGAAGGCGACTTCCACAACGCGGTCCGGGTCATGCAGAACTTCTTCGACTGCAGTTCCGAGGACGGCGTCGCCATCGTCAACGACCTGCTGACCGCCCGGATGCAGCAGTTCGAACGCATCGTCGGCAGCGAATTGCCCGCCCTCTACGAGGAATACGACCTCGGTCAGGACGTACGCGACTCGCTCGACCGGCGCGCGGTCGAACTGCAGGACTGGATGGCCGGAATCGTCAACTGGCACATATCGTGTGGCCGCTACAAGGAGGCGCAGCTAGCGGACCGCTATCGGTCCGTGCCCGACGAACCGGTCACCGAACCGCCGATCGAGGCGGGCCCGGCGCCGTCCTTCGAGCGACCGAGCGGACTCGGCACCGGAGCCGTCCGCATCGACGGACTCTGCCGCTCACTGAAGGCGAATACACCTGCCCCGCAAACGGTGTCGCCATGACCACCGCCCGCGCGAGAACGGTATTGCTCGCCGCGCCACGGTCCTTCTGTGCCGGCGTCGAGCGGGCCATCGACACCGTGGAACGGTTACTGGCCGCGCCAGACCGTCAGGAGCCGGTCTACGTGCGCAAGCAGATCGTGCACAACACTCACGTGGTCGCCGACTTGGCCGGGCGCGGCGCGATATTCGTCGAGGAGCTCGACGAGGTGCCGACCGGTGCGACGGTCGTCTTCTCCGCGCACGGCGTCTCCCCCGCCGTACACGAACAGGCCGAGGCACGCGGGCTCACCGTGATCGACGCCACCTGCCCGCTGGTCACCAAAGTGCATGCCGAGGCCCGGCGTTTCGCGGCCCGCGGCAACACCATCGTGCTGGTCGGCCACGCCAGGCACGAGGAAGTGGAGGGCACCGCGGGCGAGGCGCCTGAGGTGACCGTGGTGATCGACAGTCCGGCCGAGGCCGCCGCGCTCCAGGTCCCCGACGAAGGCAAGGTCGCCTTCCTGACCCAGACCACCCTCTCGGTCGACGAAGCCGAGGAGACCATTCAGGCGCTGCGCCAACGCTTTCCACAGTTACACGGGCCGAGCAGCGCCGATATCTGCTACGCAAGCACCAATCGGCAGCAGGCCGTGGAGGCGGTGGCGCAGCAGAGCGATGTCGTGCTCGTCATCGGCTCGGAGAACTCGTCCAATTCCCAGCGGCTGGTGGAAGTCGCTGAACGCCATGGCATCCCGGCTTACCTCATCGAAGATGCGTCGGCGATCTCGCCCGCCTGGATCGAAGCTGCGGACACCATCGGCCTGTCCGCGGGCGCCTCCGCGCCCGCGGCCCTCGTCGACGCGGTCATCGAGGCGCTGCGCGCCTGGGGGCCGCTCACCGTCCGCGAACACGTCACGGCCGTCGAGAACATCGCCTTCGCCCCGCCACCCGACGTCAGGCACCTGTGATGAACACTAGCGATCTCGGCCTGCCGACCGCACTCCCGCGCCACCGCACCAAAAGGCTGAACATCGGCGGTGTCCCGGTCGGCGGCGGCGCGCCGATCTCCGTCCAGACCATGACAACTACCCGGACCGCCGATATCGACGGCACACTGCAGCAGATCGCCGCGGTCACCGCGGCGGGCTGCGACATCGTCCGAGTCGCGGTGCCGACCACCGAGGATGTGGCCGCGTTGCCGACCATCGTGGCCCGGTCCCCGCTGCCGGTGATCGCCGACATCCACTTCCAGCCGCGCTACGTCTTCGCCGCGATCGACGCGGGCTGCGCGGCGGTGCGGGTGAACCCAGGCAACATCAAGCAATTCGACGATCGCGTCGGCGAGATCGCGAAAGCGGCGGCGGCAGCGGGCATTCCGATCCGGGTCGGCGTCAACGCCGGTTCGCTCGATCCGCGCGTGCTCGCCAAGCACGGCTCGGCCACCGCGGCAGCTCTCGTCGAATCGGCGCTCTGGGAGGCCGCGCTGTTCGAGGAGCACGGCTTCACCGACCTCAAGATCGCGGTCAAGCATCACGACCCGCGCACCATGATCGCCGCCAATCGGCTGCTCGCCCAACGCTGCGACTATCCGCTGCACCTCGGCGTCACCGAGGCGGGCCCGATGTTCCAGGGCACCGTCAAATCGGCGGTCGCCTTCGCCATCCTGCTCGGCGAGGGCATCGGCGACACCATTCGGGTGTCTATCTCGGCACCGCCGGTCGATCAGGTCAAGGCGGGCTGTCACATTCTGCAGTCGCTCGGCCTGCGCCCGCGCAAGCTCGAAATCGTTTCCTGCCCTGGCTGTGGCCGGCTCCAGGTCGATATTCATCGGCTGGCCGGTCAGGTGGAGGCGGCGTTCGAGGGCTTCCCGCATCCGCTGCGGGTCGCGGTGATGGGCTGCGTCGTCAACGGTCCCGGCGAGGCCCGCGAGGCTGACCTCGGGGTCTCCTCGGGCAACGGCAAGGGGCAGATCTTCGTCCGGGGCAAGGTGATTCGCACCGTGCCCGAACACCTCATCGTCGAAACGCTGGTGGCCGAGGCCGTAGCACTCACCAGTCACCTCGAAGACGCACCGGCGGAAGGGATCTCATGACCACCGCGCACGCCGAGCCCGCGACACCCGCACCGGTGGATCTGGCCGCGATCCGGACGCGGGTGGACGGCGAGCTCGGCCAGTTCCTGCGTGACAAGGCCGCCGCCACCGAACCGGCACTGCCCGATGAGGTCACCGATATCGTGCGGGACTTTCTTTTCGCGGGCGGCAAGCGAATTCGCCCGCTGCTGTGTGTCCTCGGCTGGCACGCCGCGGGCGGGCGCATGCCCGTGCCGCAGCCGATCGTGCGCGCCGCCGCCTCGCTCGAACTGTTCCACGCCGCCGTGCTGATCCACGACGACATCATCGACAACAGCGACACCCGCCGCGATCACCCGACCGTGCACCGCGCGCTGGCGGCCCGGCATCAGGATCGCCGCGACCCCGGCCAGTTCGGCGCGCACTGCGCCATCGTCCTCGGCGACCTGGCGATGGTCTGGTCGGCCGAATTGCTGCACACCGCACAGTTGACCGCCACCCAGCTGACCGAGTCGCTCACGGTCCTCGACGGCATGCGCGCCGACGTCATGTACGGCCAGTACCTGGACCTGATCACCACGGCGCGGCCGTCACCCAACCTGGACCATGCGATGCAGATCGTCAGGTACAAGACGGTGTCCTACACCTGTGAACGTCCGCTGCAGCTCGGTGCCGTCCTGGCCGGCGCGCACCCCGGGGTGCGCGAGGCGCTCACCGCCTACGCCAGGCCGATCGGCGAGGCGTTCCAGTTGCAGGACGATCTGCTCGGCGTCTACGGCAACCCGGCGAGCACCGGCAAGTCCGATCTGGAGGACCTGCGCGACGGCAAGCACACCGCGTTGGTCGCGCTGGCCCTCCAACACGCGGATCCGGCGCAAGCCGCACAGCTGCTCACTCTGCTCGGCAATCCGGAATTGGACAGCAGGCAGGCCGATACCTGCCGCGAAATCCTCACCGCCACCGCGCGTCCCCGCGTCGAGGCGATGATTCGCACCCGATGGGCGCAGGCTAACCGCGCCCTCGACGACGCCCCCTTCCCTGCCGCGGTCGGCCAGGCCCTGCGCCATGTCGCCGATGTAGTCGTCTCGAGGAACACCTAGGAAAGGCCGCGTCATGGATAGTGAGCTCATTCAGCAGTTGCTCGTGCCGGTCGCCGTCGCCGTCGTGGCGGTTATCGTCTTCGTGATCGGGGACCGGCTGCGGCCTGCCTCGTGGCGCGAGACCGACGACGAGGCGGCCGGCACCCTGGTCATCGACCTGATCAACACGCTCTTCATGGCCGTGGCCGCCTTCGTCGTGGTGATCTGCTGGCAGCAGTACGACAACGCGCACAATCACACGATCGCCGAGTCCAAGGCGCTCATCGACGTCTACTGGGCCGCCCACTCGATGCCCGATCCCGAACACCAGCAGGTGCAAAAGCTGGTGCACGACTACACCGAGCAGGTCGTGAATGTGGAGTGGCCGGAGATGGACAACGAGGGCCGGATGAGCCAGTCCACCCAGGACACCCTGGATACGTTGCGGGACACCGTCTTTGCCATCCAGTCGCAGGACTCCAACGTCACCGACCTGCGCGCCAGCGCCATCGCCGCCCTGGAGGCGGTAGCGCAGGCCCGCCACGATCGCTCGATGGACGCCGACCTCGGCATGCCCGGATTCCTGTACACCGCTTTGTGGTTCACCACGGTGCTGCTGCTGTGCACGGCGGTGCTCTCCGGCGTCGAGGTCACCAAACGCAGCGTCTTGATGACCGCGCTGCTCGGCATCGTGGTCGGCGCGGCGATCGTCGCGATCTACGGCCTCGATCGGCCGTTCTCCGGCGGGAACATCGTGCCGAAGGATGCCTTCACCTCGGCGCTGTCCCGTTTCCAGCACATCACCTAGCGCCGCGTCTGGATACGTTGGATATGAAACCCGACCGAAGGCGCCCTTCAGCCGGTCTGAGTCGATGAAGGACCCCTTCGGTCAGTCGGCACCTTCAGACCGAGGGTGCCCTTTGGTTGGCCGGACGCGATGAAGGGCGCCTTCGGTCGATATCGGGCCGACCATTCTGGACGCGGCACTAGCGGAATTCTTTGTCTGAACACCGATTAAAGATGGGATGTGCGCTCATGGCACACACCAGGGGACTTGTCATCGCGTCGGCGCTGCCGCTGGCCGCGGCGTTGCTGGCCGGTCACAACGCTGTCGCGGCTGCGGATCCGTTGCCGTCGATCGGCGAAATCGTCAGTGGGAGTGCGTCTTCGGGGTCAGCCGATACCGGAAGTGCATTCGCCGGAACGGAACTCGGCCTCGGACCGAGCGCACCGGCGGGGCACGGTTATCTCAGCAGTGGCAGCGCGAGCACCGGCCTCGGTCTCGGAACTGCCGCCCGCACCGGGCAAGCCAGCGCCCCGGAACCAGCACCGGCCGAGAAGCCGATCGCCGCGCAGCCCTTGCCCGGCGGTTCTGCCGAAGGTCCCGATCTCGACTCCGACGACACCCGCAACGCATGCACCGGCAGCGTCGCGGTCGGCGGTGCACTGATTCTACTCGGCCTGGTGACCGGCAGCTCGCACGGCATCCTCGGCTCCAGTGGTTCCGCGCTGGGCAGCGTCGTCGTCGGCAGCGCCGCCACGGGCAGCGGGCTGGCGTGTCTGCTGTGGCCGCGCGACTTGCCGCCGTTTCCCGGTGCACCACTGCTGCTCGGCCCACCGGCCCCAGCGTTACCGGTCATCGCTACTCCCCCGGTCGAGGCCCCGCCACCGCCCGAACCCGAGCCGACGCCGCCGATACCGAACCTGCCGGTCATCGAAAGTCAGCCCCTGCCAATGCGTCTGGCGGAAGCCGAACCCAAGCCAGACCCCGTGGCCTGGAACATCATGCAGCTGCTGACGATCATGGTGGTCGCGATCCTCACCACCGTGCGTGGCGTCACCGTCGTCCGACGCAGCAGGCACGCGAACTAACTACAGCGCCGCCACCATTCGAGGAAATGTGCCAGGGCCGGGGCGTCCGACCCGCGCATCCAGGCGATCTGGATGGCGATTTGCGGCGCGTTGGTGCCGAACGGAATGACGACGATGTTTTCGTGCGCGATTCGGGTCGCGCGCTTGCGGTCGAGCACGCTGATTCCGGTACCGCTCGATACCAGGTCGAGGACCTGTTCGGCGTCGGATTCCTCGGCGACCAGGTTCGGCGCGCCGTCGCCCCAGATATGGCTGACCAGTTCGTCGTAGAAGTCGGGTCCGGTCTGACGTGACCAGAGCACGATCGGTTCGTCGACGATATCGCCGATTTCGACGCTGGCCTTTTCGGCCAGCGGATGCCCTTTGGAGACCACCACTGCGGCTTCCTGCAGCCCGATCAGGTGCGTTTGCACCCGCGGGTGGGCGATATTTCCGCGCACGAATGCGACATCGACCTCGCCCGATTCGAGCAGGTCGAGATTCCACGAGGTCCACCCCGTGATGGTCGACACATCGATGTCCGGAAATTCCTTACGGAAGGACCTGATGCGCTGGGAAATATCGCTGTCGGAGCCCGATCGAGTGAAGGCCACCTTCAGTTCCCCGGCCGTGCCCGAGGCCCGGGCGCGAACGGTGCGTTCCAGGTCAGCGGCGGCCGAGAGTAGTTGCTGGGCGCCCGCCTGCAGCGCGAGTCCGGCCGGTGTCATGACGAAACCGCGGCCGGTACGGGCCAGCAGTTCGACGCCCAGCTCCTTCTCCAGCGCCTTGACCTGCTGAGATAGCGCGGGTTGAGTGATGTGCAGCGCCTCGGCCGCGCGACCGAAGTGTCGGTGCTCGGCTACCGCTAGGAAGTAACGAACGCGACGTAGGTCGTCCACGCGGTCAGCCTAGCCAGATAAGAGTTTCTTATCAACGGGAAGTAAATACGTATTGGACCTGGCGTTCTGCGCAGGCCGAGACTGTAGCTACCGATCCAGTCCACGTCCGCTACCGCGAGAAGGTGTTCCGATGCCGACAGTCGCCGCCGCCATAGCCGAGAATCTTCGAGCCAGGCAGATATCCGAATTCTTCGGCCAGAGCCTGCCGTCGCTGCTGGTTTTGGCGGCCGAGGATCTCGGCATCCGCCAGATCGTTTATCGCACCGAAAACGCGGGCGGCACCATGGCCGACGGCTTTGCCCGAGTTTCCGGACACTGTTCTGTAGTAGTGGCACAGAACGGTCCTGCGGCAACGTTGCTCGTGCCGCCGCTGACCGAGGCGGCGAAGGTCTCGATTCCGGTGGTCGCGCTCATTCAGGACGTACCGAGCCCGATTCGCAACAAAAATGCGTTTCAGGAGATTGATCACCAAAGTCTGTTTTCCGGCTGCACCAAATGGTTCGACCGCCTCGACGATCCGGACCGCGTGCACGACTATATCGACGCGGCATTCCGGGCGGCGACCAGTGGACGGCCGGGTCCCGCGGTTCTGATGCTGCCGAAGGACGTCCTCGAACTGGCCGCGCCGCCCCCACCCGAGCACCTCGGTCCGACGGTGTTCCCGCTCGATCGGATCCGCCCGCCCGAAGACGCCGTCCGTACCGCTGCGGAATTGCTGGCCGGTGCCAAGCGGCCGCTCGTCGTCGCTGGCGGCGGAGCGGTTTCCTCCGACGCGGGCGCCGCGCTGGCCCGGTTGAGCGATCTGGCGTCGTTGCCGGTCGCGACCACACCGATGGGCAAGGGCGTTGTCCCGGACACCGACGACTTGAGCGTCGGCGTCATCGGCAATTACATGGGCCCACACGGGGTTTCGCACGGCATGCGGGAATGGATCGCCGAGGTGGACACCGTCCTGCTCGCCGGTTCCCGCACCAACGAGAACGGCACCGACGGCTGGAGCCTGTTCCCCCGCGACGCCACCTTCATCCACCTCGACATCGATCCCACCGAGATCGGCCGCAACTACCCGTCATTACGGCTGGTCGGCGACGTCCGGACCGGCATCGACGACCTCTCGGCCGCACTGCGCGACCTCGACCTGAGCAAGCGCAGCACCGACCGACCCGCGATCACTGCCCAAATCGCCCGGTCCCGAGCCGAATTCGAGACGACAACGGCCGCCGTGCGCACCTCGACGCGACAGCCGCTGCGCCCCGAACGGGTCGCCGACGAGATCAGCACCCTGCTGCCCGATGACGCGATCGTCGTCGCGGACGCCAGCTACTCCTCGATCTGGGTGGCCAACTACGTCCGCGCCACCACCCACCGGCAGCGATTCATCCTGCCGCGCGGCATGGCCGGGCTCGGCTGGGGACTGCCGCTGGCGATCGGGGCGAAGGCGGCGCGGCCTGCCTCGCCGGTCATCTGCCTGGTCGGTGACGGCGGCTTCGCGCACTGCTGGGCCGAGATCGAGACCGCCGTCCGGGAGAACCTGGATGTCGTTGTGCTCGTGCTGAACAACTCCATCCTCGGCTACCAGAAGCACGCCGAAATCGTCCAGTTCGGCCGGCCGACCTCGGCCGTCGAGCTCGGTCACGTCGACCACGCGCAGATCGCGACCGCGTGCGGCGCACGGGGTCACACCATCCACACCGATGTGGAACTGCGCGAAGCACTTTCGAAGGCGATCGTCGATCCGGTTACCACCGTGCTCGACATCGTCACCGATTCCGACGCCTATCCACCCATCACCGGGTGGGACACCAACCGGGCGCTCACCGACCACCTTGCCGACCAGAAACTCAACTGACCGACAAATCACACACTTCGAGAAAACGGAGACTCCCATGACATTCGACTACACGGCCTTCTTCGAAAGACGAATCGACGACATCCGGGCTTCGGGTCAGTACCGAACATTCGTCGAAATCGAGCGCCTGGCAGGCAGATTCCCGCACGCGGTACACCACCACCGGGACGGGCTGCGCGAGATCACGGTGTGGTGCAGCAACGATCACCTCGGCATGGGCCAGTTCCCCGCCGTGGTCGAGGCCATGCACCGGTCGGTGAATCGCTCGGGTGTCGCGGCAGGCGGCTCGCGCAACATCTCCGGCAACAACCACACCCACATCCTGCTCGAACGCGAAGTGGCGCAACTACACCGGAAGGAAGCCGGTCTGACGTTCATCACCGGCTACGCGGTCAACGACGCCGTGCTCGGCGTGCTCGGTAAGGAATTGCCCGGCGCCATCTTCTTCTCCGATGAACAGAATCACGCGTCGATGATCCTCGGCATGCGCGCCTCGCGCGCCGAGCGGCAGATCTTCCGGCACAACGACCCGGCCCATCTCGACGAGCTGCTCTCGGCCACCGATCCCGACCGCCCGAAAATCGTGGCCTTCGAATCGATCTACTCGATGGACGGCGACGTCGCGCCGATGCCCGAATTGTGCGCCGTGGCAAAGAAACACGGCGCGCTGGTCTACGTCGACGAGGCGCACTCCGTCGGCATGTACGGCCCGGAAGGGTCCGGCATGGCCGCTCACATGGGCTGCGCGGATCAGGTCGATCTGCTGATGGGCACCTTCGCCAAGGGGTACGGCACGCTCGGCGGCTACCTGACCGGGCCCGCGCCGATCCTCGATGCGGTGCGCAGCTTCGCGCCCGCCTTCATCTTCACCCTCGCCATGCCGCCCGCCCTCGCGGCCGCCGCGCTGGCCAGCGTGCGGCACCTGCGGGAATCGGACAACGAGCGCATCCTGCTGCACCACCGGGCGCGACTACTCCAGGACCTGCTCACCGATGCCGAAATCCCGTTGGTGTCCACCGAAAGCCATATCGTTCCCGTTCTCGTAGGTGATCCGTACAAATGCAAAGAACTGGCCGACATCCTCCTCGAGGAATACCGCCAATACGCCCAGCCGATCAATTTCCCGTCCGTCGCGCGGGGCACCGAGCGGCTCCGGATCAATCCATCACCGGTACACAGTCCCGCGGCCGTGCACCGATTCGCCGAGATCATCGACACCGTCTGGTCTCGCCTGAACCTGCCGCGTCGTCCGACACTCCCGATCGCCACGCACGAAGCGCTGGAGAAGGTTTCGGTATGAGTCTCGAGACGCGGCCCAAGCCACCCCGGAGCCTGCGGCCGGCGGCGGAGGCCGAGTCCCCAACGCCGTGGGCTCAGCACATACTTCTCTACGCCGCGTTCTTCCTCATGGGCGCCGAAATGTACCTCGTGGCACCGATGCTGCCGGGTATCGCCCAGTCGTTGCACGCGTCGGTGGCCGCCTCGGCCACCATCGTCACGGCCTACGTTCTCGTCTATGCCGTCGCGGGGCCACCATTCGGCATCCTCGCCGACCGGTACCCGCGCCGGTGGTCGATCCTGTTGGGCTCGCTCGTCTTCATGCTCGGAAACCTGGCGTGCGCGGCGTCGAGCTCGCTGGCCATGCTGATCGCGGGCCGCGGCATCACCGGCCTCGGCGCGGCGATCGCGGCCCCCGCGATCTGGGCCTATCTCGCCGAACGCACCCCGCAGCACAAGCGCGGACGGGTGATCTCGCTCGGCGCGAGTGTCTACTCGCTCGGCCAGGTGCTCGGCGTGCCGCTCGGTGCGGGCCTTGCCTCACTGACGAGTTGGCGGTGGCCGTTCCTCGCCGTCGGTGTGCTGATGATCGCGACGTCGGCGGTGTTGTACCTGCGGCTCGATCACATTCCGGCGACCGGGACCTCGCGCGGCTTCAAGGCGCTCCTGGCACCGTGGGCGCAACCGCGAATCAGCTTGGGACTCATTGCAACTCTGTTCCTGCAGGCGGGGCGTCTCGGCGCGTACACGTTCGTCGGGGTGATCTTCGCGCAGCGGTTCGGGTTCAGCCTCAACGCACTTGGTCTCGTCGGGTTGCTCGTCGGGGCCGGGTCGCTGATCGGCTCGCTGAGCACCGGCACCATCCTGGATCACCTGCATCGACGCAAGGTGAGCGGCGTGTGGGTGTCGGTCATTGCGGCGGCGGCGTTCGCGCCTTGTGCCGCAGTGGCTTTGAGTACCGAGAACATGATCCTCGCGCTGGTGGCGCTGACCCTGTGGTGTGTCTTCGGCGGAGCGTTCTACTCCAGCCAGCAGGCCTACCTGTCGTCGGCCGATCCGACCCAGCGTGCGTCCGTCGTCGCCTGGAACAACTCGATGATGAACGCGGGCATCGCGATCGGCACCACGCTGCTCGGCACGCTCGCCGTCGGCGGTGCCGCCTTCGCCGGGGTGACCGGCTTCCTCGGCATCGCGGCGGCCCTGGTCGCGGCCGCGCTGCTCGTGCTCATTCGAAAGGACCGTCAGCCAGCATGATTCCCGCTCCGGCCACGGCGCCAAGCCGCACCGCCCTCCCCGTCGCCGCCTGGGCCCAGGGCCCCTACATCTACGACGCCGACGGAAACGACTATCTCGACGGGTCTTCCGGTGTCCTGAACGTGAACGTCGGGCACGCGCATCCGAAAGTCCTGCAGGCCATCGAAGCTCAGCTCGGGCAGCTGACCTTCGTGCACCGCACGCAATTCCGGAACGACCCGGCGCTGCGGCTCACCGAACGGCTGCTCGCGATCGCACCCGCCAAAACCGCAGCGATCGAATACAGCAACTCGGGGTCCGAGGCCAACGAGTGCGCGCTGCGGCTGGCTTTCGCCTACCAGCACCGGCGTGGCAAGCCGCAGCGCACCGTCGTGCTGTCCGAGGAGCCCAGCTACCACGGGATGACGGCGGGGGCACTGTCCATCACCGGCAGCCCCAACAAGCGCGATCCTTCGGTGGAACCCCTGCTGGGGCAGCCGAGCGGGAATCGAGTTCTGGTGCGGCCCAAGCCAGGTCGGCGGCGGGCCACCCACGAAGAGTGGGCGCAGGCCCTGCTCGGCGTCGGGCCGTCCAAGGTGGCCGCGATCGTCATCGAACCGCTCGGCGGTGCGTCCTCGGGTGCCGCGCCGATCGATGTCCCTACGATGCACTGGTTACGCCGGGAGACGAGGAACAACGGGATCGTGCTCATCGCCGACGAGGTGATGTCCGGCTTCGGGCGCACCGGAAAGTGGTGGGCCTGCGATCATTCCAGCATCGCTCCCGACATCCTGACCTCGGGAAAAGGTGTCACCGGCGGCTACACCAGCCTCGCGGTCACCTTGATCGCCGAGACGATCACCGCCGCCATCGCGGAGCCGCTCGGGCCGATTGCGCTGGGGCACACCATGTCCGCGAATCCGCTCGCCTGCGCGGCCGCGAACGCGGTGCTGAGTGTCATCGAGGACGAGGGTTTGTTGAGCAATGCGGCCACGACAGGTGGGCACCTCGCGGCGGCGCTGACCACCCTGTGCGGCCGCTATCCGATACTGCTGTCGGATCAATCGGGTATCGGGCTCATGCGAGCGTTGCACATCAACGCCGACCAGCCTGCTGATACCAACAAGCGAATCATCGCCGCCGCCAAAATGAATGGGCTCGTGCTGTGCCCGGCTGGTATCGGCAAGGCGACCAATTCGGTGCTCGTGGCTCCGCCGCTGAACAGCACGCCGGAGCTCATCGACGAGCTCATCGAGCGGCTCGACAAGGCACTGGCCGAGGTCGCCGAGATCCGAGCCGACAATGCGTGAGGTGGCCGAACTGCTCGCCGCGCTGCCCACCGATCTGTGGATCGGCGGCAAGCAGGTACCGGCGGCCCGCACTTTCCCCGTGGACAACCCCGCAACGGGCAAGGTCCTGATCGAGGTCGCCGACGCGTCGGCCGCCGACGGCGCCCACGCGCTCGATGCCGCAGCCGATGCGCAAGCCGCCTGGGCCGCGACGCCGTCCCGCGACCGCGCCGAAATCCTGCGCCGCGCTTGGGAACTGGTGATCGCGCGACGCGACGACTTCGCACTGTTGATGACGCTGGAAATGGGCAAGCCGCTGGCCGAGAGCTACGGCGAGGTCAGCTATGGCGCGGAGTTCCTGCGCTGGTTCGCCGAGGAGGCGGTCCGCGTGCACGGCCGCTACACGCACGCACCATCGGGCAGCGGCCGCATCCTCGTCACCAAACAGCCCGTCGGCCCGACGCTGGCCATCACGCCATGGAACTTTCCGCTCGCGATGGGCACCCGCAAGATCGCCCCCGCCCTCGCGGCGGGCTGCACCATGGTGGTCAAGCCCGCCGCCGAGACGCCGCTGACCATGCTGCTGCTCGGCCAGGTCTTCGCCGACGCGGGACTGCCACCCGGCGTGCTCTCGATCCTGCCGACCTCCGACGCCGCGCCGCTCACCGACCCGATGTTCACCGACGACCGGCTCCGCAAAATCACCTTCACCGGTTCCACCGCCGTCGGCAAACTGCTTCTCGCGCAAGCGGCTACCCGCGTGCTGCGCGCCTCGATGGAGCTCGGCGGCAACGCCCCATTCGTCGTGTTCGCCGACGCCGACCTCGATGCCGCGGTCGACGGCGCCATGGCCGCCAAGATGCGCAACACCGGCGAGGCCTGCACCGCGGCGAACCGCTTCCACGTCGACAACGCCGTCCGCGCGGAGTTCACCACCAAACTGACCGACCGCATGCGTGCGCTGAAGATCGGCCCCGGCCACCTCGACGGGGTCCAGGTCGGACCGCTGATCAGCGAGAAGCAACGCACCACCGTCAGCGAATTGGTCAGGGACGCAAAGGAAAAGGGCGCACGCGTCACGACAGGCGGCTCGAGCATCGCAGGCGAAGGCTATTTCTACGAGCCGACCGTCCTAGCGGAAGTCCCCGCCGACGCCCGCATCCTGCGCGAGGAGGTATTCGGCCCGGTTGCCGCCATCACCGGCTTCGACGGCGAGACGGAGGGGATCATCGCCGCCAACAACACCGAATTCGGCTTGGCTGCTTACATTTACACCACCGACCTCGACCGCGCCCTACGCGTAGCCGAGTCCCTCGAAACCGGCATGGTCGGCATCAACCGAGGCATCATCTCCGACGTAGCCGCCCCCTTCGGCGGCGTCAAGGAATCCGGCCTCGGCCGCGAAGCAGGCACCGAAGGCATCGAGGAATACCTCGAAACCAAATACATCGCCCTGCCTTAGTCGACGCGATCCGTAATTACCGGTCCGGATCCTCGAGGTCATCGAGGACCTTTTGGCCGATGGCGAAGGCGGCGTTGGCGGCGGGGACTCCGGCGTAGGCGCCGGTGTGCAGGAGGACCTCGGCGATCTCCGCGCGGGTGACGCCGTTGCCGATGGCTGCGCGGACATGCATGGCAATCTCCTCGTGGCGGCCGAGGGCGGTGAGGATCGCGAGGGTGAGGCAGCTTCGGGTGCGGCGGTCCAGGCCGGGGCGGGTCCAGATGCCGCCCCAGACCGATTCGGTGATGTAGTCCTGGAAGGGGCGGGTGAAGTCGGTGGTGTTGGCTTCGGCGCGGTCGACGTGGGCGTCGCCGAGGACCTCGCGGCGCACCTTGGCACCCTGTTGTGCGCGCTCGTTCACGAATTCTCCTTCAGGTGGCCGAGGATCAGGTCGTTGATGGTTTCGGGTAGTTCGACGTTGGCGAGATGTGCTGCTGGGCTGATGGTTTCGAGGTGTGCCAGCGGGATGGTGTCGGCTATCCGCTGTCCGTGCGGCGGTGGGGTCGCTGGATCGTCCGCGCCCGAGATGACCAGTGTTGGTGCGCTGATTCTCGCTAGGCGGGCGGCGATGTCCATTGTTTCGATCGCCGTGCAGCAGGCGGCGTAGCCCTCGGCGGGGGTGGCGGCGACCATGTCCTCGTAGTCGCGGGTCCGTTCGGGGTGCGCGGCGCGCCACTGCGGGGTGAACCAGCGCTGCACGACTGCGACCGCGACCGCCTGGGTTCCCTCGGCTCGAACGAGGGCGGCGCGCTCGGCCCAGCCGCTGGGCGGGCCGAGTTCGGCCGAGGTGCAGGCGAGCGTGAGAGTGTGCAGGCGGTGTGGCGCGTGCTGGGCAACCCACATACCGACCATGCCGCCGAGGGACAGGCCGACGAAATGAGACCGGCGGATGTCCAGGCGGTCGAGCAGCGCGAGCACGTCGGAGCCGAGATCGGTCAATGCGTAGGGGCCAGGCGGTACTGGGGAACGTCCGTGGCCGCGGTGGTCGTAACGCACGACCCGGTAGCCCGCTGCGGCGAGCGCAGCGACCTGCGGCTCCCACATGCGCAGATCGCTGCCGAGTGAGCCACTCAATACGACGGGAGTGCCCGCTGGTGACCCGTCGATGACATAGTCGACCTCAACTGCTGTCACCGCTGCACCTCGCTACCAATCTTGCGTCCAGCCGCACGCCTACTGATTTCCCGCACCGCGAATCGCCGCGCTGACACGCGTGCGTATGTCAAAACGCGTGCGGCTGTGACGGTTGACCTCGTCGGACCGCTCATGGACGCGACTGCCAATCGCGCAGCGCGCGGCGGAGGAACTCGTCGGCGGATCCTAGGTAGCCGGACGGCTCCAGCAGTTCGCCGATTCGATTGCGGTCCAAGAACTTTCCGATCACGACATCGGCCGCGAGCACATCGGCGAGGTCGTCCGCTCCGGCCTGACCGCAGCAGGCCGCGACCAGGTCGCCTGCTTCTTGCCTGCCCACTGCGCCGTTCGACACCGACATCAGCTCGATGGCGACCTGCTCGGCCAATAGTTGGCCGCCGGTGCTGTCGAGGTTGGCGCGCATGCGCTCTGGATCGACGTGGAGGCGATCCAGGCACACCCGAAGCCAGTGCACCGCGGACCCGGTGCTGCGCAACAATTCGACCAGTGGCCGCCACTCGGCATGCCATGACCCGGCGGCCCGCTGATGTTCGTGCGCTGCTCCGCTCAGCAGGGTGGCGACCAGTCCGGGAGCCTGGGCCGCCGACCCGGCGGCGAGGACCGCGGCGACGGGATTTCGCTTGTGCGGCATGGTCGATGAGCCGCCGCTGCCGGGTGGGCCCTGCTCGGACAACTCGGCGATCTCGGTCTGCGCGAGCAGGGTGATGTCGCGGGCGATCTTCGCGACGGCGCCGCAGGTCTGCCCGAGCGCCCCTGCGATCTCGCCGATCCGACTGCGCTCGGTGTGCCACGGCAGCACCGGTTCGGCGAGTTCGAGGCGGCGGGCGAGCTCGCGCATGACCGGAATACCGTTGCCGCGCAACGACGCCAAGGTGCCTACCGCGCCGCCGAACTGCACGGCGAGCCGCTCTTCGCGAATCACGTCGATGCGATCCAGCGCCGCGACGAGGCCACCGAGCCACCCGGCTGCGGTGAGCCCGAAAGTCACCGGCGGTGCCTGCTGGAGCAGGCTCCGACCGGCCATCACCGTGCCCGCGTGCTCCTCGGCCAACTGCGCGAGCCGCACCGCGCAGGCGTGCACATCGACGCGTAGTGCGGCAAGCGCCCACGCGGTCACCAGCATCGCGGCGGTGTCGATAACGTCCTGGCTCGTCGCGCCCAGATGCACATATCCGGCGGACCCCGGCGCGACCCGCGCAGTCAGTTCGCGCACCAGCGGGCCCGCCGGATTGCCGATCCGCACCGCATCGGCGCTCAGTGCGGCAATGTCGTAATCCTCAGCACAACAACCCCTTTCGATTTCCCGCGCCGCCGCTTCCGGAATCACGCCGGCCGCGGCGCAGGCCTGTGCGAGCGCCGCCTCGAAGTCGAGCATCGCCTGCACCCAGGCCCGATCGCCGACCAGCTCGGCGACGGGTCCCGCCGCGAGCACGCCGTCGAACAGACCGTCAGACATCGAAGAACACCGTCTCGCCGTCGCCCTGCAGGTGCACGTCGAAGGTGTACCCGGCACCGTCGCGCACCGCGATCAACGTGTCGCGGCGCTCCGGCGGCACCGTCGCCAACACCGGGTCGACCGAATGCCGGTCGGCGTGCTCCGGAAAGTAGACCCGGGTGACCACCCGATGCAGCAGTCCGCGGGAGAACACCGACATATCGAGGTGCGGAGCCTGCCGCCCGCCCGCATCGTCACACACCGGGCCCGGGACGACGGTGTAGATCGCGAACTGCCCGAGCCGGGTGTCGCTGCGCGCGAAACCCAGTCGGTCGCCTGGGATCTCGTCATCGTCCACCAGTCCGGCGAGGTCGGCCTGCCAGGTCTCGACCATGGCGTCATCGATGGCCGTGCCCGCACCGTCGAACACCCGGCCGGTGATCCACACCGCGCCCGGCGTCCCCAACGGCACGGCGAACACACTGTCGTCCTGGATCAGGCCGATGTGCAGGAACGGGCCGACGGTCTGGGACGGGGTGCTGCGCAAGCTAATCATCATCGTCCTCCTCGTGTTCGAAAGGTGTGGCGTCGCGCCCGCGTAGCACGATGTCGAACTCGAAGGCCAGCGCCTGCGCCGGCTCGGTGCGCTGGTAATCGAAACGACTGACCAGTAATTCGCGAGCGTGCTCGGGTACCGAGTTGTAGACCGGATCCTGGAAGAACAGCGGATCGTCCGGGAAGTACATCTGCGTCACCAGCCGCTGCGCGAACGCCTGCCCGAACAGCGAGAAGTGAATGTGCGCAGGCCGCCACGCGTTGTGGTGGTTGCGCCACGGATAAGCGCCAGGCTTGATGGTGGTGAACTCGTAGCGCCCCGCATCGTCGGTATAGGTGCGCCCGGCACCGTCGAAGTTGGGATCCAGCGCGGAGTTCCAGCGATCGCGATCATGCCGATAGCGACCGCCCGCGTTGGCCTGCCAGATCTCGACCAGCGAGCGCGGGATCGGCTTGCCGTCGCCGTCGAGCAGTCGGCCGTGCACGATGATGCGCTGACCGATCGGCTCGCCCGCATGCTGCGCGGTGAGGTCATTGTCCTTGGGCCCCAATCGATCCGAACCGAACACCGGACCGGTGAGCTCGGTCAGCCGCTGCGGCAACAGGATCAGCGATTCCCGCGGATGCCGCAGCACCGTGGAGGTGTAGTCGGGATAGTCCAACGGCGGGTGAATGTCGTCGGGGTCGTGACGAAACCTTGCCGGGTGCGGTCGAGTCTTCATGATGTTGCCTCCAGGACGACGGCGAGGCCTTGACCCACACCGATGCACAATGCGGCAAGTCCCCATCGGCTGCCGCGGCGCCGCATTTCGCGGGCCAGCTGGTTGACGATCCGGCCGCCGGACGCACCGAGCGGATGACCGAGCGCGAGTGCGCCGCCATTGACATTGACGATCTCCGGGTCCAGGTCGAGCCACCCGGCCAGGCAGGCCAGCGATTGCGCGGCGAACGCCTCGTTCAGCTCGACCGCGCCGATATCACCCCAGCCGATTCCGGCTCGGCGCAACGCATTTCGCGCGGCCTGCACCGGACCGATGCCGAACTCATCGGGGTCGACACCTGCCGCACCGCGCCCGGCGATCCGGGCAAGCGGTGCTCGGCCGATCCGCTCGGCGAGTGCCTCGTCGCCGAGCAGCAGCGCGCACGCGCCGTCGCTCAACGGCGAGGCATTGCCCGCGGTGACGGTCCCGGCCGGGCGGAACGACGGCCGCAGTCGCGTCAGCTTTTCCACGGTGGTGTCCGGGCGCATCGGTTCGTCACGAGCGAGGTCGGCATCCGGGACAGCCACGACGTGGTCGTCGTAAAACCCGTTGTCCCAAGCCTTTGCGGCAAGTTGGTGACTGCGCGTGGCGAACTCGTCCTGCGCCGTGCGATCGATGCCGAAGCGGTCGGCGAGCAGCTCGGTGCTCTCGCCCAGCGTCACCGTCCACTGATCGGGCATCGCCGGGTTGACCATCCGCCAACCGAGCGTGGTCGAATGCAGCGTGGCATCGCCCGCGGGAAATCCCTTGGGCGGCTTGGGCATCACCCAGGGCGCGCGGCTCATCGACTCGACGCCGCCCGCCACCACGGTCGCGGCGTCGCCGGTCTCGATGGACCGCGAAGCGTGCAGCACCGCGTCCAGACTCGACCCGCACAACCGGTTCACGGTGGTGCCGGGCACCGACGTCGGCCAGCCCGCGAGCAGCGCGGCCATCCGCGCGACATTGCGGTTGTCCTCGCCTGCCTGGTTGGCGGCGCCGAACAGCACGTCATCGACCGTCGCCGGGTCCAGCCCGGTGCGTTCGGTCAGCACACGCAGCACGTGCGCGCCGAGATCGTCGGGACGGACACCGGCGAGCGCTCCGCCGTAGCGGCCGAAGGGCGTTCGCACACCGTCGTAGAGAAACGCGCCGCTCATGACGCCGCCTGCAAGGTGTGCAGGGCCGCGAGTTCGCCGACGGTCGGCGGCTCGGTGACCGCCAGGTCGTCGGCAACCTTCAGCTCCCAGCCCGTCGCCGCACGCACCTGCTCGACCGTGACGCCCGGATGTACCGCAGTCAGCACCAACTCGCCGTTATCGTCGGGCCGCATGATGCCCAGATCGGTAATGACCTGAGTCGGCCCCGCCCCACGCAACCCGAGCTTCGCGCGCTCGCCACCACCACGTCCGTGTCCGAACGAGGTGACGAAATCGACTCGCTCGACAAAGGATTGGCGAGATTGCCGGACGACGACGAACACCTCACCGCAGGACGCCGCGATCTCCGGCGCACCCCCCGCCCCGGGCAACCGCACCTTGGGATTGCGATAGTCACCGATGACGGTGGTGTTGATGTTCCCGAACCGATCCAACTGCGCGGCACCGAGAAACCCGATGTCGATCCGCCCCGGCTGCAGCCAGTAGTTGAACACCTCCGGCACACTGATCACCGCATCGGCTGTCTCCGCGAGAATCCCGTCGCCGATCGAGGCGGGCAGCCTGCCCGGCTTGGACCCCAGCGTGCCGGACTCGTAGATGAGCACCAGATCCGGCGAATGCGTAGTCCGCGCCAAATTCGCTGCCGTAGAAGGCAACCCGATGCCCACGAAGCACCGCTTGCCGCCACGCAACGCCCGCGCCGCCGCGACGGTCATCGTCTCGTCAGCGGTCGACCCGCTCATGCCACACTCCCAGCGATATCGGCGTACACGTGCTCCTGGAGCCACTCGGTGAATCGCGCTCGATCACGACTGATCGGGTCCCAGGCCGCGTAATACGCATTGTCCCGTTCGGAATACCCATGGGCGTACGAAGGATTCGCGCCACCGGGCACCTCGGCGACCGCGGTCACCGCCCAGGCGGGCAACACGATCGCGCCGGGCACGGGCGCGAGCTCGTCGACGATCTCTTCGACGGTGACCAGGCTGCGCCGCGCGGCGAGCACGGCCTCCTTCTGCACGCCGAGCAGACCCCACAGCTGCACGTTCCCGGCCCGGTCCGCGCGTTGCGCGTGAATCACCGTGACGTCCGGGTTGATCGCGGGCACCGCGGTCAGCTGCTCCCCGGTGAACGGGCAGGTGATCGGCTTGATCGTCTCGGTGACCGTCGGCAGATCCGTGCCGACGTAACCGCGCAGCACCGCGAACGGCAGCCCGGAGGCACCCGCGACATACCGGTTGGCCATGCCCGCGTGACTGTGCTCTTCGATCTCCAGCGCCCTCGGCCAGGCATGCTCGACCGCGTCCCGGAACCGGTGCAGCGAACCAACACCCGGGTTGCCGCCCCAGGAGAACACCAGCTTGGCGGCGCATCCGGCGCCGATCAGCTGGTCGTACACGATGTCCGGGGTCATCCGGACCAGAGTCAGCTCGCGTCTGCGCTGCCGGATGATCTCCTGCCCGGCCGCGACCGGGATCAGGTGCGTGAAACCCTCCAGCGCGACGATGTCGCCGTCGTGCACGAGCTCTGCCACCGCATCCGCCAGGGACGATATCCGGGCCACAATCACTCCTTACGTTTCGTAGGGTCTATTTCTGCTGCCAGCCGGTGTATGCCTCGGCGAAATACGCTGAGCCATACCGTGATCCGGTGACCATCGACAATTCACCGCGCTGCCGCTGCTCATCGAAGGGCGACGCGTCGCCGACCGCGTGCAGCATCGTGGTCGCCCAATACGAGAAGTGCTGGGCCCGCCAGACCCGATCCAGGGCTCGCTCGGTGTATCGATCGAGCACGTCGGCTTCGCCGATACGGTAGAAATCGGCGATCACCTCCGCCAGCACCGCCACGTCGGCGAGCGCGAGGTTCAAGCCCTTCGCACCGGTCGGCGGGACAGTGTGCGCCGCGTCGCCCGCGAGCAGCAGCTTGTCGTGCCGCATCGGCGCGGTGACGAAGGAGCGGAACGGCAGCACCGTTTTCGCGCTGATCGGACCCTCCTGGAGTTCGAAGCCGTTGCCGTTCACCCGTCTTCGCATCTCGGTCCAGATCCGGTCGTCGTCCCACTCCTCCGGACGCTCGCCTGGCTCACACTGGAAGTACATCCGCTGCATCGTCGGTGTCCGCTGACTGATCAGCGCGAAGCCGTAATCCGAACGGGTGTATATCAATTCGTCGTGCGAGGGCGGCGCCTCGGTCAGGAAGCCGAACCAGGCGAACGGATATTCGCGGAACCATTCGTCGCGGGTGCCGTCGGGGAAGGCGTGGCGGCAGATCGATCGGGAGCCGTCCGCACCGACGAGCAGATCGGCTTCGACGCGCACCTTGCTGCCGTCGGGTTCGGCGAACGTCATCGTCGGGCGCCGACCGGAGATGTCCACGACGGTATCGGTGATGCCGTAGCGCACGTCTCCCCCGTCGACCGTGCGCCGCACGGACAGGTCCATGAACACCTCGGTCTGCGGGTACAGCCAGACCGATTCGCCGACCAGTTCCTGGAAGTCGATCCGATGGTTCTCCCCGTCGTAGCGCAACACCACACCGTCGTGCCGCTGACCGTCGGTGAGCACGCGCTCGGATACGCCCGAATCCACCAGCAGCCGAACGGATCCCGCCTCGAGGATGCCCGCCCGGATGGTGCCCGCGATCTGCTCGTACCCGCGATGATCGATGACGACGGCGTGAATGCCCGCCCGGTGCAACAGGTGCGAGAGCAGGAGACCGGCCGGACCGGCGCCGACGATCGCTACCTGGGTACGGGTGGTCTTCATGCCGCGCGCGCTCCTCGGTCAGTCGACGTGGTGGACTCGACCGGAGCGAGTCCGTCCACGGTGGTCCGCGGCACAGCGGCCATGGCGAGCAATCCGATGCCCGCGACCGCAGCGAAAAGGTAGAAGCCCCAAGGGTTCGCGGACCCGACGATGATGAGCCAGCCGGTGATCGTCGGACCGAAGATCGCACCGAGCCGTCCGACGCCTGCGGCGAATCCCATGGCGGTGGCGCGGATTTCGGCCGGGTATGCCTGAGTCACGTAGGCGTAGATGAGCACCTGGGCCGAGAACACGAAGATGCCCGTGACCAGCACCAGCGCATTCAGCAGCACGGTGCTCGAGATCTTGACGCTGAGCAGCGCGAGGAAGACCGCCGCCGCGCCGAACCACACCAGCACGGTCGGTTTGATGCCGCGCCGATCGGCGAGCGTGCCCGCCGTGAGCAGGCCGATAATGGCCCCGATGTTCAGCATCAGCAGCACGGTCAGCGAGGTGGACATGTTGTATCCGGCGTCGCGCATCAGCTTCGGCAGCCAGGTGTTCAGGCCGTATACGAGCAGCAACCCCATGAACGATCCGACCCAAACCCCCAGCGTCGCACGCAGATACACGGGCTGCAGCAACACGGTGGGCTTGACTCGGGTCGGTGCGTCCTTGGCGGCGAGATAGGCCTCGGACTCGGGCAGTTTGGCCCAGATGACCGGCAGCAACAGCAGTCCGGCCGCCCCACCCGCGTAGAACAACGGCTGCCAATGCGGGATGACGCGCAACGCGACCAACGCGGTGAGCACCGCACCGGTGTGATAGCCGGTCATCGTGATCGTGCTCGCGAAGGCCCGGCGGGCCGGCGGCATGAACTCGGCCATCAGGGTCAGCGCGGTCGGCAGGCACGCGCCGAGCCCGAGCCCGGCGATCAGGCGGAACGCGGCGAAGACGCTCACCGATCCGGCCAGCGGCACGGCGGCGGTGAACAGCGAGAAGAGGGCGATCGAGCAGAGCAGCATCCGGCGGCGGCCATAGCGGTCGGCGATGGGTCCCGACGCCGTCGCGCCGATGGCGACGCCGACCAGCGAGATGGTCGCGGCGAAAGTCGCACTGGCAGCGGTGAATCCGATGTGATGCTGATCGATGAGCGTGGGGATGACGGCGCCGAGAACGACGAGGTCGTAGCCCTCCAGCAGGACGGTCAGCCAGCAGAGCGCGGCGGACCAGGACAACAACTTCTTCATAGGGAGTTCGTTTCTGGAGGAGCAATCGTGATTGCCATCACGCTACGATCGACCACATCAGAAATCCAATAGATGTTTTTCGGAATCTATATAGAGGGGATCTATGGGCGCGGAATTCGATCTCAACCTCATTCGGACGTTCGTCCTGCTCTATGAGACGAGGAGCGTGACGGCGGCGGCCGACGTCCTCGGCGTCACTCAGCCCACCGTCAGCTACGGGTTGGGCAAGCTGCGCAGGCGGCTCGGCGACGAGCTGTTCGCGCGCGGCCCTGGTGGTCTGGTGCCCAGCTCGGAGGCCGAGCGGCTCTATCCGCCGCTGCGCACCGCCATCGAGCAGCTCGACGTGACCATCGGCGCCGCAACACAATTCGACCCGTCCGGGCCCATCAGCTTCTCGATCGGGCTCACCGACCTCGGCGAAGTGAACTCGCTGCCGCTGGTGCACACCGAACTCGCGGCCCGCGCGCCCGCCGCGACGTTGCAGGTGCACGCGTTCGACATCGACACCGCCGAAGATCAACTCACCCGCGGCCGGGTCGACGCGATCGTGGCCAGCCCGGTGCTGGATTCGGTGCGGCTCAACCGGGTGCCGCTGTTCACCGAGGGCTACGCCGGGATGGTCTCGGCCGACCATCCGCGGCTGCGCGGTGCCACCGCGACCGACGCCGAACTCCGAGGTGAACGGCATATCGTCGTCGAAGGCACCACCGGTCATCCCGCGCCACGGGAAGCCCTGCGCGCACACGGACTGGAAGGACACATCGCGGTCCGGGTCACTCGCTTCGCCACGCTGCCGTATGTCGTGCAGGACACCGAACTCGTCGCCATCGTGCCGAACCGGATCGCTCGCGCCATGGCCGGGACGCATCGGGTCCGGACCTTCGCACTGCCGTGGCCCATCGAGCCCGCCGAGATCGCCGCGTATACGCGCAGGCCGCCGGGGCGGAGCGCCGCGCAGGCGTGGTTCCTGGATGTGATCCGCGCCGCATTACAAGACTTGCCGTGAACCAAAGGGGGAACCACCCCATCTGGGGATCGTTGGTACCAGCCGAAACTTTCGACCGGCTTGACGGCGCACGAGGCTTACGCCATCATCCGTGTCACCCAATAGCTCTCGCGAGGCGCTACCGGTAATCCCCGTTGGGCAATCCCTCCGTTGCCCATTCCTGCCACCATTGATCGCGGCCGTCCGAGTACCGTCCGCGAATTCCGCCTGCCTTCGACAGAAGAGTTCGACATGACGATCCATCGCAGGTCCCTCCCCCGATTCGCGGCAATTCTGCTGCTGGCCGCGGCCACCTCGCTCGGCGTCACCGCCGCGACGGTGCACGCGGCGCCACCCACCGGATATCTACCGGCCATTCCCTATACCGAGGCGGCGGGAACTCCCCAGTTACTCGATCTCTATCTGCCGAGTGCGCACCCCGGTGGTCCCGCGCCGCTGGTGATCTATTTCCATGGCGGCGGGTTCATTTCCGGCAATCGGACCAATTCGGGCATCCCGCTGCCTTGGGGGTCGGTGGCCGATATCGCCCACGCGCTCAATCAGCGCGGCTATGCCATGGCCAGCGTGGACTATCGCCTGAGCCCGCAAAGCCAATGGCCCGCTCCGGTTTTCGATGTCAAAGCCGCGGTGCGCTGGCTCCGCGCGCATGCTGATACCTACGGCTTCGATACCACCCGATTCGCCGCATGGGGAGACTCGGCGGGCGGCTATATGGCCAACATATTGGGCACCACCGGCGATCGGCCCGAACTCGAAGGCGACGGCGGCAATCCCGGCTATTCCAGCCGGGTGCAGGCTGTGGCGGATTGGTTCGGTCCAGCCGATTTCACGACGATGGACAGTCAGAGCCTGCCCGGGGGCCTCCCGCACGACGAAGGCTCACCCGAACAGCAGTATCTGGGGTGCGCCCCGTCGAAATGCCCGGATCGGGCGCGCGCGGCCAGCCCCATCACCTACGTCAGTAGCGACGACCCGCCATTTCTGTTGCAGCACGGCGTTATTGATCACCTGGTGCCTTTCGGGCAGAGCGTTCAGTTGAGCACCGCGCTCAAGAATGCCGGAGTGCGCACCCAGTTCTTCAATTACCCGTTCACCGACCACGAATTCGTAGGTGCCGTCGATCCTCGGATAATCGGGCAGCAATTCTTCGATTTCCTGGACCTCGCCCTGGGCCACCACGCTTGATTCCGAACGTGGTCAGCGTGATTCGTGGTCGCGCAGCCAACGTCCGAGGTCGATGAGCGGCTCCGGCCGAATCGGGCCGATCGGGTCGTGCTGCAGATCGCTTGCCTCGCTGAGGGAATGGCCGGACCGGGGATAGGTGCGCAGGGTGTGATCGCGACTTCCGTTGGCCGCCAGTGCCCGATCGAGTCGGGTGGCCGCGTCTACTGACACGTTGCTGTCGTTCTCGCCATGCAAGGTGAGGACAGGCAGGTCGCGGAGTGCGGTGGCCTGCGCGGTGACATCGGGTAGCGCGGAGGGTGCACCGTAGAGACGGAAGACGCCGCCCGCCAACTGCTCGTCGACGAACCTCACTGCCGCAGTGGGCAGTTCGTTGTCCAGGTCGATTCTGCCGTTGCCGTCCGGGTCGAAAGTCGGGTTGACGACGGTGCGCTCGGAGCTGACGTCGTCACCGAGCACGCCGATGAGTTCGTGCGCCACCACACCGCCGTCGCCGTGCCATGCTCGGCTCAGTTCCGCGGCGCCCACCGACCCGTCGACCGCGAAGTTCCGGAGATAAGGCCGCACGACGCGTTCCCATTGCGCGATCAGACCTTCCCGCCAAGGGATACCGACCACTCCCTGCAGGATGATCCCGCGCAGGTTCGGTATTCCGGTCGCGGCCGCGGCGGCAACGGTCGTACCTTCGCTCCAGCCATAGAGATACACCCATCGCGGATCAATCCTCGGGTCGTTTGCCACCGCGTTGACGGCACTGTGCACGTCATCGACGAGCTGCGACATCGTGAGCTCGGTGCCGAAACGTGGATCGATATCGCCGAGACCGTTCACGTAATGCTTGTTGTACCGCAACGCGGCGAACCCTTCATCCGCGAGCGAGCGGGCGACATCGGCGAACAGATGGCCGCGTGAGGTCGCCCCGTCGCTCGCGTCGTCGGCATTGAGATCCTCCGGCCCCGACCCGCCGACGAGCACGACGAGCGGCGCCGGTCGGTCACCCGATGGGAGAGTCAGCTCTGCCTTCGAGACGAAGTCGCCGAACGACATCGTCAACGCGGAAGAAGTCACGGAAGCGTCCGACTCGGCGGTACCGGAGCAGGCCGTCGTGACGACGGTGAGGAGACCGAGCGAGACCGCGAACAGTCGACGTGAGCGCATATCGCAAGACGGTATTCAGCGGTATCTCAACCGTCATCCCACCGGAGTACGAGCAAGATTCAGTACCGGCGAGCCACTACCGGCAATGACGTCGCCCGGCTCGAATTCGGACTGTCCGCCGCGTCGAACGGCCGCGGGAAGCTCGGGGCCTGACCGCTTCTCAGGTGCCCTGCGGGGCGAGGACGATGTCGAATCGGGTCTGTGTCCATGCTCGGTCGCCGAGGTCACGGCCGTCCGGTGTCGCGGTTCCCGGTGCGTGCTCGACGAATTCCTTGATCAGGGACTGTTTCACGCCGAAAACGCTGTCCTTGTCCAGCAATTCGTCGCCGCGGACGAAGATGTGGGTAACCAGCGTGCGCATCCCCTCGGCGGAGACCATGAAATGCAGATGGGCGGCGCGGACGGGTGAGCGGCCGACCGCTTCGAGCAGCAGGCCGACCGGGCCGTCGTGCGGGATCGGGTACGCCGTCGGCGTCAGTCCCCAGAAACGGAATTCGCCCTGCGCGTCCGAAAACAGGTGGGCCCGACCGGATATCCGGCCATCGGGGTACTGGACATCGTATTGACCTTGATCGTCGGCTTCCCAGACTTCGATGCGCGCACCGGGCAGAGGCGCACCATCGGTGTCGGTGACGGTTCCCTCGACCCAGCACGGTAGGCCCGACGCCACACCGGCGATGTCGCCGCCGAGTTCGATGTGCGGGGCGTTCTCGACGAAGAACGGACCGAACACGGTCGCCTCCGTCGCACCTTTGTAGGCCTGGTTGTTCACGGAAATGCATTGCGCGGAGGCACCGAGTACGTCGGAGAGCAGGATGAACTCCTGACGCTTGTCGTCGGTGATGTTGCCTGCGGCGGTGAGGAATTCGATCGCGGCCTGCCATTCGTCCTCGGTGAGCCGCACCTCGCGGATGAAGGCGTGCAGGTGCCTGGTGAGCGACTGCATCAGGAAGCCAAGACGCTCGTTGTCGGCATTGCCGAAGGAGGCGAGAACGGTCGCCTCGAGTGCGTCCTCGGCTTCGCGTTGCTGCGGCGAGATCGGCTGTGCCGCAATGTTGAATTCGGTCATCGTGCCCTCTCCTATTGTCCCGCCGCCGCGCCGACCAGCGCGGCGCGCAGCAGTGTCTCGAGGTTGTCCGCCGTCACCGGACGGGGGTTGCTTGCCGGAATGTTGGGCAGGATCAGTTGTACCGCTTCGGGGATGTCGGCTTCCGTGAATCCGTAGTCTCGTAGTGCGGTCGGCGCACCGGTATCGGCGCGGAGCTTGTCGAGTCCGACTGTGGCAGTGACGCTTCCGAAAGCGTCGGCGAGACGTTGCTCGATATCGGGGACGGCGGCGGAGTTGAACGCCAGCACGTGCGGCAGGATCGTGGCGTGTGTCTGGGCATGCGGCAAGCCGAACGCGCCGCCGAGAACATGGCAGATCTTGTGGTGCATACCGGAACCGGCCGAGGCGAACGCGACCGCGGCGAGATACGCGCCGTAGAGCACGCGTTCGCGGCCGACGGTTCCTTCCGGGTCCATGACGACCAGCCGAAGACCCCAGGACAGTGCGTGCACCCCCTCGATCGCGAGGGCCTGGTTGATCGGGTCGGCTCTGGGTGCCCACATCGAATCGACGCAATGCGCGAGCGCATTCAGCCCGGAGGCGACCGACAATTCGACGGGCAACGACAGCGTGAGTTCCGCGTCGTAGATGACGGTGACCGGCAGGACCGCGTTGTCCACGCCGGTGGTCTTGCGGGCCGCCTCGGTCAGTCCCCAGACGTTGGTAGCCTCCGAGCCCGCGTAGGTCGTCGGGATCGCCACGATGGGCACCGCGTGCACCATGGCGATGGCCTTGGCTAAACCGGTCGTCGAGCCGCCGCCGATACACACCAGCAGGTCGGCATCGACCTGCGCCGCCGCTTTACGCGCGGCCTCCGCCTTCTCGATCGGCACGTGCGGCGCGACATCGGTGTAGACGAGTGCGACGTCAATGCCTTCGATCAGAGTGGCCGCGATGGCCGCCTCCGATTCCGCGGCGATCACCATCACTCGTCGTGCGCCGAGCCGGGCGACTTCCGCCACGAGGTGCGTGGCCGCCGCGCCGGTGCCGAATAACACTCGCTGACTCAAGGTTTCGTGTTCGAAGCGCATGCTCAACTCCCGAGACTCAGGATCGCGGAAAGGGACTCGTACAGCGCCGACGCGGGATCGGCGGGAAGTGTCGCGGATCGCCACCCTACGTGCTTGTCCGGCCGCACCAGCACAACACCATCTTCCGCCACGCCGCGTAGCTCGGACCAGTCGAAGTAGAGGTCCGAATAGGGCGTTCCCGGTCCGATGACGACGGTGTCGAGGTCGATGCCGAGTTGTTCGCCCACCTTCGCCGCGGCAGTGACCCACTGGTCGCCGGTCGTTCCGGTGAAGAGGGTGAATTGCCCATAGGGCGACAGGTCGTGCGTCGAGTATTTGTGGCTACTGTCCCCCACCCACGCATGCGGGAACCTGGCTCCGGGGAAAGTGGATGGCTCGTAGTACAACTCGGGATCCCTGGTCGGCGCGGGACGCTCGCTGCCGTCCGCGACCACCGCACTGGACGTATAGCACTGCCCCAATTCGACACCGTGGGCGTTGAATTCGTAGTTCTTGATCTCCATCGCCTCGCTGATCGCGCGGCGCTTGGCGGCACCCGCCGGAGTGTTGTCCTTACGGGACTCGATCAGCGCGGCCATCTCCTGAGGTGTTTCGGCCTTGTCGATGCCGAGCGCCTCGAAGAGCTTGCCGAACTCGCGACTGGACTTGTTGGCGCGCCGCACGATCTGTTCGGCGACCGGCGCACGTTCCACGGAGTACGTATCCAGCAACGCCGGACCCGCCTTACCCGCCAGCACCGCAGCGATCTTCCAGGCGAGGTTGTACGAATCCTGGATCGAGGTGTTCGAGCCCAGACCATTGCTCGGCGGATGCCTGTGCACGGCGTCGCCCGCGCAGAACACGCGACCGGCCTGCATTCGGGTCGCGTACTGTTCGTTGTTGCCCCACAGCGACTTTCCGGTGATCTCGACCGCCAGATCGGGCACCCCGACCAGGTTGCGGACGATCTGGGTCGCCGATTCGTCGGTCACTTCCGGTGGCGGCCCGGCGATGTCGTAGCCCCAGACGATCAGCCATTCGTTCCATGGCCGCACCATCCGAACCAGACCGGCGCCGATGCCGCCGATGTTCGATCCCGGCTGGACCACCCAGTACAGGACTGAAGGCCGGTCGCGCACAAGGTCGCCCATGTCCGCCTTGAAGGTGATGTTCATCGATCCGGCGATATCCATCCGGCCCTGCATCGGCAGGTCGATATCGGCGGCGACCTGTGATCGGGCACCGTCCGCGCCGATCAGGTACTTGGCCACGATGGTGTACTCGACTCCGAGCAGCCGGTCCGCCACCAGCACTTCGACGTGATCGGAATGCTGTGTGTGCGAGACGTATTCGGTGGAGAAGCGGGTGTGCGTGCCGCGCATGGTCGCGTTCTTGACCAGGATCGGTTCCAGATATGTTTGCGGGATATCGCAATTCATCGACGGCGACGCGAGTTCGTAGTCCGCGTGCCGCTTGGGATGGGTGCCCCAGGTGTGGATGCGACCGAGTTCGTCACCGGCGAGAGACGTGCAGAAGACCGTATCGCCGATCATCTCGTGCGGCGTGGCGTCGGCCAGCACCTGATCCTCGATCCCCAGGTCGCGGAAGATCTCCATCGTCCGCTGGTTGGTGATATGTGCGCGTGGCGTATTGGCGGTCCACCGATACTTGGTGATCATGATGTTCGGCACGCCGAGCGTCGACAGAAACAGCGCCGCCGACGCGCCCGCAGGACCGGAACCGACTATCAGGACATCCGTTTCGACAATACGATCGTCGAAGCTCACCATTGTTCTCTCTCCACCTGAATCTTGGCTCCGGTCGCGGCCTGGACCTCGTCCACGCTGCACCCCTCGGCCGTTTCTACGAGCAACAGACCGTCCGGCGTGACATCCAATACCGCCATGTCGGTGATAATCCTGTGGGCACAACGCATTCCGGTGAGTGGCAAGGTGCAGTCGGTGAGGATCTTCGGTTCGCCGCCGCGCGAAACGTGCTCCATCATCACGATCACCTTGCGCGCACCGTGCACCAGATCCATCGCGCCGCCCATCCCCTTCACCAGCTGTCCGGGGATCATCCAGTTGGCCAGGTCGCCGCGCTCGCTCACCTGCATGGCGCCGAGTACCGCGACATCGACCGCGCCGCCGCGGATCATCCCGAACGAAGCCGCCGAGTCGAAGTACGCGGCACCAGGCAGCACGGTGATGGTCTCTTTGCCCGCGTTGATCAATTCCGGATCGAGCTCGTCCTCGGTCGGGTACGGCCCTACGCCCAGCACCCCGTTCTCCGAGTGCAACACCACGGTCATGTTGGCGGGCAAGTGATTCGGCACCAAGGTCGGCAGGCCGATGCCGAGATTGACGTATTGTCCGTCGCGCAGTTCGCGCGCGACCCGGGCGGCCAACTGATCACGGCTCAGCGTCATGCGCGCACCGTCCGCTTCTCGATACCCACCCGCACCGCACCGACATGCACCACGCGCTGGACGTGAATCCCCGGCGTGTGCACCTGATCCGGCGCGATCACACCCGGCTCCACCAGATGCTCGACCTGCGCGATGGTGATCCGCCCGGCGGTCGCCGCTGGCGGATTGAAATTGCGCGCGCTGAGCCGATACACGAGATTGCCGTGCCGATCGCCCTTCCACGCGTGCACCAAGGCATAGTCGGTGACGATTCCCCGCTCCAATACGTAAGTGACACCATCGAATTCGCGGGTCTCCTTGGGCGAACTCGCCACCGCGACGGCACCGTTGCCGTCGTATCGCAACGGCAGCCCACCGTCGGCGACCTGGGTGCCGACACCCGCTGGAGTGAAGAACGCGGGAATCCCCGCCCCACCCGCGCGCATGCGTTCGGCGAGCGTGCCCTGCGGTGTCAGTTCGACTTCCAGCTCACCGGAGAGGTATTGCCTTGCGAACTCCTTGTTTTCACCGATATAGGAGCTGACCGCCCGCCGGATCCGATGTTCGGCCAACAACACCCCCAACCCGAAACCCGCAGTGCCACAGTTGTTGCTGACCACCTCGAGGTCGGTAGCACCATGCCGGAGCAGCGCCGCGATGAGCACTTCCGGCACACCGACCAGACCGAATCCGCCGACCGCGAGGGACGCGCCATCGGGGATGTCGGCGACCGCTTCGGCCGCCGTGGGAACAACTTTGTCCATCGGTCGCTACCGCTGCGCCCGGCGCTGGACCATGCGCAACAAAGCGCGGGTGCCCAGTGTGCCCAATCGCGTGTCGATCACGGCGGCCTTGTAGAGGCGTCCGGCCATGCCCGGGAAGTCGGCGTGGGTCTCGGCCCGCAGCGTCGTCTGTTCGCCCTCGGTCGCGAGATGGAAGATGACCGCATAGGTCGAGAACCGGTGCCGCCCGGTCAGAGCCAGCTCGCGCTGCGGATCGGCACGCACGATCGCGAAGCCCGGCAGGGCGGAGCCGACGAAGAGCGGGTCGCCCGCGGCGGCGGCCGGCCGCAACCGCAGCAATCGACCGCCCAGCTCCACACCGCGCGAACCCGCTCGCCCGATTACCGCGCCGAGTTCGCGCCAGACCACCGCCGAGGGCGCGTTGATCACCACCGACTGGTCATCGACCAGCCGTAACGGTGACAGGTCGACCGACTCTTTCCCGGTCATGGGTCCCTCGATTCAGTGCGTCGCTGCCGTTGCAGCCGCAACTGTAGTGTAAGTACGTCTCCGTAGCTACGGTTTCGTACTTATGAATCGCAGACCTCCGTCCAGGAGGCTGGCCATGACCGCGGCGCCGACGCCACCTGTAACTACAGCGGAATCGAATCCTGCTGTGCCGCACCAACTTCGACCGTCTCGGCACCGCGCGTATGTGCGGCTCGAGACTCCGCGAGCTCCTTCGAGGTGATCGAACTGACCACTTGCACAGAATCCGGCTCGATGCCCGATTCAGAAAGCGGGCTCCCTGGCCTGCGCAAGAGCAGCCAGCCGCTCGCAGCAACCAGCGCACCGACGGCGAGCAGGGTGTACGAGTCGCCGAGCAGGAATTGCCAGAGGTTCCAACGGTATTCGCGACCGTTGGTCTGCGGCACATCCCAGACCAGCCCTTGCGGCAGCAGGGGCAGATCGGGGTCCCACCAGCCGACCCGATCGATCCGCATCGGCCACGCGAACACGAACAGGTAGACGGCCGCGGGCACCGCGATCCGGACACCGAGCGGTCGATCGCGCAGCGCGCGGAACACCCACATCAACGCCGGAACAATCCACACCCAGTAGTGCGTCCAGGAGATCGGCGAGGCGAGCAGCATCACCGTGGCCGCGAGCAGCGCGCCGAGCAATTCATCACCGCGCAGATACGCGATCCGCGCCGCGGCTATTCCGGCGAGACCGAGCAGACCGGCGCACACCAGCGAGGAACTGCTGTCCTCCCAGGTCGACCATTGGAGGCGACCGAACAGCCCGTTGATCGATTGATTCTGCACATAGGCGAAGCCGATTCGGTTCTGCGACGTCATGGTCGTGGTCCAGAATTCCAGCGCCTGCGTCGGCCGATACCAGAAGCCGATCGCGACCGTCGCGGCGAAAGCGGCGCACGCGGTGGCGGCGGCCTTGAATTGCCGGGTGATGAGCAGATAGACGACGAATACGGCGGGCGTGAGCTTCAGGCCGGTCGCGATGCCGATGAGAATGCCACGGTACCAACGATTCTTGGGGAGGGCGAGGTCGGCGAGCACCATCGCCATCAGCAGCACGCTGAGCTGCCCGAACTGCAAGGTCTGCTGGACCGGCTCGAGCCAGAGTCCGGCGGCGCCGACGGCGATGGTCAGCGCGACCAGGACAAGCCCGCGCCGCCGACGCTGCAGCACCCCGGCACTCCACACGCTAATTCCGAGCGACACCAACGTCATGACGACAACGCCGGTCCCGACATAGTTGATCGGGAATTGGGCCAATTCCGCGCAGATCCACGCGGCGAAGACCGGATAGAGGAAGGGCAGTCCCAGCGGGCCGCGTCCGTCGTACAGCAGTTCGGGATGTAGTGCGGCCATCGAGCCGCCCCACATATAAACCTGCAGGTCGACCTGGTGCCAGTACATATCCCAGTTCGGCCGGATGAATGCCAGCCAGGCGCCGACGGAGACGCAGGCGAACACGATCGCGGCACCGAGTACCGCGAATTCACGCGAGGCGCGCGGCTTTCCGATCGCACCGGTGCCGCGCTGTTCTCCTGTTTGCAGCATGACAGCCATGGAGTTGTTTTTCCTTCATCAGGTGAGGCAACACACGCAGACCAGCAACTGTTTAGCTAAACTAAGATCAATCATCCTATCACTTAACTCGCGGGTGTCGCGCGGCCCGAACCCGCTGCTGTGGAACGCATCTCACGAACGCCATCGACCTGCGAAAACACCGCGAGAACGATGCCCTAACCCCAGTTCTGCGGGCATGACTCCGAGCCGTCGCCCCAATACGATCCGGCACAGACAGACTGCTCGTCAGACGTCCTGAACACCGGGCGGCGGGGCTGACGAATCGCTCTGACTTCGATGACGAACCATGGGAGGAATCGTCAGTGAACGATGATCGGGCGGGGGAAATCGAGTTACTGGACCACGGACGTAGTGGCGTGCTCGGGCTGGGTACGACACTGCGCTGGTTCCGTGATCCGCTGGCCGTGATGGAACGGCTGGCCGACGAACAGGGACCGGTCGCGGGGTTCCGGATCGGGATGTTTCCGGCTGTGCTGGTGACCGGGCCTGCGGAGATCAACGAGGTACTCGTCTCGCGCGCCGCGGAATTCCGGCGGGCGCGGGCGGTGACGGGCACGCTGTGGCCCGCGCTGCGCGAGGGATTGATCATCTCCGAGGGCGAGGTACATCGCACTCAGCGTGCGATGGTCGCGCCGCTGTTCACCGCGCGGCGGGTGCCGAAATACGTGGACGTGATGGCCACCCGGATGCACACGCACCTGCGGAAATGGCAGGCGGCAGGTGAGGTGGACCTGCTGGCCGGGGTGCAGGAGATGATGCACGACGTCGTCGCCGGGCTGCTGATCGACGAACCGCTCGACGCGCACCGGGAGGTGGTCGAGGCGGCGACCCGGATCTTCGACTGGGAGATGCGGGCGATGTCGCGACCGATCGTCGCGCCGTTGAACATTCCGACGAAACGCAACCGCGACTTCATTCAGGATCTCGCGCTGGTGCGTGACTGGGCCGCCCGCGCGATCGACGTGCGACGCCGGAATCCCGAGCGGCACAACGACATCGTGTCGGCCATGCTCGCCCAGCGCGACCGCGACGGTGCGCCGATGAGCCCGGACCGGCTGGTCGACGAGGTGATCAACCTGTGGGCCGCGGCGCACGAAACCAGCGCCGACGCGATGTTCTGGACGGCGTACGCGCTGTCGCGCCATCCCGGCGTCGCCGAACGCGCCGCCGCCGAGGTCGATCGGGTGCTCGGCGATGCGACGCCGACAGCCGAGGATCTGGGGCAACTCCCCTACTGCCTGCAGGTGTTCAAGGAATCGATGCGGTTGTATCCGCCGTCGCCCGCGTTCCTGCGCGAGGCCGCGTGCGCGACGCGGATCGGCGATTACGCCATCGCCGAGGGCACGATCGTGTTCGTCGCCCCGTACGTGATGCACCGGTCGGCTCGGCAGTTCCCTGATCCGGCGAAATTCGACCCCGATCGCTTCGCACAGGAGGCGGACCGGTCGTGGGAACGGCTGTCCTACTTGCCGTTCGGCGCGGGCGAGCACGTCTGCATCGGTTCCGCCCTTGCCTTGTTGGAGGGGCAGATCTTCACCGCGCTGCTGCTCGCCGGCGGCACGGTGCGGATCGACCGGGACGCCGCGATGAAGTTGACGATCAACCTGCGCCCGAAGCGCGAGGCCAGGGCCGTGTACGCACCGAGGCGAGCGTCGAGCCGGTCCAGGATCGAGGTCGGCGAACCGCGATGACCTCGATGTCGCCGTCACTGTTCGGCCGCACCGTGGCCGCGTTGTCGGGTCGATGCAGCCAGCGGACGTCGATCAGCCGAGCCGCCACCGAGCAGATCGATCGCATTCTGCTGTTCGCGCTCGGTGTCGGCGTGTGGATCTTCGGCGCGGGCGACGCGGCCGAGATCGCCGAGCAGTCGCGGCACTTCCCCGGCTGGTGGACCGCGCTCGCCATGTTCGGTGTGTTCGGCACCGCGCTGCTGCTGGCCGCGACCGCGCTGCAGGCCGGGCTGCCCATCGTGCGGGTCATCGCGGCAACGCACGCAACGGTTTTCGCGATGGCCGTCGGGCTGTCCGGGTTCGCGGTGCTGCCCGGGCAGGTCATCGACGATGTGGAATGGATCTATCGGCTGGTTCCGCTCGGCGGGGTTGCGGCAACGCTGGCGTGGCGGACGCCGGCCACCGCGATCTACGTCGTCGGCGTCGGCGTGCTTGCCGCATCGTCCACCGGCGAGGCCACCGGCGACCTCGGCTGGACCGAGTTCGCGCTCACCTCGATGCGTATCCTCGGCATCACGGTGACCTTCGTCTACATCACCGAAACAGCGCGTCGCGCGGCCCGCCTGCTCGACAAGGAACGGGCGCGCGCACACCAATTGGCCTCGCGCGCGGCGGCGGACGAGGCGCGGGCCAGCGAGCGGGCGCGCTTCGCCGGCGTGATCCACGACAAGGTGCTCGCCACCCTGCTCGACACCTCGCGCGGCGGCTGCCCCACCATGCTTGCGCGGCAAGCGAATCAAGCGCTCGGTCAGTTCGCGGCCATCGGGCGCGTCAACGACATACGCACCGATCTCGAGGCGATCGAGACGATCGCGCGCGAAGTGGTCGGCGCCACCGAGGCCGAACTGCGCGTGCAGGTTCGCCACGATTACAGCTCGGCCGATCTGCGCATCGAGGCCGCCGCGGTGACCGCGCTCGCCGAGGCCGCGGCCGAAGCCGTTCGGAACAGCGTGCGGCACGCCGAGGTGCCGGGGCGTTCGGTCGCGCGGCAGTTGTCGATCATGGCGCGCGCGTGCGGGATCACCGTGATCATCGCCGACGACGGGGCAGGTTTCGATCCGGCGCTGATCGCGGCGAACCGGCTCGGCGTCACGGTGAGCATCGTGCAGCGGATGCGCGAGGCGGGCGGCCGCGCCACCATCGACTCCCGTCCCGGTGCGGGCACCCGAATCACGTTGGAATGGAACGCACCCGATGACACCTGACGACGGCGACCTGAGCCGACTGCTCAGCGAGCACCGCGCCACCATGGTGACGATCATCGCCGTGGTGCTCGCCACCGACGCCGCCGTGGTGATCCGCTCGGTGCGCCGGGCCGAGCTGCCGCTGTCGGTGTCGCTGGTCGCCGCGGCCGTGCTCATCGCCATCGCCACCGTTGTCGTCGTGCTCGACACCGGGAAACCGATCCACCAGCACGCCGCGGCCTTCGTGGCCGCCGCCGGTCCCGTCGCGACCTTGATCGCCCACGAACAAGTCACCGCCGAACTGCACGCGCACACCAGCGTGTGGACCGCCTACACCGCGGGTAGTGCGCTGGCGATGCTCGTGCTGCGCGGCCGAAACGTGTTGGCCTGGACCGGAACCGCGGCCACCTGGATCGCCGTCGTGCTCGCCGCCGGCGGCGAACCGACCGCGTACGTGCAGGCCGTCGTGCCGATGGTCAATGTCGCCATCGCCGCCGTCTTCGCCGCCATCATGCGCCCGACCCTGCGGTCGCTGCACCACCTCGAAATCGAGTCCACCGCCCGCGCCGTGAAACAAGCCAGAATCGACGCCCAGAACGCCGAACGCAAACGCCAACTCAACCGCCTCGACCGCCGCGCCCGCCCGATGCTCGAACGCATCGCCGCCGCCGTCCCCTTCCAACCCGAAGAACGCGAGGAATGCCGGCTACTCGAAGCCGAACTCCGCGACGAACTCCGCGCCCCCCAACTCGCCACCCCCGAACTACTCGCCGCCGCCCGCGCCGCCCGCCAACGCGGCGTCGAAGTAATGCTCCTCGACGACGGCGGCCTCGAAACCACCGCTCCCCTGCTCTGCACCCGAGTCCGCCACGTGGCCACCCGCGAACTCGACAACATCCACGACGGCCACATCACCGTCCGAATACTCCCACCCGGCCGCCACCACCTCGCCACCGTCCTGGTAGACGGACAGAACGGCAACAAACGCATCGAAATCGACCGCGCCGGAACAGTAACCGTCACTCTCGACCGAGTCGCCACCGGCCGCTCCGACGACCAATCCGGCGAAGCCATCGCCTCCTGCGTCCGCCACGTCGACTGACCAACCAGCTGGTCCGATCCCGCACGCCCGATCGTCTGCGGACGCGCGGTCACCGACCGTTTCGCCCCAACGGTGATTCGTTTGCCTCTGGGCTTTGTGCGGAACGATCGAGACGAACAATTCCACTTCACGATACGAGCCGGACCGGCGTGAGGCGGTCGATCAACGGCTCCCAGGAGCGACCGCCTGCATGACGAAATCCACTACTGGACACGCGATCACGAGGAATTGATGCTACTGCCCTCTCGTTACCGACGCCAGTTCCCTCTGATCGGACGACCAGCAGCTGGGGAACCATGCGATTGGCGGAATCGAATGTTGGGGTGGACCAATCCTTTGGTAAAGCATGATGGTGGGGTGCTCGACTATGACGATGAAGCGACTCACTATGACCGGACGCGGGGCGGGGGGCCGAGGGCGGAGGCGGCGGCTGCTGCGCTGGATGGGTTGATCCCTTCGCGCAGTGTGGTTCTCGATCTCGCGGTCGGTACCGGGATTGTGGCTGCCGAGCTCGAGGCGCTCGGGCATCGGGTGGTCGGGGTGGATCTGTCGGTCGGCATGCTGCGGCATGCCGGTCGGCGGCTTCCGGGCAGGGTGGCGCGTGCCGATGCCACTGCGCTTCCGCTGCCGAGCAGTTCGGTCGACACGGTGACCGCGGTGTGGTTGTTGCACTTGCTCGATGATGCCGAGCCGGTGCTGGCCGAGGTGGCCAGGGTTCTCCGGCCCGGTGGGCTCTTCCTCACCACCGCGGACAAGATTGCCGCAGTCCGGGTGGCGTCCAACACCATTCGCGAAGACCGGCCGCACACCGACACCTGCGCTCAGCTCACCGCGCTCGGTGCCCGGCACCACCTTCAGTTAGCCGCGGCGACATCCTTCATCGGCCATGGCCAAGGCCAACCGGGCGGCACCGACCCGCGTTACCCCGTCCTGGGTTTCCGCCGCGCCGGCGACAGTGCGAGTTAGCGGGCGTCGCAGCGACATTGGTTGCATCCGCCGCATATGACGTCGCCTGCCGAGGCGAGACACACTGCGGCGCAGTCGCATCCGATCATGAGCGTGCCAACTCGGCAGGTTCAGGTGGCCTGATCATCGGAATCGGCCAGGCGCGAGGTCACGTCGCCGACGAACCGGGTGAGCAACGTGCCGAAGACCCGCCGGTCCTCGTCGGACCACTCGGCCACCGCATCGGTGAACCAGCCGAGCACGGTCTCCAGATACCGGCCTGCCGCCGCGTCCCCCTGCGAGGTCAGCTCGATCAGCCGGGCGCGCTGGTCATTCGGGTCGGTGACCCGGTGCACCAGCCCGCGTCGCTCGAGTTCGTGCAGGTGCCGGGTGACGTGCGGGCCGACGACCTGCATTCGGGTGGCGATCTCGCCGACCCGCAGGGGTTGGCCGGCCATGCGCAGGGTGATGAGCACGGTCAGCGCGGGCCGGTCCAGTGCGATGCCGACCCGGTCCATGGCCCGCTCCGTCAACTGGCTGCGGTTGAGCACCGCGCTCAGTTGCATCAGGTGCGGCAGCACTGCCGACGGGTCGAGCCGGTCGTCTTTCCTGTCGCTCATCTCACCTCTTACTTACCTAAGTTAGGTATATAGTTGGCCTAGGCGCCCCGATAAAGGTAGCGATCGTGCGGCTCCGAGAAGCATACCTAAGTTAGCTACATGAACCGACAGCTACCGAGGAGTGGAAATGAGCACTGTCTTGATCTCCGGCGCCAGCATCGCGGGACCCGCCCTGGCCTACTGGCTGCACCACTACGGCTTCGATGTCACCATCGTCGAAAAGTCGGACACCCTGCGCGGCGGCGGCTACCCCATCGACATTCGCGGCACGGCAGTGGACGTGGTCGAGCGGATGGGCCTGCTGCCGGAACTGCGGGCCGCCCACATCGGCACCCGCCGGCTCTCCTTCGTCAACCCCGACGGCAGCCTGATCGCCTCGCTCGACCCGGATGCCCTCAACGGCGGCGTCGAAGGTCACGACCTCGAGGTGCCCCGCGGCGATCTCACCCAAGCCCTTTATGCCACTATCCGCGATGACGTCGAATTCCTCTTCAACGACTCCATCGCCGCACTCGACGACCATGCCGACGGCGTCGACATCACGTTCCGCAGTGGCACCCGCCGCACGTTCGATCTCGTCATCGGCGCCGACGGCTTGCACTCCGGCGTCCGAACTTTCGTCTTCGGCCCCGAGGAACAGTTCCACCACTACCTCGGCTACTGCTTCGCCGGCTTCACCATGCACAACGACCTCGATCTGTCCCACGAGGGCGTCGTCTGGAACGTCCCGGGCCGCGGCGCACCCCTCTACGCCGTGGGCCACGGCGAAAACGTCCACGCCTTCCTCGCTTTCGCCCGCGCCGAGCCCCCGTTCTACGCGTTCCGCGACCCGGCCGCGCAACGCGAACTGATCGCCTCCGTCTTCGCCGACGACGGCTGGGAGATCCCGCGCATGGTCAGCGCGATGCGCACCGCCGACGACCTCTTCTTCGACGTCGTCAGCCAAATCCACCTACCGCGTTGGTCCGCCGGTCGCGTCGCCCTGGTCGGCGATGCCGCCTATGCCCCGTCGTTCCTGACCGGTCAAGGCTCCAGCATCGCCCTGGTCGGCGCGTACATGCTGGCCGGTGCACTGGCCACCAACGCCGACCATACGAGCGCGTTCACCGCCTATGAGCAGGCCACCCGGCCGTACGTCGAGCAGAACCAGGCGCTGGTCAGCGAAGGCGACGCCGCGATGTTCCCCCGCACGGCCGAGGCCCTGGCACACCGCAACGCCGCCCTCCGGGAGCTCTCCACCCTGCCCGGCGGTACCGGCCGCGCGGCGCATACCGCACTGCGCCTCCCCGCCTTCACCGCTTCCTGAGACCTGGGCATCACCGGGTGCGGGCGAGCTCGGCATGCCAGCATGGGCTACATGAATCCGGTCCCAGAGAGTCGAGCACTTCCCTTGCGGGCGAACGACTATGACAGCTTCGCCGAGGTGTACACGGCCGAGAACGAGAACAACCTGTACAACGCCTACTACGAACGGCCCGCGATGCTCGAGCTCGCCGGAGCCGTGGCCGGCCGACGGATCCTCGACGCCGGCTGCGGCTCCGGCCCGCTGTTCGCGGCGCTGCGCGATCGCGGCGCCACCGTGACCGGCATCGACGCCAGCGCCGCAATGCTGGAGCTGGCACGACAGCGCCTCGGTACCGAGGCGGAACTGCGGTGCGCCGATCTCGCGGACCCACTCCCCTTCGCCGATGGCGAGTTCGATGATGTCGTCGCGTCCCTGGTGCTGCACTACCTGCAGGATTGGGGGCCGGCGCTCACCGAACTGCGCCGCGTCCTGACACCCGGCGGTCGACTACTCGTCTCGGTCGACCACCCTTTCGTGGCCTACGGCATGCAACGCCAGGCCGGGCAAAGCCCCGACTACTCAGCGACCTATCAATGGAACTTCCACTGGACGTTGGGCGACCAGACCGTCCCGATCAGCTTCTGGGCCCGACCACTACACGCGATGACCGACGCCTTCACCGCGGCAGGCTTCCGCATCTCCACCATCAGCGAGCCGCGGCCCGTGCCAGCGGCCCGCGAGCTGTTCCCCGAGGCATACCAAGCCCTCACCACGAGCCCGGGCTTCCTGTTCTTCGTCCTGCAACCCGCCTGACCGCTCAGTGCGCGCTTCGGTTGTCCAGCACCAGGTCTCGGTATTCGGCGGCTAGGCGGTGGCAGTCGCCGGGCCACCTTGCCGAGATGTAATTGCGGTCGTGGACGGTGAAGCCGCGGTTCCGACGAGTTGCGGTGTCGCGGCGTGGGATCAGCGGGCCGCGGGCGAATTGGCGGGGATCGCGTAGGGCGGCAGTCACTTCCGCCTGCACGGTTTGGGGATAGGTTCGGTAGTAGGTGCCCAAGCGTAGGCGGGTCAGGTTCCAGGCCGAAAGTTCCAAAGTGGCTGTGACGGCGGTGGTTCGGCGGTCGTACAGCACCGAGCGGCCGGTCTCCGGATCCGTTGCCCTGGCCGCGAGCAGAACTCCGTGGCAGACGGCGGCGACCGGCTTTCCGGCCAGTAGTGCGTGCCCGAAAATGTTTTGGGCGGTGGTTGATTCGAGCATCGACTTCATGCCGGGAGCGTGGCCGCCCGGCACGAAGACGCCCGCGACCTCCGCGTCGACGACGTCGGAATACGCCAGGGGCGACTGGAAGTCGGGATCTTCGCGCATTCGGTCGTAGTCGTGTAGCGCGTCGGAGCGGGTCATGAGGAGTGGGGAAAGAACGGAGAAGCCCTGTTCGACCAAGCGGTCGTCGGCGAGGGCGACTCGCCCCTCCGGGGTGGCGAAGCGGACGGGGATCCCGGCGTCCCGCAGTGCGGCCCACGGCACCGCCGATTCGGTGGGGTCGTAGTCGTGGTCTGGCAGGAGGAACAGGATCATGTACGAAGAGTAGCCGGAAGGTTGCCAGTCAGAGTGGCAATGGTTGGCGGGCGGGGCGGGTTCGACGCCAGGCGACGGCGAGGAAGGCGATCAGGCCGAGGAGGGGCAGCGAGGCGATTGTCCAGCTCAGGGGCAGTGGCGGGCCGGGTTGGTCGAGGACGTGGATGCCGTCGAGGGTGCCTTCACCGTGGCCGAGGGGGCCGTCGAGGGTGAAGCGGAAGCTGTAGTCGCCGGGATCGTTGATGGCCAGGATGTCGAGTCCCCAGGAGTCGCGTTTGCGGGGGTGCCGGACGAGTGGCGCGTTGCGTTTCCAGGTGCTGTAGGCCGGGCCCGCGATGCGAAAGGTTCCGGTTTTGTCGGCGATGCCACCTTCGGGCATGAAGGTGAAGTCCAGCGACTTCATGGCACGGATGGGCCAGGTGGAGAAGCCGACGGTCATGGCGTAGGGACCCACCTGGACCCGTTCGGTGTGCACGATGTCGACGGGAGCGTAGGCCGAAGCGGGGGCGATCGCGACCAGCGACAGGGTGAGGGTCGCCAGCACGGTGAGGGCGAGTTTGCGCAGGGTGATCATCGGGCGGTCTCCGTTGCGGGCATGGGCAGCATGCGGGTGAAGCGGCCGCCGAGGAAGCCGGCGAGCAGGCCGAGCGGTATCGCGACCAGGGTGGACATCGCGACGTCGCTGAAGGCGAGGTGCGAGAAGGCGTGGATGAACAGCAACTGCAGCGGAAAGGTCACGCCGACAACGAGACCGGTGACCAGACCGGCCGCAAGCACGATCTTGTTCGCGTCGTAGCCACGGGTGCGGGCCAGCCAGAACAGACCCTCCACCGCGACGGCGGCGAGGAGCAGGAACATCGGCATCATGGCGGGCAGCGACGGTGGGCGCGAGCCGAGCCCGTCCCGCAGCGGCAGCCCGATGGCCGAGGCGTAGGTTTCCGCGGCCCACGGCGAGAACCACCACAGGATCGCCTGGATGATGCCGAGGGTCAGCGCGATGGCGATGGCCGCACCGGGGCGGGCCAGCACGGCGGCACCGAGGACCAACAGCATCGGCCCGAAGAACACGGTCCCCAGAATCATCGAATTGATCGGCAGTTCCAGGTTGTTCAACGCCTCGGCGAGGATCGGCGCGAAGGTGATCAGGATCGGGACGGCCAGGACGATGCCGACCTGGCCCCAGCGATGGTCGCGGTGCGACGCGAAGACCATGATGCTGCCGATCATGGTCAGCGTGATCGACAGGAACAGCGCCACGTGCGACGGGGTGTTCAGCACCGCGTCGAAGCCGTAGATCGAATGCCACTGCATATCGAGCAGGCCGTAGAGCAGGAACAACGCGGCACCCGCCCCGGCGACCATGTAGCCGAGTGGCGCGGTGAGGTTGCTGCCGAACACTCGGATGGGTGTGCCGCCCAGCGCGGGCACGGGCCGTCCGGCGCGCTGGGCGAAGGTGGCGATGAGCACCATGGCGAGGCTGGCGAAGCCGGCCAGCGCGCTGCCGGAATACAGGAACAGATGCGGCAGCGTGAAGAAGGTGTCGGGGCCGACGTCGTTGTGCCACTGGATATCCCAGCTGAGGCCGATCAACGTGACGGCGGTGCCGAACAGCACACCCCAGGCCCCGACCCGGGCGGCGGTGCTGTTGTCGGACGCGCCTGCGGCGGTGTTCGGCGCGCTGTCGATCGTGTCGGACGGTGCTGAGATATTCATGACGAGCGGTCCCTCCTCTGTAGTGGTCCTGCGGTTCGTGTGTGCGACCGGGCTCAGCCGCCGACCCACAGTGGCAGGGTGATTTGGTCGATGCCGTTGTGCGCGTCGATGGACAGGTGCAGTTCCCAGGGGCCGGTCATCATCAGCGAGACCGCGGGGGCGTGGAAACGACCAGACCCGTTGGCGGCGGCCGAGATCGGCGCTCCGGCATGGCCCATCAGCGGCTGGATCGCTTGAACCTGTACTGCCGCATGGTCTATCGGAGCGCCCGCGCGGTCGGTGACGGTCACGTCCACGGCGGTGTCGCCCAGCCGAAGACTGTCGATGGTGACGGTGACAAGGTGTTGGGACGTACCGGTTTTCAGCACGACCGGAGCAGATGGACTAGGCCACACCAGCCATCCGATGACAGCGATTACGACCACGGCACCTACGGCGGCGACAAGACGAAGCGAACGTCGACCGGTGAACGCGCTCATCGCTGTGCTCCCGCGACATCGAGCACCACGGGGACAGTGAGCAGCGTGTAGTTGCGTTCGACCTGGATCCAGAGCCGGTACCGGCCCGCGACAGGGAATGTGAAGGTGAACGGAACGTCGGGTCCGAACGCGGCCACGGTTTCGTCAGGCGGACTCTCACCGTTCACGGGCGGCATGAGCATGACCCCGCGTCCCGAGCCGGCCGCGTCCATCCCGTGCATCCCCGACATGTCGTGCCCACCACTCATTCCCGACATGTCGTGCGCACCACTCATCCCCGGCATGTCCGGCATCGACGTCGGCCCCATCGAATGCGCATGACCCCAAACGGCCGAGTTCTGCACGGCCGCAGCGATATCCACGCTGCCGTCCGGCACTGGACCCGCCATGATCAGGTGACCGACCATGCCGAGCCACGGTTGCAGATCGGAGGTGTCGCCAACTTCAGCGGTGATGGTCGTCGGCTTCCCCACCACCGCGTCGGTTGTCTTGACGGTGACGGAGTTGCCATCGAGAACCAGCGAAGCGGACTTGTCGCCACCGCCGAGATGCAAGGGGGCGCTGGATGTCTGAGGCGCGGCGCTCGCATCATTCGGCACGGCAGTGAACCCGGTTGCGGCACGCACCATTTGGACACCACCGCCGCGGCGAGCCAACTCGGCCGACAGCGCGTAACGACCAGGCTCGGGGGCAGTCAGATGAACCTGATACCGGCCGGGCCCGGTCCGGATCGGATGCAGGTGCGACAGTCCACCACTCGGCCCGACCACCAGCAGATGCACGAGCGCACTGTCGTGCACGAGCAGATCGTCCACCGCCGCCCCGGTAGCCGCATCGATCAGCACGAGATCGAAATCGCCTGGCCGCCCGGCAGTTACCGCCCCTTCGACGGTGAGCAGAACAGGAGGCCGGGAATAGTCCGAAATCAACGGCTGGTTCAACGAATACGGATCGGTGACGTTGTCCACCGTCGGGTCCAATTGATTACCCGGTTGCGGCGGCAGCGGCAACGATGCCGACAGCAGTGCCGCAGTCACCGACACGGCAACCCCCGCCACCATCCCACCGGCCGGAATCAACGCCCACGCACTGTGCCGGGCCCGCATCGCGATCAACACCGAAACAGGCAGCAGCACACCGGCCACCAGGAAACCTAGGTAAACCAGCCGCTCCGGCGGCGAGGTGACCTGCGCGGGCACAACGAACGGAATCCGCGCCACCCGCGCTCCGTCACCGACGGAGAGTTCCCAAGGACCGGGCCGATCCATCTCGAGGGTGGCCGAGTACATCCCAGGCGTGCCACCGAGTTCGACAACGGCATCGGCGGTCGGCACGCCCGGCGCAGGCAGATCCGAACCGGCTCCAGTCGGCGTCACCGCAAGCGTGAGTTTCCCGGCGGCAGTGCCCGCGTGCGTGACAACGTCCACGCGCAACGGCCCGGGCACACTGGTCACCCGCCGCAGCACAATCGTCAATTCCCGATCACCGAGCGTCTGCGCGACCGAAACATCCGCGACCGCAGCAGCGGAGTCCGCCGACGCGGGCGCCATCCCCACCGAAGCAAGCAGCAGCCACAGCCCCGCGACGAGCAGGACGCGACAGCGAGCAGCGCGGGCGATAGACACGATCGCCATGGTAGGGAAGTGATCCCATGAGTTCATCACCTCCAGAGGGGATCTCCCGTACCCCGCTGGAGTGATGCCACAGTGGGGGAAGTCCCGGAGAATGCCTGCCTACCCGCGGCCCACAGCGGTTTGCCGAAGCCTGAAACTCAGGCCTTCAGCCCGTGTTTGGTGACGTAGATGTTGTGGAAGACGAGGACTGCGCCGAGGACGACCAGCCATTGCAGGGTGCTCACCAGCGGTATCGCGTCGATCGGCAGGGTGTAGGCGAGCAGCACTCGCACCACGGCATCGAGGGTGAAGGCGGTGCCCCACACCGCGGTCAATACCCGCAGGTTGCTGCGGAATCGGGAGTCGTTGTCCCAGCGGGCATCCCACCGTCGGTAGCCTTCCTCGCCGATCTTCGCCGTGACGAGGGCGCGGGAGGCGGTGCGCATGAACGGACGTTGGGTCAGCAGGCTCCCGAGCATCCACAGGCCGAGCACCCCGAAGATCCAGCTGTCGCGGACCAGCAGCGTGCGGGGATCGCCGGTCACCAGGGTCATCAGCGTGCCGACCACGATCATCGAAAGGGTGAACAGCGCGAACGCCTCGACGCGGCGCTCGCGAATCGCGTGGTAGGCAACAATTCCCGCGATGAGCAGCGAGGGCGCGATCAGCGCCAGCCACGGGTTCACCCCGGCCGCGCGCAGGGCGTAGTAGCCGCCGAGTGGAAGCACCAAATCGACGATCAGCTGGCGTAGGAGGTGTCGGCGGACGGCGGCGCGTTTCTGCTCCGGCGTGCGTTCAGCGGTGAGTACCTGTGGTGCGTTCATCTCGGCTCCGGTGTTGATCACGATTGTTTACGGGTGGCGAGTTCGAAGAGATCGGCCAGTTCACGGGCGCAGGCGGCGGCGTCGAAGTCGGGATCGTCCCCGGCACGGGCGACGGCCGCGTCGCGGGCGGATCGAATGGCGAGCGCCATGATCGCAGGGTCGAAGGACCGGAATTCCCCGGCCCGCTGCCCTTCCCGGAGCCACGCCTCCTGGCCGCGGGCGATCTCATCGACCTTCTCGATCAGGCCCAACGTGTGTGGGTCGTCCGGCCTGGCATTGGCGACGATGCTGGCGAGCGCCCGCTGATGGGTGGGGTACTCGTCGGGCAATGCGAGGTTGGCGGCGAAATACGCGCGCAGCGGGGCCAGGTAACCGGCCTCGCGCCTGAGCTTCGACACCACGAATTCGGTGTTCACCCGGACGATTTCGTCGGTTACCTCGCGAATCAGGTCGTTCTTGCCGCGAAAGTGGTACGAGATCATGCCGGTGCTGCTCAGCCCCGCCTGCTGCGCGATCTTCGCGAACGAGGTGTTCGGCAAGCCGTGCTCGGCGATGACATCGATCGCGGCCGCCACGATCTGCGCGCGCCGAGCCGCCTCGGTGAACGTCCGGCCGGATTGCTTATCCGAGCCACTGTTTGCTTGCATGAGCAAAACTGTAGCTCGTCTTGCTTACGTGAGCAAGGATTGATTCAGGTGAGCAACATCGGATCCAGCACGTGCATGCGTGCCGGTCGATCATGTCCGTATCGAGGACTGAGCCTGCGCCGTCTTGGCAGGCTCAGCGAGCACGTTGTCGGGCTCGGCGATCACGACGGTGTTGCCGCCCAATTGTTTTGCCTGATACATGGCCGAATCCGCGCGGCGAAACAACTGACTCGGCATGGTGTCCCCCGCGCCGGTCCCCACAGATTCAGACACCGCGGCCCCGACGCTGACGGTGATCGCGATCGGCAGATCGGACATCGTCTCGACCGCGCGCCGCGCCCGCTCAGCCACGGCGCCGACCACCTCGTCACCCAAGAAGCCCACGATCGCGAATTCCTCACCGCCCGTGCGCGCGATGACAGCGCCGGGCAGAGCTGCGGATCGCAGGCATTCGGCCGTCCGCACCAGTACCTCGTCGCCGAAGGGGTGACCGAAGGTGTCGTTGACGGATTTGAACCGATCCAGATCGAGCGTCACGACGTACACGTCACCGCGACCGCAGGATCCGACGAATCGCGAGAGGTACGAGTCGAGGCCACGCCGATTCAACAGCGTGGTCAGCGGATCCGACAACGCATCCAGCCGCAGTAGCCAGTGACAGAACTGGACGATGGGGAGCACCACCCCGATCACCACGAGATTGCTCACCACAACCCCGACGCCGAGGGCGAGATCTCCGGTCCCACGTCCAGCCTGCGGCAGGCCGATGACCATCATGCTCGCCAGCACCACGTTTGCCAGCAGCGACCAGCCGATGTGCACGGCCAAGACCCGCGGACCGTGGAAGATCGTCACATATCCCCCGGTCGTCACCAGCAGCACGACGCCCTGCAGGCCGAAGAGCCGGTCCTGGACCAGCACGTTGTTGGCGGCGATAGCGACATCGATCGCCGCGACCCAGGCGAGCGACTCCCACTCCCCCGGCCACGGTAACGTCCACCAGCGCAACGCCCACACCCCGGCGAGTACGGCCGCGGCGGCAGCCTGCAACTGTCCCACCAGCCCTGTCTGCCCCACCTGTGACACCACGGCAAGCACCGTGATCACGACCATCCCGATGCCCCCGCAGCCGACCATGAACTTCAGTGGGCGCAGCGCCGAATGGGATTCGAGCGTCTGGATCAGCCAGCGATAATCGACCCGGTCGTTCCACCATGCTCGAACCATGGGCTGGATAACGGCCATCGGGTTACCGCCTTATGTCGGCAAACTGTCACCTGTCGTCATAGATGCTGATGATAGTAAGCGCCACAGGCCTCGAGGCGCACTAGTTACTTCTAGGCAACAGGTCCTTGTCGAGCTGTTACCCGTCACAGTTGAACCGCTGAGCACCCGACGGACCAGCGTGCCTTACCCCGGTACGAGGCCGTCTACGGCCGGCTCGACCGTCCCTGCCGGACGCTCGAACTGTCGGCCTTCCACCCCACGTTCGTGGTTCAGTTCGTTGCGTCCATGGGCCGCCAGGATTTTGGCTCGTTTGCTGGGCTGGATATTGGCCTTGGTGATATCGCCGTCGTAGTGCGCGAGCACCCGCGGATCCATCACGCGCCGCCACAGCGGCGGAATCGCCGCGCACACGACCATGGCGATGTATCCGGCCGGAAGCCGTGGCGCCTCATCGGAAGTGCGCAGAGTCTGATACCGACGTCCGATATTGATGTGGTGATCGCTGTGCCGCTGCACATTGAAGATGAAGAGGTTGGTGACCAGCCAGTCGCAATCCCAGCTGTCCCTCGGCGAGAAGCGAGCCCACGCACCGTTGGGTTTGCGCTCGCGTAGCAGTCCGTAGTGCTCGATGTAGCCGATCGTCTTGAGCAACCCCATGCCGAGCACTGCCTGTATCAACAGGTACGGCAAAATGTGCCAGCCGAATACGGCGAGCAGTCCGCCGAACAACACGGCGGTAATCGACCATCCCTGCAGGATATCGTTGTGAATACTCCACCATCCCCGGCCTTTTCGGCGTAGCCGCACCCCTTCCAGCTCGATCGCGGAGCGGAAGGCGCTGACCAGATAGCGTGGCAGGAATTCCCAGAGCGACTCACCGTATCGCGCGCTCGAATGATCGGTAGGCGTGGCCACCCAGACGTGATGTCCACGATTGTGTTCGACGGTGAAGTGGCCGTAACCCGACTGCGCCAGGGCGATTTTCGACAGCCACCGCTCTAGTTTCTCGACTCGATGCCCCAACTCGTGGGCGGCGTTGATACCGATAAAACTCACGAAGCCCACCGTCGCCGTCAGACCGAGTTTGTCCACCACGCTCAACTCGTTGCCCGACCACATGGCACACGCGATGACCAGGCCGATCAGCTGGACCGGCAGGAACAGGTACGTGCACCACCGGTAGTACCGGTCGTTCGACAGCACCTCGTAATCCTCGTCACGCGGATTGTTGTAGTCCTCCCCGACCATCCAATCCAACACCGGGATAACGATGAATACGATGATCGGACCGATCCACCAGAAGACCGGTGATCCCGTGCGTAGCACCAGCTGGGAGGGCAGCAGCGCGCTCGCCGGTGCGACAAAACCTAAAACCCACAGGTGACGTTTGGGATCAGACGATCCCAAACGTTTGCCCATTATTCGCATGTCTGCCCTTGGATGCGACTCGAACCTATTTCGGATGGCCGAAGCATAGGACGAGACCGCGAATGCTGCCGCTTAAAACCTTTCAGTTAAGCGCTACTAAAAGCAATCACGGGAATCCGCTGGTCGGTGGTCGTCGTGGCTTAAATCGACCATCAGCAGCGCACTGAGGATTCATCGGCCGGGCAGCCCCGCTGTGTGACGCCTAGGGTTTGCTACGGCCTCGACTCGGTCGTTCGACCAGGTCCCGTTGCGGCCGCGGGTCAGGTCTTCTTGGTTGCCGTGACGAGCCTGGTGGGAAACCACGGCGCGCCCCACCACATGCGCGGGCCGAGATTGCGTCGCTGTACGTCGGTCAACCCGAGCTCACGCAGGTGTGCGCGATATCGATCGGTGGACAACAGATCTGCGATCGCGAGCCGACCGCCGGGGCGCAGCACCCGGACGGCTTCGTCGAGGGCGGCGCGTCGATCGGCGGCGGACGGGAGGTTGTGCAGGACCAGATTGCTGATGATCAGGTCGAAGGTGTTGTCGGCGAACGGCAATCGCGTGATGTCGCCGGTTTCCACCTCGACCCGGTCGGCCACGCCTTCGCGTTCGGCGTTGCGCCGGGTGGCCGCCGGGGTGTTGCCGGTCTGGTCGGCCTGCCAGAGGTCGATGCCGACCGCCCGCCCACGGGGCAGCAGTTCGGCGGCCATCAGCAGCAGCGCGCCGCGACCACAGCCCAGGTCCAGGACCTGCTCGTCACCGCGCAGCCGGAGATCGCCGAGAATCCGTGACCACACCTCGAACTTGCCGACACGCGTCGTATAGAGATACGAGCCGATGAACAGCACCAGCCCGAGCGTGCTCGAGCCGGTCACCAGCGCGCCGACGAGCGAGCCGACCACGAGGTAGCGCACCGTCAGCGCGATCAGCGCTGCGACTATCACGGCCAGGATCACCCCCTGCCAGCGCGCCGAAATCACGCCGAAGTCTCCATCCACGCCGTAGTCACCCCGGCGGCGCACGTCCGGTGAATGCGTGGTCATCGTGCTTCCGCCTGTGTAGCGGCAGACTGCGCTCCGGCGAGGCGACCGCGGAGGAACTCGGCGATCTCCGCACGTGCGGCCTTGGCCTGCGGCACCACCCCGGGCAGGGTGATGAACGCGTGCGGCGCTCCTGGATGTTCGGAAAGCTTTACGGGCGTGCCGAATTCGCGCAGTCGAGCAGCGTAGCGGCGGCCGTGATCGGCCACCGGGTCGAGGGTCGGCACCACCACGAGTGCCGGGGCGAGCCCACCGAGGTCCGCGGCAAACAACGGTGACACCAGGTGGGGATCCGTGCCCGGCGGCACGGCCAACCGCTGGAAAAGCCGTAGCTTCGGCACGGACGCCGTCTGAGTGTGCGCGTACCGGGACATCGAGGGGTAGTCGTACATCGTCTCGGTCAGATCGCTGGCCGGGTTGATCAATACTTGCGCTCGTAGTTGCAGGCCAACGGCTTTGGCGCGGATCGCGGCCATCGCGACGATCAGCGCGCCGGTGCTCTCACCGACCACCGCGGTTCGTGCCGGGTCAATCCCCCATTCCGCGGCGTGCTCAACTATGTGCCGCAGCACATCCCAGCCGTCATCGATGGCGTCCGACAGCGGAGTCCCCGGAGCGAGGAGTCGATGCTCGACGGAGACGACGACCGCGGGCAGTCGCGCCGCGAGATGACTGTTCGCCCAGTCGCATTGGGCGGCGGTGCCCACGAAACCGCCACCGTGCACGTGCACTACGAGCGGCAGGTCGGTGCCGCCGGTCGACGGCCGGTACACCCGGACGGGGAGCACGCGATCAGCCAATGCCACTTCCTGCCAACGGATTTCGGCGTGACGATCCGGAGACCCGGTGATCACCCGACTGAGTCGTGCGGAGGCGATGCGGTTCGCCTTGTCGCGGTAGGCGATCAGCTCCTCGTCCGTCATCGTGGACCAGTCCGGCTCCTTCCGCAGGGCATACAGCAGCCGAATACCGAGCGGCGGCCGTTCGATGCTGGTTGCGTCAGTCATGTCGTTCCTCCTAGAGCACACCGCGCCGCAGCTGACGCGTGTTGCAGACCTGACTGCCAGCATCGCCAGCTCATCGCCGGCCGTATTGGACAAATCTTCCCGCCCCGGTGATCGGCACCGCGAGAATCAGCCCCTCGGCTCACGCCCTGGATGCGTACTCCGGCGCCGCCCACGCGACGGGGTCGACCGCCAGCCACGGCGCCACCGCAACCCCCGCCGGTGTCACTCCGGCAAAGGCCATCGCGTCCCGGCAGAGGTGGGACTGGTCGACGTAACCGCTCTCGGCCGCGACCAAGGCAGCGCTGTGCCCCTCGGCGAGACGATGTGCCGCATAGTCGAATCGGACCAGCTGCGCGGCCCGCTTGGGCGTGAGACCGACCTGGGACCGAAAGCGTGACCACAGCCGCTTGTAGCTCCAGCCGACCTCGGCCGCCAGCCGTTCGACTCGAATTCGCCCTCGGCTCAGCACGATTCGCGCCCAAGCGAAGGCCACCTCCGGGTCGACCGCCCGGCCCGCCTCCTGCCGTCGGATCAGCGCGGCCTTCGCGATCGAGAACCGCTCGTCCCAGGATTCGGCGGCATGCAGTTGTTCCTGGATCCGCGCGGCGTCGCTGCCCCAAAGATCCTCGAGCGCAACGACTGTTCCGCCCAACTCCGCCGAGGCGCCCAGCACCGCGTGCGCGACCACCGGCGACAGCCGCACCTGCAGCACGTCGACCTCTTGCCCGCACCCACGCACGCGGGCCGGGGCTGGACCGACCACGCCGCTGCCATGCCTCCGCGCACCATCGGCCTCGTCGACGAACCACACGTCGCCGAAATCGATGAACATCGTGAAGGCCGGGTACGGGACCATCCGCAATTCGATCGGCCGATCGGCTCGGCCACGAAACCCGGCCATGCTGACCCCCGCCAGCCGCCCCGACCGCGCCGGGACCGCGACATCCATCACCTGTTCAGCGATACGAACCGGCGCGACGGACATACCGCCATGCTACGAGCCCGCAGCCACGAATTTCGAGGAGCTGGGCGCCTTCTCCTGCTCGAACTCAGCGCGCGATGGGTGGCGCGGGCACCGGGCAGGCGTCCACCGCCTCCGCCACCACCTGCGCGGAATCCGGGACCGGCGGACGGACGCCGTCGGCGTACTCGGTCCCCACCAGGGGTGGCGCGGATTCGAGTGATTCGTTCTCCTCTTCGGTGAATGCCCTTGCCCTGCTGAGGAATCGCCAGCCCTCGGGCGCTTCGAGGCTGAATCCGCCGCCGCGCCCGGGCACCACGTCGATGACGAGTTGCGTGTGTTTCCAGGCCTGGAACTGCGATCCGGAGATCCACACCGGCACGGCGTCGAGGTCGGCGGACGGCAGACTCGCAGGCACCTCCCCCACCGCGAGGCGCAGATCGAGGATGCCGAGCAGGATGTCACGATCGCCGATGATGAACTCGCCCAACGGATAACACATCGGCGACGACCCGTCGCAGCACCCGCCGGACTGGTGCATCATCAGCGCACCGTGCACGTCGCGGAGGCGGCGCAACAGTGCCGCCGCCCCCACGGTCGCGACCAAACGGGGCGGGGCGACACTCACCGTGCCACCCGTTCCCGCTTCGCCATGTTGCTCGGCATCAGAAGAATCCCATGGCTTTCGGCGCGTAGCTCACCAGCAGGTTCTTGGTCTGCTGGTAGTGGTCCAGCATCATCTTGTGGTTTTCCCTGCCGATGCCGGACTGCTTGTAGCCGCCGAACGCCGCGTGCGCCGGGTACTGGTGGTAGGTGTTGGTCCACACCCGCCCGGCCTGGATGTCGCGGCCCGCGCGATACGCCGTGCCGCCGTCGCGGGACCACACGCCCGCGCCGAGGCCGTACAGGGTGTCGTTGGCGATCGAGATGGCGTCGTCGTAATCGGTGAACGAGGTCACCGAGACCACCGGGCCGAAGATCTCCTCCTGGAAGATCCGCATCGCGTTGCGGCCGGTGAAGATGGTCGGCTGCACGTAGTAGCCGCCGTTCAGGTCGCCGCCGAGCATCGCGCGTTCGCCGCCGGTCACCAGTTGTGCGCCCTCACCCTTGCCGATCTCGATGTAGGACAACACCTTTTCGAGTTGATCGTTGGACGCCTGCGCGCCGATCATCGTCTCCGAATCGAGCGGATCGCCTTGGCGCACCGCCTTGGTCCGCAATGCGGCCAGGTCGAGGAAGCGGTCGAAGATATCGGCCTGGATCAGCGAACGCGACGGACAGGTGCACACCTCGCCCTGGTTGAGCGCGAACATGGTGAAGCCTTCCAGGGCCTTGTCCAGGAAGTCGTCGTCGGCGCTCATTACGTCGGAGAAGAAGATGTTGGGGCTCTTGCCGCCCAGTTCGAGGGTCACCGGGATCAGGTTCTGCGACGCATACTGCATGATCAGCCGGCCGGTGGTGGTCTCGCCGGTGAACGCGATCTTCGCGATCCGGTTGCTCGACGCCAGCGGCTTGCCCGCCTCGACGCCGAACCCGTTGACGATGTTGACCACGCCGGGCGGCAGCAGGTCGCCGATGATGCTCCACAGGAACAGGATCGAGGCGGGTGTCTGCTCGGCGGGCTTCAGGATCACCGCGTTGCCCGCGGCCAGCGCGGGCGCCAGCTTCCAGGTGGCCATCAGGATCGGGAAGTTCCACGGAATGATCTGCCCGACAACGCCGAGCGGCTCGTGGAAGTGGTAGGCCACGGTGTCGCTGTCGATCTCCGACAGCGAACCCTCTTGCGCGCGAATGGCTCCGGCGAAGTAGCGGAAGTGGTCGACGGCGAGCGGAATGTCGGCTGCCAGGGCCTCCCGGATCGGCTTGCCGTTGTCCCATACCTCGGCGATCGCGATCGCCTCGAGGTTCTCCTCGATCCGGTCGGCGATCTTGTTCAGGATCACCGCGCGCTCGGCGGGCGAGGTCTTGCCCCAGGCCGGTGCCGCGGCGTGCGCGGCGTCGAGCGCGAGCTCGATGTCCTCGGCGGTGGAACGCGCGATCTCGCAGAATGTTTCACCGGTGATCGGGGTCGGGTTCTCGAAGTACTGGCCCTTGACCGGCGCAACCCACTGGCCGCCGATCCAGTTGTCGTAGCGTGGCTGGAAGCTCGTCGGGGACTCCGGCGAACCAGGACGTGCGTATACGGTCATCGAATCTCCTAGCGTTCACGGCGGCACTCACTGTGACCCACGACACTATGACGCCAACGTTGCATCAACGTTGGGAATGGATCACAGACCGCCGAACTCCCGATCCAACATGCCGATCTGCGCCGCCACTTGGGCATACAGCGACGAATCCCGGTCGAGTGAGGCCAGATAGGCCGACCACGCGCCGCGGTCCTCGCGTCCGTCGACCGACGAGATCCACCAGCCGAGGATCGCCGGGTCCCTGGAGGTGAGAACGGCCGCGCGCATCCGCGCCCGCAGCGATTCGCGGACCCGGCCGACGCCGGGTGCCCGTGAGGCAGGTAGCAATTGGCCGCGGTAGCGCGCCACGGCCGCGCCGATGTCGCCGCGGCGCAGGCTGCGGCGCAACTCGCCGACATCCGAATCGAGTTCCGTCAGTAGCCGATAGGGCCGCGAGCCCAATGCGGTGCCGCCGAGAATCCTGCGCAGGCGCGAGATTTCGGCGCGCACGGTGACGGCGTCGAGGTCTCGTTCGTCCAGCAGTACCGCGATGTGCTCGGTCGCGAGTCCTTCCGGATGTTCCATCAACAGCAGCAAGATCTCCGAGTGCCTGCGCGACAAGGCGATTCGCTCGTTGCCGAACAGGAGCGCGGGTTGTGAGCCAAGCAGCTCCACCCGCGGTGCCGTACGAACGGACACCGGATGCGCCCGAAGTTCGGACTCCGCGACGGCAACCGTCGCCCTGATCAGCGAAAGCACTTCCGGCGCAGCGACGCGCGGGCCGCCGGTGATATCGATCGCACCGAGTATCCGGCCGGTCGCCGGATCATGCACCGGCCCGGCCGCGCAGCTCCACGGGTGGACCAGCCTGCTGTAATGCTCGGCCCCGAAGATCTGCACGCAATGATCAAGTGCCAGTGCCGTTCCGGGGGCGTTGGTGCCGACGGCGGCCTCACTCCAGTCCGCGCCGTCGACGAAGTTCATGCCCGCCGCCCGGTCCTTGGCCGCCGAATCGCCCTCCACCCACAGCAATCGGCCGTGCGCATCGCTCATCGCGATCAACAGCCCGGTGTCCCTGGCATCTTCGACCAGCAGCGTCTGCACGACCGGCCGAACCGACGCCATCGGATGCGCGCGCCGATACCGCTCCAATTCGATTCCGGTCAGCGACGTCCGCCCGATCTGCCGATCCGGATCGATGCCATTGCCCCGACTGCGCACCCAGGACGCCTCGACCACCCGCCGCACCGACGTCGGCGCCTCGCCCCGCTCGACAAACGATTCGTGCGCGGCCGACACATCCGTGCCCACCTGCTCGGCATCCTCGTCCGGGCGCAGCGCTACCCACGGATTCACCCGAATATCCGCACCGCCGGCCACGCCTTCCATCCTCCTCGGCAAATCCGCCCCGATCAATGCGCCGACCGGGCCCGACCTTGACGTTACCGACCGCGCGGGCACTATCGGCCCGTTCGACCGAACGCCCGCGCCGCAGCGCACCGGACTGTTGGCGGATGACGACTCGGATCAGAGGTAGGGGGCGACCTGTTCGGCCGCCTCGACCGGGTGGCCTGCCTGGATCGGGGCGCCGACGGTGTGAAACTTCCAGATGTCGGCCTCGCGTTGCACTTTCGCCACAACCATGCCGGTGTGCCTGCCGCCGACGCGCAGGTTGCCCCCGGTCAGTTCGACGTTTGTCTTGCCATCGACCAGTCGCCAGAAGGCGTTTCGGACTCGTTCGAAGGTGTGTCCCGCGTAGGAGGTCACCACGAAAACGACGGTCGAGGCCTCGGGTGACAGCAGGGTGAGGTCGACGTCGATCATTTCGTTGTCGCCGTTGCTCGAGCCGGTGAGATTGTCGCCTTGATGACGGACCGAGCCGTCTCTGGAGGACAATTGACCATAAAAAGCGGCGTCCATGAGTTGGCGGCCGGAAAAGACCAGGGCCGATGCGTCGAGGTCGATATCGACTTCGCGTAGTCCGAATCGACCAGGTGCGCGGACCGGGTCCCAGCCCAATGCCATTTTCACGTGCGACAATTCGGCGCCGCCCGGTTTACGCAGTGCCATTTCCGTGGTCGCGCCGAGCAGGCTCGCATCATGCGGCTCGGGCAGCGGGGCGGGCTGGCGCACCGGCGGGTTCGGAGTGCGCCCCACCGCGACGCCGTGCGCGGTGACCAGCGCGGCGAACCCGCTGTGGTAGCCGTGTCCTAGGGGACGGAGCAGCCAATCGGGGCCCGACCGATCCAAGTCCATGGCGACGACCGTCGATTCGGGGCCGAGGTCGGTAACCATGTAGTCGCACAATCGGTGTCCGGCAGCGTCATCGATGCTCAGGTCAGGGGCGGCGTAATTGCCCATGCTGTCCTGCTGGTCATCGAGCGCGACGACGACTCGGACATGTTCGATGTCGGCCGGAATCGCGCGCAGATCGATCGCCAATGCGCTGGGCCGACCTTCCTCGCCCGGCAGCAGCCGAACACCTTGGCCGAGCGGCTGATTGTAGAAGACCAGATCCGCGTCCGCGCGCACCATGCCGTCCGTGGTGAGCAACAGTGCGGACAGATCGACAGCCGCGCTGTGCCGGACCGAAACAACGATGTGCTCGGCTTCGAGCACAATTGCCTGCCCCCGAGCCAGTTGCACGGTCATTCATCACACACTACAAAAACAATCGCCGAATACCTGGAACGGCACGCGTCTATTACTGCGGTTGAATAACGTATTCAGCGGGCCGGTGATGAATTAACGATGATTACCGGGCGACGCCGACCGCATGCCGTTTTCGGGGGTCAGCGCGGCGAGCGCACCTCCTCGGGATGCTCGGCAACATGCTTCTTGGCCGCCGGATAGTTGGCTTTACCGCTCGGTTGCCGCATCACCTCGTCGACGATCCAATAGCGACGCGGCACCTTGTAACCCGCGATCTTGGTGCGCACGTGCGCGTCCAGCTCCGCCAGATCGAGCCGAATCCCCTTGCGCGGTGCGACAACTGCCGCCACCGACGCACCGAACCGCTCGTCCGCGACACCGACCACCAGCGCGTCGAACACCTCGGGTGACGACTTCAGCGCACCCTCGACCTCCTCCGGATAGACCTTCTCCCCGCCGGTATTGATGCATTCCGAGCCACGTCCGAGCAACGTGACGGTGCCGTCCTCCTCGTAGCGGGCGTAGTCGCCGGGCACGACGTAGCGGGTGCCGTCGATCTCGATGAAGATCGTCTCGGTCTTCGCCGGGTCCTTGTAGTAGCCGATCGGCACGTGACCCCGGCGCGCGATCCGGCCGACCGCGCCCGGCTTCGGCTCGAGCAGTGCGCCGTCCTCATCGATCAGCGCGGCCTGGGCGTTGAACTTCACCCGCGGCCCCTGCGTGTGATCGGAGTCCTTGGTGACCACCCCGAGTCCGGTGCCGCCGCTCTCCGAGGAGCCGATCACGTCGGTGATGAACAGGTTCGGGAACAGCTCGAGGTACTGCTGCTTGAGCGAATGCGAGAACAGCGCCGCGTTGCTGCTCAACGCCCACAGCGCCGACACGTCGTACGGCCGCTCGCGGTAGGCGTCGAACAGCGGCCGCGCCATCGCGTCGCCGGCCACGGCGAGCACATTGACCTGGTGCCGCTCGACGGCCCGCCACACCTCGTGCGCGTCGAACTGCGGCACGAAAACCACTGTGCCGCCGGAGTTCAGCGCGATGAACGACGCCCACTGCGCCGCGCCGTGGATCAGCGGCGGCAGCGGCGCCATGACGATGCCGGTGGGGCCGGACTTCGCACCGTCGGCCAGTTCCCACTCGTCGGCGACGTATTCGCCGGTGACGTGGTTGATGCCGCCGCCGAGGGTGCGCCACACGTCCTCGTGCCGCCACATCACGCCCTTCGGGAAGCCGGTGGTGCCGCCGGTGTAGAGCAGGTAGAGGTCGTCGGAGCTGCGTTCCGGGAAGTCGCGCACCGGCGCCTCGTTCGCCAGCGCCGCCTCGTATTCGGTGCCGCCGTAACGGTGGAAGTCCCGATCGGAGCCGTCCTCGATGACGATGACGTCGGTGAGCAACGGGGTGTGCGGCAGCACCTCGGCGACGACGTCGGAGTAGGCGCGTTCGTGGATCAGCGCCTTCAGGTCCGCGTTGTCGGCGATGTAGCGGACCTCCTCGGCGACGTAGCGGTAGTTCACGCAGACCACCGCCGCGCGCAGTTTGTAGGTCGCGAACATCGCCTCCAGCGCCTGGATGGAGTTACGCGAGTACACCCCGACGTGATCACCTTTGCCGATGCCACGCGAGGCGAGGTGATGCGCGAGCTGGTTCGCGCGGTCGTCCAACTCGCGATAGGTGACCTGGCGGTCCCCGCAGATGACGGCGATGCGGTCGGGCACCGCGTCCACCGCGTGCTCGAGAAGGTCTGCGACGTTGAAAGCCATGACGGTAAAACTAGAACTGGTTCTAGTTTTGGGCAATGGAACCGACCCGAACAAGCCAATGTTGGCAGCTTCCTGTCACGATTCGCCCGAACGCCACATCCCGAAGATCGACATAAGCTGGTGCCATGTCGATTCAGAGTCAGCTCGAACGAATCTTTGTGGGCCTCAACTCATCTCTCTATCGGGTCAGCGGCGGAAAACTCGGCGGCAAGATGGGGCAGGCGCCGATCCTGTTGCTCAACACCGTCGGTCGCAAGTCCGGTCAACGACGCACCTCGCCATTGCTGTATCGCCAGGACGGTGACCGCTACTTGATCGCGGGGTCGCATCGCGGTGCCGCGACGCACCCCGCATGGGTGCTGAACCTGCGCGCGAACCCCGACGCGGAGGTCGAGATCGGCAAGAAGACCATCCCGGTCACCGCCACCGAGATCCCCGCCGCCGAACGCGACGCCGCCTGGGCCGAGTTGGACGCCATGTATTCCGGTTACGCGGATTACCGCACCAAGACCGACCGGACCATCCCCATCTTCGCGCTCACCACCCGCTGAACCGTCACACCCGGGCCGGCACCACCCCGCGGTCGGCCCGCGGCTCGGAAAGTAGCCCGAGCTCGGCCGCACGCACACCGAGCTGGAACCGCGTCGCGACGCCGAGGCTCGTCATGACCTCCGCGACGTATCTGCGATAGGTGCGCAGCGACACCGAAAGCCTGCGCGCCGCGGCCTCGTCCTTCAATCCGGCATTCATCGCAGTGACGACGGCGACCGTCAACGCATTGAATGGGTGGCCGTCCTGGGTGGCCGGTGGCAACGGGCGATTCGGATCCGACAACTTCTGACCGTCGAGCATGTCCCCTCCATGACGTCACGCCTTCTCACCTCAAGGAGATACACCGACAACGTCGATCGCGGCGAGACGAATCCCGGTCACCAGACGGCTCCGAGCTGCGGCGACCGCGCCCGATGCGACAGTTGCGCAACTATGACACACACCTGGCGTGCGTCACGATAGTGTCATACGGTGGAGCGAAGGCAGCACCCTACTGATGGGGATATGGCATGACCGTCGAGCACAACACCCGTGCCCTCGAACACGACATCGTCACCGACTTCAGCTCGCGTCTGAGCTATGGCGGCTACCTGGACCTGGACACGCTGCTCAGCGCGCAGCATCCGGTGAGCAGGCCGCAGCATCACGACGAGTTGCTGTTCATCATCCAGCACCAGACCACCGAGCTCTGGCTCAAACTGGTGCTGCACGAAACCCGGGCGGCGCGGGCGGCGTTCGAAGCCGACGACATCGGCGTCGCGCTCAAATGCATTGCGCGCGTGAAACATATCCAGAAGACGCTCACCGAGCAGTGGTCGGTGCTCGCGACCCTGACGCCCACCGAGTACGCCCAGTTCCGCGACGTGCTCGGCAACTCGTCGGGCTTCCAGTCCTATCAGTACCGCGCCGTGGAATTCATTCTCGGTAACAAGAACGCCTCGATGCTGCGGGTCTTCGAAGCGGATCCCGTCGCGCACAAGGAGTTGCACACGCTGCTGCACGAGCCGAGCCTCTATGACGCGTTCTGGCAGCACGTCGCGCGGATCGGACTCGACGTGCCGCGCTCGACGCTGGATCGGGACGTGACCCAGGCCTATGTCCTCGATCCGGACCTACTCCCCCTGGTGAAGTCCATTTACGAAGCTCCGCAAGAGCATTGGTCGATCTATGAGACGTTCGAAGAGCTGGTCGACCTGGAGGAGAACTTCCAGCTGTGGCGGTTCCGGCACCTGCGGACCGTGCTGCGCACCATCGGCATGAAGCGCGGCACCGGCGGATCCAGCGGGGTCGGCTTCCTGCAGCGCGCGCTCGACCTCACCTTCTTCCCCGAACTGTTCGCTGTACGCACGGAGATCGGACGCTGACGACATGACCACCGCACCGCTCGACTTCGGCACGCGCGCAAAGGCTCTCGACGAATCCGATCCGCTGCGCGACTACCCGAGCCGCTTCCTCGGCAGCGACGATCCCGAGATCGTCGCCTACCTCGACGGCAATTCACTCGGTCGGCCGACCCGGGCGACCGCCGAGCGTCTCGCCACCTTCGTCACCGACGCGTGGGGCGGCCGGCTCATCCGCGGCTGGGACGAACAGTGGTTCGACCTGCCGGTGACAATCGGCGAGCGGATCGGCGCGTCGATACTCAGCGCCGCGGCCGGTCAGACCACGATCGGCGACTCGACCACCGTGCTGCTGTACAAGATCGCCCGCGGTGCCCTCGCGCTGCGGCCGGGGCGCACCGAGATCGTGCTGGACCGGGACAACTTCCCCACCGACCGCTACCTGCTGGAAGCGATCGCCACCGAGCTCGGGTTGACGCTGCGGTGGATCGAGCCGGAGTTCACCGGCGGCGTCACCGCGCAGGACGTGGGCGAGGCCGTCTCAGAACGCACCGCGCTGGTGGTGCTCAGCCACGTCGCCTACCGGTCCGGGTACCTGCTCGACGCGCCCGCCATCTCCGCCATCACCCACGAAGCCGGCGCACTGCTGCTGCTCGACCTGTGTCACTCGGCGGGCGCGGTGGAGATCGAACTCGACTCCTGGGCAGTCGATTTCGCGGTCGGCTGCACCTACAAATATCTCAACGGCGGTCCCGGCGCCCCCGCGTTCGGCTACGTGCGTGCCGAGCACCTCGCCGAGTTCACCCAGCCGATCTGGGGCTGGATGGGGCGCGAGAGCCCGTTCGAGATGGCACAGGGATACCTTCCTGCGCAAGGGATCCGGCGGGTCATCAGCGGAACGCCCGCGATCATCGGCATGCTCCCGATCCAGGACACCCTCGAGCTGATCGAGGAGGTCGGCATGGCGGCCGTGCGCGCGAAGTCGGTCGCGCTCACCGAATTCGCGCTCGAACTGGTCCGAACCTGGTTGCTTCCGCTCGGCGTTGCGGTATCGTCGCCCACCGACCCGGCCCGCCGTGGTGGCCACGTGACGATCGACCACCCCCAGTTCAAGGAGATCACCGCGCGACTCTGGCAACGCGGCGTCATCCCCGATTTCCGTCCGCCGCAGGGCATTCGGATCGGCCTGAGCCCACTCAGTACCACCTACGCCGAGGTCCTCGCCGGGGTGGCGGCGATCCGCGATGAACTCACCCCGCGCTGACCTCGCGGGGGCCGTCCTCGACGACATCGATTCGCGGCCGGGCAGCGCGACCTCGCTCGCCCGGACCGTGCTCGGTGCCTACGTCCGTAACCTGGGTGGCTGGATCGCCATCGCCGACTTCAGTGGCCTGCTGGCCGGGCTGGGCGTGCCGGAGCAGAGCACCAGGACGGCGGTCACGCGGCTGAAGAGCAAGGGCGTGCTCGCTGCCGAATCTCGTGGCGGGCGTAGCGGATACCGCATCACCGACGCCGCGGAGGCGATGTACTCGCGCGGTGATCCGCGCATCTTCGGCTTCCGGCAGATGGGCGAGGGCGAGGCCTGGCATCTGATCTCGTTCGGCATCCCCGAATCCCAGCGCGCCGCACGACATCAGCTGCGCCGCCGACTGTCCTCGATCGGCTGCGGCACTGTTTCCGCGGGCTTGTGGATCTGCCCGGAGTATCTGGCGGCGGAGGCGTCCGCGATCGTCACGGCACTGGAGCTCGACGAGTACGTGACATCTTTTCGCGCAACCGAACTCACGGTCCCCGATACGCTGCGCGCGGCGGCGGCGCAATGGTGGGATCTGCCCGCCCTCGCCGATCGGCACCGTGCGTTCCTCGAACACCATCGCGACATCCTCGCCCGCGACAGCCTCACCGGCAGGCAGGCCTTCGAGCGTTTCGTGCCGCTGCTCGACGAGTGGCGCATCATCCCCTATCTCGATCCCGGTCTCCCCGAGGAGATGCTGCCCGCCGACTGGCCCGGACTGGACAGCGTGCGGCTGTTCGCCGACGCGCAACGGCGGTGCCTGGAACCGAGCCGCCGGTGGGTGCGGTCGAGCGTCGGAGACGCATCGATAAACGTAGGACGATAATCCTCTGAATTCGAAATCTCTTGGCAGCCAATGCCGTAATGTGTGGCTCCGCGCCGAGCGACTGGGCTGAGCACGTGCGCGAGCGGTTGACTTCTCACCTTTATCACTTCACATGGCGGGACCAGAGCTTGACCAGTGGTATTCAGCGGACCCCCTCGTCTGCTCGTCGCGCGCGTTCCCGCCGGACCTCGGCGACGCACTCACCCACGCTCGCCGCGCTGCTCGCCTCGGCGGTGGAGCGCAATCCCGACGGCGTCGCGGCGGTGTGCGGCGACAGCTCTATCACCTACCGCCAACTCGACGCGCGCTCCGCGCGATTGGCGCGAACCTTGCTGGCGATGGGGGTCGGCCCGGAGACCATGGTCGTGGTGGCGCTGCCGCGGTCGATCGACTCGGTGCTCGCGGTGTGGGCCGTCGTAAAGACGGGTGCCGCGTTCGTGCCGATCGATCCGGGCTTGCCGCGCAAGCGCATCCAGTTCCAGGTCACCGACTGTGCCGCCGAAATCGGGCTGACCACTGCCGAATACGCGCCAGTGCTGCCCGCCGACGTGCGCTGGCTGGCCATCGATGATCCCGAGTTCGTCGCGCTGACGGCAACCGAGTCGGCGAACCCCATCTCCTATCTCGATCGTCCTGCGCTGCTGCGCATTTCGAATGTCGCGTACCTGATCTACACCTCCGGTTCGACCGGTCGCCCGAAGGGTGTCGCGGTCACCCACGCCGGGCTTGCCGCGTTCTGTGCCGAGCAGATCGCTCGGTACACGCTCACTCCTTCCTCGCGCACTCTGCATTTCGCGTCACCGAGCTTCGATGCCTCGGTGCTCGAGCTGCTGCTCGCCGTCGGCTCGGCCGCCACCATGGTGATCGCGCCGCCGACGGTCTACGGCGGGGCCGAGTTGGCGAGTGTCATCGCGCGACACGAGATCAGCCACGCCTTCATGACGCCGTCAGCGCTGGCCTCGCTCGAGCCGACCGGGCTCGACCTGCTGCGAGTGGTAGTCGTCGGTGGCGAAACCTGTCCCGCACCACTGGTTCGCCGCTGGGCGGTGCCCGGTCGCCGATTCTTCAACGGTTACGGACCGACCGAGACCACCATCATGGTGGCGATCAGTTCGCCGCTGTCACCGGATCTTCCGGTGACCATCGGGTCGGCGCTATCGGGCATGAACTGCCGGGTGCTCGACAAGCGGCTGCGTCCGGTCGGCCTCGGCACCGCAGGTGAGCTGTATGTCTCCGGGCCCGGCCTGGCCCGCGGCTACCACGCGCGATCCGGCCTGACTGCGCAGCGTTTTCTGGCCGACCCGCACGGTGCGCCCGGCACTCGGATGTATCGCACGGGTGACATCGTCCGCCGGGGCACGGATGGCGACCTCGAATACTTGGGCCGCACCGACGATCAGGTCAAGGTCCGCGGCTTCCGGATCGAGCTCGGTGAGATCGAATCGGTGCTGGCGCAGCAACCGGGGGTGCGCTCGGCGGTCACCGTCGACCGTAAGACCGCGGCCGGTGAGACGGCGCTCGCGGCCTACGTCCAGCCCGAGCCTGGCGGCACACTCGATACCGCCGAGCTGGCGAACGCGTTGGCCCGTCAGCTGCCGCAGTACATGTTGCCCACGACGATCACGGTGGTCGACCGAATTCCACTGACACCTACCGGAAAAGCCGATCGGGCGGCATTGCGTAGCCGCGCTGTCGATCAACTGGCTTGCCGGTCGTTGTCCGGCCCCGGCGAGGAGTTGATCGCCGAGGTGTTCGCTCGGGTGTTGGGTCAGCAACAGCTGGGCGCGGATTCCGATTTCTTTGCCTCGGGCGGTAATTCGCTGCTCGCCACCCAGGTGGCCGCGCGGCTGAGCGAGACGTGGCAGGCGCAGATCCCGACCCGGCTGCTGTTCGATCATCCGACGGTCGCGGCGTTGGCGAAGGCGATTCAGGCGCAGCGGTTCGACAAGGGCCGACCGGCGCTGCTGGCCCGGTCCCGGCCGGAGCGGGTGCCGTTGTCGCCCTCGCAACTTCGGTTCTGGCTGCGTAATCAGTTCGACCCGGAGTCGTCGGTGGACAATATCGGCTTCGCTTTGAACATGTCCGGTGATCTCGATATCGAGGTGCTCCGTGCGGCGTTCGCCGATACCGTTGCGCGTCACGAGATTCTGCGCACGATGTATCCCGCCGACGCCACCGGTCCGCGGCAGCAAGCGCTCGAAATAGCAAGTGTCGTTGCCGATTTCGCCGTCGAGGAGATGCTGACGGCGACCCCCGACGCGGTGGCCGAACGCATCCGCGCCATCCTGTGGCGCGGGTTCGACGTGTCGACCGAAGTACCACTGCGGGTTCGGCTGCTGCGCACGCCCGGCGAATACGTGCTGGTGTGCGCGGTGCACCACATCTGCGCCGACGGTTCCTCGCTGGCGCCGCTGGCCCGCGATATCGCCGTCGCCTACACCGCACGGTCCGCGGGCACTGCCCCGATGTGGCGACCGCTGGATATCCAGTACGCCGACTACGCCCTGTGGCAGCAGGAACTGCTCGGCTCGCGTGATGATCCGGATTCGATACTGTCCCAGCAGCTTTCCTACTGGACCACGGAACTGGCCGGGCTCCCGGACGAGCTCGACCTGCCGACCGATCGACCGCGACCGAGCACCGCGTCGTTGCGCGGCGCGGCAACCCAGCGGCCGGTGCCCGCCACGCTGCACCGCGAATTGCTCGCCGTCGCACGCGAGCACAAGGCGACGCTGTTCATGGTGATGCGAACGGCCCTGGCCGTCTTGCTTTCCCGGTTGTCCGGCAGCACCGATGTCGCCATCGGGGTGCCGATGACCAATCGCGCCGAGGCCGCCCTCGACGACCTCGTCGGCATGTTCGTCAATACGACGGTGTCGCGGACCCGGATCGACCTCGGCGAGAGTTTCACCGCGCTGCTCGATCGGACGCGGGACCGGGATCTGGTGAACTTCGCCCATTCCGAGGTACCGTTCGAGCACGTCGTCGACGCGGTCAACCCGGTGCGGTCGCCGGGGCGGCATCCGCTGTATCAGGTCGGTTTCGCGTTCCAGAACTTCGGCAAGGCCAGCCTGGAGCTGCCAGGTCTGACATTCTCCGGGCTCGACATCGACACGCGAACGGCGAAGACGGATCTGCATATCGCGGTGGTGGACGAGCACGGCGCCGACGGGACGCCCGGCCAGATCATCATCCGGTTCAGCTACGCCACCGACCTTTTCGACGAGCCGACGGTGCTTCGGTTCCTCGACGCCTATATCCGGGTGCTGCATCAGGTTGCCGCCGATCCGGTCGGCGCGGTCGGTGACATCGATATGGTGCACCCGCAGGAGCGGCGGCGGATCGAATCCTGGTCTGCCGGTCCTGATCACGCGGTCGCGTCCGAAACCCTCGGTGCGGCACTGCGACGCAACGCCGCGGCCACGCCGGATGCCATCGCGTTGGTCTTCGGATCAGAGACGTTGACCTACGCGCAGTTGCAGGACAGGTGTAACCGGTTGGCGCGGTGGCTGATCGGTCAGGGCGTCGGTCCGGAGACCGTCGTTGCGGTGGCGATGCGCCGGTCCATCGATCAGGTTGTCGCGCTGTGTGCGGTTGCCGAGTCGGGCGGCGCGTGGGTTCCCATCGATCCGGACCATCCGGCCGAACGGATCGGCTACGTGCTGGATTCCGCAGCGCCGCAGTGTGTGTTGACCACTACCGGAGACGCGTTCACGGTCACCGCCGCGCATGCTGTCGACACCCTCGATCTGACACAGTTGGACCCCGCGCCCGTGCGCGAGGATGAGCGCAGCATGCCGCTGCGTGGCGACCACCCTGCTTACGTCATCTACACCTCGGGCTCGACCGGCCGCCCGAAAGGCGTTGTCGTCAGCCACGAAGCGATCGTCAACCAGCTCGACTGGATGCAACACCGGTACGGAGTCGATGCCGCAGACACCTATCTGCAGAAGACACCGGCGACCTTCGATGTGTCGCTGTGGGGCTACTTCTTGCCACTACGTGTGGGCGCGCGCATGGTGCTCGCGGGACCAGATGAGCATCGCGATCCGGCGGCGCTGTGCGGGTTGATCGCGACGCGCCGGGTCACGCTCACCGATTTCGTGCCAACCATGCTGACGACGTTCGCCGGTCATGCCACCGCCGCCGAAGTGGCTTCGCTGCGCGCCGTTTTCGTCATCGGCGAGGCGCTCGCGCCGGAGACCGCGCGGGCGTTCGCCGCGATCAGCTCCGCCGAGGTGCACAATCTGTACGGCCCGACGGAGGCCGCGGTCAGCATCACCGAGCACCGCTTCGACCCGGCCGATCCGGCGCCCACCGTGCCGATCGGTGTGCCGGAATGGAATTCGCGAGCCTTCGTTCTCGACGCCCGGCTGCGGCCGGTGCCTGTCGGCGCGGTCGGTGAACTGTATTTGGCCGGAGTCCAACTCGCGCGCGGCTATCACGGCGCGCTCGGGCTGACCGCCGGACGCTTCGTCGCGAATCCGGCCGAGCGCGGTGCGCGGATGTATCGGACCGGGGATCTGGTGCGCTGGAACGCGCGCGGAACCCTGGAATACCTCGGGCGCAGCGACTTCCAGGTGAAGGTGCGCGGGCACCGCATCGAGCTCGGCGATATCGAAACCGCGCTGCTCGCCGATCCCGCGGTCGCGCAGGCGGCGGTCGCGGTGAAACCGTCCGAGGCCGGTGATCGCCTCGTCGGTTACGTCGTCGCGGCTCCCGACGCCGCGGTCGACCCGAATACGCTGCGGCAGTCGATATCCCGCATGCTCCCCGCCTACATGGTGCCGTCCGCGGTGTTGTTCCTCGACGCGCTGCCGGTCAATACCAGCGGCAAACTCGACCGGGCGGCACTCCCCCAGCCGGTGTTCGCTTCGCGCAGCGGCATCGCCCCGTCGACAGTGCTCGAGATAGCCATCGCCGACGTATTCGCCGAGGTCCTCGACGTATCCCCGATCGGCGTGACCGACGATTTCTTCGAGCTCGGCGGCTCATCGCTGATGGCTTTCACACTGCATCAACGGCTTTCGGCACGCCTCGACCTCGACGTGCCGATGTCGGCGCTGCTCACCACGCCCACGGTGCGTGGCCTCGCCGCACATCTCACCGGAACGGCGGAACAGACCCCAGCGGTGTCCCCGGCCGAGGATGCGGTACTCGACCGCGACATCGATGGCAGTGGTTGCAGGCCGGTGTATTGCGGGCCACGACAGGAGGTGCTGCTGACCGGTGCGACCGGCTTCCTCGGCGCCCACCTGCTGCGAGAACTGCTGGAGCGCACCGACGCACAGGTCCGGTGCCTTGTCCGGGCCGACACCGCCGAGCAAGGCGCCGACCGCATTAGGCAGACCCTGCACCGCTATCACCTTTGGAACGACGCTACCGCGGCTCGGATCGTCGCTGTCCCAGGCGATCTCGCCGCACCACGACTAGGGCTCGCCGCCACCGACTACGACCACCTCGCCGACAGCGTCGACGTCATCCTGCACAACGGTGCCCGCGTCAACCACATCGACCCGTACGCGCGACTGCGCACCGCCAACGTCGAAGGCACCCGAGAGGTACTCCGGCTCGCGACCACCCGGCGGCTCAAGCCGGTGCACTTCGTCTCCACCCTCGGCACCACCGTCCCCACCACGGCGGCATCGGGCGTCATCGACGAGAACGTCCGGCTCGAAGCCGACCAGCTACCCGACAACGGCTACGTCGCGTCCAAATGGGCCGCCGAGGAACTGGTCCGGCAGGCGGGCGAGCGCGGCATCCCGATCGGCATCTACCGCCCCGGAACCATCTGCGGCGACCCGAAAGTCGGCCGGAACAGTGCCGACGACTCGTTCTGGAACATGATCCGCGCCGCCGCGATCCTCGGCCTGGCACCGGATGTCGGCGACGCGACCATCTCTCTCATCCCGGTGACCTACGTGGCCCGCGCCATCGTCGAACTCGCCACCGGGCCGCAGTCGGAATCCGTGTACCACCTGATCAACAAAACCCCGGTGGCGGTAGCCGACATCTTCACCTGCCTGCGCTACCACGGCCTCCCCGTAGCCATCGCTCCGCTGGACACCGTCCGCGCCGCCCTCGCCGAAGAGTCCCACCGCCGCAACACCATCGGCGACGACTCCCTCGTCCGCGCCGCCCTGCTGAGCACCAACTACCTCGGCCTCGCCGACCTCGACTGGAGCGACACCCACACCCGAACCGCACTGGCCGACACCGGCATCGCCTGCCCACCGATCACCGAGGCCGCCCTCGACGCCTACATCAGAGAGTTCATCACCTCCGGCTTCCTACCGTCCGGCCCTACTCCCGGCGCGGTGCTACGCCCCAGCGAGGCGATCGTCATGTCGCCATCGAGCGAGGAGCTCGGCTGATCCGAAACCGATTCAGGCCCAAGTGATGTCGTCACCGTCGAAATACCATTCCGCACCGGCGGCCTGATAGAACTTCTTGGAAACGGTCGATCCGTAGCGTGCCTCCTCGGCAGACAGTTCCTGCCAACAGATATCGAAGCCGCACTGCTTTTTCAGGAACTTTCCGGAGACCGAGCCGTCCGGAGTCAAGCAGGCACCCGGTGCCCACCGCCCCGCGGTGGGCCGCTCATCGAAATACCAGAATGTTCTGCCGGACTGGAATTTCCGCTGATAGCCCTCGTATTTGGCGATATAGTCGCTTCCGGACACCGAGCATATTCCCCGTGTGACCGCTGCCATGCCAAACCTCCCGTGATAATCCGACGTCGATGGTGGACCGACCGCCCTCAGATAAGAGCCGTTGTCCACGTGTCTATTCGGACTCATCGCCGCGACGGATGGGCCACGTTTACCCGACGTAGCCGGGCGACGCTCAGCAGGCGGTCGGGCCGGGGTCGGCACCGGCCAGGACAGCGGTCAGCCATAGCACCGACGGTTCATAGCCGACCAGTTCGGCCGAAATGTGTTCTGTTGCAGGAACTCTGAAGACTCGGAGGTTCGCGCGGTGTTCGGCGAATCCGAACCGGCGGTGGCCGGTGCGATCAGGACTGTGCCGGGCGAAACCGCAGGTGCTGGCCCGGTCGCAGCTGCGCGAGCAGGTCGACGTCGGCGGTGACGACGGTGCCGATCACCGGGTAGCCGCCGGTGATCGGGTGATCGGCGAGGAACACGACCGGTTCGCCGCTCGGTTGCACCTGGATCGCGCCGAGCGGCATGCCCTCGGTCGGCAGTTCCTTGTCGTTGATCCGGCTCAACGGCGGCTCGTCGCCGACGCGGGCCAGTCGCACGCCGACCCGATCGGCCCGGTCGGTCATCGACCAGGTTCCGGTGAACAGCGAGCGCGGATCGGTGAACCAGTCCTCCCGCGGCCCGAGCAACACCCGGACGGTGACGACCCCCGAGTGCATCGAAGGGACCGGCGCCACAGCGACATTCGGCCATGGGTACCCGTCCGCCGCGCCCACGCCGAGCTCGGTTCCCTCGGTCAGCGGCTCCGGGCCGAGTCCGGCGAGGGTGTCCCGGCTGCGGGAGCCGAGCACCTCGTCGACGGCGATACCGCCGCGCACGCCGACGTACGCGCGCAGCCCGGCGGCGGCCTGGCCGAGCTTCAGCCGCTGGCCGGTACGCAAGGCGAGGACCGACGCGTTGGCCTCGGCGGCACCGTCCACGGTGATCGGCACGTCGGCACCGGTCACCGCGAGCAGCACCGGCGCCTCGGCCACGAGTTCCAGTCCGCCGAGCAAGGTTTCGATGCCCGCGGCATCCTCGGGATTGCCGACCAGTCGATTCGCCAGCTTCAGCGAACCGCGATCGGCCGCACCGGAGACGCCGACGCCGACCGAGAACCAGCCGGGCCTGCCGAGGTCCTGGATGGTGCTCAACGGACCCGGGTCGAGAACCCGCAACACCGCACGACGTGTCGAACTCATCCCCTCGCCTCCTCGGTGAACCGGACCCTGGTGCCCGGGCGCAGCAGGGACGGTTCGGCGCGGTCCAGGTCCCACATCCGGACGTCGGTGGTGCCGATGAGCTGCCAGCCGCCGGGCGAACGCCGAGGATAAATGGCGCTGTACCCGTCGGCCAAGGCTACCGAGCCGGCGGGCACCGAGGTCCGCGATTCCGTTCGGCGCGGAACGGCCAGCCCGGATTCGGCGGACTCCAGATAGCCGAAGCCCGGCGCGAATCCGATGAACGAGCACCGCCATACCGCCTTGGTGTGCGCGGCGATCACTTCACGAACCGAGATACCCAACTGCGCCGCAACACTTTCCAGATCCGGCCCGTCGTAACGGACCGGGATGGTGCGCACGGCGTCCAGCTCCGGCTCGACCGAGCCGACACCCTGTGTACTCCGAAATAGTTGCCGGAGTTGCTCTTCGACGGCACGGGCATCCGCCGTATCGGTCATGGTGACCAGGACCGTCTGTGCCGCGGGCAGCACATCGTGCACGCCCGCGGGCAGTTCGCGCCGCAACAGGTCGATGAACGCGACCAGGTCGGCGTGCTCGTCGGGCGCGACGAGCACGGACCGGTCCCCTGCGGGCAGTATCCGCAGCGGTGTGGTGATCGCGGACATCGACACTCCTTCAGGCTAATTCGCGGCCGCGGGTCTCCGGCAGGCCGAACAACGCGATCACGGCGAGGACGTAACCGAACGCGCCGAACATCATGGCCCCGGCCAGTCCCAGTGTGGTGGAGGCCAAAAAGCCGACCACCGTGGGGAATATCGCGCCGACGCCGCGACCGAAGTTGTAGGTGAAGCCCTGTCCGGTACCGCGCGACGCGGTCGGATACAGCTCGGACAGGAACGATCCGAAGCTGGAGAAGATTGCGGCGGTACAGAAGCCGAGCGGGAACCCGAGGACCAGCACCATCGTGTTCGCCCCCTCCGGCACCTGGATGTAGGCGACCATGAACGCGACCGACAGCACGGCGAACAGCTGGATGGTGCGTTTGCGTCCGATCCGATCGGCGAGGATGCCGCCGGTGACGTACCCGAGGAACGCGCCACCGATCAGCATGAACAGATAACCGCCGGTACCAACAACATTCAGATGCCGGCTCTTCTTCAGATAGGTCGGTAGCCACGTGGCGAGCGTGTAATAACCGCCCTGCACACCGGTGGCCAGCAGCGAGGCGAACAGCGTGGTCCGAACCAGGTCCCGCCGGAAGATCGACGCGAACGATCCGGCCCGCTTGCCCGCCGATTCGCGCCGCTGCGTGACGGTTTCGGAGTCGGTCAGATTGCGGCGCACCCAGATGATCAGCAACGCGGGCAGCGCGCCGGTCCAGAACAACACCCGCCAGGCCAGATCCTCACTGACGAACTGGAAGACCAAGGTGTAGACCAAAACCGCCAAGCCCCAGCCGACCGCCCAGGCACTCTGCACATAGGCGACCGTCCGGCCTCGGTACTTGGTCTGCGCGTATTCGGCGACCAGGATCGCGCCCGCCGCCCATTCACCACCGAAGCCGAGTCCCTGGAAGGCTCGGAACACCAGCAGTGTCTCGAAGTTGGGCGCGAAGCCGCACAGCACCGTGAACAGCGTGTAGGTAGCGACGGTGAGCTGAAGGGTGCGCACCCGCCCGATCTTGTCGGCGAGCACCCCCGCCAGCGCACCACCCAGCGCGGACACGAGCAGCGTCACCGTGGTGAGCAGACCGGCCTTGCCCGAGCTGATCACGAAGTAGGACGAAATGGCGCCGAGCGCCAACGGTAGAACCTGGAAATCGTAGGCATCCAAGCCATATCCGCCGAACGCGCCGAGGAAGGCCTTCTTGCCTTTGGCGCTCAGGGTGCGGAACCAGTCGAAGGGTGGGGATTTCTCGGCCGGATCCACCGGAAGGTCTGTGGAAAGGCTCATGGCTGCCTCGCAATGCTCGAGCTCAGGAGAGCGACGTACGTCACAGTAGCGTACGGATCGTTGAACGATTCTGCAATCCTAAAGTCGGATCGTCGGCTGGCAGTTCGATCCCTGAGCTATGCTCGAACGGCAAAGTCACTGGTCGCGGAGGTTTGGATGACGACACCGGTAGATCGGCCCGATCCCGTCTACACGGCACTGTCCGAACACAAGGGTCTACTCGCCCGGTCCAGTCGTAGTTCGCAGACGGCCGACATCGTGCGCGCGAGCATCCTGGATGGGGCACTGCGGCCGGGCACGCGGCTGTCCGAGCCGGATATCTGTGCGGCACTGGGAGTTTCGCGCAATACCCTGCGGGAGGCGTTCCGCTCGTTGATCGAGGAACGTCTGGTTACCCACGAACTCAACCGCGGCGCGTTCGTGCGCATCCCCAGTTCAGACGATGTCGCGGAGCTCTACCAGTGCCGCCGGGTGGTCGAGGGCGCGGCGGTGCACGGATTCGACCGCGCCGATCAGGAACCGACCGAGCTCGCCGCCGCCCTGGCGCGCGCGGATGCCTGTGCGGCGGAACAGGATTGGACCGGCGTCGGCACGGCCGACATCGACTTCCACAAGGCGATCGCCGCACTCAACCGCAGCAGGCGGCTGGATCAGATGATGGCGAGCGTGTGGAACGAGCTGCGGCTGGTCTTCCATGTGATGGCCGACCCGCTCACCTTTCATGAGCCCTATCTGGCGCGTAACCACGAGATCTACGAGGCGATGATCGGCGGGCAGGCCGCCGCGGCGGAGAAGATGCTCGCCGACTATCTCGCCGACGCCGAATCCCATATCCGCGCCGCCTACACCCAGATCGTCGCCTGACCCTGGTTTGTCGCAGGGTGAGCGCAATCGTGGCGACCGGACCGCCCGCCGAGGAGAGTGAGACGACTTGTCCCGTCTTGCCAGGAGAGGTCCCCATGTCCGATAGCAGTGCCCAGTTCCGGCCGATCGAATCGCTACTCGAACAGACGGCGGCCGAGCTCGGGGTGCGGTCGGTCCTGGTCATGCGGTCGACGCCCACTCATATGGCGGTCGAGGCGACGGCCGGTGCCGCCGAGGTGCACTACACGGTGGGTGCCGAGGGCAAGAAGGGCGCGGCCTTCGCGGAGGCGCAGGAGCTGTACTGCGAGCGGGTGGTCGACAACGACACGGAACTGTTCGTGCGCGACTCGCGCGCGGATCCGGCCTTCGCGGGCAACGAGGACGAAGTGGAATTCGGGCTGGTCAACTACCTCGGGCTGGCCGTGCACAATCCGGACGGCAGCGTCTACGGCACCGTCTGTGTGCTCGATGACCAGGCGCGCGACTACACCCCCGAGGAGCGAGCCCGCCTTGCGGAACTGCGTGCGGCGGCCGAACAGGCCCTCGCCGCCGAGCCACGCCCCTGATCGCGTCCTGACCGGGCGTTCTGCAGGGTTCGCCGCCAAGTCGTAGGATCAATTCGGTTACCGCTCTACCCCTTCCGACAGCAGCGTAATTGCCACGTCGGCAAGCGGTTCGCGTGCTTCTCTACCGGGACTGCTTGTCGCACAGGTCATTCAAAGACTTCGAGGAGAGCAGCATGCGTACTGAAGGTGATACCTGGGACATCGTCAGCAGCGTCGGGATGACCGCGCTATTCGTCGCGGCCATCCGGGCGGTCGAGTCGAAACAGCCCGACGCCCTGGTCCACGACGAATTCGCCGCGTTATTCGTGGCGGCGTCCGGGGATCCGACCACTAATCAGCTGATCGACAATCCACAACTGTGGGCGGACAGTCCGCTCGGCACCGAATTCATGGGCCTGCGCAGCAAGTTCTTCGACAACCTGTTCCTCGCCGCGGCCGAGGCCGGGGTCCGGCAGGCGGTGATTGTGGCCGCCGGACTGGACGCCCGCGCCTATCGCTTGGACTGGCCGCAGGGCATGGTCGTCTACGAGATCGACCAGCCCAAGGTGCTGGAGTTCAAGCGACAGGTCCTCGCCGACGCGGGCGCCGCCCCCAAGGCCGACCGCCGGGAGGTGGCCGTCGACCTGCGGGAGAACTGGCCCGCCGCGCTCATCGAGGAGGGCTTCGATCCGGCCGTGCCCACGGTGTGGTCGGCCGAGGGCCTGCTCGGGTATCTGCCGGGAGCCGCGCAGGACGCGCTGTTCGCCCGGATAGATCAGCTTTCCGCACCCGGCAGCAGCCTGGCCTGCGACGTCTTCGACACCGACCTGGACTACCAGCAAATCGCCGACTTCCAGGCGGAGCAACTGCGTGATCTGCCGTTCGGAAAGATAGATTTCGTCGACCTCGTCTACACCGACGATCGCTCGGACCCGGCCGAGTGGCTGACGAATCAAGGCTGGACCACGACCAGCGCGCGACCCGAGGAATTGGCCGAGCGTTATGACCGGCCGCTTACCGCAGCGCTCCAGCCGATGGCCCAAATGTTCAACAACATGAGGTATTTGAGCGCCGCCAAGCCTGCCTGATTGTCTACCTGCTTGTGGGGCCGCCGCTGACCGATGGCGGCCCCACTGTTCAGGCCTGATTCGCGATCAGGGTGGCGGCGAGCGTGATCGCGCCGGGACCGGTCAGCTGCGACGACGCCGCGGTACGGCCCGTCGCGAGCAAGAGCAACGCGCCCGCCGTGCCCTCGACGACCAGGCCGTCGCCGGCCGACCAGTCGATATCGGTCGCTACGAGGCGATAGCCCGCCAACCGGTCGTCGATGCCGAACCGGTCGCCGGTCGCCCACACCCGATCCAGCGCGGATCGTGCTGGCACGGAAGACATCTCGCGGGTGAGGCCGAGCGGTATCGCGATGTCTTGGACGTGCACGAGCATGTCCAGCAATCGATCGGTGGGGATGGTGCCGATCGGGAAGAACCGCGACGGCACGCTGGCGCGCAACTCCGCGTGCAACTGCCGGGTGCTGACGCTGTCGGCGTGCCGAATGGCGGTGTCCCGCAACGCCCCGTGCACGCTGCCACGGGCGCGCACCAGGTTGACCAGGATCCAGCCGAGGTTCGCGCGCGTGCACAGCACCACATGCGCGACGACATCACGGACTCGCCAGTCGGCGCAGAGGGATTCGTGATCCCAGTCGGACTCGGGGCGATCGGCGAGCAGGTCGGCCATCCGCTGGCGCTCGGCGGCCACCGCGTGCCAGATCTGCTCGGCCGTCATGGATTCGATGTGGTTCATAGCTCGACCCTCTCACTCGACGTTCCACTACCGTAAGAACTCCACCCGAGTGGAGGTGCAAGCTACTGTGACCGAGGACACACTGCGCGGTGTGGTGAGCATCGGCGAGTTGGCGCGCCGGACCGGCGTGCCCGTTCGGACGATCCGGTTCTACTGCGACAGCGGGATTCTGGAGTATCACCGGACCGGCGGCGGTCATCGGGTGTTCGATGCCGCCGCGGCCGACCGGCTGCTGCTGGTGCGCCGGCTGCGTGCCATGGGTTTGCCGCTGGCCGCGATCGAGCGGGTGCTGGACGGTAGCGAGACGATCAGTGAGGCCGCCGCCGTTGAACGCGCTGCGCTCGATGCTGAGCTCGAGGCACTGCGATGGCGACGAGCGGCACTGGTAGCCATCGAGAACGCACCGCCCGAGGAACGGGCCGGGCGGCTGGAACTGCTTGCCGCGGTGCACGACCGGGGCGTGGTAATCGAGAGCATCGTCGCGTTCTGGCGGCCCATCCTCGTGCCACTGCCGCGGGAGGAATTCGATTCGTTCATCGATATGAACGTGCCGCCGCTGCCGAGCGAGCCTGAGCCCGCTCAGGTGGTCGCCTATGCCGAGCTCACCACCCTCACCACCGACCCGCACGTCAAAACGGCGATGACCCATCAGATTTGGCGGTCGGATGGGGACCTGATCAGCGATCGGCTACAGTTCGTGACCTCGGTCGCCAACGCGTTCGAGGGCGCGGCTCCGCTCGTCGCCGCCCACGAAATCCCGCATCCTGGACCCGAACTGGACCAGTACGTGCATGCCCACGCCGCGGCCAGGCATAAACGGGACACCCCTCGATTCCGACGCGAGCTACTGACCACCGGCACGACGGACACCGATCCTCAGCTACATCGCTTCTGGCGGCTCACCGCCGACATCACCGGCACGGAGACAACCGTGGGGGCCGTGCACTACTGGCTGCTCGACGCACTGCGGCAGACAGTCTGAAGCCGCTCCCGGCCCGACGATCCGGGCAAACACGAAGCGGCTGAAGACTTTATGGAGTTGTACGGCCTAGCTAGCGGTCGCGGCCTGCCGCAGGAGTAGACGTCTTCCTGCTCGTCCGAGCGCGGCGACGGGCGGCCTGGAGTTCGGCGAGTTCCTGTTCGAGGATCTCGGCGATGCGGAACTGGCCGGTGTCGTGGATCTCCGGGGTGGCCGGAGTTTCCTTGGCGGCCTTGGGATCGGCTGGGGTGGACGCCTTTTCGTCCGCCGCGGCGGGCTGCCGCTTGATGGCGGCGGTAGTGGCGGATGCCGCTGCGGTTGCCGACGGACGGTCGGCCGAGGCCACGGTGGCCTTATCCGGGGCCGGTGCGGCAGGCTTGCTCGGCTTGGCCGGGGCAGGCTGCTGCGCGGCGATCTTGGTCGGCGTGGCCGGCTTCGGGGCCGCCGGGGTGACCGGCTTGGTGGCCGCCGGGGTGGCGGGCTTGGTCGGCGCGCTGGCGCCGTTCACCGGAGTGATCGGCTTGCCTACGACCCCGTTGTGCTTCTCGCCGTTCACCGGCTTGCTCGGCACGACCGGCTCGTCGGCCTGGACCGGCTTGGAAGTACCGGCGGCGGCGCCGTTTTCGGACTTCGGCACGGCCAGGGTCTCCGCCGTGATGTCGGCGAGGTCGCTGCCGAGGGTCGCTGCGGCCATCACCTTCGCCGACGGCGCCGGGGCGGCCGAGCGGAAGGCGGACCGGGTGGGCGCGGGCGGCTCGGGGGCCTTGTCGTCCTCGTCGGCGAGCACGACGGTCGGTGCGTCTTCGATCTCGGGATCGACGATGCTGGCCGGTGCCGCGTTCAATTCCGCGAGCGGGTCCGGTTCGGCCTCGACGGTCAGTTCGGCGAACGAACTGGCCGCCCGCATGTCCGCCGAGCGTCGCATCCGGTAGCTGGCGAGCGTGGGCAGGGTGCGCCGGATCTGCTCGGCCGGGTCGGGCAGATCCCGGACCTGGTCGGTGGCGCGGTGGATGGCGAGGCCGTAGCGGGCGCTGGCGGCGTCGTGGATGAGCAGCGAGACGCCGATCATCACCGGCGCGACGGCGTGCACGGCGGCGTCGTACCAATGCTCCGCGCGCAGGTACGGGTACGTGTTGAGGGTGACGGTCAGCCCGAGCAGCGCGACCTCGGCGGCGACGACCTGCTTGCGGTTGTCGACCACACCCCACTCGGCCACCTTGTTGGTGCCGATCATGATGATGATCAGGCAGACGCTGATCATGCCTTCCAGCAGGTAGCTGAACCAGTACAGCGGGTCACCCGGCCCGCCGGGGGCGATGTTGTGCTGCACGTTGACCGCGGACCACAGCATGCCCGCTGCGACGACACCGGCCAGCGCGCGCAGTGACCAGGCGCGGTGCCGATATAGGGAGGCCAGTTTGGCATGCGGGCTCGACTCGCGGCGCTGTGCGGCAATTGCCTTGCGGGCCACCAGGAGATCTCGCATGTCGGCCTTCTCGATCGCTTCGGTGGTCTGCCTGGCGCGGTCGGCCGCTCCCGCGGCGGCTTGAGCCTCTTTCCAGCGCTGACCACGGTCTTGCCCGCGAATCTTCTCGGCGAGCTCGCGTTCGGCCAGCAGCTCATCCTCGGAGAGCGCTTCGGTCAACGCGGGATCGAATTGGTATGCCAGCCGGCCACGGGCCTTCTCGACCCGCCGCGCCAGCTGTGTGACCTCGTCCTCAATGGGATGCTGGATGGTCATTTCGGCTCCAAGAGGAGATTCGATGGCAGACAAGTGATCACGCGTGGGAAGGCTACATCGCATTTGCCGTCGACGCACCGTTGCCAGCGAAAACCGTCGATTTGCCGGGCGAATGCGGCGTGCCGCGACCGCGTTTCCTGGATGATCATAGAACAGGCACGACGATTCGCAACCGCAAAGTTGCGGACGATCGATAGCCGAGGATGCTCGCGGGACGCTGTGCGGCGCCGGTCGCCGCGCGCCGAGTGTCCTTGCACCGTGGGCGAATACGGCGCTATCAGGAACGGCCCGACTTCACTATGACCGTTTCGTCTGACTCTGCACGATGAAACTCGCTGCGGTCGTGGCGCTCCCGCCGATGTTGAGGGTGGCGAACCGGTGCGCATCCGGCACTTGGTACGCTCCTGCATTCCCGGTGACCTGTTTGTAGGCATCGAGTACCATTCGTACACCAGTCGCACCAACAGGATGACCACCACCGATCAATCCGCCGCCCGGGTTGACCGGCAATCGCCCGTCGCGCGCTATATCGCCGCCCTCCACGGCTTTCCAGCTTTCGCCGGGACCGGTGATGCCAAGATGGTCTATCGCCATGTACTCGGACATGGAGAAACAGTCGTGCACCTCGATGCCGTCGAGCGCGTCGATATCGGGCAAACCGGCCCGGCGCAGCGCGTCGAGCATCGTCTGTCGCACATGGGGAAACACGTACGGCTCGTCGGCCGAGACACTCAGCTTCTGCGCCAATGACAGACCGGCGGTGCGATGACCCCAGCCGCTGACCACCGCGCGCTCGTCGGGCCGTAAGTCGGTGCGCCGTGCCAAGAATCGATCCGATACCAGGATTACCGCGACGGCACCGTCGGTCATCTGACTGCAATCCTGGCGGCGCAGCCGACCGGCGACCGGTGGGTTCGCGGTGTCGTCGGTGCCGAAGCTGTCCGGGGTGAAGGTCCAATTCCTGGTCTGCGCAAGCGGGTTGGTGCGGGCGTTGGTGATGTTGAGTTCGCTGATCGCGCGCAGGTGGACGTCGTCGAGGCCGTAGCGCCGGTCGTATTCGTCGGCGAGCTCGGCGAACATGGTGGGCCACACGAACTTCGTGTCCTGCGCCTCGTGGCCGACCCAGGCGGCGGCACCGAGATATCCGGCGGCTTCGTCACCGGGGACGGTCTTTTCGAGCTCCGCGCCGATCACCAGCGCGCAGTCGTAGCGACCCGATTCCAGGTCGGCCATCGCGGCGAGCAGCGCCATACTGCCGGAGGCACAAGCGGCTTCGTGCCTACTGGCCGGGATGCCCCACAGTTCCGGGATGACCGTGGCGGGCATGCCGCCGAGTTGGCCCTGGCCGGTGAACAATTGGCCGAACGCGTTGCCGACGTGGATCACGTCGATCTCGGTCGGCGCGATGGTCGTCGATGTGAGTGTCGCGCCGACGACCTCCCCGATGAGCGCGTCGAATCCCTTTCCGGCGCGGTGCCAGTTGACCGCGAAATCGGATTGGCTGCCGCCGAGTAGGTGAATGGCGCTGGTGGACATGGAGACTCCTGTATGTCGTGGATCGGCGATCAGGCTGGGTCATCGATGAGCGTGGACCGCAACTCGCGGCGCAGCAGCTTGCCGACCGGGTTGCGGGGCAGCGTTTCAACGATCTCCAGGCGTTCCGGCAATTTGAATGACGCCACCTCGCGGGCGCGCAGATGCTCGACCAGGCCGTCGAGCGTCACCGTCGCGCCTGGCGCGGGAACGATGAAGGCGCAACACTTTTCGCCGAGCACGGGATCCGGGTAACCGACCACCGCCACATCGGCGACACCGGGAGCGTCGGCGAGCAACCCCTCGATTTCTGCCGGAGCGATGTTCATACCGCCGCGGATGATGATCTCCTTGATCCGGTCGACGAAACGCAGATACCGGCCGTCTACGCCGCACAACTCGAATACGTCTCCGCTGCACAGGAACCCGTCGTCGTCGAACGGTTCGGCCGTTGCGGTGCCGGGCAGGTAGCCGCCGAATACGGCCGGGCCCGCGAGCCGGAGTTCGCCGATGCCACCGACTTCGGTGACCGTCGCGCCGGTGCTGACGTCGACGAGTTTGACCCGCGTGCTCTCGGCGAGCCGGGTGGCCCAGCGGACGCCGGGCGCGCCGTAGCGCGGCAGGTATTGCGCTCGCATGATCGGATCGGGGAAGTCGATGGGCGCACCGAGCAGGGACACGCCTTCGTTGGAGCCGAAGAAGTTGAGCACCTCGATGCCGAGCTCCTCCTGCCAGCCACGAACGATGCTGGGCGGCAACGGCGCTCCGCCGGAACCGACTCGTTGCAGCGAGGACAGGTCGGCCGAGGCGCGCAGTGCTTCGTTGTGCAGCAGCATCGTCAGCAGCGCGGGCGGCATGCTGGTGTGCGTCACCCGGTGTCGCGCGATCTGTCCGAGGAACACCGGCAGATCCAGCGGTTGGTGCTGCACCAGGTGCCCGCCGGTGATCAGCCATGGCAGGAACGACGCGGCGAAGCCCGCCATGTTGACCATGGGAAAGGGGTTGAGCAGCACCGACTCCGGGGTGAGGTGCAGTCCGTCCTGTACGCCCCAGGCCATGGCGAGCCAGTCGCCGTGGCAGCGTGGGATTCCCTTGGGTGCGGCCTCGGTTCCGCTGGTCCAGCAGATGGTGACCCGGTCGTTCACCGAAATCGTCAGTCCGCGAACGTAAAAGCGCAGGCGCTCCCGGTCTGCGGTATCCACCGGCCCGTCCAGGGCGATCGCGTTGTCGGGCACGCCGGGGCCGAAGGCGAAGACGGTGCGTGCGTCGCCCGCCACTTCCAGTGCCTCGCGGGCGAGTTCGCGTCCGGACAGCTCGCCCGTGGTGATGATGGCCGTCGCGTCGGCCGCTGCGACGATGCCGGACAGTTCATGGCGGCGGTAGGAGGCGGGCATGGGTGTCGCGACCGCGCCGAGTCGCCACAGCGCGAAGTAGGTGGCGGTCAACGCGATCGAGTTCGGCAGCAGGACCGCGACGGTATCGCCCTGCCGGATTCCGCTGCGGTACAACGCGGCCGCGAGATCGAGGGTGTGCTCGTCGAGTTCGCGCCAGGACAGCGTTCGCGGCTGTGCTCCCGTCAACGCGGCCAGGTTGGCGGGATCGGTGACGGCGGGTGCGTCCGGTGCCGTATCGATCCGGCGCTGAAAGAGTTCCGGCAGCGTATCCGGTTGCCACCAACCACGATCGAGGTACTCACGCACCGTGTCCTCGGGGTGGCAGGTGGGTACCGCCGCGCCGGAATCAGTGGCTACGGCATCAGTGACATCGGCTGCGGTGATCGGCGACTCGGCCATGGGTGTTCCTTCAATTCAGACGCCGCAGCACGACCGCGGCGCCAAGCCCGAGGGCCGCGGGAATGGTGACCAGCGCGTGTTCGCCGCCCGTGCGCGTGAGTGCGTCGAGCGCTTGGACGATGAGGTTGCCGCCGGTCGCCCCGAGTGGATGTCCGACCGCGAGTGCGCCACCGGCCGGGTTGACCGATGCCGGGTCGAGGCCGAGTTCTCTGGTGAGCAGAATCGGTGTGACAGCGAAGGATTCGTTGGCTTCCACCACGTCCAGGTCGGCGGCGGTGAGGCTCGCTCGGTTGAGTGCGAGCCGTGCTGCGGCGGCCGGGGCGGTCAGTAGTGGCGAGCGCACGGCGGTCTGTGCGGTGCCGACGATCCTGGCGATCGGTGGGTGGCCGAGTGTCTGTGTCGCGCGGAGGTTTCCGACCACCAGGGCGGAGGCGCCGTCGGCGAGTTGTGGTGCGGTTGCGATCGTGTGCAGGCCGTCCGCCGGGTGCGGTGCTCCGGGTAGGCGGCGGGCCACCCGCTCCCATGCGGGATCGTCGCCGAACAGGGCGGGTAGTGCGGCGAAGGCGTCGATGTTCGCGTCGGCGCGGGCGCCCTCGTCTGCGTCGAGCAGTACGGTGCCGCCCTTGCGGACCGGCACCACGGAGTCGGAACTCGGTGCGGCGGTGGCTCTCTGGTGTGATTGCACGGCGTAGGCGTCGAGGTCGGCGCGGGTGATGCCGTAGGTGGCGGCGGTGAGGTCGGCGGAGACGCCGATCGTCACGAACCCGGTGCGTTCGCCGAGGTCGGTGTCCGTGGCGATGGCGGGTCGATCCGACAGCATCGGCACCCGGGACATCGATTCGACGCCGCCTGCGACGATCACGTCGGCATAGCCCGCGGCGACCCGGGCCGCAGCGCTCTCGACCGCGTCGAGCCCGGAGCAACACAGTCGTGACACCACGCCGCCCGGCACTCGGTCCGGCCACCCCGCCCAGAGTGCCGCCGCTCGGGCGAGATTCCCACCCTGCTCCCCCACCGTCGTGTTGATGCCGACCACGATGTCGTCGACGGAATCCGGACTGAGCGAGCGGCTTTCGAGTGCGGTGAGCAGCTGTCCGAACAGCTCGTAGGGTGGGATCTCGGCGAGCGTGCCGCCTGCCTTGCGGACTCGTGCGCGGGGTAGCCGGATGGCGTCGTAGAGGTAGGCGTCGGGTAGCGCGTCAGGCATGGTCGATCCTCGCGAGGGTCTCGAGCGTGTGGTGGCCCGCCGGGTCCTCGGCCGAAGTGGCGGGCACGACGACGATTTCGTCGGCGCCCGCGCTGCGGTACGCGTCGAGTCGGCGGCGCAGGGTGGTGTCGTCGCCGAACATGCCTACGGCCGCGGGTAATTCGTCGGGCACACCCGCCAGGATGTCGCGCGGATGCGCGCCGCTGTGCGCGAGACGCACGATCTCGCCGAAGCCTGCCTCCTCGAACATGGCGTCATAACCCGGTGCGCGCAGGTAGCCCACGACACCGCGACGGACAGTAGCGAGGATGTCGGCTGTCGGATCCGCTGCGGCAGTGACCCATACCGAGATCGCGGGACTCGGTACGCCTGCCGCTGCCGCGGCCTCGCGCACCAACTCGGCACATCGCGAAACTTGTTCTGGAGTTACCAGATTGAGCACCACACGGTCAGCAGCACGGGCGGCGGCCGCCAAGGCGCGGGCACCGAAGGCCGCCACGGTGATCGATGAGCGCGGTGGCGCGAGACGGAGCCGATAGCCCCTGGTGCGCTCCACCTTCCCCGCGAAATCGACCTTGTCGCCTGCGAGCAGCCCCCGCAAGATGCGCGCCGATTCCTCTAGATGCGTTGCAGTGTGCCTTCTTTCGCGTCCGTGCCAGCCGTTCACCACGACCGTGCTCGAGCTGCCGATGGCGACGTCGACCGTCCGACCGGTGAGTGCCGCGACGCTCGCAACACCCATCGCGATGGTGGCCGGGCTTCGGACATCGACGGCAAACGGTCCGAGGCACAGCGGAATCCGGCCGGGCGCCAACCCGATCGCGGTGGCCAGCGCGAAGGCGTCGAAGGTCGCCATCTCGCCGAGCCACAGCCGGTGATAGCCCAGCTTCTCGGCCGCTTCGGCGACGGCGAGGGCGTCCAACGGATCGCGGTCCTGCCAATAGGGCAGGCTCACGCTCAGTTGGCGGTCGGCGGCGCTCACTCGGCCGGAGCCGCGGCCGCGCGCATCCGCTCGCCGCTGACCCAGGTGGCGTGGAAACCGAGGGGCACGCGGGTCGGCAGGCCGAGTCGGCAGACCGGTCCGGCGGCGAGATCGGCGGCGTCGTAGATCCAGACCTCGGACAGCTGGGTGTGGCTGTTGAAGGCGAACATCGTCAGCCAGGCGTCGTCCTCGTCGCGCGCGTCCGGGCGCGGGACCACGGTGAGCTCGCTGCCGAAGAAGCCGTCGCCGAACGGCTGGGTCTGCTTGGCGCCGGTGCGCAGGTCGTACTTGATCACCGCGTCGAAAAGCATTGTGCTGTCTACCGATAGCCGCATCTGATAGGACCAGCGGCCGCGCTGGCCGGTGCGGCCTTGATCGATGGCCGGGAATTCGGTGTTGACGTCGTCCATCGGTTCTTCGATGGTGGCGCCGGTGCGCAAGTTGAAGCGGTACCTGTGCAGTTTCGCCTCGGGGCGCAGGTAGGCCAGCAGCTGGGCGAGCGGGTTCGCGCGATCGGATACCGGGCTCGGCTTGGAGACGCGGCAGACCACCATGACGATCTCGTCGCCGTCCTCCCACGAGTTGACCGTGTGATAGATGTAGCCGGGCGCGGCCTCGAACCAGCGCGCCTGGCTGCCGTCGCCGCGCCGGGGCAGCACCGCGAAACGGCTCGGCAGCGTGCGATCGAAGAACAGCTTGAACCGGCCCGCCGCGGCGGCCCTCGGGTCGTTGTACAGCGGCAGATCCATCAGGATCGAGTAGTTCTCGGTGATCGCCATGTCGTGCGGCAACCGCGGGCCGGGCAGCTCGAGGCCGGTGTAGTGGGTGACCGTGCCGGACGGGTCGGCGATGCCGTAGCGCAGGTACGGCGCGTGGATGCCGTAGTCGAAGAAGATGAATTCCTCGGTGCGCTCGTCGACCTTGGCATGTGCGGAGATCTCGCCGGGCAGCGTGCCGCCGAAGGTGTCGACGCCGCGGGTCTCCAGGCTGATCGGGTCCAGCGCATAGGGTTTGCCCGCGCGGTACCACAGCGACAGCAGGTTGCCGTGATGGAAGACGACGTCGGTGTTGGCGGAGTTGCGTTCGCGGCGGTCGCCCGGCGGGTTGTCGTCCCATGGCTCGATCACGCCGCGCCACAACGCGGTTCCGGCGGCGCGCTCGGCCTCGAACTCGGTGGTGCGGATGTAGCGGTTGCGGTAGGTGGCCTTGCCGTTCTCGAAATGCACCGCGTGCAACATGCCGTCGCCGTCGAACCAGTGGTAGCGGCCGATCGGCGCGAACTGCGGGTTGGGGCCGTTGCGGACGTAGACGCCGTCGAGGTCGGCGGGGAGTTCGCCGTGCAGGACGGCGAGGTCGGTCGCGGTGATCTCGTCGGCGGTAGGCGCGTACATGCCTTCCAGGTACGGGTTGGTCAGCGCCTGCGCGGCCGGTGCGATGAGTTCTTCGTTGAGCGTCATGAGTTGCCTGCCCCTTCACTACAGTTATTGAAGTGATACGCGTCTCAATGAGGGGTGTCAAGAGGTGCTGGTCGGGCGGCTCAGGCGAGGCGGTCGAGGACGGCCTGTGCGACCGGTTCGAAGCGGACGGCTGTGCGGTCGAGTCGGGCTTCGCAGCCGCGGCAGCGCAGGGCGGGCACCAGGTCCGCACCGCATTCGCGATGACGGATGCGCAGGCGCGGTTCGGGTGCGCCGGGGTGCGCGAGTGCGGACCAGGAGAGTAGGAACGCATAGATCGCGAACAGTGCGCGGCCGCGCGGGGTCAGGCGGTATTCGCGGCCGGCGCCTTCGCCGGATCGGCGCAGGATCTCGGCGTCACACAGGCGGGACAGTCGCTCGGTCAAGGTGGTGGGCGACATGTTCATCGCGGTGCGGAACGCGCTGAATCGGCGCATACCTGCCAGCGCGAGGCCGGTTACGGTGGCGCTCCAGCGGTCGCCGATCGCCGCCATGACCTCGTCGAATTGCATGTCGGATCGGGCGGAGACGGGAGCGCGGGCGCGGCGTCTGCCGCTGGAGGTGAAGCGCCACAACGCATCATCACCCAGGTCGACATCGGTGTCGCGTGGGGTCACCGTGCGGCCGCAGCTTCGGCACATCAGCACCGGCGGGCCGCGGTGTCCGCATGCGCCGTGCACCAGGTCGGGATGCAAGGCGCCCTCGGCGGTCCACTCGCGCTGCCAGCTCCAGACGGAGACGAGGATCTCCCAGGTGGCCAGGCCCAGGTCGGTGAGCAGGTAATCGAAGCGGTCCGGGGACGCCGCCTGCGGGGTGCGGACGAAGACGCCCGCGTCGACCAGGGCGGCGAGTCGGGCGGTGAGTACGGCGGGTGGGGCGCCGGTGCGTTCGATCCACTGGTTGAAGCGGCGGGTGTGGTTGACGAATGCGTGGCGCAGGATGGTCAGTGTCAGACGGTCGCCGAGCAGGTCGAAGGTGGCTGCGACGGGATGCTGGGCTGGTTGCCCTGCATCGATCGGGTCAACTGCCATCTGTGCACGCCTCCTCGCCTAGTTGCACTTCATTAACTGTAGTCGATTTCGGCCTCGTGAGTGCTCAAGAGATGACGACGGACTCCAGTTCGAGGTCGATCTCGAGGCGGGTGAGCATCTCCCGGAACTCGCTCGCCGGGTAGCGGTCGTTCTCGGTGACCAGGCCGAGGACGGTGCCGCTGCCCGGTGCGGACAGTGGGCGGATTCGGTCGACCACGCCTTCGATGGGGTCGAACAGTCGCAGTTCGGGGCGTGCGTGCTCGAAATAGTCACGCAGCCAAGGTAAATGGGTGCTGGACAGTGTCACCGCGTCGACTTCCGGATGCGCCGCGAGCAGAGTGTTCAGGAACTCGCTGATCACCGTCGCGGTGTGGTCGCGGCGGAACAGGAAGTCGCCGCTCTCCACCAGTTCCACCAGGGGTGAGGCATTCACGGCGTGCACCCGGGTGATCGCCGAGCCTGCTTCCGCTCGCAGAAACTCTTTCAGCTCAACGCTTTCCACCAGCGAGCGCACGCCGAGCACCGCCACCTCGTCGGCGACCGCCAGCGCTTCCTGCACCGGTGGCCGCACTCCGAATATCGGGACCGGGCTGTGCAGATCGTCGAGGATGGTCACCGACGGGGCGTTGGAAGCCAGCAGGATGGCGCTCGGCTCGAATTCGGCGAGGAACCGCACCGCGCGGTCGACCACCGTCAACAGCTCGGTCCGATCCTTCGCGCCGTACGGAAAGCTGGCCCGGTCGGCGAGGTAGACGATGTCGCGGTCGGGCAGGCGCCGATGCAACAGTTCCACCGCCGAATAACTGCCGAGGCCCGCGTCGAAGACCGCGATCGGCTGCCGTAAAGAGGTCACCCGGTGATCATGCCCGGTGGCCGCCGTGCGGTCGCCGAGGGCGCCTGACAGACTCGGCGGGTGACCGATTCTCGTGATGCGGATGCGACCCGGCTGGCAACCGACTCGCTGAAGCAAGGTGATCCAACAGGCTGGTTCGAGCGACTGTACGTGGCGGCCGCCGATGGCACGGCGATCGTGCCCTGGGACGCGGGCGAGCCGAACGAGTTGCTGGTCGACTGGCTCGAGCGGCATGAGCGGGCCAACGGTGGCATGCGGGCGATCGTGGTCGGCTGCGGGTTGGGGCGCGACGCCGAGCATCTCGGCAAGTTGGGTTTCCAGACCACCGCGTTCGATGTCTCCGACACCGCGATACGGACCGCCCGCGAACGTTTCCCGGATTCCCCGGTGAACTACGTCGTATCTGACCTGCTCGATCCGCCCGCCGAGTGGACGGGTGCATTCGATGTGGTCGTCGAGTCGATCACCGTGCAGTCACTGCCCGTCTCGTTGCGTGCGGTGGCGACTGCGAACGTCGCGCGGATGGTGGCGCCCGGTGGGGAACTGGTGGTCATCGCGGGGATCCGCGAGGAAGGTGTCGAGGTCGACGGGCCGCCCTGGCCCCTCACCCGATCCGAGATCGACGCGTTCGCGACCGACGATCTCCGGCCGATCCGCGTCGAGCAGGTGTCGCCTGCGGGGCGGCCGGGGTTCACGCGGTGGCGTGCGGTGTTCCAGCGAGGCTGAAAATTCGGCTAATGCGCCCTCCACTCTGATACGAACTTTCCCGTCGACGGCGGATAGGCAGCCGCAGCCCGGGCAACGGTTGCTCCGGCGCGCGTTTCGTTGCGGTGCGCTCGAAATTGCTGGCAATTGCGTGCGCGGTTGGCATTTACCTGCGCGGGGCCACCCGGTTGACGGATTCAGTTCTGTGCCTGCCGAAGTGACGTCGGTGTAAGCCAGTCAGCCATCTCGTCCAGCCAACCGGCGAAATCGCTGACTGAATCGTGCGCGGCTGGCGAAACCGTGCGCAGCACGCGGTGCTGGCTCGTGGTGAGCGGCAGGATGGTGGGGTGGCTGGAAACGGTGATCGCGGTGCTGCGACAGATCTGGTCTGGTATGCGGCGTACGGGTCGAACATGCATCTGAGTCGGCTGCGGTGCTACCTCACCGGAGGTACGCCGGAGGGTGGGGCGCGGGCGGTGCCGGGCTGCCGCGATCCGGCCGAGCCTGCTCGTTCGGTCCCCGTCATGCTGCCGGGACTGCTGTATTTCGCCACTGAATCGTTGGTGTGGACCGGTGGGCGGGCGTTCTACGACCCGGATGGCCCCGGTCAGACCGCGGCCCGTGCCTACCTACTCACCGTCGCTCAGTTCTCCGACATCGCTGCCCAAGAGATGTACCGCCTACCCGGCACCGATCTCGACCTCACCGAGGCAATCACCAACGGCCGCACCGCACTAGGCCCCGGCCGCTACGAAACCCTCTCCTACGCGGGAACACTCGAATCGCACCCGATCCTCACCTGCACCGCCCCCTGGCACCACACCGACCTCCCCGGCAACTCCCCCTCCCCCACCTACCTGCGCCACCTGGCCACCGGCCTCATCGAATCCCACGGCTGGACAATCGAAACCACCGCCACCTACCTGGCCACCCGCCCCGGCGCCAACCTCACCTGGACCCCCGAATCCCTCACCATCCTCCTCACTGGATGAACCTCACGGGGCTAACCCAAACCCGAAGCCACGCCCATAGTCACGGCGACGAGAAGCGCTACGGCCGCGCCCGCGATCAGTGCCCCGACCCGGGCGCGGCGGATGCCCGGGCTGGTACGCCGCGAGACGAAGCGACCGGCGGCGGCTCCGAGGAGTGCCAGCACCGGGGCGCCACCGAAGAGCAGATAGAACACAGTTCCCATCGCGGCGTTGTCGGCTTCGGCGAGCCCACGGGCTTCGCCGTACATGAAGACGGGGAACTGGTACACAGTCGCGACGATCGCGGCGGCCGGCGGCGCCATCACGACGGCAGCAAAGGCACCGCAGAGAGTCGCGTTCTCAGCAGGTGACGAAGCATCAGACATGCCTGGAGCCTATGCCTCCTGCGGTGCCGCCAGCACCGAAGAAACACCTGTTCAGATGGGTAAAACTACTCGCTCGGCTCGGTCTGGGGTCGAACCGAACCACGGCCCAGGGGCAATCTCGCACCGGTAACGGCCTTGATCGGTACTCGGTAGACATGGGGCGTGGATATATACGAACTTCAAGCCAGAGCCATCGCGATTCACGATCTCTACGACGCGCTGAATCTCGCTGAACGCGGGCGGACGTGGACTCGGGCGGACTTCATGCTCGGGTTCGTCGGGGATGTGGGCGATCTCGCGAAATTGGTCATGGCGGCCGAGGGGACTCGATCGATGCCTGGTGGGCGGGCGGCGTTGGAACATGAACTGGCGGACTGCCTTTGGTCGGTGTTGATTCTGACGCATCGGTACGACGTCGACCTCGAGAGCGTCTTCACCAGGACGATGGGCGAGCTCGAGGAGAGCATCGCGGAGCGATTGGGGCGCCAACCGGGTTCGGCGTGAACGGATTTGACTGTTCAGAAGAGGCCGGCGCGTAGGGCGGTGACGCGGTCTACGGCAGCGGTGAAGGCGGCGTGGTCGAGTTGGCCGTTGGTGTAGGCGTTGGCCAAGGCGGTTGTGGCGGCCTCGCCCTGGCCGATGTCGCGGGCTGAGCACAAGATGAGGTCCATGCCTGCGGCTGCGGCGGAGGTGGCGCGCTGGCCGGTCGTGCCGAACGAGTTCAGTGCCCCTGCCTCGATGGCGTCGGTGATGGTGACGCCGGTGAAGCCGTTGCGGGCGCGTAGTTCCTGGTTGACGATCTTGGGTGACAAGCCGGCGGGGTGGTCGGGGTCGAGAGCCGGGTAGATGGCCCAGGACAGCATGACCAGTTTTACCCTGCCGAATATTGCTGGCGGGTACGGGAACTCGTCGACCGAGTGCAGGGTGGACTCGCTCGACGGGAGCATGACCGGGTCGGTGTCGGTGTTCTGACCGCTGGGGGCCGAGCCGAGGCCGGGGAAATGTTTGGCGGTGGCGGCGACGCCGGTGGTCTGTTGGGCGGCGGTGAACGCCAGCCCCAGTGCTGCCACCACGGCGGGGTTGTTACTGAACGAGCGTTGGTAGCGATCGATGAAATTGCCGGGGGTGTCGTAGACGTCCAACACCGGGGCGAGGTTGACGTTCATCCCCACACCGCGCAAAGTGCGCCCCGCACCGATGCCCGCATCGATCGCGGCGGCCACCGGATTAGCAGACTGCCCAACCTGTTTCGCCGACAACACCGGATCCCCGGGCAGCCGCCGCACCAGCCCGCCCTCCTGATCCGTCATCAACAACAACGGCACCTGAATCGGACTTTCCGCCTGCGCCTGCCGCAACTGCCCGATCACCCCGGCGATCTGCGCCGTACTGGAAATGTTCTCCCCGAAGAAGATCACCCCGGCAGCCTGACCAGTGCGAATGGCATCCAACAGCACCGGCGGCGGAACCAACCCCGAATACGAATAGATCACCCGCTGCCCCGCCAACTGCTGCGGCGTCAACCCCGCCGCCCGCGCCCCTGGCCCAGCAACCACCCCCACCTGCACCGCAGCGACCAGCACGCACACCACAATGGCAGCCAACCGGGCATGCCAGCGACGGAAACCGATGGCGGGCATCAACATCCCGACTCCTTCCACCCCAAACAATGGTCGCGCATCAATCGGCTCGACGCGAGGCCCTGTTCCCCAGATGGAACGGCTGGGTAGGTCTTCAGTTTTCATGGGCAGGTCACCCTGGGAAGTCCTTAGGTGTACCTATCCGATAGGTGTACTTATCCAAGGGAATGACCGAGCAGTGCTGGGCGCGTCGTGTGCCGTACCCGGCTTTAGTTATCGGTCAGGTGCGCGGTGTCGCGTTCCCGAGGTGGTCATCTGGCTGTGGTCGCGTTGCGAGAGCTCGATAACCAGCGAATCTCGGCTCCCGAAGTGGTCAAGCTACCGCCGCACACCCACTGTGTCAGCCCCACACCCAGCACAGGCGGTGTGAGGCTGACAGAGCGGGGTACGGATGGGTCCTCGCGTGATGACCCGGCCGTAGTGACGTTGCGAGAGCCCGATAACCAGCGAATCTCCGCTCCCGGGGTGATGAAGATACAAGCCTTACACCCGCTGTGTGGGCTGCACACCCTGTGCAGCGGGTGAGGGGCTGACACAGCGGGTGTACGGATGGATTTTCGCCGAGCGAACTGGCCGTGGTTGCGCCCCAAGGACCCCACCGTGGTGAAACACGTTGGTGGGGAGGGGGTTTCACAGAGCCTGCATACACCTCACAATGGCTGAACACTCTGTGAAGGGTATGGGCGCTCTGTGGGTCCGGTGTCTACGGGGACTGGAGGCGTCGATCAGCACCATCCGTTGCAGGTTGCGGAACGTGTCGCCTCGGATCTGCACTCTCTCTCGGGATCTGCACTCGGAATAGGGCCCTAGAGTCGGTGCAGGTCCCGAGAGGTGGTGCGGATTTGGTGGTGCGGGGGCGTGGTTCGGCCTGGGGTTGCTGACTTCGGGGCGTTCGCGGTGGACGAGGCTGTGGGACTCGTTGCGGTGTTCGTCGAGGACCGGGAGTAGGCCGTCGGCGGTGGGGTTTGCGGGGGTGGAGTCCAGCCTGGTCCAGGTGGGTCGGCATTGACAACGGTTCCGTCGGTTGCCGAGGATGATCATGAATGAGGGGGGACTGTTGATTCCAGCTGCCGAGATGACTACGCAGATCGTGCGTGCCGAGGACGGGGCGACGATCGAGGTTCGGATCTATCGCCAAGCCGCCGATCCGACGGCGCCGGTGCTTGTCTGTATGCCCGCCATGGGGACGCGGGGAGCTACCTACGTACCGTTCGCGGAGGCGCTGGCGCGGGCGGGGTTTCAGGTGGTGGTCGGCGAATTGCGGGGGCAGGGCACGAGTTCGGTGCGCGTGGGGCGCGGGACGTGCTACGGGTACCACGAGATCGTGACCCGCGACTATCCCGCCCTGTTTCATGCCGTCGAGGCCAATTTTCCTTCGGCGCCGCGGTATCTGTTCGGGCACAGCCTCGGCGGTCAGCTCGGAGCGCTCTATCTGGGGCAGCAGCCGACTGTGGCGGCGGGGGCCATTCTGGTGGGAGCTCCCTCGTGCCACTACCGAAGCTGGCCGTTTCCGCGGAATCTCGGCATCCTCGGTGGCGCCCACCTGGCTCTGGGGATCGGCCGACTGGTCGGCTATTTTCCGGGGCGGCGTATCGGGGTGCTCGGCGACGACTCGACCCAGCTCATGCGCGACTTCGCCACCCAGGTCCGGACCGGCAGCTACCGGGTCCCTTCCTCTGCACTGGATTTAGAATCAGGGTTGGCCAAGGTGCGGATGCCGGTCCTGGCCGTTGCTGTCGAAGGCGACAGCATGGCCACTGCCCGAGGAGTCCAGACCCTCGGCGGCAAGCTCGCCAACGCATCGGTGACCCACTGGAACCTGCTGCTGGACACTACGAACCGAAACCCGCACTACGACTGGATTCGTGACAACGCCGTGCTCATCGAGCGCATACGGGCGTTCGTCGACACAAACTCCTAGCCGACAACGCGAGCGTCGCGTTGTCGGAGGCGCGGTCGACGGGACCCGAACCCGCGACAGCCAGTCGCGGGTCAGGGGTGGCTCGGTGAATCGTCCAGTTGGTAGCCGAGTTTCACGTCGTGGTTTACCTCGCCGCCCGCGACGGTTATTTGGCTGGTTGATGGGGGGTAGCCGCGGGCCACGACGGTGTATTGACCTTGCGGGAGGTCGGTGACGAGGTAGCGGCCGGTGTCGTCGGTGCGGGCGGTGGCGGTGAGGTCGCCGGTGGTGTTGAGGACGCTGATCTGGGCGTCGGGGACGGGGCGGCCGTCGTCGGCGACGGCCGAGCCGACGAGTACGGCCATGGGGCCGAGTTCGATGTCGTGGCGGAGCAGGCCGGATTCGGGGACGGTGAGGGTGGTTGCGCTTGGGCGCATGTGTTCGGCTACGGCGACCAAAGTGTAGGTGCCGGAGACGATTCCGTGGCAGGTGTATCGGCCGTCGGCGGTGGTGGTTGCGGCGCCGACCACTTCGCCGCGCAGGTCGGTCAGGGTGACGGTGGCGCCGAAGAGTGGGGTGCCGCGGGCGGCCGAACGGACGACGCCGGACAGTTCACCGGATCCGAGGAGGGTGAGGTCGAGGCGTTGTGCGCGCTGCCCGACCGAGACCGTTACCGCGGCGGGTTGGTGATCGGTCGCCGAGATGATGAGGACGTAGTTGCCGCTCTCGGGTACCCCGATGACATAACTGCCGTCGGCATCGCCGGTTGCTCGCGAAACCTGGTGCCCGCGTTGGTCGATCAGGGTGAGCGCGGCGTCGGGCACCGGGTGACCGTTTTCCCGACGGATGCGTCCGCCGATCGCGCCGTCGCCGTACCCTTCGAAGCCCTCCACCGAGTCGAGCACGGTCACCGTGGAACTGGCTGTGGCCATGGCGAATTGGCGTGCACCGTTGTGCTCGGCGGCCGCGTGCCTGGCGACGGCCCCGGCCAGCACGGGTTCGGGCTCGGTGAGCGCCTGCGCCGCACCCTCCCAGATCTGATCCTCGTCCCAACTCGGCTGCAAGGCGGGCGAAACCACAATGGGCTTCGGATCATCCTGCAGCGGAATCTCTTTCATGAACATCAGCACGAAGCAGGCCAGCAGCGCGACCGCCGCGGCGACGTAGAACACGCCGTGCATGGACTCGGTGAAGCCGATCAGGATCGGCGCCTTCAGCTCGTCGGGCAGCGCCTCGATACCGCTGGTGTTGCTCTGCATGCTGCTGAGCTGTTCGGCATCGAACCCGGGCGGCAAGGCCCCGCCGAACGCGTCGATGATCTTGTTGGGCAACAGGTTGAACAGAATCGTCAGGAACACCGCGACACCGAGCGTGCCGCCCATCTGCCGGAAGAAGGTCGCCGCCGCGGTGGACACGCCCATATCCGAACGCGGCCCGGCGTTCTGCGCCGCGATCACCAATGTCTGCATGCAGAAACCGAGCCCGAGCCCGATCACCGCGCAGTACGTCAGCGGCTGCCACAGCACGCTGTCGTAATGCACCTGCGCGAACAGCGCCGAGCCGAACGCGGTGATGAAAGTGCCTGCCACCGGCAGGATCTTGTAGCGACCGGTCCACTTGGTGATCCGCCCGCCGAGCTGCGAGCCGACCGTGATGCCGAGCACCAGCGGCAGCATCAGCAGACCGGCATGGGTCGGCGTAAAGCCGCGCACCACTTGGAAATACTGCGGAACCATGGTGATGGCGCCGAACATGGCGATGCCCACGATGAAGCCGCCCAGAATGGTGACGCTGAACGTCGAACTCTTGAACAGCCGCAACGGAATCAGCGCCGCGTCCTTCATCAGGAACTCGACGAGCAGGAACAGCAGCAGCCCGATCGCGCCGACCCCGTAGCAGAGCAGCGACCGATGCGATTCCCAGCCCCAATGCCTGCCCTGCTCGGCGACGACGAGCAGCGGCACGGTGCAGATCGTCAGCGTCACCGCGCCGAGCCAGTCGATCCGGTGATTCTGCCGCTGGTGCGGCACATTGAGCACCCTGGCGACCACCAGCCACGCCAGCACCCCGACCGGCACGTTCACCAGGAACACCCAGCGCCAGCCCGCGATGCCGCCGAGCGTGTCCAGATCGGAGAAGAAGCCGCCGAGCACCGGGCCGAGCACGGTGGCGAAACCGAAGACCATCATGAAATAGCCCTGGTAGCGCACCCGTTCGCGGGCGGGCACGATATCGCCGACGATGGTGAACGCCAACGACATCAGACCGCCGGCCCCGAGGCCCTGGAACGCACGGAACCCAGCGAGCTCGTACATCGAGGTGGCGAAGGTGCAGGCCACCGAGCCGACGATGAACAGCCCGATCGCGGTGAGGTAGAACGGTTTACGCCCGTAGATGTCGGCCAGCTTGCCGTACAGCGGCGTGGTGATCGTCGCGGTGATCAGGTAAGCCGTTGTCGCCCACGCCTGTTCGTCGAAGCCGTGCAGGCTGTTGGAGATCTTCACGATCGCCACGCTGACGATGTTCTGGTCGAGGGCGGCCAGGAACATGCCGAGCAGCAGGCCCGACAGGATGGTCAAGATCTGCCGGTGCGACAGTGCGGTGTCCTCGCCCGCTTCCAGGCCCGGCGGCATTGCCTGGGTGGTGGAATTCGTCATGTAGGCCCTGATTCTGGTCGGCTGCGTTGTCAGCGGTTTTCTTCGAACACGCGCATCCGATCCCCGGTCGCCCCCAATGCGCTGCGCGGCCGTCGATCGGATCGGCTCGGCGCTCGCCAAGCCATGTGACACAAGCGATCTGCACTAACTACTGCTGGTAGAACTCTCAGCGGTGCGACAGTTCGGCGAGCTTACCGGTGTGCTGTGGGCCGCCAACGGGCGTGGCCCCTCCCCATATTCACCAGCAGACCTACCAAAACCGCGCAACTAGTTGCTAACGCGAACAATACATAAGCCCGTCAATCCATTATCACCGCGGGTAGGAGGTTCCAGAGAAACCCGCGCCCGGATAGCCACTTGCTATGTAAGGTCTTTCGTGTCTCGCCGCGTGCGGGACCCCGCTTCGCCATCCCGCGCGACGACGCAGGCTCCGGCCTGGACCGCTGCAGCGCGATCCGGCCTGCCGCCTGGACCCAAACCGTGGCCAACACCTAACCACCTGCTCACCGGAATTCGATTTCACCACTTGGGGCGGCCCAGATAATCCGCGACGAGTCGGCCACAGCGAGTCCAGGAGGGAATCGAGCCGCGCGACACCCTGCACAGGCAGTCAGGCTCGGCCGAGCCCGGCGGGACGGTAATGTTTGGCGCGTCGCAAGGTACAAGGCCCGGAGGGTGTGCCGAACGAATGTGGGTACTCCGCGTTAGTCGCATTTGACGACGACCGAGTAGGTCAACGCGGATGGAAGGAGACCGGAGTCGATGCTTTCCGGGCAGAGTGGGCAGATCGGCCTTCTCGGCGACGGCGACGGCAAGGCCCGCGCAGCAGCACCGATTCCCGAGCGCCGACCAGACCGCGCCACCGTCTGGAGTTGGCCGGAGTTGTCGGTGTTGCTGGTCGAGGACGATCAAGCCGACGCCCTGCTGGTCGAGGAGCTGATCGCCGACGGCGCGCCGGGCCTGCCGATGCGGTGGGTGCGGTCCGCGGCCGAGGCGCGTGCGCTACTCGCGCAGCAGCTACCCGACTGTGTGCTGTTGGACCTGCATCTACCCGACGCGCATGGACTCGAGGCGCTGGCCACGGTGCGCGAGTACACCGACCAGGTCGCGGTCGTCGTGCTCACCGGGCTGGACCAGGAGCAGATCGGGCTGGCCGCGGTGGCGGCGGGCGCCCAGGACTACCTCGTCAAAGGCCGGGTCGAGCCCGAATTGTTCGGCCGCGCACTGCGTTACGCCATCCAGCGTAAGCAGGCCGAGCGCGCGTCGGCGGCGCTGCGGACCAGCCAGATGCGCGCGCAGGAGAACGCGCGACTCGAACGCGGACTGTTGCCGACCCCGCTGCTGCGCGGCGAGCGCTCGGTCGACATCGTGGCGCGCTACCGTCCCGGCCGGGCAAACGCCCTGCTCGGCGGCGACTTCTACGACGTGGTGCAGCAGGCCGACGGCACCGTGCACGCGCTGATCGGCGATGTCGCGGGCCACGGCCCCGACGAGGCCGCGACCGGAGTGGCGCTGCGGCTGGCCTGGCGCACCCTGGTGCTCAGCGACATCTTCGGCATCCGGCAGTTGCAACTGCTGGAGGAGGTGCTGCTGGCCGAGCGCACCGGCAAGCAGACCTTCGCCACGCTGACCAGCCTGATCCTGCGTCCCTGCGATCATCGCGTGGTGGTCACCAGGGCCGGGCATCCCGGCATGCTGCTGCGCACCGGTGCTGAGGTCGACTGGGTCGAGGTGCCCGGCGGTCCCGCACTCGGTTTCCTACCGGGCCGGGCCGAATGGGCCGCGCACGAGATCACGTTGCCGGTCGGCTCCGGCCTGATGCTGTTCACCGACGGACTCTTCGAGGGACACACCGACGAGAGCCAGGATCGCCTCGGCGAGGAAGGCCTGCTGGAGCTGGCGCGCACGGTGACCGCCGCGGACCCCGCGGTGTTCGTCGACGAATTGATCCGGCGCGCCGAGGAACTCGCCGAGGCGCACGGCGGGCTCGAGGACGACGTGGCGGTCATGTACCTGCAGTGGAATCACCGAGACCTGAACCAGGACAATCGATGACGACATCTCCCAGGAAGCGGTCCGTGGCCGGTCGACTGACCGTCCAGGGCTGGTTCATGCTCGTGCTGGCCCTGATGGCGATCTTGGTGATCGTCGGCACGGCGGTCGGTGCCCAGCAACTCAGCAAGACCAACCGGCTCGCCGACCGGATGGTCGACGGGCTGCAACCCGCCACCGCCGAGACCTACCGGCTGCAGGGCGCGCTGCTCAATCAGGAGACCGGCATTCGCGGCTATGCCATCGGCGCCGACTCCCAGTTCCTCGCACCGTATTCCGAAGGGGTGCAGGACGAGGCGCGGGCCGCGGCCGAGATCCGCGAGCTGCTCGCCGACCGTCCGCAGCTGCTCGCCGACCTCGACGCGGTGGAGCGGGCGGCCGCCGATTGGCGCACCGGATACGCCGAGCCACTCATCGCCGCGGTGAAGGCACGCGGCCCCGCCGCGGTCGACGAGCTCGCGGCAGCACGTGGCAAGGCGACCTTCGACAACCTGCGCACCCTGTTCGCCAACCAGACCGCCGACCTCGCCACCGAGGTCGACCGAGATCAAGCCGAGCTGAAAGATACTCGCGCCGTGCGCGATGCCGTGCTGGCCGGCCTGGTCGTCGCCTTCCTCGTGGCCGCGGTCGCGCTGACCGTCCTGGTGCGCAGGCTGGTCGCGCGCCCGCTGGACTATCTGGAGGCGGCCTCCCGGCGGGTCGCCGACGGCGATTTCGACCACCACATCACCGCGCACGGACCCGCCGATCTCGCCACCGTCGCGGAGGCGGTGGAGGGCATGCGCCGCAGGGTCGTCGCCGAACTGGAGTCGTCCAGGGTCCAGGAGACGGTGCTGGCGGCACAGACGGTCGAGCTGGACACGCAGACCGCGGAACTGCGCCGCTCCAATGCCGAACTCGAGCAGTTCGCCTACGTCGCCTCGCACGATCTGCAGGAACCGCTGCGCAAGGTCGCCGCGTTCTGTCAGCTGCTGGAAAAGCGCTACGCGCCCCAACTCGACGAGCGCGCAGTCCAATACATCGATTACGCGGTGGACGGCGCCAAGCGGATGCAGGTGCTGATCAACGATCTGCTCACCTTCTCCCGGGTGGGGCGCGTCATCGACGGCAATGTGCCGATCGAGCTCGACCAGACCCTGGACAAGGCGATGGCCAACCTCTCGGTGGCCGCCGAGGACACCGATTTGCGGCTGGCACGCCCGGACGAGCTACCGGAGATCACCGGCGACCCGACGCTGCTGACCATGCTGTGGCAGAACCTGATCGGCAACGCGATCAAATTCCGCGCACCCGATCGGTCGCCGGTTGTCCAGATCGCTTGTGTCGCAGATGGCGACACCGACGGTTGGCTGTTCTCGGTCTCGGACAACGGGATCGGCATCGCGCCGGAGTTCGCGGAGAAGGTATTCGTGATTTTCCAGCGGTTGCACAGCCGCGAGGAATACACCGGCACCGGCATCGGGCTGGCACTGTGCAAGAAGATTGTCGAACACCACGGCGGGCGAATCTGGCTCGATACCGAATACACCGATGGCACGCGTTTCTGGTTCACGCTGAACTCGCCTGTGCTGCCGGTGGATACCAGCGCACTCGGCGAGATCAGCAGGCCGCGGCAAACTCTCGAGCCCAGCGAAACCAGCTGACCCGTCCCCCGGTAAGACTGTCCCCCAGATGAATACAGGAGTTCCTCTTGACCATTCCCGGCCAGCCCATCGACATCCTCCTGGTGGAGGATGATCCCGGCGACGAGTTGATGACTCGGGAGGCGTTCGAGGACAACAAGATAGGCAACACCCTGCACGTCGCGCACGACGGCCAGGAGGCCCTCGATTTCCTGTATCAGCAGGGCGACCACGCGGGCGCGCCGCGACCGGATCTCATCCTGCTCGACCTGAATCTGCCGAGATACGACGGACGCCAGGTGCTCGAACGGATCAAGGCCGACCCTGACCTGGCGCATATCCCGGTGGTCGTGCTCACCACGTCGGCGGCCGAGGAAGACATTCTGCGCAGCTACAAACTGCACGCCAACGCTTATGTGACGAAGCCGGTCGACCTGGACCAATTCGTCGCGGCCATCAAGCACATCGACGACTTCTTCGTCCAGGTCGTCCGGCTGCCTCGGCAGCGCTGACAGCCGACGAGCGCGGGCCCGGCGCTAGGCCGGGCGGCGCGGCTCCGCTACGGCGAGCGCTTCGTCGACGGTGTTGTGCACGCTGAGCAGCTTGTCCAACCCGGTCACCTCGATCGGCCTGCGCACCGGCGGCGAGGCCACCACGCGCAGCTGGCCGGACGCCAGCGACTCCGCCGCCACGAGCAGCACACTCAGTCCGGCGGAGCCGAAGAATTCCACCTGGGACAGGTCGACGACCAGCCTGGTCGGCTTGTCCCGCAACGCATCATCGACCGCGGCCTGGAACTGTGGCGCGGAGGCCATGTCGATTTCTCCGGTGAGCGACAGGATTCGCGCGGAATCGACCGAGCGCACGTCCGCTTCCAAGCTCTTCGCCTTTCCGTCCGTGCTCATCGAGTACCCGCTACACCAAACCGGTTGCCTGGCATCGCCACTTCGCTACCTCCGACGCGTCGACCCCCCGCCCGCTCGAGCACGGCGCGGAGCTGATCCAACTCGCCAAACTACCGTAGGCCGCCTCGGCTCGCCGCGCCCGCCTCGCACCTGCCGCGTTCCGATAATCCTCAGCGCACCCGAGCCGGTCGCCGGTCTTCGGCGAAGTCGAGCTCCAGCGTCACCGGAATGACCTCGACCTCCAACGCTTCGCGCAGCCGGGTGACCGCGTGGCCCAGAATCCGGCGGCGTAGCTGGACGATGTCGGCGGTCGGTTCGGCGGTGACCACCAGGTGCAGTTCGGGGGCGTCGCGGCCGCCGGACAACCAGGCCGAGGCGGTGCGCACGCCCTCGTAGCTTTCGATGTCGGTGGCCACCGGGGCCGCGGCGGTGGCGGACTCCAGCACGGTGGTCCCGGCCCATTCGGTGCCGCCGGTGCGCCAGGTGACCGACTTGGGCATCCGGAACACCTGTGCCAGCAACCAGCGCAGGCACAGCAGGCCGATCAGCACGGCAACGGCTACGGCGGCCCACAGCACCCAGGTCGGCGGGGCCGCGGTGCCAGGCACGAGGGTGTCGTCGGATTCGACCCAGCGCAGCCGCCCGTAGTGCGCGGTGACGGCGAGCACGCCCGCGGCGAGCAGCAGCACGCCGGTGAGCCCGAGCACGGTCCGGTTCAACGCGGCTGGACGGTTGGTTCGACTAGCCATCACGCCTCTCCTGTCTTCGGGCCGCGCAGCTTGGCCCGGACGCGGCGCACCGGCTGCGGGCCGATCTCCTGGACCCGGCGGGTGAGCGTCTCGCAGATCTCCTCGGGCAAACCTTCCGTGCCCGTGCGATCGGTGCGCGCGGACACCTTGACTCCCTTGCGCCGTAACCGGATTCGCGCGGAGCTGACGCCGTCCACCGAATCCGCGGTACTGCGCAGCGCCGTGCGCAACCCGCCACGCGTCACTCCCGCGGACATCCCGTCTTCGGTGTCGAGCGGCAGCACGGCTGCCCGCCCCGGCCACAACGCCAGCGCGAGCAACACGAAGCCGAACACCACCGCAGCGACACCCACGGCGAGCACCGGCATGTCGTGCCAGGTCATGCCGTGCAGGTCGTCCGCGACGGTGTCGTAGGACAGGTACTCGTGCGCGCCGATCAGCCGCTGGATCAGCGACACCGCCACCGCCACGCAGGCGGCGAGCAGCAGCACGGCGACCACGATCGCCGGAATCACCCGGCGCGGCCTGCGCTTCACCGAACTCTCCTTCCGGCAACGGTTTCGGTGGTCAACTCGGTCACCACGATGTCGATGCCGGACACCGCGAGCCCGGTCAGCTCGCTGGTGCGACGGGCCAGATGCGCGCGACACGCCTCGGTCACCCGGCCGATCGGCGACGGGTACTGGATCGGCAACCGCACATCGAGAGCCGTCCGGTTCGCGAAGACTCGCGCGTCGACCCGCACGTCGGCGCCGACGCCGGCCACCTCGCGCGCGGCCTGCGCGACGATCCGCTGCACCGCGCGCGGCGCCACCGTGGTGACGCCCGGATACTCGTCCGCGATGACGGCGGTCATCGCCTGCCCTTGCGCTGAGCGGATTGGAGCAACCCGGCCAGGTCGAGCTCGCCGTCGAGCCAGCGCCCGACCACCAGGCCGAGCACGGCGAACAGCAGCACGATGGTGAAGGCGCCGAATCCGCCGAACGCGCCGGCGAAGCCGAGCGCGAGACCGACCGCGAGGCAGATCGCTGTGGCACTCATCTACTGCACCCGACTGCTCTGCACCGGCTCGTCGTCGTCGCCGGGGATGTACACGTCGTTGACGTTGATATTGACCTCGACCACATCCAAGCCGGTCATCTGCTCGATCGCGTTGATCACGTTGCGGCGCACCGCGCGCGCCAATTCCGCGATGGCGACGCCGTATTCGACGACGAGTTCCAGATCGACGGCGGCCTGGGTCTCCCCCACCTCGACCGAAACCCCTTGGCCGATACTGGCGGACGCGCCGGGGATGCGATCGCGAATGGCGCCGAACGCGCGGGCCGCGCCGCCGCCGAGATCGTGCACGCCGCGTACCTCGCGGGCCGCGAGCCCGGCCACCTTCTGCACGACGATGTCGGCGATGGAGGTGGTGCCCTGGTCGCTGGCGAGCTTGCTGTCCTTCTGGGTTGCCACGGCGGAGGAAACCCGGCTCGCCGGGGTCTTGGTGTCTGCCGGTGCCTTGTTGTCCGTGTTCTTGTCAGTGGTTGTCGTGGTGCTCATTAGCTCCTCCTGATTTCCCTTGCGATACAGCGGACATCGGCTTCATAGGGATCGACACGCGATCCGACCCGAACGTCACGGGCTCGACGGTGTGACCTAGGTAACCCCCTCACTGCCGAAGGCTCCGGCATCGAGCTCGGTCACTACGAGTCGCAGGCGCGCATCGGACCAGTCGGTCCCGGCCAATGCGGCGCGCAGGGCGGCCGTCGCCTTCTCCAGCAGCGGTGCCAACGGCAGTTCGGCCGCGGCGACCCGTACCTCGATCCGGTCCGGTCTGACATCGACCGCGAAACCTCGTGCGTCCCATGGCCACCAGGCCGGGCTTTCCGCGCCGAGAGGTGTCGCGGGTCGGATACCGTCGATCGTGTCCAGCGCGCCCAGGATCACGGCGATGATGTCGCTGGGTGAAGTCACGGCTGCGCCTCGCTGGCGCTCGGCTCCACCGTGCCTTCTAGGCGGCTGCGATTTTGGTTCGCTCGCTGACGCTCCCTCACTGGCGCTCCGGCTCGATATCGAGAATCGTCACCGACACTTCGTCGACCGTCTGCCCGGTCTGTTCGAACACCACCCGCGAAACCTCCTGCTGCACCGCGTGACCGATCACCGCCGCCGCACGTTCGGCCGAAATCACCACGTCCACTTGCACACTCAGCGCGCCCGAGGCGGTCCGGCGCACCCGCACGCCCTCCGAGGGCGCGGGGTCGGCACTGGTCAGGCGCTGCTTGCCCACCCGGACCAGCGACGAGACCAGCCCGCGCACACCGGGTTCCAGCCGGATCACGCCGGGCGTCGCGCACGCCGCCTGGGCAGCGACCGCGGCGACGACCGGTGCCTCGATCCGTACCTCGGAAAAAGCATCGGTCGTCATCGCCGCGCGCCCCCCGTTTCGTCGTCCTCATAGATGTCCGCGACCACCAGATCCAGGGTCTCCAGCACGAGACCGACCTGGGCGGCGAGTGCGGCGCTGACCCGTTCGCGCACGAGCGGCAGCGCCTCGCCGACCGTGGTGTGCCCGAACCGGATAGCCACCGACAGCTCCACCGCCACCAGTGTTTCCCCGTCCATCCCTATGCCAACCCTGCGCACCCGGCACTGCCTGGCGCGCACACCGGGCACCGAGTCGGCGGCATAGCGCAGCACGGTGGCGACGGCTTGTTCGCTCACCTCGACCGTGCCCGGCGCGGGCGTCGGCAAGACCAGGGTCCGGCCGCGCCGCGCCTCGGCGCGCACCGCGGACATGATGCGTCCGGTCAGGTCGGGCGGCGCCGGATCCGGTTCGTCGATCAGCTCCTTGGTCGCCGCACGCAAGGCGAGCAGGCTGTCGCGCGCCGCTCGGCAGTGCGGGCAGGTCGTCTCGTGTTCGTCGCCCAGACCGGCCTCGACCGCGTCGAGCCGATCCCAGACCTGTTCGATCTCGCGGCCGCAGGGCAGCCGGTAATCCTGTTCTGTCGTTCCGTTCACCGCCATGGTTTCATCACCTCGGACAAGTGGGCTCGCGCGCGGGCAATCCGGCCACGCACCGCCGTCGTATTCACGTCGACGATGTCGCCGATCTCCTCGTAGGTCAGCCCGTGCACCTCGCGCAATAGCCAACAGGCGCGCTGTTCGGGCGTGAGCAGCTGCAGCGCCTCGTTCAGCGCTGCCAATTGCGTGCTCACCTGCACCGCGTGCTCGGGCTGAGTGTCCGAGCGTGGCGATTCGGTGGTCTCCGGGTCTACCTCCACGGTGGGTTTGCGGGCCCGGATCACGTTCAGGCACCGATTGGTCGTCATGCGATAGAGCCAGCCGACGAAGGCCGCGTCCTCGTTGAGCTGCGGTAGTCGGCGCCAGGCCCCGAGGAACACCTCCTGGACGACATCTTCGGCGTCGGCGCGGTCGGCGAGCATCTTGACCGCGAGACGGAACATCTGGGCCTGATAGCGCAGTACTAACTGCTCATAGGCCCGCATATCGCCGTCGCGCGCCCTGCTCACCAGGGTCGCATCATCGGGCGCGGTCTCGGCAACCGTTTCTGTCGTGGTCACAGCACCTCCTCCACCGCTCATCACGTAGACACCGGGGAATGGAAACCGTCACGGCCAGTATGACGTGATCGTTGTCTCATCGGTTGCTGCGTGCGCTTTGCGGAACGGCCGTGTCAATACGACGTGTGCATCCAACCCGGATGTGCCGCGACACAGCGGAGGTTTCGATGTCTCTGAGCGACAAGATCGGCAACAAGGTCGACGAGTTCGGCGGCAAGGCGAAGGAAGCCGCGGGCAACGCGACCGGCGACGACGATCTGCGCGCCGAAGGCAAGGCGGATCAGGTCGAATCCGCCGTCAAGGGTGCGGTGGAGAACGTGAAGGACGCCATCGGCGACGCGGTGGACAAGGCGAAGAGCGCGCTGGGCAAGTAGCCCGCGCGTGCGGTGTGCGGCCGTGAGTACGGCCGCACACCGCCCGGTTCGAACAAAGGTATTGCAGTGATCAATCATCGACCGACCAGAATCGCCGGTGTCGAACCGGTGACCGCGGTGCTGGCCATCGCCACCTGCCTGGCATTGACCATCGCTGTCGCGGCCATGACGGCGTCCGTCGCCGCGACCGTGGCGGCGTGCGTCAGCATCATCGCCGGACTGGCGCTCGCGCTGGCGATACTGCCGCACAAGGCGTGACGGACTACGGGAGAAACATCTCCGCCACCGTCGGCAGGTCGTCACCGCTGCTGCCGCCCGCGGCAACCACCCGGCCGTCGGACAGTAGCGCCGCCGCGAAGTCCATGCGGCCGTAGTACATCGGCCCCGTCGAGCTCCAGGTGTCGGCGTACGGGTCGTACAGCACGCTGGACGCGAACCTGGCGCTGAGATTCTGTTCGTCACCGCCACCGAAGGCGAGCACCTTCCCCGAACGCAAGGTGAACGCGTGGAAGCGATCCCGGCCGGCCGGCATGCTGGCCGCGGGGGCCCACCTGTCCGTCACCGGATACCACCGCTCGGTGGTGGCCAGCGAATGCTTGTCGAAGATCGGGCCGGACGACCACCCTTGACGGCAGCCGCCGAGGGCGAGCACGCTGCCGTCCGGCAGCAGTACGGCTCGGTGCAGGGCTCGTGGTAGCGCCAAAGACCCTGTCGGACTCCACTTTCCGGTTTTCGGATCGTACACTTCGCAAAACGCGGTAGGCACCGCGTATTCGTCGCCGACGAGGGCCGTGCCGCCGACCACCAGCACCCGGCCGTCGGCGAGCAGCACCGACTGTGGCGCGGTCCGCGCGTCGATCATCGAGCCGGTCGGCTCCCACTTGTCCGCGACCGGGTCGTACACCTCGGCCGTGTTGGTCGGACCGAGCCCGTTGGCGGATCGCAGCGTCGCGCCGCCCGCGACCAGGACCCGTCCATCGGCAAGCAGCGTGGCGCTGTGCAGGCACCGCGGCGTGCCCATGCCGGTGCGGGTCGGCGTCCACGTCTTGGTCTTCGGGTCGAAACGTTCCGCTGCCGCAACGACATCGAACGGCAGCCGGTAGGGCCCGGTGATGCCACCCGCCGCGAGTGCGGTGCCGTCCGGCAGCCGGGTCACGGTGTGCAACCTGCGGCCGATCGCCATCGGCGTGGTCACCTTCCAGGTCGAGATCGCCGGGTCGAACAGCGCGGCGGCGGCGCTGCCCGCGAAGGTCGCGTCGGCGCCGCCGGCGAGCAGCGCCGAGCCCTCCGCCAAACCGGCCATGGCGCAATCGTTTTCGAAGGCCAGACTGGCGGCGGGCAGGTTGCCGGTCGGGATCCAGAGGTTGGTGCCGATGGCGAGTGAAGTCACTGTTCCCCCTTCGGAGGCGTGTAGATCTCGGTGCTCACGGTGAGCCGCCAGTCGGTGGCCGACCAGTCGAGGTGTTCGACACCGCCGGTGACGAGCACCCGGCCGTCGGCAAGGGCGAGGGCGCCGAAAGCCCAACGGCCAGTGGCGAGTCCGGCGGCGGGCGACCACTGTCGAGTGAGCGGATCGTAGAGCGCGGTGCTGCGGAAACCGGTCGACATATTGCTCGCGTCGACGCCGCCGAGCACCAGCACGCGGCCGTCGCGCAGCAGCACCGCGCGGTGGTAGAGGCGGGCACAGGACAGGTCGGCGTCTCTGGACCAGGTGCCGCTGGTCGGGTTGTAGCGTTCGGTCGTCCAGTCGTTGTGCGCGTTGAACACCCAGTCCGCGATCCACCCGCGCCAGCCGCCGCCGGTGACGAGCACGGTGCCGTCGGTGAGCACCGTCGCGGTGTTGTCGAAGCGCGGGCGGGCCATGCTCCCGGTGGGGGTCCACGTGCCGGTCACCGGATCGAAGACCTCGCAGAAGGCGAGTGCGGTGTAGTGGCCGCGGCCGACGCTCACGGTACCGCCGATGACCAGTACCCGGCCGTCGTGCAGCAGCACGGCGGTATGCACGGACCTGGCCTCGTTCATCGGCGCGGTCGGCGTCCAGGTCTTGGCGATCGGATCGTAGATCTCGGCGGAATCGGTGGTGGATTCCACGTTCGCCCTGGTCGCGTAGCCGCCCGCGAGCAGAACGCGCCCGTCGGCGAGCAACGTGGCCGTGTGCGCGGCACGTTCGGCGCTCATCGGGTTCGGCGAGGCGGGCCCCCACGTCCGCGTCTTCGGATCGAAGCGCTCGGCGGTCGCCAGCCCCGCGGGCGAGACCTCCGGCGTGGGAAGTCCGCCTGTCGCCAATACCGTGCCATCCGGCAGCAGGGTCAGCGTGTGCCCGGACCGCCCCGTCCGCAGCGGACCGGTCGCGGTCCAACTGCCCGGCCCCGGATCGAACACGGCGCTCGCGGGCGAGGACCGGAAACCGACCTCCTGGCCACCCGCCACCAGCACGCGGCCATCGGCGAGCAGCACGGCGTTGTCATCCGCGCCCTGCCAATTCACCGCTACCGGAGCGTCTTTCACCGATGTCCAGGTTCCACCAGCGCCGTCGACCGCCGCCGTCGCATCGAATTCCGTTGTGCTGAGGGAGGTCACGGCGTGTACACCTCCACGCTCGTGGTCAGCACGTTCTCGCCGATGACCGGTGCCGCCGCGCCCGAGCGGACGATGCCGCCGACGACAACCACCTTGTCACCGGGCAGCGCCGCCGCGGCCATCGCCCAGCGGCCGACCTCCAGGCTCCCGGTGACCGCCCAGACGCCCGCGGCACCGCCCGGGCCCGGGGTGTAGATGATGGTGTCGCTGTATCCCATGTCGAACACGGAGCTGTCGGTGCCGCCGATCACCAGCACCTTGCCCGAGTCCTTCAGCAGCACCGCGCGATGCTGGCTCAGCCCCCACGGCATGTCGGTGTCGGCCTGCCAGGCGCCGACGCCGTTGGCGTCGAGACGGAAACGCTCACAGGACTTTTGGCTGTACGGCTCGATGGTCGAGGTGAACGACAGGGTCGGCATGTCACCGCCCGTCACGAGCACGGAGCCGTCTTTCAGCAGGGTGGCCTGATGACCCTTGCGCGGCGAACTCAGGCTCGCCGTCGGCGCCCAGGTGCCCTTGTCCGGAGTTGCTCCCGCGGTGAAGATTTCGCAGTAGCCGAGCGCGGCGTACTGGCCGCGGCCGATGGTGATCAGGCCGCCGACGACCAGCACCTTGGTGGCGGACAACGCGATTGCGGTGTGGCCGAACCGGATGTCGGTCATCTCCTTGACCACGGTCCAGGTGTTCGTGGCCGGGTTGTAGATCTCGGCCGAGCGCACCGCCCGATCGGTGTCCGCGGATCGCTCCGCGCAACCGCCCGCCACCAGCACCGAGCCGTCGCCGAGCCGGGTAGCCGAATGCGAGAAGCGCGGCTCGTGCATCGGCGCGACCTCGCGCCAGGCCCCGCCGCCGTCGGCGTCGTCGTAGAGAAACACCTCGTTCGTGCCGCGCGCCGGCGTCGCGACCGGCCCGGTCACCCCGCCGGTCACCAGTACCTTGCCGCCCCCGAGGTCGGTAAGGGCGTGCAGCCTGCGCGGCGTTGCCCTGATGAAGGTCTCGCTGTACTGGCCCGACCCGGGATCGAGCACCGCCGAGTTCCACAGCGGGTTTCGAGCGCCGTCCTCACCGAAGGCGATCAGTACCTGGCCGCTGGGCAGCACGATCGCGGTGTCGTTCGGCTCGGCCCAGGATTCGGCGGCGGGCATCGGGTACGGCAGGGTCGACCAGCTGCCCGCCGCGGCGGCGAGCTCGGCCTGCCGGGTCGGCTGGAATGGCCGCAGCCGCAACGGATCTACGGAAGGTCGCATATCAGTTCTGTCCCTTCAGGGTGAATGGGCACACCAGCAGCAGGTCGAGCACGACGGCGGGGTCGAGTCGTCCGTCCGCGGTGAGCAGGTTGGGGTCGAGGCCGGTGATCGGGGCGGTGACGACCCAGTCCTGGCCCGCGTCTTTCACTTCGATGTCCTTGATGGTCGGGAAGGCGGCGCGTGGCAGCCCGCCGAGCGTCGGATCGGCGCTCAGCGCGACGACGGGCGGCGTGCCGGTGCCGGCGGCCAACTTCGCGGACAGTGGCTTGCCGACGGGGTAGCAGTCGACGAAACGCTTGCTGCCATCGGGAATGAGCTCCCGCGAAAGCACAAGCACGAGTTCCGGTTTCGACACGACGTAGCGGCGGTCCCGGAAGATCTGCGGGAACTGCGATTTGGACATCCGGAAGCTCGCGGTGGCGACGCCGTCGGCCGGTGTGGCGAGGAAACGCTGCCACTGATCGGCCAGTTCGCGGCGCGCACTGAACACCCGGACCGGGCCGGTGCCGCCGCTCCCGCGCGCCCACTTGTCCAGTGCCGCCTTCATATCGAGCACGGCCGCGTCACCGAGGGTGTTGCCGCCGTCGCGCGCGGTATAGCGCAGGTGCAGCACGACATCGGCGATGGTCTGGTAGTCGAACTGGCGGAACTCGTCGGGCAGCGACAGGCGCCACTGGCTGATCGCGCCCATGCCCTCGAACGGCAGGAATCGGTCGTCGCGCTGGCCGGACTCGAACAGGCCCGAGTCGTCCTGGGCGGTGCTGGTGACGATCGACTCGATCGGACCGGAGTAGTCGCGGAACCTGGTGTCCTGTGGCATCTTTCGCACATAATGGCCGTCAGGTAGCCGCGTGTCGACCCGAATGCTGCTGTTGGTCAACGTCGCGGTGAGATTCACGCCGGTGTACGGACCGGCCACGCACGGCACCGTGATGCTCAGGCCCTTGATGCGCCGGAAGTAGTGACCCGGCGCGTCGAGGTCGAACAGGGCCTCCGGCAGCGACACGTAGCAGGCGCCGGTCTCCTTCAACCGCAGCAGGGCGTTGGCATCCAACTGGGCCAACGAGATTCGCTTGGTCAGCTCGAACTCGCGGGCGTTCGCGTCGAGGTAGGCCGCGTCCATCCGGTTGAGATCGGCCATCAGCTGCTCACCCGACAGCAGCCCCTTGTGCAGGCTGTCCCAGTACCCGAAGTTGATGAAACTCGAGTCCTCGACACCGAGTTCGTGCCGATAGGCGCGCTCGGCCCGCTTGGCGACGTCGTAGGCGAGCTGGTAGGCCTGGAAGAAGCCGGTGGCCAACCGGCCGACCATCCACTCGTAGAGCTCCTGGTTGGTGAACTTGCCGTAGAGGAACTCGTCGGCCTCACGCGCGTTGGCGATCTCCATGTCGTGGTTGTCTTGCTCGAGCTCGGCGATGGTCAGCCGGTCGCTGGCCGCGCGGATCTGCTTGTCCGCCTGCTCGATCTCGATCTTGGCCTGACCGGCCTGGAAGTCCCAGTCGTCCGCGCGCCGACGGTAACCGCCGACGGTCGCCGCGAGCGCCGCACCGCCGTTCAGGATCGAGGCGATCTCGCCGAGCGAATTCGCCAGCCCCTGCAGCGAATTCGACACATTGCTGCCGCCGTAGGTCGCGCCGACAGTGGTCGGGAAGCCGACCTTGATGTCGGGCAGGTGCGAGGTCACACTGCCCGCCATGTGAATTCCCGCGGCCACCGACTGCGCCACGATGGCGCCACTGGCGAGCACGGTGTGGGTGATCTCGAAACCGTTCATGAAATCGCGGCTCGCGTAGTAATCGAGCTTGTGCTGCGCCAAGGCCTGCGCTTGGCGCGCCGCTTCGAGCCCCTCGGCGGCCTCGGCCACCTGCTGCTTCTTGACCAGCTTCGCGGCGCCCAGGGTGGCTCGCTCATGGCGGGATCGCAGCCTGGCCATGGCCTCGCCGTCACGCTGCTCGAGCGCGGTCCGCAAGGCCGAGCCGAACGAGGTGACCTCGGTGGCGAGTTCCTTCGCCTTGGCCAGCATCGCACCGAAGCGGTAGTGCGGCAGCGGCGCGCTGATGTCGTCCAGCACCGCGGCCAGGTCGAGCCCGGAGGCCACGGCGCGCACCAGCAGGTTCGGATCGATCACGCTGCCGAAGGCGGCCAGCTGCCTGACCCGGCCGTCGATGGTCCGCCCGGTGCGAATCTTGGTCAGCCGGTCCGCGACAAGATCCCAATAGCCGAGCAGCTTTTCGTTGCGCGGCACCCGGAAGTAGTCGAACCAGCCGACGCCGACGCCGACCGTGATCGACGGCACCGGCGCCGCGTCGCCACCCACGGAGACCAGATGTTCGGCCAGGACAAGCGGATTCGGTGCGGCAGGCGCGCCGGCGATATCGCGGAAACTGCGCGCCGGTCCGGGCGTCGGGTCGAAGACCTCCTGCGGACGCGGGCCGAGCAACTCGGCCGCGAGGAGGTAGAGCTGGGTGGCCTGGTTGACCGACTCGCCGGTGTCCTGCCGGAACAGCTGATCGCCCCAGGCGATCAGGTTGTCCAGGTACTTCATCACCACCGACTTCTGGTAGGCGGTCGTGCGCAGCCGGGCCACCACGTCGGGCTCGAACGGGTTGTCCAACCAGACCTGCAGCTTGGCCAGCTCACGCTCGTCGCCGGAGGCCAGCAGACTCAGGATCTCCTCGATGCGCTGGGCGTAGTAGTCGCTGGTCGGGTCGGCGGGATCGCCCGCGGTGAGGAAGAACGGCTTGGTTCGCCAGAATCGTTGCGGCGAAGGCAATCCGGAGACGTCGGTCGGATCGAAGATGCGGTGGAACCAGTGTTGTGCCTCGGCGAATTTCTGGTTCGTCGTCAGCCGTTGCGCGAGCATGAGTGGTACGTCGAAGAACAGCTCCCAGTTGTACTGGGCGTAGGCCCCGGTGCCGGTGAAGTCGATGTCTTCCTGCGGATAGGGCTTACGGACGATCGACGGCGTCGGCTGGTATTCCGTGGCGGCGCCGAAGTCGAACGCGCCGATCTGGAGTTGGATGTTCCTGGCGAACATGGCATCCGCGCCACTGAATTTCAGTGTTTCCAGAAGCTGTTCCACGAACGGGTGATAGAAGTTCGTGACGCGTATCCACGCGGAGGTCAACGGGTCCGGGTTCGTCACCTCGAGCAGATAGCTGCGCAGCCCGTCCGCGGAGAGCATATAGAACTTGTCCCACGCGATCTCCGGCCGGAACGGGTACAGCAACCGGTTCGGCGGACGGGAAATGTGCTGAAATATGGCGTCCAGTCGGCCGCTTCCGTTCGGCCGAGTGTCGGTGATCCGGACGTCATAGTGATTTTCGAATTCGTTGTTGACCGAACCGGCGCCGGAACCGAACAGCAGGTAGTTCCTGGTGGCCGGGTCGAACTTCCCGTCCGGCCCGACCGCGAAGAGCATCGGCGTCAGCTGGGTGACGTCGACGAAGCCGTACCGGCCGCTGAGCCGGAAGCTGCCACGGAAGATCACACCCTTGTAGTTGAGCTGGATCTTGTCGATGACGCTGATGACGCCGTTGTAGGTGACGTAGAGGACGAGGTCACCGTTGGCCTGGATCTGCGGCTCGAAGAAGAAGATATCGGTGCCCTCGGCCACCGTGCTCACGATCGGATAGTTGGTCGGATCGATGTAGATCTTCGTGGCGATCGTGGATTCCGCGATCTTCTTTTCCTGCCACCCGTCGGTGGTCAACCGGCTCCAGTTGAGGTGCACATCGGCATAGGTGACAGGTTGCTTGATCTCGTTTTCCGCGTTGCCGTCCGGCAGCTTGCTGACCGTCTTGGCGTCGGCCCGCTGGGTGAACGAGGGCCAGAACAGGTACAGCTGTCCCTGCCAGACAACCGGTATCAGCGTGTCGCTGCCGATATCGAGGTCGATCTTTCGCCATGGCGTCCAGAACGTCCGGTTCTCCCAGGTGCGGAAGTAGTAGACGCGCGGCACCGAATCGTTTCTGGCGAAGACATAGATCCGCCCGTTGGCCGGGTCGCGGTAGCTGCCACACGGATGCAGTCTCGCTACCCCGTCCAGATTCTCCAGATAGTGGTGCAGTGCCGTGGTCGCGTTCTCGTCGGTGATCTCCTTCTGCATGATCTCGTTCTCCAGGTCCTGGAAGAACGGGGTCTTGTCGGTGCGCAGGTCCGGCTGGAAGTAGTTCTCCGGGTACAGGAACACCTTCTGGTTGGCCTCCCACAGCCGGTACTGCTTCATCCATTCCCACTGCTGCCACAGCTCGGTCCGCGAGGTGTCCACCAGCGGCTCGAGATTCAGCAGGCAGCGCTGGACGAACAGCTGAATGCTGTAGATGGCCTGCGCCATTCGGGTGGTCTGCTGGGTCGCGCCCATCTCGACGTCGAGCAGGAAGTAGTCGTGCATGCCGTTGGCGTCGGTCCACTCCGGCACCGTGATCCGGTTGGTGTCATACAGCGGGTTGGCGACCAGGTACGAAACAAGCGCGGCGCGTTGCCGTTCGCGGATCGCGTCCTGCATGGGCGGCGCGACGACCGGCCAATCCGCCAGTGTGTGTTTGGCTTTGGCCGTCTGCCAGGCCGCCTCGGCCGCCGCCGGCGTCAGCTCGGCGTGCAGCCACAGGTCGAGGCGGTCGGCGGTCACGCCGAGCCGAAGCAACAGCTGCACGGCCGCGTCCACGGTGCGCATGGTGGCGACGTCGAGGAAACGGGCCGCGGTGGACAATCCGAGCAGTCCGGTGAGAGTGCCGAGATCCGCTGTGTTCCACCCGGTTCGGGCGGCCAGCTCCGCGACGACGGTCGCGGTGGTCGCCGCCGGGCTCGCCGCGGCGGTGAACACCTTGTCGAGGGTGCCCATGCCGCCGGGCAGGACGGTGCGCAAGCGCAGCAGATCGAGCAGTCGAATGAACTTGGCGAACAACGGCGCCGGGCCAAGGATCGGCGCGGGAGGCAGCTCGTTGAGATCGACCCAGCCGACGAGACCCGCGTAGCCGAAGACGAACGGCAGCTCGAGCGCACTCACCCGAAGACGCGAAAGCACCAGTGCGACACGGTAGATCCGGCTGAGCGCGATGAACTGCCGCCCGAACGCGGACCGGGTCACCGCGACGGCTTGATCGCTGCTGACGAAGTCCGGCACCAGGAAGTCGTTCAGCACAGCGGGACCCGAGGTCGAGCGCAGCAGCGTGCCGAGCAGCAGATCGGCGGTGGCGGGGTCGAGCTCGGCGGCCTGACCGAGTTGCTGCTTGATGGTGATCTCGCTCAGCATGGTGCGCAGCAACGGATTGAGAAGGTCGAGCACGAACCGGAACCGGTCGGCGGGCACGGTGTGCTCGTCGTTGAAGAAGGTGTCCGCCACCGTGGCGTCGAGAAACTTGTTCGGGCCGACGATATCGGCCTCCTGCACGGCGAACAGGACGTCGACCGCGGCGGCGATCGCGGCACCGGACGGCGCGCCCTTCAACGCCGCCACCTCGGCCTCGGACAGGTAGCCCCGGCATTTGAGTTGGTGATCGTTGATGTCGTAGAACACCTTGCCGAGCAACGCTTTCGGCATCTGATAGTCGGCGGGCATGATGTCCTGGCGGGCCGCGAATACCGGAATGCGCCGCGCCTTCATCCTGGTCGCGACGAAACGCCGTGGCGCAAGGTGCAACTCCGCCACCGCGGCCTGATACTCGGCGGCGGTCGACACCTGCTGCAGCAGTATCTGCTGTCCCTCGGTCATCGGGCCGGTGAAGTACAGCTTCTGCTCGGCGGCGCTGAAACGGATCGGGAGCTTCGGCGGGAACACCGTATTCTCCGGCAGCGACGTCAGATTCGCGGCGTAGGTGACGGTGCCGAGCAACGTGGCGACGGCCTCCTGGGCGAGCGCCGGATCCCAGCCGAGCAGGGTCAGGTTCTTGCGCGTCAGCTCGCCACGCTCGTCGAGGGTCTGCGCGGTCTGCTGATAGACCGTCTGGAGGGCGGCCCGCAGCGCGGTGAGCGTGGCGGCCAGCGCGGGGTCGTCGGGGATGATCCCGCCCTGGGCGGGCAGGGTGGCGGTGAGTACCGCATCGAGTTCGGCGACCGTCAGGCCTGCGGCCTTGATGGCGTCGACGGCATCCAGGAACCGTTCGGTGGCAACGGTTTGCGCGTAGGCCAGCGGCCGGGGCGCGGCGTCGAATCGGGTCGGTGGACGCATCGGTGCGCCGCCCGCGACCTCACCCTCGAAGCCGAACGGATAGGCGGGCAGCGCCGACGGCATCGCCACCCGCATCGGAGCGCCCGCCGCGACCTCGTTCTCCAGCACGGCGCCAGCGAAGACATCGGCGAGCGCGGGGAATGGACCGCCACCGCCGTAGAGTTCGATGAGCCGCAACAGCTCCGGGATAGACAGCGACAGCGCCTGCGCGAGCGTGACAGTACGCACCAGCGCCGACAGGTTGGCCAGATCGAGGATTCGGTTGGGCGTGACCGCCCGCGGCCCGGTGGTCAGCGCGGCGAGATCCTCGTCGGTCACCTGGAGTACCGCGAGCAGTGCCGCGGTGACCGCGGGCGCGGTCAGGCTGCCGAGCGCCGCGAGTTCGCTGCGATCGGCGCGCAGAGCGAAGGGATTCGGTGTGCCCGGCTGGGTCGTCACCACGGCGGGATCGAGGAACAGCCGGTCATACAGCGGCGCTTCGGATTCGGTGCGATAGACGTGCGCGTCGATGGTGTTGTAGAAGGTCAGCACCTGTTCGATCGACAGGTCGAGGCGTGCGGCGATGGTGCGGACGGCGGCGATGGTGCGCAGGGTCGCGCGGTCGAGCCCGCCCTGGCTGTTGGCGCCGATGATCGCCCGATCCAGCAACTGGGCCGACCAGCCGAGCGCCCGCCGCAGGCGGACGAACCGGTGCAGGCGATCCAGTGCCGCCGGATCGAGTCCCACGAGGGTCATTCGCGTTGTGTCGTAAGGGAATTTAGCGTCGTCGGCCTTGATGAAGATGACACCGTCCGGGTTGATGAACCGGGTGTCGAGCAGCTCGGTCAGCTCCGCGTAGCGCAGCGAACCGGCATCCAGCAGCGCCCGGACATTGCGCAACACGCCGACGATATCCACATCGGCCCGCAGGCCGTAGTACTCCGCGAGGGTGCGCGGCGGGGGGAGCTGCTCGCCCGCGATGAGCCGCGCCGCAACGGTATTCAGACCGAGCCGCTCGTCCATCGACAAGGTGGGCGAATCCACCGCGGCACCAATGGTTTCCAGCAGCGCGACGCGGGACACGCCGGCGTGCGCGAGATAGGCGTCGGTCTGCGCACGGAACAGGTCGAACGGCAGATCCCACGGGTAGATGGCGGTGCGCAACGTCTCGTACGCGCTGGAATTCACGTGTTGCGGCTGAATGCGCAGTGTCGCTTGATCACCGGTGCTCTGCCGGTTCTTCGCCGGAACCGCGGTGGTCGGCGCCACCGCCGATTCGAGCAGTTCGTTGACCAGATCGACGTACGGCAGGCTCAGATCGGTGTTGGCATCGCTCAATTCGACGTCCCACAGGTCGGGGCGGCGGTGGTAGAGCGCCTTGGCGACCGGCCCTTCGTTCGTCGGGGTGCCCCCGCCCAGCCTGCGCAGGAAATACAGCAGGTCGGCGAGGTAGGCGGGCTCGCCGGTGACCGACCGCGAGGCGGCGAAGGTGCCGTAGTCGGCCGGTCCGAACAGTTCTTCCCAATCCGGAATCGGATGCCCCAGCCCCGTGGGGTCGGCCATGCTCGGCAGCCACGGCACGTCGAAATGGCCCGCGGTGCGGAAATCCGTGACCAGGTTCGCGGCGGCCGCGCTGACCCGGGTCGCCCGCTCGTGCACGGCATTGGCGGCGTCCGCGTCGAGGGTGCCGGAGACCTTGCGCGCGAACAGATCTCGGCCGACCGCGGCCACCGACTTGGCGGAGTCGAACCCGTTGTCGCGCAACGCCTGCATGGCGTCGAAGTCGCGGGTGATCTTGAAGGTGCGCTGGATCGCGCCGAGTTCCTGCCGGGCCGGTTCGTCCGGCACGGTGTCGGCGTTGACCGGCGTGGCGATGATGTCGAAATCGGGATTGGCGAGCAGGAAGCGCGCGGACGCGGTCTCCGAATGCTCGGGACGGGCGGACATCTCGTGCGACAGATAAGCCGACGGGTAGGCCTCGATCAGGCGCCGCCGTAGGTCACGGGCGTATTCCGGGACATGGTCGCCGTCCGGTGCTGCCGTACTGAGCGCGGCCCGCCGTTGCTCGGGCACACCGCCGGACTTCTGGACGAGCTCGGACCAGGAACCATTGAGCCGCACCAACTCTCGGAGATCACTGAACTCTCCGCTGTCGAACAGGCCGAGCAGTTCCCGGATCAGCGCCGCGTTGCCGCCGGTCAGGTCGCGCAGCCGGAAGGCTAGGCGAAGCCGCTCGGCGTACTGCCCCGCGACAGGGTCCGCGGACAGCTCGGTCAACCAGGTCGCGGCATCGGCCAAGTGATCCACATACGCGGCGTAACTTCGTTCCCGCGCCGTGACATCCGGGATGACCGCCGCGATCAACGCACCGACCGACTCCGTGTCGGCCGAGCCGTCGACCGGATTGACCGCCTCGGTCACATGCCTGGCCCGGATGGCCGCCGCGAAATCCGCAGCGCCCTCCGCTGATTCGATGACACCCGCGGCTGCGGCCGCCTCGATCGCGGCGATGAGCTCGCCCGAGGGATACCGGCCGAGCTCATCGAGATCCTGCGAAAGCCCTTGGCGCAGCATGCCGTAGCACAATTGCCCCGGCTGCTCGAGCTCGGCGGCCTGCTGCTCGGCGACCGCCAGCTGGGCGATCGATTCGCGATCCTGTCCCGTCGCGTCGGCCAGATAGTCGACGTCCGCCGCGCCGAGAGCGCTCAGTGCCGCGCCATCCAGCAGCGGTGTCACCCTGGCGACGACGGTCGCGTACTCCGAACCAGCGGGCAGTCGAAGGTCTACGGTCGCACCGTTGCCGACCGTCTGGCGGGTGGCCTCGACCTCCGGTGCGCCGTTGTGGGCGGCCCGAACGACAAGGCCACGAACCGCCGCGTCGACCTCGACGCGATAGCGTCCGTCGGCCTCGGTAATGCTCTCGCCGAGCGGCGTTTCCGAGCGCAGGCGGCGCTCGATGACCGTGACCACCGCACCGGCGACCGGATTGCCATCGGGGTCGGTGACCCTCCCGACGACCGAGCTTCGTTGGGTGACAACCTCGTTGGCAGTCATTGATGTCCTTTGCGATGTCAGAGCTGGTGATTCGGCGGTGAGAGGTCGGCGCTCAGGCGCGGTGCCGGTGGCGGTCCGGCACCGCGGCGGAGCGCGCGGTTACTTCCGTGGGCTTTCGAGCGCGTCCTCGACGGCCGCGAGCGCGTCGATCGGGGTGCGGTTCTGGCCGTGCTCGTTCTTGCCGAGCTGTGCCCAGCCGAGCCCGTCCGGGCCGCGCAGCTGGATCCAGATGTCACGGGTCTTCTCCAGCAGCTCGCGCTGCTCGACTTCGTTCAATGCGGACATGAATTCCTCCTCTATTCCGACGCCGCAGGCCGCGGCGAAATCCTGGGGCGACATGTCGTAGGCGGCGTTCATGTCGCAATCGCCGAACGGCGGACAGCCCTCGGGCAGGCCGCCGCCGAAGCCTTGGCCGTCGGTGTATTGGTGGGCGAGCTGGCCGGGCAGGTCCGGGTTGCGGCCGTAGCCCGCGCCGACCATGCGCAACCCGTCGGGGCGGTCGGACCACATGCCGAAGAAATCGCCCTGGTTGGCGTAGCCGATCACCCGCCGCGGGTCGCCGAGCCAGTCGGCCAGCTTCCAGTACGCGGCGTTGATGCCCGCGGACTGGTCACCGCCGGGATTGCCACCCGATTCGACGTCGATCATCGCGATCATGCGCGGGTGCGGACCGCCCAGCTGAGCTACCATCTCGCGGTGGGTCTCGACGGTCTCGAGCCAGTTCGGCCGCCAGTAGAAATAGACGATGAAACATGCCAAACGGCCAGCATCGACTGCCCGGCACGCCCATTCGTAGTTCGCGGCGAAGTTCGGATCGCGGAACGTGCCGTCGTTGGAGCGGAAGCTCAAGATGCCGTGTGGATAGGAATCGTCGACCGGCGCTTGAAAATAGGACACGTCCGCGAAAAGACTGTCGACCATGTTGATCTCCCTCGATTTCGTCTGCCCGAAATTTCCCCCGAGTGGTCGCCGCCGCCGATTTCACCGACTCGACGCCGTGAGACGTCGATGAAACGTGGGTGAAGGGCGCAAACCGGAGACTCGTCCTGTAGAGGAACACCGCCCGGCGCCCGTTCGGCGCGACGGACCAATGCTGTAGCCGGTCGGCCCGCCCACGGAAGTTGTCGGTCTGATGAGCGAACCGGGCGTTCCATTTGTTGGACCGGGAGCGATAAGCACCACGTGCTCGGTTCGTTGCAGTTCTGCACGGGAGGACAGAGAGTGAACGAAACGACGATGGAAAAGGCGGCCATGGGGGGCCGCGGCGTGCTCGAGGGGGCATTTGCCCTGTTGGAGGCCCTCGCGCACGGCGATGAACTGGGCTTGACTCAGCTGGCGACAACGGCGGGATTGCCGAAGGCCACGGCCTATCGGTTACTCAGTCAGTTGGTGGTGGAAGGAGCGGTGCAACGACGGGGCGGGCGATATCAGATCGGGCCGCGGGTATTTCGGCTCGGGCAGACCTGGCAACCGGCGCGGATGCTGCGGGCCGCCTCGGCCCGGCCGCTCGGGCAGTTGACGGCGGCGACGGATCGGGGTGGATTCAGCCTGTCGGTGACCGATCGGGGGCACACGATGCTGATCGGGGGCATCGGGCGCGAGATCGATGAGGTCTTTCCGCTGCGCGCGGGCGTGCTGCTGCCGTCAGGTACGGCCGCTGAGCAGGTGCTGGCCATCGGGCATCCGAATCTCACACCGCCCGAGGAGTTCTCGCCTCGCGAGTGGAGTCGGCAGATCACGCTGGCTCGGGAACGGGGACTGGCCTACGACACCGATATGAGCCGTTTCGGGCTGGCCTGTGTCGCGGCGCCGGTGCGCGGGCCCGCGGGAGAGGTCGTCGCCGCGTTGGCGGGGACGGTCGCCGAGCTGAGTCGGCTGCCTGCGATAGCGGAGGCGGTGCTGCGGGCGGCGGGGTTGGTGAGTGCCAATCTCACCAGGCTGCTCAGGTCGCAGGGCGTGATGTCGCTCTGACGGTCGTCGGGGTGTCGCCCGGGCAGTGCGGCGACATCCCGACGGTTCGCCTTCGATCAGGTGTGGGCGATGCCGCCGCACCAGACGCGTTCGATCGCGCGGGTGGCGTGGATGTCGGCCAGCGGGTCGCCGTGGATGAGAACGAGATCGGCGCGCATGCCGGGGGCGATCGTGCCGCGGTCGGATAGGCCGAAGTATTGGGCGGGCAAACTGGTCGCGGCGAGCAAGGCTTCCGCCGGAGTCAGGCCGGCGGTGACGAGTAGCTCCAGTTCGCGGTGTAGCGAGTCGCCGTACGGTGGCTGAAACGGCACGCCCTGCTCGGTATTGGCGTCGCTGCCCGCGAGGATGGGCACACCGGCGGTGTGCAGCGTCGCGACGCTGGCGAGGCTGTCGGCGAAGCCGAGCCGGCCCAAAGCCGTTGCGATGCCCTGCATCATGACGAGGGTCGGCGCGGCGACGCGGCGTTCCGCCGCCATCCGGCGCACGTCTTCGGACGGCAGCTGGCCGTCCGACGGAATGTGGGTGATGATGTCGACTCCCGCGTCCAATGCGAGGGTGTAGGCGCCCAACGACGCCGCATGCGCGACGACGCGAAGGTCCTTGGCATGGGCCGCCGCGACAACGGCTTTGGCGGCGGCCTCGTCGGGACCGCCGTCACCGGGCGCTTCCAGCACGAGCTTGATGTAGTCCGACCCGGCCGCGGCGCGCTCGGCGACCATCGCCTCGGCCTGCTCCGGACCGTGGATGACCGCGTGCTCGGCCAGGCCGGGAATCCGGACGTGCGCGCCGCCGTCGCCGATGATCGGCGTGCCGGCGCTGCGAATGTCGGTGGTACCCAGCCGATTACGCAGTGCCGCGAGCCGCTCGGGCGGGAAGGTGGTCATGTCCAGTGCGGTGGTCACGCCGTGCGCGGCGAGCTGGTCGAGTGATTCCGTCCCGGCCAGATGGACGTGGGCGTCGATCAGGCCGGGCAGCAGGATCGCGCCCTGACCGTCCACTCTCTCGGCGCCGTCGGCGTCGGTGCCGATCACCGCCCCATCGATCACCACTGTTGTCGGCGCGGTCAGGCCGTGGCCATCGAAGACGCGAACATTGTGCAGGGCGGTTTTACCGATCGCTGGGGAGTCGACGGTCACGCAAGCCTCCGGTGCGGGTAGTCCATGCAGCGGCGGGGTGCGACCGCTCCGCTAGGGAACGTTAGTAGCCGACCGTGCTTTTGTCCGCACACGAAGTGATAACGCATTGTTCTCGTTAGAGCACCTTCAGGTCTCGCTCATCGGTGTTAGCACGCCTTATTCGGCGATCCGTTCGCCGGTCACCGGATGGAACAGGTGCACCGTGGCGGCGTCGGTCACCGTCAGGCTGACGGATTCGGCCAGCTTCGCCGGAGACCTGGTCGCCGAGCGGGACACGAACATGAACGATTCCCCGTCGAGGCCGGTGACCGGCGTGGAAGGGCGGGCGTAGACATAGGATTCGCTGCCGAGCTCCTCGACGAGTTCGACGGTGACCGCGAAACCGGTTCCGTCCCTGCGCAGTTCGAGCTGTTCGGGACGGATGCCGACGGTGACCGTGTCCAAGTTCGCCGCGGCCAGTCCGGTCATCCGGTCGCGCGGCAATTCCAGTGCGCTGCCCGCGATTTCGACGCCGCCGGGGACGAGCGGGACGGTGCACAGGTTCATCGACGGCGAGCCGATGAAGCCCGCGACGAACGCGGTGGCTGGCCGGTCGTAGAGCTCGGCGGGGGTGCTGAACTGTTGCAGCCTGCCGTCGCGCAGCACGGCGACGCGGTCGCCCATGGTCATCGCCTCGACCTGGTCGTGCGTGACGTAGACGGTGGTGGTGCCCAGCCGTCGCTGCAGCGCGGCGATTTGGGTACGCGTCTGCACGCGCAGTTTGGCGTCGAGGTTGCTCAATGGTTCGTCCATGCAGAACACCCGCGGCTCGCGCACGATCGCACGGCCCATCGCGACCCGTTGCCGTTGGCCGCCGGACAGTTTCGCCGGTTTGCGGTCCAGGTAAGGGGTGAGGCCGAGCAGTGCGGCGGCCTCGGCGACGCGGCGTTTACGTTCTTCCAGCGGCACTTTGAGCATCTTGAGCGCGAAACCCATGTTCTCCCCGACGGTCTTGTTCGGGTAGAGCGCGTAGTTCTGGAAGACCATGGCGATGTCGCGGTCCTTGGACGGGACGCCGGTCATGTCGGTGCCGTCGATGCGGATCGCGCCTGCGTCGATCTCCTCCAGGCCCGCCAGCATGCGCAGGGCGGTGGACTTGCCGGAGCCGGACGGGCCGACCAGGACGATGAACTCGCCGTCGGCGATGTCCAGGTCGAGCGAGTCGACCGCGAGGGTTTCCGCGCCGGGATAGACGCAGGAAGCCGAGTCATAACGGATGGTGGCCATGGGTTTTCCTCACTTGATGGCGCCGAACGAGAGACCGCGCACCAGCTTGTTCTGCGCGATCCAACCGGCCAGGACAACGGGCAGCGCGGTGAGCACCGCTGCGGCGGACAGGCGGGCCCAGTACAGGCCCTCCCCCGTGATGAAGCCGACCAGGAACACCGGAATCGTCTGGGCCTGAACGGCGGTCAGGTTCACCGCGAAGAAGAATTCGTTCCAGGAGAAGATGATGCAGATGAGCGCGGTGGCGGCGATGCCGGGCGAGACCAGCGGCAGGATCACCTCGCGCACGCCGGTCCAGGTGCTCGCGCCGTCCATGCTCGCGGCTTCCAGGAGTTCGCTGGGCACCTCGAGGAAGAACGAGCGCATCATCCAGACCGCGATCGGCAGGTTCATCGAGGTGTAAAGGATGACCAGCGCCCAGATGTTGTCCAGCAGGCCGATATCGCCGACGATCACATACAGCGGCACGATCGCGGCGACGACCGGCAGCATCTTGGTGCCGATGAAGAAGAACAGCGCGTCCTGGGTGCGGCGCACCGGCCGCAGCGACAGCGCGAACGCGGCGGGCAGGCCGAGGATCAGCACCAGGATGGTCGACATCGCGGTGGCGAAGGTGGAGTTCAGCAGGGTGGTGCCGATGCCGCTGTCCAGCACCGCCGAGAACTGGTCGAGGGTCGGGGTGAAGAACAGTTTCGGCGGGTCGGTGTAGGCGTCGCCCTCCTGTTTGAAGGCGGTCAGCACCATCCACAGCACCGGGAAGAAGAAGCCGATGCCGACCACCCAGGCCAGCGCGCTCCAGAACATCCCGGCGCGGCTGCGGCGCCTGCGCACCTTGACGGCGGGTTTCTCGGCGTCGACGGCGGATTTCTTGTCGAGGGCACGCGTGCTCATGCCGCTTCCTCTTTTCCGGTGAAGGACTTGAACAGCAGGCGCAACGCCAGGGTGGCGACCACGGTGGTGGCGATGACGGTGACGACGCCCATCGCGGCCGCCTGACCGATATCGAAGCCGAGGAAGGCGCGCTGGTAGATGTAGAACGGCAGGTTGGAGCTGGCGATGCCGGGTCCGCCCGAGGTCATCATGTACACCGCGTCGAAGGTGTTGACCAGGTAGATGGCGCCGAGGACCGCGCCGAGTTCGATGAACCGGCGCAGGTGCGGCAGCGTGAGCTCGCGGAAGACGGCGAAGGAGTTCGCGCCGTCGACGCGGGCGGCCTCGACGATGTCGCGGGGCATGGACTGCAGTCCGGCCAGGATCAGCAGCATCATGAACGGCGTCCACTGCCACACCAGATCGGCCATCACCGCGGGCAGCGGGTACTTGCTCACCCAGTCGACCTGGCCGACGCCGAAGGGCTTCAGCACGAAGTTGATCAGGCCGAAGACCGGGTCGAGCATGGTGGTCTTCCAAATGAGCGCCGCCGCAACGGGAGTCACCAGGAACGGGGTGATCAGCAGGGTGCGCACCACGCCGCGGCCGAAGAACGCCCGGTCGAGCAGTAGCGCGAACAGCAGGCCGAGGATCACCGAGATGATGACGGTGCCGACGATCATGATCACCGTATTGAGCGCGACCTCACGGAACTGACTGTCCCGGAACACATCCGCGTAGTTCTGCAGGCCGTTGAAGTGCCGGGAGCCGGGGCGCACGAGGTTCCACGACTGGGTCGAGTAGTACAGCGTGAAGACGAACGGCACCTGGGTGACGACGAGCATGAAGATCAGCGCGGGCAGCAGCGGGCCGCGGCGACGCCAGCCCTCGGCGCGGGAGATGCGGTCGCGCCGGGAGACGAGCGGGGGCGGCGGGGCGGCCGGGGCCGAGCTGGCGGCCGCTGGGGCGGTGGTGGTTTCGGACATGGTTACTGGCTCTCTCGATACGACCGACCGACCACCTCGGCGTACTGCTGAGCTTGGTCGAGGGCGTCGCGGACGCTGATCCGGCCGGCGATCGCGGCGCTGATCTGCTGACTCACCCGGGTGCCGAGATCCTGGAATTCCGGGATGGTGATGAATTGAATGCCGGTGTAGGGCACCGGTTTAACGCCCGGGTGCTCCGGATCGACGCCCTCCATCGCCGATAGGGTGAGCGGGCCGTAAGCCTTCGACGCTTCCTTGTACTCCGGAATCTGGTAGGTCGACAGGCGGCTGCCCGGTGGGACGTGCGACCAGCCGAGCTTCTCGCCGACCATCTTGATGTAGGGCTTGCTGGTCATCCAGGAGACGAATTTCCAGGCGGCGTCCGGCTTTTCGCTGGTCTTCGGGATGCCGAGGGACCAGGTGTAGAGCCAGCCGGAGTTGGGCTTCTGCTGGATCGGGGCGAGCGCGTAGCCGATCTTGCCGACCACCTTGCTCGATGCCGGATCTTCCAGCACGCCGACGGCCGAGGTGGCGTCGTACCACATCGCGGTGTTGCCCTGCGAGAGTTGGGTGGCGCACTCGCCGAAGCCGCTGGTGGCCGCGCCGGGCTCGCCGTGCTTGCGCACCAGGTCGATGTAGAACTCGACGGCGCGAACAACTTCGGGGCTGTTCAGCTGGGCGTGCCAGTTCTCGTCGAACCAGCGGCCGCCGAAGGTGTTGATCACGGTGTTGAGCGGGGCGAGGGTCTCGCCCCAGCCGGGCTTGCCGCGCAGGCAGATGCCGGAGCGGCCGTTGGCCGGGTCGTCGAGTTTCGCGGCGGCGTCGGCGACCTGGTCCCAGGTCGGTTCGGCGGGCATGGTGAGCCCGGCCTGTTCGAGTAAGTCCTTGCGGTACATCAGGAATGAGGACTCGCCGTAGAACGGCACCGAGTACATGTCGCCCTGATACGACAGCGACTTCTGCAGGGATGGAATGAAATCCTGCTCGTCGTAGCCCGGGGTGTTGCGGGCGTAGGTGGACAGGTCGGTCAGCCAGCCATTGGCGGCCCACTGCGGGGTCTCGTAGTTGCTGATCATCACGACGTCGAATTCGCCGCCGTGGGTGGCGACCGACGCGGTGATCTTGGCGCGCGCCTCGTTCTCCGACAGCGACACGAATTTCAGTTTGGTGCCGGGGTTTTCGCGCTCGAACTCGCCGGACAGCGCGATCGCGTCCTGCATCTGCGAGTTCGACACCATGGCGATGGTGACGGTGTCGCCGCCGCCGGAGGTGAACGATCCGGCACCTGCGCAGCCCGCCGTGGCCAGGACGGCCGAAACGGCAAGTGCCAGTGCGCGTCTTCTGATTGGGCTATGCCTTCTCATCGGCGAGGCCCTCCTTCTGTTCCAGCAGCCACCGCGCGGATTCGATGTCGGTGACGAGGATCTTGGCCAGCCCGCCGCGCAGCACGCCGAGAGTGGCCTCGTGTTTGACGTGCCCGCCGGCGATCAGCAGCGATGTCTTGCAGGCGCGCACCGCGTCGAGGGCGACCGAAACCGTGCGGGCGGCAAGCGATCCCGCGACGTCGCGGCCGTCGGCGCGGAAGAACCGGCCGCCGATCTCGCCGACCGCGCCGAGGCTGCGCAGCTCGCCGAGGATGGCGGTGTCGAGGTAGCTGCCCTCGAACAGGGTGGTCGCGGTGGAGACGGTGCCGACGCCGAACATCATCACGTCGGCGTTGCGGCCGAGCGCCATCGGGTGGCCGAGCAGCGAATCCTGTTCCAGCGCGGTCACGGTCGCGGCGTCGGCGTAGAGCGGGGCGTTCAGGCGGACCGGGGTGGCCTGTAAGACGGTGGCGCAGCGACCGAGGGTGTAGTCGACGCCCGTTTGGTAGTCGACCGAGGTCATCGAGCCGTCCAGCTGAACTACGGTGGCGCAGCGGGCGGACTTGGTGCGCAGCTCGCGAGCGACGGCGATTGTCTCTGGGCCCCAAGTGAATCCGAGAGTGGCCTGCGGTTGCAGCCGGCGGGCCAGCACGCCGACCGCGGCGCGGGCCAGCGGCAGCAGGCCGGAGGGGGAGCCGTCGGGGACGTCACGGAGCACGACGGCCTCGGTGAGTCCGAACGCGCGCTCGAGATCGCTCTCGATGTCGGTGTGCACCGAATCGCGCAGTTCGTCGGGGACGCTGATCTCGATGCGCACCAGGCCCTGGGCACGAGCCCTGGCGATGAGCCTGCCCGCTGTCGGGCGCGAAACACCGAGTTTGGCGGCGATTTCGGCTTGGGTGGCGCCCTCTAGGTGATACAGCTGCGCGGCTCGGAGTGCGAGCCGGACGTCGTCGGGCGTGCCCGGGCGGGAAGGGACGGTGGCCACACGGCCTCCTCAATGAGCCTGAGCATATGCTCAGCGTGTGAACTACTGCTCACAGAGGGTACCATCCGAAGTGTGACGTACACAACACTGGCGGGGTAACTATGACTAGGGACACCAGCGTGCCGTTGCGTTCCGCGACTCTGCGGGACCTCGACTCCGGCATTGCCGTACCGACCTATGACCGGACGGGAATCACCACCGGCATAGTGCATTTCGGTGTCGGCGGGTTTCATCGCGCCCATCAGGCGATGTATATCGACCGGCTGTTGGCCGACGGCGGCGCGCGCGAGTGGGGCATCTGCGGGGTGGGCGTGCTGCCCGCCGACCGCCGGATGCGCGACGTGCTCGCGGCGCAAGACGGGCTGTACACGCTGTCGGTATTGGCACCGGACGGCAGCTGGAACACGCGCGTGATCGGCTCGATCGTCGAATATCTTTATGCGCCGGACGATCCCGAGGCGGTGCTGGCGAAGCTCGCCGACCCGGCCACCCGCATCGTCTCGCTCACCGTGACAGAGGGCGGGTATCACTTCTCCGCGACGACCGGCGCGTTCGATGCCGACGATCCGGAGATTCGCGCCGACCTCGCGCCGAATGCGGTGCCCAGCACCATCTTCGGGCTGATCACCGAGGGGCTGGCCCGTCGAAGGGCGAGCGGTGTGGCGCCGTTCACGGTGATGTCGTGCGACAACATCGAGGGGAACGGGCATGTCGCGCGCGCGACGTTCAGCGCGTTCGCCGGGCTGCGCGATCGTGAACTCGGCGACTGGGTGGCGCGGGAGGTGCGGTTCCCGAACTCGATGGTGGATCGGATCACGCCGGTGACGCCGTCCGAGGCGACCGCCCAGGTCCAGCGGCGGTACGGGGTAACGGACCAGTGGCCGGTGGTGACCGAGCCGTTCGCGCAATGGGTGCTGGAGGATTCGTTCCCCCTCGGGCGACCGGATTACGGTGCGGTCGGCGTGCAGCTGGTCGAGGACGTCGCGCCCTACGAGCTGATGAAGCTGCGGCTGCTCAACGCCAGCCATCAGGCGCTGGCGTATTTCGGGTATCTCAGCGGCTATCGGCTGGTGCACGACGCGGCGCAGGATCCGGCGTTCCGCCGGTTCCTGTTGCGGTACATGGACATCGAGGCGACGCCGACGTTGCGGCCGGTCCCCGGGGTCGACCTCGGCAGGTACAAACACACGTTGCTCGAACGGTTCTCCAATCCGGCGATCGGCGACACGGTGGCACGGTTGTGCGCGGAATCCTCCGACCGGATACCCAAATGGGTGCTGCCGGTGATTCGGCAGCGGCTCGCGGAGGACGGCGAGATCACCTGCGCGGCTGCGATTGTCGCGAGCTGGGCGCGGTACGCGGAGGGCGTCGATGAGCAGGGTGAGCCGATCGAGATCGTGGACCGGCTGCGCGATCGGTTGGTCCCGCTGGCCCGTCGGCAGCGGGACGATCGGACCGCATTCCTCAGCGAGCGTTCGGTTTTCGGTGATCTGATCGACGAGCCACGGTTCGTCAGCGCATATGTCGCAGCGTTGGATTCGTTGTACACCAAGGGAGCTCGCGCCACCGTCGCGGATCTGGCGGAGTAGAACGGGCCCTCCCCCGGCTCGCACCGCGGGAGGGCCTGTCCGGTCAGATAGGCAGGACCCGGGTGACCGCGTGCGTTTCACCGGCGACGGTGAACCAGATGTCGAGCGCGGAGCCTGCACGCTGGGCGGCCAGGTCGACGTGATCGCCGGACCTCAGCGGTTTCACGTACTCGATGATCGCCCGATGCGGGCCCGACTTGAGGTCGTCGTGATCGGCCAGGACCTCTTCGACGCCGCTGAGGTAGACCGAGTTGTTGACGTGGTCGAGCATGTCGATATCGGTGATGCGCAGCGGGAAGGGACGCACCTGCACGTCGGACGCGTCGGCCGCCGGCGCCGGATCGGTGAGCGCGGCCTTCCATCGCAGCCGGTGTTCGGTGGTGGCGGCCAGCATCGGCTCCATGAAGCGGTCGCTCATCCGAGCGGGCACACCGGTTTCGGTGCCGAAGTGGATCAGGAAGGCCTCGGTCTCGACCAGACCGCCTGCGCTGCCGCTGATCTGCACCCGCATGTTGCACCAGCGCGTGGACAGCCCGGAACACCACCGGCGCAGTATGACCCGCTCACCGAACTGAATCGGCTTGAGCACATCCATCACCGTCCGGCGCACCACCCAGCCACGATGGTTGTCGCCGTCCTCGACGGCATCGAGATGCTCGAACCCGATGTCCTGCAGATAACGGGCAATGGCGTCGAGCCGAAGGCGTTGATCGCCGTCGGTATCGGCGAGACGTACCGGCCACCCCGTCTCGAACGGGGTTCCGGCGGTCGGACGTTCCGGCAGCACGCTGGGAATGACCATATCCGGATAATGCCAGCTCATTGTTACCAACCGCGCGTCGGCACGGTCAGCGCGTCGCGCATCTCACACCACGTTCGGCACCGGAAATCCCGAACGCGACGAACCGGACATGGGACAGCCGCCGAGAAGCGGGACTGATCCGGTCGGCAGCGACCACGTTCAAGATCATGGGGAACTGGTGCCAGACCTTCTCGGCGGATACCAGCACTGGTTCCCCATGATCATGAAAGAGCCCCGGGACGCGGGCGTCTCGGGGCTCTTTCGGGTGGGGTACTGGGTCAGCGCTTCTTGGAGGTGCGTTCGCGCTTTTCGCGGACGCGGACCGAGATACGGACCGGGGAGCCGTCGAAGTTGAACTCTTCGCGCAGGCGGCGTTCCAGGAAGCGGCGGTAGCCTGCCTCGAGGAAGCCGGTGGTGAACAGGACGAACGTCGGCGGGCGGGTGGTCGCCTGGGTGGCGAACATGATGCGGGGCAGGCGGCCGCCGCGCATCGGCGGCGGGGTGGCCGCGACGACTTCCTTGAGCCAGGTGTTCAGGCGGCCGGTGGAGATGCGCTTGTCCCAGGACTCGAGCGCGGTTTCCATCGCGGGCACCAGTTTTTGCACCGAGCGGCCGGTGTGTGCGGAGATGTTGACCCGCTGCGCCCAGGGGACGCGGACCAGGTCGCGGTCGACCTCGCGGTCGAGTTGCAGGCGGCGGTCCTCGTCGACCAGGTCCCACTTGTTGAAGGCCAGCACGAGCGCGCGACCGGAGTCGGCGACCATGCTGATCACCCGCAGGTCCTGTTCGGTGATCGGGTCCGACGCGTCGATCAACATGATCGCGACCTCGGAGGCCTCCAGGGCCGCCTTGGTGCGCAGCGAGGCGTAGAACTCGGTGCCGTTGGCGTGCGAGACCTTGCGACGCAGGCCTGCGGTGTCGACGAACTTCCAGATCTTGCCGCCCAGGTCGACCAGCGAGTCGACCGGGTCGACGGTGGTGCCCGCGACATCGTGCACGACCGAGCGCTCGTCGTCGGCCAGCTTGTTCAACAGGCTGGACTTGCCGACGTTGGGCTTGCCGACCAGCGCGACACGACGCGGACCCGCGCCGCCGGTGCCTTCGCGCGGGGTTTCCGGCAGCACGGCGAGCACATCGTCGAGCAGATCGCCGGTGCCGCGACCGTGCGCGGCGCTGACCATCCTCGGCTCGCCGAGACCGAGCGACCACAGTGCGGCGGCCTCGGATTCGACCTTCTGATCGTCGACCTTGTTGGCGACCAGGATGACCGGGATCTCGGAGCGGCGCAGCTTCTTCACCGCGGCCTCGTCGGTGGCGGTGGCGCCGACCACGGCGTCGACCACGAGCAGGATCGCGTCGGCGGTCTCCATGGCCACCTCGGCCTGGCGGGCCACCGACTGCTGCAGGCCCTTGGCGTCCGGCTCCCAGCCACCGGTGTCCTGCACCAGGAAGCGGCGCCCGGACCAGTTGGCCTCGTAGGAGATTCGGTCGCGGGTGACGCCGGGAATGTCCTCGACGACGGCCTCGCGGCGGCCGAGAATACGGTTCACCAGGGTCGACTTGCCGACGTTCGGGCGGCCGACCACGGCCACCGTCGGCATCGCCAGTACTTCTTCGCCCGCGAACTCGCCGTCGAGATCGGTGAGCTCCCAGTCGGTTTCGTCACTCCAGATGCCGTCGCCGGCCATTACGTCTTCAGTCACTGCGGACCTCCCGTCCTGGTCGCCGAAATCTGCTGCGCGACAACGCGATACAGCTCGTCGATGACCTCATCCATGTTCAGGTCGCTGGTGTCGACCAGCACGGCGTCGTCGGCCGGACGCAGTGGGGACACCTTGCGGGTGGAATCGAGGTTGTCGCGCCGCTGCACATCGGCGAGCACGGCCTCGTAGTCGTCGCCGCGGCCTTCGGCGATGTTCTGCTGGTTGCGCCGATGGGCGCGGGCCTCAGCCGAGGCGGTCAGGTAGATCTTGGCGTCCGCGTCGGTCAGCACCACGGTGCCGATATCACGGCCCTCGACCACGATTCGCTGTGCGGCCGTGGCGATTTCGCGTTGCAGCGCGACGAGCAGATCACGCACCTCGGACACCGCCGAGACCGCCGAAACGGCCTTGGTGACGGCGTCGCCGCGGATCTCCGAGGACACGTCCTCGCCGTCGAGCTGGATCACCTCGCGGCTCGGATCGGTGCCGATCGACAGCGGCAGCTCCTTGACCGCCGCACCGATGGCGGCGGCGTCGGTGAGCTCGATGCCCGCACGCAGCACGCGCAGCGTCGCGACCCGGTACATCGCGCCAGTGTCCAGATAGCGGGCGCCGAGCCGGGTGGCGAGGCGGCGCGAGACGCTGGATTTACCGGTGCCGGACGGGCCGTCCATCGCGACGACGAGCGGACTGGTCCCCGACATCTGCCGGGGCGCCTCGACCGGAGTCTCCACACCCATCACAACGACACCGCCTCGTAGAGTTTGCCGATTTCACCGCGACCGAGCACACGCAACGTGCCGGGCCGTTGGTCGCCGAGCGCGACCGGACCGATATTGGTGCGCACCAGCCGGCTCACCGGATGGCCGACCGCGTCGAGCAGGCGGCGCACGATGTGCTTGCGCCCTTCGTGCAACACCAGTTTCACGAGGGAACGTCCCTCGTTGATCTCGAGCACCTGGAAGCTGTCGACCTTCGCCGGGCCGTCCTCCAGCTCGATGCCGTCCTTGAGCTTCTTGCCGATGCCCTTGTGCACCTCGCCGTTGACCGTGGCCAGGTAGGTCTTGGAGACCTCGTAGGACGGGTGCATGAGCCGGTGCGCGAGGTCGCCGTCGTTGGTGAGCAGCAGCAGACCCTCGGTGTCGGCGTCAAGGCGGCCGACGTGGAACAGGCGCTGACCGGCCGCGATGCGCTCGGCGACGATGTCACCGACGCAGGGGCGGCCGAGATCGTCGGACATGGTGGACTGCCAGCCCTTGGGCTTGTTCAGCACGATGTGCACCAGTTCGGAGCGCACCATCACGCGCGTGCCGTCGACCCGGACCACCGCGACCTCGGGATCGATGCGCAGGCCCTGTTCGACCACGATGGCACCGTCGACCTCGACGCGGCCCTGGGCGATCATCTCCTCGGCGGCGCGGCGCGAGGCGACACCCGCCTTGGCGAGGACCTTCTGCAAGCGTTCGCCCTCGCCCCACGGCATTTTTTCGTGGCCCTCGGACGCGGCAGGCTCGACATGCTGACGCTTGGCGGGCTTGGCGTTGTTGAGCAGCGGGGCGGACTGAGTCTGCTTCTGCGGCTTGGGGTTCTTCTTCTTGCCGGTCGGCGCGGGCTGCGCGGCGCGGCGCTGCGGGATGCCGTTCGGCGCGGTGCCACGGCTGGTGGAGCCGCCTTGGGCGGCACCACGATAGGAGTTGCCGGACTGTGCGTTGTCGTTCTGGCCCGAGTTGCCTTCGGTGCGGCCACGGTAGGCATTGCCGCCGGAACCGGCTTCGCTGCGGTCGCGATAAGTGTTGCCTTGCGCGGAGCCGCTGTCGGTGCGGCCACGGTAGGCGTTGCCACCGGAGCCGGCCTCGCTGCGGTCGCGATAGGAGTTGCCTTGCGACGAGCCGCTGTCCGAGCGGTCGCGGTACGAGCCACCTTGCGACGAGCCGCCTTCGCTGCGGCCGCGATATCCGCTGCCCCCCTCGGAACGGTCGCGGTACGAGCTGCCACCCTGCGACGAGCTGCCGCGATATCCGCCGCCGCTCTGCGCGGAACCGCCCTCAGAACGGCCGCGATACGCGTTGCCGCCCTCGGAACGCTCACGGTAGCCGCCCTGCGACGAGCCGCCTGCGGAGCGGTCACGGTAGCCGCCACCCTGCGACGAGCCGCCTTCGGAACGGCCGCGGTATCCGCTGCCACTATCGGAGCGATCACGGTAGGAGCTGCCGCTCTGCGACGAGCTGCCGCGGTAGGAGCTGCCGCCCTGCGCGGAATTGCCGCGATATCCGCCGCCGCCCTGCGCGTTGCCATCTCGGCTGCCGCGATAAGAACTGCCGCCCTCGGAGCGAGAGCCGCCGCCTTGTGTGGAGCCGCCGCGGTATCCGCCCTGGGCGTTGCCGTCTCGCGTGCCGCGGTAGCCGCCACCCTGCGGGGCGCCGCCTTCACTACGGCCGCGGTAGGAATTGCCGCCTTCGGAGCGGTCACGATAGGAGCCTTGCGCGGAACCACGATCGCTACGGCCGCGTGCGTTGCCGCCTTCCGAGCGGTCGCGGTAGCTGCTGCCCTGCGGGGCGCCGCCGCGATATGCGTTGCCGCCCTGCGCGTTTCCGCGCGAGGGGCTCGACGGCGCTGCGCTGCGGTAGCCGCCCTCGCTGCGCGCTGCGCCGCGTTCGGTCCCCCTTCGAGCAGCGCCTGCGCCTCTTACGGGACGCTGCTGCTCGTCATTGCGTTTCCTGCGATCCGGTGTGCCATCTCGGCGAGCGGAAGTATTCATTTTGTCCTGTCAATCCTCGCTGCCAAGGTCCAAGTCGGCCTCGGCGGGTTTTTTCAGCCTGGTGTAACGGGGGTCCGTATCCAGGCTCTCGTTGATCTCATCGATCAGGTCGACGCCCGGGAGCAGGGGCGCCAGCGGCGGCAAATCGGTCAGCGACGCGAGTCCGATCCGCTCCAGGAACAACTCGGTCGTGCAATACATCGTCCCGTTGGTTTCCGGGTCGACGCCTGCCTCGGCGAGCAGGCCCCTGGCCAGCAGCGTGCGCATCACCCCATCGACGTTCACGCCGCGCACCGCGCTGACCCTGGTCCGGGTCACCGGCTGACGGTATGCCACCACCGCCAGAGTTTCCAACGCCGCCCGCGTCAATTTGGTGCGGGCACCATCGAGCAGCACCCTTTCAACATATGGCGCGTACTCGCTGCGAGTATAGAAGCGCCACCCGTCCCCGACGAAACGCAGATCGATCCCACTGCCCCGCGCGGACAGTTCCGCCCGCATCTCCCGCAACACCTCATCCACCCGCTCGGTGGTGTCGTCCAACGCCGCCGCCAGCTGCTCTACCGGGGCCGGAGCGTCGACAACAAGCAACATCGCCTCCAACGCCGAACGAAATTCAGCGTCCTCGAGATGCTCGGGGGTGAACTCCGCCACTGTGTTGTTGGCGACTGCGTCATTGGCGACTGGTGTCGCGTCGTGGGTGGCTGGGTTTGCGTCGTCGGCGTCCGGATTCGCGTACTCGGCGTCTGTAGTCGCATCCACGGAGTTCGACGGCGCGTCGTCAGGATCGGACGTCGCGTCATCGGCAACTGAAGTGGCGTTGTCGACATCCGTCGTCGCGGCATCAGCGGCCGGGGTGGCATCATCGGCAACCGAAGTCACACCATCAGCAACCGAGGCTGTGGCATCAGCATCAACCGAAGTCTGGTCAGCGACCGCCCGAACCTCGGTGGCGGCGTCAGATGTTGCGGACTCCTTCGTGGTTACCGCGGTTTCGCTCGAGGCGGTGCGCGTCGAGTCGTCCACGGGTGTCGCGTCGGCTGAGTGCCCGACCGCGTCGGTGTGCTCGCGGACGGTTTCCGTCGCGTCGGCGTCGGCGTCCCGGGTATCCGAGACGTCGGCGTCCACGGAGTCGTTCACCCGTAGTCCTCCTCGATATTCAGGTCCGCCTGCTCGGCGTCCGGGACGTCGTCGCCGATCCAGCTGACCGACAGTTGGCCGAGTTGGTCGGGCTGGTCGAACTCGATCGTTTTGCCTCGGTACAGCTCCAGCAGGGCCAGGAAGCGGGCGACGATTTCGATCGGGACGGTGCAGTCGTCGACCAGTTCGCTGAAGGTGGTCCAGCCGCCTTTGCCGCGTAGTTTGAGGCGTTCGAGTACGAGTGCGGCCTGTTCGGCGACCGAAATGGAGTGCGCGTGCAGGTGGTCGAGGCCGACCCTCGGCACCGGGCGGGGACGGAAGGCGGCTGCGGCGATCGCGGCGAACTCGTGCGCGTCTACTCCCAGCGTAACCTCGGGCAGCAGGTCGGCGAAGCAGTCCTCCAGGCCGACCGCACGCGGGTATCGCCGCAGCGCAACGGCCTCCAGCTCGCCGAACAGTTCGGCCACCTGTTTGAACGCCCGGTATTGCAGCAGCCGCGCGAACAGCAGGTCGCGTGCCTCGAGCAGTTCGAGATCCTCGGCGTCGGTCATCTCCCCCGACGGCAGCAGCCGCGCCGCCTTGAGGTCGAGCAACGTGGCTGCGACAACCAGGAATTCGGTGGTCTGATCCAGGATCTTGTCGGCCCGCAGTTTATGCGTGGTATCGTCGGACAGCGCCGCGGTCAACGCCTTGGTGTAGGCGATGAACTCGTCGGTGACCTGGTGCAACGCCACCTCGGTGACATCGAGCTTGCGCGAACTGATCAGCGTCAGCAGCAGATCGAACGGCCCTTGAAAGTTGCTCAGCCGCAGATGAAATCCGGACTTCTTCTCCTCGGGCGCGGAGTCGTCGCCGGAGGTAGCGATGACATCCGCGGGCGCAGCATCGCCGGGCGTGGATGCAGCTTCGCCGGGCACGGCCCTCTTGTCGGCGGGCACGGACCCAACGCCGCTGGGCACGACCGCAGAGCCTCCGACCGTGGGCGCATCGTCGCCGGGCACGGCCGCATCATCGATTAACGCAACATCATCCGCGCCGCTGGAATCAGCTGCGGCAACTCCGTCCGTCGGTGCGACAGCGTCGTCTCGGACGACGGGATCGTCCGAGTCCGCTGCCTGCTCGGCGACATCGTCCGCAGCGGTCGGCTCCGAGTCGGAGTCTGCGGTGGATGGCTCGTCGGGCATGTCGACATCATCGAGCACGGGGGTGTCGTGGGATGCGGCCAGGTCCGGGGGTGTGGGCGGATCGTCCGGGTCGTCGGCGCGCGCGGAGGCTCGCTCCAAGAGGTCGCCCGACGGGTGGTCGTCGCCGTGCGCGACCCCTTGGCCGGTCGAGTGGTTGGTAGCGGGTGGCGCGGCGTCGGTGCCGCCGATCACCGGCCCGACCGGTGGATGACTTCCCGCGCCATCGCCCGATATGCCTCGGCTCCACCGGATTTCGGTGCCCACGTGGTGATCGGTTCGCCTGCCACGCTGGCGTCCGGGAAGCGGACGGTGCGCGAGATCGCGGCGTCGTAGACCAGGTCGCCGAACACCTCGACGACGCGTGCCATCACCTGACGTGAGTGCAGTAGTCGGGCGTCGAACATGGTGACCACTATCCCGTACAGGCTCAGCCTCGGGTTCAGCCGATCGCGCACCTTTTCCACGGTGTCGTTGAGCAGCGCGAGCCCGCGCAGCGAGAAGTACTCGCATTCCATCGGAATGATCACACCATCCGAACAAGCCAACGCGTTGACGGTCAGTAAGCCGAGCGAGGGCTGGCAGTCGATGATGATGTAGTCGTACTTGTCGCGAATGGGATGCAGTGCCCTGCCGAGGGAATGCTCGCGACCGACCTCGTTGACGAGCTGGATTTCCGCCGCCGACAGATCGATGTTGCTTGGCAGCAGATCCATGTTCTCGACGCGGGTCGGCATCAGCACGTCATCGATCGAACCCTTGGAACCGACGAGCAGATCGTGCACGGTGAGGTCGAGATCATGGTGGGCCACACCCAATCCCGCGGACAGCGCGCCCTGCGGGTCCAGGTCGACCAGCAGCACCTTGCGCCCGTATTCGGCCAGCGAGGCACCGAGATTGATGGTGGAGGTCGTCTTGCCGACGCCGCCCTTCTGGTTGCACATGGCGACGATGAGGGCGTCGCCGTGCCGCTCGAGCGGTGGCGGGTCCGGCACGAGGCGCAGTGGGCGCCCGGTGGGTCCGAGTGCCGCGTCCTCCGGGACCGGTTCGGCCCCGGTGCCCCACAGGGTTTCGGCCGCGGCCTCCGAGTACGGACCGGTGCGCTGCCCCGTGCGCGGCTCCGCCCCAGCACCCATCGGCGGCTCTGCCGCTTCGGCTGATGTCACGATCCGCTGCTCCTTATACGTTCCTGCCCGTTGCCTCGCCGAGCGTAGCGAGGCCGATCAGGCCCGACCCTCGCTTTCGTACGGTCCGACTCCCGATAGACGCTACCGCGTACGAGGGTGCAAGTGCCGCGACGCGCGCGGCGTGTTCGCAGCACCACGCCGTGCCGCGAACAGCAAGACGCTACCGCGTATCGCTCAGCGCCACTCCGGGTCACCGTCGAAACGCACGTCGAAGCGGTCGCGCAACTCATCCATGCTGTCCCATTCCGCCTCCCCGCGGGCAATTCGACCGAGCTGCCGAAAGTACTCGAAACGGACGATACCTGGTGTCAACACAGCAAAACTCGCCCGAGCCATCCACGAACGCACACCCCCCGCCCGTCGGGACGACGAGGCCACATCGAGTCGAGTCATAGGGTCGCTGAACGATCTTGGATAGCGACCATATGACTCGACTCGATGTCCGAGGGGTCAGCGGGCGCGGGGGTGGGCGGTGGCCCAGACCTCGCGGAGGGTGTTGACGGTGACCAACGTGTAGATCTGGGTGGTTGTTACCGAGGCGTGGCCCAGGAGTTCTTGGACCACACGCACATCCGCGCCGCCATCGAGTAGGTGTGTGGCGAAGGAGTGACGCAACGTGTGTGGCGAGACGGTGGCGCCGATGCCCGCGCGTTCGGCGGCGGTCTGCAGCACCTGCCAGGCACTCTGCCGCGATAACCGCCCACCGCGTGCGTTGAGAAACAGCGCGCCTGCGTTGCCTTTTCCGCTCGCGGCGAGCTTGGGTCTCCCCCGGACCAGGTATGCGTCGACCGAGGCCAGCGCGGGTCTGCCGATCGGCACCATGCGCTGTTTGCCGCCCTTGCCGTGCAGCACGACGGCGCGTTCATCGGTATCGATGTCGTCGACGTCGAGTCCGACCATCTCGGAAATCCGTGCGCCAGTGGAGTAGAGCAGTTCCAACAGCGCACGATCACGCAGCCCGCGTGGGCCACCGTCGGTGCCCGGCGCGGCATCGGGATCGCTCACCGAACCGCCACCCGCAGCCTCCAGCAGCTTCAGCACCTGGTCATAGGGCAGCGCCTTAGGCAGCCTGCGACCCGGTGCCGGCGGTTTCACCGCATGCGCCACATCAGTGGTGGTCATCCCCTCGGCCGCGGCGAACCGATGCAGCCCGCGCACCGCGATCAACGCGCGGGCCACCGAACTCGCGGCCAGCGGCGGGAATTCGGTGCCGCCCGCCCGCAACGCCATGGTGAACTCGGCGACATCGGCCTCGGCGACCTGATCGAGCGCGGCGATCCCGCGCCCGGTCAGGAAGTCGAGATACCGGCCGAGGTCACGCCGGTAGGCGCCGAGGGTGTTGCGCGCGGCGCCGCGCTCGACCGCGAGATGGTCGAGGTAGGCGTCCAATTCCCGCGCGAGCACCCGCGGCCCCCGTCAGTCCGTCGTCTTCGCGGCGGCCTTGCGGCGCAGGAACGCGGTGGGCTGCCCGGGCCACGGTGCGTCCGCGGGCCGTAGCTCGGTATTGCCCGCCCGCGCCGCGGCCAGCGCGAAGACACCGGCCACGGCGGTCGCGTTGACGATCTCCCCGGCCAACGCCGCGCGCACGGCTTCATCGACCGGCATCCGCACGACTTTCAGGTCGGCCTCTTCGAATTCCGGCTCCGGACGGTCGGTTTCGTACAGCCCGCGGGCGTAGTACACCCGCAACGCCTCGTCGGTGAATCCCGGCGAGAGCGCCACATCCACCAGCACATGCCATTCGCGGGCGGCCAGCCCGGTCTCCTCGGCGAGCTCGCGCTGCGCGGCGACGAGCGGGTCCTCGCCGGGCAGGTCGAGCAGGCCGGCGGGCAGCTCGAGCAGCCGCCTGCCGATCGGATGCCGGTACTGGTTGATCAGCACCACGTTGTCGTCGTCGTCGATCGCGGCGACCGCGACGGCACCGTGATGCTCGATCACCTCACGCTCGGCGACCTTGCCGCCGGGCATCCGCACCTGGTCGAGCCGCAGCGCCAGGATGGCGCCGCTGTAGACGGTCTTGCTGGATACGGTCTCGAAATCGTGGCTGCCCGGTTCGGTGCCACCGTCCTGCGTCATCGCCTTAGGCCTGGTCCGCCGCGCTCGCGAATTCCTCGTCCGGGATGTCGACCGGAAGACGCTCGGCGAGCTTGTATTTCAGGGCCGCCGCGACCAGAGCCGCGAACAGCGGATGCGGGCGGGTCGGCCGGCTCTTGAGCTCCGGGTGCGCCTGGGTGGCGACGAAGAACGGGTGCACGTCGGCGGGCAGTTCGACGAACTCCACCAGGTGCCCGTCCGGCGAGGTGCCGCTGAATCGCAGCCCGCTCTTGGCGATCCGGTCACGGTAGGCGTTGTTCACCTCGTAGCGGTGCCGGTGCCGCTCGGAAACCTGCTCGCTGCCATACGCCTGCGCGACGACGGAACCCTTCGCCAGAGTGGCCGGATAGGCACCCAGCCGCATGGTGCCACCGAGATCGGCCTCACCCGCCACGGCCTGTTCCTGATCGGCCATCGTGGAGATGACGGGATGCGGTGTGTCCGGCTCGAATTCGGCCGAGTTGGCCTCGGCCAGACCGACCGAACGCGCCGCCTCGATGACCACGCACTGCAGTCCGAGGCACAGCCCGAGCAGCGGGATACCGCGAGCGCGGGCGTAACGGATGGCGCCGACCTTGCCCTCGATACCGCGGATACCGAAGCCGCCGGGGATCAGCACCGCGTCCACGTCACGCAACGCGGCCTGCGCACCGGCCGGGGTCTCGCACTCGTCCGAGGGCACCCAGCGGATGAGCACCTTGGCCCGCGAGGCGAAACCGCCCGCGCGCAGCGCCTCGGTGACCGAGAGGTAGGCGTCGGGCAGGTCGACGTACTTGCCGACCAGCGCGACCTCGACCGTCTCGCGCGGCGAATGCACCCGGTCGAGCAGATCGCCCCACACGGTCCAGTCCACGTCGCGGAACGGCAGCCCGAGCTTGCGCACCACGTAGGCATCCAGGCCCTCGCGATGCAGCACGCGCGGGATGTCGTAGATCGACGGCGCATCCGGAGTGGAGATGCACGCGTCCACGTCGACGTCACACATCAGCGCGATCTTGCTCTTCAGCGCCTGCGGCACCTCGCGGTCGCAGCGCAGGATCAGCGCGTCGGGCTGGATGCCGATATTGCGCAAGGCCGCCACCGAGTGCTGAGTCGGCTTGGTCTTGAGCTCACCCGAGGGGGCGAGATAGGGCACCAGCGAGACGTGCAGGAAGAAAACGTTGTCCCGGCCGACATCGTGACGGATCTGGCGAGCCGCCTCGAGGAACGGCTGCGACTCGATATCGCCGACGGTGCCGCCGATCTCGGTGATGACCACGTCGGGAGTCTGATCGTCGGCATCCGGCGCGCTCATGGCGAGCACCCGGCTCTTGATCTCGTCGGTGATGTGCGGGATCACCTGCACCGTGTCACCGAGATACTCGCCGCGACGTTCCTTGGCGATGACTGTCGAATAGATTTGCCCGGTCGTGACATTCGCGTCCCGGGTCAGGTCCCTGTCGAGGAACCGCTCGTAGTGACCGACATCCAGATCGGTCTCGGCCCCGTCCTCCGTCACGAAAACCTCTCCATGCTGGAAGGGGTTCATGGTGCCGGGATCGACGTTCAAATACGGGTCGAGTTTCTGCATCGTGACGCGCAGTCCACGCGCCGTCAACAGCTGACCGAGGCTGGAGGCGGTAAGACCTTTACCCAATGAGGAGGCGACTCCACCGCTGACGAAGATGTGCTTCGTGGCCGTTCGCGCCTGATTCCGTGTATGACCCACGGGTCTTCACGGTAACACGGATCAGGCGTCCAGTTCTAACGCCACGCACGTTTGCTGTGTATATGCCGCGCGGGCGCGGCGGGGTCGCGGCCCCCTGGTGTCTCGCTGCCGAGCGGCCGAGACTCGCGCCTGCGGCGCATGCGCTTCGGCCACTGGGCAGCGAGACGGGCCGCGACCGGCGCTCGCAGAACTCGCGCGTTGTGGTCGGGTGAGATTTGCGAGGCACTGCTTTGTGCACATGCGTCTATCGCGGCGCGGACGCCAATGTGAGGGAGGTCGCCTTCTCGCCGGTGCCGTATCGGCCGGTGCCGCCGTTCAGTTGCTCGCTCAGTGCGAGCACGGTGGTGACGCGGCCGATCTCGCGGTCGAGGTTGTCGACGGTGCTCACGGAGGTGGCCAGCGGGCCGTCGGAACGGACGATGGCGAGTGGTCCTGGGTTCTCGGCCGCGCCGGAGCGTCCGGCGAGTACGACACCCGCGCCGCGTCCGCGCAAGGCACCGGCGAAGCGCGCGATGTTCGCGCCCTGACTGTTCTCGCCGGACTTCGCCCCGTTGCCGGTGATCACGACCGCCGATTGGGCCGGGCGGACCGGGGTGTCGCCATAGGCGAGGAAGCCGCCGCCGCGCAACGTTTCCAGGACCAGGCCGAGTTCCTGTGGGGTGCCGCGGGTTTGCCCGTTGGCCGGATCGAGCAGCATGACCATGCCGAGGAGGTCGCCGGCCATGCTGCCCTGATCGACTGCGCCGGTGCGCAATTGGGCGCCGGCGGGGATGACGTTGGTGACCGTGGTGCGCATCCGGTCGCCCTCGGTGGCGTCGACGAAGGCGTCGGTGAGCGAGATGCGGCCGGTGATGGTGGCGCCGGAGGTTTCGAGGGACTTGGTCACGCCCTCGATGTCGGCGGGATCGGCGTCGGGGGTGGTGAACACCGCGACGGTGCGATCGGTCAGGGTGCCGCCGAGGATGCGGCCCGCGGCGCCCGCGATGAAGCGGTCGGCCGCGTTGAGCTGATCGGTGAGGCGCCGGTTCTGGTCCGAGACCGTGTCGACCTGTTGACGCAGATCCGATTTGTCCGCGCGTAGCCCGGACAGCAGATCCGCCGCCAGCGTCTGCGAGCCGAGCACCACGCCGATGGCGAGGGCCAGGAAGATCGCCACGATCGAAACGGCGTGCTGACGTAACGAGATCATCGTTCTCCCTTGGTCATTTATCGCCCGCACCGACGAGGCCCTGCGCCCACAGCGCGAACCGGTCCCAGGTGTCGGTGGCCCAGGCCATGGCGTCGGTGCCGGTGTTGGAGGCGAGCAGCACCACGATCACCGCGATCAGGGCGGCGAGCACCACCAGTGCGATGCCGATGCCGGAGACCCGGTTTCGGTACAGCGTGGCGACGGCCTTGGCGTCCATCAGCTTGGTGCCGAGCTTGAGGCGGGTGAGGAAGGTCGCCGGGTTGCTCTCCCGGCGGCTGCGGTCGAAGAAGTCGTCGAGGGTGGCGGCGGCGCCCGCGGTGACGATCAGCGACGCGCCGTGGTGGTGTGCCAGCAGCAGCGCCAGGTCGGCGGGTGCGCCGGAGGACGGGAAGGTGGTCGCGCCGATGCCGAGGTCCTGGATGCGTTCCAGGCCCTTGGCGTGGCCGTCGGTGTCGGCGGGCAGGATCACCTCGGCGCCGCATTTCAAGGTGGCGCTGGTGATCTCGTCCGGGTCGCCGACGATGAGGTCGGGCCGGTAGCCCTGCTTCATCAGGGTGTCCGCGCCGCGGCCGACGCCGACCATGATCGGCACGTACTCCTTGATGAACGGCTTGAGCCGCTTGAGGTCCTCGGCGTGATCGGGGCCGTCGGCCACCACGACCACGTGCCGGTGCTTCATCGACAGTTCCAGCTCCGGCACGCCGATGCCGTCGATCAGCAGCGCGCTCTCGGTGCGGATGAACTCGATGGTGTTGCCCGCGAACGCCTCGAGGTGGTCGGCCAGCCCGTTGCGGGCCTCGATCATCCGCTCGGCGATATCGGAATCGGTGAGCTCGATGCCCTTGACCAGGACCTCGGGCTCCTTCTTGATCACCTTGTCGGCATAGACGACACCCTCGTCGATGCGGACCTTGACGCCATCCTTGATCTTGCTGAACGCATCCGAGCTCACCGTGTCCAGCAGCAGGATGTTGTTCGCCACCAGCACTTCCGGGCCGAGATTGGGATAGCGGCCGGAGATCGACGGCGAGGTGTTGATCACCGCGACCACCCCCGCCTCGACCAGCCGATCGGCGGTGAGCCGATCCAGGTCCATCTCGTCGAGCACGACGACATCGCCTGGTCCGACCCGTTTCAGCAGGCGCCGGGTGTTGCGATCCACCCGGGCTATCCCGGAGAGGCCGGGCAGCGTTTCGGTGTTCCTCGACAACAACGCCAGCATCTTCATGGCCCCGATGCTGCCCGCAAACCCTCAACCGTTGGTGGAGGCGCGCCGTCGGCCTACCACATACATCACTGTGACAACAGTGACACGATGCACGACACGCGGAAGAACTCAGTGCGGCGCGTCAAACGTGGCGGGCGTCACATAATGGCCGCTATCGCGCGCGTCCGGCGAGCAGGACCGCTACCGTTTCGTTACCGTCGACCAGCCCCGACGACAGTTCGACGAGACGTGACAAAGGACGACTGCGTGATGTGCCTCGAAATAGCCAGGGAGACCGGGCTTTTGCGCCGAAGACCAGACATTTCTCCGATTTCGCCAGGTTCTGGACATTGCCGACAAATGCGGTCGATTCGATGAGCAGGCACCGGACTCTCGATGCCGATCGGCGATTTGTGGCCGATCTGCGCGATTCGGACAGCGGTCAGCAAAGTTATGGCTACTCGCCGGGGCGGGCCGATTCGTGGCCGCCGCTGGATGACTCGTGGTCGTCGGATGAGCAGTGGGCGGCCGAGGATCAGTGGGCTGCGGATGATCAGTGGGCGCGGCCCGCGGACCAGTGGCCGTCGATGGATGATCAGCGGGCACGGTCGAGCGATCGGCGGCCGTCAGCGGATCAGCGGACGCGGCAAGGCAATTCGTGGCCGTCCACGGATCGACGGACGCGGCCGGGCAATTCCTGGCCGTCCACCGACCAGCGGACGCGGCCCCGCGATTCGTGGCAGGCCGCCGATCAACCGCCGCAGCCGGACAATTCGTGGCAGGCCGAGGAGTCGTGGGCACAGTCGAGTGACGACTGGGCGCGATCGGCCGACCCGCGCCCCCTGGCAGATCCGCAGCCATCCCCCGTCGCCGACCTTCCGGTTCGACCCAAGCGCCGCGGTGGCAAGCATCGGATGCCCGCACCGCCCGCCGCGCTGAAGGGCCGCGCCGCCATCATCGCGGTTGCCGCCGGTGCGCTCGTCGCCGCCGGACAGAACTTATCGACCAGCAACGACAAGCCACCCGTGGAAGCCGTGGCCCCCATGGCGCTCGGCCAACCGCAGGCTCAGACCATGGAACCGGCCGCCGCCGAGCCGGGACTGCTCGACGAAGGACCCGTCGACCTCGGCCAATTCAGCGACATCCTCAGCAACGGCAGCAAGGTCGCCGACGAAATATCCGCCGAGGCCGCCGCGAAACTGCGCCCGCTGTTCATGAAGTTCACCTCCGGCACCTTCACCTCCGGCTACGGAATGCGCTGGGGCGCACTGCACCCCGGCGTAGACGTCGCCGCACCCATCGGCACCCCGATCGTCGCGGTGGAGGACGGCACCGTCATCAGCTCGGGCCCGGCCGAGGGCTTCGGCATGTGGGTGCGACTGCTCGGCGACGACGGCACCATCACCGTGTACGGCCACATCAACACCTCACTGGTCAACGTCGGCCAACGCGTAATGGCGGGCGACCAGATCGCCACCGTCGGCAACCGCGGCGAGGCCACCGGCCCGCACTGCCACTTCGAGGTCTGGCTCAACGGCACCAACCGCATCGACCCCCTCCCCTGGCTCGCCACCCGCGGCATCAGCCTCGGCCAAGAGCGCGACTGACTTCGTACGGTCATCCACGACGCGAGGTAGTCGACGATACGTCGAGGCAACTGTCTGTGACACCGGTTACATCGGCTGAGGGCTCTCCAAGGTGATACCTATATGCTGCCCGTCACAGGTAACTCGAAGAGGAGACCCCATGGCCAGCACGACTGTCGACGCCGTCATCGCCGCCCCGCGCGATGTGGTGTATCGGCTCTTCGCCGACCGCGAGAGCATCAGCCCGTACCTTCCGATCCAGGTCAAGCTGACCAAGCCCGGGCTCACCGAGCGTGAAGGGGTCGGCGCGCAGCATCTGCTCGGGGTCGGCCCGGTCGGCGTCACCGAGGAGATCACCAAGCTGGTGCCCGGTGAGCGGATGGAATACAAGATCGTCAAGGGTGCCCCGGTGAAGCGGCACGTCGGCGTGGTGACCTTCACCGACGCCGACAACGGCACCCTGGTCTCCTACACAATGGAGTCCGAGCCCAGCCTCCCCGTGCCCGCCAAGGTCCTCGAGTTCGGCCTGAAGAACCTCATCACCCAGTTCATCAAGGCCGCCCAGAAGGCCGTGCGCTAGTTCGGCCGACACACCACCCGCAGCCGCACGACTTCTGATCCCCCGCACGCAGACTCGCCGCCCTGACACGCGTGCGTATGTCAGAAGGCGTGCGGCTGTGGGACGTGTTAGACGGTCGCGCCGGACTTTTCGGTGCGGGCGAGGTCGAGGAGTTCCTCGGCGTGGGCTCGGCCGGTTTCGGTGTCGTCGAGACCGGCCAGCATGCGGGCCAATTCGATGACGCGCTCGTCCTTGGTGAGGGCGTGTACGCCGCTGTTGACCTTGCCCTTGCCGTCGTCGGACTTGTCGACCACCAGGTGGGTGTCGGCGAAGGCGGCGACCTGGGGCAGGTGGGTGACCACGATGACCTGGTGGGTGCGGGCCAGGCGGGCCAGCCTGCGGCCGATCTCGACCGCCGCCCGCCCGCCGACGCCGGCGTCGACCTCGTCGAACACCATGGTCGCGCCGTGATCGGAGCTGGCGAGCACGACCTCGAGGGCGAGCATCACCCGGGAGAGTTCACCACCGGAGGCGCTCTTGCTCAACGGAAGTGACTGCGCACCCGAGTGCGCGGACAACCGGAACTCCACCTCGTCGATGCCGGAAGACCCGGCGTGCACGTCTTTTCCGTCGATGGTCAGCGGCGCGGAGTCCTGCGGTCCCGCGGGCATCGGCCGCACCTCGACCTCGAGCCTGGCCTTACCCATGGCCAGACCGCCCAATTCGGCGCTCACCGCCGACCCGAGCTTGCCCGCGGCCTTCTTGCGCGCAGCACTCAGCTTGCGCGCCGCCTCCCGGACCCGCTCGGCCGCGATATCGACCTCGGCGGCCAACGCGGCCAGGGTTTCCTCGGAGACGTCGAGCGAGCCGAGTTTGGTGCGGGCGTCCTCGGCCCAGGCAATCACGCCGTCGATGTCGGGCGCGTACTTGCGCGTCAGTGATTTGAGCTCGGCCTGGCGGGTGAGCAGCGAGTCGAGGGCACCGGGATCGGACGGCAGATCCGAAAGGTAGCCGCTGAGTTCGGTGGTCAGATCCACCACCACCGCGATGGCCTCGCCGAGCCGGGGACCGAGCGCGGTCAGCGCGGGATCGTCGGCCGAGTCGATCCGGGCCAGCGCGGCACCGAGCAATTCCAGTGCGCCCGAACCCTCTTCGGGCGAATCGACAGGCCCGGCGAGCGCGTCGTGCGCGGTCGTCGCGCCCTCGCGCAGCGAATCGAGATCGCTGAGCCTGCGCACCTCGTCGACGATGCGCACGTCCTCACCGGGTTCCGGTGCGATGGCGTCGATTTCGGACAGCGAATGCTGCAGCCGGTCCGCCTCCTGCGCCAATTCCCTACTGCGCGCGGTCCGTTCGAGCAGTTCGGTGCGGGCATCCAGCCAGGAGCGGCGCTGCACAGTGTATTTGCGCAGCAGCGGCCCGACGGTCTCGACCGCGAACTGGTCCAGCGCGGACAACTGCTGATCAGGGCGCTGCAAGCGCAGCTGATCGTTCTGGCCGTGCACCGTGAGCAGCGACGCGGTGAAATCGGCGAGCACCGAAGCCGGTACACCACGCCCACCCAGATGCGCGCGGGAACGACCATCGCTGCCGACCGTGCGGATCGCGATGATGCTGCCATCGTCATCCTGTACTGCCGCAGCCGATTCCAGCACCTGCGCCACTTCCGCGCGGGCAGCGTCGTTCACGTCGTCGACGGTGAATCGGCCCTCCACGACGGCACGATCGGCACCGAGCCGAACCCGGCCCGCGTCGGCCCTGGCACCGCTCAGCAGGTGCAGGCTGGTGACCACCATGGTCTTGCCCGCACCGGTCTCGCCGGTAAGAACAGTGAGACCCTCATGGAATTGCGCAGTGGCCGTAGAAATAACGCCAAGGCCATCAATCCTGATCTCTGTCAGCACTGGTCCTCACCCACCCCGCCGGCTCCGCCGGCTGCCGTCCCCGGGCTGCTCTCCGTCCGCCGTCGGCCACGCCAGCCTGTCACGGGCAATTGGAACTTGCGCACCATCCGGTCCGCGAACGGCGCGGAGTCGATCCGCACCCAGCGCACCGGCTGAGCACCGCGGACCGCTTCCAACCTGCTGCCGCGCGGCAGTTCGACGGTGCGCCTGCCATCCAGGAAAACTATCGCATCGTGTCCGGTCGCCGCGCATTCCACCGCGATCCGCGAGGCCGGACTGGTCACCAGCGGCCGCGCGAACAACGCGTGCGCATTACTCGGAACCACCAGCAGCGCTTCGAGTTCCGGCCACACCACCGGCCCGCCGGCGGAAAATGCGTACGCGGTGGAACCGGTGGGAGTGGAGATCAGGATGCCGTCGCAGCCGAACGACGACACCGGCCGCCCGTCCACCTCCAGCACCAGCTCCAGTACGCCTATCCGCGAGGCGTTTTCGATGCTTGCCTCGTTCAACGCCCAACCGGTCTGCACCACCTCGTCGTCCACCCGGACGGTCACGTCGATGGTCATCCGGTCCTCGATGCGGTAGTCGCCCCGAACCACGTGTGCCAGCGCGTCATCCAGGTTCTCGGCCTCGGCCTCGGTCAGAAAACCGATGCGGCCCAGGTTGATTCCCAGCACGGGCACGCCCGCCGGGCGGGCCAGTTCCGCGGCACGCAGGAAGGTGCCGTCGCCGCCGAGTACCAGCGCCAGCTCGCAGCCGACGGCGGCCTCCGGACCGTGCTCGACCACGCGCACCGGATAGCCGCCCGCCGCGGCCTCGAACCGAGTATCGACGGCCTCGTCGGCCAGCACCCGCAGGCAGATGCCCGCATCCGCAAAGATCTTCGCCACCCGATGGGCGGTCTCGATGATCTCCGCCCGGCCCGGATGTGCCACCAGCAGGATCTCTCGGCCACCGGACCTGGTCGCGTTCACTGTGGACCCTCCTCAACCGCACGCTCGACGAGAGCAGCGACTCGCTCACCGTCGTCCACCGGCTGCCCGTCCTTGCGCAACCATACGAAGTATTCGACATTGCCCGACGGGCCCGGCAACGGGCTCGCCACTACGGCCTCGGTGCGCAGGCCGAGCGCCGCCGCCGCGGTCGCGACATCGCGGACCGCCTCGGCGCGCAACGCCGGGTCACGCACCACGCCACCGGTGCCGACACGGTCCTTGCCGACCTCGAACTGGGGTTTCACCATCGGCAGCAGGTCACCACCCGGCGCGGTGCACGCGGCCAGCGCGGGCAGCACCAGGCCGAGGGAGATGAAGGACAGGTCACCGACGACCAGTTCGACTGTGCCGCCGATGGTTTCGGTGGTGATGTTGCGCACGTTGGTGCGATCTACCACCCGCACCCGGTCGTCGTTCTGCAGCCGCCAGATCAGCTGGCCGTAGCCGACGTCCACCGCGATCACCTCGCGGGCCGCGCGCGACAGCAGCACATCGGTGAAGCCGCCGGTCGACGCACCCGCGTCGAGGCAGCGCTTACCCGCGATGGTCAGCCCGGCGGGCTCGAAGGCCTCCAGTGCGCCGAGCAGCTTGTGTGCGCCGCGAGAGGCCCAGGACACCTCGTCGGGCTGCTCACGGACCAGCAGCGGTGTGCCCGCCTCGACGGCGGTCGCCGGTTTCACGGCGACCGTTCCAGCTATCAGGACGCGACCGGCCCCGATCAGCTCGACCGCGTGTTCCCGCGATCTCGCCAATCCGCGGCGAACCAGTTCGGCGTCCACGCGCGCGCGTCTGGCCACCTCAGATCTTGTCCACCGTGGCCAGTGCCTGCACGAGCACGTCGTGCGCCTGCTCCAGGATGCGGGCGCGGCGGGTGATGTCCGTGCCGGATTCGGCGCCCTCGGCCGCGGTGGGTGAGCCGGGCCAGCTGGTGCGCGTCGCGAGTTCGGTGAGCAGGGCGTCGATCTCGCTGCGGATGCGCTCCGGGTCGGCCGGCTGCGGGTGCCCTGGTCCGCCAGGCAGATGCTGGCCGGGCAGCGGGGCCCCCGGGCGAGGGCCGTTCGCGCCGGGCATACCTGGGCCGGTGGGGCGGGGCATGGGAATAGTCATCGTGGCGTCAACGCTATCGGATTTCCGAACCAGACGCGCGTACCGTCACGGCTCGTCCCGGGTTGCGCCGCAACCGGTCGGCCAGGTGCGCGGCGAGGTCGCTCGGGTCGACGTCCGTTTCGGCGGGTATCGGTGGATAGTTGAGCGCATCCAGTGACTCGGCGACGTAGGTGGGGATGGACTCGGCGGCGGCATCTTTCAGCTCGTCGAGGGTGCTGACGCCGGTCAGGACCAGCAGTGATTCGAGGCCGACGGTGTTCGCGCCTTCGATGTCGGTGTCGAGGCGATCGCCGACGACCAGGGCACTGCGGGTTCCGGCGCGCACGAGGGCGTCTTCGAGCAGAGGTGCGTAGGGCTTTCCCGCGACGATCGGTTCGCGATCGGAGGCAGTGCGCAAGGCCGCGACCATCGATCCGTTGCCCGGCGCGAGGCCGCGCTCGTTCGGCAGGGTCTTGTCGGTATTGGCCGCGACCCACAGTGCGTCCGCGCGCAGGGCGTAGGCCGCTTCCGCGAGGTCGGCCCAGCAGGTCTGCGGTGAATGTCCTTGTACGACAGCGGCGGGCGGCGTGTCGTCGAAGCGGCGGATGGGGTGCAGACCCACCGCAGTCACCTCGGCGGCCAGGTCATCGGAGCCGATGATCAGCACGGTCGCCCCCGGCTCCAGCTGTTCGGCCAGCAGCCGCGCAGCGGCCTGCGCGCTCGTCACCACTTCATCGGTGGTCGCGCGGAAACCGAGTTCGGTGAGATGCGCAGCAACCGTCTCCGGTCCCCTGCTCGCGTTGTTCGTGACATACATCAGCCGCTGCGCGGCCCCGTCATCGACCAACGCCTCCGGCGCACCCTCGATCACCGCGTCGCCGCGATACAAGGTGCCGTCCAGATCCAACAGCAAGGCCTCATAGCGATCTCGTAGGCGCTCCCTCCGCGCCGACTTATCCAAAGTCTCCAACTCCGGCACCCCGCATGTTCCTCATGTCTTCCATATCGTTGCCCTGTACAGCGCCGAACTTTGCATCCGCCGGACGCCTGCCACCACGCCGAGGCAGTGGCTTCGGCCGGTCCGAGACATCCGAACACTACGCCAGCAGTCCGACAGGAAACGCATGGCACCGACCCACCCGCGCATGCTCACATATGCCGCAGCGGACAACATCTGGTGTTTCGCGACAGCCCAAGGTGCCCAACAACGACGAACGGGACATGACGGCGGCTCCTCTCTCGATTCGCCGCCCTCATGTCCCGCTGGGCATGTCTCGTGTATTAACCAGTGACGCAGTTGCCCTGGCCGTCGGCCTTGCCTGCCTTCGGCGACATGATGCCGGGGAGGGAGCAGTCCGTGTCCTTCGGCATCGGGACGAACTGAACCACGTCTTCACCGGGCTTGTGGCAGGTCGCCTTGGCGGAGACGCCGCCGGGCAGGTTGATGCTTTCGGTGTATTCGAAGCCCGCGTCGGCGCAGGCCTTCTTGGCCTGATCGCCGTAGTTGGACGGCTCGGCGTTAGCCGAAACGGTGCCCATCGCAGTCAGCGCCGCGGCGGCCAAGCCGACGAATACAGTGACCCGAATACAACTCATCGTGCATCTCCTTGAAATCAGACAGTCCCGTAATGTGTCCCCGACCCATACCGCGTCGCCGACCCGAAGTCAGCACACCCGTAGCGATTTCGCGCCACGAACACTACGCGGTCCGCCCAACCATAGTTGGGCATTCGGTCGAAGAGATCAACGGGCACAACGAATCCCGGTGAGTGGCCGGACAAGCCAAGAGACTGGTCAGCACGCTTCGGTCCTGATCTCGCTTGCGGCGACGCGCTCGAAAATCAGTGGAACAGCGCCGCTGTGTGCCATTACCGTGCTGACGAACCGAGCCGTCTAGCCGAGGACATTCCGCTGTACACCCTGTGAGACCTCCCCAGCACTGAAGCGCCGCACATGTGCGCCGCGCTGCTTTGTGCTGCTCACCTCTCACTGAAACCGGTGTACTTCTATGCTCGAAAACTGGGTGGTCGTACCCACCTGCCTGCCACTTGTTCGCCGCCGCTGTCACGCGTGCTCGTCCGAGCGTTTCCGAGCCAGTGGCAAATTTCGCGTCAACGCCAACCACAAGCTCATCGACGCCTGGCTCCTCGCGCTCTGCATCGGGTGCGGAGAAACTACGAAGCTCACGATCCTGGATCGAATGCATGTCCGTTCCATCCGACCTGAGCTGCTGGACCGGCTGCATGACAACGACCCTGGCCTGACAGCTGAGCTGCTCCAGGATCCAATCGTGCAGCGCCGCAATCACATCGCCCTCGACTGGGACAACACCTGGCGCCTCGACACCGGCGGATCGGATCAGCCGGCGGACGAGGCGGTCGACGTCTCGGTCGGCTTCGCGGCGCGGATCCCGGTCCGGCCGGTACGACTGATCGCCGAAGGCTTCGGCTTTTCGCGAGCCGAAGTCGAGCGACTGCTCGCCAAGGGCAGTCTCGTTTCGGCAGTCCGGCTGAGCGGCAAGCTCTCGGGCGATTTCACCTTCACGCTCAAGCGCTGAGCCATCCTCAAGACTGCGGCCTTGTCCGGAGATTCGCCGGACAGGCCGTAGTCACCGGCTACAGCTCGAGGTCGTCGGCGGGGTGGGTACCGCCGGTCAGTTCTTCGACGCGCTCTTCTGCGTCGATTTCGCCGTCGAGGTCCGGCGGAGGCGGCGTTGAGGAACCAGGTCAGGCCCTCGTCAGTCTCGTTCCGTCAGTCCGGCTCAGCGGCAAGCTCTCGGGCGATTTCACCTTCACGCTCAAGCGCTGAGCCATCCTCAAGACTGCGGCCTGTCCGGAGATTCGCCGGACGGGCCGTAGTCACCGGTAAAGCTCGAGGTCGTCAGTGGGGTGGGTACCGCCGGTGAGCTCTTCGGCGAGTTCTTCTGCGTCGGTTTCGCCGTCGAGGCCGGCCTCGGAACTACGGCCTGCCCGAAGAGATTCGCCGGACAGGCCGTAGTCACCGGCTACAGCTCGAGGTCGTCGGCGGGACGGGTGCCGCCGGTGAGTTCTTCGGCGCGTTCTTCTGCGTCGGTTTCGCCGTCGAGGTCGGCGGAGGCCGAGTTGAGGAACCAGGTCAGGCCCTCGTCGGTGCGGCCCGCGGCGACGAGAGCGTCGGCGTAGGCGTAGAAGAGGCGCGCCGCGGCGGAACCCGTGCGGGACGGGTCCAGTTCGGACGTCTGCAGGGTGACGACGGCTTGGTCGTATTCGCCGAGGTCCATTCGGGCACCGGCGACCACGATGCGCAGTTCGGTGGCTTCGTCGCCGGTGAGGGCACGGGCCTCGTCGCTGCGGCCGAGTTCGATGGCGCGTTCGGGACGGCCGAGACCGCGTTCGCAGTCGGCCATGACCGCGAGCAGGCCGGAACCGCCGGACATGCGGCGGGCGGTACGCAGCTCGGAGAGTGCTTCGGCCCATTCGCCCGCGTGATAGGCGGTGACGCCCGCGGTTTCGCGAACCACGGCGATGCGGCCCGCGCGTTGCCGAGCGGCACGGGCGTGCGCGAGGGCCAGGCGTGGATCGTCATCGATCAGCTTGGCGGCCATCACCAGATGGCGGGCCACGGCTTCCGCGTTCGACTTGTCCAGGCTCAGCAGGTCGCGACGGACAGCGGGCTCCAAGTCGGCCGGCTGCACGTCATCGGGAAGATCGGGCTCCTCGGGACGCGGCGGACGCCGATCCTGCGACCGATCACCACCCACACCACTGCGAGCACCTTCGCCCCCACGACGCCGATCATCCGGCCCGTTCCCCCGCGAATCGCTGCTGCGATCAAACCCGCCACGACCAGAATCGCCGCCACGCTTGAACCCACCACGATCACCGGAGTCGGAACGGCCACCCGAGTCGCCACCACGATTGAATCCACCACGGTCACCTGAGCCACCGCTGCGGTTGAAACCACCGCGATCGCCCGAGTCACTGCCACGGTTGAAACCGCCACGATCGGCAGACCCGCCGCTGCGGTTGAAACCACCACGATCACCGGAGGCACTGTCACGGCTGGAACCGCTACGGTCACCGGAACCACTGCCACGGTTAAAACCACCACGATCGCCCGAATCGCTGCCGCGGTTGAAACCGCCACGGTCACTGGACCCGCTGCGGTTGAAACCACCACGATCACCGGAGGCACTGTCACGGCTGGAGCCGCTACGGTCGCCCGAATCGCTGCCGCGATTGAAACCGCCACGGTCACTGGAACTTCCACGGTTGGAATCGCTGCGTCCGGTCGAGTCGCCACCGCGCTTGAAACCGCCGCGCTCCCCCGAAGCATTGTCGCGGTTAGCGCCGCCGCGATCGTTGGAGTCGCTGCGGTTGAAACCGCCACGACTGCCCGAATCGCCACTGCGATTGAAACCACCACGGTCACTGGAACCACCGCTGCGGTTGAAACCGCCGCGATCGCCCGAGTCACTGCCGCGTTTGAAACCGCCACTCTCGCTGGAACTTCCGCGGCTGGAATCGCTGCGCCCGGTCGAGTCACCGCTACGTTTGAAGCCGCCACGGGCGCCTGAATCACCGCCGCGGTTGAAACCACCACGGTCGCCGCCACTGCGGTTGTCCGAATCGCCACCGCGGTTAGAGCTGCCGGAATCGCCACGGTTGTTGAAGCCGCCGCGGTCGCCTGCGCTACCGCGCGAGCTCGAATCGCCGCTGCGGTTGAAGCCGCCTCGGTCGCCGGAGCTGGGACGGTCGCTGGAATTGCCGCGCTGGGCCGAGTCGCCGCGCTGGCCGAATCCGCTGCGTCCGCCTGCGTCGCCGCGACGGTCTGCGCCGCCGGAGCTGGAGTCGTTGTTTCGTTTGAAGCCGCCGCGCTGGCCGCTTTCGCGGTCGGGGCGGTTCTTGGCGGAGTCGTTGCCGGCACCACCGCTGCCCTGAGCTGGGCGATCGGATCCCTCGCCGCGCGGGGAGGACTTCCGGTCGTCGTTCTGTTCCGACACGGTGATCCCTTTCTGAGGTCCGCAAGAGTGGTCGGGGCCCCACAAATTCAATCACGTGTCTTGGTGGGGGCCTGACACGGCAGCATCACAATGTGCTGAAACGACGATAGGGGACCCAGAATCTGGGTCCCCTATCGCGAAGGATGTTCCGGCGGTGTCCTACTCTCCCACACCCTGTCGAGTGCAGTACCATCGGCGCTGGCAAGCTTAGCTTCCGGGTTCGGAATGGGACCGGGCGTTTCCCTACCGCTATTGCCGCCGTAACTCTATGAAACTATCCACAGCAGCGCTGACACCAACAGGTCGGCAAACCCCCACAGGATGGGGAATTCGCAGACTCAGGTGTCTGCCGCAGTGTCTGTGTGTTGTTTCAGATACTGCACAGTGGACGCGTAGCTTCTTTGTTGGTAAGTCCTCGGCCGATTAGTACCAGTCACCTACACCCGTTACCGAGCTTCCAGTTCTGGCCTATCAACCCCATGGTCTGTGGGGGGCCTTAACC